>NZ_LN913014.1 GCF_001487145.1 Anaerococcus rubeinfantis
AATATAAAGGTTGATGTTTGATATATTGGTAGTCCGAGTGAACCGTATGTATCCTTTATTGCGCCTGCATGTATTGTTTCTGTTGCAAATGATCTTTTTTTGTTTTCTGTCATTTTTTAATCCTTTCTTACTATTCTTTTATTTTTTCAAAATATTTAATATAATATATCCAAAGACACTAAGGAGATATTATGAATTTAAACAAAATTAATTACGCTATAGAAGTTTCTAAAACAGGTTCTATTTCCAAAGCTGCCAAAAACCTCTACACATCCCAGCCTGCCATTTCTATGGCTATAAATGATCTTGAAAAGGAACTGGGCTTTAAAATTTTTGATAGAAATCAAAGTGGAACTCAAACCACTGCCAAGGGTCTTGAGTATCTCATAAAATGCCAAGACTTAATGAGCAAGTACAAAGAAATTCAAAGACAATATTCTACAGATAATAAGGATATTTCTGAGCTTAGAGTTTCTAGTCAACATTTTAATTTCGCTGTATCGGCTTTTATGAAATTAATTGACAAGTATAAGAATGATTCTTTTAAATTTTATCTAAAAGAAACCACTTCTCTCGATGCTATTAACCACGTTGAAAACGATTATTCTGACCTAGCCTTTATTTATATAAATGATCCTTATAGGCAAGCCATTTTTAATTTATTCAAAGAAAAATCTTTGTCATACGTTACTATTGCCAAGGTCATTCCTCATGTTTTCATTAACAAAGATCATCCTTTAGCAAATCAAGAATTGATTAGAATTGATGATCTTTATAAATTTCCTATGATAATTTATGAGCAAAATGACACACAGATTTTACCGGAAGAATTTGTAAACCTACCTGATCACAAACAGGTTATATACACCCAAGATAGGGGTACGACTTTGGGACTTATTTCCAACACAAATTCCTTTAATGTTGGAACAGGTTGCCTTCATCCAGATAATGGATTTCCTAATATAAAAACAGTAAAGCTTGAAAATCCTGAAAATTTATCTATGGATATAGGTTATGTTTACAAATCTTCCAAAAATCTTTCAAAGCTTTGTAAGGAATATTTATCCCTAACTAAGCGTGAACTTGTTCATTGCCTTCCAAATTTTTAATATGATCGCTAACTTTTGATTCTGCCATATCATATTCAAAGTTCCATTTATCTTTTGCTTGAGTAAATGGTACATAAATTGAAATTATTGAAACTACTCCCAAAATAAATTGGTACCAGAAATATGGTATGATTTGGAATGGTGCAACTAAGCCTTCTGTAAAGCTTGCAGCTATCAAAACTTGAGCAGCATAAGGTACTATTCCTTGGAATACACATGAAAATGTATCAAGTAAAGATGCAGACCTTCTTGGGTCAATCTTATATTCATTACACATTTTCTTTGCTATTGGACCTGAAATAATAATTGCAACAGTGTTGTTAGCAATTGCTATATCAGCAAGAGAAACCAAAGCAGCTATACCAAGCTCACCAGATTTTTCTCCCTTAGCAAATTTTCTAATTTTTGCAATAATCCAATTAATACCGCCCTCTTTGGTAACCATATTAGAAAGACCACCAATTAACATAGAAAGTAAGAAGATTTCAAACATTCCAGTAAATCCTTCCCACATAGTTTGAGAAAGAGCAAGTAAATCAAAGCCATTGTTCATAAGAAGAACAATACCAGATAAAACAATACCTCCAGTTAAAACTAGAAATACATTAACTCCCATCAAAGCTACAACCAATACGAAAATATAAGGAATAATCTTAATAATATCGTAAGATAAATCTTGTTGAGCAGGTTGAGATTCTGGAGCACCCAAAACTAATAACAAAATGAAAGTGATAATACCAGCAGGAAGAGCCATTTTAATGTTCATCCTAAACTTATCCTTCATTTCACAATTTTGAGTTCTAGTAGCAGCGATAGTTGTATCAGAGATAACAGATAAGTTATCACCAAACATTGATCCACCAACCAAGGCACCAAGCATCAAAGCCATATTGATACCACCAGATTTAGCAAGACCAACAGCTATAGGTCCAAGAGCAGTAATAGTACCAACAGAAGAACCAGTAGCAATAGAAATGAAACAAGCTATCAAAAATACACCTGCAGTTAAAAATTTAGCAGGAACAAAAGAAAGTCCCAAACCAACTACAGAATCAACACCGCCAGAAGCAGAAGCAACAGCGGAGAAAGCGCCTGCCAATATGTAAATCAAACACATAATGATAATGTTTGAATCGCCACAGCCTTCAACCAAATTGTCGAATTTCTCATCAATACTTCCACCAAATAATAAAAATGCACTAATAATACCAACAAAAGCTGCAATAGGTGCAGGCAATTGATAAAAAGCCATTTCTACTCCTCTAACGTGAAGTACAATACCTGTGGCAAGGTAAATAACGATAAAAACCAAAAATGGAATTAACGCCTTACCAGAAACTTTTTCATTTTCTTTCACAATATTCACCCCTTTTTTTAAAAAAATGATTACGTTTTCATAATCATAATATTACAAATAAAAAAACTTGTAAAATACATATAAATTATAAGACATATAAGAAAAACTTATGGTACAATAAAGTATTAAAAAATTAAAATCAAATATAAATATAAAATAAGCTTGCAAATCCCCTACTTTGTAAAATTCAAAAAGAATAAAGTTATAATATCAAAAAAATTTCACAAATAAAATTAGAAAAATACCAAAAAAGATATAAAAAAATTTTATTACAAAATACTAGCCAATAGAATTTAAAAACAAAGAAATGGGTAAAAATATAAATGAAAGAAGAATAAAAATAAAAAAAGGAGAAATAAATGAAAATAAAAAAAGTAACCATAGCAGGCGGTGGCGTACTAGGAGCACAAATAGCCTACGTTACAGCCTTTCACGGATTTGACGTAACAATTTGGGGAAGAAGCGAAGGATCAATAGAAAGAGTAAAACCAAGAATTGATTACCTCCACGAAATATTCACCAAAGAATTGATGGCATGCCCATCCTATATCGGACAAGAAAATCCAAACTACCCAAGATCATTTTTCAATGATAAATCAGAAATAACAGAAGAAAAAATAGAAGAACTAAAAAAAGTAAACGAAAAAATTTACAAAGAAATGAAATACACAACAGATCTAGAAGAAGCATTTGCCGATGCAGACCTAGTAATAGAGGCGATAGCAGAAGTAGTGGACGAGAAAAAAGCCTTCTACGAAAAAATTGCTCCATACCTAAAAGAAGAAGCAATTCTAGTAACAAATTCATCAACCCTATTGCCATCAACCTTTAGAGAATACACAGGAAGAGAAGACAAATTCCTAAGCCTACACTTTGCAAATAACATCTGGAGACAAAATCTAGCAGAAGTAATGAAACACGACAAAACAAGTGATGAAGCCTTCCAAACAGTAATAAAATTTGCAAAAGAAATAGGAATGTACCCAGCAGTAATTAAAAAAGAACAACCAGGATATATCCTAAACTCAATCCTAGTACCACTAATAAATGCAGGACTAATGCTATACGGAGATGACATTGCAGATCCAGAAGATATAGATATGGATTGGAAAATTGGAACAGGCTCCCCAAAAGGTCCATTCGAAATAATAGATATAGTAGGAATTACAACAGTTCTAAACATAACAAAAACAAATCCACTAGCAAAAGACCCAACAAGTCCAATAGGAAAGGCTGTAAAAAAACTAGAAGAAAGAGCCGCCAAAGGCCTAAAAGGAATAGAAAGCGGCGAAGGATTCTACAAATACAAATAAAAGAAAAATGCGATGAAATAGTTTATATTTCATCGCATTTTAAATTAAATAAAAATATTTATAAATTCAAATATGCCGTCTTAAAAACAATCTATAAATTTTTTAATCAAATTCAACAAATGGGACCATTCAATCTTGGTACACTAATGTATGAATTTATTTTAAAAATTTATATCAAATCTTGCAAAATTTTTATAATATGAAAATAAATTTAAATTGATATTAAATCATTATTCTTGTTTTAAATATAGAAAATATATATTGAAATTTTAATGGTAAAACTTAAAAAATTACATCAAAAAAGACCAGCCTAAGCTGATCTTATTTGTTTGGCAACTTCCTAGTCTCCCGGGAGGTCTCCCTCCGAGTACCATCGGCGTTAGAAGGCTTAACTTCTGTGTTCGGTATGGAAACAGGTGTATCCCTTCTGCCATTGTCACCACGTAATTATTAT
>NZ_LN913015.1 GCF_001487145.1 Anaerococcus rubeinfantis
TTTTCGTTTGGTCTCAAAGTTATTAACTTTGTAGTAGTATTTATTTGTTTTTAAAGGTTCTTTGTCAGTTGTTGCTGACTATTTAAGTCTACCACCTTTTTTTTCGCTTGTCAAGTTTTTTTGTAAATATTTTTCTTTTTATTTACTTTTCTCGACTGCTTTTCTGGTGTCGACTTTTTTATTATATCTCGTTTATTTTTATTGTCAAGTTTTTTTGAAAAGTTTTTTGAATTTTTTTCTCAATCTTCTTTCTCTTTTGACTTAAACGAGTTAAAAAAATATAGCTGTCTCAAACAGCTATATTAGTATATTATTATTTTTTTATTTTGTCAAATATTTTTTTATTTTTTATTTTTCTTTTATTTTTAGGGAACTTACTACGTAATATTCTCTTGCTGAGCTTATTAGTGCTGCGTTTCCTATCCTCATATATGGGGCTATAAATTTTTTATTGTAGGCAAATAAGCCTGTTACGTAGGAAAAATTTTCTAATTTTGCTTCTTTTTCTTCCATTTTTATAAATTTCATAGGTTCTACTGTGTAATATTCTTGATATATATAGTCTTTATTTTTTATTTCTTCTAATATTTGTATAAATTCTTCTTTTGTGTGTTCTTTTCCTACGTATATTCCGTGTGAGGCATAGCCTTGGATTGGTTTTAGGATGTATTTGTCTTTGTTTTCTATTAATTTTTCTTTATCTTTTTGATAATTTAATTTTTCTGTGTATGGTATGTGGTTTTTTATAAATTCATTTTCTTTTTCTGATAGGATTTTTTGACTTTCTTCGAGCCTTAGGATTCTAAATATATCTTTTGTGTAAAAAAGTGTGGACCTAAATGAGCCTATGCTTATTATTTCATCGTTTAGATAGGAATCTATTAGATTTTTTCCTATGTTTTGATTTTCTATTAGATCACTTGTTACAAGTCTTCTGTATACAAGGTCTATTTTCATATCTTCTATATATAGGCCATTATTTTTTCTTTCTAAATCTTTTAGATTTGCAATTTTGCAATTGTGACCTCTTTTTTGGAATAGTTTTTTTATGGTTTCAAATTCTATATTGTCAAATTCTATTATGTCGACTATGGCTATGTTTATTTTTTCTTTTTTGCCCTTTATTGAAAAATATAAATCTTCTATTGAATCTACTAGGGTTTCTAGAAGATCGATGTGGTCTATTTGGTATTTTTCTTCTAATTTTTTTATGGCTTTTGAATTTTTCATCAAATCTGCTAGAGACTTATCTTCTAGCATGGCGGATGAACCGTCTGTGTTTAGTTCGCAAAATTTGTAGTCTTTTTTGCCATCATACATAACGTCAAATCTTGCTATTGGTGTTGAGATATCATAGCCTGGATCTTTTAGAATTAATTTTTCTGTCAAAGGATCTAGGTCAAATAATTTTCTGTAATTTTCGTTTTCTACATATTCTCTGGTAACTTTTTCTACTATAGACATAAAGATATTTATCATTTCATCGTAGAGTTTGAAATCTTTTTTGTCATAAAAATATGCATCATACAAGGTAGGAAGTTCTTCTTCCTTGTAGGTTGCACCGTATTCTTTTCTTTTTTCGAGTATTTTTTCGAAATCTTTTCTATATTCTTGATAATTTTTATTTAATATTTTTTCATAATCTTTCTTTATTTTATCGTTTATCATTAATTCCTTTTTTCTCCTCTAGTCTTCTGGGTTGTAATTTACTATCGATACAAATTTTCCGTTTTTATCTTGTATTTTTCTAACCCTCTTGTCAAAGTCTGTTCTTTTTAGCCAAACTAATTTATCACAGCCTAAACACCTAAGTTTCATGTCAGCTCCCATTCTTTCAATCTTCCATTTGTTTTCTCCGCATGGATGGGGCTTTTTTAGACTTACTATGTCGTTTAATTTATATTTTTTCATAAATTTCCTCTTCTAATAAACTGCTTTTTATATTTCTTTTTTCCATTTCAATTTTTATTAGCTCTCTTACTTTTCTTGAAATCTCCCACTGAGTTCCTATTTTTACCAAGGATGTTACCCTTACCTTGTAGGAGAAGTCTTTGAATTCTGTTATTTCAAAAAAACTTAAGTCTTCTATGAAGGCTTTTTTATATTTTGGCATACTTTTTATTTTTTGGGACACTGCCTCAATCATTTCTTTTACATCTTCTAGTTTTGTATCGTTTGATACGCAAAAATATGCCTCGCTTTTTTGGGCTCCCCTGTTATAGTTTTGAACATTTGTTATGTTTGAGTTTGGAATTATGTGAAGAGATCCGTTGTAATCTCTAATTTTTGTAATTCTGAGGTTTACTTCTTCTACAGTTCCTTCAACTCCCGAACAAGCAACCCATTCTCCAACTCTTAGTTTATCGTCAAAAATTATTAAAACCCCTTTTACAAAATCCGCTATCAAAGTTTGGGCACCAAGAGCTATGGCGATACCACCTATTCCAGCTGTTGCAATTAGGCTTGATGTGTTTATTCCAAATATATCCAAAATCATAGTTATAGCAATAAAGATTATTATTATCCTTATTACAGAATAAAAAATTCTTGATAGGGTTTCTAATTTAGCTGGATTTCTCTTTAATTTATTTTTGTTACTATTTAAAAATTTCCTTATTATCTTATGAACTAATTTAAGGCTAACAAAGCATAAAACCAAGACAATTAAAACAGAAATTATATTTATAGCAAGTTTATTTCGCATAAAATCAGGTAAAAAGGAGCTTTTTGCGACCATTTTATCAATTTTTTCTATATCTTCTAACTCGTTCATCTAATCATCCTTTATAATTTTTATAATTTCATCGGCAAGCTTTTTGTGAAAAATTTCGCCCATATGAAGACCATCTAGGTAGGATGGTTTTATTTTTCTTCCGTCAACTATCAAAGAATCTAATTTCAAAAGTTTTTGGGCAAAATCATTTATTTTTTCATTAACGTATCCATAGATTGGATAGGCCTCTTCCTCCTCAATTAGGGGTGGAATAATTATGATATTTTTTCTTGCAGCCGATAAATCTAGTATACTTTTGACATTTGAATATGCAAGATTGACGCTTACTCCATTTAAAAAGTCATTTGACCCACCAAAAATTATTAAATAATCAATACCTACATATTTATTTTTATTTTTTTCATACCTTCTAACCATATCATCTGTTGTAGATCCATTTATGCCAAAATTTATAACTTCAAAACCCGCCTTAGTTAAAAAGCGGGTGTAATTATTGCATTCTACAAAATAACCTTGGGTAAAGGAATCTCCAAGAGCAAGTATTCTCATTAATCTACCTTCTTTAATGCAAGGGCTGTTCTTGATGGGATATAAATTTCAATTCCATCGTAGTCAGTATTTTCTAAATTTTTGGATTCATAAATAAAATCTTTCGAAATCCTACCAAGTCCACCAAATTCTTCATCATCTGTATCAAGAATCACCTTAAATTTTCCCTTATCGTGGATTGGTACTTGGAAAGAATCGTAGGAATTTTGTGGGTGGAAGTTGAAAATATAAACTATATCCTTATTTCTGTAGGCTATAACTTTTCTGTCATTATCAAGCCAGAGCCTAAAAATATCATTTCCTAATTGCTTGTTTTCCATAATTTGATCAAGCATTTTTCCATCCCATTTTAAGAGCCAATCATATTTTAATAGGTCATTATCTGCCAAAGACCACAAACGTCTTGCATAATGGAAAGAATAATTGTTTCCTTCACGAGGAAAATCTATCCATTCAGGATGACCAAATTCATTGCCCATAAAATTCAAATATCCTTCAGCTCCCATAGAAATTGTAATCCACCTAATCATTTTGTGAAGGGCAATAGCCCTATCAATTACAATATTATGGGTTTTCTTTTCCATATCCCAATACATGGCAGAATCTGCTAATCTAAAAATTGTAGTTTTTGACCCAACTAGGGCTTGGTCGTGACTTTCTACATAAGAAATTCTTTTTTCTTCTGGCCTGTAGGTTGAAAGTTCATACCACATTCTTCCCATGTCCCAATCTTCGTCACGTTTTTCTAGAGCTTTTTCCCAAAAATCTGGCATACCCATAGCAAGTCTATAATCAAAACCAATTCCACCATATTTTATTGGAAGACACATTCCAGGCATAGCCGACATATCTTCAGCTATGGTTATGGCATTTTTCTTAACTTCCCTAATAAGTTCATTGGCAAGTTGAAGGTAGTTTATAGCTTCAATATCTGTATTCATAGAAAAGTATTTTGAATAATTGTCAAAATTCTCGCCTCTTCCATGATTTTTATAAATCATAGAAGTTACCCCATCAAATCTAAAACCATCAAAGTGGTATTCTTCTAGCCAATATTTTATATTTGAAAGAAGAAAATGGCATACTCCAGGTTTGTGATAATCAAAGAGTTTTGAATCCCAATCAGGATGGTTTCCCTCATCTCCTTCATGGAAAAATTGGTACTCTGTCCCATCAAAAAGATTTATTCCCTCAATTGTATTTTTAACTGAGTGAGAATGAACCAAATCCATTATTACATTTAGACCCATTTCGTGAGCCTTGTTTATCAAGGATTTT
Source organism: Anaerococcus rubeinfantis (assembly GCF_001487145.1). Taxonomy (GTDB): domain Bacteria; phylum Bacillota; class Clostridia; order Tissierellales; family Peptoniphilaceae; genus Anaerococcus; species Anaerococcus rubeinfantis. Next base: position 4,562 of record NZ_LN913015.1, read on the forward strand.
AAATCATCATTTTCTCCATACCAAGAAGATGGAGCAAAGAAATTTGAAACTTGGTAGCCAAAAGATCCATAATATGGATGTTCAGCTATAGCCATAAGTTGGATTGTGTTGTATCCTTCCTTTTTAATTCTTGGAAGTATATTTTTTTCAAAATCTTTATAAGATCCAACCTCTTCTTTTTCTCCAGCCATACCAATATGGGCCTCATAGATTAGAAGATCTTGGTTTTTAATTTTAAATTTTTCGTCAGTCCACTTAAATTTTTTCCTAGGATTTTCTAAGATTGCAGAAAAATCGAGATTCTCATCTCTTTTTACGCTTCTTGCAAAAAGAGGAATCCTATCTTGGAAACTATCGCCATAATCAACCATAACTTTTAGTCTTGATTTGTGAGGAATGGTCCTAATACCCTTTATAAAAATTTCCCAATCCTCATCGTTGATTTTTTTGAGGGGATGAGCATGTCTATCCCAATTATTAAAATCTCCAATTAGGTAAAGTCCCTTAGCATTTGGGGCCCATTCCCTATAAATCCAGCCAGTTTTCACCTTGTGAAAGCCATAATACTCGTGGGCATTGGCAAAATCTTTTAACTTTTCGCCTTTTTTCAAAAGTCTAGCCTTTTGTTTTTTATATTCATCCATCCTAAGATTTATATCATTTTTATAATCCTTAATCCAAGGATCAATTTCCAAAATCTTCCAATCTTTCATTATTTGCCCCTTTTCTATATAATTTTTACTACAAATTTTATTCTTTCTTATTAGCCTCAACTATCTTTTCAGTTAAATCCTTTGGAACTTCTTCATATTTTTCAAATTCCATTGAGAAAGATCCACGAGCCTGTGTCATTGATCTCAAATCTATTGAATATGTTAAAACTTCACTTTCTGGAGCGAGTGCTGAAATTATTTGTGAGCCATCTTCTTGTGGTTCCATGCCCAAAATTTTTCCACGTCTTTTGTTCATATCTCCCATAACATCGCCCATGTATTTTTCATCAACCCTAATTTCAAGTTTCATTATAGGTTCAAGAAGGATTGGTTTTGCTTCAACAATTCCTTTTTTGAAAGCAAGTCTTGCAGCAGATTTGAAGGCTTGTTCGTTTGAATCTACTGGGTGATAAGATCCATCGTATAAAGTAGCCTTTATTCCAACAACCTTGTATCCTGCAAGAGGACCTTCATCCATTGAATCTCTTAAGCCCTTTTCTACAGCTGGGAAGTAGTTTTTAGGAACTGCTCCACCAAATACCTCTTCATCAAAAACAAATTCTTCATCACAAGGTTCAAATCTAATAAATACGTCACCATATTGACCCGCACCACCAGATTGTTTTTTGTGTTTACCTTGAACATCAGATTTACCCTTAATGGTTTCTCTGTAAGGAATTTTTAGGTCAACAACTTTTGTATTAACAGAATAATTTTCTTTTAATTTATCCATCAAAACTTCAAGTTGAACATTGCCAAGTCCTGCCAAAACTTCTTGGTGAGTTTCAGCATCTCTTCTATCCTCAAAAGTAGGATCTTCTTCAGATAATTTCTTCAAAGCAGCTGAGATTTTATCCTCATCATTTTTACTTTCAGCTTCAATTGCATAATATAAAACAGGTTTTGGATATTTAATTTTCTTGTATTCAATAGGATTGTCTTTTGTGCACAAAGAATCTCCAGTTTGAAGACTTTCTTGTTTAGAAAATGCTCCAATATCTCCAGCAACGATTCTTTCTGTTTTAAATTGGTCTTTTCCTCTTAAGTAGAAAATATTTGAAGCCTTAAATTCCTTGTCCTTACTTATATCATAGAAAGTTTGATCTTTCTTAATAGATCCAGATAAAACCTTAAAAATTGAAATTTTACCCAAAAATGGATCAGCGATTGTTTTAAAAACTACAGCAGAAAAAGGTGCATCTTCGCTTACTTCGAAAGATTCATACTCATCTTTAACCCTAAAACCAATATTAGCTTCTGCATGGTCTGGAGATGGCATATATTTTGTGATAATATCCATCAATAAGTCAAGTCCAATTTTTTTATCCAAACTACCAGCAACAAGAGGAACAGCGCTACCATTAATAATAGCCTTTCTAAATCCTTCTTTAAATTCCTCTTCAGTGAAACTTTCACCAGAGAAATATTTATCCATAAGTTCATCATCACTTTCAGCAACAACTTCTTGGATTTCCTCATAAACCGCATTTACTTCTTCAAGTCTAATTTCAGGTATTTCGACCTCTTCGGCTTTACCGTCAACATATTTAAAAGCTTTTTTATCTATAACATCGATCAAACCTTCAAAGTTTTCCCCTTCACCAAGGGTTAAGGTTAGTGGGATTATTTTTTTGGAGAAATCTATGTGTAGGTCACTAACTACTTGGTTGAATTTAGCATTTTCTTTGTCTAATTTATTAACAAAAATAATTCTAGGCAAAGAAATATTTTCAGTATATTTCCAATATTTTTCAGTTCCTACTTCGATTCCATTTTCTCCATCAATTACAAACAAAGCTGACTCACTTGCTCTAAGGGCATTTAATACCTCTCCTTCAAAGTCAAAAAATCCAGGAGCATCGATAAAGTTTACCTTGTAGTCATTATATTCAACAGGAACTATTGAAGTTTGGATAGAAATTTTTCTTTTAATTTCTTGTTTTTCATAGTCAGATACGGTATTTCCATCTGCTACTTTTCCAACCCTATCAATAGCCTTGGTAAAATATAGTAAAGATTCAGTCAAGGAAGTTTTTCCTGCTCCTGAATGCCCTACTAAAGCTAAGTTCCTCAATTTGTTTGTTTTATAATCTTTCATAATAAAATAACCTCCGTTTTGTCGATGAAAACATTTTTTCATTCTATGTATATTTATATACCCATTTTATTAAATTAACTAAAAATTTTTTATCAAAATTAAATAATTTATTTTTGCAAATATTTTCATTGTTAAATACAAAGGTAAACTTATTATTAAAATATCAAATTATAATAAAAAAGACTTGGAAAAAATCCAAGCCTATTTTTTAATTAAATTTTTAATACCTCTTTTTATTACCTCAAAAAATGATAAAGACCTTCTCAATTTATTTGAATCAATATAATTATTTAAAGCTCTCAAAGTTTTTTTATTATCCTTTGTTGTAAAAATAAAATTGCCACTTTCTTTTGTATGAATTGCAAATCTATTTATTTTTTTGCCAAATAAAACTGACGCACTCACAAAAGAAATTTCCTTGTAGGGAATTTGTACGTAGTCATCAATATTTTTTTCATTATAAAATTCAAAGGCCTCATCGCCTATCATTATATTTCCATCTGAGGTAAATCCATTAAGGCATCTAGCTTTAATGGATAAGTCTACTTTTTTGTTTTGGCTTTGAACCATTACATAATTCCAAGTACAGATGCAATTATTCCTATTACAAATAGGGCTACGATTATAGCGATTGGTGATACATTTTTCTTTAGTAATTTACAAATTCCAAGTGTAAGTAGCATTGGAACAAGTCCTGGTATTAATTGGTTTAAGTTATCTTGAAGTGTTGTAACTTTTACTTGATCAAGTCCTGCTGATCCTAATTGATCATAAAGTTTGAAGGCTTCTTGAAGTCCCTTGCTTCCGCTTGATAAAGAATTCCAATCAATAAAAGATCCTGCTTGTTGAGTTACTTCTGATACGTTTACAGTAAATGTTACATTTACCCATCTTTGTACCAAAGCTCCAACTATAAACATACCAACAATTGATGCAACCAAGTTTACTTTTCCTAAAAGTCCACCAGATAAATCTTTTGTAATTTCATTTCCTACTTTGTAACCAAATTCTTGAGTTTTCCACTCAAATAACATTCTTATAATATTCCAAAATACAAAAAATAAAATTGGTCCAATAATATTTCCTGTTAAAGCCATTGATGCACCAAGAGCTCCAAGTATTGGTCTTGCTGTAAACCAGAAAACTGGATCACCAACACCTGCCAAAGGTCCCATCATTCCTACCTTAACAGAGTTTATTGTTTTATCTTCAATAGGAGCTCCATTTGCTTTTTCTTCTTCCATAGCAAGAGTAACTCCCATTACTGGGCTTGAAAGATATGGGTGAGTATTATAAAACTCCAAGTGTCTTCTTAAAGCAGCTTTTCTGTCTTCTTCTGATTTGTATAATTTTTTGATAGCAGGAATTATTGAATAACACCAACCACCATTTTGCATACGTTCATAATTCCAAGAACCTTGTAGGAGTTGATGACGATTAAATACTTTTATCCTATCAGATCTTGATAATTCTATTCTTTTTTCATTTACTTCAGTCATATTTCCTCCTAATAATCATTTATAATATCGCCAAGTGGATCTCCAGTATTATTTGATCCATTTGATGAAGATGATTCTTTAAGTTTTAAATAGATAAGTGCAAGTGAAAATCCTACTACACCAAGTCCGATTAGAGTTAGTTGTGGGATTGCTGCAACTGCAAAACCAATTGCAAAAAATGGCCATGTTTCTTTTGTACTCATCATATTAATTACCATTGCATAACCTACTGCTGCAACCATTCCTCCACCTACTTCCATACCATGAGTTAACCAATCTGGCATAGAATTTAAAACGCCTGTTACAACTTTTGGTGAAACAAAACAAAGTGCTGCTGCAGGAACTGCTATCCTAAGTCCTTGCATCAAAACTGCAAGTATATGAAGAACTTCAATTTTTCTGAAATTTCCTTCTTCAGCTGCTGCATCCATTCCATGAACTATAGGAATTGATAAAGTTCTTGCTATCATTGTTAAAAATAGACCAGCTACTGAAAGTGGAATTGCAACTGCAATTGATGTGTTGATTGCGTTATTTACATTTCCTGTTCCATCTTGTAGAGCTAAAACCATAATTATAGCACTTGCTACTGATGCCAAAGCCGCATCTGGAGCTACTGCTGCTCCAACATTTGCCCAACCAAGAGCAATCATTTGAAGAGCACCACCAAGCATAATTCCTTCTTTTAAATGTCCACTTACAAGTCCAATCAAAGTACAAGCAACGATTGGTTGGTGAAATTGGAATTGGTCTAGGATTCCTTCCATACCTGCAAGTAGAGCAACTATAACAATTAAAATAATACTAATTGCTGACATAATTCCTCCTTAAGCCAAACCAAGTTCTGATTTTGCTTTTTTCATAATATTTGTAAAATTTTCAGGCTGATTTGCTGGAACTTTTCTTACGTCGATTTTTATTCCCTTATCGAGTAATTTTTCAAAAGTTTCAACATCTTCCTTGCCCATTGAAACCGTAGAAGTTACATAGGCCTTTCCTTGTGAGTGAGCCATAGATCCAAGATTTATTTCTTTTAAATCTGCACCTTTTTCGATAAGCTCAAGAGCATCTTCTGGTGTTTCAAATAATAACATTGCCCTTGTGTCTCCAAAACGTGGATCTTTGAAAATCTCTGCCATTTTCCATATTGGCACAACGTGAGCCCTTACTCCAGGAGGTGCAGCCTCCATTATCATTGACTTACGCAAAGCATCCTCACTTACATTGTCACTTACAACAATAATTCTTGATGGATTTGTTGCTTTTGTCCAACTTGTTGCAACTTGTCCATGAAGTAATCTTGTATCAATCCTTGCAAGAACAACATCAATTTTTCCATCTCCAATTACAGTTCCTTCTGGAATTGATCCAGTGTGTTTTGGAAGATTTTCTTTTGCTTCATCTTTTGCATTAGACTTATTGTAGTCGTCCATCAAGGATTCTGGTTTAGTTTTTACTCCTTCTTTGGCAGGCTCTAATAATAATTTTGCAAGATCATGTGATTTTTCTTCCATTAATCTTGAGCCAAGTGCCTCAATTAGCATGGGTAAATTTAGTCCGGTAAGAACTGCCCACTTTTCTTCGTTTCCATCCATAAGAGCTGAAACTTGATTAAAAGGTGTTCCGCCCCAAAGGTCAACCAAGAAAAGTATTTCTTCACAATCAAGTTTTTTGATTTTTTCTTCAAGTTCTGCCCTTAAATCATCAGGACCCATTGAAGGTAAGAGAACTGCTGTTTCAAGTTTTTCTTGTTCTCCAAAAATCATTTCACCAGATTGTCTTATACCTTGAGCAAATTCGCCGTGACTTGCCAGTATAATACCTATCATTTACTTCCCTCCTTAATTAAATTGATTTATTTTATAAACCTATTCTAATTCTACACTATTTTTTGAAAATTTTTAAATAATTTTTTAATTGATTTTTCTATTAATGAGATAAAATTTGTTTAAGAGTATAGTTGTATTAATAAATATAATGAAAGGATTTATTGATGGAAAAATATATTTTAATAAAAAATAAAAAATATGAAAATCTTGGTCTTGATGTTTTTTTGTATGAGCACAAAAAATCTGGAGCAAGAATTAATTATATAAAAACTGATGACAAAAATAAAACTTTTGCAATTGCTTTTAAAACTCCCCCAGAATCTTCCAAGGGAATTTCCCATATTTTGGAACATTCTGTTTTAAATGGTTCAAAAAAATATAGGACCAAAGAACCTTTTATGGATATGATTTCCTCAAGTCTTCAAACTTTTTTAAATGCAATGACCTATCCTGATAAAACTGTTTATCCAGTAGCAAGCGAAAATGACAAGGACTTTTTTAACCTTCAAGATGTTTATTTGGATGCTGTTTTTAATCCAAGAGTTTTAAATAAGGAAGAAATTTTCTTACAAGAAGGAAAGTCTATAAAAATTGATGAAAATGGAAAATTTTCTGTATCTGGAGTTGTTTACAATGAAATGAAGGGAGCAACTACAAATCCTGATACTATTATTATAAATGAAATAAATAAATATCTTTACAAAAACTCCTGCTACCAATATGTCTCAGGTGGAAATCCCTACGATATTTCAAAATTATCATACGAAGAATTTTTGGATTTTTATAAAAGATTTTACCACCCATCAAATGCAGAAATTTTTTATTATGGGGATATGGAGATTGGGAAATATTTAGAAAATCTTGATGAAGAATACTTATCCCATTATGAGAAAAAAGAAATTGTAGCTGATTGTAAGGTTAGTGAAAATTATTATGATAAACCAATTTTTACATCTTTCCAATCAAACAATGAGGATAAAAATAAATCTTATCTCACCTATTCATTTTTGACAAATAAAAGAGCAGATATAAAAGAACAACTGGCAAATGCAATCTTATCAATTGCCCTTTTTAATTCGGATTCATCTGAAATTTCCCAAAGAATTTACAAGGAAATTTCTCCTGAAAGTTTTTATGCAAGGACTGGCTACGGCGAAAGATCTTCAATTCAAATTACAGCCCAAGGAACATCTTTTGAAAACTTAGATAAATTTATTGAAATAATTGAAGAAGAGCTTGAAAAATACGCAAACCATATTCCAAAAGATTCCCTAAGAGCTGCCCACGCCCTTTTTGATTTTTCCCAAAGAGATCAAATAAATTCAGCCTCAAAAGGAATTGAATATATACTCATGCACAATTTGGACAATGAAATTTTTGATAGCCTAAATTTGATTGACTATATAAACGAATTGGGAGATTTGATTGAAAGTGATTATTTTGAAAAACAAGTTAGGAAATATTTTATTAATAACAAGACTAAACTAGTTCTTGTGGCAAAGCCAGATAAGGATTATTTTAAAAATATTGAAGAAAAAATCGATGAGGATTTAGAAAATTTGAAAAAATCATTGTCAAATGATCAAATCGAAGAATTAAAGAAAAAGGAAGAAAATTTAAAAGCCTTCCAAGAAAAAGAAGATTCAAAAGAAGATAAGGCCACAATTCCAACTCTTGAAATTAGCGATGTAGACCTTGATATCGAGAAAGTTCCAAGAAAAATCGAGGATGATGATTTCAAATTTATCTACCACAAGCTTGATAGCGCAGGGATGATTTACAATGAATTTTTCTTTGACGTAAATCACATGGGCCTTGAAAATCTCAAATACCTTTGCCTAATTTCAGATTTTTTGGGATCAATTGATACAAAAATCCATTCCTACCAAAAATTGGATGATTTAATTCCTATAAATATGGCAGGACTTAATTTCACCATTCAAAATATAAAAAATAAGGACGGGGAAATTAATAATTTTATTAAAATTTCCTTTAAAACCACCCTTGATAGGTACGAAAAATCCCTACTTCTTATAAAAGAGATTATGAATGAATCTGTTTTTAATGATGAAAAAAGAATTAAGGATATTTTAAAACAAATTAAGGCCTTGTTTGAAATGAATATGTATGATTCTGGTCATAGCCTTGCCCTTACTCGTTCTTTTTCACATTTTGATAAACTTTCATACATCAAAGACGAGCTAAATGGCTTTGGATATCATGAATTTATAAAGAAAATCGCAAGGGATGTAGAAGAAGATTTCAATAGTTTTATGGAGAAATTAGAAAGTCTTTATAAAGAAATTTTTTCAAAAAATCTTTATATAAATATTACAGGATCAAATGAAGATTATAAAAAAGTTAAGGCTTATATAAAGAAAGAATTTTCAGACCTTGAAAAAATAGAAAAAGAAAAAGCTCAAATTGATTTTCAAAAGTCTTATTATAAGGAAGGAATTTTATCTGATGCAAATGTAAATTATGTGTCTGTGGGTGGAGATTTAAAAGAATTTTCCGATAAAAAATTAAATCTATTTGTCCTTTCTTCATCTATTATTTCAAATCCCTACCTTCACGATTTAATTCGTGCAAAAGGTGGAGCTTATGGGGCAGGTCTTATGGTTGATAAGTATGGAAATATTGGAACATATTCTTACAGGGACCCTCACATAAAAAAAACTGTGGAAAGTTATAAAAAAATCCCTAAGATTTTGGAAAATTTGAAACTTGATTCAAATGATTTGAAAAACCAAAAAATTTCAAAAATGGGTTCATATTTAAAACCTCAATCTCTTCAAGCCAAGGCTTCTTTGGATTTTTTAAGATATTTGCAAGGATTTTCTTATAAAGAGCTTGAAGAAAAACTTCTTGATATAAAAAATGCCAGCTTAGATGATATAATTGATTTGAAAGATGATTACAAAAATATTTTGGACAAAAACAATCTTACAGTTTTTGGAAATAGAGAAAAAATAAGGGAAAATGAAAATTATTTTGATAAAATTATAGATTTGGATTCTTAAATATTATAATTTTAGTATTAATTTATTTAATTTTTATTATTGTATATTAAATAAATATTAAGATAGTTTTTATAATTTAAATCTTTCGGGTATAATTTTACTAAGGAGTGAATATGACAAATTTTGATAAAGAAAATGAAAAATCTTTGGAAAATAGTCTAAATAAGGCTATTTCTGACATGGATTTTTCTGATATAAGTAATAAGGTAAAAGCCAGTCTTGATGTATTTATTGATAAAACCATGGATTTTATAAATGGAAATCCAGTAAAAAAACCTGCAATCCAAACAAAAAACCCTCAGGTTTGTGCCCAAAAACTTCCTGAAAAAACTAAGGCAGGTTTATTTAAAACAGCTATGGTAATTTCTTTTATTATTGCATTTTCTATGCTAATAGTTTTATTTGCTGATGGATTTGCCTATGATTTTTTTGAAAATTTATTGTTTACAACTTTATTTTCGGTGACCGGATTTTTTACTTTAAAAAAATCTCAACAATTGGATATGATTTCTAAAGATTACACAAGATTTTTAAGAGAGCTTGGTCATAATACTGTAATTCCAATAAGAGATTTGGCATCATCTGTTCAAAAATCTGAAGAAGATACAATAAAAGAGCTAATGTATATGATGGATAAGGGATATTTTAAGCAAGCAAGAATTGTAGAAAATGATTCATTGTTCTTGTTAGATATTCCAACTTTCAAATTATACAAGGACCAAAAAAATCAAATGCCAAATTTGTCTTATGAAGAAAAAAAACAAATAGAAAAAGATGCCCACAAGGATGTAAATATTGAAAAGGCTGAAAATATAATAAAAATTTCAAGCAAGGAAATAAATTCCATAAATCTTGATATTTCAAGGATTAAATCTAGGTCTTTTCTTGAAAAAGTAATAGAGATTAAAAAAACCATAGAAAATATTGTAAATATTATAAAAAGATATCCACAAAAAGCCTATGCTTTGGATAAGTTTATGGATTATTATTTGCCTACAACCGTAAAATTAATCGATGCCTACACAGAATATGAAATTATGAATTCAAACGATCCAAAAATTAAAAATTCTCTTTTTGAAATTGAATCTTCCATAGAAACAATCAACGAGGCTTTTGGAAAAATTCAATTGGAACTAATGGAAGATAGGACAATGGATATAAAAACTGATATAGAAACAATGAAAATTTTATTAAACCAAGAAGGCTATCTAGAAAAAGATTGGAGCAAAAATGAGTGATATTAAATTAAGATTAGATGGAGAAAACGAAGAGGTAGAATTAAAACCTGTCCAATACAAGGAAAAAATTCAAATCGACCAATCAATAAAATTTTCTCCAGAAGAGGAAAAGCAAATCGACGATTTCTCACAAAAAATTGACCTAGAAGATTCAAATATAATTCTCCAATATGGAGTCGGAGCTCAAAAAAAGATTTCAAATTTCTCAGAAAAAACTTTGAATACTGTAAAAAACAAGGATCTTGGAGAAGTCGGAGGGCTTTTGGATAAGGTTGTTTCAGAAATAAAAACAATGGACCAAGACGATAGCGGCATGTTTGGATTTTTTAAAAAGCAAAAATCAAAGCTTGAAAATATGAAATTAAAATACCAATCAACCGAAAAAAACATAGACGAAATCGCCAAAGCCTTGGACAACCATCAAATAACCCTATTAAAAGATATTTCTTTGCTTGATCAAATGTACGAATTAAACGAGGATTATTACAAGGAACTTTCTATGTATATAGAGGCAGGAAATAGAAAGCTCAAAAGAACTTTTGAGGAAGATATACCGGCTCTTGAAAATAAAGCAAAAATATCAAACCTTCCAATGGATGCCCAAAAAGCAAATGATATGAAAGCCCAAGCCAACAGATTTGAGAAAAAATTGCACGATTTAGATTTAACCAGAATGGTTTCAATGCAAATGGCACCACAAATTAGGATGGTTCAATCATCAAACTCAATTATGGCAGAAAAAATCCAAACAACAATTGTAAATACAATTCCTCTTTGGAAAAATCAAATGGTCCTAGCCCTTGGCATGAGCCACACTGAACAAGCCATAAGAGCCCAAGAAGCTGTAACAAATCTTACCAATGATTTGTTAAAATCAAACGCCGACAAATTAAAACAAAATACAATCGACACAGCAAGAGCAACCGAACGCGGTATAATAGATCTTGATACAATAAAATATACAAACGACAGACTAATCGAGGCGATCGATGAAGTAAGAACAATTCAAATCGAAGGAAAGAAAAACAGAGAAGATGCCAAAAACGAACTTGGTCGTCTTGAAGAAGAATTAAAAAGAAATTTATTGAAAAATAGTTAGGAGAAAAAAATGGCAGAAAAAATAGAATTCAAATTTGATACCCAGCTATTAATAGCAGGAGAAGATTTAGACGAAGACGAAATTTTCGATCATATTACAGAAAATTTCGAAGGAGATAGCCTACTTGCAGTAGGAGATGAAGATTTAATAAAAATCCACTTCCACACAAATAAACCTTGGGAAATATTAGAATATGCCCAATCAATCGGAGATATTTTTGATGTGGTTGTAGAAAATATGCAAAGACAAGCAGATGGGTTAAAGGGATAAATATAAAAACAGAAACTTTAAGCTGAAAATATAAAATTTAATCTAATACCAGAGTTATAACTAAATAGCTCTGGTATTTATTTTTTCTTTTATAAATCTAGGAGTATAACTTTTTATTTTAAATTTTTCTTTCTATAATAAATATTAGACCTTGACTAAGTTTTGAAGAAGGTTTTATATTAGAAATTCGGGGTATAATAAATTGGAAAACAAAAATTTAAGGAGGAAATCATGAAAATTTCAGCTAGAAATACAATTAAAGGAAAAGTAGTAGAAATTGTTGAAGGTGCAGTTAACGGAATTGTAAAAATCGATATCGGAAACGGAACAATCATTACCTCATCTATTACAAATAACGCCATCAAAGAACTTGGTCTTGAAAAAGGCAAAGAGGCTTATGCAGTAATTAAAGCAAGCAACGTTATGGTTGCTGTTGACTAGTAATTAAAATATATAAAGCAAGGTCACTAATTAGCTGACCACATAAATTTGTAATAATACCAGAGTTAGAACTAGATAACTCTGGTATTTATTTTTTCCTTGAGATCTCTCGACTCATTTCATTCGCTCGAGATGGGTGATTGTTTGATTTTATTTATGGCTAAAGTTTAGATTTTAATGATTGGTTGATAATTCTATTTAGTTTTTTTTATCTTTAAATTTAACCTATTCCATTAGATTTCTCCACTCGTTTCGCTGAGTCGAGATGGATTTTTGGTTTATTTGATTTTGGCTAAAGTTTAAATGTTTATTCCTGCCAGTTAAAAATTTAGTCCAAACTAAATCAATTTGAAATAATCTATTAAAATAAAAATATTAACTTATCTATAACCAAACAAATTTTATTATAAATATAATTAAAATCTATTCTTTAGAAATTAACGTAAATAAAAAGCTAACCCATCTCGAGCGCAGTCGAGAGATCTCTTTTATTTATCTTATCTTTAAACTTAACCTATTCCCTGAAATCCCCGACTCATTTCATTCGCTTGAGATGGGTTGGTGTTTGATTTTTTTATTGCTAAAGTTTAGATATTAATAATAATCGGTTAAGAATTTTGTTTTAAAAATTCTATTCTTATTTCAAATTTATAAAAGGAAAACTATGAAAAAACACAAAATTTCTATTTCAAAAAAATAAAATCATAATAAAAAAATTCATCCTTCAGACATTAAGATAAATAAAGGAAAAACCCATCTCGAGCGCAGTCGAGAGATCTCTTTTATTTACTTTGGCTTTAAATATAATTTTCCTATGAGATCTCTCGGCTCGGTCCATTCGCTCGATATGGGTTGGTGTTTGATTTTTTTATTGCTAAAGTTTAAATATTAATAATACACAGGTCTTATTTTTTTCACTTATCAAATCTCCTAAATAGGATATATACTAAAATTACACTAATCAAAGAAATTCCAATAACATACATATAACCAAAATTCCATTTCAATTCTGGCATATTTTCAAAATTCATTCCGTACCAGCCGGTTATTATTGTAATTGGTGTGAAAATTGTTGTTACTACTGTCAAAACTTTCATGGTATTATTCATTGAAAGATCCATTTTTGATGTGTAGGAATCTTTTACATTTGTAATATATCCGCTTAGGTAGGAAATATTTGAAGAATATCTTTCAACCCTAAATAAAACTGATTTTAAGTGTTTTATATCATCATCGTCGAAAATTTCATTTTCATTTTCCATTAAAACTTCCAAAGTATCAAGAAGTCTTTCGTATGATGCGTACAAATTTAGGGCCTTGTGCCTATTGTCAGAAATTATTTCTATGCTGTCTCTGGTTTTTTTATTTTTTATTATGGCATCTTCCACAGCTGCTGTTGAATTTTTTATTTGATCAAAAATTCTTGTGTGGTTATTTACTAGGGCAGTAATAAAATATTTCAAAAGCCTTCCAGGTGATCTTGCTGAAAATTTCTTTGTTAGCATTTTTCTAAAAGCTTCAGTTGTTGATTGGTCTCTGTCATACATATCGACAATTATAAGCCTATTATTTTCTATATAAAATCCTATAAGATCTGAAGTTTCAAGATTTCCCATTATATCAAGCAATTCTAAAATCGCAAAAGTATAATTATCTTCAACCGCCATATAAGATTTTTTGGCAGTATCTGACAAAAGCAAATCAATTATAGCATCGTCCAAGTCATAAGTTTTGGCAAAATCAATAAAACTTGCCTTGCCCAAATACATCAAATAAAAATCATCATCTTCTATGACATCATAAAAACTAGAAATATCGGTTTGTTCAAAACCGTTATCCGTGTCAAATTTATAAATATAATCCATTTTTTCTCCTTAAAATTAGGAAACTTTTCTTCTATATTATGACTATATGAATTATTGACAAAATTTTCAACGATTTGATCCTAACTTTATAGATAATCTCTCTAAAAATTAAAAATAAAAAATAAGAATCCTTAGACAATTTTTACAATTACCTAAAAAGATTCTTATTTTTTACTTTTATAAAATTCTTAAAGCTCTTTATTTTCAAATATTTTAATTGAAAAAATAAGTGAAATTGCGTGAACTATTATTGTTATGGTAAAAATCAACAAGGATAGGAGAGTTTTATCCATAGTTAAGCCCTTATTTACATATTCCAAAAGCCATTCTTTATTTGATGAAATGGTTGAGAAAAATGCAAATACTACAAAGTATAAAATTACAAAAACAAGTCTTGCCTTTTCTGCTCCAAATTTATACATCAAGGGAAGTTCAACAACTCCAACTATGCTTGTTATAAAAAATAGGGCTGATAAAATCAAAATCAAAGGAATTTCTTTTGTAAATGGATTTTTATTAAATCCTACAACAAATGACAAGGCTATTGCAAAAAGTGACATAAACCAAATTATGGTATATCTTGAAAATACAATTTTTTTCCTTGAAATTCCACTTGAAATCAAATATTTATTTGTTGAATATTGATTATCCATTCCAAAAACCATGCCCAAAAGTATTACTGGTACTAGGATAAAAAATAAGGGAATCAAAACTAATTGATTTTCTTTGTAAAAATAAATACCCAAAGCAATTATTATTACAAATTGTAAAAGCAAAGCATTTTTTATCGAAATCAAATCTTTATATATCAAGGCTTTCATTGTATTTCTCCTTTATCATATAAACCATAATTTCCTCTATACTAACATTTTCTACTTCAAGATTTTGAGGAATTAAGTCTTTTTTAACCAAACATTCTTTCCCAAATTTATGGTCTCTAACTGAGATTATAGAATTTTTATCAAGACTTTCAAATTCTTCTTTTGAAAGGGAAACTAGACCATAATCTTCCTTTAATTTATCCTTATTTTCAACAAAAATCAGCTTTCCCCTATGTAAAAAAGCAATTTCATCTGCAATTTTTTCTAAATCTGACAAAATATGGGATGAAATCATAATGCTTTTGTTTTCATCTTGGATAAATTCTAAAAGTATATCCAAAATATCATCCCTTGCAACAGGATCAAGCCCACTTGTCGCTTCATCCAAAATCAAAAGCTCCGGCTTATGACTTAAGGCCAAAATCAAAGACAATTTCATCTTCATTCCCCTAGAAAAAGTAGAAATTTTCTTTTTTTCTGGAAGATTAAATCTTTTAATTAGTCTATCAAAAGTTTCCTTATCCCAAAAATCCCCATAATACATAGAGTGAAATTTTTCTACTTCTTTAATATTCATCTCTTGGGGAAAGAAAAAATCCTCAAAAACAAAGGCAATTTTTTTCTTTTCATCCTCAGTCAAATCTTCAATTTTTTTACCAAAAATATAAATTTCCCCAGAATCTTTTTTCATATCTGATAAGATCAATTTGATTGTAGTAGATTTTCCAGCTCCATTTTCTCCAATATATCCAACTATAGATCCTCTTTTGATATTTAAATCCAAAGGTCCAAGATAAAAATCATTCAAAGATTTGCTAAGGCTTTTTATTTTTAATATTTCATTCATCTTCTTCCTCCAATATATCCATAAGAGAAATAATTTCTTTTTTTGAAATTCCTGCAAGTTTAGACAATTTGATAATTTCTTTTAGATGGTCTTCGATTTTTATTAAAAATTTTTCCCTGATCAATTCTGGATTTTGATCTTTTACAAAATTTCCCTTGCCAGGAACAGAATTAATAAGTCCATCTTTTTCAAGTTCATCATAAGCCCTTTTCGTTGTAGCTACACTGACTCTAAGCTCTTTTGCCAAAAGTCTAATAGAAGGAAGAGCTTTGTCTTTTTCTATCTCGTCATTTAAAATTGCATCTCTTATTTGATTTTTTATTTGTAAATATATGGGATCTTTACTCGAGTATTTGATCTTAATATCCATTTATTCCTCCTACTGTTCATAGTGTACATTAACAGTTAAAATGTGTCAAGTTTTTATTTCTATCTAAATAAAAAACACCCATTTCGGGTGAATATTTTAAAAATTTTATTCTTTCGAAATGGGTCTTATTTTATTATTTTATAAAATCATTGTACCATTGGTGAATTAATTTTATGTGGCCTCTTTCTTCTGCTTCAACTCTATCAATTAATTCTGGTTCAAAATCTGGAACTATTGTTCTTACTTCTTTTATAAATAAAATTGTATCTTTTTCAATTCCTATAGAAAATCTGTAGATATCTATTGGATCATCTCCAACATTTGATGAATCAAAATTAAATATTTGATCTATCATTGATTGGATATAAGCCTTGTACTCATCATCGTATTCCTTATCAATTTCTTGATTTTTGTCTATTTTTTCAGACAAGCTTTTGTAAAGTGCTTCGTGGTGAGTTTCTTGTTGTGCTAAAAATTCAAAAAACTCCTTATTTTTTTTATCATCTGAGAATTTTTTTGCCATTTCTTCGTAAAATTTTTGACCATTTTGTTCTAATTTTACTAAAGTTTCTAGTAAATCTTTTGGTTGAAATTGTGATCTCATATAAGCTCCTTATTTTACAGTTTTATGATCTTCTACTTTCATTACATTTATTGAAGATCTATATTCTTTTTCTGTCCAATTAATTCTGTCAGCTATTAGACATTCTGGATTTAAGTTGACATCTTTTAACATCATTTTTTTGAAAGTTGGGAAACCTACCCTATCTATTAAATGTCCACCATGCATGTAAACTGGTTTGTTATCTAAAACATAGGCTGAGAAATCTTTCCAATTTTTCATCATTTGAATTACTGTATCTTCATCCATCCATCTTGCGAACATTTGACCCATTCTTGGATATTGCTTTCCAGTTCTTCCTCCGATTATTACATTCCACATTTGTCTATCTGGTCTTCTCCATGCAGAATTTGGGCACCTTGTTACACATTCTCCACAACCAACGCAACAACATGGATCTTTATCAACTTTTCCTTGATCATTTAGGGATAAAACTCTTGTTGCAACAGCCTTACACCTATCAACGCAAGCTCCACATCCAATACAACGATCTATATCATAAATTGGTTTTGTTACACCAACAAATCCAAAGTCAGTGAAATGTGCTTTTACACAATCATTTGGGCAACCTGTTACTGCAATTTTTATTTGGTAAGGTGATTCATAAATTATTTTTTCTAATTTATCTGCAAGTCTTTGAGTATTTTGGGCAGCCTTTATACAATGTCTTCCTCCAATGCATGCCATAATATTTCTTGGTCCTATGTATGGGTAACCTTCATCATTGTATACAATTTCTACATCACGACTACCTTCGATTTCTTCTATATATGGTCTTATAATTTCATTTACTTTTGGTATATCTTCATATTTTATTCCTGTTATGTTGAAAGTTTGTCTTGTACCAAAATGAAAATTTCCGTCTCCATATTTTTGGCAAATCATTTGTACCATTTCTAACCACTTAGCATCTACCAAAGCTCCAGGAGATCTTAATTGTAGTAAAAATTCTCCAGGAATTTTGGATTGACGATAACAATTATTTCTAACTTTTGCTACATCTATATCTAATGTCATATTATCTCCTTAATCTAGTAAGTCTTTTGCAACTGTGTATGGAAAAACTGGTCCATCAAGACATACATAAGTTTCATTTATCCTACAATGCCCACATTTTCCAACTGCACAAGACATTTTTCTTTCGAAACTTGTCCAAATCTTATCTTCTGTAACACCTTCTTTTATCAAGGCAAGTGATGTAAATTTCATCATAATTGGAGGACCTACCATTACAACCGCATAATTATCTTCAAAAGATTTTATAGGTAAATCTGGTATAAAGGCTGTAACCATTCCTTTTTTAAATCCTTCTTTTTCTTCATTGTCCAATGAATAAACCGTACTTATTTTTTCTTGGTTTTTCCAATCATCCAAATTTTCTTTAAATAAAACAGAATCATGATTTTTAAAACCTAAAATCAAATGTAGATTTTCAAATTCATTTGGATTTTCTTTTATGTATTCTATCAATCCTTTTACAGGGCTTACTCCTGTTCCCCCTGCAACTACAACTACATTTTTCCCTTTTAATTTTTCAATTGGCCATCCATTTCCATAAGGTCCTCTTAGAAAAATACTATCTCCAGGAATTGATTCAAAAAGTTTTGATGTCACTTCCCCAACATTTCTTATGGTCATTTCAACATAGCCTTCTCCCATTCCAGAAACAGAAATTGGAGCTTCGCCTATTTTTGCAAGTGAAACTTGCAAGAATTGCCCAGGTTTTACTTCTTTATCAAAGGCAACTTTAAAAGTCCATTCAGTTTTTGTGTGTTTTTTGATATCCAAAATTTCATAAGATTTTGGTAAAACATAATTTAAATAATCATCATTTGATCTTTTTATTTCATTTTTTTCCATTATTTTACCTCACTTCTAATTTTCTCAAGCTCTTTACTAACCTTATTTATTGTTTCTGGATAAGAAATTAATTGTGGACAATGAGCTGAACATCTTCCACAACCTACACACATTGGACCGTCTTCAAATCTTTTGTTGTGAGCATAAATTTTGTGCATGATTTTATATCTATATCTTTCTTTGATTTGATTTCTAAAATGTCCACCGCCAGCTACTAAATCAAAATCTTTTGTCATACAAGATGCATTTGTTCTTCTTCTTTCACCGACACGTCTGTTAAGAGTGTAGGTGATATCTTTTGTTGTAAAACAAGTACAAGTTGAACAAGAAGTTGTACAAGATCCACATCCTATACATCTTGAATTGTATTCATTCCAAATGTCTGAATTTGCAATTTTATTTGCTTGTTCATTATTTTTTATTTCTGGGAAGTTTACTTTTAATTTATTTTCTTCTGGGAATTTCAAATCAAATTCTTCATTTAAAAATTTTGATAGATCCAAATCATCTTCTGTTTTTACTTTTATAGATCCGTCATCATTAAATCTAAACGCATATGTAAAATTATCAGTTTTATTTGCATCACATGATACACAAAAACAATTTCTATCAAGGTCTTCTTGGCATTCCAAAAGAGCATAGTGAACCTTATTTTTTCTTCTTAAATAAAACATATCTTCAAAAGGTCCATTTTTTATAAACATATCATCTAAATATTTTATAGCATTTATATCACAAGCCCTTGCAAAAACCAAAACATCTTTTTTGTATGGATTTTTGGTTTCTGTATAATCGTCCTCAGTAAAATAAAATAAATTTTCTGTCATTGGAAGTAGAGCTTCCTTGGCTGAATATGTGGATTTTTCTTTGTATTCAAGTTCATCAAAACTTTTTATATTTTCATACATAATTGTATCCATATCACAATATCTTCCGCCCCTTGTGATTCTTTTTGGGGCAAAAATTGTGTATTTGGATTTTAGGATTTCAAATAAATCCTTGGCCTCATCCTTTTTTACCAGATAATCTTTATAAGCCATATATCCTCCTAATTTTTTTGAATAATTGATAAGTTTTATCAAATTTATTCACAATTTAAAAAAACTTGCAGCTTGGCTACAAATTTTTTTACTATAATATAAATTTCTTCCTTTTTAATATATCATTAAATTTTAAAAATTTAAAGTGTTTTCCTGATAAGATTTATTTAATAAATATTTTTTTTACATATATTTCAACTAAAAAAGCTTGGCCTAAACCAAGCTAATTTTTATTGAACATCTTCCAAAAGTTCTGTCAAAATATATCCTTCATATTCACCGTAGCTTACTTTTGACCATTCACCTACAATTTCTGATCTTTCAATTTGGGTTCCTGGTTGGATTGTTGCTACTATTTCTGAATCTGTATTCATTTCTCTTCTTATATTTGAAATATCTACTACTGTAAATATTCCGTAGGCTTCTTGTGGATTTTCTTCTTCATCATTTTTTTTCTTTTTGTCTTTTTTAACTTCTTTATTTAATTTTTCATCATCTTTATTGTCTTCATTTTGATCAATATTTTTAAGACTTGCATTTGAAAAATTATCATTTGATTTTTTTTCTTTAAAATCTATTTTTGCTGATACTGGGCTTGATTGTTTGTTTTCTTCAGGATGCCTTTGGGAGATGTATTCTTCCTTTGAACAAGCTGAAAGTCCAAGAGATAGAGCCAATATTAATAAAATTTTCTTTTTCATTTTTTCTCCTTAATTATCTGTTGTTATAATTCCAGAAATTTGTGCATTTACATTTTCAAGTTTTCTTAATGATGTGTTTAATTTTTTCTTTCTAAAATCTTTTTTTCCTGCCAAAACTATTACACAATCACAAAGGCTTGGATAAAAATTTGCATCATCGTATTTTTCATTACAAGCTGTATCCAAAAATATAAAATCATATTTTTCTTTTAATGAATCAAAAATCGCATTTATCCTGTCATAAGATAAGACGTTTTGCCCATCTTCTTTTTTACTTGGGGCAAGAATTAAATCAAGATTTTTTTGGTAATGGTCTTTTACTATAAAATTTTCATAGGGTTTTTCTTTTTCTAAAATATCATAAAATCCCCTATCAAAATCTATATCACATAATTCTCCCATCCTTGGATTTCTAAAATCTGCTTCGACAATTATTACCTTATAATTATCTTTTGCCAATCTTCTAGCCAAATTTAGTATCAATGAAGCCTTATTTACCTTCTCATTTGATGATACAAATTGAACTAGAGAATTTTTATGGCTAATTTTTAAAAAATTATTTTTTAAGGATATAAAAGATTTTTCAATCTCTTCTTTTTTGTTTTTATTAAACATTCAAATCACCATCATCATATTTTGGCATATCTGCAATTATTGTATAGTCCTTATCATTTTCCTTATTTTGATAAGTTCTAAAATCATCATCCAAATCATCATCTTCTTCGATGCTGTCAACATATTTGTAGGATTGGTCGTAATCTATTTCTTCTTCCACTTTTTCATCAATAACATTTTCATCTTCATTTACAAATTCTTGATTTTCTATTTGGTGGTCTTCATCTTCATAAAAACTTTGATCAAAAGAATCATATTCATAATTTTCTTCTTCGTCTTCGTCTTTAAAAACTACTTTTCTTATCTCTTTTTCTTCAACTATTTCCTCTTCATTAATTTTTGAATTTCTAATAGTTAAAGCCAAAGACCCAAAAATCATATAAGTTAAAAATCCTGCAAGTCCCACTTTAAAAGAATCTTTTTCGTTATTTTTCAAAAGACTTCCATTTGGATAAGCGTGGTCGATTACAACGGCATCAGCCTTGTAAAGTTCATTTATTACTGAAACTGTAATTTCTGCATATTCATCTGCTATATCTTCAGCCCTAAGTTTTACAGAATCTTCTACATTTATATTTAATATGTGGGTGTTTGGAATTGCTTGGATTTGCATTTTTTTATCAAGCTCGCTTGCTTCCATATCAAGTTTCAAATTTTCTATAACTCTTTTTTTGATAGCATTTGAATTTACAGTTTCTGCATAGGTGTAGGCAGTTTTATCATCTTCTTTTATTTTTTCATTTGAAGTTGTAAGAATTTTCGCCTGTGCTTTATATTTTTTAAAACCTAATTTACCAGACAAAAAATAAAATCCTATTCCTAAAATTAATCCAAAAACCAAAGCTTTTGGTATTATGCTAAATATTGTTTGTCTCTTTTTCATTATCTCCTCCGAAATTTTTATATCTTTTATTTATAAATTCTTAAAATCTCTTATTCTAATTTTACACTATAAGGTAAATTTTTTAAAGTTTTGAACATTTAAAAAGACGGAATAAACCGCCTTATAATACTAAAAATATTATTTAATTATTAAAAAATATAAAAATACAATAACTGAAAGAACAATTCTATATTTTCCAAAAATTATAAAGTCGTTTTTTTGTACGTAGGAAATAAATTTCTTTATTACTATATAAGCAACGATAAAACTTAAAACCATTCCTATAAGAATTAAAATCCATTCGTATCCTGAAAATCCTGATACGTTTTTTACAACTTTTAATAAGGTTGCTCCAAGCATAGTTGGAATTGCCAAAAAGAATGAAAATTCTGCACTTGCTGATCTTGATAGGCCCAAAACCATCGCCCCAATTATTGTTGCGGCTGATCTTGAAGTTCCTGGAATCATGGCTAGAACTTGGAAACATCCTATAAAAAATGCAGTTTTATAAGAAATTAGGGAAAGATTATCGATTCTTTCTTTATTTTCATTTTTATTTTTCTTTTCAATTAAAATTATTCCAATACCCCAAACAAAAAGCATAAGGGCAACGACCATTGGATTAAATAAGTAAGCATCAATAATATCATCAAGCAAAAATCCCAAAATTCCTGCAGGAATAACTCCGATAATTACCCTTTTCCAAAGCTCGATTGTTTCTTTGTGTGGGTGGGTTAATCTGTAATAAACTTTTGATTGACCATTTAATTTTTCGTAATTTTTTGGGAAATATTTTTGAGTTTTTTCTAAATTCCAAGGATTTAACTTAGAAAAATACAAAACAACTACTGAAAGTATTGCTCCAAGTTGAATTATTACATTAAAGGCATTGGCAAATTTTTCTGGCTCAAGTTTTACAAACTCATTTACCAAAATAAGATGGCCTGTTGATGAAACAGGCAAAAATTCTGTTACCCCTTCTACAATTGAAAGGATAAATACTTTTAACAAATCTAAAATCATTTTTCAAATTCCTCCATGAACGAATGTTCTTCTCCATTTATTTTATATCCCAAAACCATATCGCAATTTACATTTTCTGCTGATCTTAGGATTGATTTTTCTACATTTGGTATATCTTCTTTTAATTCTTCAATAAGATTTTTTATTTTTTTTCTTGTATAGGATTCACTTTTTTTTGTAACAGTACAAGCACAATTTAAAGCATCTAGACCTACATAATCACGCCAAGCTATTACATCTTTTTCTTCAATAAAATACATGGGCCTAATAAGCTCCATATCATCAAAATTTTGCGCCATAAGTTTTGGCTTCATTGTTTTATAATTTCCAGCATACAAAACATTCATCAAAGTAGTTTCGATTGCATCGTTCATGTGATGACCCAAGGCTACTTTGTTGCAACCAAGCTCTTTTGCCTTGGCGTATAAAAATCCTCTTCTCATTCTTGCACACATATAACAAGGATAGGCGCCTGAAATTTTTTCGCTAATTTCAAAAACATCCGAATCAAAAATTTTGGCTGGAATATTTAAATATTTTAAATTTTTCTCCAACAAGTCTCTATTTTCTTTATCATAGCCTGGATCCATACAAATATATTCAACTTCAAAATTTACATTTGAATGTTTGTGCAATTCTTCAACAAGTTTTGCTGTCAAAAGCGAATCTTTTCCACCAGAAATCGCACAAGCGACCTTGTCGCCCTCATTTATTAATTCATATTTTTTTACAGCTTTTACAAATTTTGACCAAAGCTCTTTCCTATATTTTTTTATAATTGATCTTTCAATTTCTACTAATTCCATCACAACTCCACTATACTTGAAGGCGAGTGCCTTCTTGCAACTTCTAATTTTATATCTCTATTTGTATCTAGTCCACAGGATTTTAGGTAATTATCTACGGTTATTCTACAAAGTTCTTCTGAATTATTTGTTTCAGACAAATGGGCAAGAAAAATTTTTTCATTTTTCCCTTGAAGGGCATCTGCCAAAGATTTTGCCGATTGTTCATTTGATAAATGGCCCATCTTACCCATAATTCTAACTTTCATAGGATAAGTGTAGGGTCCTCTTTTTAAAGCATCGAGGTCGTGGTTTGCCTCAAAATAATAAACATCTGATCCCTTTATTTCATTTAAAATTCTCTCATCAATTATTCCCGTATCAGTCAAAACTGTGATTTTTTTATTATCCAAGTACAAAATAAAACCAACAGGTTCATTTGCATCGTGGTGAATTGATATTGGAAAAATATCAAAAGAATTAAAGTTTAAAAAAGAATTCGACCTGAAAATTTTTATATTTTCTTCCTTTAGTTTTCCAGCATTTTTTATAAAAGAAAGCCAGGTTCCCTTGTTGGCATAAATTGGAATATCATATCTTCTGCTCATGACAGAGGCTCCCTTTACATGGTCAACGTGCTCGTGAGTTAGAAAAATCGCATCCAAATCTTTTGGATTTTCCCCAATTTGAGATAAAAGATTTTCAATTTTTCTTCCAGAAAAACCACAATCAATCAAAATTCTTGAGCCCTTGTGCTCAACAAAAACTGAATTTCCCGAAGATCCTGAAGCTAGAGAGCAAAATTTACTCATAATACTTCCTATCTTTTTTCAAATTTTATTTTAACATAAAAATATGTAAGATTTTAGAAAAACCTTACATAAGAACTAATTATATAATACTTTTTTTAAATTAACTTTCAATTATTTGTCAAAAAATACTTTTTCCAAAATATCAAAAACTCCATCTTGGTCATTTGAATAATCTGAAACAATATCAACCATTTCTTTTACACTTTTTCTTCCGTTTGAACAAGTTGCAGAAATTCCTGCAATTTCAAGCATTGACTTATCATTATTAGAATCTCCAATAGCAAGAGTTGAATTAATATCAATATTTAAAATTTTACAAAGTCTCTCAAGAGCCTGACCCTTGTCAGCTTCCTTATTTAAAACCTCAAAAACTTCCGGCACATTTCTTACAGTTTGATAAGTTTTCAAAAGATTTTTGTTGTGGTTTTTTTCAAATTCATCAACAATTTCCCTATCTCCCATTATAGTAATTCTATCAACACTTTGATTTTTATTTTTCTCATCAAATTTTTCAATAGGCATTTTTAAAAGTTTTGATTCAAATAAAAAATGTTTATTTATATTTTTACTGTTGTTGTACAAATTATATTTATTATAAATTCCAATTTGAAGCTTGTCGTTTATTATTTTTTTAAGATTTAAATAATCGTCTATATGAAGGATTTTTTTGGAAATATCTGATTTGTCTTTGTTTTTTATAACAAGAGATCCGGTGTTAGTTATTGAATAATCATCATTAGAAAATAAATTCAAACGATCAAGAATCCAAGAAAATCCTCCCACAGGTCTTCCAGTTGCAATTACAACAAAAATCCCCTTATCTCTTAATTTTTTTATAATTTTAAAATTTTTCTCAGAAACTTTTTTATTTGAATTTAAAAGAGTTCCATCCAGGTCAATAGCTACAAGTTTTATATTTTTATCCATATTCACTCCTAACTTAAATCTATCTTTATTCTATCATATAAAATTATTTATTTTAAAATATAAAAAATAAGCCCTATTATAAAGGCTTATTAATAAAATTTTCTATTAACTTATTTTTATCAGAAATTTCTTTTTCAATATTTTTATAATAATCTCTAAGATTTCTCTCATTCCTATATTTTTTTCCATTTGTAAGTTTAGAATTTGCATTCATTCCAAGGCCTATAATATTTTCTAGCTCTTCATTTATTAAAATATTGTATCTTTGGGGAGTATTTCCTTTTTCATAGCCAATATTTTCCAAATTTCCTATTATATTTTTTTGCCTGTAAAGATAGTAAGGCTTGTAGGAATTTTCTTTGGTAAATTTTTCAATATCTTTGGAAATTTTTTCCGCTTCAATTTCATCTCCATTAATATTTTCTTCAAAATATTTTGACCCAACTTTTTGAGCGAGAGCATGAAAAGTAATGTTGTCTGGCCTTAAATCTTTTAAAATTTCAAAATTTTTAGAAAAACTTTCCCTATTTTCTCCAAAAAGTCCCACAATAAAATCCATATTTACGATAAAGCCAAGTTTTTTGGCATAGGTATAAATTTTTACAAAATTTTCAAAATCAATTGATCTATTTATATTTTCCAATACATTTTCACTAAAAGTTTGAGGATTTAGGGAAATTCTTCCTACATTTTTTTCTTTAAATAAATCAAGCTTTTTATAATCAAGAGTATCTTCCCTTCCTGCTTCAAGGGTGAATTCATCAAAAATAAATTTCTCATTAATCAAAGATAAAATCCTATCCAAATCTTTCAAGGACAAATTTGATGGAGTTCCTCCCCCAAGATAAATTGTATTCAATTTTTTCGGCAAATTTATTTGAGAAATTTCCTTTAATAAAAAATCTACATAAAGATTTTTCTCTACTGCCTTTGACACAATAGTTGGATAAGAGCAATATCTACACCTTTGTGGGCAAAAAGGAATATTTATATAAAGATTAAAAGCTTTGGAGTCAAATTCCAATTTATCCTGATTTTCTTTAATACTTTTTAATAAGTCAATTTTGTTATCACTCACCTTATAAATATTTTTTAAATCAGAAAAACTGTGATTTTTTAAAAGTTTTAAGGGTTTTGAACCTGTTAATATTCCCCAATCAGTAGACTTTCCATTTTTATCTTTTAAAATTTCAAATAAAATTTGTTTTAACTTCAAATTAGAATCAAAAAAGTAGGACTTATTTTCATATTCAATAAGTCCGTTTTTTATTGATATATCAAAATTTTCTTTTACAAAAGTAAAATCTTCTTTTGAATAAAAAATATTTAAAATATCATATACAATTTTTCTTAAATTTTCATTTTCTAAATATATTCTCATATCTCTTTTACAATTTCCCTTGCCCAATTTTCATCAACCATCTCCGCACTTTTTACATCTATAAAGGAAATATATTTATCGTACAAACTTTCATATAAATCATCAATAAAAGGCATTTTAAAAATCCCGTCCTTTGTTCTTATTATAAATTCATTGTTTTTATAGGTCATTTGCAAAATGTCTTCTTTTTTAAATTTAAAATCCGGACTTTGGATTAGGACAAATTTCATAATTTCAATTATATTATCAATTTTCCCATCTTCAAAAATAGAAATTTTTTCTTTTAAATCGGAGTCTTTCTTGCACATTCTAATCAAAAAATCTTCCGCCTTGTTTTTATTTAACCTATCCAAAATTTTAAGCGAAGATTTAAAGGCAAGTTGGTTTCTTTTTTTAATAAATTTTGGATCATTTACAAACATTAATTTTTTGTCGCTATCGGTGTAAACATGCCTATAATTTAATTTAAATAAATTCTTACAAGAAGGACATTCGATTAGGCCAATATTTTCTATAAAATCTTTATCGTTTTGAGAAAAAACTGCAGTTGGCAAGGATTTTGTAAATTTATTTTGGCAAGCTGGGCAAGATAAAGAAAAATCCTTATTTCTCGTATCTATTTGATTTTTGTTTTTTAGAAATGATAAAAAGTCGCCCAAAGATGAAAATACCAAGTCTGCTTCTTTTTTTGTGGCGTCGCTATCATCCAAATCTACAATCAAAACCGCCTTTGCCCCGGATTTTTTTGCAGCCCTAATTCCAGAAAGTGAATCTTCCAAAATATAAGTTTTTTCCTTATCTGCGCCCAAAGCCTCCATTGCTAAATTAAAAATTTCAGGATCAGGCTTGCCATTTTTTATATTATCTGCTGTAATTATTTGGTCAAAATAATCTCTCACACCTTCTCTATCGACCAAAAAATCTACTTTTTTCTTATAAGAAGACGAAGCAAGGGCGATTTTTTCTTCATTTTCTTTCAAATAATCCAAAATTTGTAAAAGATCTGGTTTTTTTAAAGAATAATCAAGTTCTTCAAATCTTTTCTCCCTTAAATCATTCAATTCTTCTCGAATTTTTTCTGCCTTTTCTCTATCCATAGAAAAATGTTCCTCCATAAATGAAATGGATTCATCCTTTTTTCTACCAGATAAAAGAATTTTATCTTCTAAAGTAAAAGTAAAATTGTTTTTTTCGGCTATTTCAAGCCAAGTTTGATAGTAAATTTTTTCCGTATCAAAAATGGTCCCGTCCATATCAAAAATAAAATAATTCATATTAAAACTCAATCAAATTTAGACCCAAATCTTGGTCAAAAATCCTGTTAATTTCACCATCAATTATAGTTACAAAAATTTCTGCAGTCAAAGAAATAACAGCCTCATTCAAGTGCCCTGCAATCGCCTCACCAGCAAGGCTATTTTCATTAGGATTTGATTTTGCCCTTCCACAAGTTATGTGAAAATGAGTATAAAGCTTTCCATCTTTATTTGAAATATTTCCACAAAGATTTGCAATTTCTAAATCCTCTTCATATTTTTTTATTTTATATTCCTTACTTTCCGGATCAAAAAGACCCACCTCAAGATTATCAGTAGCTCCAATTCCAGTTAAAAAACCAGCCTTAACATTTTCTTTTTCAAGAATTTTCCTAACAGATTCCACAAGCTTGTCGCCTTTTTTTAATCTAATAACTAATTTATCATCAAATCTTTTATAAACCATACAAAATCCTTTCATTTTTCTTCTTATCTTTTCTTTAATAATTATACCCAAACAAGGGGAAGGTGTTGATTTTAATTTTGTTTTAATTTTAAATTACAAAGTAAATTATTTAATTAAATTAATTCTTCGTAGACTTAGGGAGGAAGGAACAGGGGACTTCCGATTGTCCCCTTTTTCCACGCTAATTTATTTTTTAAAATTTAACAAAATCTTAAATTAAAATTTAATTTTAAAATAAAACTACGAATAAACTCCGCGGTATAATTATTGAAATTGTACAACTGGCACAATTTCAAGCTAATTATATCCCCTAAGAACCCCCATCTTTATAACCCCTTAACCGGCCCTTGCAGGGAGCAAAATCAGAAAGAAACTAAAGTTTCTTTCAGTTTTTAATTGATTAGCTAAATTTAATAAAAAAAATGCCCAAAATAAATAAATTCTAAGTTCATTAAAAGAGAAAAAATAACTCACTTACGTTCAAACATTTTTTTCTCTAATAATTCACTTGAATTTATAATTATTTTTAAATAGTAATTAAATTTAAAAATCTGAAAGAAGCGTTAGCTTCTTACAAATCCAGCTCCATGCAATGGTCGTTTGCAGGGGGGGGCAAAAAAGTGGGGGTCGTTAGGGGGAGGAAAAAGGGGGAGAATCGAAACTCCCCATTTCCTCCCCCTAACATTACGGAGTATTAAATTTATTTGAAAATAAAACATAAGATTAAAAAACAAAAAAAATCAGCATTTAAAAAAGGACTATTTCTAGTCCATTTTTACTCTTTTTGCAACTGCAATTGAAAATATTGCAGCAACTATTACTGAAATTATTCCGTTTATTGAAGAAACTCCAAGTTTTTGTACAACTTCTACCATATTTGCTTCAAATGATAAGCCCATAGCTACTTTATTTTTTATAAATGTGTAAAGCAAATAAAGAACAATGTAGGTTACTTGTCCTAAAAATCCTGCAAGAAGTGCTTTTGCTTTTTCGTTTTTCATTTTTATTTTGTGAAAAACTAAACCTGCAACAAAGCCCATCATAAATTTATTTATAAAAGTAAATGGAGCTGATGCAAAATAAAGTGGATTTGTTAGATCAAAAATTGCAGATCCTATTCCTGCAGCAAGTCCACCAAGTCCCGGTCCCAAAATAATTCCTGCTAACAAGCAAAATACATTTCCCAAATGAAATCTTGTATCTCCCATTGGAGTTTTTAATGGAATTTGGAAAAATGCTGAGAAAATAAATACTAGGGCAATAAAAAGTCCCGTATATGTAATTTTTTTTGTAGTTAATTTATTCATAAGTCCTCCTAATAAATTTCATTACTAAATAATTATATAATATATTGTAAATTGTGTAAATATATCATTTTCCTATTCAAATTCTCATAAATATTCAAAACTTCGATTCTTTAATTTTTAAAATTTTCTTGTAAAGTATAAAAATGTAACATGAGTTACAGAAATAAATTTATTTTTTTAATATAATAAGTTAAAAAGATTAAAGGAGTTATAAATGAGTGAATTTTTAGGACCAATACATTTTTTGATGTATGAAAAAATAAAGTTTCAAGATAAAATTACAAATTTTCTTTTGGATGGAAATACAAAAGAAATTGATGAAAAAATCGCCCCAGTTTCAACAGATAATTTGGAAAATTTGATTGACCAAGAAAATATTCACGGCTGGCTTGATTCAAAAATTGATGTTGTAGAAAATAGACTTGCCTTTGCAATAAAAAATAGCCAAAAAACAAAAGAAAAATTATTTGATTTTGGAAAAAAACAAGGAGAAGGGAAAAATTTCTCTGATTATAATGAAATTTTTCAAGATTTAAACATGATGCTCCTTGATGGAATGCCATGTGATAACGGACTTTCTGCAACAATTGATGAAAATGATGATTTATTTTTAATTACAAATGTAAATACTCACGAAAAATATTTCAAAGATTTTATAAATCCAGAAGATTCTCTTTCAAATACTTGTGAAGGAGGCCACAGCCACGACCACCATGAAGCTTTCGAAATTAATAAAAATGGTTTTGAATTAAAAGAAGAAATTTCTCCATACCATGAATATAGGTACGAATTTTTGAAAGGATATTTTGAAAATTCCCCTTATGGAGTTGATCTTGTTGGTGGAATTAATTATAGAATTTACAAAAAATAAAAAATATTATACAAAATGGATAAGTATATCTTGGAAAAATAGTAAGGATTTTTATGAAAATAGAAGATGTAGTTAAAAAATTAAAGGATGATCCTCGAAATAAATCCTATACGGAAAGAGGAATTGATCCGATTTTTCAGTTAAATAAAGATTCTAAGATTTTGATAATTGGTCAGGCTCCTGGAAAAAAAGTTGAGGAAAGCGGGATTTTATTTAATGATAAGAGCGGAGAAAATCTTGTTGATTGGCTGGGAATAAGTATGGATACCTTACACGGCAAAAACTTTTCAATAATTCCCATGGATTTTTATTATCCAGGCAGGGCAAAAAGTGGTGACAAGGCTCCTAGAAAATTTATAGCTAAAGAATATCATCCTCTCCTTCTTGAAAAGCTAGAAGATATAAAATTAACTATATTAATAGGAGCCTATGCTCAAAAATTTTACCTAAAGGATAATTTTAAGAAAAACCTAACAGAGACAGTAAGAAATTTTAAAGATTATCTTCCAGAATATTTTCCCCTAGTCCACCCAAGTCCTTTAAATAATAGGTGGATGGCAAAAAATAAGTTTTTTAAAGATAAAACTCTACCAGAGTTAAAAAAAATTATTCAAGAAATAATTTGAGAAATTTTTTAATGAAATAAATAATGCTTATTATAATAAGGAGGCTTTATGAAAAAATTAAGTGCAAATATTTTAGATGGTAAATTTGAACACTTATTAGACGAAGACAAACTACAAATCACCCACCTACAAATAAAAAAAGGTGAAGAAGTCCCAAGTCATAAGTCAGATAAAAACGTAGTAGTTGTAATTTATAAGGGCAAGGTTAATTTTACTGGAGAAAATGGAAGTAAGATTATATTACCTGGTGACATAATAACTATGGAACCTAATGAAATGCACGCCTTAGAGGCAATCGAAGATAGTGATTTGATGGTTATAAAAGCAAAAATTTAAAAATTAAAAAATAAAAAAGGATGTTGCAAAATTATTAAATCGTTCAAACATTATAATAGAAAATTCTCACGAAGTTTCGCATAAATAAACCGATAAGTTTAAAACGAAATTTCTAAAAAATCTATGATAATAGAGCGATAGTAATTTGGAATTTGCAACATCCACTTTTTTATTTATTTTTCTTTTTAATTTTCAATTTTTTTCCTCTTCCAAACAACTTGTCTGTCGAATAATTTAGGATATTTTTCTTGTAAACTCTTGCTGCGATTATATACATTAGGATAATTCCTCCTAATAAAATCAATAGTGAAATCATTCCTTGGAATAAACTTGCATTTTCGTAGATTAATCTCATTGGCATAAAAAATGTTGACAAGAATGGGATGTAAGAGAGAATTTTTATAAATAAATTTGGTTCGCTTCCTACAAATGATATGGAAATAAAATAGCAAAACATAATTATTAGCATAATTGGTGTTGCCATTTTTCCTGCGTCTTCTTGTTTTTGTACCAAAGATCCAAGCATGGCTGAAAGGATTATATACAAAATCAATCCCAAAATCATAAATAAAACTATTTCAATAACCAAGTTTGTGTTTATTCCCTTGAATAAATCAGAAATATTTATATCTAGCATTGAACTTATCTTATCGTACAAACCTGTAAATTTAATTACAGCAAATCCCACAAGTCCTAATATCACATAAATTCCAAAATGAACGAGCATAGCAAGAATTGTCCCAAAAATTTTTCCTGCCATATAGGTTCCTGCCCTTACTGATGAGAAAATAAATTCTAGCATTTTTGAGCCCTTTTCTATAGCTATATCTTGCATAATTATTTGTGAATAAAAAATTAATACAAAATACATTATAAAAATAGTTGCAAACAAAGCCACCATATTTCCAGGATTTTTTAAATTATCTTTTATCTCGTGAAGATTTACCGCAGGTTTTTGGCTAATAATTGCATTTTGCTTGGCGTCAATATTTGAATTTTTTAAATTTTCTTTTCTTTGCATGGACTCTGCCAAAGAATTTATTACAAGCATTGGAGTTTTTGCTGTTGTATCCCCATAATAATCAAAATTTAAAAGTCCGTCTTTGTTTTTAACTTCAAGATAAGCTGAAATATCCTTATCATCAAGAGCTTTTTTGGCATCTTTTTTACTCTTAAATTCAAAATCTACCATAGGATTATTTTGGAAATTTTTCTTATATTTTTCCTCTGTTACAACTGCAATTGTGTCGGGAGTTTTGGTTGAGTAGGAAATATAGGAAATTATTCCAATAACTACTGCCATAATAAAAGGCATCAAAACCATAATCCAAAAAGAAGCAGATTTAAGGTGTTTTTTTAGGGTATCGGTAGATACTGTCATAAATCTATTCATTTTCTTCCACCTTTCTTGCAAAAATCTCGTTTAATGTTGGAGGTGATTGGTCAAAATATGGAACAAAGCCAACATTATCTACAATTTTTTTGAAAATTACCTTGGCATATTCCTCGTCTTTTAAAATAAATGTCCATTTATCTTCATCTTGACTAATCATTTCTATATTTTCATCATTTAAGAAAAATAAATCTTCTTTTGATTCAACCACAAGTTTTTTTCTCTCGTAAGAATTTCTAATTTCTTGAGGAGAACCATTTAAAACTATATTTCCTTTTTTAAGCATGATTAATTTTTGGCAAAGACTTTCAACATTTTCCATATTATGAGATGAGAACATAATTGTCGTTCCCTCCTTGTTTACATCTTTGATTATTTTTTCAAGAAGTCTGATGTTGTATGGATCAAGACCTGAAAAAGGCTCATCCAAAATTACAAATTCTGGTTTATAGATTAAAGCACAAAGAAGTTGGACTTTTTGTTGGTTTCCTTTGGAAAGTTCTTTGATTTTTGATGACAATTTTCCATCAATTTCAAAATAATCAAACCATTCCTTTAATTTTTCATCAGAAATATTTTTCATTTTATTTAATTTTGCAAAATATCTTATTTGATCTTCTACTTTTCTTTTAGGATCAAGAGATCTTTCTTCTGGCAAAAAACCGATTTTTTCCAAAGGAACTTTTGAAAATTTTTTGCCATTATAAGTAATATTTCCGTCATATTTTGAATAAAAGTTCATTATACACCTAAAAAGTGTGGATTTGCCCGCACCATTTTGGCCTATAACTCCAAAAAGTTCGCCGTCTTTTACTTCAAAATTAGAACGATTTAAAGCAAGAAGATCGCCAAAACTTTTACTTAAATTTTCTACTTTTAGCATGGATACTCCTTTATCATAAATATCTATTCACTATTATTTTACCATAGAAAATCAAATTAAAAAAAGATGGGAATTATTTCTCATCTTTTTCCTTTTCATATTTAATAAATTTTAAAATTTCAAAATCAAGGGAATTTACCAAAATTGCAATTACAACTCCAACCAAGGTATCCAAAACCCTGTTTACTGCAAAATCTATTGCCCCAAAATTTTCTCCAGCATGATTTATAGAAACCGAGGCTAGAACTATGCACATTATTGAAATGGCGTTTGGTTTTTCCATTGAAGAAACTATCCAAATCAAAAAAGCCATAATTACCGATAATAAAAAATAATTTTCTATTTCATTGGTCAAATTTTTCTTTACAAATAAAAGGTATAAAAATCCAACAAAGCCACCAATAAAAGTTCCCAAAATCCTATTTAGACCAATATTAATTGAATCATTCACATCATTTTTTGTACAAATTATCGCAGCAATTGCTGAATAAAAGGGAAGGGCATTGGGAGACCTAAAATGGGAAAAAGTAAAAGACAAAAACACAGCCAAGGCCGTTTTAAAAATTCTTTGTCCCGGTTTTTTTAGTTTCATAGACCAAGCCTGTCGATTAAAAAGTCAAAAAATGTTTGGTCGTTGACCCTATTTGCCAAATATTTTTTGTTTTTAGAATTTGTTTCAACAATACTTCCCCTATCAAAATCTTCATTGACCTTGATAGCTTTTTCTTCAAAAATAAAGGCTTGAGGTTTGATTAGCATATATAAAAGCATAGCTGCCTTAATTTCTCTCTCATTTTTTGGATAAGCTTTGTACAAGTCTTTTATTTTCTCAAAAACAGGATCAGAAGTTGATTTTTCCAAAATTTCATCAGGCAATGTCAATGAATTTGAAATATCAATTGGCAAAATAAAAGTTTCAACATCTTCCTTCAAAACAATATTTGCAGCCTTTGGGTCGGTGAAAAAATTAAATTCAGAATTTTTAGTAACATCACCAAGAGAAAAGTTTGAAGCCAAAACAAAAATATGGTCAATATAAGAAAGAAAATCATCATATTTTACAATTGCTTTTGCAATATTTGTAAGAGGACCAGTCGCAACAATATCAAGTCTTCCACAATCTCTCGCCAAATTATACAAAAAATCCTCACACGTTTCATCAGACAAATAATCCTTTGTCTTATCAAAAATCACAGAATTTTCTCCCCTAATCAAAATCTCTTGATTTTTCAAATTAGAAAAAGCCCCAGAGCAAATTGGCAAAATTAAATCCTCCATATTTGTCATAGAAAGAATATTTTTTGCAGCAAAATCAGCATCCATAAAAGAGCTTACAGAAGAAATTCCAACAATTTCAAATTCATTAGAATTAAAGGCCAACTTAAGCATCAAAATTTCTGACAAACTAAAATTAGTATCTATATAAACAAATGGTTTTTCTTTTTCCATAATTCACTTCCTTTTATAAAAATTATACTTATATAAAGGGATTTTTCTATTGATAAAATTTAAGAATTAAAGAAATAAAAAAATTATTTGAATTACTAAAGAAATCAAAAATTAAAATATAAATAAAACAAAAGAGATCTCTCCACAAGGTCGAGATGGGTAATGTGTAAATATAATTTTAAGCTAAAGTTTGAATTATTTGATTAGATTTTCTTAAATATTTAAACTCAATAATTGAATTTGAAAATAGAATTTATAAATTTGAAAATAAATATTAAAAATGAATAAAAATATCCTTCAGCACTAAACCCAATCCCAAAATCACCCATCTCGGGCAGATAAATATGCCTTGATTTGGCATATTTATCCCTAAAACTAGTGCAGATTTATAACCGTTGATTTCGGTTGTAAATCCTGAAAACTAGTGCAAGAGCACGGAAGAATTTACGTAGTAAATGAGTTTTCATAAGCACGGAAGAATTTGCGAAGCAAATGAGTTTTAGTAGTCGAGAGATCTCACGGATTAAATATGGCGTGAAATTCAAAAAATTCATTGGGATTAATAAAGAAATCAAAATTAAAAATAAACTAAAAAAGAGATCTCTCTACTCACTTCGTTCGGTCGAGATGGGTAATATTTGAATATTATTTTAAGCTAAAGTTTGAATTTTTAGATTAGCTATCTTAAATATTTAAACTCAATAATTAAATATAGAACTATAATTTACAAATTGAAAATTAAAAATTTAAAAATAAATAAAAATATCCTTCAGCACTAAACCCAATCCCAAAATTACCCATCTCGAGCCCTGTCGAGAGATCTCATTAGTTAAATAAGGCTAATAATTTAAAAAAATCAATGGTATTACTAAAAAATAAAAATCAATTATTATTCAACCAATTAATTGCACTTGTCACAAATAAACCTACTCCTATTGGCATGGCGTCTTCTGAAAAATCTACTTTTGGATTGTGGTGAGAGTAATCATTTCCTGGAATTTTTGAATTTAGTAGAAAATAAACTGTAGGGACTTTTCTTGAAACAAAAGCCATGTCCTCACTTGCCATTAGTCTTTCTCCAGAAATCATTTTAATATCAGAAGCCTCTTCCACATAACCTACAAGCTCTTTTGTAAGTGATGGATCGGAATAAAGAGAAGGAACTGATGCAAAATATTCTAAATTAATTTCACATTCTGTAGCTTTTGAAACTCCTTCAACAATTTTCTCCATTCTTTTTTTCAATTTCTCCCTAATTTCTGGATCATAAGTTCTCATTGTCCCTTGTAAAGTAGCCGTGTTAGGAATAATATTTGAATTTGAACCTGATGAGAATTGACCAAATGTCAAAGTTGTATGTTTTGAAGGATTTGCATCGCGACTTATTAGTTGATTAAATTGTTGGTAAATCATTACACCTGCATTTATTGGATCTTTTGTGGTGTGAGGATATCCTCCGTGACCTCCTTGACCCTTAATTGTTATTTTAAAATTATCACAACTTGTCGCCATGTAACCCTCATAATAAGAAATTGATCCAGCCTCGTGACTGAGGTTTGTGTGAAGAGCAAGTGCCACGTCAACTCCTTCAAGAACTCCATTTTCAATCATCATTTTTGAGCCTTCAAAAATTTCTTCAGCAGGTTGGAACATAAATTTAACCCTGCCCTTAAAATCTTTTTTGTGATTAAAAATAATTTTTGCAGTAGAAATTCCAATTGCTGTATGAAGATCGTGACCACAAGTGTGAGCAAGTCCCTTATTTTTTGAAGAAAATTCAAGACCACTTTCCTCATCCATTGGAAGAGCATCCATATCAGACCTAATAAGAATAGTTTTTCCCTTACCTTTTTCGCCCTCAATTGTTGCAAGAATTCCACTTTCACCAACTTCTTTATAAGAAATTCCAATTTCTTCCAATTTACTTATAACATATTCCTTAGTCTCAGGAAGTTCTAAACCAAGTTCAGGATTTTCATGAATATGCCTACGATTTTTTATTAATTCATCTTTAATTTCATAAGCTTCTTTAAAATAATTTGCCATAAATCCATCCTTTCTATAATTTAAAAATTTATTATAAAAAATATTATTTACTAAATAAATATACCCAAAAATATTCACATAAATTTTCTATTTTTAAAAAAATTTACAATGAACTCTTTAATTTTTCAATAATTATATTTTCGTTTTCAACTACAGTTGTTTGACAAAATACAAATTAATCAAATAAATATAAGAAGATGAGCATTTTTTGTGAATATTTACAAAAAATAACTTATATATTAAAATAGTTTCTAATATAGGAGGAAAGAAATGAAAGAATTTTTAAAAAGAAAAGGAATAAGTTTATCGGCAAAAGTTTATTTTATTGACGCACTTGGATCAATGGCCTTTGGACTTTTTGCCACACTTTTGGTTGGAACAATTTTAAACACAATCGGCAAATCTTTTGACATTAAATTTTTGTCAGAAACAATTTGGCCCCTTGCTCAAGAAGCAACAGGCCCTGCAATTGCAGTTTCAATCGCCTATGCCCTTAATGCTGATAGGTTGATTTTATTTTCATCTACAATTGTAGGACTTGCCGCAAATAAATTGGGAGGACCAATGGGAGTTTTTATAGCGACCCTAATTTCTGTAGAAATTGCAAAATTAATTTCAAAAGAAACAAAAATCGACATAGTTTTGACCCCAGTTGTGACAGTTTTAGTCGGAGTAATGATTGCAAATTTAGTAGGACCCTTTATCCAAACACTCATGACAAAAATCGGAATAATTATAATGGATGCAACCAAACAAAAACCCTTTATTATGGGAATAATTGTTTCAGTAATTGTAGGAATAGTTTTAACCCTTCCAATTTCATCAGCAGCACTTTGCATGACCATAAGTCTTTCAGGACTTGCCGCAGGAGCTGCAACAATTGGATGTTGTTGTCAAATGATTGGCTTTGCAGTAATTTCATTTAAAGAAAATAAAACTCAGGGCTTAATCGCCCAAGGACTTGGAACAAGCATGCTCCAAATGCCAAATATAATGAGAAATCCAAAAATTTTAATACCACCAACCCTCGCCTCAGCAATACTCGGACCATTTTCAACAATAATTTTCAAACTAGAAAATTCCCCAATAGGAGCCGGCATGGGAACTTGCGGTTTAGTTGGACAAATTTCAACCTTTACAGCAATGAGCACCGTTCCATTTTTTAAATTATTATCAACAATAATAATCATGCACATAATTTTACCAGCCATAGTTTCATTGATAATTTATTATTTCGTTAAAAAAATTGGCTGGATAAAAGATGGGGATATGAAATTGGATTTTTCTAAATAAAATTAAAAATTCATAAAAAAATCAGACTGTTTTTAGTCTGATTTTTTTATTCTTATCTAATTATTTTTTTTTAAAATTTTTCTATTCCGCGGGTAAATATTAAAAACGTGCCACTGGCACGTTTTTAAGCTAGTCTTGATCACTGTATTGTTTTAGCTTTCCTAGGGCTTGGTTTTCTATTTGTCTTATTCTTTCTCTTGATAGGGAATAGATTGTTCCTATTTCTTCTAGGGTTTTTGGTTTTTCGTTATCTAGACCGTATCTGTAGATTATTATTTGTTTTTCTCTATCTGATAATTGGTCTAGGGCTTTCATTAGGAAATCTTCCATATCTTTTTTTAGGATTTGATCGTCTACTGGGATTGAATCGTCTCCTACCATATCCATTAGCTCATCGCCTGTTGAATCTTCTGAATCTAAATTTATATTTAGACTTGTTGAATTTACTTGATTTCTGTTTATCAAAAATAAATCGTCGGCTTGTTTTTTATCGATTCCTTCTTGTTTTAAAATCTTGTATAATTCTTCTTCGCTTGCTTCTGGATTTGCTTTTAATATTTGTTTTAATTTATTTAATTTTAAATATTTTCCAGCTGGTATTCTTATTGTATGGCCTTCTTTGTTGATTGCTTTTCTTATTGCCTTGTCAATCCACTTGTAGGCGTAGGTTGTAAATTTGTATCCCAAAGTAAGGTCAAATTTTTCTGCAGCTCTTATCATTCCAAGCATGCCTGATTGAACTAAATCTTCAAGTTCAAGGTCGTTTCCATGTGAACGATAAAAATATGAAGCCCTGCTTCTTACTAGTCCTTGGTTTTTGTCTACTAAAGCTCCAAGGGCATTTTGGTTTCCCTCTTGAAACTGTTCTACAATTTGCTCGTTTGTTAAATCTGAAAGCCTAATTATATCGCTTCTTTGCCTTGCAACTAGGGAATTTTTTATTTTTTTCCTGTCTTCTTCATCTTCTTCCAGCTCTTCGTCTTCTAAAAACTGGTCGAATTCTTCTTTTTCGTCTTCTGTCAGCCCCTTGTAAATTTTTTGGGCTTCTTTTTCATCAATATCATCTTCATCGAAGAAATCTTTAAATTTTTCAAAGACTTCTTCGTCATTAAAATTTATTTTATCCATATAACCACCATAAATTTGGTCTAACTAAATAGCCAAGTTCTTATAAAAATGATTTGAATTTTTATAAATTGAATTTATCTACCTTTACCATTATTTATTTTTCCAAGTCTTTTTTTATATCATCAAGTTTTTTTATTACATCTTCTGATAAGGGAAATTGCTTGAAATTATTTGAAAAATCTTTTTTTTGACTTCTCTTTATTTTTACCCTTTGATTTAAAAGATCATTCCTAAGCTCAAGGGCCGTCATCCTGCTTGCCCCTCTTTCAAAAGCAAGTGATTGAACTTGCCCATCATCAGTTACAACTTTTACATTGTGACGACGAGCATATTTGTTGGTCATTTTTTCAATGTAGGTGTCTGCCGTTTGAAATTTTTTGGTATAGACTATTTCTATGCCTAGTTTTTCAAATATATTTTCTTTTTCACCGTCTGAATTGTAGGCATCAAAAACTACGACAAGTTTTTCGTTTGAAAGAGATGCGTATTCTGCCATCTCGTCTATTAATTTTTCACGAGCAAGCTCTAGGGAATTTTCTTTTATATGATTTAATTCAGGCCAAGAATTTATTATGTTATAGCCATCAACATAGGTTATATTTTTTTTAGTTAAAGCCATTTTGTCTTAGACTTTCATAGATTGCAATTGCACTTGCTACCGATGCGTTTAATGAATTTATTTTGCCAAGCATGGGTATTTTTATTAGTCCATCGCAATTTTCTCTTACAAGTCTTGAAAGTCCCTTTCCTTCATTGCCAACAACTAGGGCGATTTTTCCTGTAAGGTCTGTTTGGGTAATATCACCTTCTGCTTCTCCAGCTAGTCCATAAACCCAAAAATTTTCTTTTTTTATTTCTTTTATGGCCCTATTTATATTTTTAACCATGGCTATATCAATGTTGTTGATTGCTCCTGCACTTGTTTTGTAAACTGTTGAGTTTACTTTTGCAGATCTTCTTTCTGAAATAATTATTCCATCAAATCCAAAGGCCTCTGCACTTCTAATTATTGCACCAAGATTGTGGGGATCTTCTATTTGATCAAGGATCATTAGTCTTTTTTTATCTTTTAAATCATCAAGGTCCTTGTATTTGTAATCTTCTACTTCGATTTCAACACCTTGGTGGTTGCCAGAAATTTTTGAAAAATAATCCTTATCTTCATAAAATATTGGCACATTTTTATCTTCTAATTTATTTATAATTTTATCAATCAGCCTGTGATTTTTACCCTTATTGTCTAAAATATGAGCTTTTTTTATATTTTCGCCTGCATCAATGGTTTCAAGTACAGATTTTCTTCCATATATACTTGCCATTATTTAAGCTCCCACTTGGTTCCTTCTCTTGTATCTTTGATTAAAATTCCCATTTCAGAAAGTTTATCACGTATCTCATCAGCTTTAGAAAAATCTTTTGCTTTTTTTGCTTCTTTTCTTTCTTCAATTAGTTTATTTATTAAATCTTCATCAATAGAATCGTCTGTTTTTTTCCTATTTTCTATACCAAGCACATCTTCAAGTTTTATAAATAAATCCCTAGTTTTTTCTACAAATTCTTTTGAAGAATTTTCATCTAGTTTGGTATTAGCAAATTTTGAAATTTCAAATAAAACTGTAAGGGCATCTGCAGTGTTTAGGTCATCATCCATGACTTTTCTAAAATTATTTTCAAAATTATCAAGCTCTTTTACTAGGTCTTTTTCTTCGTCTTTTAAATTTCCACTTGTTTTTTCTAAAAGATCATCCATCCTAAATTTGGCATTGTTTAATCTTTCTAGGGAATTTTTGGCTTGTTCTATTATTTCTCTTGTGAAGTTTATTGGAAGTCTATAACCTGCAGACAAAAGCCAAAATCTCACAACCATAAGATCGTATTCTTTTTTGATATCGTGAAGGGTAAAGAAATTTCCCAAAGACTTGCTCATTTTGGTTCCATCAACTTGGATCATGCCGTTGTGCATCCAATAATTTGCAAATTTTTTGCCTGATCTTGTTTCTGATTGGGCTATTTCATTTTCGTGGTGAGGAAATTGTAAATCTTCTCCACCAGCATGAAGGTCGATTGTCTCTCCCAATAATTTTTTGCTCATGGTTGAACATTCTATATGCCAGCCCGGTCTACCCTTGCCCCAAGGAGAATCCCAAGAGATTTCTCCTTCTTTTTTTGTAGCTTTCCAAAGGGTGAAATCCATAGGATTTCTTTTTTTGCCCTTGTCCTTATCATCTAATCTGTTTGATGCGCCTTCTCTTAAATCTTCAATATTTTTTCCTGAAAGATGGCCATAATCTTTTGCTTTTGAAATATCAAAATAAACATCTCCATCAGATTCGTAAGCTGCATCCTTATCCACCAATTCTTTTACAAATTCTATAATATCATCCATAGTTTCTGTAGCTTTTGGGTGGATGGTGTGCTTCTCATCAAGATTTAAATCTTTTGCATCTTCCATATAAGCTTCTATATACTTATCTGTAACTTCCTTAGTTGATATCTTATCTTTAATGGCCTTATTTATAATTTTATCGTCAACATCTGTAAAATTTACAACATATTTTACGTCGTTGCCAAGATATCTTAAATATCTTCTCATTGTATCAAAAATTACCAAAGGACGGGCATTTCCTATGTGCATATAATCATAAACTGTTGGGCCACATACATACATTCTTACCTTGTTTTCATCAATTGTTTTGAACTCTTCTTTTTGTCTTGTGAATGTATTATATATTTTCATATTAAAAATTTTCCTTAACGTAATTTAATCTGTCGATCATTTTTTCCTTGCCCATAATTACAAAGGCATTTACAAGTTCTGGTCCGTGAACATTTCCTGTAAGTCCTGCCCTAACTGGGAACCATAAATTCTTTCCTTTTATTCCTGTTTCTTTTTGGATAGATTTCATTATGGTTTTTGCAAAATCAAGACTAACTTCATCAACTTCTTCAAGTTTTCCAATAAAGGCATCAAACAAAGTTTTAGCATCATCAGTTTTCATAGCTTCAACTGCTTCATCGGTCCATTTCATATCTTTATCATCTACATAATAAACATAAGCTTCGTCTTTAATATCTGTGAATTTATCAATTGCTGATTGCCAAGTAGCTGCAAGAAGATTTAATTTTTCTTCTGGATAATCTTCGCCGAAAAATCCTGCTTCAATACAATATGGTTTTATGGCAGCTGCCAAATCTTCAACGCTCATTTCTCTTACATAATGACCGTTAACCCAATCAAGTTTTCTTACATCAAAAACTGCTCCGGTTTTATTTACCCTATCAAAAGTAAATTGGTCAGCAAGTTCTTTCATTGTAAAAATTTCTTCCTCACTATCAGGTGACCATCCCAAAAGAGCCAAATAATTTATAAGTCCTTCTGGCAAATATCCTCTTTCGATGAAATCTTCAACCATTCCATCTCCATTTCTCTTAGAATATTTTTTGTGATCTTTATTTAAAACTGTAGGAAGGTGGATATATTCTGGAGCTTCCCATCCAAAAGCTTGGTATAAAAATACGTGTTTTGGAGTAGAAGAAATCCATTCGTCCCCTCTTACAACGTGGGTGATTCCCATTTCGTGATCGTCAACAATAACTGCAAAATGATAAGTTGGATATCCATCTTCTTTTATCAAAACTTGGTCATCCATATCATTTGTATTAAAGGTAATTTTTCCCTTAATCCTATCTTCAAAAGAAATATCGGTATCTTTTG
This sequence comes from Anaerococcus rubeinfantis, assembly GCF_001487145.1. Classification (GTDB taxonomy): domain Bacteria; phylum Bacillota; class Clostridia; order Tissierellales; family Peptoniphilaceae; genus Anaerococcus; species Anaerococcus rubeinfantis. Next base: position 48,093 of record NZ_LN913015.1, read on the forward strand.
GAAGTTTTAATCTTACAGTATATTTTTCACCATTGGCAATTTTTTCTTTTGCCTCTTCCAAAGTAAGTGAACGACAAAGTCCATCATATTTTGGTGTAAGACCATCAGCTTTTTGTCTTGCTCTTAAATTATCAAGTCTTTCTTTTGAGCAGAAGCAATAATAAGCCTTGCCTTCTTCGATTAATTTTTCAATATATTTATCATAAATTCCAGCCTTAACCCTATCAGATTGGATATAAGGACCGCAGTCTCCTTTTTCAGTAAACTCACCATTTTCATCAAGCATAACGCCTTCGTCAATTTCAATTCCTGACCATTTTAAAGTCTTCAATAAATTTTCCAAGGCTCCTTCAACAAATCTAGTTCTGTCTGTATCTTCAATTCTTAAAAGCATTTTTCCACCAGTATGTCTTGCATAAAGGTAATTAAAAAGTGCTGTTCTAAGTCCACCGATGTGGAGGTAACCTGTTGGTGATGGTGCAAATCTAACTCTTGTTTCTGTCATAAGTCCTCCTTAAAAATATTACTTTCATTATATAATATCTTGACTAATTTATAAACTCATATTTTTTCAAATTTTTTCCGTAACTTTATCTAAAAATAACGAAAAGGAAAGGGAGTGCAAAACTCACTCCCTCCCAAATACTGCTTTTATTCTAGCATAAAAAATAAATTTTTTCAAGATTTATTATCAATTACAAAGATTTATATTTTAAAATTATATTTTTGAATTTTATTTCAAATTTTTTTCCTGTAATATATTTATGTTATAATACGAGAAAGTGTTTCTAATTATTCAAATAAAATTATAAGGAAAATATTATGTTAAAATCGCTAATAAAATTCAACTTCAAAATAATTTTTAAAGACAAAATTTCTATATTTTGGTCAATAATTCTTCCCTTAGTTTTTTTGCTTATTAATTCTCACAAAAAAATTGATATCAATGAAGCTTTAATCTATTGTGCCTATATAATAGTAACCTCCTATATTTATGGAGTAGGATTAAGGGCCCTAAGACAAAGAGAAAGTGGTATGTGTAAATTTATTTTCGGCCTAAATTATCAAAAAACAAAATATTTTGAAGCTCTGCTCATATCCCAAATAATTTATGCAAGTCTTTGCAGCCTAATATTTTGCATCGGTGCAAGCTTTGTTCTTAAAATAAGTTTTTTAAAACTTTTTTCCTACGATATGGTATTAGTTTTTCTTTTGATAAATATAGGATTTTTATCTTATAACCTAACCCTTTTAAAAGATGTCCACGTAAATTCTATATCAACCATAACTGATATTTGCGTATTTGTCGGAGTTTTTCTTTTAAATTCTCCTTCAAAAATCAATCTTATAAATCCTTTTTATCAAATATTTTTATTGATAAATGCCCTAATAGATAAAAATTTTTCCTATATTGGGACTTATATTTTAATATTTCTCCTAACTAGTGTTTTATCCATATATTCAATAAAAAATTTCAGTCCATTTTCAAAGGAGCGTAGATGATGTTTAGTGTTTTTAATATAGAAACTTTGATTTTTAAAATAAATAGAATAGATTTTTCAGATAAAATAAATTATATTTGTGACAAAAATGGTTCAGGAAAGACTCTTTTTTTGGATAGCCTTTATTTTGATAATAGGGTTAAAATAGAACCCCATATAGACAAAAAAGACATAATCTATCTAAGCCAACACTTTTCTTTTTATGAAAGAATAAAGGTGAGAGATTTTATAGAATTTTTTGACCAAATAAATAATGAAAATCTTCTAGAAAAAATAAGAAAAAATTCTTACATAAATAATTTTATTAATGAAAATTTCGATAAAACCCTCTACCACCTATCAGGTGGAGAATTTAAATTTTTATATTTGATTTTACTTTTATTTACTGATAAAAAATTATACCTATTAGATGAACCCTTTAACGAACTTGATAAAGAAAAAGCAAAATACATAGCAAATTTAATCAAAGATTTAAACAAAAAGGGCAAAAAAATAATAATAACCAATCACTATGATTTGGGATTATTTGAAGAAAAAGATATAAAAAAAATAAGGCTATTAGACCATACAGTCTAAATAGCCCCAGTCTGTTGACAAACTAAAAATTTTCCCATTTCGAGCGAACGTAGTGAGTCGAGAAATCTCATGAGATCTCTCCGTGCGTTCGTTTCACTCACTTAGTCGAGATGGTACGTAGCTTAATTTTTATTTTAAAATAAATTATTATATACATTCATACTTTGTCTACGCTCTGAGGCTATTAGACCATACAGTCTAAATAGCCCTGCCCATATTTTTTGAATCTAGGATTTTTTCATCTAGATTTTCTAGAGCATCTTCTAATTTTTTTATCATTTTTTCTTTGTTTCTCATGTGAGATGTTACTTTTACTAAGTTTACTATGTGACCTGATGAGTAGAGGACGTCTCCTGGGACTTCTAGATTTTTTAATAATTCTATTTGCTCTTCTAGGTTTTCTCTGTTACTTGTTTCTTTAAAATTTCCTTCTTCTCTCATTTTATATAATTTTGATCCTCTTTGGACGTCTGTGCTCATTATAAAAATTCCTATTGGTGGATAGAGGTTTAAAAATTTTGCTGTTTCTCTTGCGTTTTCTTTTGAATTTCCATTTCCTGCAACTCCTTGCATTACTATGGCGTTGTAGGTCATATTGGCATATTTCATTTTTTCTATCCCATCTTTATAGTCGTCAAGGTCCGCTCCCTTATCTAGCCATTCTAGAACTTTTTGATTTCCTGTTTCTACTCCAAACCAAAGTTCGTTGTAGCCTTTTTCTCTTAAGAGTTTCAAATCTTCTTTCGTTTTATTTTTTAAATTATAAAAACTTGCGTAGGATGTTATGGTTTTTACTTCTGGGATATATTTGTGGATTAAATCGGCAATTTCTACTAATTTTTCTGTTGATAGTACAAAGGGATCTCCGTTTAATAAATAAATTCTTTCAATTGGCCTCGGATAGGTCATGGAAATTTCCAAGATATCACTTTCTACATCTTTTAAAGGAGAAATCCCAAAATTTGTCATATGATACATGGTACAAAAGGCACACTTGTTGTGGGAACAGCCGTAAGTTACTTCCAAAAGTGGTGTGTAGGCTTCAAGTGGTGGTCTATAAACTTGTCCTGTGTAATGCATAATACTAAATCCTTTCTAAAAATTCTTCGATTTCTTCTTCTTTGCTCTTGTAGGTTGTTACAAATCTTGCAACAAATTTATCTTCTCTTTTTTCTCCCACTTCAAAATAAGCAAATTCTTCCCATTTTTTTATATCTTTATCTGAAATTTCTACAAAAACTTGGTTTGATTCAAATTCATAGGCAAGTTTATAGGCTTTTTCTTCAAAGCCTTTTGCCAATTTTTCTGCCATTTTGTAGGCTTTTTTTGCTCCTTTTATATACAAATCATCTTGGAAGAGTCTTTCAAACATGATTCCTGTGATAAATCCTTTGGCAAGCATGGCTCCTTTTTGTTTTTGTAAATTTCTAAAATTTTTCTTCAAATCATCATTTACAATTACAAGGGCTTCCCCAAACATAAGTCCGTTTTTTGTTCCTCCGAAATAAAATATATCGCAAAGTTTGGTCAAATCTTTAAATTTTAAATCTGATTTTTCATTTGCCATGGCGTGTGCTAGTCTTGCCCCGTCCATAAATAAATATAAGTCGTGTTTTTTACAAAAATCGTAAAGCTCTTCCAAATCTTTTTTACTATAAAGTGTTCCAACTTCTGTTGTGTTTGATATATAAATTTTTCTTGGAACTGTGTGGTGTTCGTTGGTAAAAGATTTATATTTTTCTTCCAATAATTTTTTTGTGATCTTTCCGTCCTTTGTTGGAATTGTTTCAATTTTTATTCCACAAGCCTCGATCGCTCCTGCTTCTTGGTCTTCAATATGTCCACTTGTTGCAGAAATTATTGATTCTTGTGGCAACATTCCCACACTTGCCCCAAGAATATTTGCTCCTGTTCCCCCGTGGATAAAATATATATCAACATTTTCATCTTCTAATTTTTCTTTAATCAATTTTTCAGCATTTTTGCTGTGATCATCAACCCCATATCCTGGATTTATTTGGTCAAGATTTTCTTTTATAGCATCTAAAATTTCTGGATAACAAATATCTGAATAGTCATTTCTAAAATTAATCATAAATTCTCCTTATAAAAAACGATTTTCTTATTCCTATCATACATTTTTCATAAGTTTTTTCCATTTTAAAATTTACAACCATCACTTTGTTAGTCGAATTTAATTCCTAGGATTTCTTTACTTTTAATATTTTTAAAATTTTATTTACTAATCAATTAAATTTTCCTAAAAGAAAAAACCAAAGCTTTAAACTTTGGTTTTTAAAATTTATATTTTTTCATATTATCGCTTGCTATTGCAACTGTTGAAATATTGTGTAAAAGAGCTGATTGGGTATTTGTTATAAATGATCCCAAGCCTAGGGCGATTAATAGGGTATTAAAGGCGATTATTTTTTCATAATCATTTCTAACTCTCTTGTCTACACTTCTTGAAAGTTTTACAAGGTCCACTAATTCTTTTAATGAATCAGTTTTTATGGAAACATCAGAAATTTCTTTCGCAAGATCTGCACCTTTTGACATGGAAATTCCCACATCTGCTTGAGATAGGGCGATTGAATCATTGACTCCATCTCCAATCATAATTACTTTTTTTCCCATATCTTTCATTTTTTTAATATATTCTTCCTTATCTTCTGGAAGAACTTGAGATTTATAAAAATCTAGGTCAAGTTTCTTGCTTACAGCTTTTGCAGAATTTTCATTATCTCCTGTTAGCATTGCAATATGAGTAAATCCTAATTTTCTAAGATTTGAAACAGTTTCTTTAGCATCTTTTCTAATTGGATCATCTATACATAAAACTGCCAATAATTTATTATCAAACGCCATAAATAAAAGTGAATATTCTTCTTTTAAAGAATTGATCAAATCCCCTTGTTCTGAACTTATTTTAATTTTCTCATCTTCCAAAATAAAATGTTCGCTGCCAATTAAAGCTGGCTTTCCATCAATTGTAGATTTAATTCCATGAGCCATAACATATTCTGGCTTTGAATGCATTTCTTCATGGCGAAGATTTTTTTCCTTTGCTTTTTTAACAACCGCTCTTGCAATTGAATGTGGGAAATGTTCTTCAAGGCAAGCAGCAATTCTTAGTGCCTCATCTTCATTTATATCAAAAGCAATTACTCTTTTAACTTCAGGTTCTGACTTTGTTAAAGTTCCTGTTTTGTCAAAAATAATTGTATCTGCCTTAGCTATACTTTCAAAATATTTTCCACCCTTTACAAGGATATTTTCATCCCCAGCTTGGCTAATTGCTTTCATATATGCTATTGGAATTGTAAGTTTTAATGCACAAGAATAATCAACCATCAAAAATGATTTTGCCTTTATAAAATTACGAGTTAATAAATATGTTAAGCCCGCCCCAATAAAGGAATATTTTACCAAAGAATCTGCCATAGATTCCGCCTTTATTTGAGCCAAAGATTTATTTTTCTCGCTATCTTCAATCAATTTTATAATATGGTTTAACCTAGAATCATCATATTTTTTCTTAGCTCTTACAAGAAGGTCTCCTTCTTCAAGTACAGTTCCAGCAAAAACTGATGATTTTTCATTTTTTTCTACAGCCTTAGCTTCTCCAGTAAATGAAGATTCATTTACCATTCCAAATCCTTCAACAACCTCCCCATCAACAGGGATGGTTGTTCCCATAGAAACATAAATTAAATCACCAATTTCAACTTCTTTTAGGTGTTTAAAAACTTTTTTGTCCCCATCTTTTACTAAAACTTGGTCCACGTTAAGGGCTAGGGAAGATTTTAAATTCAACCTTGATTTTTTCAAAGTATAATCTTCAAGCTCTTCTCCCAAGGATAATAAAGCCATAATGCTTGCTGCATCTGCAAATTGTCCAGTCACAATTGAAACTGAAATCGCACTTGCATCCAAAAGAGCCACATCCATTTTTCTATTTTTCAAAGATTTTAGTCCCTCTTTTACAAAAGGATAAGCCCTTAAAATTGTAAAAAATGGCCTAAGCGGCATGGGCATAATTTTTCCAAAAATTATTCTCTTGTATGCCGCATTTCTTAGGATATGGAAAATTGATTTATCAACTTGTGGAATAAAATCTGCATCATCAATTTCAAAATTATCCAAAGATTTAAGATCAAAGTCAAGGATAAATCTTGCAATATTTCCTATATAATCTTCATCATAATTTACAATTATAGATTTTGAAATAGGAGAAATTTCACAAGTTTTTACTCCTTTTAACTTTTCGATTTTGTACTTTAATTTGTTAACGTTAGACTCTTTAAGATAATCTTCAAATAAAAATCTAGACCTACCAAGGGTTCTAGCCTTTATAGACGCTCTCATCCTAATCCTCTTTAGCTTCTTCTTTTAAATCTTCCTTTATTTCTTCTTTTATTTTTTCTTCAGCTTCTTTTTTAGCTACATTTTCAATATCAAGATTTGCCTTTGCTTCAGCTTCAAGTCTTTCTTCAATTTCATTTTTAACCTTAGCTTCTGCAACAATATCATCAGTTGTAAGCTTAATATTTTCTACAGTTTTGTCAACTGCTCCCTTAGCCTTTAGTCCTTGTTGAACTGTAGCTACTGCTGCTTTTTTTGCAAATTTTGATGTAAGTACTTTCCCACCAATAGCACCTGCTATTACACCTACACCTGCACTAATAATTTTCTTGTTTACCTTAATCATATCTTCCTCCTATGATTTAAAAAATAATTTTACAAAAATAATTCTAGCAAAATTTTTTATATTTTAAAAGTTAAAATTTCTGTAATTATTAAAGGCAAAAATACAAAAAATCTTGAGAATTTTATATTCTAAAAGGAAGACTCTAGCAAATATAAATACTTTGCAAAAGTCCTCCTTCTAAAAACAATCAGTCACAATATGGGCATGATTTCTTTTTTGTTTTTTCTTTTTTGCTATGGCAAGTATTTGATGAACAAGAACTTTTTTGTGCACAATCCTTGCATCCAAAATTTGATCCTTCTTTTATAAATCTTGTATAGATTATATAGGAGCAAATACCCAATATTACTAGCAAAAATATCCATGATTGTAAGTTCATAAAATCATCCCTTTCTATTTTTTACTATTTTCTAGCTAAATTTAATTTATAAGTTCTCTTTTCTTCTTTATATTTAACAGGTCTAAATATTAAGTATAAGATTGCTGCTAAAACAATTAAAGAAAGTATTGTCATAATTGAAAATTCTTTATAAACAAAGAAGTTTGCTAAATGATAGAAAACAAAGGCAATAGCATAGGCAAATGTCATTTGATATCCTATTGCAATTAAAGTCCATCTATTGTTGTTCATTTCTGTTTTTATAGCTCCAACTGCTGCGAAACATGGCATACAAAGCATATTGAAAAGTAAGAATGAATATCCAGCAACTGGTGTTCCTATTGCTTGGTTGAAAGCTGTAATTAATTGTCTATTTGTTTCATCAAGATCTGCTCCAATTCCAAGAACAACTCCCATTGTTGAAACTACATTTTCTTTTGCAACAAATCCTGTAATTGTTGCTACTGCTGATTGCCATTGTCCAAATCCTAATGGTTTAAATAAAACAGCCAAATATCCACCTAAAACTGCAAGTATTGAGCTTTCTGATTCAGCTTCTACCAATTTAAATGAGAAGTCAAAGTTTGATAAGAACCAAATAATTATAGATGAAACTAAAATTATTGTTCCAGCTCTTTTTACAAAGCTCATTCCTTTATTAAATACATCTCTTAAAACTGAAGTAACTCTTGGTGCATGATATGGTGGAAGTTCCATAACAAATGGAGCTGGCTCTGATGCAAATTCTTTAAATTTCTTTAAAATAATTCCAGAAATTATTACAGAAAGTATTCCAATTATATAAAATGAAAATGTAACTAAAGCTTGGTTTTCTTTGAAAAATGCTCCAGCGATTAAAGCTATTACTGGAAGTTTTGCAGAACATGGCATGAAAGATGTAGTTATAATTGTAATTCTTCTATCTCTTTCATTTTCAATTGTTCTTGATGCTTGAATTCCAGGAACTGAACATCCTGTTCCAATCATTACTGGTATAAAAGATTTTCCAGAAAGTCCAAATTTTCTAAATACCCTATCCATTACAAAGGCAACTCTTGCCATGTATCCTATATCTTCAAGAATTGAAAGTAGGGCAAATAATACTAACATTTGTGGCAAGAATCCTAATACTGCCCCAACTCCGGCTATAATTCCGTCAGTTGCAAGACCAACTAAAACATCGTTAATTCCCATGTTTGTTAGAAAATCTGCTACTGCTGGTGTCATTGTATCTTCAAAAAATCCATTTACAGCATCAGTCGCCCCTGTTCCAAGAGTTGAAATTGCTATATAATAAATAACAAACATTACAAGGGCAAAAATTGGAAGTCCCAAAATTCTATTTGTAACTATCTTATCGATTTTGTCAGTTGTTGAAAGTTTTGGTGGAGCTTTCTTTAAAACTTTTTCTCCAACTTCTCCAAGAGCTTCATATCTTTCTGTTGTTACAATACCTTCAGCTACATCATCTTCTATTTTTTCAAAATCTTCTCTTATCTTATTAATATTTTCTTTCTTATCAGATGATAAAGAAATATTCTCAAACATATCCTCATCATTTTCAAAGGCCTTGATTGATAAATATCTTTCAAGTTTAGAATCAACAGATCCAGAAATTTCACTAGAAATTTTTTCCAAAACTTCTTCTAATTCTCCAGAATATTTTAAAGGATTTGGCAAAGATTTTTTATTTTCTGATTTTACAATCTCATTGATTAAGTCTTTTGTTCCTTGTTTTTTGCTAGCAACAATTTCTACAACTGGGCATCCAAGAATTTTAGAAAGATTATCTTTATCAATAACATCGCCATTTGATTTAACTATATCCATCATGTTTAATGCTATTATTGTTGGTATACCTAATTCAATTAATTGACTTGTAAGATATAAATTTCTAATAAGATTTGAACCATCAACAAGATTTACAATCAAATCAGGTCTTTGGTCAACCAAATATCCTCTTGAAACTACTTCCTCCATTGTATAAGGAGAAAGTGAATAAATTCCTGGTAAATCTTGGATAATAATATCCTTGTGTCCTTTTAATTTTCCCTCTTTTTTATCGACTGTAACCCCTGGCCAGTTTCCTACTCTTTGACTTGAACCTGTTAATTCATTAAAAAGAGTGGTTTTTCCTGAGTTAGGGTTACCAGCTAAAGCAACCGTATAAGTCATCTATTCCTCCACTATTATATTTTTTGCATCTTCTTTTCTAAGAGTCAATTCATAACCACGTAAATTAACTTGGATAGGATCACCTAGTGGGGCAATTTTTCTAACATAAACTTCTGTTTTTTTTGTAATGCCCATATCCATAATTCTTCTTATGGTTGCACCATCACCCTTGATTTTTTTTATTATAGCGCTTTCGCCTACTTTAACATCCTTTAAAGTTTTCATTATTATATCTCCCTCACATATATTCTTTTTGCTAAGTCTTTATTAAGTGCATACTTACTATTATCTACCATGATAATATAATTAACACCATCAAAGAAAAATAATTTTACTTTTTTTCCTTTCACAAAACCTAAGTTTGAAAGGTGAGTTTTTATTTCATCATTTCCCGCTATTCTAATAACTTCTGCTTCTTGATCATTATTTAATAATGTAATTGGCATATCTTCCTTCTTTCTATATACTTGCTATTTATTTTCTATTATTTCAAAGTAATTTTAATTATAGCTTATAATTATATGTTTTACATAATAATAATAGTTAATATCAGCAATTCTTTAAAAAAGAAATTAACTTTAAGCTAGACTTGTGAAATATTTTTATAAATTATAAAAGAATAAAAATTATGTAAAATACTGATACAAATTATCATTATCTTCGAGATTATTATACAACTAAATCTTGATATTAAATATCATTATATTGGTTTTGTTTTATTTTTTGTAAATATATATAAATTTTTTTTGTTTTGAGTATGTTTTTTGAAAAATTAAAAATTTTTTATTCCTATAAATTAAATTTTTGCAAAATAAAAACTCCTAAGAAATAAATTGAAAACAATTATTTAAATAATAATACAGACTGTTGACAAACTAAAATTTTAGCCATTTCGACCAGATAAATAACCGTTGATTTCGGTTGTTTATCCCGATTCATCGTGTGCAACGAGTGGAGAAATCTCATGAGATCTCTCCATGCGTTCGTTTCACTCACACTAAAACACCTTTGCTTCGCAAACTCATTCGTGATTTATCACTTAGTTTTAGGGATAAATGTGCAAAATCAATGCACATTTATCTAGTCGAGATGGGTTGCAGCGTAATTTTATTTTTAAATTAACAATAAATTACTAAACTGACTTTGTCTACGCTCTGAATTACTTAAATAATAATATTTTTTTATTTTCTTAAGAGTTTAACTTTTTTTATTTAAATTTTAAAAATAATTGAAAAATTTGATTAATCAGCTGGAAAAACCGAGCATAATATAACCCCATTTCCCAAATGAACACCTATAACTGGAGTGATATCAATCACATCAAATTTTTCCGCTTTTTCTATCTCTTCTTTTAATCCTTCTTTTAAAATTTCTATTTCCTTATCACTATCTCCACCACCAATTATAAGATGGTAGGAAGGATATTTTTCGCACAATTCCTTTAAATATTCTATAAAAAGTTTATAGGATTTTTTCTTGCCCTTAACTTTTTTTAGAATCTTGATTTCTCCCTCTTCTATACATAAAATCGGGGAAAATGAAATAAGATTTGCAAGTTTTCCTATTGTTTTTGGAAGTCTTCCACCTCTTGAAAGGGCATCAAAGTTTTTTACAACACCACTTACATTACAATATTTTAAATTTTCCTTAGTTTTTTCTACTATAAAATCAAAATCATAGCCTTCTTTTGAAAGTTCAGCCGCCTTTATTATTGGATAAATTGCTGCAGTTGTAGCTGTATCTGTGTCGATAATTTCAATCTTAACATCATCTTTGTCAGCCGAAAAAATTTCTTTTGCCAAATTCATCATTTGGTTCATTCCTGAAAATTTCTTGGTCATAGAAAAACCTATAAAATTTTTATAACCCTTGTCATACTCCTCTTGCAAAATTTCCAAAAAATTACCAATCGACGGCGTTGAGGTCCTTACCCTATCCTTGCTTTTCTTAAATTTTTTAAAAAATTCTTTCCTAGAAATATCTACTAGGTCTATGTAAGATTCGTCTTTAAAATGTATATTAAAAGGAAGGATTCTAATTTCATATTTATTTGCCAAATCAAGATCAATATTGCATCCTGAATCTGCTATTATTTTTACGTTCTTCATATTAACTCCAATTTATATATTATTTACCATTAATTAAATATATATATTTTTCAATCTATAATTACAGCTTTTTATCACTATACTTTCATCATTTCTTAAAACAATTTTTATAATTAATTTTCCTACTAGCTTTCATCTTTTTTATTTTTTTCAATATCGAAAGCTTCTCTAACTTCAAAAAATACTCCAAGCATCAAAGAAATAATTGAACCAACAAGAGCCCCAAGTCCTGGTGAAAATATCAACATAGAAAGTCCTGTGATTAATATAGTAAAAACAGGCTTTAAGCCGATAGATTTTCCCAAAATTATTGGTCTAAGTATTTGATTTACCAAAAAAGTCAATACAAATAAAATCGCAATAGAGATAGAAAGTTTAACATTTCCCATAAAAAATAAAATTACAGACCAAGGAATAAGAATAATCCCACTTCCCAAAAATGGCAAAAGATCAACTAAGGCTATCAAAAATGCAATTAAGATAAAATATTTAATTTTAAAAACGCCAAGGCCAATTGCCAAAATAACAAAATTTATTATAGATGAAAACAAAAGGGCTTTGATCAAATCTTTTAAAGCAAGACCAGTCGCTTTCAAATATCTTTTAAAAAATTCTTTTTTCATTTTCCCTTCCTTATATGTAAGAAAAATTAGGGTATTTATATTATACTAAGAATAAATTTTTGAGCAATTTGTCAAAATAGAAGAGGTGAAATATGAAAAAAGCAATAAAAATAATCTTTTCAATTTTAGGAATTTTTCTTTTAGGATTTATGATCCTTTTATCCTATCTTTGGATAAGAGAATATAGGCCAGAAAAAATTGAAAATTTAAAAGTTCAAGGTATGGGTAAAAAAACTCCAGAAATTGGTGAAAAATACAAAATAATGACTTGGAATATTGGCTACGCTGGCCTTGATAAGGATACGGACTTTTTTATGGACGGAGGAAAAATGGTTTTTCCGATAAATAAAAATCACGTGGAAAAATCTCTAGATCATATAATAAAATCAAGCGAAAAAATAGACGCAGACATCAAATTTTTTCAAGAAGTAGATTTAAATTCAAAAAGAACCTATCACATGAATCAAGTAAAAAAAATTAGAAAAAATTTGGGTGGAAACACAAGTTTTTCTTTAAATTTTAAAGCAGATTTCATTCCATATCCAATCCCACCAATGGGAAAAGTCGAATCAGGAATAATGACCCAAAGTGATTTTAAAATAAAAAAATCAAAAAGATATCAACAAGAAATCCCCCACAAATTTCCAACAAGACTAGTAAATCTAAAAAGAGCCTTCAACCCATCCTATATAGACATAAAAAATTCCGACAAAAAACTTGTCATAGTAAACGTCCATCTTGATGCTTACGAATCTGGAAACAAAGGAAGAGTTGCCCAAACAAAAGAAATAATAAATTTTATAAACAAAGAATACAAAAATGGAAATTATGTCATAGTTGGAGGCGATTTCAACCAAGAACTTACAGGAATTCACAAAAAATTGCCAAAAGGAATTTGGAATCCAAGTCCTTTCCCAGAAAAAATGCTAACAGAAAATATAAAATTATATTGTGATAAAAATGGAAAAACATCAGTAGTAAACGACAAAGCCTATACAGGAAAAGACGCATATCTTTCAACAATAGATGGATTTTTGGCAACGGATAATGTAGAAATAAAAACCATAAAAACCCAAGAAAAAGAAAATTTCCAATACTCCGACCACAATCCCGTTGTTATGGAATTTATTTTGAAATAAGGGATAAAAGTTTTGCACTTTAATTTAAAATAAAAACAAGAGATCTCTCGACTTCGCTCGAGATGGGATTTGTTTATATTTAAATAATTACCAAAGTAATTTCAAAATTAAGAAAAGTATTTGATTATTAACATTAGATGTATTGAAATAAATATAAGCAATTTTATACTGATATTGGGTAAGTTTATAAAAACAATAATTAAAGGAGGTATTATGGACTTTATTGAACTTGTTAAAAGTCGTTATTCTTGTAAAAATTTTAGTGAAAAAGAAGTAGAAAAAGAAAAGCTGATCTTATTCTTGAAGCTGGAAGGCTTGCTCCTACTGCCAAAAATATGCAGATACAAAGAATTTATGTTGCAAAGTCAGACGAAGCACTTAGAAAAATTGATGAGCTTACTCCTTGTAGGTATAAGGCTCCTCTTGTTTTGCTTGTGGCTTTTGATGAAAGCGAAGCTTTTGTTTATCCTGGAGAAAAATATAATTCAGGCATAGAAGATGCCACAATAGTAGCAAGTCATATGGTCTTGGCAGCAGCAAACCAAGGCGTCGATTCTTGCTGGGTAAATTTTTTTGATCCAGACAAGGCTCACGAAAAATTTTCATTGCCAAAAAATGAAAAAATAATCGCAATGATAGATTTGGGCTATGCAAACGAAGGAGTAAAACCTTTAAAAAATCATTATAAACGCAAAAATATAGATGAAACTGTGAAATTCATTTAAAAATTTGATTTAAAGATACGGAATAATTTTCTGTATCTTTTTATTTTAAAAATACGAGAAAAATCAAAAATAAGCTCCTATAATATGGCAAATTTTTTATGTTATAATATAAATGATTATATTTATTACTGTAGAAAAATTAATTATGATATTTTTAAAAAATAAAAAGTGATTATAGAGCGTGTTGAGTATGCATATAGAAAAGGTTAGGAGAAATAATGAAGAATATAAAAATCGTGTTCTTTGACATCGACGGAACACTTGTATCTCTTGATAAAAACGATATTTCAGAAAAGTCGGCTTTTGCTTTGAATAAGCTTAAGGAAAAAGGAATTAAAATTTGTATAGCGACAGGTAGAGCACCAATTCAGATTCCAAAATTTAGGGGGATTGATTTTGATGTTTATTTAAGTTTCAACGGATCTTTGGTTTTTAATGAAAACGAAGATATTTTCAAAAATCCTCTTTCAAAAAATGATATTTTTACCCTACTTGAAAATGGAAAAGCTATGGATAAGCCTTTGGCTGTTGCAAGTAAGGAAATTTATGCTTGTAATGGTACAAATCCTGATTTGGAAGAATATTTTTCCTTTGGAGGAAGTCAGCCAAAAATTTATGAAAATTTTGAAGAAATTATAGGAAATGAAGAAATTTACCAAGCAATTTTGCCAATAAAAGAAAATGAATACGAAAAAGCCATGAATAATGTTTTGACAACCAAAATCGCAGCTTGGTGGGATAGGGCAGTAGATTTGATTCCAAAAAACGGTGGCAAAGGAAAAGCAATCGAGGAAGTTTTGTCATTTTATAATATAAAAAAAGACGAGTGTATGGCTTTTGGTGATGGAAACAACGATTTAGAAATGTTTGAAGCAGTAAAATATGGAATATGCATGGAAAACGGATCAGATGATTTAAAAAATATTTCCTATGATGTGTGTAAAAGCGTAGATGATGATGGGATTTATTATTATTTAAAAGAAAAAGGATTGATTTAGTTGGTTTTGTGGTGTAAATATTTTTATTATAAGAATTAAAAAAAAATTCAAAATCATTACGATTTCAAATTTTGATATAAATAAAATTTTCAATATTTTTACAACAAAAAAGGTCTTGATGTTAATTTATATATCAAGATCTTTTTATTGATTATAATTAAGATTTTATGGATTTTTGATACTGTCCATAAGATTATTCATTGGGTTTCAAAATTTTTCTTGCATTTTCTTATGAAATATACCAAATCGATAATATTAGAAATTTTTATTATTTATTGATAAAATATCTCTAAATAAAATAATTAGTTAGACTCCTTTATCCCGCACCAAATCAAAAAAGGTGGAAACACATTTCAATACATCTAATGTTATCAATCAACTTTTAAATACTGACTTTTTTAGGATTTGTAGGGTATTTCAATACATCTAATGTTAGTAATCAACAAGAAGAATTAAAAGGCGTATAGATTTTCTTACATTATTTCAGTACATCTAATGTTAGTAATCAACCAAAAACAAAAATGGAAAGACGAAGACAGAGCCTAATTTCAATACATCTAATGTTAGCAATCAACTTTAATCTTAATAATGTAGAGGCTAATCCTATAACATTTCAATACATCTAATGTTAGTAATCAACGTTTTTTAAGTCCCGATGGTGTAAGTCCTAATTCTTTATTTCAATACATCTAATGTTAGTAATCAACAGTTTTGCACTTTCAGCACTTCCATCAGCTTCAAGTATTTCAATACATCTAATATTAGTAATCAACCTAGTAGGTATTTAAAAAAGGGCAGTCAGTGTGCAGTATTTCAATACATCTAATGTTAGTAATCAACCTTATGCTGTTAATAATAATGATGTTATTGTATTTCAATACATCTAATGTTAGTAATCAACAAAAGGCAAGGGAAACACTTGGAGATAAAGATGGTGATTTCAATACATCTAATGTTAGTAATCAACCATTGCTGAGGGTGCTGTAAGGGCAGGTAAAACTGTATTTCAATACATCTAATGTTAGTAATCAACTGTAATTTATGGCTAGAAAAGTCAGAGGTATAACAATATTTCAATACATCTAATGTTAGTAATCAACAAAGTTTGTACGAATATTAAATTTAGTCCAAGAGTATTTCAATACATCTAATGTTAGTAATCAACTATAAATTAAGGAGCTATTAATGTTATATTTATTATTTCAATACATCTAATGTTAGTAATCAACGATGAGTTACACGAATATAAAAATGCCAGCAAATAATTTCAATACATCTAATGTTAGTAATCAACATAAATAGGGATTTAAAAAATTACATAGTAATAGATACATTTCAATACATCTAATGTTAGTAATCAACACCTATATTTCTTTTTTCGCAGTTAGTTACAACTTGATTTCAATACATCTAATGTTAGTAATCAACCTGTGAACTCCCTATAAAAAATTTGTGACGTTTATGATTTCAATACATCTAATGTTAGTAATCAACATAAGAACTAATATCAATAATGCTAATTGGTTTGAATTTCAATACATCTAATGTTAGTAATCAACCAATATAAAATACACACTTTAAATATACATCCCATCAATATATTACCCATTTTATGAGATTTTTTGATTTTTTACCAGCTATTTCTATTTTTTTCTTTTCTTTGTTTTTTCAAATTCTTTTATTTTCGCTGGTAATTATATTATTACATCTTCTTCAAGTGATTTGTATTTTCCTATTGTTTCTTCTTCGAAAGTTTCTTTGTTATACATTTTTATTATTGTTACAAAGTCTTCTTCTTTTTTTATTGTTTTTTCAATTTCTCTTTTTAGAGCAATAATTTTTGATGGGCTTATTTCTCCTCTAAATACTGAATTTTGGTGGTGAGTTAAATATTTTTTGCAGACTTTAAATACTTTATTTACTCTTTTTTCTCCAACATCATAGAATAGAAATATATAATTGTAATTTTTTGCCACTAATATTTCCTTTCTAATAAATAAGGTTCGAATTCTTTGTCTTCTAGTATATATTTTATTAATTTATAGCAATCTAACTTTATTTGTGTTTGATAGCTTACATTTCTTTTTAATTTTTCATTTTTAAATTTTGTTTCTATTCTTTTTTCAAAGGCTGCTATAAATATTTTCTTCCCCTCATCGTTTAGGATGCAATAATTTTGCTCTTTTAAAAAATGATCTTCTACTCTAATTTTTCTATTATTTACTAAATCAAAAATTGTTTTAAATACTAGTATTGGCTTGAATGCCTCGCACATATCTAGGGAAAGAGAAAATCTTGATTCACTCGGCTCGTGCAAATAACTTATGGCTTGATTTAAGTGGGTCCTGTAGATTGCTGTTATGGTTTTTGTGTATAAGAGTGAATTTCCAAATGATATTAGGGCATTTATTGGATTATCTGGAGGTCTTCTTACTCTTTTGTTTAAAATAAAATCTTCATTTAGAAAATATTTGAAAGAATCATAAAATCCTTTCCAAATTTTTCCTTCTATATACAAAATTTGTTTTATGTTATTTGATTTTTCAAGCTCATTTGGAATTTCATTTTTTAGATAATCAAGGAAAGTTTTAACTTTCTTTTTATCATGTTTATAGTAGTGATATAGAACTTGATAAATATTTTTCCCTATCGCTTCTACAATTTTTTTAGCTATTTCTATTCTTTTTTCATTATAGGCTTCCACTTGTTTGACTAAAAGTTTTCCGCTTATGTATTTTTCTCTTGGATAAAATGTTCCTGAATAGTTTCCGTAATAATTGAAAAAATGTAGAACTATATGCTTACTTGCAAGAAAATCTAATAATTTTGTATTTATTGTCGTCTCGCTTAGTATGTAAAGCTCTCTTATGCTTTCTATGGGTATATAAATATTTTTTCCATTTACCCTATAAACTAAAGAATTATCTTTTCTTTTTATTTGTCCATCTGTTAAAAGATATTTTGTTCTTCCCATACTTTCACCTAGATTTTGCAATATTCATAATAGGCACATTTTGTGCATCCTTTTATTTTTTTAAATTTTGGAATCTCTTCTTTTGAAATAAATTCTTCTATTTCTTTAAGTAATTTTTCTAGCTCTTTTTCTTTTTTATGGTCCAAGTCCAGATATTCTGTTTTTTTGCCTTGATTGTTTTCAACAAATTCTAATTTTCCTTTTTTGATTATTCCTTTTTTCTTCAATATATAAAGATAATAGTAAAGTTGCCGTCTGGCTGCTTCTTTATCTGCATCTGATTTTTTGATTTCTACTAAATATTTATCTGTAATTTTATCAACCACTATATTGTCTATTTTTATTTCAGCATTTTTCTTGTTTTCGCTTTTATTTAAGTGGATTTCTTTTCCAATTTTCACAAGTTCGCTGTTATCTTCGAAATTTAACTTGTTGGCAAACAAATAGCACTGTCTTTTACAATGAAAATAATAATTTATTATTGTTCCATTCATATTATGTCCCCAAATTCATCATTTCCATCTTTATAATTTAGTCTTTCCTTGTAAATATATCTTTCCCCATCTTCTATATAAACAAGATTTCCTATTATGCCGTTGGCTGTTTGTATATATTTTAAAAAATCTCTTTTTGAAATTCTGTAGATAAAGTCTGACATTTGAGCTTTCTTTTCTGAAAGTTTTACAATTTTTTCGCTATAATCCATGTCTTTATTTTCAATAAGCTTTACATATTTGTCCCAGATTTCAGATCCCCTTATTTCTTTTCCACCTATCTCTAAATTTCTACTTAAAAATAGATCAAGCATTTGCCTATTATCATCTATCAGTTCCATGTGTTTAGATATTTTTTCGAAATTTAATTTAATAAGGTCTTTTTCAAAATTTATATAGGCATATTCGTCCCTATCATTTTTTGCTTTTTGTAATTTTAGGGCAAAATATCTGGAAAAATCTTTTGTTTTAAGATCATCTCTCCTATCTTTATTTCTTAATGTCAAAATATCTTGGGCGTTTTTATAAATTTTCTTTTCATCTGCCATATCAAAAAAATATGCTACAGCATCATTTTTTAAAGCTGACCTTCCAATTCTTCCCAAAAACTGTTCTTCATTTTCAAGCATAGATATATCTTTATAGCCAATGTCCATATCAATATCAACACCTGCTTCTACAACTTGACTTGCAATTAATATAGTTTTTTTATCAATTTTTCCACTTATTTGTCCAATGACTTGGGACTTTCTTTTTAGATTATCATCACCTGTTAAGATTAAAATATTATATTGAGCGAAAAGCTCTTCTTCGTTTAAGATTTTAAAGAAATTTTCTGCATCTTTTTTCCTTATAAATTCAACCAATACTTTTTGGCGATTTCCTATATTCTCTTCCATATGATTTAAAAGATGGTTATAATCAATTTTTTCCAAATCCAACAAATCATAATTTATTTTAACCCTGTTTTTAAATAAAGGTTCATCAAAAATTTCTCTTGGATTTTTAATTAATTTTCCTATATTTTTCTTTTTATCATCATCTAACAAAGCCGATAAATCTGGAAGAGTTGCTGACATTATAATTATTTTTAAATTAAAAATCTTTGCATAAATCTCCAACATTTCTATAATTTCATTCCACAAATCTTCTCTATAAGCTTGGATTTCATCCAAAACAATGACAGAATTTGTAATTTGATAAAGACCAAAAATATTCTTTCTTTTATTTGAAAAAAGCGTATTAAAAAGCCCTACATTAGATGTGATTATAAAAGGAGAGTGGAGAAACTGTCTATCGAGGAGAGATTTTATATAATAATCCCAATCTTTCATAAAATCATCATCTTGGCCTTTTCCAATTGGAGTAATGGAATTTATTATAGAAATATTTTCTTCAATACTGGTTTTTTTATAATATTTTAAGAGAGTATTTTTATTTTGTTCCACTAAAGTATTAAAGGGATAGGCATAGATTATTTTATTAATCTGATTATTTAATAATTTGAAAGATAAATTCATAGCAGTATTAGATTTGCCCGATCCTGTAGGAACTTCTAGGAAAAATATATTTTTGTCCCTTTCTTCTTCCAAATTTTTTTCTGCATTTAGGAAAATCTTTGTCCTAAGGTCGTTTATATTTTCTTTTTTCTCATAAAACTTACTTTCTTGGCTTTTTCTAATATTTTTTATGAGTTTTGAATTGTTATATATTTTTATAAGGTCATTTTGATCTATTTTTTGAAGCTTTGTCTTATATCCATTCATATAATCAGTTGTAGCATAAAAGTCAGCTGCAACTAAGATAGAGTAGATTAATCTTGTGTAGATGTATATTTCTTTGGATTTTGATTTTTTGAAATCTATATAAGAAGAATCCATATCAAAATCATAGATCAGATCCATAATTTCATTAAATATTTCTTCAAAATCATCAAAAAATTCTTCCTTTATATTCTTATCTTTTCTTAAATATTTTAAAGTTTTATAAAATTTACTTCTTTCATCAATAAATAAATCAAAAAAATTATGGCTTGCATATGAAAAATCAGACAAATCACTATGGTGCCTTGAAATTATAAAGGCATTTAAAAAAATAATATAATAAAATTTTTCTTTTAATTCATCATCAATTTTTAAATTTCTAATTTTCCCTACACAAATATAAACATAAATAAATGATGAAAGTATAGAATGTTCTCCTTCTATTCCCAAATCTGTAAGATCTATTTCGAAATTTTTTAATTTATTTCTTTGAAATCTCGAATTTATCTTTCCTAAATCATGAAACAAAATTACTGAATCTATTAGATCTTTAAAATAAGTATATCCATCTTTTTCATCAAAAATACTTAGGAAAAATCTTTCAAAGACTTTTCCCAAGTTTTTTTCATCTAGAATTTTTTGGTAATATCCAAAAGTTTTATTAATATGGTCTTGTAAATTTTCTTTACTATTTCCTACCCCATCTATGTGACCTAGGTATTGATCTGGATTTTTAACTATAAAATCAAGCTTCATAAATTCCTTCTTCACTGTAAAAGACAAGTTTTAAATTATTATCTATATCTTTAAATATTACATTTTTATCTGATTTTTTCCTAACTTCTCCATTACTTGCCAAGGTTTTTTTTCTTATATATCTTTCAGTGTCTTCTTCTAAGAAAAATGGAAGATTTTCTTCATATTTATAAATCTTACTTTTTAACCTTAGTTTAAAATCTTCAGCTAAAAATAGAGAATCTATAATATTTTCATCACTTTTTCCTATATCAACTATTTTACAATTACTAATATTTGCCATGTGATCATTTGTTCCAAGATAAGGAGTAAATATTGTTTTTTTATCTAAAATATATTCTTTTATAAAGTCACTTTGGTCATTTTCTAATAAAATATAAATTAGCCATGAAGGATTTTCTAGCCAAACTTGTTTTACTATTAGATTTCCACCTTCTTCGTTTGAAGCAAAAGCTGTAGAATTATTAAATATTTGCAACTTCTTATCAAAAATTCCATCATTTCCCTCTGGAACTATAGAAATTTTAAGGTCTTTTAATTTTTTATAAAATTCAGGATATTTTTCCCTGTCCTTTTCGTTATAGCCCTTGTATCCAAGAATTGCTCCCAAAAGTCCAAGAAGGGCAATTCTGTGAATTTGCCCATAAGTATAATATAGATAAGTATTTACATCTGGCTGTTTGAAAAAACCTGTTTTACCACTTAATCTAAATCTCAAAGCTTTCATATTAAGCCTCGATTTTTTCTCTTGTGTATATATTATAAATTTCTATATTATCTGGAAAATCAACCAAGTCTATTTTTTCATTATCGTAATAAATTTGAATTTTTTCTATATCATCTCTTTTTTCTAGAATAGTTTTTCCTGTAAAAATTATCTTATCCTTAAAGTTTTCTTCAGAATTTTTTTCAAATTTAATATAATTTGCAATACTTGGAAGATAAGTATCTAATTTTGTTTCAACAAACATAGAAAATTCATTATTTGCTCCTTCTTTTGCATTTGTAGCATAGGAAGTTGCAGAATCAGTTGCAGCTAGTTTGAATTTTTCATAATCTTCGTCGCTATATCCCTCTGTAACCCCCAATTTTTTGTAATCATCATAGGCTTTTGGATTTATTACAAAAGAATAGAAATAATGAGCTTCATCAGATACAATTTTATTTCCCAAAGTAGAATTTTGAGCTTCTTCTCCTGATTTACTTTTTTCTTTTGCATTAGGATCTCTAAAAGGAGATAAGATTTGTTGAACTTGAGCCCTGCTATCTTCATATTTGTTCATTCCTTGTGAAATTTGCACAGCTCCAGTTATTGAAATATTATTTCCTTTTTCTGCAAAAGTGGCCCCGAAATTTTTTACATCTGTTGCTAAAAATAAATTGGTCAGAATTTTTTCGGATTCACCAGATTTTATTTCTGTATCAAAAACTTGTTCATACCTTTCCTTTAAAGTTCTAGGCATCAAGTTTCCCTTATCTCCTATGGTATAACTTTTTATATAAATTACCTTCTCGCCTTGTTCAGACCATTTTTTCTTCATTGTGTATTTTAAAGCCTTATCTGATCCAAAAATTTCACCTGAAGACAAAGATTTTGGAAATCCTGAAAAATCTGCATTCCAATTTGCCATCTTTGATCCTATACCAATAATTCCATAAACTCTTTTATTAAGCTCTGTCATTTTCTTCTCCTTCACTTAGTTTTTTTCCATAAAGATATGATTCTCCTAAAAATCCCGCTGTTATCCACCTATCTTCTGCCTTTTTATTATCAAATTTATGAACAAGTATTTGGCTTACAGTCCTATTAAGCCTTACATCCTTGGCGCTAATATTGTGTGCATAAGTTACAAGCAAATGTTCTAAGTTTTCAATTATCCTGGAAGTTTTTTGTCCACCCAAGAAATTCCTAATAAAGGTTAAATTTTTATCGCCAATATTTGAATAATTAAGCAATTTTCTCAAAACTTGTCCTACAGCAAAGAAGATTTCCTCGTCACCTTCAAGAGAAATATCTCCAGCTGATTCCAACTTTCTTTTCATATTTTCTTGAAAATCCATATAATTTTCCTCCTTTTTTTCAAAATATTCTTTCAAAGATAAATAATAATTAAATTGTGTTATAGCCTTGGTCTTGTAATCATTTACAAGAGAATATTTAATAGAATCTTCCAAAAGTCTATCTAAAATCCTAACTATTTCTTTATTTTTATTATTTATTATGGCAAATTCCAAGCTTTTCCCATAGTTTAAAATTATCATTTTAAAATTCAATTCTTTTATATTCAAATTCTCCAAATTATACTTATTTCTTTGGTAGTAATTATAGAAAAAAACTGAATCTATTTTATTTAAAAGTATATTTTTTTCAGTAATAAGTCCGTACTTTTCTTCCCTTTTTGAAAAATCTTCGGCTTTAGCATTTTCTGGCAAATACTCTTCAATGTATTGGTTAATTTTAATTTCTATATCATCAAAATCTTTCGAATAAATATTATAATCTAAGATAGCCGCCTCATTTTTTTCAGGATACAAGAACAATTCAAAACCTATAAAATTTTTATTTTTTTCAAAACTTATTTCTTTATTTCCTGTATTAAAATATATTCTGTTATTTCCTCTTTTTACAGATGATGAAAGGTAAGAAAAAAATAAATTTTGTAATTTTGCCATATCTGCACTTATTAAATAAGGTTGTTTTACCTTTCTAGATAAATTTTCTAAATAAGGCTTTTTATCATTTATTCCTAAATTATCATCAGAAACTCCGTAAGTTTTGCCATTTACTTCTATATTATATTTATTCTTATTAAATAAATTTGTAAGCAAATACCTATCTTGCTCTCTTTGGTAAGCTTTTTTTGTTTTTTCTTCATCTTCATATATAAAAAATATTTTGAAATAATCTTTTGAATTTTCATCAATATCAAATAATTCTTTCTTGTCAATGTTTTCAATAAGCCACTTCTCGATTTTTTCAGCTTCTTTTACATTTACAGGTTCTAATTTTTCTTCATTTTCCAAATAAAGATTTTTTGCTCTTTTATCCTTATATTTTTTGAGAGGATTTTTTAAAACCAAAAAATACCTTTCAATAGCCTCATTATTAATCTTATCTTCATAAGAATTTTCCTTGAAGAAAAAACTATAATAATTAGAACTATGAATAGCTTTTTTATTGTCAATACTTTTATTCATGTTTAAGAGATTGGAATTAAAATCCAAATCTCTAATAAAAGAATAATTTAAAGGCTGATTTTCGATTTTCTTTTCTTTTTTATCATATTTTATCTTAAAACTTGGGCTAACCTCCCAATCTCCTTCGTCTTTCATAGTAACAAGATAATATTTACCATCTTTAGGAATATACCCTCTCATAACCATGTCAGGATCTTCGTCCAAATTCTTTTTAAAAATCTCCAAACATTCTTCTAGCACATAATCACCTCCTAAATTAAATATTTGTATCCCAAAAATCCTGCCCCATAAGCTGCATTTTCACTAAATGTAACACCAAGAGCAAAATAAGCTAATTCCTGACTTCTCTTATCCATATTAATTTCAAGCTCAAGCTTATCGCCCAAAAGTTTTATATTTTTAAATTTAAAAGCGATTGGCCCTTCATTCAAAAATTTAAGGCTTGTATAAAATTTCCCCTCTTCTACATTTTCATCAATGAAAAATTTGTATTTTTTAATTAAATTGTCTGTAATTCTCTTTTCAAATTCTTCCAAAGTCAAATTATCTTTCCAATATCCAAAATCATTTTTTATTATTATAGGATTTAGGGTAAATAATTTTGAAATTGGTGATTTTGGAATTACCCTAACATCAACAGTTAAATTTTTGAAAACCTTATCCTTATAATCAGAAAAACCATGCAAAATATAATTTACAAATTCTTCATCAACTGATCTAATTCTGTACTGATAGACCATGTTTTTTTTGTAGAACTTTTTTATTGGATAAAGATTGTCGTGGCAGTAAGACTTATAATTTTTAGCTTTGTGCATATCTAAAAATTTTTCATTTTCTGACAAATAAGAAATTATTGCTTTTGAAATAAATTCCAAAGAATCTGACGAATCAATATCTTCTAGTAAGAATGTTCTTATTTTCAGTTCATAAATTTTCATTTTTCACCATCCTTTTCTTAAATATTTCAAACTGATTACTAAAAATAATAATAAATTTTACATCTCATGTTAATAATTAAACTCGTATGTATTTAATTTTTTAATATTCAAAATTTATCAAATTAATAATCAACTTTAATAATATTTTACCCATCATTTAACTAATATCTCATTATTGAATTTTATATTGTTAAATTCAAAATAAAATAATATAATACCCCTAGAGATAGTATTTAAGTTTTAAAACTATACTCTTTTACACCATTATATTTAATTTTTAAAAAAACGAGCTTATATATTTAGTGAGACTCAAAATAATTTGTAATTTGGCAAGGATTTTGGTTTTTTTTTGTATAAACTTTTTCCTTGCTTTTTTTTAGGAGATTTTATGGAAATTGAAATGTTAAAAGGAAAAATTCATAGGGCTACTGTGACTCAGGCTGAACTTAACTATGTTGGATCCATTACTGTTGATGAAGTTTTACTCGAGGGTTCTGGAATTAGAGAGTATCAAAAGGTTCAAGTAGTCGATATTAATAATGGAAATAGACTTGAAACTTATACCATTGCCGGTGAAAAAAACAGCGGAGTTATTTGTTTAAATGGAGCTGCTGCAAGACTTTTTGCACCTGGTGATAAGGTAATAATTATGGCTTATGCCTCTTATAGTGAAAAAGATTTGGAAAATTATAGTCCAAAGGTTGTTTTTGTTGATGATGAAAATAAAATCAAAAAAATTTCATCTTACGAAAAACACGGAACTTTGTTGTAGATAATTTTAGTGGTGTAATAGGCTATCTCTAAATATTTTTAGAGGAGAAGAAAATGAAAGTTATCAAAAAAATTGATGAATTGAGAGAGATTTTAAAGGAATTTAAAAAAGAAGGAAAATCCATCGGCCTTGTTCCTACTATGGGATTTTTGCACAAGGGCCATGCAAGCCTAATTAAAAAGGCTGTCGAAGAAAATGACATCGTTGTTGTTTCTGATTTTGTAAATCCAATCCAATTTGGACCAAATGAGGATTTGGAGGCTTATCCTAGAGATATAAATGCTGATAGCAAATTGTGCGAAGACTTGGAAGCTGATTTTATTTTTAATCCAGACCCAAGCGAAATGTACCATGACAAAAAAGCCTTTGTTGATATTGAAGGTCTTTCTGATAATTTATGTGGATCAAGAAGGGAAGGACATTTTAGGGGAGTTTGTACAGTTTGTACAAAATTATTTAATATTGTAGGACCTGACAGGGCATATTTTGGACAAAAAGATGCCCAACAACTTTCAATTATTAAAAAATTAGTTTTCGATTTAAATATTCCTATTGAAATTGTTGCTTGCCCAATCGTAAGAGAAGATGACGGACTTGCCATGTCTTCAAGAAATACTTATCTTTCCGCTGACGAAAGAAAGGCTGCTCTTTGCCTATCAAAGGCAATTTTTGAGGGAGAAAAAATGGCAAAAGAAGGATCAAGCGTAAAAGAAGTTTTAGAAAAAATGAAAGAGATAATTTCATCAGAAAAACTTGCAAAAATAGACTACATCAGCGCCGTTGACCTTGAAACAATAAAAGACGTAGATAATTTTGACAAAGATACATTGGTTGCCATAGCAGTTTATATTGGAAAAACCAGATTAATTGATAATTTTATTTACGAGGTCTAAAGATGGAAAAATTTTCAAGAATTTCAGATAAAATAACTCAAAATATCGGTTTAATTATTGTAATATTTTCAGTAGTAGCTTATTTTGTACCAGATTATTTTTCTTGGATGACAAATTACACCACAATTTTTCTTGCCCTTGCCATGTTTGGAATGGGAACTTCAATCGAAGCTGATGCTTTTAAGAAAATTTTAAAAAATCCTAGGGATATTTTTATAGGAGCTTTGGCACAATTTACAATTATGCCCCTACTTGCTTGGATTTTGGCTGTAGGTTTTGATGTAAACAGAGATATAGCTTTGGGAATTATTCTTGTTGGTGCCTGCCCTGGAGGAACTGCATCAAATGTAATCACCCACATAGCTGGAGGAAATGTTTCAATGTCAGTTTCAATGACAATTTTATCAACCCTCCTCGCTCCAATTGTCACACCTTTTTTGGTATATCTTTTGGCAGGAAGATGGGTTGAGGTTTCAATTTTCGCCATGTTTAAATCAGTTGTGACAGTCGTTTTAATACCAGTTTTGATGGGAATTTTCGCAAAAAAATTAAGCCCCGAAAAAATGGAAAAATCAAAATCAATTTTCCCATTAATATCATCCCTTGCAATTATTTTAATAATTTCAGGAATAATTGGAGCAAATGCAGAAAAAATTGCAAAATCTGGACTAATCGTCTTATTAATAGTAATGATTCACAATGCTTTAGGACTTTTGTTGGGACTTGGCGTTTCCAAATTATTCAAAATGGATTACGACAAGCAAACAGCCCTATCAATCGAAGTGGGAATGCAAAATTCCGGCCTTGCTATCCAACTTGCAACAGCAAATTTCGCCCTAAACCCACTAGCAACCCTCCCAGGCGCAATTTTTTCAATCTGGCACAATATTTCAGGTTCAATTTTTGCATCAATTAGAAGAAAAGACGTAAAAGAAATTGCCCTTGCTAGGGAAAAATAAATATAAAAAAAGATGAGGAAATTAATCCTCATCTTTTTTTATATTTCTTGTCTTTGAGAGTTTCCTCTTATGTCAACTTCTATTATTTTTTAGGCTCATCATTCTATAGCCGTAAAAATATTTGTTAGCTTTGCTTTTGAGCATGAGTGGTTTGGAATTATTTGGATTTTTTGCCAAACTATAAATCACTTTTATATTAATTTATTAAATAATTAAGATTTAAAATAAAAAGGATTTTTTCTATTTCATCCTAGCCTTATCCCAAATATCAAGATAGGATTTGTAGAAAGAAAGATCTTGGACAGTTTCCAAAACTCCTAAATAATTTCCGTCCTTATCCCTAACTGCATAGTAGGTCACAGCGTGGTCATTGCCCTTTATGTTTTTTATGATTTGAAATTTATCCTTGCTTCCTTCCTTAAATTCACCGATAAGCTTTCTTACAATTGGCTCAACTTGTGGTGGGTGGCATGAATAAACTTCTCTTCCTAAGGATGTTTTTGCCCTTTTAAAAATTTTTTCACCCTTTATATTATTATAATAAGCATTTATATCATTTTTATCTACAAAAGTTATCTCAATTTCTAAAGTATCAAGAAGGGCCTCAAGCTCATCAACTTTCATCTTTCCCTTAGAAAAATAAATATATCCATCCATAGAATCTTTCTCATTGTTTGTATTTTCTCCATCATCCCAAATTTCTTTTTTGATTATATCATCAGGATAATCTTTCAAATCCTCATAAAGTCCCAAAAAATCTTCATTTGAAATCACATCTTCCATCAAAGGATACAAGATATTTTCTTCCTTATAAGTCATCTCCCTTGCTCTTTCAAAAGTCTTTTTCAATTCATCAAAATCAGATTTTTTGAAAGCTCTTTTGAAATTTTTAGAAATTTCTATATCCACGCCCCACATAATTTCAGATGGACCTGGCTTTTTATAATTTTCCTTTAACAAAGGATAAATCAAATCTCCCTTTTTCCTATAATGTGAAGTGATTTTATTAGATATATCCTTAATTTTTTCAAAATCTTGGCTGTTTTCTCCTAAATCGATAAGTTCTTTAATTTTTTCATTTTCCAAAAAGAAAAACCTAAGAGGATGACCAGAAATATTTATTAATTTCAAATCCTTTCCTTCTTCACTTTCAGTTTTTCCATGAAAAAGTGAGGAATGTACATCACAAAGCCTTTGGACATCAGCCCTATCAACTCCCCCTTCAAGAAGAGCTTCTTCAGCATCCATAATTTCAGAAGATGAAACATTTTCGAAATTTTTTACAAAATCTTTTCTAACACTTTCAAGGTCTTCTCCTTCTGACAATCTTTTTACATAAGATTTAATGAGTTCTCTCCTATTTTTTACCTCTAAATCATCATAAGAGTTAATAATTTCATAACCCAAATCTTCTAATTTTTTGTCAACATTATCAATTCCAACCATCTTTGCTCCGCGCCTAATAGACATTTTTTTGCCCATAGTTTTAAGCATAAGGGGATTGGAAAGATTTTTAAAACCAAGATCTATAAGATCTTTTTTCAATTTATCATCACGATTAACTAAATCATAAATCGCCTTATTAATATCAATTTTTTTCGCCATAATATCCTCCAATATTATTATACTCTTCAATTGATAATGTCTATTATTTGCATAAAAAAGAAGAAATTTACTGATATCTAATCTTTTCTATCTTACGATAAAAAAAGACCAAGCAATATTGCTTGGTCAGAGACTGTTGACAAACTAATCCTCATCTTTTTATTTTATATTTCTTGTCTTTGAGAGTTTCCTCTTATGTCAACTTCTATTATTTTTTCAAGCTCATCATTTCTGTAGCCGTAAAAATAATTTGTTAGGTTCGCTGTTGAGCATGAGTGGTTTGGGATTATTTGAACTCTTTGTCCTACTTTTAATCCCTTTTTATCATCTTGAACTTTTCCTACTTCTTCTGATAGGGATTCTATCAAACAATTTTCATGTCCAACTATAACTCCATGACCCTTTATTGAATCATTTCCATGAGCTCCCTTATCAAGTCCCAAACATTTTGCTCCTGCATCTATCATAAAGGTATTTTCTCTTGGATTTGATGTAACTGATGCCAAAACTCTTAGGGCGCAGTCTTCTTCTTTTGCAATTCCCAAAGACATTTGGATTGCATCCAAAAATACATAATTTCCTGGATGAAATACATTTATTGTATCATCTTTTACAGCTTTTAAATATGTTGGAGTTGATCCTGAAGTCACATATTTTATTTCATATCCTTCATCTTCCAAAACTTTTTTCGCATAAGCCAAAGTTTCGATTTCATCTTGCACAAATTTGTCCACTTCTTCTGGAAGAGAGGATGAGTAAACATGACCTGGGTGGGATGAAATTCCTACAAAATTTAAGTTTTTAAATTCTTTCATTTTTTCGGCAAATTCTAGAATATTTTCTTTTTCTATTCCAAATCTATTTAAGCCACAATCAACAATTATAGTGTAGTTGATTTTTGCATTTTCTTTTTTAGCTTTTTCGTTTATTAATTTTCCTGCTTCTAGGTTATCGATCCTAACTATAAAATTAGATTTTTTGGATAAATTTATAATTCTTTCTATGGCAAGTTCATCTGAAACTGGATAGGCATACATAATATTTTCAAATCCAGCTTCAAAAGATTTTTCACACTCGTCCAAAGTTCCACACAAAACTCCACTAGCCTTATTTTCTTTTTGCATTTTTAAAATTTCGCTTGATTTGTGTGTTTTAATCATTGGCCAAATTTCTTTATTATTTTCTATTGCCAAATTGTGAAATCTTTTTATATTATTTTCTAAAGCATCAAGATTTAAAATTATTGATGGGGTTTTTAGTTCATTTAATTTCATATTTTTCTCCTATTAAAGAAGTATTAATTTTAAAATAAATACAACTGCCAAACCTGTTAGGGCTTGAAGGACTGATGCAACTGAAAATGATTTGTATCCAAGTCCTGTATCAATATCTAATGTTGATGTTGCTACCCAGAAGAAATCGTCGTTTGCATGGAAGATCATTGATCCACCAGATGCACATGCAAGCATTGCAATAACGAGTCCCATTGGACTTGAAATTCCCAAAACTCCTAAGATTGGTGCAAGCATACTTGCTGCTGTTACCATGGCAACTGTTCCTGATCCGATTGCTGTTCTAAATATTGCTCCAATTATAAATGGTGCAAGGATTCCTATATCAATTCCTGAGAAAAAGTTTATTAAAATATCTTGAAGGGCTGATGCTCTTAATATTCCACCAAAAGCTCCACCTGCTCCAACTATTAAAACAATTTGTCCTGCAGTTTTTAAAGCTTCACCAAATCCACCATCAAATGTGTGCATTTCTTTGTCGTCTTTGTACAAATTTTTGTAGGAAATAAAGGCAATTACCATTCCTATTAATAAAGCTATCATTGGCTCGCCCATAAATCTGATTATTTCTACCAAAGTATTTGAGCTTTCTGAATCTTTTGTAAGCATATCTGCAACAGTTTTTACTAACATCAAAATAATTGGCAAAACAATTGGTGCAAAGGACATAAATACTGAAGGTAATTTTTGATTTTCGTCAATTTCTATTTCATGTTTTGGTTCAATATAATATTTTTTTCCAATAAAATCTCCATAAAAATGGGCAACCAGCATTACTGGAATTGAAACTAAAGCACCAAAGGCTATTACATAACCCAAATCTGCCCCAACAATTCCTGCAACTGCAAGTGGACCTGGTGTTGGTGGAACAAACATGTGGGTTGCGTGAAGACCCATGGTCAAAGAAACTGCCATGGTTGTCATGGAAATTTTTGTATCTTTACTAATTCTTTTTGCAATTGGTGCAAGAAGAACAACTGCCGCGTCACAAAAAACTGGAATTGATACAAAATATCCAGTAATGGCAAGTCCCAAAGAAGCATGTTTTTCGCCTGTGATTTTCAAAATTGTTTGAGCCATAGTTTCTACAGCACCACTTTTTTCAAGCAAAAATCCTGTAACAGTCCCGATAGCTATAACAATTCCTATTCCTGCTATAGTTGATCCCATGCTTTCTTGAAAAGCATTTAACATATCCGCCAAAGGCATGCCAGAAATTATTCCAAAAGAAAATCCAGCTGCCAAGAGGGCGAAAAATGGATGTAATTTTAATTTTACAGTAGCAAATATCAAAATAAATAATGATAAAAATAGGGCTACTAAAGTTAAAGTTGTACTCATTATATCCTCCAATTATAAGTGAACTTTTAAATATTCTTCCATTATTTCATTTGGCACAAGTTTTCCACCAGTTGCCCAGGAAAAATGATTTATATTTTCTTTAATATCAAGCAAATTATTTTCTTCTAAATATTTTTTACTAGCTTCATATTCAAATAATTTTATTGGTCCTTCAAAAGCAGAGCAAGCTGAAGGTTCAATTTTTATTCCTTCGCTGTCATTTAAATCTCTCATATAATCAAATAATTTGTTGTCATTCATTGTGAAAATTCCAGAAATTATTGGTTCCATTACTTTTCCAACAAAACCTGATGGCCTTCCAACAGCAAGTCCGTCCGCTTCTGTTTTTCCATCAATTCCAAAATCTTGAACAGATATATCTCCGTTTAAGCCTGTAGCCATTCCAATTAACATACATGGAGCGTGAGTTGGTTCAATGTAGAAAATGTGGCAAGAATCTCCAAAAACTTTCTTCAAGCCGAAAGAAACTCCACCTGGTGAGCCACCAACTCCACAAGGAAGATAGAAAAATGCAGGATGGTCTTTGTCAACTTTTATTCCTTGGTCTTCTATTTGTTTTTTAATTCTATTTGCAGCAACTGCATAGCCCAAAAATAGGGTAGAAGAATTTTCATCATCAACAAAATAAGAATTTGGATCTTCGTCAGATTTTTTTCTACCAAGCTCAACTGCTTTTGTAAAATCTCCATCATATTCTACAACCTCAGCGCCCTTTGATCTTAACAAGTCTTTTTTCCATTGTTTGGCATCATTTGACATGTGAACAATAACTTTAAAACCTAAAGTTGCTGAACTAATTCCAATAGATAGGCCAAGATTTCCAGTAGATCCAACTTGGATTGTATGTTTTGAGAAAAATTCCCTAAACTCATCACTTGCCAAAATTCTATAATCATCATCTTCTTTTAGCATTCCAGCTTCCATTGCAAGTTTTTCAGCATGATATAAAACTTCATAAATTCCACCCCTAGCCTTAATTGATCCAGCTACAGCCAAGTGAGAATCCATTTTCAAATATAAATTTCCTTCAAGAGAAGTTTTTTCCTTTAAAACTTTTTCCATATTAGGAATTTTTTTAAGAGGAGATTCAATAATTCCATTTGTCTCTTTAGTATCATCAAAATATTCCATTAATAAAGGAGCAAACCTTTTTAACCTAGCCTCTGCATCTTCAATATCTTTTTCATCAAAAGGAAAATTGTCCCAAACAGCTTCTCCTGTTTTTTTCTTCTTATTAATCCAAACTGTTTCCTTTTGGTTCGCAACATCTTTTAAAACTGGTTCCTTTTCAATAAATTTACTAATATCCATAATTTCCTCCTTTTCTTTAATTATATTAAATTATGTTTAATTTAATTTAATATTATCACAAATGAAAACATTGTCAAGAAAATTATTGAGAAAGTCAAATAAAAAAGTATGTGGTATAATAATAAAATAGACTAAATTAGAAAAGGTGATTAAAATAGATAAGCTAGGTTCAAATATAAAAAGATTTAGAAATGAAAAAAATTTATCATTAAAAGAATTAGCAGAAGAAATTGATGTGTCTTTATCAATGCTAAGCCAAATCGAAAGCGGCAAGGCAAATCCTTCTTTAAATACATTAAAATTAATATCAAAATATCTAGATGTACCAATGTTTACCCTGTTTATGGAAGAAGATAAAAAAGCAGCCTTGGTTGTGAGAAAAAAAGATAGGATTAGAATTACAAGCGGAAAATCCAACTCAAAAGAATACCAACTAAGCTATGATTTACTAAGTCCTGACATGAAAGGTGAAGTTCAACTTTGCGAAATGAAATTATCCGGATTTCAATACAATTCAGATGATTTTAATTTTCACCAAGGAGAAGAAGTGGCAGTTTGCACCCAAGGAAAAATCGAAATAATTTTAGAAGAAGAAAATTATTTGCTTGATACAGGAGATTCAATAAGAATCCCAAGCGGCAAAAAACATAGGTGGAAAAACCCAGCAAAAGAAGATTGTGCAATAATATTTGCCATAAGCCCACCAATTTTTTAATTAAAAAGGTCTTATATAAGCAAAATCATTTTGCAAATATAAGACCTTTTTAAATTTTAACAAAATTACTTAACAAAATTTTTCAAAACACCAATATTTTCAATTTCCATTACAATCTCATCGTCTTTCTTCAAAAATTTTTTTGGATTGTGTGCCATTCCGACTCCTGATGGAGTTCCTGTTGCTATAATTGTTCCTTTTTTTAAGGTCATGACTTCTGACAAATTTTCTATCATTTTATTTACTGGTAAAATCATATTTTTTGTAGAATTTTCTTGTCTGATTTCTCCATTAATTTTTGTACTTAGCTTCAAATTGTCATAATCAAAATTTCCATCATTAATAAGTATGCAAGGCCCCATAACTGATGACCCATCAAAACTTTTCCCGTAATACCATTGTTTATACTTGGTCTGAAGATCTCTCGCTGAAAGATCGTTAAAAATAGTAAATCCAAATATATAATTTTTCGCCTCATCTGCTTTTACATTTTTACAATCTCTACCAATTATTACTCCTAATTCGATTTCGTAATCAAGACATGACGTTATTTTTTCATTTAAAGGAATATTTTCATCGTTTCCAATAATTCTATTTGCTCTCTTAGAAAAATAAATTGTATCAACGTCTTTGGTAAAATCTTTTTTGGAAACAAGCTCCACCTCGTCTTTATGGTCTGTATAATTCATGCCCACACAAATTATATCTTGTTTTGGATATTCTATTGGGCTTAAAATTTTATAATTTTTATTGACCTCTTTTGCCTTTGATAAATCAAGTTTTAATAAATCAATTCCGGATGATATAAGATCATTTATATCATTAAAATTGTATCCCAAACTTTCTAGCAAATATGCTTTTTCTTTTTCTTCAATTAAAATTTTTTTATGATTTTCTATTTCTACATAAAAAACCTTCACTATACTCCCCTATCTGCAAAATCTAAATTTAAATTTTGAATTTTTATTATATCTTCTAAAATTTCTTTTTGTTCCATAAGAACTTTTGCTATTTCTTTTTCTGTATTTTCTGTCTTTCTAAACATAGGATAAGTAGCTGACATAGCCGCCTTTATTTTTCCACTTTCTCTAATTGGAACGGCTACGCAAGATGTATTCATTGTGAATTCTTGATTTTCAACTGCATATCCAATCTGTCTTACTTTATGTATATCTTTTATTAACTCATCTACATTGCTTATAGAATTTTCCGTATATTTTACAAAATCATAATTTTTGTATTTTTCAATTATTTCTTGATCGCTAAAACCTGACAACAAAGCTTTGCCCAAACCAGTATTTATGGCAGGTATTTTTTTGCCAACTGAACTTACAATTTCTATATTATCGCTAGCATTGACTTTCCCTAAATAAAAAACCATGTAATCATCTAAAACACCAAATTGTACAATTTCTCCTATCCTATCAACAACTATTTCCATTTGTTTTATAATTGTAGATAAGCAATCAAGGTGTCCAGAATATGACAAGCCTAACTGAAAAAGTTTAAAGGATGCTACATAGCATCCTTTATCATTTTTTTCTAGAAAATTAGTTTTTTCCAAGGTTTTTAAAATTGGACTTAATGTGCTTTTTGGTATAGCCAGTTTTTTTGATATATCTATTAATGAAATTCCATTCTCATAATTATTTACTAACTCAAGAATTCTTACAACCCTTAATGTGGGATTGTGTAATTTTTCAACCATGATGACCTCACCTCTCATGGTCTATTATAACACAACTATTTTATTTGTTCGTATTCTTGAACTACATC
Source organism: Anaerococcus rubeinfantis (assembly GCF_001487145.1). Lineage (GTDB taxonomy): Bacteria > Bacillota > Clostridia > Tissierellales > Peptoniphilaceae > Anaerococcus > Anaerococcus rubeinfantis. The sequence continues at coordinate 83,837 of NZ_LN913015.1, forward strand.
TTCCAAAATTTTTCTACCTTTTTCATAAATATCTTCTGATAGTTGATTATATGGAAAAATTGATTTTGATGAAATATCAACTCCTCTTACTCCCATCAATCTTTTAAATAAGTGTGAAAAATTACTATCAAGGTCATACAAAGGCATTAATTTGTGAATTAAACTTGATAATTCATAAACTTTTTCAAAATTTTTCTCTTTTGTAGCTTTAATTAAATCAGCCCATAAATCAGGAACTAGATTAGCTAATGCACCAATACAACCAGCTCCGCCTGTAGTTAAATTGTACAAAAATTGATCATCAAAGCCTGAATAAACTTTTGTGTTTTTACCTTCTGTACTTCTTAAAAGCCTATTAGTATGGAGAGGATCCATAACAGAATCTTTCAATCCAACAATATTATTATTTTCATTTACTAATTTAGCATAAGTATCTCCAGAAATTGAATATCCACTTCTTGCTGGGAAATTATAAATATAAATATCTCCATCAACTTTTTTAGCCAATTCATTATAATAAATGAACATTTTCTCATCATCAGTTCCAAAATAATATGGCCCAATAACCATAACTCCTTTGTAACCGATTTTTATAGCCTCATTACTAAGCTTAACTGTATCCTCAAATGATGGACAATTACTACCAAAATACAAATCCACTCTACCATTTGTATAATCATAATAATCTTTTGCAAATTGCAACTTATCTTCATAATCAAGTACGGTAAATTCCCCAGTACTACCAAGGACAAGAATACCATCAACTCCACCATTAACAAGAAAATCAATAACTTTTTTATTCTCCTCAAAATCAGGCTTCTCATTTTCACCAAAAACCGTAACAACTGGCACTATTATTTCACACATAAATTCCTCCTAAAATATATTCTAATCTCCTAAAATTTTTATTTTAAACGAAATTGGCTCCTCTTTGAATAGCAAGTTCAGTATATCCCAAAGTTTCTGCCTTAGTCAATTTACCATTACAGAAATCAATCATTTCGTCAAAATATTCATCCGCCAATTCTTCCATTGTTTTTTCTCCGTATATAGTTGGACTTGCATCCCAATCCAGGTTATCTGACATAGTCTTTGCAGTTTCTCTATTTCCAGTTATTTTTACAACTGGAGCTATAGGATTTCCTGTAGGTGTCCCTCTACCTGTAGAAAATACAACTATTTGACATCCACCTGCAATCATTCCAGCAACAGATGATGGATCATTTCCTGGAGTATCCATTATTACTAGGCCTTCTTTTGTTTCTAATTGTTTTGAATAATCATAAACACCATTAACGGTTGTAGTTCCACCTTTATGAATACATCCTAGTGATTTTTCTTCTAAAGTTGTCAATCCACCCTCTTTATTTCCAGGAGATGGGTTTCCTTCTCTTACTTCTTCTCCTGTATTTTTTATTATGTGATCTTCAAATCTATGAACTATATCATAAATTCTTTTTTTAACTTCATCATTTTTAGCTCTTCTTGCCAAAATATGCTCAGCTCCTATAAATTCTGTTGTTTCACTTAAAACAGTTGTACCGCCATTTTCAACCATTTTGTCTGATAAATTTCCGATTAAAACATTTGATGCCAAACCACTTGTAGGATCTGATCCTCCACATTCTGTTCCCATAATAAGTTCAGAAATTGGAACTTCTTCTCTTCTTAGCATAGAAGCTTCTGCTGCAAATTCTTTTGCATATCTTGTAGCCTTTTCTATCGCTTTTAATGTTCCACCTTCTTCTTGGATTATTACAGATTCCATTGGTTTATTCGTTCTTTTTTCAATTTCTTTTTTTACTAAATTTAATTGAGCATTCTCACAACCCAAAGAAACTAAAACAGTAGCATAAATATTAGGATTTGCAGCAAATCCTGCCAATGTATCAAGGGTATACTCAAAATCTTTGCCTAATTGAGAACAGCCCAATTGCATATTAAAAGTAACAGCTTCTCTAACTTGACTTGCAATTATTCTAGTTGTATCAGATGCACATACTGAACATGGTAAAACTAAAATATGATTTCTTATCCCAACTCTTCCATCGCTTCTTTTATATCCCCAAAAAGTTTTTGTCATTTTATTTCTCCTTTTATTCTATAGCCTCAAGATCTTCACGACGACCTTCAGTGTTATGATCATGAACATGTTCACCAATTTTTATTTCTTTTATGGCAAATCCTATATGTTCTCCATATTTTATTACAGGTTGTTCAATTTTTATATTTTTAATTGCTATTTTATGATAGATTTTAATATCATCTAAAGCTTTCAAGCTTTTTATTTCTCCATCCAAATCTTTGTATTCAATAGTTTCACCTTTTTTTATAGGTTCTATAGCTACAATTACATTATCTTTATCATTTATAATTACAGAATTTATCATATCATTCTCCTAGTCTTATTTTGCTTTCCAATCTTTTTTGCTAAAGTCTTGTCCTTGTAGTGGATATTTAGGGCATCCGTATTTTTTTGCCCACCAAGCTGTTATTATAGGTATTAATATAGCTGTCATAACTGTAGATGCCGCAACTTGAGTTGTTGCTGCTGTAACATATGGTGCCCAACTTGCATCAATTGATGCTACTACTGCAGGTACAGCAATCGCATTTCCTGCAGTTGATGAAACAGCCCAACCTGCATAGCCAGGTCTTTTATTGAAAATTCTATCACACAAAACCACAAATGGCCCACTAATACAAACTGTGATTATACCCAACAGTATTCCAGGAGCTCCTCCAGCAACTATTCCCTTTACATCAATACCAGCACCCAAAGTAATACCAACAAATGGTAAAAGTAATCCTATACCTGGCTCTAAAAATTCGCTCATTTTCTTATCTATATTTCCAATTATCATTCCAAAAATTATAGGAACTATTACTGCTATTAGAGAAGTTATAGGAATTTGTGCTAAACCACTAGCTCCCAAAGTAACCAATGTTAAAAATGGTCCATCATTTATAGCTAACAAACTCATTGCTGTTTGATCAACTTCATCTCCATACTCAACATTTAATGCCAAATACATTGAACCATTTGAATTTGTTATGGCACTTATTATTGCAAGAGTTGTAAGTCCAAAAATACCTACCATACCAAAAGCTTTTCCTACAATTATTCCTATGATAGCTCCAATGACATATTTAGATAAAAGTAACACACCACCTCTTCTTACTACTTCCGCTAATTCTTTAACTCTTAATTGAGCTCCCATACAAACTAATTGAACACCCAAAACAGCTGCTGTTCCTGCACTAGTAAAAACAGCCGTAGTAAATGATCCTATTTGTAACATATCTGGGAAAAATGTATTTATAAGAGCTGATAGAAACATTGGCACTATCATCATTCCCGCCGGAACTTTTTTTAAAAATTTTAAAATCATAATTATCTCCTATTATTATATTGATTTTACATAAATACAAACATTTTATTACTTAGTAAAATTTTCTGTTCAATAATATCACTCGTTGTTTACTTATATAGAAATATTTTTACATTTCTTATTAATTTAAATATTTTTTAGTTTCATATATAAGTATAGCTACTTTTCTAACTTTCTAATATTATAAATTTTTGGTAAGTCATAATATTTTATGCAAGTATGCTCAGTATCTCCTTCCATCTTAAATTTAAATTGGCCTTTTTAAATTTGTTCGTATTTGCGTTTTCATATGTATATACGTATTATATTTATATAATAACTCACTTTGAAATCGATGTCAAGCATTTTGATTAATTTTTTCTGCTTCATTTTGTATTATTAATTTAAAAATAAAATCTAAAGAAATAACAAGCCCTCACTATTTGATTTTTTTACTAGTGAGGGCTTTATTATTAAAAATTAATTAATCAAAATAATAGAAACATCATTAACATTTGTTACTGTAGGTTCTGTTATTATGAGTTGATTTTTGCATCTTAAAACTCTATTTTAAACGATACTCATACTAAAATAGTATATTAAATATTTAGAATTTTTATAAAATAAAAATGTATCAGTCCAAAAAAGAACTTGATACATTTTCCAGTATTTTTACATAATATCCTATTAGATCAAAGCTTTATCTTTCAATTTTTCTTCTAACCTATCTAAATTTTCTTTTAGCTTTTCTTTAGGTAGGCCTAGGTTAATTCTTATATAATATTCTGATTCTTTTCCATAATCAAGGCCGTCTGCTGCCAAAAATTTTGCTTCGTGGATTAATTTTATGAAATCATCGTGGCTTATTTCTAGGTCTTTATAGCTAAGCCAGGCCAAAAATGATGATTCTAGATTAGCAAGTTTGAAGCCTTTTTTATCTTTAAAGAAATCTTTTAATAAGTTATAATTTTCCATTATAACTTTTTTCATTTCTTCTTTCCAAGCTTCTGCCTTTTCAAAGGCTGCTTTTGTCGCTACCATGCCCAATACATTTGCTCTTTCTATTCCTCTTGATAGGTTTGTTTGGACAAATTTATCGTATAAGTCTTTATTTTCAATTATTATGTTTGAGCATTGAAGACCTGCTATGTTATAAGTTTTTGATGCTGCATGGCAAATTATTGAATTATCTTTTCCATCTACTAAATTTCCGTAACAAACATGTTCATATCCATCATGTATTACATCTGAGTGTATTTCATCGCTTACAACTATAAGATTGTTTTCTTTTGCTATTTTTGCAATTTTTTCTAATTCTTCTCTTGTCCAAACTCTTGAACCTGGATTGTGAGGATTTGATAGTAAAATTAGTTTTGCTTTTTCATCTTTTGCTAATTCTTCTAATTTGTTAAAATCAATTTTATAGTTTCCATCCTCATCAATAAGTTTGCAGGTTGATAATTTTCTGTTTTGCATCTCAACAACTTCATAAAATGGTGGATATACTGGTGTAAATATTATTACTTTTTCATTTTCTTTTGTATATGATGCAACTGCTGTTGATAGGGCTGTTACAATTCCAGGAACTGTTACTATGGCCTCTCTTTTTGGTTCGTAATTATAATTTTTCTTATAATAGGCTAAGCACACATCTAGGTAGTCTTCTGTTATTCTAGAATATCCAAGCACATGGCTGTCTACATATTTTTTTATTTCTTCTCCTATTTCATCAGCAAGCTTAAAGTCCATATCAGCTGTTGTCATAGGAACAACATCTGATTTTTCATCTAAACCTACGCTTTTTAAACATTGGTATTTGCTTGCTTCTTCTATAAGTCTATTGTAAGTATCTTTGAAATTATACATCTATTTTTCCTTTACTATTTCTTTTGCCATATCTCTCATCTCTTTTGTCCATCCAAAAATTCCTCCTGTATGGATAAATAAATGATTGGCGTTTTTGTCGAACTTGTTTTCAATATTAGAAATAAATCCTTCAAATGCTTTTCCTGTATAACAAGGATCAAATAATATTCCTGTTTTTCTTGCTATATCTAGATAAAATTCTATATCTTCTTTTCTAAATTTAGCATAGCCAGGTCCTATAAATTTGTCATTTATATAGATTTTTGAAGTATCAATTTCATCTTCGCTATCTTTTAAAATTTCTTTTACTTTTTTTATAAAGAATTCTTCACTGTTATTTACAGATATGCCATGAATTTGCTTTTTACCAGCTGATAATTTTTCATTAGCATGATAAATCCCTGCATATGTTCCAGCTGAACCAATTGCAAAAGTAATTGTATCAAACTTTATATTATTTTCATTTTCGTAAGTCAAAATCTCTTTGTATTGGTCAAAATATCCTTTTGATCCAAGATAATTGGATCCTCCCATAGGAATTGTATATGGTTTTTTTCCTATTTCCAAAAGCTTAGCTTTAATTTCCTTTATTGATTCTTCTACATTATTTGTAAATATAATTTTTGCTCCAAAGGCCTTATCCAAAAACAAATTGCCTTCAAATTCTTTTTCTTCGCCTTCTAGTACTAAATAACAATCTAGTCCATACATAGCAGAAACTGCGGCGGTAGCCCTGGCATGATTTGATTGAACTCCTCCACTTGTAATTAAAACATCACATTTTTTATCTATCGCATCATATACTAAATATTCCAATTTTCTTATTTTGTTTCCAGAAACTTCTAAACCAGAAAAATCATCTCTTTTTATATAAATATTTGTCCCATAATAATCAGACAAAGTATCTATTTTATAAATTGGTGTTGGAAAGTTTCCTATTTTCAATTTATTCATTTTTTAATTCACCTTTTTCTATCCAATCTTTTCCTTCAACTATTCTTGCAACCATCATAGATGCTATTGCATCTCCAGATGCATTTAACATTGTCGCTCCTGCATCTACCAAAAATCCTATAGTAGCTATTATTGGAAATGCCTCTTGAGGAAAACCAAATAATGAATATAGAAATAAATACTAATGAAACTATTATTGTAAATATTAGGTTTAAAATATATCTTCTAATAGCTTTAAACTTTACGTTTTCTCCTTAAAAATAATCCCGATTATCAATAATGCAATTATTTCTATCAATTTAAAAAATCGGAAGATTATCTTTTTCTACTATTTTAATACTCCATTATAATATTTCGCTATTAACAGTATAGCAACATTTAATATTATTGTAAAATAACAAGACACCATATATTATATAAATATTTACACAAAAAAATCAGGGACTCGCCCTGATTTTTATTTTTTTATAAATAATATTTTTTGATTACATTTAGATTATCATCTAATTCGTAAACTAGTGGTTGTCCTGTTGGAATTTCTAAATCCATTATGTCGTCATCTGAAATTTTTTCTAGATGTTTTGCCATAGCTCTTAGTGAGTTTCCGTGTGCTGCTACCAAAACTGTTTTTCCATCAATTAAGTCTTTTGCAATATTGTCTGTATAAAATGGAAGACATCTTTCGAGTGTTACTTTTAAATTTTCTGCAACTGGGATTATATCTTTTGGATATTCTTTAAATCTATCCTCACTTGCTTGTGCATTTGCTTCTTCTTCTGATAGAGCTGGTGGAAGTGTATCGTATGATCTTCTCCAAATATGAACTTGTTCATCTCCGTATTTTTCTGCTGTTTCTTTTTTGTTTAATCCTTGTAGTGCTCCATAGTGACGTTCATTTAATCTCCAAGATTTTACAACTGGAACATACATTTGGTCAGAATATTCAAGGGCAAAGTTACAAGTTTTGATTGCTCTTTTTAAAATTGAAGTATAAGCTATATCAAATTTGATTCCTGCTTCTTTGATTTTTCTTCCAGCTTCTTTTGCTTCTTCAACTCCCTTGTCTGATAAATTTACATCTACCCATCCTGTAAATTTATTGGCAAGATTCCATTCACTTTGTCCATGTCTTACGAAAACTAGTTTTTTTGTCATTATCTTCTCCTCATTTTTTCCTTTTTTTCAAGCTGTTTTTGCTTGGCTTTCATTGACTCGTTCTTTTCTTCATCAATATTGTCAATCCAAGTAAGGGCGTTTGCTGTTCCCTTGATTACACATTCTCTTGGATCTTCTGCAATTTTTACATCGATTTGAAGTCTTTCATTGATCCTTTTTGCAAGACCCAATGTTAAGGCTCCACCGCCTGTTAAAAATATACCCCTTTCGTACAAATCTGCAGCTAATTCCGGTGGAGTTTGCTCTAAAACATTTTTTACCCCATTTATAATTTTATCAATAGATGGAAGCAAGCATGAATAAATTTCTCCGACTGGAAGATATATTTTTGAAGGAAGTCCATCGTCAATAAGTCTTCCGACAACTTCGATTGAATCTGTATAATCAGCTTCTTGGGCTTTTATTTTTATCATTTCTGCACTAGCATCGCCTATAAGCATTCTATATCTTTTTCTTATATGGTCTTTTATATTATTGTCAAAAGTATCTCCAGAAATTTCTATAGAGTCACTTGTTACAATTTGTCCCATAGAAACAACAGCAATATCAGAAGTTCCTCCTCCAATATCTATAACCATATTTCCTTTTTCATCTGTAATATCTATATCAGCTCCAATTGCTGCTGCAAGAGGCTCATCAATTAAATAAACTCTGTGAGCTCCTGCGTTTTCTGCAGCTTGAAGGACTGCTCTTTTTTCAATTTGAGTAGCCTTACTTGGAACACAAATCAAAAGATCTGGCTTGAACAAGGACCTATCTAAAGATTTTTTCAAAAAATATTTTAGCATTTCTTCTGTTGCATTAAAATCTGCAATAACTCCATCTTTTAAAGGCTTTAAGGCAATTACATTTCCTGGAGTTCTTCCCAAAATTTTCTTTGCATCTTTTCCAACTGAAAGGATTTTTCCAGTAAGAGTATCTTTGGCTATAACTGAAGGTTCTTCTAGGCAAATTCCCTTATCTTCTACAAAAACTAGGACTGATGCTGTTCCCAAATCTATTGCGACACTTTTTCTAAACCTTGACATGGACTCTCCTATTTATTTTTTAACTTGTCAACTTGGTCTAATTTTTCCCAAGTAAAATCTTCATCATTTCTTCCAAAGTGTCCGTAAGCTGCAGTTTTTTTGAAAATTGGTCTTTGTAAATCTAATTTATCAATTATTGCTTGAGGTCTAAAGTCAAAAACTTCCTTTACAATTTCTGCAAGTTTTTCATCTTCATATTTTCCTGTTCCAAAACTATCTACGTAAATTGATAGAGGTTTTGCAACTCCGATTGCATAAGCTACACCAATTTCACATTTTTTGCAAAGACCTGCTGCCACCATATTTTTGGCTGCATATCTTGCCATGTAAGCTGCTGATCTATCAACTTTTGTGGCATCTTTTCCGGAAAATGCTCCACCACCAGATTTTGAATATCCACCGTAAGCGTCTACAATTATTTTTCTTCCTGTAAGTCCAGAATCCCCTTTTGGTCCACCAACTACAAATTTTCCTGTTGGATTTATATAAAATTTAGTATCATCGTCGATGTATTTTGGATCAATAACTTCCTTGATTACTTTTTCAATTATATCTTTTTTGATTTGTTCAAGGCTTACATCTTCTGAGTGTTGGGTTGAAATAACTACAGAATCTACTCTTTTCAACTCTCCATCATCATATTCAACTGTAACTTGACTTTTTCCATCTGGTCTTAAATAATCTAGAATTTTTTCTTTTCTTACATAAGTTAATCTTTGTGCAAGTTTTTGAGCATAAACAACTGATAAAGGAAGATATTCTTCGGTTTCGTCATCTGCATAACCAAAAACCATTCCTTGGTCTCCTGCTCCGATTTTGTCATACTTATCATTTGTAGATTTAAAATCCATTGAGTCGTTTACACCTTGAGCTATATCAGGAGATTGTTCAATCAAAGAAGTTAAAACTGCTACGTTTTGATAATCAAATCCTAATTTTGGATCATCATAACCAATTTCTCTTATTGTATCTCTTGCTATGCTTTCTATTGGTGCGTAAGCTTTTGTTGAAATTTCTCCAACAACTAGAACAAGACCTGTTGTTGTTACACATTCACAAGCTACTCTTGAATTTTTATCTTGTTTTAAACATTCATCTAAAATCGCATCGGAAATTTGGTCGCAAATCTTATCTGGATGTCCTTCTGTTACTGATTCTGAGGTAAATAATTTTTTCATTTTTTAATCCTTTCTACAATTTAAATTATAAATTTAATTTAATCGATCTTTTCTAATAAAACCACAGCTCTTGCTTCAATTCCCTCTCCTCGTCCTGTAAAAGAAAGTTTTTCTGAAGTTGAAGCCTTGATTGATACATTTTCCGGGTCTGTTTTTAAATGTTTTGCCAATTTCTTTTGAATTTCTTCTCTTTTTGGTGAAATTTTTGGAAGTTCACAAATAATTACCGTATCTAAGTTTCCAATTTTATAGGATTTTTCTTCCATTAATTCTACGACCCTATCTAGAAGTTTGATTGAATAAATATCCTTAAACTCATTGTCAGTGTCTGGAAATAAATTTCCAATATCAGGAAGGTTTAGGGCTCCCAAAATTGCATCCATTATGGCATGAACCAAAACATCTGCATCTGAATGGCCCAAAAGTCCTTTTTCATATTGAAATTCTACTCCACCCAAAATTAGTTTTCGATTATAAACTAATTTGTGAACATCATATCCTATTCCAATTCTCATTTTAATCCTCTAAAAAACCTCTAGCAAATATCAAATCTTCTGGTGTAGTCATTTTTATATTTGAATATTCGCCTTCGACTACCTTTATTTTTTCTTTACTAAATATTTCAAAAAGCTGGCTATCATCTGTTATTGTAAAACTACTTTGTGTATATTTTTGGTAAAAATCCAAAATCATATCCTTGTCAAAAGCTTGAGGAGTTTGAACATTATAAACTTCTTTTCTAAGTGGTGTTGTTTTTACCATTAAATTTTCGTCTACGATTTTCACCGTGTCTTTTGATTTTACTGCACTTATTACAGCCTTATACTCTTTCAAATTTTCTATTACTTTTTCAAATAATTCCTTGCTTGCAAAAGGTCTTACCCCATCGTGGGTTAAGACCAAGCTTGAATTTTTATCTACAGCTTTTAGGCCCTCGTAGGTTGAAAGTTCTCTTGTTTCTTTTCCAAAAACATAGGATATTTTCTTTTCATATTTTTTTAAAATATCTTTCAAATAATTTTCGTCTTCTTTTCTTATTACTACAATTATTTGGTCAATTTTTTCAAGAGTCACTATTGTATCAAGGCTAATTTCTAGAATTTTCCTGCCCATAATTTCTATGTAGGGTTTGGCCTTGTCAGATTTCATCCTAAGTCCGTTGCCCGCTGCCGTAATCACTGCAGATATTTTTTTACCATCTATCATATTATTCCTTTGCTTTTACAAATATCATTTTTCCAGCCGATGTTTGTAAAACACTGGTTACTGTTGTATTAATTTTCTTTCCAATCAAATCTTTTCCATCTTCCACAACAACCATAGTTCCATCTTCAAGATATCCAACTCCTTGGTTTCTTGATTTTCCTTCTTTTATAACTTCAATTTCCATTATCTCTCCAGGTAAAACCTTGGTTTTCATTGCATTTGCCAAATCATTTATATTTAAAACTGTAATTCCTTGAACATCTGCAACCTTATTTAGGTTATAGTCATTGGTAAAAATTTTTGCTCCACTTTCTTGGGCAAATTTCAAAAGTTTTGAATCAACTTCTTTTATTTCTGGAAAATCTTTTGAACTAATTTCAAGATTTATATCCTTATTTTTTTTAATCTCTTTTACAACATCAAGCCCACGTCTGCCCCTTTCTCTTTTCAAATCATCGGGACTATCGGCTATGTGTTGGAGTTCTTCTAGGACAAATTCTGGTATTATAAGTTTTCCTTCAATAAAATTTATCTTTATAATATCCAAAATTCTTCCATCGATTAAAACTGATGTGTCGATTAATTTTAAGGAAGTATCTTTTGAAATTTCTTTTTTATTTTCTCTTCTGTTTGATATTTTTACTTCTTTTACTTTTTGGAATATTTGAGGGTATTTGTCTGGATATTTTGATGCAATTCTCCAACCCAAAAGTCCAAAGCCCAAATAAATAATAATGGATAATAGCACAAAAATCGAATTACCAACTACTGGTAACGACAAAGAGCTTAATGGTTTGGTTGCAAGAAAGGCTAAAATTAAACCTACAATTACCCCGCTTATTCCAACTGCCACACTAAGAGGCGGTAAGTCCTCCAAATATTTTTCTAATTTCATAAATACATCTTCCATCATTTTATAAATAAAACCTGATAGAAAATAAAATATGCCTGCAAATACTAAAGCTATTAGAACATTAAGTGTAATGAAAAAAACAGAACTATCTATTGTAAAATCCACAACAGATAGTACCAATTTTAATACAGAAATGCCTAGAATAGCTCCGATTACAGAAAACATAATTCGAAATATTCTATTTAACATTATCTTCTCCTATTTTTATAGTCCGATTGATTCATCAATCATTTTCTCAGCCTCATCTTTTTCAAGAGAGCCTGACATGACTAGCTCACTAGCCATAATTCTTCTCGCCCTATTCAAGAGCTTTTTTTCCGTTGTTGAAAGTCCCTTGTCATCGTCCAAAGCAACAAGGTCTCTAACCATAACTGCAATTTTGAAAATATCTCCAGTTTTTAAAATTTCTTGATTTTCCCTGTATCTTAGGTTCCAATTTGAATTTAAATCTTCTGGGTCTTCTTCTAAAATTGCAAGTATTTCTTCCCCTTCTTTTTTTGATATAACATCCCTAATATTCATTTTATTGATATTTGCTTTTGGAATTGATATATCCATGTTACCTATAGGCATTTTGAGTATAAAATATTCTTTTTCCTCGCCTAAAAATTCTTTGGTTTGTACAGAATCTATTATCCCAGCGCCGTGCATAGGATAAACTATTTTATCACCGATTTTAAACATTTTGACCTCCTAGGTTCTCTCTATTATTATAACCTTTTTTGGTCAAATAGTAAAATCAAATAATTTTACAGTATACTACCTCTATATTCTTTTGTCAATTAATTTTTTGTTAGAAATCAACTCCTTGCTATCTTTTGAAAATCCAGTCCTGAGTTTAACTGCCCTGTTTAAAACTTTGACTTCACTTTTTTTGTAAGATCCGCCAAAATCTCCGTCCAAAGTCCAATCAATTTTTTCATCACTTTCAACTTTAAAAACAGATCCTGACCTAAAAATTATATTGTCATTTTCTTTTTTGCTTCTAAGTCCATCTATAATTTGGTTTAATTCGATAAGGCCTTTTGGTTTTTTTATCAAAACAGCTTCAAAAACTCCATCATCAAGGCCGATATTTTTATTATAAAAATTATTAAAGCCCCCAACTGAAACAGAATTTGTCGCCATAAAATGGATAAATTCTCCTTCAAAAACTTCATCATCAATTTTTATTTTCGCCTTGTAGGATTTTAAATTTGATACAGTTTTTACTCCTTCTAGAATATAGGCAAATCTTCCAAAAATATTTTTCATTGATTGGTCAGTTTCATAGGAAACTTGGGCGATTGATCCGAAGGCTGCAACGTAGGTGAAAAATTTAGAATTAAATTGCCCCACATCCACATCCATGACCTCGCCTTTAATCGCGTACTTGGTTGATTTTTTTATATCGGAAGGAATTTTTAATGATCTTGCAAAATCATTAGTCGATCCTGTTGGAATGTATCCAATTATTGAATTTTCTTTTGCTTTTAATAAACCCGATACAACCTCATCCAAGGTTCCATCGCCTCCACTTACCAAAATTTCATCATAATCCTTGGCAAATTCTTTGACCTTTTCTCTGGCATCATTTGCTTTTTGAGTTGCATAAACTGTAGGAAAATAAGAATTTTTGCTAAAATATTCGACAATCGAGCTTAAATGATTTCCTATAGTCCTTTGCCCACTCATTGGATTATATATATATAATATTTTTTTCATTTTATCCCTCAATTTTGTAAATAATATATCTACATTTTACTAACTTTTCTTCATTTTTAAAGTATTCTTTGGTCATATTATTTTATATTGTTTTCATTTTATTTCTTAACGTGATATACTTAAAATTGTTATTATATAAAATATAACAGAAAAAAAGGAGTAAAATATGGAGAAAAATAATACGAGATTTATAGTTGAAGGAGGAGTTTCAATCGCCCTTTCCTTTATACTTTCATTTGTGGTTTTATTTAAAATGCCACTTGGTGGTTCAGTAACTCTTGCATCAAGACTTCCAATCGTGATTTTTGCAATAAGATGGGGAGTAAAAAAGGGAATTTTGGCAGCAGCAGTTTTAGGAATTTTGAATATGATTTTTGGTGGATATGTAATTCATCCTGCCCAAGCTATTTTGGATTATATCCTATCCTATTCAGCAATTGCCCTTGCAGGTATTTCTTTTGGAGAAAGCAAAAGCAAATTTTCTTATATCCCTTCAATAATAATTTCTTATTTAGTAAGTGGAGCTTTCAATGTTATTAGTGCTTTTATCTTTTTCAATGATATGGCTACAGCAAGCGCTGCAGGATTTAATAATTTTACCTTGTATGCTTTCGCATATAACTATTCATTCTTATCAGTAGATGCTTTAATTTTGATAGTGGTATTCTTATTAATTTTTGATAGGTTAAAAGCTTATTTAAATAAACAAAATTAAAAGACCGTTTTGCATTCAAACTGTTGAAATTTTTCTTAATAAAATTATAATTTATTTAGTAAAAACAAAACCCATCTCGAGCGAAAGTCGAGAGATCTCAAGAGATTTCTAGGCTCACTAATTTTCTCGAAATGGGTTTATTTTTGTCAAAGTCTTAGGCCATAAAAAGGTCTTTTTCAAATCATTTTGAACTTGATTCTACAATTTCTAAATTTCCTTTAAATGAGTAGGTTTTGGCGTAATTTGTGATTATAAAAAAATCTCCTTTTTTTATTGGATATTTTTCATCATCTACTATGATTTCCCCACAGCCTTTTATTACACTTTCTAAAATATAAGGATCTTTTCTTTCAAATGAAATTTCTTTTTCTACATTTATTTTTTTCACTGTAAAATACTCATTTTTATACAAAATTTCTGTATTTTTCCCTAAATTTTCGTGGATTTTTTCTGTATCAAGACACTTTAAGGCTTTTTTTGATTTTTCTAGGTGTAAATCTCTCTTATTTCCATTTTTATCTTTTCTATCATAATCATAAAGTCTGTAGGTTATATCTGATGCTTGTTGGATTTCTAAAATCAGACTTCCTTTTTTTATGGCATGAACCATACCAGCTGGGACTTTAAAAAAATCTCCTTTTTTTGAATCTTCAACTTTTAATAAATCTTCCCATTTTTCCTTATCTATTAAATCAAGGGCTTTGTTTTTGTCCTTTGTTTTTAGGCCGTAAATTATTTTTGCTTGATTTTCATTTAAAATATACCAGCACTCGCTTTTGCCATAGGAATTTTCTTTTTTTGCCATTTCATCATCCGGATGAACTTGGATTGATAAATCATCATTTGCATCTATTAATTTTATCAAAAGAGGAAAATTTTCTTTTTTTTCATTTCCAAAAAGATCTTTGTGGTTTTGGTACAAAAAATCTAAATTTTCTCCCTTATATTTTCCGTTTAAAATTTTTGATGGAAAATCTTTCATAGCAGAAATAGCCCAATATTCTCCTATATTTTCTGATTCAAATTGGTAGGGAAACTCTTTTTTTAGCCTAGCTCCTCCCCAAATTTTTTCTACAAATTCTCCTTTTAAAAATAATATTTTTTCCATAAGTCACCTCTTTTTCATTATACTAAGAAAAAAATAAAGCCCAAGGATAAAGCTTGGGCCTTTTTCTATGCTACTGTTAGTTTGTTTTTGTGGAAGAAATTTGTGAAAAATATTTGTACCACTGATACTAATATGTTTAAAATAGTACCTAGTCCCATCACTCTTGTCAATTCCTCTACAGTTTCCACATTGCTTAAATAGAAACCAGTTTGTATTTGGCTTGAGCTTTTTGATACATCTATTGAGAATGTTTCTAAAAATTTCACTCCAAATGTTAGGCCTAAAATTGAAATTACTATTGTTATCAAAATAAAGACTACAACCGGTCCGAATTTTCCTAAATCTTTGAAAGTTTTGCTTGATCCAATGCTTATTGACGCCAAAATTCTTGTAAGTGTTGCAAGAAGGGAAATTAAAAGCGTAATAATAAACACAATTATAGTTTTTGATGGGACTTGGCCTAAAAGTGTTTTTATTTGCTCAAATATTTGGCTTATGTCCTCTCCTCTTGCTCCTGTTGTAACGAAAAAGAATCCGAAAAATTCTATCAAAAATACAAGGCCTGCAAGTAAGGCAATAATCATTATATTTAAAATTCTTGATGTGGTTATATCTTTTGATTTTACAGGAAGGACATCATAAAAGGCAGCTTCTTCGCCATAAAACTTTTTATAATCATTTAATATTACTATTATCATAGAAATAGCAAAGGATGAATACATAACAAGCATCGAAAGAACTGTTATAAAATCCATAAAGGCTGAGTCTAAATATGAATTTACATAATTTAATACGACTGATAAAATTAAAGGAATTACCATCCAAGGAAAGATATCCCTAATATTTTCTTTTAATTGGTGTTTTAATAATTTAGCCATTGAAAACCTCCTCGAAATATTCTTCAACTCCCATCTTGTGTTTTTCTCTCAAATCATCAATATTTTCTTCCAAAATAATTTTTCCGTCTGATATAAAAATAACCTTATCCAAAAGTCTTTCGATTTGGCTAATCAAATGAGTTGAAACAATCATAAGACCATCAGAATCAAAATTATCAATTATAACATCCATAATTTTTTTCCTACTAGCAGGATCAATTCCACTCATAGGCTCATCCAAAAGATATAGATCGGACTTTCTTGAAAGAGAAAGAGCAATTTGAACCTTATCTTTCATTCCTTTTGACATATTTTTTATTTTCATATTCATATCAAGTTTGAAATCTCTAATTATTTTTTCAAATTTTTCCTTGGAAAAATCTTCAAAAAATTCGCCATATAAATTTGAAATTTTTGTTAAATCATATGATTTGTCCAAAGGAAGGTGGTCTGGTTGGTAGGATACAAAAGATTTTGTAATATAATTTGGATCTTCTCCACCAATTTTTACCTCACCCTTATAATTTTTTTCAAGACCAGAAAGAATCCTAAGTAGGGTTGTTTTTCCCGATCCATTCGGTCCCAAAAGTCCAACAATTTCACCTTTTTTTAGTGACAAATTCATCTTATCTATAACAATTTTATTTTTATAAGATATAGTCAAATTTTTAATCTCTAACATTAGTCCACCTCCCAAAATTTATCAAGACCATCAAGAGCATCTTCTTTTGAAATTTTTAAATTTTTTGCATTGTTTATAAAATCTTCACAAATTATTTCAAAAGCATTTTTTGATAAAGATTTGATCAAATCCTCATCATCCGTTACAAACCTTCCAGCTGTCCTTTGGCTTTTACAAAGACCTTCTCGCTCAAGCTCAGCCAAAGCCCTTTGGACAGTATTTGGATTAACCTCATAAAGCTTCGCCAAATTTCTTACAGAATCAATTTTTTCGCCAGCTTTCCAAATTCCACTTGAAATTTTCGACTTAAAATCTTCCAAAATTTGAAGATAAATAGGTCTATCATTATCAAATTCCATTTAAGCCTCCTTTTTTTCAATCGCTTGGCCAATAGTTAAACCTAAAAGCATTCCAATAGAAATCCAATATCCCATATCATCGAAAAGACTTCCAAAAGCTGCTCCAAAAACTATTCCAAGCCCTATTCCTTCTGCCAAATAATTTCCATCATTTTTTAAATTTTTTTCTTTTTCATTTTTATAGTTTTTGTCCAATTTTTTTATCAAAAAAATTAAAGAAATTCCTAATAAAATTATTGGAAAAATTATTTTTAAAATTTTCATATTCTCCCTTTTTGTATTTCTGTATTATTGTACCACTTCCTTAATACAATAATATTATAACCCCTCTTTTTATTTTTGTAAAGACTTTTTTTAAAATTTTAAAAATCCTTGATTTTAAAAGCTTTTAGATGATTTTTAAATAAAAAAATTTAAAAAATTATAATTTTTACCTAAATTTTACAAATAATTTCAAATTATTAAACAAAACTTTCCTATTATTTACTTGAAAGAAAAAACAAAAAATATCACCAAACATTTTGGTGCTCTTCCTTATTAATTGTGTTTTTCTTTTGGAAATATTTGATTTAATCCCTCAATTACAAATATTTCATATTTAATCTTGCATTGATTCAGGATTGCAAGATTGAATGAAGTGTAAACTTCTCTTAATACAAATAGCCTTTTGCAAAGAATTTTTTCAAAAGCCTCTTTTTTGTAGAATCTCCACTTAAAAAAGGTCTTAGGATTTCTCCTAAGACCTTTTTGTTTTTATTATTTTATCTAAGACTTACTCTACCAAATGCTGATTTTATATCTAAATCTAGATCTGACTCTTCTGGATCGGTTGAAACTTGATAGCCGTCTTTTGTTTGCAATTTATTTTTAAATTTTTCTGCAATTGAATAAGATGATGACTTAATCAAAGCTTTTATGTTTTTGTTAAATTCATTTGTATCAATAACTACTGATCCAAATTGAGTTGCCATATTTAATTGTTTTGCATCAATAATTTTGAAAATTCTGATTGATCCAGCCTTTGAAGCTAGGTCTACATTTTCCATATTCAATCCATCAATTCTTATAGATCCATTTACAACTTCTACGTTTGCATTTTCACCTGAAACATTTGTAAGATAAACTGATCCATTTACATTTGAAACTTCAAGATTTCCATTGGTATTTCTAATTTCAATTTTTCCATTTGTATTTTTTAGGTCAATGTTTCCTGCTGTATTTATAAGGGTAAATCTTGCATTAGTTGATTCAATATTATTTTCCTTAAAATCAACATCACAAATTTCAACTTGACCATTTATAATATTTACATCAAGTTTGTCGTAAATATTTTTACCCAAATATAATTTTACATTTGCACTCGCATCCAAAGACCTATAATTTTCATTTACATTAATAATAAGTTTATCTTCAACAACGGCAATATTTAGATAATCATTTTTTTGGTCTTCCTTGTTTTTGAAAAATACTTTCTCTTCAATCATGATGTGATTTTCTTGAGCTCTTTGAATATCCAAAGATCCATTTATAAGATTTATTTCAATTTCATTGATATCATCATCAATTTTTGTTTGATTTTCAGCTTTTTGAGAGTTTATGTGGTAAATATTTGGAATATTTACACTATCAAGGTCTAAATCAAAGTCAAAATTTGAAATAGTTTCGCTAGTTTTTTTCATAACTTTTTCAAAAGAAGTTGATAATTTGTCGATAAAACTTTCTTCGTTGTTTTTTGCCTTATCTTTTCCAACAGCTTCCAAAAGATCGCTTGCTTGATCAACAGTAATCTTTCCTTCTTTTAACATATCTAAAATCATTTTCTTTTCTTCATTCATCTTTTAGCTCCTTTAAAAGTTCACTTGCTTGGTCCGGAGTAATTTCTCCACTATTGACCATGTTCAAAATATCTATTCTAGATTCTTGCTTATCTATTTTTCCACCAAGTTTTTTTACAAGCTTGTCAATTCTATTTCTAACAGTCGGGTAAGATATTCCCAAACTTTCACCAACGTCTTTTATACTTCCACGCTTTTGTAAAAAAAGTTCAATAAATTCCAAGTCTTCAACATCAAGCCTTTGGAATTTTCCCATTTCAAATTCTCCACTAACTTCAGTTAAACATGAATTACATTTATAAGATGTGATGACCAAGTCACCACCACAATTAGGACATTTATTAATCAAAACCCGCCTCCTTTATAAAATAAGTATACCACCCTTTTAATTTTTGTAAAGTCATTTTTTAATATTTTTAATATTTTAATTGTAAATCTTAATTAAATTAATATTTTGTTTTAATTAAATAGTTTTGAAAATTGATTTTTTAAATTTCCCCAATAAAAAAGACAAAAGAAATTCTTTTGTCAAAATTTATATAATATTTTTTAAACCAAGTCTTTTGCCCAGTGGCTTTTTAGGCTTCTTAATATCCAAATAATTGTGTTTATAACTATAGAAAGATTAAAGGTGAAATTTAGTAAAACTATAATTTTGTATAAATTGTCGTTTTTTATAAATTTAAAAGGATTTAAAAATGAAATTAGGGCAAATATTAAAAACACTCCCATCCATTTTATAGCCGTTTTTACATTTTCCTTGTAATCTAGGAAAACAAAATGTCTATTTTTGTATCTTTTTATAAAATTATCTCTTTTTTTCTTATAAATTTCCCTATCTTGTCTTTCATTTTTTATAAGAGCAGCATAATAAAAAATCATATCATCATAAGTTGATGAATATTTTCTTAAAGTCATGCATTCTTCTTTAGAATAATCAAGGTCAATTATTTTTTTTGTAATGTTTGCCTTTGATTTATAGGAAATTCTTTCTTCTCTTAATTTTTTTAAATTTTCAATATTTTTTTCATTTTGAATTTTTGATAGAGTTTCATCTTCATATTGGATTATTTTCTTTCTAATAATAAAATAAAAGCCTAATAAAATTAAAAATACTAGAATTTGCCCTGCAAATACCAAAATAAAATTACTTGTATTCAAATTTGTAATAAATAGCATTACAAAACTTGGCAACAAAATTATTATTATGGCAAATATTAAAAATTTTATAATACTTCTCATTTTTCTTCTCCTTTTAAAAGGTCCTCGTAATATTTTTTTAGAATTTTACCAACATTTTCTATAGATTTTTCTTGGGCTATTTTGTAGCTCTCGTTTTTTAAAGAAGGTAAGCTTTTTTCTAAAATTGATTTTATTTTTTGGTAAAATTCTTTCCCGTCTTTCGCCTTGTAAATTTCTTTTCCATCTTCTAAATTTTCATAAATTTCTATATCCCTGATTATTATATCAGCCTTAGTTGAAAGGGCCTCAAGCAAAACTATACCCTCTGTTTCTTCAAAGGTTGGAAATATATATAAATCTGAACCTGAATAGGCTTCTCTTAATGATTCTTGATCAACATATCCTGGAAAATGTAAATTTTTTAAATCTGTTTGGACAGCTTTTTTAATTTTTTCTGGAACAAGCCTTAAGTTTAATTCTCCAAACCAAACAAATTCATATTGGGGAAGTTTTTTGGCAAGATTCACAAAATCCAAAATTCCCTTTCTTTCAATAAAAAGACCCACAGAAATAATAGATTTTTTATTTTTATCAAGCCCATATCTTTGGTAAAAATTTTCCCTATCTTCTTTTTTTTCCTTCCAAAAATCAAGGTCAATTCCATTAGATACAACTTTAATTTCTCTTCCAATTTGATATGATTCTAAAATATTTTTAGAATATTCAGTTGGAGTAAGGATTAAATCTCCTTTTTTATAGCAATAAATAAGCCATTTTTTAAAAAGTGGTGCAAGTTGGTTTGATAAAATAAAAGAATTTTCAAAATCTTCCTTAGTAGAATGGGCATGGTAGACAATTTTTTTCCCTTCTTTTTTTGCCTTGGTCGCAAAGGATGCGGATTTTGGAAAAACTGTATTAATGTGACAAATATCATAATCATCATTTGGATCTAAAGTATAGGAAACCCCAGCAAGGTCTAGGGCTTTTTTTTGGTGGTCAATTGCCTTGCCAACACCAGATTCTTTTACAGTTTCATAATCTTCGTTATATATAAGAATTTTCATTTATCCTACCCTTTTTTATTGCTTCTTCATAAAGATTTACGCAATTTTCTCCAAAAGAATCAATAGAAAAATTCTCAAGAGCATAAGCTCTTGCATTTTTTGAAAGCTCTTCTCTTTTTTTTCTGTCAGAAAAAATAATTTCTAAATCTTTTTTAAAATCATAAAAATCTTCATATTGGTAGCCGTTAAAATCATTAATTATTACATCATTTAAGCACAGGTCTTTCCTACAAATTGCCAAAGTCCCGTTGCTCATAGCCTCATAATAAGTAAGCCCTTGAGTTTCAGACTGACTTGCAGAAACAAAAGCATCCGCCATCCTGTAATAATTATTTACTTCCTTGGGCCTGACCATACCTGTAAAATGAATTTTTTTACCAGTTTTCTTGCCATAAGATTTTAGATTTTTCAAATAAGGACCACCGCCAACAAGGATAAATTTTAGTTTTTCCATATCAAGCCTGTTGTAAAAATCTATCAGTTCCTCAATATTTTTCTCCTCAGCGAGTCTTCCCAAATACAAAATAATTTTATCATTTTCATCAAAGCCATAATAATCTCTTAATTTATATTTATCATCAAGTTTTTCTGGCATTTCAATTCCAGTTGGAATTATTTTTATTTTTTCATCTTCAATATCATAAGATTTTAAAATTTCCATAGTTTTTTTGCTAGGTCCAATTATCATATCAACCCTATCAGCAATCGCCTTAGAAAAAACAGAAATTACTTTTTTGCCAACTTTTTTTGATGGAGAAAAATAATGAGTATAATCTTCATAAATTGTATGATAGGTGTGGATTAAGGGACAAGATGCTTTTTTGGCAATTTTTGTCGCCATCATAAAAGTAGAAAATTCACATTGAGAATGAACAATATCTGGTTTCCAATTTTTTATTTCCTTTATATATTTATTTCTTAAAGTTGCAGAAATTCTTGCCTCAGGATAAATTTTTCCAGCACCAAGACTTCCTATATAATAAACATTTCCTTTTTTATAACTTTCAGTAGAATTTGAAAGAGTCAAAACCCTCACATCAAATCCATTTTTTTCAAGATATGATTTTAAATTTAAAATTGATCTTACTACACCATTTACGACAGGATAATACCAGTCAGATGTAATTAAAATTTTCACACAATCACCTCTTTTGCTAACTTAACTTTCTTTATTATAAACCTAAAAAGTCTACTAATATTGTATGCAAAAAGTAAATATTTTTCAATTTATGTCAATTGGGGTATATTTTATCTAAGCTATTAAAAGAAAGGGTGATAATTTGGGAAATTTAATAGTTGGTGATGTACTTTTATTATTCTTTTCAATTTATGTAGGAATATTTTTCAAAAAATTTCACACAGACTATCCAAAAATGAGAGTAGGTTTTCACATTTGGGAAGTTTGTTACAATAAAGAATGCTGGGAATACGGAAATAATTTTGCAGGAAATCTTTCAATAATTCTTGGAATAATTTTATTTGGTATAATTTATCCCATAATTTTATATTTCAAAATAAAAAGAAATATATGCGTAATCCTTCTAATTCTTTTTACCATCCTTTATTTTATCCTTTTATTTACAATTTTAAGATATCATATGAGAAAAAAATTTAATTTAAAAGATGAAAAAGATGATGAAGATAAAAAATAAAGCTATTTTACTTTTGTAAAATAGCCAAGAATGTCGACAAACTCAATTTACACACATTTCGAGCGAACGTAGTGAGTCGAGAAATCTCATGAGATCTCTCCATGCGTTCGTTTCACTCACACTAAAACACGTTTGTTTTACAAACTTTTTCGTGTTATCACACTTGTTTTAGGGATGATTGTGCCAAATCAAGGCACAATCATCTAATCGAGATGGGTCAGAGATTAATTTAATTCTAATTACTAATTATTTTTTATAATTAGACTTTGTCTACGCTCTGAGCTATTTACTTTTGTAAAATAGCTTTTTATTTTTAAAAAATTTAATCTTCTTCTTTATCTATATATTTTCTTTTTAATCTTATAGCTGATGGGCAAGCTGCAACTCCACCTTCGCCTGTTTCTCTTAGGCTTGCTGGAAGAGCATCTCCAACTTCTTTTAAAGCTTCTACCGCTTCATCAAATGTTACCAAAACTTTTACTCCTGCAATAGCCATATCAGCTGCAGAAAGTGCGTTTATAACTCCTGATGCATTTCTAATATTGCAAGGAAATTCTACCATTCCTCCGATTGGATCGCACACAAGACCCATGATTGATAAAAGTGCAATTGAAGCTGCATCTTCCATAACGTCAATATCACATCCTCTTAAATAACAAATTGCCGCTGCACACATGGCTGCTGCAGAACCACACTCAGCTTGGCATCCGCCCTCAGCTCCCGCAAAAGTTGCATTGTCAGCAATAATTTGTCCAAATTCTGTAGCAACAAGCATGGCTTTTATCAATTCTTCATCAGAATAACCATATTTTTCGCGCATAGCCATTAAACTTGCTGGAACAATTCCTGCAGATCCTGCTGTTGGGCTTGCTACGATTTTTCCCATTGAAGCATTAACTTCTGATGTAGAAAAAGCCATAGCCATAGCCTTTGTTGGCAAATCTCCCATTATTGTATCTTCTGATAGAAAATAATTGTTCATTGATTTTGCATTTCCACCAGTCATTTTTGTCATTGACATTAATTTTTTATCGAGTGCTTTTTGTGAAGAATCTTTCATAACATCAAGAGATTTTTGTAATAAGGCAAAAACTTCTTCTTTTGATTTTTTTGTAAGTTCCATTTCATCTTCAAGAGCAAGCTCCCAAACTTCCTTGTTTTCTTCTTTTAATCTATTTTTAATATATTCCATTGTTGTTTTCATAAATTACCCCAAATATTTTATAAAGTCAAAATTCTTTCCAGCTTCAATTTCCTTGTAAACTTCTTCTTCCAAATCTTGGTCTAATTCTACAATTAGCATAATTGTGTTGCCCTTGTTTATAGTTTTCATATTTTTAATATTATAATTGTGGTCAAACAAAACATTTGAAATAAAAGCTATCATCCCTTTTTGTTCAGGATAGGTGCAAATAATTGTAGGATTTTTTCCGTTATATTCTACTTCATTATCCATTATTTGATTTACCATTATATTTCCACCACCAATTGAAGATCCTCTCAATTTAAAATCGTGGCCGTCTGGATAGTGAAGAACAATTTTTACTGTATTTGGATGAACATCTCCCATATCTTGTGGAATAAAATTATAAGAAATTCCCGCTTCATCTGCTATTTTAAATGAATCTCTCAATCTTTCATCTTCTGGACCAAAGCCCAAAATTCCTCCGACCAAAGCCCTATCTGTTCCGTGACCTTGATAAGTTTTTTCAAATGATCCGTGCAAATAAAAATCTACTTTTGTAAATCCTTCTCCACCCAAATCTCTTGCGATTTTTGCAATTCTGTTTGCTCCTGCAGTGTGGGATGATGATGGGCCAATCATTACAGGCCCAATAATATCAAATACTGATAAATTTGCCATTATACTCTCCTTATTTTTGAAATTTCTTCTGGACTATCTATTATAAGATTTGGCTTTAAATTTTCAAGAATTTTTCTTTCCCTAAAACCCCAAGCACACCCTACAGTAAATACTCCCGCATTTTTACCGCACTTCATGTCGACTTCGCTATCTCCAAAATAAAAAATATCCGAATAATCGACTCCAAATCTTTCTTTTATTATATACATACCCTCAGGTGAAGGCTTTCTTTCTACATCTTCTCTGTATCCTAAAATAAAATCAAAATAGCCTTCTCCAAAAATCTCCCCTATAACTTTTTTGCAAGTAGAATCTGGTTTGTTTGAAAAAGCAACCAAAATTTCGCCTCTATTTTTAATTTTTTCAAGCTCTTCTACTATTCCATCGTAGGGTCTTGTAAGATAAGTTGGATTGTCATCGTATCTTTTGTTATAAAAATTTAAAATTTTTTCTCTTTTTTGAGATTTTTCAAATCCAATATAATCAAGAGTTTTTTCAATCAAAACTTTTGGGCCGTTTCCTACAAATTCCCTAATTTTTTCTGTGGGAACTTGGCTAAGACCAAATTTTTTTAAAGTTTGGTTTATATTATATGATATGGAATCAATTGTATATAAAAGAGTTCCATCTATATCAAAAATATACATTTATATTCTCCTTTTCTTGCTAGCTTTTGCCAAACCATTATTACTATACCTCTTATAAGTGGTATAATAAAAACAATATGTGAAACAAAAAACAAAAGGAAGGAAAATATGCAAACAAGAAGAAATTTATCCATGCTCAGTGATTTTTATGAATTCACCATGGCCTATGGATATTTTGAAAGTGGAATGAAAGATACGATTGCAGTTTTTGATGCATTTTATAGAAAAAATCCTGATGAGGGAGGATTTTCAATTTTTTCTGGCTTAGATGATATTATTGATTATGTAGAAAATATTCATTTTGACGAGGAAGATATTGAATATTTTAGAAAAAATACAAAATTTTCAGAAGAATTTTTAACTTATTTAAAAAATTTTAAATTTACAGGAGATATTTGGGCTTTTCCAGAAGGATCAGCAATGTTTCCATCTGAACCGATTGTTACTGTAAGAGCTCCAATAATTGAAGCACAAATTTTAGAAACTTATTTGCTTCTATCTTTAAATTATGGATCTTTGGTTGCTACAAAAACAAACAGAATTGTAAGGGCTGCAAAGGGAAGAACTGTAATGGAATTTGGGGCAAGACGTGCTCAAGGACCTGATGCTTCTGTAAAAGGAGCAAGATCTGCCTTTATAGCTGGAGCTCCAATCACATCAAATACTCTTTCAAGTCAAATGTATGCTTATCCTGCTGGAGGAACTATGGCACATTCCTGGGTTCAATCATTTGATTCAGAATATGAGGCATTTTTGGCTTACGCAAAATTATATCCAGATAACTGCATTTTATTAATTGATACCTATGATGTTCTAAAACAAGGTTTGCCAAATGCTATGAAAGTTTTCAAAGAAGTTTTAGATCCTTTGGGAATTTCTGGAGGAGTTAGGATAGATTCAGGAGATATTGCCTACCTATCAAAAGAATGTAGAAAAATTTTGGATGAAAATGGATACAAAGATGCAAAAATTGTTGCAAGCAATTCTCTAGATGAATACAAAATAGAATCCCTTCTACAACAAGGAGCAGAAATTGATTCATTTGGAATCGGCGAGAGATTAATAACAGCAAAATCTGATCCTGTTTTTGGTGGGGTTTATAAACTTGTTGAAATTGAGGATGAAAAAGGCAAAACCGCAAAAATAAAAGTATCAGAAAATGTAGAAAAAATCACAACACCAGGTTTAAAAGAAGTTTACAGATTGTACGACAAAAAAACCGGCAAGGCAGAAGCTGATTATATAACTTTAAAAGAAGAAGTTGTTGATGAAAATAAACCACTTGTAATTTTTGATCCACACTTTACATGGAAGATGAAAAGAATGGAAAATTATGAACTTAGAAAAATGCAAGTTCCAATTTTTGAAAACGGAAAAAAAGTTTATAATTCTCCAAAAATCGAAGAAATAAACGAATATTGCAAGTCTGAAGTGAAATCCTTGTGGGATGAGGTAAAAAGATTTGACCAACCTCACAATTATTACGTCGATCTTTCTCACGATTTGTGGAATTTAAAACAAAACCTAATAATGAAGGCTATGAGCAAATAATGATAGCCATAATTACTGGAGCAAGTTCAGGCATTGGCTATGAATTTGCAAGGCAAATTGACAAAAAAAATTATGAAGAAATTTGGCTAATCGGAAGAAGAGCCGAAAAACTTCAAAATTTATCAGAAAAATTACAAACAAGGGCAAGAATATTTGCCCTTGATTTGTGTGAGGAAAAATCTTTTGAAATTTTAAAAAAAGAATTAGAAAATTCAAATAAAAAAATAGGACTTCTAATAAATTCAGCAGGCATGGGAGAAAGTGATTATTTTAAAAACACAAGTTTTGATAAAGATATGAAAACTTTGGACTTAAATATAAAAGCCCTTACAGCAATGACAAAAATTTCCCTAGATTTTTTCCAAAAAGACGGAACAATTTTAAACATAGCCTCATCAGCAGCCTTCATTCCACAAGCAAAATTCGCCCTTTATGCTGCAAGTAAGTCTTATGTATTATCATTTTCAAGGGCTATAAGACGCGAATTTAAAGATATAAAAATTTCAGTTTTATGCCCAAACAGGGTAGAAACAGAATTTTTAAAAAAATCAAACAATAATTCGTCTGGAATTAAAAATTTAGGAAATGAAAAGCTAGAAAAAATGGTAGGAAAAGCCATAAAAAAAATGGGCAAAAAAGACCTAATAACCACCCACCCAAGCGCAAAAATTTTATTAATAATTTCAAAAATCCTCCCCCATTCTTTTATAATGTGGGTTGAGAAAATCTTCGGGATGTATTAAATAAAAAATAATTAAAAACAAAAAGAGCCAAAAAGGCTCTCAGAGCGTAGACAAAGTCTAATTATTAAGAATTATTAGTAATTTAGAATTAGATTAAGATCTAACCCATCTCGACTAAGTGAGTGAAACGAACGCATGGAGAGATCTCATGAGATTTCTCGACTCACTACGTTCGCTCGAAATGGGAAAATTTTTAGTTTGTCAACAGACTGAGAGCCTTCAAGGCTCTTTTATTTTCCAAAAACATCAGAAATTACTTCTTTTATATTTTTCATCTCTTTTATTTCTAGATTTTTGTATTCTTTTTTATCTATTTGAGATTTTCCTATGTAGGCTTTTTTGTAGCCTAATCTTTCAAGCTCTTTTAGTCTGGATTTTATTTGTGGAACTTTTTTCAGCTCTCCTGTTAGGCCCACTTCTGCTATAAAAACTGTTTTATTGTCGACTGGTTTTTTTAAATACGATGAGGCGATTGAAATCATTATGGCAAGATTTACTGATTGCTCTCTCATTTTAAGTCCACCTGTTGCTTTTATTATTACATTTTCATCAAATAAATTTATTCCAGCTCTTTCTTGTAAAATAGAAATTAAGGTATTTAAATCATCTTTTCTTAAGCTATCTCCAATTCTTTGAGGATAAGGCATAAATGATTTTGAGACCAAAGATTCTATTTCAATTTCCAAAAGCCTACTGCCTTCTTTCATCACAGAAATTGCCGATCCCTCGATTCCTGAATCTCTTTCTGTAATAAAATATTCTGATGGATTTGTAATTTCGATTAGGCCCTCTTCTTGCATAGAAAATAATCCAACTTCTCCTGTTGGACCAAACCTATTTTTTGTGCTTGTCAAAAGTCTCAAATCATCTTCGCTTTCTCCATCCAAAACTAAAACCGTATCAACCAAATGCTCCAAGGTTCTAAGCCCTGCCATCTCTCCCGATTTATTCATATGGCCTACCATAATAAAGGCCCTTTTTTTATCAGGATTTTTGGCAAGTTCGACACATTTATTTGCACATTCAATGGTTTGAGTAGGAGATCCTTGCTTGTTATCAAATTCGTTTAAGGCAAAAGTTTGGATCGAATCTAAAATTATTATATCTGCATCTTTTTTCTTTATTTCAATTTCTGCAAGATCCATTGAATTTGTTGATAAAATCCAAATATTTTGGGAAATTTCTCCAATAATCCTATCAGCTCTCGCCTTAATTTGAGATTCACTTTCTTCGCCAGAAACATACATAACTTTAAATCCATCTTTGGCATAAGACGAAGATAATTGTAAAAGCAGAGTTGATTTTCCAGCTCCTGGTCTTGCCGTTAAAATTGAAACTGAATCTTTTACAAGTCCGCCGCCTATTGCCCTATCAAATTCTTCAAAAGATGATTTTATTCTCTCGGACTCATCAAGTTTTATTTCTTTTAATAATCTTGCTTGGTTTTCAAAATCAAGGGAAATGGAATTTTTTGATGAAGATTCTTTTTTTATGGTTTTTTCAATCAAAGTTCCCCATTTCCCACATTCTGGGCATTGGCCCGCCCAAACATTTTGAACATGGCCACAATTTTTACATTCAAAAGCTCTTTTAAGCTTTGCCATTAATCTCACCTAGGGCATAATTTACAGAAAATTTCTCGCAAGCTTTTTTTGGATCTTCCTTGTAAAGTTTTTCAAATTTATCTCTCAAAACTTCTTTTTCATCCATCAATTTTTCTATTGGGAAAAGATAAGTTTTTTCATTTTCATCAAGCCCATCTTTTGCAAGAGAAATAAAATATTTTATCCATTCACAAATAGTTTTACCCTCATATTTTGCATAAAGTCCAAGCTCTTTTGCTTGTGATTTTAAATTTTGACAATTTTCATAGGTCATATTTTTAAAATCATCTCTTAATTTATTTAGATTTTCTTCATTATAAAATAATCCCTTGATTAAGGCAGGGAAGGAAAGATTGTAAGGGTAAGGCACTGCATCAGGCATCCTTATTTCTATATATTTTTTAACCCTAACATCTGGAAAAACTATGGAAAGAGCGTGGAAAATCATCTCATCTGAAAAGTCTTTGTCCATTATTTTTTCAAATTTTGTATCTCCCTTATAAATATCTTTTCCATTTTCGTTTATGAAAATTATGTCTGTATTTAAAATTTTTTCTGCATATTTTTCGTAAGACATATCCTCATCAAAGGCAAATTCATAAAGACCTGTCCTATTTTTATCACAATATTCCCAAATTTCTTGGCGAAGATTTTTGTTTTCGTATGGCTCTCCTTGAAAAATATAGGCGTTATCATAAAGAGTATACATAAAAGGTGCAAGGGCATTTGCCACGAAAAATTTCTTTTTAAAATCTTTTTCAGAAGAAAAATCTATGGCAGATTGGACGCTTGCTGTTCCTCTCATCATATTTAAAGCATATTTTCCGCCAAATTCTCTGAAATATTTTTGCATATATTTGTACCTATCTTTTGGTATAATTTTAAAATCCATTATTTTTGATTTTGGATGATAGCCCAAAGTTTCAAGGTATTGGTTTTTTTCTTCAAAAATCGGAATAATTTCTCCCATAATTTTTTTATAAGATTCATCCAAATCTTTTATATTTTTCTTGGCATCAATTGCTAGCTCAAATTGACCAGCTGGCTCAAGATTTACAGCTATATCATTTTCTCTAAGGCCAAGGATGTATCCATCGTGTTCATTAGTTACAGAAAATCCCTTTTCCTTTAAATCTTTCAAGGTAGATCCAACGCCTTTTTCTCCAAAATAATCGTAAGAAAAAAGCTCATCTTTATCTATCACGAAATGTTCCATTTCTAGACCAACTTTAAAATTTTCTTTTTGGCTTTCGCCAGATTTTATATATTCGACAATCTTGTCTATTTTTTCTTTATAATTCACAATATCCTCCACTTTCTAGATATCTTTCTCTAACTAATAATATACCCGATTTTTTATAATAATTTGACTTTATATTGAGTCTTTAGTATTTCAAATTTTTCAAAAATTTCGACAGTTCAAATAATAAATAATGAATCTTTAAACTTATAAAATTTTAAATATTTTCCTTTACTTGTATTTTATTTATTTAATGTATAAAATAAGTATAAGAAAATAAGATTAGGAGGCCCATATGAAAAAGAAAATTTCTCTTGTCTTTGCCCTTACTTTTTTGCTTTCATCTTGTGGTGGCAGCATGGTTAAGGTTAACCAATCTGAAATTGCACAAAACGAGGCAAAATTGGAGGAGAAAAACAAGAAAAAAGAAATTGAAAAATTAGAAGAGTCAAATGATAAAACAAATGAAGATAAAAAAGAAAAATCTAAGAAAAAAACTAAAAAGAAAATAAAATTAGACAATGAAGATAGTGATAAAAAATCTAAAGATAAATCTTCTGAAGAAAAAAATTCCAAAAATAAAGATAAGGAAATAAAGAGAGTTTATCCTGACGATAAAAAAGAAGAAAGCAAAAATCTTAGCCCAGCTCAAAATAGCAAAAATTCTTCTTCAAAAAACGAATCTTACCTAAGTTTTAGAAATTCTGATACTTCTGATAAGTCTGGGAATTATCCAGAACTTTTGAAAGATTTAAGTGGTAAAAAATTTAGATTTTCATCGGAAGCTGGCGGTTGGCAAACTGTTTTAACTTTTTCTGATAATGGATATTTTACTGCAAAATATGAAGATTATGATTATGATTCTGTGGCTATTTGTGAATTTAACGGGAAATTTTCCGTTGATTCCAAGGTAAATGACACAGCCTATATTTTTAGGCTTGATAAGGCAGATATAACAAGTCCTGTAAATACTGAAGAAGTTAAAAATATAGGTGGAAAAAATATGACAGTAAGATATGTCGACCTTCCTTATGGATTTGCTGTAAATAATGACAGCGACCATTCTTTCCAAGGAAAATTCTCACTCTACCTTCCTCTAAGAAAAAGATCTGAAATGAGCGCTGAGGTAAACGAGTGGCTGGATATTTCTGGTGAAAAAAATGTAGAAAAAGATATAACAAGAATTTACTTGCTTATAAACAACAAAACAATAGATACTTTCAGAGAACAAGTAAATTAATGAAAGCTTACTACAAAAAAGAAAATTTTATTTTTGAAATAGAATACGACAAAAAAATTCAAGCTATAAGAATAGTCGAAAAGGAAAAGTCTGGTCAAAAATCCAAACTAACAGATTTTGCCTTTAAAGAAATCTCTAATTTTCTTGACGGAAATTTGGAAAAATTTTCCTTTGAAATTGACCCTCAAGGCACAGATTTTCAAAAAAGTGTCTGGAAAGAAATCGAAAAAATCCCCTACGGAAAAACATCAACCTACAAGAAAATTGGTGAAAAATTAAATTCAAAAGCCTACCAAGCAATAGGATCAGCCTGTGGAAAAAACCCAATTTTATTTAGGATTCCCTGCCACAGGGTCCTTGGGAAAAATAATCTGGGCGGATTTTTCTACGGCCTTGATTTGAAGAAAAAATTATTAAAAATGGAAAAATCTTGCAAAAGTTAATTTTTGCAAGATTTTTTATTTGGATCAACCATATTGTATGAATCTCTAACATTTCCAGATTTTTTTAAATTTTCAAACATTTTAAGAACATCCCTTGACTCATTTAGTTTTTCCGTTGAAGATTCATAGTCCTTATTTTCAAAAATTTCCCTAAAATAAGAAAATTCATAAAAATACAAATCTCTTTCTTTTTTTATGTCGATAAATTCACTCTTTCCATCTTTAAAAATTTCTATTTTTTCTGCTTCTTGGATATTTCCATAAACCTTTATATAGCCCTCTTCTCCTTGAATTATTATATAATTTTCACTTTTACTATCCTTGGCGTTAGTAAATGATACTGAAAAATTTCCATAAGAAATAAGTCCAGAGCCAGAAATATCAACACCATAATCATTTATATTTCCAAAATAAGAAAATTCTTCTCCCATTCCAAAAAGTTCATAAATCAAATGAAGATTATAAATCCCAAGATCTGCCAAGGCTCCTGCTGAAAACTCACTTTTAAAAATATTTTCAACAATTCCCGCCTTGTATTTATCAAATCTTGATGAATATTGGGAATAATTAATCATACAAGTAGAAATTTTCCCAATTTGTCTCAAAAGATTTTTCAATATACCAAGGCTTGGTAAATATTTTATGGAAATCGCCTCAAACAATAATAAATCCTTCTTTTCAGAAATTTTTATTAAATCATCAAGTTCTTTTGTATTTGTAAAAAATGGCTTTTCACAAATTACATTTTTATTTGCCAAAAGACACATTTTTGCCTGCTTATAATGCAAAGAATTTGGGCTTGCTATATAAACAAAGTCAATATTTTTATCTTCAAGCATTTTATCAAGATTATCAAAAGATTTTTCTGCCCCAAATTTTTCTTTCAAATAATCCGCCTTTTCGATAGACCTAGAATAAGCTCCATAATAATTGTATCCGTCCATTTTTACTACAGTTTTTAAAATATTTTCAACTATAAAATTTGATCCGATTGTTACAAAATTAATCATATAACCCCCTATTTTTTACCCTTATATAAAAAATAATTATAGAAATAAAATAGCAAAAGATAAACAAATACATTAAAGAATATTTTGTAAATATAATTCCTATTAGTAAATCAATTAAAAATGAAGGAAGCATGGATTTAAAATAGGTCAAACCAATGTATTTATCTCCAATCATTGATTTTGGATATTCTGTAAATATAGGCTTATTATGAAATAACAAAACTATATTCTCACTTGCTAGTGTTGCAAGAATTAAAATCAAAATATCAAAAAAATCTTTGATATTTACTAGTTTATATTTTAACAAAAAACTAAGTAGAAAAACTAAAATTACTAGCATAGTCACAAGAATAATTGCAAATAAATTTTTACTTAAAATATATGATAGGATATTATTTTTATCAAGTTTTTTCTTATCCTCAAAATAAATTTCATCCGAAAGACAAACTTCTCTAAAAATAAGAGAGGTCAAAAGTGAAATTGAAAAATAAAATAAAAATATTAGTCCTCCCCCATTTATCAACAATTTCAAAGATAGATATACCATAGCCAAAATTGTAAAAATAATAAATATTAATTTTTCATCAAAATATTTTTTGAATGTATCTTTAAAAAACATAAAGCCTCCCAATGAATTTCTACCCAAAATTTGGGTAGATAAATACAAGGAGGGACTATGAAATATTTTCTATTATTAGGTTTAATAGTATGGATTATCGTTATAAAATCCATACAAAATAAAATAATTATTAAGACCATGTTTTTACCAATATATTATTTTATTTGCCTTGGACTTTTTTTGATTTTATTTTTAATAATTTATAAATATTCTTTTACTTTTCTAGATTTTTCCATAATTTTCTTGGTAAGCTTTGGATTTTTCTTATCTTTAAAAAGTCAAGGACTTACAAAAAATTCTATTATTATTTTTGAAAATATTTTTCCTTTTTTTAAATCTATAAAATTTGGCGATATAAAAAATATAGAAACAATAAAAAATTCAAAATATCCAAAATGTAGAATTTGGGCTTATGGAAATTTTTATGATTTTTACTTTAAAGATTACAAATATATAGTGATTTTTAAAAATATTTTTGAAAATTACATAGATCATAAAATTTAATCTAGTATATGATTAAAAATCTTAAATTTAAAGCCTAGGTAAAATAAGTTAGCATTATACAAAATATAATTCAGAGCGTAGACAAAGTAAGTTTAGTAATTTATTAATAATTCAAAATAAAATTAGGAAAAAATCCATCACGACTAGATAAATGGGCATTGATTTTGCACATTTATTCCTAAAACTAGTTTGATAACACAGAAAAGTTTGCAAAGCAAAGGTGTTTTAGCGTGAGTGAAACGAAGGCATGGAGAAATCCCATGATATTTCTCCGCTCGCTCCACCAGGTCAAAATAGGCAATTTTTTTTACTTTATCAACAGTCTGCATTATACAAAATATAATTTTATTTTACATAAGATATAAATATATAATAAAATTTATAAATTTCAACTATGTAAAATAAAAAGATTAGTTCAAATTTTAAAATTTTTCTATTATTGTCTCGACATTATCAATTCAAATAAAACAAATTTATGTGATCAGAATTCTTATATTTAAATGAATAATTTTTTACAACAGACATTTATTTTTATATTTTACACTAATCAGTTAATAAAAAACTTTTATAATTTTTAGTTTTAACCATAAGCTCAACATTTATTTTCATAATGATTTTACAAGTTTCATTTTTCCAAATATCAAATTTAAAATATAAGTTTTAAAAATTTAATAATAGAAAAAATTTTTATAGCTTAGATTTTAAAGTTTATCCCTATTCATATTGATTTCATTGGTTTTTTTATATTTTCGTAGAGAAGTTTCTTCATCCATTTATTTTAAATTTTTAGAAAATTTTAAATGATAATGCAAATCATTCTTGACATTTGTTATTTTTATTGCTAATATTTAGTTGTCGATAGTTAATTAACTAAAAATACAAATCTAAAAATTAAATAATTAAGGAGAATAAAATGAAAAATAAAAAATCACTTAGTTTAATTGCCCTTTTATCTTTGGGCCTTGTTATGACAGCTTGTCAAAAAGATCAAAAAAATGATGAGACTTCAAATTCAAATGTTTCTCAAGAAATGAAAAAAGATGATGCTTCAAATGTAAGCGATTCTTCTTCAAATATTGAAGAGAAAAAAGAAGACTCAGCAGAGGTAAGTCTTTCTGACTGGGAAGGCGAATGGAATGATATGGGCGGATATCTTGAAAAAGATGAAGTTCAAAATGCTTTTAAAACTTTAGCTGAAAAAGAAAAAGTTGATGAAAAAGAAGCTAAGGAAAATTATTTAAAGAAAAGAAAATGTGATTTTGGTGGTCTTGAAATAAAAGATAATAAAATCAAATTCTTAAAAGATTTCCCTGATAAAAAAGGTGAAGTTATCGGTGAGAGCGAATATAAATATGTTGAAAAACAAGAAGTTGAACATGGTGGCCATAAATTAGAATGGGATATTTTTGAAGCTGTAAATGATGATGCGCCTTATAAATTTATTCTTATGATGCCAATTCACGGAGAAGAAAGCCTAACACATTTCCACATGAGATATGGCGATGACAAAGATAAATTATTAAAAGATGAAGGTTGGTTCCCTACTTTTGTAAAACCAAACACAACTGATGCACAAATAATTGATGAAATTACTGAATAGATTATGTGGGTTGAAATTTTTCAACCCTCTTTCTAAGGAGGAAGAATGAAAAAAAGATATATAAGTTTTTTTGTTTTCTTACTTTTTCTCTTTAGCTCTTGTGCAAAAAAGAATGAGCACTCTTCTGATAAACCTTTGGTTTATACTTCTTTTTATCCTGTTTATGAAATGACAAAAATGATTGGTGATGACACAATAGATGTAAAATCTTTTATGCCCCTTGATAAGCAACCTCACCTTTGGGAACCAAGTCCTAAGGATATGAAAAAACTTGCAAAGTGTGATCTTTTGGTTGTAAATGGTGCCAATATGGAACCTTGGCTTGATAAGGTTAAGGAAAATTTACCAAATCTTGATATTTTAAAATTATCTGATTCTGTTGACCTTATTACTTATAAGGGTGCAGCAGCTATCGGTGATTTTCAATACATGTCCAAAGTAAATTTAAAAAAGGGGAAAAATAAATTTGATTTTGGCCACACTCATGAAGATATGATGAGGGTTGCTTTTATAAAAGATGATGGTACTCGCGGAGAAAATTTGGTAAAAAAATGTAAAGATATAATGAGCCAAAAGGGAGAGTTGATTCACCAAAAAGAAACTTTCGATCTTGAAGAAGGAAAGGTTTATGGACTTGAAATGGGACATGAATCTGGAGAAATTTTCTTTAATATTCCAAAAGATGGAGATTATATTTTTATAAGTGATAGGATAAGCGAAGACCTCCTACCATATAATTTGGTTGGAAGTGATGGTAAATTTTTAAAAGATGAAAAAAAGGAAGAGCCTTTGATGGAGGGCTCATCTTCTGGATTTGATAAAATAACTTATGATCCCCACTCATGGTTATCCATTACCAATGCAAAAAAATATTTGAATGCTATCAATGAAAAATTAACCGAGAAATATCCTAAAAACGAAAGAATTTATAAAAAAAATAAATTAAAGTATGTTGATAAACTTACTGATATTGATGCAAAATATAAAGAAAAATTCTCAAAAATTGATAAAAATAACAGAAATTTCTTGGTAATTCATTATGCCTATGCTTACATTGCAAGAGATTTTGATTTGTTTCAATATCCACTACAAGGATTAACTAGCTTAGAAAATCCTAGCCTTAAAACTATAAAAAAAGCCATAGACTTTTCTGAAAGTAAAAATATTTCAACAGTTTTCTATGAATTTGGACAAAATCCAAAGCAAGCTAAAGCTTTAGCCGAAGAAATCGGCGGAAAAGTATCCCCTCTTGCCTCTATGGAATATGTGAATAAAGAGCAGGAAAAAAACAAACTTAATTATATTGATCTTATGGAGATGAATCTTGAAAATCTCTACAAATCAATGACCGAGGAGGAAAATAATGAAAGCAGTGTCAATTAAAAATTTGAATTTTTCTTATTCACAAACCCCCGTTTTAAAAAATTGCAATTTGAATGTTGATATTGGAGAATTTACGGTAATTCTTGGCGGAAATGGGTCAGGTAAATCGACTTTAATAAAGCTTATGCTTGGAGAATTAAAAAAGAATAGTGGAGAAATTAAAATTCTTGGAAAAAATATTGAAGATTATGTTTCTTTCAAAGAAATTGGCTATGTCCCACAAATAAATATAGTAAATAAAATTGCCTTTCCTATAACTTGCCTTGAGCTAGTTTCATTAAATCTTTATGAAGAATTTGGTTTTATTAAAATTCCCAAGAAAAATCATTACCAAAAAGCAAAAGATATATTAAAAAAAATGGGCATGGAAAATTATATCAACACTCCTGTAAATGAGTTGTCGGGAGGTCTTGCTCAAAGGGCAATGATTTCAAAAGCTATGATAAATAATCCAAAAATTTTGATTCTTGACGAACCAACAGCAGGAGTTGACAAGTATTCTAAGGAGCATTTTTTTGAAACAATAGATTTTCTTTCAAAGAAATTTAATGTAACTATAATTATGGTTACTCATGAATTAAAAGAAATGGAATCTTTAAATATTGAAATGACAAAATATGAAATGATAGAAGGGAGTTTAAGAAAATGCTAGAATTTGCTTTTATGAGAAAAGCACTTATTTTGGGATTTTTACTTTCTATTATGATTCCTATAATAGGAATTGTAATGGTAAATAGAAAAACTTCCATGATAGGTGATGCCCTATCTCACACAGCTCTTGCTGGGGTTGGGATGGGCCTAATATTAGGTTTTGATCCACTTTTAGGATCTTCAATCGTATGTGTTGTCGCTGCTTTTTTGATAGAATTTATCAGAAAAAAACTTCCCCAATATGGTGATATGGCAACAGCCGTTATAATGAGCACAGGGTTAGGGATTGCAGCTATACTTTCAGATTTTGCTCCTGGTGGAAATTCTTTTGAATCTTATCTTTTCGGTTCAATTTCATCAGTTACAGACAGAGATATAATAAATACAAGTATTGCTTTTATTTTGGTTTTATTATTAGCTACTTCAAGATACTCATCCCTCTTAGCTATAGCAATAGACCCAAATACAGCTAGACTTTCAGGAGTAAAAGTGAAAAGTCTAGATGCATCTTTTACCCTCCTTGCTGCAATAACTATAGCTTTATCTGTAAAGATAATAGGAGCTCTAATGGTAACTAGCTTAATAGTTTTACCAGTAGCAACTGCTTTAATTATTGCCAAAAGTTATAAACAAACATTTTTTATTACAATTACACTTGGAATTATTTATATGATGCTTGGCATTATTCTAAGTTATCAATTCGATATAAAACCAGGAGGATCAATTGTTATAAATTCAATAATAGGTATGCTCACCTTCTTTGTTTACAAAAAACTAAGAAGATAAAATATGTAAATTCTTCTAATACAATTTTTACAATTTAAAATTAATAATTTCACCCAAGCGTCATATCAAATACCAATTATTCTTGGGTGAAATTTTATTTATCCTTCTTTAAAATTTTTTAATTACTTTTATAATTCCAATATTAATATTTTTTATTTGTAAATAATTTTTGATTTTATAATCTAGTCACTTGTTTGATTGTAAAAAAATATATATAATTCAGAGTTTATTACAATTAAATTTATTTCATTGAATTTTATTTATCTAGATGATAAAATTAAAATATATTATGTGAAAATTTTGTTGATTGGAGTGAAACTCATGAAAAAAATTATTAAGAAAATATTAATTTTAATGTTAGGCCTTGCTGTTGGTGGGGCAATCGCTTTTTATCAATTTAAGGGAAATGATGGAAATAGTATTTTAAATAAAAAAGACGGAAGTGTTGATACGACAAACGCTGACATAAAAGTTGAAATCAGTGGATTTGATGGATATGCCAAGGCAAAACTTTCTAAAAATGAAATAGAAAATTTGGATGTTGAATCTTTTAATGATGAGTATTCTACTGATGATATTCTTGATAGCCTTGATGTGAGTGTCAATGCTGATAAAAAAGAAAATCTTTCCAATGGTGATACCATAACAATTACCATGAATTTTAAAAATAAATCTGACCTTAATATTGATATTAACAAGAAAAAACTTGTTAAAAAAATAAAGGTTAAGGGGCTTAAAAAAATTGTAAATTCTTTGGATGATTTTCATGAGGATACTCTTGATAGGATGAATGCTGACGCCAATAAAATTTTGGCAGAAGATTATAACGATCCAAAAGAAGGAACTAATCGTAGTTTTTATAATGGTGATAAGGTTAATTATGAATTTACTAGAATAAATATTTTTGAAAAGAAACTTTCTGAATAAGAAATTATGGAAAAAAATAAATTCGACAACCAAAAATCTTATTCAATAGCCATGATATATAAGGTTAAATTTGATGAAGTTAAGGATACAGAATACGATTCAGATTCCGAAAAAAGAATAATTACCAAAAAGGAAGAAAAATCAAAATATGTTGTTTTTGTTTTTGATAAAATCCAAGCAAATAACGGAGGAATAATTTATTCAACAAACAAATCCAATGTTTTTGATAGTGAAGAAAAAGCAATAAACCAAGTAAAATATGACGGCTTTGAATTAGTAGAGATAGAAGAAGATGAAAAAGCAGAAAGTAATGATAATCAAAATTCTAATGAAAAGGAAGATGATTCTTCAAATAAATAATTGATTGTCTTTTAAGGAGATTTATGAAAATAAAATCAAAATTACTCTTCCTCTTATGTCTGGTTTTTATTTTTACTGGCTGCAATTTTTTAAAAAGTGAGAAAAGTTTTAGTGATGAAGAAATAAAAAACGATGCCTTTGTGATGTATAATCCCAAGGGAAAAAAGGAAGAAAGTGTTGAAACTTACAAAAAATCTATGGCAAAAGATCTTTTTGAAACCACCTATGCCTATAAAATTTATGAAAAAAAGAACGAAAATCTAGAAAAAACCAGAAATTATATTATGGAAGAATGTGTAGATTATGCCAATAATTTGTATTTCATTTATAGTCAAGATCTTGATAAAATGAAAAAAAATGAAAGTATAAAGGCAAATCTTCCTAAAGAAAACGGTAAAGATTTTAGGAAAAAAAGTCTTTATAAAACTCAATTATTGGCAGTTTGTGATACATCTTCAAGACTTTATTATGCAATAAATGATTTAAAGCTTGTAAATGATTTAATGGGAAATTCTTATGATGATTTGAAAATTTATGCCAAAGATTTTGTAGAAAAAAACGGGGAAGATTTGTTAGATGAAAATATGAAAAATTATGGCTTAAAATACAACCAAAAGTCCAAAGAAATTATAGAAAATCTAATAATTTCCTATCTCGATGAATTCAAAAATGACATCCCCCACAAAGACGGGAGCAATGAAAATATAAAAATCGAAAAAGAAGTAAAACTTACAATGAAAACTCTTGGCATTTCAAATTATTTTAAAGATTTGAAAAAAGCTCTAAGAGAAGTTTACAGTGAAGATTAAAAAAATAGGCTTAAAATGATTTTTCATTTTAAGCCTTTATTTTTATCCCAAAACCTCGGATTTTTCTCTTGTTTTTTCTTTTTTGTTGGCAAAATTTATTTTTCCTTCTTTTACTGTAAGATTTATTACCATATCTTTTGATAATTTTCCTTCCAAAATTTCTTCTGCCAATTGGTTGTCGATTTTGTTTGTTATGTGACGTTCAAGTGGTCTTGCCCCGTATTCTTTTGAAAATCCGCCTTCTGATAGTAAATCAACTACTCTCTTGTTGTAATTTATTTCTATTCCAAGATTTTTAAGTCTTTCTTTTGTTTCTTCAAGTAAAATTTTTGTAATTTCCTTGATGGCGTCCTTATCAAGAGAATTAAACATTATTATATCGTCAAGTCTGTTTAGAAATTCTGGAGCAAAGGCATTTTTTATAGCCTTATTTATTATTTCCTTATTTGAATCGTCAATTTCTTTTTCAACATCTCCCGTTCCAAATCCAATTTTTGGATTTTGATTTAAGGATGAAACTCCAACGTTACTGGTCATAATTATAATTGTATTTTTAAAATCTACAGTTCTTCCTTGACCGTCTGTCAATCTTCCATCATCAAGAATTTGTAAAAGTAAATTGAAAATATCTGGGTGGGCTTTTTCAATTTCGTCAAATAAAATTACAGAATATGGATGCTTTCTTACAGCTTCTGTAAGTTGGCCGCCTTCTTCGTAACCAACATATCCTGGAGGAGATCCAACAAGCCTTGACACAGCGAATTTTTCCATATATTCACTCATGTCCATCCTGATTAGATTATACATATCTCCAAATAAATTTTTTGCCAAAGATTTTGCAAGATATGTTTTTCCAACTCCTGTTGGCCCTACAAAAATAAATGAACCTATTGGTTTTTTTGGATCTTTTAATCCGACTCTTGCTCTTTTTATAGCATGAGAAATTTTATCAATCGCCTTATCTTGACCTATAACTTCTTTTTTAAGGTCAATATCAAGGTCCATATATCTTTGTTTTTCGTCTTCTGTCAATTTTGTTATTGGAACTTTTGACCAAGATGAAACAATTTTTGCAACTTCATCAAAAGAAATTTTTAAATCTAATTTGTTTTGGTCTTTTTCTTTCTCAAGTTTTTCACGTGCTTCGTTTATTTGATCTCTTAGACTTGCTGCTTTTTCGAAATTTTGCTCATTTATTGCTTGGTTTTTTTCTTCAACAAGCTTATCTAAAATTTCTTTATTTGAAACTTGGTCCTTGTTTTCCTTGTAATTTTTGATTCTTTCTTTTGAACAAGCCTCATCAATTACATCAATCGCCTTATCTGGCAAAAATCTATCTTGGATATATCTTTGAGATAAATCTACAGCAGCTTTTATTGCATCACCTGTAATTTCTACCTTGTGGTGGTCTTCGTATTTGTCCTTTAATCCTTCAATGATTTTTATAGTGTCATCTTTATTTGGCTCTTCAACATGGACTGGTTGCATTCTTCTGGTTAAAGCCTGGTCTTTTTCTACGTGTTTTCTATATTCATCAATGGTTGTAGCACCAATAATTTGAATATCGCCCTTGGCAAGAATTGGTTTTAAAATATTTGCCGCATCCATAGATCCTTCGCTTGCTCCAGCGCCCAAAACCATATGAAATTCGTCAATAAATAAAACTACATCATCCCTATCTTCAAGCTCTTCAAATAATTTTTTTAATCTTTCCTCAAAATCTCCACGATATTTGGTTCCTGCAATCATGCTTGCAAGGTCAAGAGATACAATAGTTTTTTCCTTCATAACAAAAGGAACCCTTCCATCAACAATTCTTTGGGCAAGTCCTTCAATTATGGCAGTTTTCCCAACTCCTGGATCTCCAATTAAAATCGGATTGTTTTTTGTTCTTCTTAAAAGAATTTGAATAACTCTTTCAACTTCATCTTCCCTTCCAATAACTGGGTCAATTTTTCCTTTTTCTGCCAATTCATTTAGATTTTTGGCAAATTTTTTAAGATTTTCACCCAAACTATTAGAAGAATTTGAAGATTTTTCTTCATTTTGCAAGCGAATTAAATTATCTCTGATAATTTTTTTATCAAGACCTGACAACATAAACATTAAATTTGTAAATGAATCATCGTCATTTAAAATTGCAAGAAGAACATCTTCCTCGCTTGCAGAAACTTTTTTTCTTTTTTGGGCAAAAAGTCTTGCTCTATCCAAAATTTGTCTTACTTTATTAGAATATTCCTTTGCAGGCCTTACTGCAGATCCCTTGCCAATATTATTTATCACAATTGATCTTAAAAGTTCGTAATTTGCACCGGCTTCTTCCAAAGCCTTTGTCGCAAGAGAACCAGTTTTCATAAGGGCCAAAAGCAAATGTTCTACACCTATATAATCATGGCTAAGAGAATATGATTCTCTCCTGGCAAGTCCAGTTAGCCTATTTAATTTATTGTTTTCCATTATCTAGCCTCCATATATGAATTTAAAAATTCATATCTTTCACTGTCGCGGTTTCCCTTGTACTTATCCTTTGTAATATTAAAAATTAAATAATCAATTTCTTGATTTGATAATTTTGTCTTAAAACCCAAAACATTATATTTTTTTAAATCGTAAAGACAATTAACCATAGCAGTCATTGTTTTTAGGTTTTTATTTTCCAAATTATCTTCCAAAATTTTTATAGAATCCTTTATATCTTCATCATTTAAACCATTCAAAGATTGGAAATCTCTCCTAAACCTTCTCTCATTTCTTATAATTATATCGAGATTATCTTCAAAATCTTCCAAATATTCATCCATTTTCTCCCTATAATTTC
The DNA here is from genome assembly GCF_001487145.1 of Anaerococcus rubeinfantis. Taxonomy (GTDB): domain Bacteria; phylum Bacillota; class Clostridia; order Tissierellales; family Peptoniphilaceae; genus Anaerococcus; species Anaerococcus rubeinfantis. The sequence continues at coordinate 127,507 of NZ_LN913015.1, forward strand.
CGAAATTTTTCAAAATATAAATATCGTCATCATAGGATTTAAAATATTCTGGAACAAATCTTGCAAGAAAAATTCCCTCGTGGGCAAGACTTGATTTTAAAGTTAAAAAGGCTTGAGTGTTATCCAAAAGCCCAAATAAAAACAATTTTAGCCTTATCTCAATTCCGCTTCCAGAATTTCTTCCAAAACTTGTCAAATATCCATATTGGGGAGAAAAGGAAAAATCAAATTTTTCATCCAATTCTTTTTCAATTTCCATAGACCTTTCATAGGCAAGTTTTAAATCATCACCAAAATTTGAAATATTTATAGAAATATGGTCGCTGTCATTTATAACCAAAATATAATCATCTTTAAAAACAAGGCCAATCACAGCTTCCTTGTTTTTAGAATCAGGAGAAATTATCCCTGCATTTATGAGTTTGTTCAGGGTATTTTCATCTATCTCATCAAGAAGTATAAGCTCATTTCCATAAATTCCCCTAAATTTTTCAACAATTTCTAGAGAATCTTTTTCCGAAAGAGTAACAGGAAAGTTATATCCTTCAATATTTCTTTTCAAAGATAAGTTATTTTCAAGTATTATGTCCTTGTAATAATCTATCAATTTCTCACCTTCATATTTAATTCATCTATTTTTTCTTTAAGATCTTGAGCCTTCTCAAAATCTTCAATTTCAACTGATTTTTGTAATTCTTCTTGCAAGTTTTTAATTTTTATTGCCACTTCCCTGAAATCTCTTTGTTTTCTTGGGAATTTTCCATCATATTTTTTCAAATTATTTACGGCCTTTAAAATTTCACCCGTAAGTTTTTTGTCAATTTCATAGCAATGTGGACAACCAAAAACTCCACTTTTTATATTTGTAAAAGAATTTCCACACTTTGGACAAGCTTCTTTTTTTAATGATGAAAAATAATCATAGGAAAAATTGTTTTTTGAAATTTTATAATCATAATAAGAATCAATGATTTGATCAAGACTTGGGACAAATTTATCAACCAAGCTCTTCCAATCAAAATCATTTATATCAAGATTTTTAAAATTTCCATCTTTAATATCTTCATCCAAAAGAAGATTGCCATCACCTTTAGATAATTTTTCCATACATTCATTACACAAGTGGAAATCATGTTCTGTGCCATTTATTATTGCTTTTACGGTTACATTTGCCTCGTTATCGCATCTATCGCACTTCATATTTAACTCCTTATTAGAAAGCTTAGTAAAATATTTTTTACTATATCATGCCTTACTAAATTTCTCTTATTTTTTTCTACATTCATAAGGGACTTGTCAAGGATAGCGTAGACTGCAATTCCCAATTCGTTTTCGTCCATATATCCCTTGTTAAAAAGTTCTGTAAAAAAACTTTTCGCCCTTTCTTCTGTCAATTCTTTATCTAAATTTTTAATAATATATTTTATATAATCGTCTTCATCTTCAACTATAGTAATAATTCTTATAAAACCGTTGCCGCCTCTCTTGCTTTCTATAAGATATCCATTGTAAGGGGTAAATCTTGTTGAAAGCACATAATTAATTTGGCTTGGTGAACACTCAAATCTTGTTGCCAAATCATTTCTTCCGATTTCAACAAAACCATCTTGAGTATCTTCCAAAAGAGTTTTTAAGAATTTTTCTATATCAGACGTTAGTCCCGCCATAGATTTACCTCAATTTCTTTGACTTTCTCTGACCTTTCAACTAATAAATAAAGATTCCTATGAATCTTATTTTTATTGTACACTAAAATAGTATAGATTCAAGAATCTTAAAAATTAATGAAAAATAAATAAAAAAACAAGGCCAGATATTTTAAAATTTAAAATAAATAGCCTTGATAAATTTTTTAATCATCTCGTCTGTTTCCAAATAAAATCCAAAGTCTTAAAAATTGAAGGGCAGTTGATAAGGTTGCTGCAACATAAGTTAAGGCAGCAGATTTAAGCATATCTTTTGCATAATCATTTTCAACTCCAACAAGCATGCCAGATTCGTCCAAAACTTTTAAGGCTCTTCTTGATGCATCAAATTCTACAGGAAGAGTTATAATTTGAAAAATTAAGACAAAAGAAAATAAAAATATTCCAATGCTAACTAATTTTCCCATAGAAAGAAAAATTCCCAACAAAATCATAGGAAAAGATAATTTTGATCCAAGATTTACTGCTGGAACTATATAAGATTTTATTTTCAAAGGAATATAGCCTTCCTTAAATTGGATAACGTGACCGCACTCGTGAGCTGCAACTGCAAGAGATGCAATTGATGTGTCTGTCATAGAAGTTTCCGACAAGGCAATTTCTTTGTTAACAGGATTAAAATAATCAGACAAAGATCCCCTAACTTTTTTAATAGAAATATCATTGTAAGAATTTGTAGACAAAATATATCTAGCAGCATCAAAACCTGTTATAGATTTTTGAGTTTTTATTCTTTTATACTTATCAAATTTTCTTTGAATGTTAGCTTGAGCAAGACTACTAATAAGAAGTCCAATCAAAACTAGAACATAAGTTCTGTCATAGTAAAACATAATTTTCTCCTTTTATTTTTTTCAATATACTACAGGGATTTTTTATTTCAATTTGCAAAAAATAAAATGCAAGGAAATTAGAAAATTAAAATATAAAAATAATAAAAGAGATCTCTCCACTCCTTACAGTCGGTCGAGATGGGTGAAGGTTTTATTTATTTAATTCCTAAAGTTTTATTTTTTCTTTTCTCTTGATTTTTATTGATATAAGTGCAATTTATTTTTCTTAATATAGGTGACTATTATTTAATTTGATTATTTATTTTTACTTAATTACATCCATATCAATTAATAAATCTAAAAAAGCACAAACCCATCTCGACTAAAAGAGCAAAGCGACTGCGTGGAGAGATCTCTTGAATTTTTTTGCAAACACTCAAATAAAATCTATGAAAATTTTTCCCAAAATAAAAAGACCCATCATGGGTCTTTTTATAATATAGAAAAGAATAAGTTAGTCCTAGTTTTCTATAGGGAAAACTATAAGGAATTAATAATGAAAAACCTAGCTATTTACTAGCTAATATTATTATAGCATGATTTGATAAAAATGCAAACTTTTTTTCACAAATTTTATATCCTTATAATTTCAATGTTTATCTGTTAAATTTTCGTTTTCCTAAAATTATTTTATTTGTATTTGTCTACTTCTTTTTGAAGTTTTTCTGCGTGCTCGCTGTCTCCCAATAAAACCAGGGTGTCATCTTTTTTTATTTTCCAATTTGTATCTGGATTTATAACCATTTCTCCATCTCTTTTGTAAGCTATAACCATCATTTTATATTTTTTCCTAAAATCTGATTCTATCAAATTTTTTCCAATTATTTCTTTGAAAGCTTTTAATTCTAGCATAGAATAATCATCTGAAAAATGGAAAAATTGAAGGAGGTTTGATCCTGCTATACTTCTTGCAAGTTTTTCTCCCATATCAATTTCTGGAAATATTATTTGGTCCGCTCCAATTTTTTTCAAAATTCTTGCGTGATTTTTTGAGGTTGCTTTTGCTATAATTTTTCCTACATTGTGGTCTTTTGCAAAAAGTGTTGCTGCCATTGAAGCCTCAAGACTTTCTCCTGTTGCAATTACTGCCACATCAAAATTTCCCATTCCCAATTCTTCAAGAGCCTTGTCATTTGCAATATCACATTGAACAGCGCTTGTAACCTTGCCAGAAATATTTTGAACTAAATCATAATTCTTATCAACCGCCATTACTTCCATACCATCTTCAAAAAGTTTTGTTGCAACTCTTTCTCCAAATCTTCCTAGTCCTAAAACTATTACACTTTTATCCATTTTTTTCTCCTAACCTATACTTATATTTGCTTCTGGATATCTTATATATTTTGTCTTTGATTTAAGCCCAATTGAATAAGCCATAGTCATTGGGCCAATTCTTCCCAAATACATACTTAAAGTTATCATAATTTTTCCAATATTTGAAAAATCTCCGGTAATTCCCCTGCTTGCTCCAACTGTACCAAAGGCTGATGCCACCTCATAAGCAATGTCCAATACTTTGAAATTTTCGCTCAATGATAAAATAAAAATAACTAAAAATATTAGTGTTAAATAAACCATTATAATTGCAAGAGCTTTTCTGATTGTCTTTGAGTCAATATGTTTATTAAAAATTGTAACTTCATCTTCTTCTTTAAAAATTGAAATTGTAGATAAAACCAAAACTCCAAAGGTCGTTGTTTTTAATCCTCCGGCTGTTGAACCAGGAGATCCTCCTATAACCATCAAAACAATCAAAAGCAAGACGCTGGTGTCATGCATTTGATTTAATTTTACAGAGTAAAATCCTGCAGTTCTTGCAGAGATTGATTGGAAGGCTGATTGCATAATAGAATTTTTAATTCCTTCTTGGTACAAAACTCCTCCAACTTGTATTTCAATCAAATAAAAAGCAAGAGTTCCAATTACTATAAGAAATCCACTGATTATCAAAACCAATTTGGCGTGAGTAGATAATTTTTTGAAAGATCTTTTTCTAAAAATTTCTGCAGTAACCATAAATCCAAGTCCACCAATCACAATCAGGCTCATTAGAGTTACATTTATCAAATTATCATTTCTGTATGGATAAATTGAATCTCCCAAAAGATCAAACCCAGCATTACAAAATGCAGAAATTGAATGGAAAATTGAATACCACCACCCCTTTGCCATACCAAAAATTGGCACAAAACGAAGGGATAACAAAAATGCTCCCAAAAATTCCACCAAAAATGTAAAAACCAAAACATACTTAAATAATTTCATAATTCCTTGAAGGGTGTCAATATTTAATTGTTCTTTTAAAATTTGCCTTGATTTTAAGCCGATTTTTTTTCTTAAAAGTAAGGGAAAAAGTGTAGCCAAGGTCATTACACCCAGTCCCCCGATTTGAATTAAAAATAAAATCAAAAGATGACCGTAAGAATTCCAATGTTCTGCCGTATTTACAGTAGTAAGTCCTGTTACGCAAGATGCTGAAGCCGCTACAAAAATTGAATCAATTAAATTTGTAGGCTCTCCACTTCTTGTAAAAATTGGCAAAGATAAAATACATCCACCTGTTATTATTAAAATTGCAAAACCCAAAGTCAAATACAAGGGTGGATTTGAAGTAATCTTATCCGATAAATTTTCCAAAAAATTTTCATTATTTTTTCTAATATTTTTCATTTTATTTCCTTATATAAACTAATAAATTAAAGCTTATTTTAAAGCCTATCTCATCTAATTTTATACCCTAGATTATAAATGTCAACTAAAATACAAGGACTTTACAAATAATTTATTTTTTAATTTTTAAATTTTTTTGGGTATAATTTTAGCAAAGAAAGGGAATTTTTATGAAAAAATATTATTTTAAGGAAAAATTTTTTAAACTTACAGATAAGTATCCAATTTTGGATGAAAATGGAAATGAAGCTTATTTTTTTGACCAAGATTTTAAATTTGTAGGATATCAGGCAAAATTAAAAGATATGGAAGGAAATGTTTTGTTTGATATTTCCAAAAAAATACTTTCTTTTCTCCAAACTTATTATGTGGATTTTTATGATGGAAGCCATATGGAAATAAATCAAAAATTATCTTTTTTAAAAAGAAAGGTCAACGCTTTTTATGAGGGAAAAGAATTAAATTTAAGGGGCAATTATCTTGATCATGATTTTGAAGTTTATTTTAAAAATGATTTGATTGCAGAAATGAACAAGAAATTTTTTGCCTTTACCGACCAATATGAGCTTACGGTTTATGACGAAGATTTTACTTTAGTATTAATTGCTCTTTGCCTTTGCATAAATGAAATGAAAAACAGGGATGATGCGGCTGCATCTAGCAATTAAAATTGATTTTTCCTCTATTTGATATATAATTATATCAACAAGAGGGAGTAGCTTAATTATTCAATCGTCATTACGGTTTAACCCGGTTGAATAAACCATCTGGTAGCAAGACTTTTGGCGATTTGCCAGAAGTCTTTTCTTTTTGTAAAGAAAAAATAAAAATTTAAGGAGGTAGGAATGGACTATTTAGGTCAAAAAAATGAAATTGTAAAAAAACTTGACTCTGATAGCTCAAGGGGTTTATCAAAAGATCTTGCGGCTAAACGTCTTGAAGAAAACGGCCCAAATAAAATTGAATCCAAGAAGAAAAAATCTCTTGGCAAAAAAATCGCCGAGCAAATCATTGACCCAATGGTAATTTTATTGATAGTTGCATCAATCGTATCAGCCTTTACGGGAGATAAAATTGAATGCGTAATAATTATTGCCATTGTTATTATTAATGCAATTATGTCAATTATTCAAGAAGGAAGAGCTGAAGATTCTGTTGAGGCCTTGCAAAAAATGTCATCACCCGAGGCAAGTGTCATTCGTGATGGAAAAAAAGTAAAAGTTAAGGCAGAAGACTTAGTTGTTGGAGATATAGTTGTAATTGAAACTGGAGATATAGTTCCAGCTGATATGCGTTTATTAGAATCATCAAATTTACAAATCGACGAATCTTCTCTTACTGGAGAATCTGTAGCAGCTGAAAAAGATTCTGAAGCTATTTATGAAAGTGAAGTGGGAATTGGTGATAGGGAAAATTTTGCTTTCTCATCAACAATAGTAACTTATGGTCACGGAAAGGGAATTGTAACTCAAACTGGATCTGATTCAGAAATGGGAAAAATCGCTTCAAGTCTTCACCAAGTTGAAGATAAGGATACTCCTTTACAAAAACAACTAAACAAATTGTCAAAACTTTTGGCAATTCTTGTAGTTGTTGTTTGTATAATTGTATTTATTGTTGGATATTTTAGAACTGGCGATTCCTTATTAGATAATTTAATGGTTGCAGTTTCTCTTGCAGTTGCAGCAATTCCTGAAGGACTTACTGCAGTTGTAACAATTGTTTTATCAATCGGAATGAACAGAATGGCAGAAAGAAAAGCAATTGTAAAATCCTTAGTTTCTGTAGAAACACTAGGCGCAACAACAGCAATTTGTTCAGATAAAACTGGAACTTTGACTCAAAACGAGATGACCATCACAAAAATTTGGACAAATGAAAAAGAATATGAAGTTGAAGGAAGCGGATACGAACCAAAAGGTCATATAAAGCTCGATGATGAAAAAATAGAAGATGAAGAAAATATAAAACTTCTAATGAAAATTTCAACTTTGTGTAATGACGCCGACCTAACTCGTGAAGATAACCAATATAAAATTATAGGCGATCCAACAGAAGGAGCCATGCTTACATTTTCTGAAAAATGGGGAATTGTTCAAGAAGATTTGGAAGAAAAACACCCAAGACTTGAAGAAATTCCATTTGATTCTGACAGAAAAATGATGACAACCTTCCACAATATTGAAGAAAATTATAAGGCAATGACAAAGGGCGCTCCGGATATAATTATTTCAAATTCTTCAAAAATTTTATTAAATGGAGAAGTTGTAGATTTTACTGAAGATTTAAAGAAAAAGGCAATGGATGAAAATAAAAATCTTGCCAAACAAGCTCTTCGTGTAATGGCTTACGCCTTTAGGGAATTTGATTCAATAAAAAATGAAGAATTAACAAGCGAAAATATAGAAAGAGATATGGTATTTGTTGGACTTACTGGAATGATAGATCCACCAAGACCAGAAGCAAAAAAGGCAGTTGCAGAATGTCACTCATCAGGAATTGATGTTGTAATGATTACTGGAGATTATTTAGAAACAGCCTTCGCAATAGCAAGAGACTTGGGAATTGCAGATTCCAAAGACCAAGCTATCGAGGGAAAAGAATTAAATAATATGACAGATGTTGAAATTAGAAAAATCGCCAAAGAAAAAAGAGTTTTTGCAAGAGTATCTCCACAAAATAAGGTTCAACTTGTAAATGCCCTTCAAGAAAACGGCGAAATAGTTGCCATGACAGGAGACGGAGTAAACGATGCTCCAGCAATCAAAAATGCTGATATAGGAATTTCTATGGGAATTACAGGAACTGACGTTGCAAAAGATACAGCAAATATGATTTTGGTTGACGATAATTTTGCTACAATTGTAAATGCAGTTGAAGAAGGAAGAATAATTTTTGCAAATATCAGAAAATTTGTTTCATTCCTACTTTCATGTAACATTGCAGAAGTTTTGATTGTATTTTTGTCAATTTTATTTGGCCTACCTTCTCCACTTACACCAATCCAATTACTCTGGTTAAACCTAGTAACAGATGCTTTCCCAGCACTTGCCCTTGGAGTTGAACCAGGAGAAAAAGATATAATGGAAAGAGATCCAAGAGATCCAAAAGAATCAATAATTTCTGGAGACTTAAAAAATTCACTAATTGTTCAATCACTGGCAATTACATTTTCAGTTTTAATGTCTTATATAATCGGATTAAAATTAATCTTCCCAGGAAATATAGAAGGAGCTCACACAATGGTTTTTGCAACCTTAATTACAAGCGAGCTTTTGAGAGCATTTTCTGTAAGAAGTACAAAATATACCCTAAAAGAATTGGGAATAGGATCAAACAAGCAATTAATAAAAGCAAATATCCTATCATTCGCCCTACTTTTAATAGTAATGTATGTCGGACCATTAAGATATTTATTTGAATTAGAATTAATAACCTGGCAATGGATAATAATTCTAGCCCTCGCCTTTATCCCATTGATTTTAGGAGAAGTTCACAAAATTAGTGCGAGAAAAAATAAATAATTTTAAAAAGCAAGAGTTTTAATTCTTGCTTTTTTTTGATTAATTAGTATAATGTAATTGACAAAAAGTTATGACAATATAAATGATAATCACAAAAAAGCAGGAGGGCCAACTCCTGCTTTTTTATTTCGGGCTAATTATCATCAAAATATCTATCTAGCCACTTGCAGGTAAAATGACAAATTATTCCTGCCAAAATAGATATTATTAAAGTTATGACATAATCTATGATAATCACCCCCTAACTGTTACCAGTTTAGGTTGACGATAACAAAAATATTATATCATAATTTTTATTTCTCAGTTTTAGCCTAAAAATTTTCATTGATTTTTTATTTTAAATAAGTATATTGTTTTTGAGTAAAAAAATATAGATTCATGAAATCAAAAAAGCAGGATGACAAATCTTGCTTTTTTCTTATGTCTTAGTATAATGAAAATGACTAAGGAACATATAGTTCATTGTAAGACTAAAAAAGCAGGAGGGCCAACTCCTGCTTTTTTATTTGGCTAGTTATCGCAATTGTCATTGGCATCTAACCATTTACAAATAAAATGATCAATTATATTTGTCAAAATGCCAATTATAAAGGAACATATAATTTTCATTGCAAGCACCTCCATTCTGTTATCAGATTGGATGCGATAACAATGTAATTATATCATAATAAATTAGAGGTGGATTTATGAGAAAAAAAGAAAAACAAAAATATTTTATGAAAAAACTTCACGAAATTTACAATGATAAAAGTTTAAATTTAAGTAAATCTTGTAGGAAAAAAATTTTAGACCAATATAAAGAATTATCAAACAATAAAACAAATATAAATTATGCATCATATAAGCTCTATCCATATTTAAGAGATGCCCTTTATGACAATAAGGATTCAAAACTTTTAAGTGATTTTATGAAAATTATTTTGAAATATAGGTGGAAGGCATATTTTGCAATGATTTTACCTACAAAATTTTAATTTCAAAAAAGCAGGAGTATAAATTCCTGCTTTTTACAACTTAAAAATAATTCCAAACAAAGCCCCCATCCCTATTATTAATAGGGGATGGATTTTTTTGTATTTTCTTAATAAAAATAAAAATCCTAGGAACAAAACAAGCTGGATTATTTGAAATAAGTCTAGAAAATTTCCTGTTTTTTCATATAATTTTACATTAAATAAGGAAATTACCATTACATTTAACATAGCTCCCAAAATAAGTCCTGCTGTTGATGGTCTTATATATTCAAAGGCGTTTTTTACAGTAAGAGATGTTTTAAATTTATCGAGAGATCTTGCTATTATCAAAATTATAATTACTGCTGGCAATATTAATGAGAAAGTTGCAAGAATTGCTCCGGTAATTCCATAGGCCTTGTATCCTGCAAAACTTGCCACATTAATTCCGATTGCTCCAGGGGTTGATTCTGAAACTGCAATCATATCTAATAATTCTTCACTTGTAAACCAATCGTAATTTTCTGCCATTTTTTGTAGGAAAGGAAAAGTTGCCATTCCTCCTCCAATTGCAAATAGTCCTGTTTTGAAAAATTCCCACATCAACCTAAGCATATTTTCCTCCAAAAAGAATTCCAAAAATTCCACAAGCTATAACAATAATTATGGGTGAAATAGAAAATATTCCAATAGCAAGAAAGGTTAGGAAAAATATTAAAATTTTTATTTTTGTATCAGCGGTTTTTTTTACCATATTTATTACTGTATTTAAAACTAGAGCTGAAACTGCAATTCTAATTCCAGCAAAGGCGTGTTGGATTATTAATAAATGGGAAAATTCTTTTAAAAAATTTGCAATAAGAGTAATTATTATTATTGATGGACTAATAAATCCTAATGATGCAATTATTCCTCCCAAATTTCCCTTTCTTTTTCTCCCACAAAATGTAGAAGTATTTACGGCAATTATTCCTGGGGTTGTTTGACCGATTGCATAATAATCTAAGATTTCTTCTTGACTAATCCATTTTCTTTTGTCGACCAACTCTCTTTCTAAAAGCGGAAGCATGGCATAGCCTCCCCCAAAGGTAAAGGCTCCTATTTTAAAAAAAGTTAAATAAAGTTCTAATAATATTTTCATTTTAAATTTCTCCTTTTATTTATTATAGCACAAGAGGTTAGATTGGCTAAATCACTTGATTTTAAGCTTTTTTGAAGTACGATTATTTAATACGACTGATAAAATGAAAGGAAATTTATGAATTTAACTTTATCCAATTCTTACATAAATTATTTAGATGAAATTAAAAATTTATACATAGAAGCTTTTCCAAAATCTGAAAGAAAACCAATGGATCAAATTATAAAAGTTTGCCAAAATGGTTTTGGAAGAATTATTCCAATTTTACTTGATGATGAATTTGTTGGAATGTTTATAACTTTAGATTCCAACAAGGATGATACTCTTTTAATTGATTATTTTGCTATAAAAAATGATTATAGGGGTCTAAGTCTTGGTTCAAAATCATTAGAACTTTTGAACAAAATGGAAAATAAAACCATAATTATTGAAATCGAACCTTGTTATAAAGAAGCTGAAAATTTTATCCAAAGAAAAAAGAGAAAAAAATTTTATAAAAATCTCGGTTTTAGGCAAACCGATATAAATATTTCCTGGTTTGGGGTTGATCTTGAATTAATGAGCCTTAATAAAACCATAAATTTTGACCATTATATGTCTTTATTGACTTCTATTTTCCCAAAATCATACATTGAAGAAAACATTAAACTTGCTTAAATTTTAAGGAGGATTTATGAAATTATTATTTGACTGTGACGGAACAATACTTGATTCCATGCACATTTGGCTTGAGCCAATCAATAGACTTTTAAAAGAATATAATTATGATTTAACAACTGAAGAAAAAGGACAAATGGAAGCTCTTCCCTTTGATGATACTATAAAATGGTTAAATCAAAATGTCTGTACTGACAAAAGCGAAAAAGAAGTTTACGATTATTTTTCAAAAACAATAGAAGACGCATACAAAAATCACCTTCTTCCAAAAGACGGAGCTGTAGAAATTTTGAAAAAATTGAAAGATGAAGGCTATGATATGTGCATTTGCTCATCAACTGACAAATTCCACTTGGTAAACGCCCTTAAAAGACTTGACTTGATAGATTTATTTGATTTTATTTTAACTCCAGATAAATTTCCCTACAAAAAAAGCGATAATGAGTACTGGCAAAAAGCCCTAGACAGTTATAAAATCGAAGCAAAAGATGCTGTTTTATTTGACGATGCCCTCTATGCCGTAAAGGCTGCCAAAAAACTCGGCATAAAAACCGTAGGAATAAAAGACTTCCCACACAATAAAAATGAATGGGAAAAAATCAAAAAAGAAGCAGACATGGTAATTGATGATATAAAATATATAGATATGGAAAAAATTAAAAATCTATAAAAATTATAAAAATAACCATCAAAATGTGGTTCAGACTGTTGACAAGCTAAAATTTTCCCCATTTCGAGCAGATAAACAACCGTCGGTTGAACTGACCCCCAAAAGTTGGACTTAAAAATCAACTTAAGGAGGTCAGTTTTTTAATGGCAAAATACAAAACAGAATTTAAGATTAAAGTAGTAAGAGAATATCTAGAAGGAAATATAGGCTACAAAGGATTAGCAAAAAAATACTCTATCCCAGATCATTCTACTGTTAGAACTTGGGTTAATGCTTATGAATCTAGAGGTTATGAAGGATTAAAATTATCAAGAAAGAGTAATAGTTACTCTTTAGATTTAAAACTAAATGTAGTAGACTTGTATTTATCAGGAGAAATGTCCTATCAAAGCCTAGCAAATGAATTTAAAATCAACAATCCATCCATGATAGCTAGATGGGTAAAAGAATTTAGAGAAGAAGGAATTGAAGGACTAAAAGCAAAAAAGAAAGGTATCCCTTCAATTATAAATAATACAGATAAAAATAAAGATATAAAAAACAAAAGTAATAAAACAAAAAAAGAAATAATAATAGAAAAACAAAGAAAAATAAATTGAAAATCTTGAAAATGAAGATAAGAAATTCTAAAAAAAAAGATTCAATTCTCTCAAATGACACAGGAAGAAATAGACAGATATCTGAAGTCATTAGATCACTAAGAGATAAATTCAAACTGAAGGACTTGTTGGAATATTTCAATCTAGCAAAATCAACATACATGTATTGGCAACAACGTTTAGACAGACCAAACACAGATGAGCAAGTAGAAAAGAAGATACTAGAAACTAGAAAAGACAATCCAAACTATGGATATAGAAGAATAACAGCAACGCTAAGAAAACAAGGACTATTGATAAACAAAAAGAAAGTTCAAAGACTAGTACAAAAACTAAAACTTCAAGTAACAAGTTTCTCAAGAAAAACAAGAAAATACTCATCATACAAAGGGACAATAGGAAAAGTAGTAGATAACAAAATAAATAGAAAATTTAAAGTAGATGAACCATACACATATATAACAACAGATACAACAGAATATAAGTATCAAGAAAAAGATAAAACAAGAAAATACCAAACAAAAAAACTTTATCTAAACCCATATCTAGACATGTATAATGGTGAAATCATAAGTTATGAAATATCAAAACAACCAAGGCTAGAACCAATACTAAAAGCCTTAGACAAAGCAATAGAAATAACAAGCACGAACAATGATAAGAGGATATTTCATTCAGACCAAGGATGGGCTTATCAAATAAAACAATATACATCAAGACTAGAAAAAGAAGGGATAATCCAATCAATGTCAAGAAAGGGCAATTGCCTAGATAACTCCCCAATGGAGAACTTCTTTGGGATACTAAAACAAGAAATCTACTATGGCAAAAAATTCTACTCATATGAACAGTTAAAAGAAACACTAGAAGAATATATCCTATATTACAATAAAGATAGAATAAAAGAAAAATTAGGATATTTAAGTCCAATAGAATATAGAAAGTTAAATGCAGCATAAAAATTCCACCCCTAGGGGTGGAAAGTAATAAAATAATACCAGAACAGGTAGTTTACTAGTTCTGGTATTAGGTACAACTTTATGGGGTCACCACAGGTTTCGGTTGTTTATCCCGATTTATCGTACGTAGTGAGTCGAGAAATCTCATGAGATCTCTCCATGCGTTCGTTTCACTCACACTAAAACATATTTGCTTTGCAAATGTATCCGTGCTTTCACACTTAATTTTAGGGATAAATGTGCAAAATCAATGCACATTTATCTAGTCGAGATGGTACGTAGCGTAATTTTTATTTTAAAATAAAATATTATCTACATTCATACTTTGTCTACGTTCTGAATCACCAAATGGTGGTTATTTTTTTGAAATTTTTTACAAAAATCTTATCTAAAATCTGCGAATTTTAAATTCTTTTTCATTTTCTTTTTCAAAAGATAAAGGGATAATAAACCCTTTATTATTGATGTTATGGTCATTGATAACCAAATTCCCAAAACTCCAAAATATGGAATTAATAAAAATGAAATTGGAATTCTTGCTGCATTAAAAATTACAGAAATTGCTGATGGTGTTCTTGTATCGGATAGGCCTTGGAAAATTCCTGTAGATCCAATTTCTAAAGACATCATTAATTGGCTTGCTGAAAGAATTGCCAAATATTTTGCCCCCAAATTTATTGTTTCTAAATCTCCTGGCACAAAAACTTTGAACAAGTGATTTCTAAAGCCAAAAAGAATAATTGTTGCAATAATTCCTATAAAACCTACAAGTTTTAAACTTTCTTTTACTCCTTTTTTCACCCTATCAACCAAACCTGCCCCATAATTTTGGGCAATAAGTGATTGGATAACCGCTTGACAACCCTCGGTTGTTTTCCAAGAAATTGATTCGAGTTGGCTTCCTATAGAATAAACCGCAACAGGTTTTGGTCCAAATCCAGCCATAAGTTTGTTCAAAACCATGGTTATAAGAGCATGAATTCCACTGATAAATGAAACCGGAAGCCCAAGTTCAAAAATTCTTTTTTGCCATTTTGTAGACAAAGTGAAATTTTCCAAAGAATCTTTTATTACTCCATCTTTTTTCTTCATGACAAATAAAAAAATTAAAAATACTGTTGCTTGGCCCGTAACAGTTGCAAATGCAGCTCCTCTTATTCCCATAGGAGGGATTGGTCCAAAGCCAAAAATAAAAAGAGGATCCAAAATTATATTGAGGACAAGTCCAATTGTATTAATTTTAAAAGGAGTTACACTTTCTCCAATCGAATAAAAAGATTGGGAAAATATTGGATTTAAAAAAACAAAAATATAACCCAAAGCTGTAATTGAAAGATAAGCATTCGCAAAATCAGAAACTTCCTTTCCTAGCTTATAAAAATCAATAATATAAGTTTTAAAAGTTAGGATTAAAATTATGTAAATTATTGCCGTAATACTTCCTTGTATATATCCATTTTGCAAAATTAAAGAAGTAAGTTTTTTATCTTTTCTCCCATAGGCTTGAGCCGCATAAACTCCTCCCCCAATTTTTGCAATCAAGGACAAGGCTTCGGCAATCCAAGCCAAAAAATATGAAACCCCAACGGCAGCTACAGCATTTGAACCAATTCTACCAATCCAAATCATATCAACCAAAGTGTAGGCAATTTGAACAAAAGCAGTAAGAGTTAAAGGAATTGATAAAATTATCAAAGATTTCCTGATATTTTCTTTTGTTAAATCAATATTTTTTCTTTTTTCCATAGACCCTCCTTTATTTTAATTTAAATCATTTTATCAAATTTGGTAATTTTTTTCTATAATATTTTCTTCTAATCCCCTAAATTTTACGAAATTTAAATTATTTTGTCAATAACTGTCAATTTATATATTTTGACAAACAAAAAAACGCCCTTTTATAAGAGCGTAATTTGAAAAATTATTCTATAATTAATTTTGTTTCAGGATCAAATAAATATGATTTTTCCATGTCAAAGGCGAATTTTGTAGTTTCTCCAACTTTTGCTTTGGTTGATGGGCTTACTCTTGCTGTTATTTGGTCTTCTCCTAGGTCAAAATATAGGTAGACTTCTGCTCCCATTAGCTCGTAAACTCTAATTTTTGCATCTATAATTGCTTCTTTATCTGCTTTTTCTAAAAATTCTTCCTCGTCATATATTGATTCTGGTCTGATTCCAAATATAAGTTTCTTGCCTACATAATTTTTTTCAACTAGAAGATCTGCTTTTTCTTTTGGTAGTTTTAATTTTAAATGGTCGTTTTTAACGTAAATATCTTCGTTTTCTTTTAAAACTTCTACGTCTATTAGGTTTATTTGTGGTGATCCTATAAAGCTTGCTACAAATAAATTTTTTGGATGGTCGTAAAGATTTTGTGGTGTATCAATTTGTTGGACTACTCCATCTTTCATTACAACGATTCTTGTTCCAAGTGTCATCGCTTCTGTTTGGTCGTGGGTTACATAAATCATTGTTGTTCCCAATTTTTGGTGGAGTTTTGAAATTTCTATTCTCATTTGAACCCTAAGTTTTGCATCGAGGTTACTTAAAGGTTCGTCCATCAAAAATACTTTTGGATTTCTTACAATAGCTCGTCCCATCGCAACTCTTTGCCTTTGTCCACCTGATAATTGTTTTGGTTTTCTTTTTAATAAACTTTCTATTCCCAAAATTTTTGCGGCTTCTTTTACTTTTTTGTCAATTTCATCTTTTGGCATTTTTTTGATTTTTAAAGAAAATGCCATATTATCGTAAACTGTCATGTGGGGATAGAGGGCGTAGTTTTGAAAAACCATGGCTATATCCCTATCTTTTGGAAGAACATCGTTTACAACTTTATCGTCTATTTTTAATTCTCCTGAACTGATTTCTTCAAGTCCTGCAATCATCCTCAAGGTTGTAGATTTTCCACAGCCTGATGGGCCAACGAAAATTATAAATTCCTTATCTTCTATTTCCATATTAAAATCTTTGACAGCGTGAAATCCGTTGTCATAAATTTTATTTATATTTTTCAAACTTAAATTTGCCATTTTTTCTCCTTTATATCAGAATTTACAGGGTAAATTTTAATATTTCGAATTTATTTTCTATATTTTTCTATAATTTTTTTCAAAAATTCTTCTTTTTCTTTTAAATTTTCCATTGAAGTGAATTTGAAGGACCAATTTTTTTCATCTAAGGTTGCTGGTGTGTTGATTCTTGCTTCATTTCCCAAGCCCAAAATATCTTGGAGGGGAATTATTACATATTCACTATCTCTTCTCATGGCAAATTCAAAAAAATCTTCTGCTGTATTTTTGTTTTTTATACCAAGTTTTTCAAATAATTTTCTTATATCTTCTCTTTTTTCTTCACTCAATCCCTCATACCAATCCATTAGGGTCTTGTTATCGTGAGTTCCTGTGTAGGCTACTGAATTTTCTGGGGCGTAAATGTATTCTTTTTCTTTTGGCTTTAAAAATTCTTGGATTATAACCATGCCTTTTAGGTCAAAATAATCTCTAAGTTCATAAACTTCTGGTCTTATTTCTCCCAAATCTTCTGCTATAAATTCTACATCTTTTAATTCCTTTTTTACTTTTTCAAATAATTCATAGCCTGGTGCAAGAAGCCACTCTCCTTTGATTGCCGTTTCTTCTTTTGCATCAATAACCCAATAGGTATCAAAGGCCCTAAAATGATCTAGCCTTACTATATCGTAAAGTTTTCCGTTATAGGCAAGCCTATTTATCCAAAATGAAAAATCATCTTCTTTTATTTTTTCCCAATTATAAATCGGATTTCCCCATCTTTGTCCTGTTGCTGAAAAATTATCTGGTGGAACTCCAGCTATTGATTTTGGATTTCCTTCTTTTGTAATTTGGAAATATTTTTGATTTTCCCAAACATCAAGGCTATCAAGTCCAACATAAAATGGAATATCTCCAACAATTTTTATACTATTTTTGTTAGCATATTCTTTTAAATCCATCCATTGTTTGTAGAAAATATATTGAAGAAAAATTTCATAATTAATTTTATCTTGGTAAGGGGTCAAGTCAAATTTTTTGTCAATAATCCAATTCTTCATCTCATCTGGCCACTCGTTCCAAGATTTTAAGTCATTTTCTTTTTTTAGGCTAATAAATACTCCGTAATTATAGACAAAATCAAATTTTAAAAATTCTTTGTAAGACTTATCTTCATAGTCCTTATTTTTTTTGAAATTTTCATAGGCTATTTTTAGATATTTTCCCTTAAATTCTCTTACAAAATTGTAGTCAATTCTTGATTTTTGCTCTAATTTTTCTGGTTTTTTTTCAAGAAGTCCATCTTCATACAAAAGTTCTAGACTTATATAAATTTCATCTCCTGCAAATGAAGAGTAGGGTTGGTAGGGAGAATTTCCATATCCTAGTGGATTTAAGGGCAAAATTTGCCACATATCAAATCCTGATTTTTTTATTATATCTATAAAATCATAGGATACTCTTCCAAAATCTCCAATTCCATGATCTCCATTTAGACTTTGAAGGGGTAGTAAAATACCTGCTTTTTTCATTTTTACTCCTTTTTATTCCTTACTAACAATTCGTGCTGTAGTTTTTCCAATAAATAAATCAGCATCAAATTCTGTTATCTTTTCATATGGTTTTTTCTTTATTATTTTAAATAAATCTTTTACAGACTTATAGGCAATTTCTGATGCAGGTTGGACTATTGTCGTTATTGGTTTTAATAAATATTTATTTGTTTCAAGTCCATCAAAACCTACAATCGAATAATCTTCTGGAATCTTTTTTCCAAAATCATCTATTGCCTTGATTGCTCCCATTGCAACTGTGTCAGATATGGCAAAAATTGCTGTGCATTCTATTTTTTCTTTTACAATTTTTTTCCCAATTTCGTATCCATGTTCTAAGGAGTAAGGATTGACTCCTTTTTTGGGAGGAAAAATTAAATTTTCATCAAATTTTAAGCCTTCTTCTTCAAGTGCTTTTTTATAACCCATAAGCCTTAACTTTCCTATACTTTCATCGTCTATTCTTGGTGCAATAAAGGCGATTTTTTTGTGGCCAAGACCTATCAAATATTTTACTATTTTTTCGCTTTGAACTAAATCATCTATGCCCAAACAAGCTGACCTATCAATTTCTAAATCCTTATTTATTATTGTTGTCATGGTAAAGGGAATATCTAGAGCTTCTAAACTTTTCCTATCATTTACAAAATATCCACCCAAAAATATTATTCCCTCAGGTTTTAAATTTTTTACAACCTTGTGGGCAATTTCAACCTCATTTAAATTTTCTTCTACCTTTTGTAGGGCAAAAGTGTATCCTTTTTTTGTAATTTCTTCTTCAAGGACTTTTAGCATAGGAGTAAAAAATGGGTTTGTGATTCCCTTTATGAGAACAGCTATAGTTTTTGTTTTAGTGATTTTTAAATTTCTAGCGTTTTGGTTTGGGACATAGCCCAAATCGTCAATAGTTTTTAAAATTTTCTCCTTGGTTTCTGAGCTTATTTCTTCGCCATTATTTATGGCTCTTGAAACTGTGCTCACACTCACACCACAAATAGATGCTATTTCTTTTATGGTTACTCTTTTCACTTTCTTATCCTTTGATTGCTCCTGCTGCAACTCCTTTTACTATATGTTTTTGCATGGTCAAATAGAATACAATAACTGGCAACATACTAAGAACAAGCATAGCCATCATAGCCCCCAAGTCTTTATTACCGTTACTTCCTACAAGCATTTGAATTACAACTGGAATTGTTTTGTATGGTGTGCTTACTCCAATTACAAGGTAAGGAAGTAGGTAGTCATTCCAAATCCACATGGTATTTAAAATTGCAACTGTAATTGCTGTTGGTTTTAAAATCGGAAGAATTATATAGAAGAAATGTTTTATTGGCGAACATCCATCTATCATTGAGGCCTCTTCGATTTCTATTGGAATTGATTTTATAAAACCTGAAAACATAAATACTGAAAGTCCACTTCCAAATCCCAAATATAAAACAACCATACCAATTGGATTGTTTAAATGTAGAAAGTCTGCAACTTTTATAGTTGGAAACATAACCATTTGGAAAGGAACTATCATTGAAAAAACAAACAAATAATAAATTACTTGTGTGAATTTATTTTTAACTCTTGTCAAATAATATGCAGTCATCGCTGATAAAAGTACAACTACAAAAACTGAGATTATTGTTATAAAAAATGACCAACCAGCTGCTTGGAAAAATCCTGTTCTTGCAAGTCCTGAAACATAATTTTCAAGACCTGCAAAGGATTCTCCTTTTGGAAGGCTAAATGGTGAATCGCTTATAAAAAATCTTCCCTTGAAAGAATTAATAAGAATAAAACCAATAGGAAATAGGAAAATTCCTAATAGAACCAACATTATTACAAATAAAATTGAATTTATAGTTTTCTCTTTCATTTAATGTTCCACCTCTTTTTCTCTGGTAACTCTGATTTGAAGATAGGCAATGGCTGCTACTATAATAAAGAAAATAACCGCTTTTGCTTGTCCAACTCCTTCAAATCCATTTCTTGAAAACATAGTGTCGACTATATTCATAGCAAGCATTTCTGTTTTATACATAGGAGCCCCCGCTGTCAAGGCAAGGTTTTGATCGTATAATTTAAAACTGTTTGTCAAAGTTAAAAATGTACAAATAGTAATTGATGGCATAACCATAGGAATAGTAATTGATTTTAAAGTTTGCCACTTGCTTGCCCCATCAATTTCTGCAGCTTCAATTAAGGCTTGTGGGACATTTTGAAGTCCTGCTATATAAATTACCATCATATAACCAATTAATTGCCAATTCATAAGGATAACCAAGCCCCAAAATCCATATTTTTGATCTGCCAAAAGTGTTTGTCCAAATTTTAATAAAAATGAATCAATCATAACTTGCCAAGTATAACCAAGTACGATTCCACCGATTAAGTTTGGCATAAAAAATACAGTTCTAAATAAATTTTTCCCTTTAATTTTTCTTGTAAGAACGACAGCTAGGGCAAAAGCTATAATATTTATAGAAATTACACAAACAATTGTAAATAATACTGTAAAAATAAAAGCTCTCCCAAACCTTTGTCCACTTGAAAAGGCTGTTACATAATTTTGAAAACCTACAAACTCAGAATTAAAAATTGTGGTAAATTTTGTAAAAGAAAGTCCAATTCCCAAAATAAAAGGAATGATAAAAACAATACAAAATACTAAAAAAGTAGGTAATACAAAAAATGGGAAATATTTTTTCAATATTTTTTCCATAAAAACCTCCTTTATGGATTTTTTAAAAAAAGTCTGAATGTAGAAGTGATTTTTAAATCAAACCAGCATACATTCAGACTATTATTTTATCTAAATAGATTATATATAATCTTTGTGGCTGCAAGTGTTTATTTTTCTACAGCAGCTTTTTCATCTTTCCAAGTATTAACGAAAGCATCTTTTACTTCATCCCATTTCATTTCTCCAGAAGCATATTGTCCTAGAGCTTGACCAAAGAAATCTTTGAAAGCTTGACTTGGGAATGATGTAAAGTTCCAGTCAATATTGTATAAGTCTTCATCAGACATATATTTTACAACTTCTTTTGCGAGTGGATCTGATGGTTGGTCTTTTTCTTCAAATGTATCAAATGGTGAAATGAATCCAAGATCTTTTGTTACAAATTCTTTTCCTTTTTCAGATGTAAATAACCAAGTTAAAAATTCTTCTGTTGCTTTTTGGTCTTCTTCACTAGCTTTTGAGTTTACAGAGAAGAAGTTTTCAGTTCCAATACAAATTCCTTGTTTTTCTTCGCCCTTAACACCTGTATAAACTGGTAAAAATTTAATATTTTCTTCTTTTACCTTATTTCCATTAACTTCAGAAATTTGGCTCCATGCCCAGTTACCATTTTGAACAAATGCTGCTTTTTCAAGTGCAAATTCAGCCATAGAATCTGTTACAGCTTTTCCTGTTAAAGCATTTGCTTCAACTGTAGAATTCTTTATATAAAGATCAAAGATATTTTTGAAATTTTCAGCATATTTGAATTTAACTTCATCCATATCCTTTACCTTGTTGTCTTTATATTCATAATAAATTGGTAAGTTTGCAAGGTGAGTTTGCCATCTCCAGTCTTCACCTGGTTTTAAAGATGTACAAGCAAAAGCACCATCAATTCCAAGATCTTTCTTTTTAGCTTGCATATCCTCAGCAACTTCTTTTAATTTTTCAAAATTATTAATCTCATCAACGCTTTTAATTTTTGCACCGTCAAGACCAATATATTTTTGTAAGATTGCATCGTTGTAGATTATTCCATATCCTTCAACTACATAAGGAATACCAAAAACTCCATCCCCATCTTTAACAGCAAGTTCTTTGTCAATAAGATGTTTATAAAGCTCAGAATCTTTCAAATCTTTTGTATAATCTTTCCAATTTTGATAGCCAATAGGACCATTTATTTGGAAAAGAGTTGGAGCATCTTTTTTAGTAATTTCTGCTTTCAAAGTAGATTCATAAGTACCACTTGCGGCAGTTACAACTTTTACAGGAACACCAGTTTCATCTGTATAAGTTTTTGCAATTTTGTTCCAAACTTCCTCAACTTCAGGTTTAAAGTTTAAATAATAAACAGAACCTTTTGCACTTTCTCCGCTTGCTGCGTTAGAATTGTTGTCAGCATCATTTTTTTGTCCACAAGATGTAAGAGTAAGAGTAGATGCTAGCACCAAAGCAGCTCCTAATAACGTTTTCTTTAATTTCATAAAAATTTCCCTCCATTTTTATTTTTTCCTAACCAAAAATAATTTCAAAAGAAAGCCCTAAAAATTTTTTCATATTTCTCTTATTTTTTTTGATTTTAAAATTTACTTTATAAAAAAATAAGGCAAACTATTTTCGGTATCGTTTCCGTAAATTCACTATATCATATAAAATTATAAAAATCAAGCTTTTTTTAAATTATTTTTTAAATTTTTTCCAAAAATAATCCTCTATTTTAAAAGATTTCTTAAAGCTTTTATATTTTAATACAAAAAATTTCTAAACAAATTCTATTTATTTTTAATTTTCAAATGAAATTTCATAACATTTTCCTAAAAATTTTTACTTTAAAACAAAATTAATCCAAAATTTATAAATTTCTTGATTTAATACCATGCAGTAAGCTCTTATAATAGGAAATAATTTTTTGGACAAAACTATTTGAACTTAATAATCTATGATTGATATTTTAATATAATAAATCATGAAAACTTGCAATCATAATAATAGCAAAACCAATCATCATTAAATTTTTAAAAAAATACTCGCTTTTACTAAGTTTTTCTTTTTTTATAAAAGTTTTATAAACCATTCCAAACAAAATCATACTTGAAAATATTGCATTTGGACCGCTAGTGTCTAGTTTTTTTATCCGCGATATTATCATTACAAGAATATACGCAAGGCTTGCTCCAATAATTTGAAAATTTACTGTCCTATCCTTCATTTTTCTCTCCCAAATATTTTTCTGCTAATTCCAAATGATATTTTATTATTCCAAAATCAACTTTTGAATAAGGACCAATCTTTCTAATCAAATCATAAGACCCATCATCTTTAAATTCAAGATAAAATTTTTGTTGGTTTAAAGCTGTTGGGGCAAGTTTACAAAATTCTAAAATTATCCTATTTTTTTCATTATCAAATTCTTTTATGTTTGATAAGATATGATCATCTTTAGATTTATGAATATTTCCCTTTTCATCCCCATAAGCAAAGGCAATAAGGCAAAGTTCTTTTTCATTTTTATTTATTTTTGCCATAGACTTTCCATGAGTAAGACCAACCCAACAAGTGCTTAGGCCCAAGTTTTCTAAATACAAAAGCAAATCTTGTCCAAAATATCCAATTTTTTCATCCAAATCCGAAGATTTTTCTCCAACTAAGCTTATATAATTATTCGCATTTTTAAAAGATCCATAGGTGAAAATTTTTGATTTAAAACACTTAGGCTCATCAAAAAAGACTTGAAAATTGAGCCCTACTTTTTCATTAAGGATTTTTACTTTTTCCTTAATTTTATTCTTTTTTTTCTCTTCAATTTTCAAATCTTTAAATTTTCTAACAGAATGCCTATTTCTAATTAAATCTAAATAATTCATATTTCCTCCTTATAAATTTTTACCCTAACAAGTCTTATCTATTGATAAAATATTAAAGAACAAAAAATCCACCTTAATTCGATTAAAATCCTATGTTTTATCAAATCAAGATGGATAATTAATTTAAAATATTATAAGAAATTGTATCCCATTACCATAGTTATTGGAAAAGCTAAAATTAATAAAATATTCAAAAATGACAAAATTATATTTTTATTTTTTATAGAAAAAATCATTCCTATTATCCCCAAAATTGGACAAATGAAAATAGTTGCAAGTCCAATAGGTCTTAATCCATTTCCAAGCATAAATTCCAAACTATGGACTGGTAAAAATAAAGATATAAGCCAAATCGCAAGTCCCAAAATAAATACAGGTATTTCTATTTGTTTTTTCATATCATCCTCCTATATATTAAAATACTACCCGAATAAAATCCAATAAAACTTCTTTATAAATCTTTTGATTTTATTTGCAAATAAAAAAAGGAGCTTTAACTCCTCAGAGCGTATACAAAGTCAGTTTAATAATTCATTAACGATTTAAAAATTAAATTACGCTAAAACCCATCTCGACTAGATAAATATGCCTTGATTTGGCATATTTATCCCTAAAACTAAATGCGAAAGCACGAAAAAGTTTGCGGAGCAAATATGTTTTAGTGTGAGTGAAACGAACGCATGGAGAGATCTCATGAGATTTCTCGACTCACTACGTTCGCTCGAAATGGGTGAAAATTGAGTTTGTCAATAGTCTGAGGAGCTTTAACTCCTCTTATCACTTTATCCTATTTTTTTCTGGCAAATATTTCCAATATTTTTTTGGCATATTTGAAATCATAAGTTTTTTGTTTTTTCGCTCTTTTATGGAAATAGAATCATAAAATCCTATCCATAAATCTTTGAAAAATTTCTCTTCATCGCTTTCTTCTATAGAAAGATTTAAAATTTCTACCACTTCAACATTTCCAAAAATCGAAATAAAGGCTTTTTTTCGATTTTTATCGTAAATAATAAATTTTTCCTTGGGCATTCTTTCCAGAAAATGCCTTGAAAGATCTTCCAAAATATAGTTATGAGATTCGTATTGAGCAAATAAAAATCCTTCTTGAATTTCCCTAAATCTCAAAAGCCCCTTTAAAGCATGGGCTTCACTTGTATAATTTTTTATCATTTTATTAAAGGCTATGGCGTATTTGTTGGTTGAATTTATAAATTTTTCACCCTTTAAAAAGATAAGCTTAATTAGCCTTGCGATTATAGTCTCCTTATTTTTATAATCAGATTTAAAGGCTATTTTTATTTGATAAAAAAATTCTACAGAAAAATTTTTCTTTATAGAATCTTCCACCCTTTTCGCCTTTTCAAAATCCGTTTTGATTAATTTTTGGTCAAGAAAAGAAATTTGATCTTTTTCATTTTCAATTTTTATTTTAAATAGGTCCTTGTAAGAGATAAAAACCGCCGTCAAAAATCCCTCAAATGACCCATCATATATAATAATTTTCATATTTTACCCAAAAAATGACAACTGCTCAAAAGATTTTGGGTCAGAAAGGCTCATCCTATCCTTCAAATCTTTTTGGTTCTTAAATTTTATACCTTGGTATTTGCCGTTGACTGTAATAAAATTCCTGGCTTTTTTTACAGAAATGTTTAAAGCTTTTAAGTGGTAATATTCAAGTTTTCTGTATTTTCTTGCATTTACAATTTTTCTCGCGGAAACTCTCCCAATTCCTGGAATTTTCATTAAATCATAGAAGCTTGCCTTGTTTATTTCCATAGGAAATTTTCCAATATTATTTATAGCCCAATCTGTCTTAGGATCTATTCTTAGGTCAAAATTTTTATTTTCTTCATTTAATAAATCTGAAGATTTAAAGCCATAAAATCTCAAAAGCCAATCAGCTTGGTAGATCCTGTGCTCTCTTAAAAGAGGCGCTTTTTTTACATCTTTGGTAAATTCACTTTTTACAACCGGAACAAAAGCTGAATAAAAAACCCTTTTTAACGAATAAGCATCATACAAATTTTCTGCCCTAGTCACTATATCAAAATCACTTTCTTCAGCTGCTCCGATTATCATTTGAGTTGTTTGACCCGCTGGAAGAAATTTGGGCGTGTGCCTGTATAATTTTATTTCATTTTTTCTTTGGACGATTTTTTCCTTGGCATAAGTCATAGAAGATTCAATTTGCCTTATAGATTTTTGGGGAGCTAGGATTTTTAGAGATTTTTCTGTAGGAAGCTCTACATTTATACTCATCCTATCAACCAAAAGCCCCATTTTTTTGACCAAATCAGAATCAGCCCCCGGGATTGATTTCATGTGAATATAACCATTATAATGGTATTCATTTCTCAAAATATCCGCAGTTTTTATCAAAAGCTCCATTGTATAATTTGGATTTTTTATTACCCCAGATGATAAAAATAAACCCTCAATATAATTTCTCCTATAAAAATTTATAGTAAGATCTGCAACTTCTCTTGGACTAAACTCTGCCCTCTTTGTGACATTTGATGACCTATTTATACAATACTCACAATCATACACGCACTTATTGGTAAATAAAATTTTTAAAAGAGAAATACACCTTCCATCCTCACTCCAAGAATGACAAATACCAGAAACATGGCCATTGCCCAAACCTTTTGAAGAATTTTTCCTATTAGATCCCGAAGAAGAACAAGACACATCATATTTAGCAGCATCAGTCAAAATCTCCAACTTTTCTAAAATGTCCATAGCCCCTCCTTCTTTTAGACTCTTAATGTCCTATAATTATATAGGAATTTTTTAAAAATTTCAAGAAAAATAGAGGCCATAAGCCTCTTTAATATTTTTATCTTAATTGAAAATTTATAAAAGATTTAATTCCTTCTTTATATAACACTATAAAATTTTACTTTCTATCAATTGACATAAAAGTAAAAGCAAGTCTATAACCTGAATTTATGGATAGGTTCATTGAATCTATGTGGGAAAATTGACTTGCTGTAATTGGCAACACTTCTTTATTATTTTTTAAAATTTCATAGGTCATATTGTTTAGCATATAAGCCATAATTTTCTTATATTTTTGATCTTTGGAAAATTTTTGACAGGAAAATTCCCAAAAATATTTAGAATTTTTGCTAAAAGATCCCAATCCTATTAATTTTTTACCATCATAATAGGCATAGGCAAATTTCGAATTAAAATAAGGGTCATCAAAATCAAATACAAATTTATATTTTTTGTATTTTTCAGAATTTTTAAGGTCGATTTTTTCAAATTTAAAGGGACCTTCAATTTTTTTGAAATTTTTATTAGGCTCAAATACTGGACCATAATTTACAATTTTTTGACCATATTTTCCAATGATTTTAACTATTTTATAAATATTTTCATATTCAAAAAACCATTCTGATGGAAAATCTCCCAGTTCATTTTTTAATTTTTCTAAAAGTTCTTTATTATCCGACTTTACAATAAGATTTTTTCCACAGCCAATTATAGAAGTTGGATAAAGATTGTAGGTCAAGGATTCTTCTTTAAATTTCATATTTAAAAAAATATTTTTATTTTCAACTAAATCATCATTTTCTAAATCAAAGTCGTAAAGAATTTGTTTTTTTGTTAAATTTCTCATCTTTTTTCTCTTTTCTGCTTATGTAATTGAATTTGACATCTTTTTTTATCTATAATATTCTATAAATAGAGAAAAAGAAAGGATTTTTTATGAAAACAAGTGTAATTTTTATAGTAATTTTAATAATAATAGCAATAGTAAATTTCCTTTTATTGTCAAAATTCAGTTTTGGTGATGATAGGGATAGGAAAATTTTTAATAAAACCTGCTCTCACACCCTAATGGCCTTTATAATATATCTTTTACTTGATATGATTTTACCTTTTACAAATAATACTGATTCTTTTACAAATCTTTTTGTAATTTCTTTCTTATTTTTGATCAATCAACTTGTCTATAGGAAGAAATTCTCATAATTTTTTAATATAAAAATCAAAAATTTAAAATTTGGAACAAAAAAAATCGACTTTAAACTTTCTTTACAATTTAAAGTCGATTTATTTTATATGTCCACTAGCACAGCTTTCTGATTTTGGTTCAATCACTCTTATGTCCTTTCTCTTTTCATATTTAAATTTTATATATTAAATATCTCAGCACTTTGACAATTTTTGTATATTTTTTTATTTTATGGGAAAACTTCCTCCTAACAAAACTTTTATCTATTCAATTGTTAGCTTGCTTTTTATTTAGTCTATAAACAAATCTTTTAGAAAAATGTCAGATGGCTCTACTTTTACAATTAATTTCCACCACTTTTTCCACGAAAACCTATATTATTTGCTTTTTTTAAATAAATCTCCACAATTGTAAAGTTGTATAATATAAGATTTCAGATTTTAAATCCATTTAAATTCTTATAGCTAAATACCTTTATAGTTTTAAAATCTCTTCTATATTACTATAAATTCTAAGCTTTTTTATATCCATGCTAGTGGACTATCAGAAGTATTATCTTCTGTTATTATAATGATACCCAGTGAAATCGATTCTAAACATTATTTTAAAAATTTTTTTAATTTTTTTGAAATTTTTTAATAAATTTCTTTTTAATCAAATTTTATTTTTCCTCCTTGTTTTAATCTATTATTCTGCTTTTTGATAATTTAAATATTTTAATTTTTTTATGAAAATGAAAGATTTTTTTGTAATAATATTTTAGAAAGATAAGCTATTTTCTTAAATTTTTCTTATAAATTTTTTGAAAAATCTCCTAATTTTTAAGAAATTTACTAATTCCAATAAAGAAATAAAGAACAAAAATTATTTTTGGTAACGTTTGTCTAATTCCTTTTATTGTTTTATAATATGATTTGGAGGTACACTATGAAAATATTTAATAAATTATGTGTTTTTGCACTTAGTGCAGTATTTTTATTTACTGCTCTTGCCTTGCCTGCAAAGGCTTGTACAGGCGTTATAGTTGGTAGTGATTTGACCGAAGATGGTACTACAATTTTTGGTCGTACAGAGGATTTGGAAGTAAACCACAACAAGGTTTACAAAATCAATGAAGCTGGTAAGTACAAAAAGGGAGAGAAACTTGTAGATGTTTCTTATGCAGAAAAAGGTGGATATGAATTTGAACTTCCACACGATTCTTATCGTTTTACATCAATAAGCGATACTACTCCAGAATATGGTTATTTTGATGAAGCAGGTTATAACGAAAAAGGTCTTATCGCTGATATGACAGTTTCTGCTTCTGCAAATGAAGATATTCAAAAAGTTGACCCATATCTTGACGGAGAAGAAGAAGGAAAACCTATAGGAATTTCTGAAGCTATAATGACAACAGTAATTTTATCAAGTGCAGATAATGCTTTGGATGCTGTAAAATTATTGGCTGATGAAGTAGCTACAAAGGGAGCAGCTGAGGGAAATGCTCTTGTAGTTTCTGATAAAACTGATTTATGGTATGTAGAAATTTATTCTGGTCACGAATTTGTTGCAATGAAATATCCTAAAGATAAATTCTCAGTTTTCCCTAACACATTCTGGCTCAATGAAGCAGAACTTACAAAGGGCGAAGAAAGTGATAACTATATAATGAGTGAAGATGAAAATTATCTTTATTCAAAGGGAATTTTTGAAACAGCTAAAAAAGCAAATACTTTCGAAGGAAATGAAGATGAAAGAGTAATTGATCTTGCAAAATCTTATGCAGAAAAAGAACTTTCACCATCAAACCGTTCAAGAGTTGCATCTGGAATCAAATTCTTAAATCCTGATTCAGATATTGATATGAAAACTGAAACTTACGAATTTTTACAAGATGCTGAAAAATCTTCAATTTCAGTTAAAAACGTAATGGACTTTACAAGAAACAGACTTGAAAACTTTGATATCAAAGCAAACGATAGGGGAAGAGATGATTCTTATCCAATAGGAAATAGAAATACTATGGAATCACACATCTTCCAAGTCGGAGAAAATGCAGAAGCAACAAATCCTGGAATAATGTGGTTAACACTTGGTTCACCACTCGTTCAACCATACGTTGCTTATTATCCAAACCAAGAAGGTTCAATCGATAAAGTTTCAAACGAAACAAACGACCCAGACAAAGAAAATTCACACTATTGGTTGGCAATGGATACCTTACACATGGTAGAAGCAAACAGAGAAGACTTCATGAAAGATATCACTCCAGAAATCGACAAATTTGAAAAAGATCAAATAGCAAATACAAAAGTTTCCGGAGAAAAAGATCCAACAGAAAAGAACAAGAAAGAAGCTCAAAAATCATTTGATTTATTAAAAGGTTTCAACAAAGATCTTGAGGAAAAATACAAAGATTACCTAAAGAAAAACGACTACACCTACACCTTCTACGGAAGAAGAGCTACTGAAAACTTCACAGATACAACAATGGATGTCAAAAAAGACACAAGCGATAAAGCTTTGAATCTACAAGTTACACCAGATGAAGATGAAAAAGGTGGAAAAATCGAAATAGTAGACTCTTACGGAGAAGCTGTAGATAAATTAAATAATCCAGTAAAAATCTCAGTTCCTAAAAAAGCCTTTGAAAAAGAAGTTGCATTCGGATCAAAAGATGACAAAATTGATGTAAAAGAAGAAGACGACAAGTACGTATTTGAAACAGAAAAATCTTCAATAAAATACCAAGAAGAAGGAAAAGAAGAAGAAAAATCTGAATCAAATGAAAAAGCATCTTCAGATTCATCAAGTAATGAAGAAGGCACAAAAAAATCAGAAAACAAATCAAACAAATCATTGATAATAATAGCAGTTGCAGTAGTAGCAGCAGTTATAGCAGTATTTTCAAGAAAAAAGAAAAACTAGAAGATAAAATAAAGTAAAAGTTAAAAATCGTATTGGAAAATCCAATACGATTTTTTTATAAAAGAATTTAAAATTTATTTTAGAAATTAAATAATAAATCAATCGGCTATATCAAAAAAAAGCAAAGGAGATAGGCAATTGTAAAAGTAAGCAAAATATAAAAATATAAGGAAAATATTCCAATGAAAAGTTAAATAAAATATCCAAATAAAACCAAGAGATCTCTCGACTTCGCTCGAGATGGGTAATTGATTTATGTGCTCTATGCCTTCGAATTGTTATAATCTCTCTAATATTAATTTTAAAATCCAAAAAGATAATTAGAAATCATAAACATAATTAAAGATAGATAACAAAAAAATAAACTTTAGTAATAAATCAAGCACACGATAAACCCATCTCGACCAGATAAACAACCGTTGATTTCGGTTGTTTATCCCGATTCATCGTGTGTAACGAGCGGAGAGATCTCATTGGAATATTTAGTAAAATAATAAAATATAACGAAGAAATCCCAATGGAAAAATAAAAAAAATCCAAATAAAACCAAGAGATCTCTCGACAAGGCTCGAGATGGGCTATTAAGTTATGTATTTAACATCTTCGAATTGTTATAATCTTCTCTATATTAATTTCAAAATTTAAAATATAAAATGAAAAAAATAGATAATTAAAAGATATGAACTTTAGAAAAAATAAGCGCATCCAAACCCATCTCGACTAAAGGAGCAAAGCGACTGCACGGAGAGATCTCATAGTAAAAGTAAGTAAAAATAAAAAACCTCCCCATAAGGGAGATTTTCCATATAATTTTTATATAAGGTCTAAGGCTTGGTTTAAATCTTCTATTATTTCGTCTGCATCTTCTAGGCCTACTGATAGTCTGATTAAGCCTGGGGCTATTCCTGCTTCTTTTAGGGCTTCTTCTGTGTAGGTTGAGTGGGTCATTGTTGCTGGATGTTCGATTAGGGTTTCTGCATCGCCCAAGCTTACTGCTAATGAACATAGTTTTACGTTGTTCATTACGCATCTTCCTGCTTCGATTCCGCCTTTTACTTCGAAGGTTACCATTGCTCCGTAGTCTTTCATTTGTTTTTTGGCTACTTCGTGGTTTTTGAAATCTTATAGGCCTGGATAGTATACTTTTTCTACGTTTTTGTGTTTTTGTAAGGCTTCTACAACCTTTTTGGTGTTTGCTACGTGTTGTTTCATTCTTACTTCGAGGGTTTTCATTCCTCTAAAGATTAGGAATGCATCGTGGGCTGATAGGACTGAGCCTGTGAAGTCTTTTTGGCCTACTAGTCTTACTTGGGTCATTAATTCTTTTGATCCGCATGAAAATCCTGCTATTACGTCGCCGTGTCCGTTTAGGTATTTGGTTGCTGAGTGTACTACTATGTCTACTCCTAGTTTTAATGGATTTTGTAGGTATGGGGTTGCAAAGGTATTGTCTGCTATTACTAGGGTATCTTTTGAGTTTTCTTTTGCTAGTTTTACTACTTCTTCTATATCTATTACGTCGAGTGTTGGGTTTGCTGGTGTTTCTAGATATACTATTCTTGTGTTTTCTTTTAGGTGTGTTTTGACTTCTTCTAGGTCTGTCATGTCTATGAATTCTACGTCTATGTTAAATTTTTTTATTTCGTTTAGGTAAGCAAATGTACAGCCGTAAAGTGTTCCGCATGCCAGAATATGATCGCCTGCTTTTATGAATGGCCAGATTGATGATGTGATTGCTCCCATTCCTGATGATGTTGATACTGCTGCTTCTGCTCCTTCAAGGGCTGCTAGTTTTTTTTCTAGGGCATCGTTTGTTGGATTTCCTAGTCTTGAGTAGATAAATCCTTCTTCTTCTAGGGCAAATCTTCTTCCGCCTTGTTCTGCGTTATCGAATATAAAGGTTGATGTTTGATATATTGGTAGTCCGAGTGAACCGTATGTATCCTTTATTGCGCCTGCATGTACTGTTTCTTTTACAAAATCTTTTTTTGTTTTCTTTCTTATTTTTGATCTAAAA
>NZ_LN913016.1:0-1395615 GCF_001487145.1 Anaerococcus rubeinfantis
AAAGGGCACAAGGTGGATGCCTTGGCACATGAAGGCGAAAAAGGACGTAAGTGAACGAAAACTAGGGAAAGCTCACAAAAAGCATTGACCCCTAGGTCTCCGAATGGGGCAACCCGGTTGTGGAAGACACAATCATTACTAAGTGAATACATAGCTTAGTAAGGCGACACCCTGCGAACTGAAACATCTAAGTAGCAGGAGGAAAAGAAAGAAACATCGATTTTCTAAGTAGCGGCGAGCGAAAGGAAAAGAGCCTAACTCATTAGCGATTTGGTAATGTTAGTCGAATTATCTGAAAAGATAAACCAAAGAAAGTGAAAGTCTTGTAGGCGAAAGCATTACTAAACGAGAGGGAAAGTATCACCGGGCACGAGTAACCCGGTGTGAAGATAGGGGGCCCATCCCCTAAGGCTAAATACTAACATGTGACCGATAGTGAACAAGTACCGTGAGGGAAAGGTGAAAAGAACCCCGAAAGGGGAGTGAAATAGAACCTGAAACCTAGTGCCTACAAGCAGACAGAGCGTGAACGAACGTGATGTCGTACCTTTTGTAGAATGGGCCAGCGAGTTATTCTAAATTGCGAGGTTAATGATTTAAGATCAGAAGCCGTAGCGAAAGCGAGTCTTAATAGGGCCAAAGTAAGTTAGAATAGACCCGAAACCGGGTGATCTATCCATGGTCAGAGTGAAGTTGAAGTAAAATTCAATGGAGGCTCGAACCGGGTGCGGTTTAAAACGCATCGGATGAACTGTGGATAGGGGCGAAAAACCAAACGAACCCGGAGATAGCTGGTTCTCCTCGAAATAGCTTTAGGGCTAGCCTCTGACCTAAGATTTTAGGAGGTAGAGCACTGAATGGTCTAGGGCGGATTACCGTACCAAAACCTATCAAACTCCGAATGCCAAAAAATCAAGTCAGGGAGTCAGACTTAGGGGGATAAGCTTCTAAGTCGAAAGGGAAACAGCCCAGACCGACAGCTAAGGTCCCAAAATTTGAATTAAGTGGAAAAGGATGTGAATCTACTAAGACAACCAGGACGTTGGCTTAGAAGCAGCCATGCATTTAAAGAATGCGTAATAGCTCACTGGTCAAGTGGGTTTGCGCCGAAAATGAACGGGGCTAAATTCAATACCGAAGCTTCGGATTAATAGAGGGATTAAGTTTACAAATGAGACTAGGAAATATTTAACAAAAACAGAAGAGATTAAAAAAGAAATACAAATTTCAGACGCAGACATAAAGATAGGATATTAAGATAAGAAATTAAAGAAGAATATTCAAAAAACACAAGTCTAAAGTCAAAGTAGGTATCATAAGAAATATTAACTAAAAATTATTGGTAAAAGATAGAAAAACTAGGACTCATAGCTAAACTTAATACCTCTATTAGTGGTAGAGGAGCATTGTATTAGAGACGAAGCCAAGGCGCAAGCAAAAGTGGATTTAATACAAGAGAGAATGCTGGCATGAGTAGCGAGAAGGAGTGTGAGAATCACTCCCGTCGAAACCCTAAGGACTCCTGAGCAAGGCTCGTCCCCTCAGGGAAAGTCGGGACCTAAGCCAAGGCCGAAAGGCGTAGGCGATGGATAACAGGTTTATATTCCTGTACCGCTTGAAGTCGTTAAGAGAGACGTGATGACGCAAAAGGATAATCAAAGCCATCCGATGGATGATGGTCTAAAGCCGTAGGAAGAAAAGTAGGCAAATCCGCTTTTCAAAAATTCTGAAAGCCCATAGGTATCGAAAACATAAGTAGAGAAGTTGATGATTCCAGGTTGCCAAGAAAAGTCACTATCCAGACCAAAGCGCCCGTACCAAAACCGACACAGGTAGGGAGGTAGAGAATACCAAGACGCGCGGAAGAACCTTTGTTAAGGAACTCGGCAAAATGTCCCCGTAACTTCGGGAGAAGGGGAGCCTGAGCGATCAGGCCACAGAAACCAGGCCCAAGCGACTGTTTACCAAAAACACAAGTTTCTGCAAAATCGCAAGATGAAGTATAGGAGCTGACACCTGCCCGGTGCTGGAAGGTTAAGGGGAAGGCTTAGAGCAATCGAAGGCTAGAACTTAAGCCCCAGTAAACGGCGGCCGTAACTATAACGGTCCTAAGGTAGCGAAATTCCTTGTCGGGTAAGTTCCGACCCGCACGAAAGGTGTAACGATTTGGGCACTGTCTCAACAAAGGATCCGGTGAAATTGTAGTAGTCGTGAAGATGCGACTTACCCACGCTAGGACGGAAAGACCCCGTGGAGCTTTACTGTAGGCTGATATTGGATTTTGAGATTAAATGTACAGGATAGTTGGGAGACTTGGAAATCTGGATGCCAATCTAGATGGAGTCACTGGTGGGATACCAACCTTTTAATATCAAAGTTCTAACCATAGCCCTTGAATCAGGGCATGGGACATTGTCAGTTGGGCAGTTTGACTGGGGCGGTCGCCTCCTAAAAAGTAACGGAGGCGTTCAAAGGTTCGCTCAGAATGGACGGAAACCATTCGTAGAGTATAAAGGCACAAGCGAGCTTAACTGCGAGAGCTACAACTCAAGCAGAGTCGAAAGACGGACTTAGTGATCCGGTGGTACCGCATGGAAGGGCCATCGCTCAACGGATAAAAGCTACCCCGGGGATAACAGGCTTATCTCCCCCAAGAGTCCACATCGACGGGGAGGTTTGGCACCTCGATGTCGGCTCGTCTCATCCTGGGGCTGGAGTAGGTCCCAAGGGTTGGGCTGTTCGCCCATTAAAGAGGCACGCGAGCTGGGTTCAGAACGTCGTGAGACAGTTCGGTCCCTATCCAGCGTGGGCGTAAGAAATTTGAGAGGAGCTGTCCTTAGTACGAGAGGACCGGGATGGACGCACCAATGGTGTACGAGTTGTTAGGCCACTAGCATGGCTCGG
The DNA here is from genome assembly GCF_001487145.1 of Anaerococcus rubeinfantis. Classification (GTDB taxonomy): domain Bacteria; phylum Bacillota; class Clostridia; order Tissierellales; family Peptoniphilaceae; genus Anaerococcus; species Anaerococcus rubeinfantis. The sequence continues at coordinate 2,905 of NZ_LN913016.1, forward strand.
TAGCTAAGTGCGGGAATGATAAGTACTGAAAGCATCTAAGTACGAAGCATGCCTCAAGATAAGATTTCTCAGAGTAGGTAAAGAAAATACCTTAGATAGGTCCAAGGTGTAAGTGCAGTAATGTATTAAGCTAATGGATACTAAACTTTATATCTTGACTGGAAATATTTATAGCTATTAATTAAAAAGGTTAAAAAAGTATAATAATTACGTGGTGACAATGGCAGAAGGGATACACCTGTTTCCATACCGAACACAGAAGTTAAGCCTTCTAACGCCGATGGTACTCGGAGGGAGACCTCCCGGGAGACTAGGAAGTTGCCAAACTTACTTTTTTGTGAAGATTATTTCTTCACAAAATTTGTAAGAAATTTTGACAAAGTAAATTTAATATTTTATAATTATACATATTGTATGTGCTTAGGTAGCTCAATGGTGGAGCACCCGGCTGTTAACCGGTAGGTTGTGGGTTCGAGCCCCACCCTGAGCGCCATATGCCGGGGTGGCGGAACTGGCAGACGCACAGGACTTAAAATCCTGCGGTGGTCAAACACCGTATCGGTTCGATTCCGATTCTCGGCACCATTATCGCGGGATGGAGCAGCTTGGTGGCTCGTCGGGCTCATAACCCGGAGGTCGTAGGTTCAAATCCTACTCCCGCAACCATATTTTTTAAATAACAAAATAATATATGGCCCTATGGTCAAGCGGTTCATGATCCTAACCCAATTTATGAAATAAATTGTTGATAGGTCAGATGTCGCGGTGTTTCAAAGTTGTAAACAACTTTGTCAACAAGCGACTAAGACATTTGCAGCTTGCTGCAAGATTAAAAAAGTATGTTTTTTAAATATAATATTAATTGAGGCCCTATGGTCAAGCGGTTAAGACATCGCCCTTTCACGGCGGTATCCCGGGTTCAAATCCCGGTAGGGTCACCATTTTAATTTTAAAATCAAAAAAAGATTTATCCTTCGTTTTAGAGGGAAACCACCGTGTCACGGCGGTATTGTTCTTCAGATTCGCCCAAGGGCTCATCTTGAAGATTTAAAATCTTTCAGATTTTAAACCCCACAGGGGACAGGGTTCAAACCCTGTAGGGTCACCATATGGAAGTATAGCTCAGTTGGGAGAGCATCTGCCTTACAAGCAGGGGGTCACAGGTTCGAGCCCTGTTACTTCCACCAATACATTTTTTATTATTTTAACCTTTTATGGCTTAGTAGTTCAGCTGGTTAGAATGCCGCCCTGTCACGGCGGAGGTCGTGGGTTCGAATCCCATCTAAGTCGCCATTTGGATTTCAGTAGAGATCCAATGTGCTGATGTAGCTCAATTGGTAGAGCAATTGATTTGTAATCAATAGGTTGTAGGTTCAAGTCCTATCATCAGCTCCAATTTTATTGTGAAATAAAATTGAATAAAATTATAGTTTATGCTATAATATATACTTGTGAAATACAAATTTGGGGAAGTTCCAGAGTTGGCCAAATGGGACGGACTGTAAATCCGTTAGCTTAGCTTTCAGTGGTTCGAATCCGCTCTTCCCCACCAATTTGCGGGTGTAGCTCAGTGGTAGAGCCCCAGCCTTCCAAGCTGGTTGCGAGGGTCCGATTCCCTTCACCCGCTCCATTAAGCGCCTGTAGCTCAGCTGGATAGAGCAACGGACTTCTAATCCGTGTGTCAGAGGTTCGACTCCTCTCAGGCGCGCCATATTGGGATATAGCCAAGTCGGTAAGGCACCAGACTTTGACTCTGGTATGCGTAGGTTCGAGTCCTGCTATCCCAGCCAAATTTGATCCATTAGCTCAGTCGGTAGAGCACTTGACTTTTAATCAAGGTGTCCGGAGTTCGAATCTCCGATGGGTCACCATTAATATTTTAACAATTTATTTAGTGGTTATACTGGCAAGCTAAATAGGCAAGAAAGGCATTTTTAGCCACTGTATTTCTAGATTGATCCATTAGCTCAGTCGGTAGAGCACTTGACTTTTAATCAAGGTGTCCGGAGTTCGAATCTCCGATGGGTCACCACAATATGGAGAGGTACCGAAGCGGTCATAACGGGGCGGTCTTGAAAACCGTTAGAGTCTTACGGCTCACAAGGGTTCGAATCCCTTCCTCTCCGCCAAATAAAAAAGAGTCAATATCTATTGACTTCTTGGAGAAGTACTCAAGTGGCTGAAGAGGCTCCCCTGCTAAGGGAGTAGATCCTTTCAAAAGGGATGCGAGGGTTCAAATCCCTCCTTCTCCGCCATATGCCCAGATAGCTCAGTCGGTAGAGCAGGGGACTGAAAATCCCCGTGTCGGTGGTTCGATTCCGCCTCTGGGCACCAATAAATCTCTTTCTTAATTTGTTTGAGATTTGAGTAGGGGTTTAGTTCAGTTGGTAGAACGTCGGTCTCCAAAACCGGATGTCACGGGTTCAAGTCCTGTAACCCCTGCCATTTAAATTTTATATATGGACCTGTAGCTCAGCAGGTTAGAGCGCACGCCTGATAAGCGTGAGGTCGGTAGTTCGAGTCTACTCAGGTCCACCAAAAACAAACCGAATTATGAATTTATTTCATAAAATTTTTTTATTAAAAATTATAGGGTTTTGTTTGGGCCTCTAGCTCAGTCGGTTAGAGCGCCCGGCTCATAACCGGTAGGTCCAGGGTTCGAGTCCCTGGAGGCCCACCAGATTTAGCACCAACTTTTGTTGGTGCTTTTCTTTTGCTTAAATTAATTTTTCTTTGAAATTTTTTCCTTTTAAATTTTAAAAGTTAATTCAATAATTTTTTTCCTAATTTAATAGATTTTTAATTTCTTTATTTTATTTAAAATAAAATTTCGTAATTTTAAATTAAATTTATAAAAAAAATTAAAAAATTCAATTCATAAGTGTGTCAATACTGAACGACCCCGAATGTGCTTTGTTTTTTTCTTGTGTTTATTATACAATGTTATTAGATATTTCTGTCTTTAGGAGGAATTATGAATGTTATTATTGTAGGGGCTGGTAAGGTTGGTTCTTATCTTACTAGTAAGCTTTCTGATGAAGGCCACAATATTTTAGTTATAGAGAAAAATAAGGATGTTTTGGAAAGGTTACTGGCTTCTAATGATGTTATGGGCATTTTGGGTGATGGTCGTGATATCGAGGTTTTGGATGAGGCGAATGTTAATGAATGTGACGCTTTTATTGCCATGACTTTTAACGATGATGTTAATTTGATTTCATCTATGATGGCTAAGAAAATGGGGGCGAAATCTACTATTGTAAGGCTTCGTGATCCTAGATACATAAAAGATGATGAGTTTATGAGAAAGACTATGGGAGTCGATAGACTTGTTAATCCTGAATATTTTGCGGCAAAGGAAATTCAAAGAACTCTAAAATATACTTATGCGGTTAATGTTGAAAATTTTTTGGATTCTAAGGTTATTTTGATTGAGCTTGAAATTGATGAAAATTCTAAGCTTGCACATAAGTCCTTGATGGAATTAAATGCTGAGGGATTTTTGGGTAATACTATTATAGTTATTGGTGAAAAGGACGGTCAGGTTGTTATTCCTAATGGTAACCACATTCTTGAGCCTGGTGAGAAAATTTATGTTGCAGGTCCTAAGGAGGATATTGATAAGTTTTATAAAAAACAGGTTGATGATAAAAAAAATATCAAAGATGTTTTGATTATTGGTGGTGGGTCTATTGCTCTTTATCTTTCTGAGCTTTTAATTAAGAGAAATTTCAATGTTACTGTTGTTGAAAATAATAAAGAAAGAGCTGTTGATTTTTCTGAAAGGCTACCTGAATGTGATGTTATCAACGCTGATGGTACTGATCCTGAAATTCTCGATGAGGTTAGGATTGAAAATTATGATGCTGTCGTAGCTCTTACTGGAATTGATGAGGAAAATATTTTAATTTCTCTTCTTGCTAAAAAGAGGGGAATTGATAAGATAATTGCCAAGGTTAATAGGACTCAACTTTTAAAAATCACTGGAATTTTGGATGTTGATACTACTATAACTCCAAAAAAATCTGCTTCTTTTTTTGTCTCTAGGCTTTTGAGGTCTAAGGAAAATTCTAGGGGTGAATCTATTTCAAACTTATATAGGTTATCTGATGATAGGGTTGAGGCGATTGATTTTACTGTAATTGAAAATTCTAAGGTTACTGGCAAAAAACTTAAGGATTTAAATGTTAAAACTAACACTTTGATTGTTGGAATTTCAAGAGATAGCTTGGGTAATAAAATTGAGGTTGCAAATGGTGATAGTACGATTGAACTTGGTGATAGGGTTATGGTTGTTACTAAGCACAAGGATTTTAAAGAAATCGACGATATATTGGAGTAGGCATGAATTTAAAAATTGTAAAATATTCTCTTGGAAAACTTCTAATTGTTCTTGCTGGACTTTTGTCCTTGCCTTTGGCAATTGCCTTTATTTATGGGGAAAGTTTTGCGGATAAGATTAATTTTGTAATTCCCATTGTTTTTTCTTTGGCTTTGGGATTTATTTTGAGTAAAAGAGGGGATGGGTCGTCTCATCTTTATACAAAGGAAGCGATGTTTATTACAGCCTTTACCTGGGTTTTGTTTTCTTTGATTGGGGCTATTCCTTTGTTTTTGACTAAATCAAATTATAACGGCTATATTGATGCGTTTTTTGAAATGGTTTCAGGTTTTACAACTTCTGGTGCATCTGTTGCACTTGATGTTGAGATTTTGCCTCATTCTATAATTTTTTGGAGGTCCTTGTCTCACTTTGTTGGTGGAATGGGAATTTTGGTTTTTACTCTTGCTATATTGCCAAATTCTAACAAAGAGTCTTCTCTTTTGATGCAAAGCGAGGTTCCAGGACCTACTTTTGGAAAAATCACTCCAAAATTATCTGATACAGCAAGAAATTTATATGGAATGTATATTGTTTTGACTATTATTACTGTTATTCTTCTTCTTTTTGGAGGAATGAATTTATTTGAATCTGTAATTCACGCCTTTGGTGCTGCGGGAACTGGTGGATTTTCTAATAAGGGGATTTCAATTGGTGCTTATGATTCTAGGTACATTGAAATTGTTCTTGCAATAATGATGGCTGTTTTTGGTGTGAATTTTAATATTTATTTTTATGCGGTAACCAAAAATGCTAGGGAAGCTGTAAAAAGTGAAGAATTAAAATGGTATTTGGCTGTAATTATTATTGCAGCGGGACTTATTTTTGCAAATATTGTGACAATTTATAAGGATGTATTTTATTCATTGGTAAATTCTATTTTTACAGTATCTTCAATAATTACAACTACTGGATATGTATCAGCAGATTTTGGAACTTGGCCCTTATTTTCCAAGTCTGTGATAATAATGCTTATGTTTATTGGTGGATGTGCAGGATCAACTGCAGGAGGACTAAAGGTTTCAAGGTTTGTAATTTTGGTCAAAGGTGGAATTAATCAAATAAAAGAGTCAATGAATCCAAAAAAAATTACTATAAATAGACTTGATAGAAAAAAAGTTGATAGTGAAACAGAAAAATCAGTTTTAAAATATTTGGTAATTTATATAATGATTTTTATTGTTTTGTTTTTGATTGTTTCAATTGATATGGATGATTTTGAAACGGCTTTTGCGGCAGTTTCAACAACTTTTAATAATGTAGGGCCAGGTCTTGGTGCCTTTGGTCCAATTACAACCTTTGCTGAAATGTCAAAACTTTCAAAATTTGTCCTAACCATTGCCATGCTTTTGGGAAGACTAGAAATATTTCCTATGCTTTTACTTTTATATCCTTCTACTTATAGAAATTTGAGAAACAAATAAATTTATTAGGACTGTTGCAAAATGATGATTATTTATATTTTTGTAACAGTCTTTTTTTGTAAGGATATTGAAATATGAGCAATTAAACCAATAGTTGAAGCATTTTAAACTAATAGTTTCTTGACTATAAATTTATCTAGGCTAAAATTTCTCTAAAGGAGGAAGCTATGAAACAAATTAATAAAAAAGATTTTGGTGAATTTGTTAGTAAAAAAAGAAAAGAAAAAAACATGACCCAAAAGGATATAGCTGAAAAATTGTATGTAAGTGTTCAAGCTGTAAGTAAGTGGGAAAGAGGGCAATCTTTGCCAGATATTTCTCTTCTGATGCCCTTGGCAAAATTGTTAGATGTTGAACTTGTAAATTTGCTTGAAGCAAGGGAGGAAAAAACGGAGGATAGTCAAAAGGTTGAAAATTTATTGGAAAAAATTGTAGAAATTAACAAAGAAGATGAAATAAATAAGGGAAAAGAAAAATTTAAAAGGGCTGTGTTTTTGGCTTTTGCATTTTTATTTATAGGAATAGAATATTATTTTCTTTATAGGAAATTTAACTATGAAATTGATAAATTCCTTACGGTAGGAATTTTGGGAGTGATTTTTTCTATATATCTGTATTTGCTTATTGATGAAAGACTGCCAAGTTATTATGATGAAAATAAGATTTCCTTTGTTAGCAAGGGATTTTTCAGGATTAATGTAGTTGGGGTAAATTTTTCAAATAAAAATTGGAAGCCCATATTAAAATTTTTGAGATTTTGGATTATAGGAAGTATGGTTATTTTTCCGATTATATCTAATTTTAAAAATACAAGAAGTATAATTTGGTCATCGATTATATTTTTTTCAAGTTTATTTATACCCTTATATGGGATTGGGAAATATTATGAATGAAAAAAGGAACTTGTGCAAAATGATTATTTATATTTTGCATAGGGTCCATTTTTTAATTTATAGTAAGCCTGAAATTAAGCCATATATTACTGGAATTGCAAGAGCTGGTAGGATATTTGCGATTTTTGAGTCTACTAATTTTAGTTGGGAAAGTCCAATTACTATAATTGTAAGTCCTCCCGTTCCTGAAATATTATTTATAACTTCTTCTCCCAAAAGTGGGCTCAAAAATCCTGCAAGTAAAACCAAAAGAGCTTGGAAGATTAAAATTGAAAAGGAAGAGAAAGAAACGCCGATTCCCATGCTTTGGGCCATAAAAAATGCCACAACTCCATCAATTAAGGCCTTTCCCATCAAAACTTGGTCATCTCCTGTAACTCCTGCTTCAATGCAGCCAATTATCCCCATAGCGCCAAAGCAAAAAAGAATGCTGGCATTTAAAAAACTTTCTGAAAAATTTGAATTTGTGTCTTTTATATATTTTTTCTCAATATTTTCCGATAATTTGTCTAATTTCTTATCAAGTCCCAAAAATTCACCAATAATTAAACCAAGAACCACAGATATAATTATTACTAAAATATCTCCTTTCATTGAAGATCTAATACCAATAACTATAATGGCAGCTGCCAAAAAATTCATAATCGAATTTCTAAGGCTTTCAGAAAATTTATCACCAATTTTTGATCCGAGAAAACCCAAAACACCAACCAAAATAAAATTAACAAGAACTGCTAACATAAATCCTCCTATAAGAAACTTAAAACAAGGCCATAAATAATAGGAAATAAAATAGAAGGTACTGAATTTACTATTTTTATATCTGTCAGATCAAGCATTGAAAAACCAATTGCCATGATGCTTAGGCCACCTACTCCAGAAATATTATCCAAAACTTCCTTGGTAAGAACAGGAGAGATTAGACCTGAAATAATTACGATTAATCCTTGATAAATTATTATTGGTATAGATGCAAAAGCTACACCAATGCCCAAACTTTGTGCCATAAAAAAAACAGTTAAGCCATCAATCATAGATTTTAAGAGTAGAATTTCATTATTTGAATTAATACCTGCCTCAATAGAGCCAATAATTCCCATACTTCCAACACATATAATTAAAGTAGCATTGATAAAAGCTTTTGGGAAATTAGATCTTTTGTTTTTTATAAAAATATCACTTAAAAAATATGCAAACTTATTTAATTTTCCGTCCAAATCAAAATGATATCCAACAATAACTCCCAAAACAATAGAAACAATTACAACCAAACTTTGTCCCTTGCTTGCAGATTTTATTCCTGCAACCAATATTAATAGGGCGAGAAATTTCATCACGTCATTTTTAAGTCTATCAGAAAAATATTTTCCAACCTTTGATCCCAAAAAACCTAAAATTAAAACTGAAATAGCATTTACAAAAACACCAACCATAAAAACCTTCTTTAATATTATTTTGTTAAATTATATCAAAGCACTTAAAGATTTGCAAAAATGCCATAAAAGGGATAAAGAATATTGACAATATAATCCCTTTATCCTATTATTAAAAATAGAAATATAAGAAATATTATCTAAAAATTATTGGTAAAAGATAGAAAAAAGAAAAAGTATTAAATTTATTTTATAAATTTCTATATAAAAAAATTTTTTGAAAAATATTTTAAAGAAAGGAAAAAATTATGAGAGTAGGATTAACGATTGCAGGAAGCGACTCATCAGGAGGAGCAGGAATTCAAGCTGACATAAAAACTATGACTTTAAACGGAGTTTATGCCGAAAGTGCCATAACTGCTTTGACAGCCCAAAATACCACGGGAGTTTTGTCAGTAATGGATTCAAGTAAAGAATTTTTAAAAGATCAACTAGATATGATTTTTGATGATATTTATCCAGATGCAATAAAAATTGGTATGGTTTCAAATTCTGATTTAATTTTGGTAATAGCAAATGAATTAAAAAAAAGAAAGGCAAAAAATATAGTAGTAGATCCTGTCATGGTTGCTACAAGTGGAGCGAAACTTTTAAAAGATGAGGCGATAGAGACTTTAAAAAACGAACTTTTGCCCCTAGCAGACCTTCTGACTCCAAATATTCCAGAAGCAGAAATTTTATCAGAAATGAAAATAAAAAATGAAGAAGATATGAAAAAAGCTGCAAAAATTATTTCCGAAAAATACAATTGTGCTTGTTTACTAAAAGGCGGACACAAGGTAAATGATGCCAATGATTATTTATTTGAAGAAGGAAGAGGCACTTGGTTTAAGGGAAAAAGAATAGAAAATCCAAACACTCACGGCACAGGATGCACTCTTTCATCAGCAATTGCAGCAAATCTTGCCAAAGGATACCATATGGAAAATTCAATAAAAATGGCAAAAGAATTTCTCTCAAATGCACTTTTAGATATGCTAGATTTGGGAAAAGGCTCAGGGCCGATGAATCATGCCTTTGATATAAAAGATTCTTACAAAAAATTATTTGAAAAGTAAAAGTAGATTTGATTTTGTCTTCTTGTTAAAAAGTTTTACCTTTTTTATTGTGAAATTAAAGTTAAAAATAAAAAAGGTAAAACTTTTTTTATCAAGTATTATATTTTTCATAATAGCTCTTGGCTTCTTCAAATTTATTTATTAAATTATAATTTTTGGCAAGGCTTGCTATTAAAACCGCCTTGTCATAGTCTTCTTTATAATCCATATTTTTAAGTCTTTTGTACAAAGCTCTCGTGAAATATAAAATAGGATTAGGAATTTTGTTTCTAATTAAATAATAAGAAATAGCATCATTTATTATTTCTGGACATTTTTCATAATCTTCAACAATTATATATGCGCTTGCTAAATTTAAGCTGATAATAGGATATAATGATGAGTCTTTGTTGGTATTATCATATACAAAATTAAGTAACTCAAGATATTTTTTGTTATCAATATTTGCATAAGTCATGCCTATATCCATTAAAATTCTCAATTCAAATAAAGAAAAAGATTGTATTTTGAAATTATCATATTTATTAGTAAAAGAATTTAAGGCTTTTATAAGAAATTCTCTTTCCTCTGATTCATTTAAATCATCATTTAAAGATTTAAGAAATAAAATAACTTGCTTACATGAAGTTTTGATATATTCAATATCAGTAAATTCTTTAATGTAAACAATTATTTTTTCTTCATCATCAATAGGCAATTTATTTTCTACTTTGTCAATTATTTTTTCAAAAGTTTCATTAAAAATTAAGTAATCTTTTAAACTAGAGTGCAAATAGTCTTTTATAAAATCGTGATTTAAGATATATGATATTTTATAAAGAGTAGAAAAAGAAGGCTCATTAATACCGTTTTCTATACGACTTATAGTTTTTCTATCTATACCAGCTTCAATAGATAAATCTAGTTGACTAATTTTTCTATTTTTTCTGACTTCTTTGATTTTTTTAGCTAATAGTATTAACTTATCCTTTTCCAAAATTTCCTCCAAAATGTACCATATATGCCGTTGTTTTGATTTTATTATAGATAATATAATTAAGTTAATCAAATCCAAAGGAGGAAAAAATGAAAAGAAAAGTCTTGATTGTATTTCTAATTTTAATGCAACTATCGTGTTTCCAAAAAAACAAGAAGTAAAAGTTGTAGAAAACAACAATAAAATAATTATAAAGATAAAAAATTATAAGTACAATTATAATATTTAAATTAATGCTGGGAGAAAAAAATGAAAAGAAGGAATTTGATTATTATTTTATCTTTAATAGTATTCATACTTATAGGGATTTTTAGTCAGAAAGCCAAAGAGAAAGCTGAAAAAGAAAGAGAAATAAAAAATTATGAGTCTAGTGTTTCTAAATATGAAGAAATAACAGACTTGCAATTCCTAAATAATGATAAAACTCTAGAAGGTTTTGTATTTATAGGAAGAAAAACTTGCTCATCATGTCGATTATTTGTAAAGGTTATCAACGAAATTACTTTTGAAAAAGAAATAAATATAAAATATTTTGATACAGATAAATATAGGAACTCAAAATATTATGATGAAATATTAGAAAAATATCAAATAGATCAAGTACCTTATATGGTATTGGTAAAAAAAGATGGTAGTTTTGAAACTTTTGACAAAAAAAATATTGATAAAGGCGAATTATTTAAAGATTGGTTAATCAAAAACAAAGAAAACAAGGAGAAATAAAAATGAGAAAAACTTTTGCTTTTATATGTGCAATAATATTTATTATGTCTAACTTTTCTAAAGCTTATGCAATAGATGTAGATGAAAATTATAACGATAATTCAGGTTTGGAAATATCTGATACAACACCACCAGCGGCTGTAGGAGACAGAGGAACTCTTAGAGATCTTTGTGCTGCAGGTTTCAAGCAATATTGCCCTGAAAATAGAGACAAATATAAAAGAAAAATGACTAATAGAGAGATAAAATGTATAGCTAATTTAGGAGTAGCTACAAGGAATACTTTGAAAAAACTTACAGCTTTGAATGCGTTGATGAATTATGGTTTTGCTATAATATCTTGCCTACCATAAATAAATTGAAATAACCCAGAAATAATATATTAATCTTTGACAGACTCGTGCCCTAAATGATGCAAATGATTATTTATTTGAAAATGGAAAAGGAATTCGGTTTAATGGAGAAAGAATTGAAAACCCAAACACTCATGGCACAGGATACACTCTTTCATCAGCCATTGCAGCCAATCTTGCCAAGGGCTATGACATGGAAAATTCAATAAAAATGGCAAAAAAATTTCTATCAGGAGCCCTTTTGGATATGCTAGATTTGGGAAAAGGATCAGGACCGATGAATCATGCCTTTGATATAAAAGAAAAATATAAAACGGTGGGAGATTAAAATGACATTTGCAACAATAATAGTAAATCACGGAACAAGTAGGGTAGAAAATCAGAAGGAAGCTATTGGATTTTTAAGCAAAAAAGTAGAGGAAAGATTTAAGGGCTCACTTGTAAAATCTTACATGGCAAGTCATAAAATTAGAAAAAAAGTAGAAAATGAAGACCTTTGCCAAGATTTGGAAGATATTTTAAGTGAGTTTAGGAAGAAAAATATAAAAGATGTTAGATTTTTGATGGCCTATGTCCTAAGGGGCATAGAATATGAAAAAGTTATGAAAAAAGCGGGTCAATTAAACGAAGATGGATTTTTTAATTTTACCTTTACCAAGGCCCTTCTTGAAGAAAAAAATAATGATGAAATTTTAAATTTTCTAGAAGAGCTTGGAGAAAATGAACCAAGCCTTGTAATTTTTCATGGAAGTCCTAAAAAAAACCTAGAAGAATTTGAAAAATTTGTAGAAAAAATAAAAAATTCTGACAAAAACTTATATTTTTCAAGTTTTGAAGATAGGAAATTGGATGATTTAATTGATGAATTTAAAGAAAAAAATATAGGAAAAATAAAAGTAATTCCTTTTTTAATCATAGCAGGAAACCATGTTTCTAAAGATATTGAAGGCGAAAAAGATAACTCATATAAGAAAGTTTTTGAAAAAAATAATATAGAAATAAGTATAGTAAAAAAATCATTGATTTTGTATGATGAAATTGCTGAAATTTTTGTAGAAAAGCTTGAAAAATAGTTGACAAAAGCATATTTTCAGTGTATCATTAATTAGTATGAAAAAAGTTCCAAATACTTTTGACATAATCGCAAATCCTGAGGGCGATTAAAAAATGTCAGGACGAGTAAAGCCGCCACCTATCCGAGCGGTGTCAAAATAGATAGGCAAAAATATTTAAGGAGGAACTTGATGAAAAATCAAAAGACATATGTACCAACAAAGTCAACAATTGAACCAAAATGGTATGTAGTTGATGCAACAGACATGGTTTTGGGAAGACTAGCTAGCCAAGTTGCAGCAATTATTAGAGGAAAACACAAACCAACATTTACTCCAAACATGGACACAGGTGACTATGTAATAGTAGTAAATGCTGAAAAAGTCGTTCTTACTGGAAACAAAGAATACCAAAAAGAATACAAAAGATATTCAGGATATGCAGGTGGATTAAAAACTACAACTTACAAAGATATGATGGAAAAACATCCAGAAAGAATTGTAGAACACGCTGTAATAGGTATGCTTCCACACAACAAATTAGGTAGACAAATGGCCAAAAAACTTAGGGTTTATGTAGGTGAAAATCACAATCACGAAGCACAAAATCCAGAAGTTTTGGACTTAAAGTAAGGAGGACTTAGATGGCAGATATTATATATCAAGCTACAGGAAGAAGAAAAACTTCAGTAGCAAGAGTTACAATGAGACCAGGTAGCGGAGAATTAAAAGTTAATGGAAGAGATCTTGATGATTATTTTTCATATGATACATTAAAAATTATTGCAAAATCACCATTAAAATTAACAGAAAATGAATCAACTTATGATATCAAAGTTAATGTAAAAGGTGGAGGATTTAACGGACAAGCTGGAGCTATTAGACACGCTATAGCTAGAGCTTTACTTGAAGTAAATCCTGATTATAGACAAGCTCTAAAAAGAGCAGGTTTTCTTACAAGAGACCCAAGAAAAAAAGAAAGATACAAATACGGTCAAAAGAAAGCAAGAAAATCTTCACAATTCTCAAAAAGATAAGAAGTATTTTACAAACAAGGAATTTTTATTCCTTGTTTTTTTGTGGGAAAAATTATTATTTTTATGAAAAAATTATAGATTTATTTTCAAAAATTTTTACTACAAAGAATCTATAGTAAAATGTAAGGAGAAAGGATTTTCGCATGGATTTTAAAAAATTATTTAAATTATTTTTACACACCCTATATTTGTCTGCCTTTACTTTTGGTGGGGGTTATGTGATTTTATCTTTGATGGAATCTACTTTTGTAAAAAAATTGGGATGGATTAATAAGGAAGAAATGCTTGATATGACAGCTATTGCCCAATCTTCTCCAGGAGCTGTTGCTATTAATGCTTCAATTTCTGTTGGCTATAAATTATTTGGATTTGTAGGTGCTTTGGTTGCAACTTTAGGAACAGTGATTCCTCCTCTTGTAATTATTTCTGTAATTTCTTATTTTTATGATGCTTTTATATCTAATAAATATATTGCTTTAGTTTTAAAAGGAATGCAGGCTGGAGTTGGTGCTTTGATTATAAATGTTGTAATAGATATGACCCATGAAGTTATTCTTGGAAAGGGATTTTTGATTTATGGAATTTTTATCATATCTTTTGTCCTTAATGTATTTTTCCACGTAAATATTATTTATATAATCCTTGGTCTAATTGTTTTTGGAATTGTTTATTCATTTGTAGGAGGAAATCATGCTTCTTAATTTATTTATAAGTTTTTTTAAGGTGGGATTATTTTCATTTGGAGGCGGATATGCAGCCCTTCCTCTTATCCAAGAAGAAGTTGTAAATAAAAATGCCTGGCTTGGAATTTCTGAATTTAATAATCTTATTACAATTAGCCAAATGACTCCAGGTCCTATTGCTATTAATTCTGCATCCTTTGTTGGGACTAGGGTTTGTGGATTAAGCGGAGCGATTGTTGCAAGCCTTGGCTGCGTTATGCCTTCTTTTATTATTGTTGGAACAATTTCTTATTTTTACAACAAATACAGAAAGCTTGATACTATGCAAAGTGTTTTGGGATTTTTAAGGCCTGCTGTGGTTTCGATGATTTTGGCTGCTGGAATTGATATTTTAAAAACGGCTTTTTTTGATGTAAAAAAAATGTCTTTTGAAAATCTTGATATCAGCATGGTTCTTCTTTTTGTTTTTATTCTTGTAGCAATTAGGAAAACAAAAATTGATCCTATATTTTTGATGATAATTTCAGGTTTTATTTATATGTTTGTGCATTTAATTTTGTGAGGTTTTATGGAAAAAATTAATTATAATTTAAAAATGGAAGAGATAATAAAAAATATTCAAAAGGAAGGAAAAAGACCTAGGCTTTTGCTTCAAGTCTGTTGTGCTCCTTGTTCTTCAAGTGTTTTAACTCGCTTGAGAGAATATTTTGATATAGATATTTACTATTACAACCCAAATATTTATCCTGCAAGTGAGCTTAACAAAAGGGTTGAAATTGTAAAAAGTTTAGTGGATGAAATGGGTCTTGATTCTAAAGTTATTTTTCCTGAAAATGATCCAAAAGATTTCTATTCTTATGTGGATAAAAGAAGTGAAGACCATGAGGGGGGAGAATCTTGCTATAAATGTTATGAATTAAGGCTTAAAAAAGCTTGCCAATATGCAAAAGAAAAATCTTTCGATTATTTTACAACAACTCTTTCAATTTCTCCCTACAAAAATTCAGCTTGGCTAAATGAAATTGGAAAAAATTTGGAAGATGAATTTGGGGTAAAATATTTGTATTCGGATTTTAAAAAGAAAAACGGCTACAAAGATTCTATAGACTTGTCCAAAAAATACAATTTGTATAGGCAGGATTATTGCGGTTGTATCTTTTCTTATAGGGAGATGGAAGAGAAGAAAAAAATAAAATAAATGTTATTTTTATCTTTCTTTGGGTAATTTTATATAGGGAGAGATAATTATGGCAGACGTATTACTAATAAAAAATTTAAACAAAGACCAATTAAATAGTAAATGTCTTATACCTGTTACTTTTGACACTAATGTAAGCGACAAAGACAAGCTTGTAAACATATTTGATTTATTGAAAGATAAGAAATTAGTTGAAAATAACAGGCTGGGAATAAAAAAATCTTCAATCACCCTAGAGCTTATCTCTTCAAATATTACAGAAGTGATAAAAGAATTAATAAAAAATGATTTTATGATATATGGGGTATATATATTGTATGACAATTATTTAGGAGGAAAATATAATGAGTGAAAAATTACTAGAAATGATTAATGAACAAATGAACTTTGAATTACAATCAGCATATGAATACAAGGCTATGCAAATTTATGCTGATGATGAAGAATTTGAAGGATTTGCTCATTGGTTTGGACATCAAGTTAGAGAAGAAATTGAACATGCAGAAAAAATGACTAAATTCTTACAAGAAGTAGGATATAAACCAGTTTATAAAACAATGGAAGCTCCAAATACAGACTTTGCTGATTTATTAGACGTAACAAAAAAAGCTTTAGACCATGAAAAAGAAGTTACAAGAAGAATCCATGAAATAGCAAAAGCTGCAAGAGAAGAAGGAGATGAAAGAGTAATTTCATTTATCCAATGGTATGTTGATGAACAAGTTGAAGAAGAAGATACTTTTGGCAAACTTGTTACAAGACTTGAAAGAATTAACGGAAATTACGGTGGCCTTTACATTCTTGATGGCCAACTTGCACACAGAGGATAAAAAATCAAAGGCCAAGTTTTGCTTGGTCTTTTTTCTTACCTAAAAATAATCTTATGAAAATAAAATTAAAAGAAAAAGATCTAGAAATGACAGTAAATTCCTATGGAGCTTACATAGAAAAATTTACCAAAAATAAAAAACCAATATTTTTCCCAAAACTTTTAGTAAAAATAAAAGATGAACTAAAAACGAGAGGAGGTATGCATCCATGCCTTCCAAATTTTGGGAAAAGTGAAATAAAAAATCTCGCCCAACATGGCTTTGGTAGAATTTCCTTTTGGGATATAGAAGAAAAATCCGCAAATTCTATAAAATTTAAACTAGAAGGAAAGGACGAATACGAAAACACAAGTTATTATATAGAATACAAAATTGAAAATTCATCCTTAAAAGTATATTTAAAAATCGAAAATAAATCCGGCAAAGATTTGCCAATTGCTCCAGGCTTTCATCCGTACTTTTATGTGGACAAAGATTTAAGTATTAAAGATGTAAATCTTGAAAAAATAAACCTAGAAGACACATATTTTTTAAAAGAAAAGAAAGCCTATCTTGAAAGCAAATATTTTAATATTATGATTGAAAATGAAAATTTCAAAGAATTTGCCATATGGACAGATTATAAGGGAGAATACTTGTGCCTAGAACCATGCCTAAATGGACCAAGTTTTACAAAAAAAATAAATAATCCCTATATATTAAAAAAAGGACAAGATTTCGAAGAAAAAATCAAAATTTCAATAAAAGAAAAATAAAAACGATAAAATTAAAAATAAAAGCCTGAAATATAAAATATATTAAAACAAAACTTGAACTATCTTAAAATGAGGTATAATAAAATTAAGATAGGAGGAAATTATGAACGAAGAAGCAAAAAAAGTTCTGAGAGTTTTTTTACTAGCAATCATAGCAACAATAGTTTTAAAACTTTTGGGTATAGCAATAAAAATAATCGTATCAGTAGTAATACCCTTATTTGTTATATATTTCCTATACAAAGTTGTGATAAAAAAAGAAGATATATTTATAAGGTGAAAAAATGAAAGAAAATAAAATAATTAAAATAATCCTAGCCATACTTGGCATTATAGTAGGATTTAAAATTTTAAAACTTACAATATCATTAATATTTGCCCTACTTTTTCCAATATTTATAGGAGGAGGCTTAATCCTAATACCAATCCTATTTTTAATTATCCCCCTAGCAATATTGGCATCAATGGGATACTTTATCTACAAATTTTTCTTAAAAGAAAAATCTGTTTGGTAAAAAATAAAAAACCTAGACTAATCCGAAATTTGATTTAGTCTAGGATTTTTTAATTTAATCAATATCAATATTTTCTATATCTAATTCTCTAATGAATTTAAAAGCCCTAATAATAGCTTTGTTCCAATAGATCCAAGAATGATCTCCATCTTCAAAAAAATATTTATATTTGCCTTTGTTTTCTTTTAACGTATCTAGAAAATATTTATTACTACTTAAGAATGGATCTTGTTTTCCACAAAGTAAACAAAATTCAACATTTTTATTTATATTCCTAGTAAAGATTTCATGATTTTCATCCCAAGGCCATATAATAGATTTTTCATTTTCAAGAATAAAATTTTCTCCATCAATGCCATTTCTCAATAAAGTATAATCTAAAGCTGAAGAAATACCACATGATTTAGAAAAAATATTACTTTGGTTTGCTAAATTTAATGCTCCAAATCCGCCCATACTTATACCAATAATATTCCATTTTTTATCAGAGATGTTTTTTAAATTAAAATAAGAATTTATTTTTTGGGGGATTTCATTAAGAATATAATCCTTAAAATTTTCTTTTGCATTGAGAAAAAAAGATCTATTAGCTTCTGGTAGAATTACCCAGCATTTAAATTTACTTGCTAGATATTCTATATTGGTATAAGAAGAGATTTGCCTGCTGCTTCCTCCTAGTCCGTGAAGAGCTATAACTATCTCGTAATCATCCAAACAATCTAAAGGCGTAGATTCCTCAATGGAATCTGGAGGATAAACTCTAAGGG
The DNA here is from genome assembly GCF_001487145.1 of Anaerococcus rubeinfantis. GTDB lineage: Bacteria > Bacillota > Clostridia > Tissierellales > Peptoniphilaceae > Anaerococcus > Anaerococcus rubeinfantis. Next base: position 20,983 of record NZ_LN913016.1, read on the forward strand.
TTGTTTCTCTTCCTAAAGACTTGGAATAAAAATTCCATATAATTTCTGACATATAAACTCCTATAAAAAAGGAGCGAATAATGCTCCTTTTTGTGTTTTCTATTTAACCATTTTATCCATATATTTCTTTTTAAAGAATATATAAGCAGGAATTGCTGTTACAACTGATAAAACACCAGCTACTAGACCTTGAGTTGGAGCCCAAGTAAATGTTGACCAAATTAGAATACAAGTAACTAACATAGCTACACCTGTCATAAAATAACCTGCAGGCATTTTCCAAAGAGGATTGTAGCCTGGTTTTTTTCTTAATACAAATATAGTACCAAAAGTTAATAAGTTTTTCATAAGAGCAACTAGAGTAAAATATCCTAATAATTCTGTAAGATTTGTTGCGAATATTAATATTATAGCAACGATACATTGAACTAAAATTGAAAATGCTGGTGTTTCCCATTCTTTATGAACTTCTGCAAATTTAGGGAACCATAAACCATCTTTTGCCATAGCGTATTCAATTCTAGGTTGGAACATTATACAACTTGACAAGGATCCAATTATTACTATTATTGCCATTATAGAAACAATATTTCCACCCATTTTTCCTATAAATGGAATACGAGAAGCTGCTTCAGCTATAGGAGCTGAGTGATTAATTATATCATCCATTGGCAATAATCCAGTTACTACTGTAGAAAGTAGTACGTAAAGTGCTGTAACACCTAGTACAGATATTAGCAAAGCTTTTGGCATTGTTTTTTTAGGATCTTTTATTTCTCCTGTCATATAACAAACAGCTCCCATACCGTCAAATGACCATGTAGTAGCAGAAATACCAGCAAATAATGCAACTAATCCAGTTTTTGATTCAGCTAATGGAGGTGCAGAATAAAGCTCAGGTTTTAAATAAAAAATACCTAAACCAATTAATAAAACAAAAGGTAAAACTTTGAAAATTGTTATAAATGTTTGGAATTTTCCTCCACCTTCAACACTTCTCATGTGGATAAACATGAATATAATTACTAAAATTACTGCTAAAATTCTTAATGCTAAATCGCCCATTGGCACGAAATAAGCCATATAATTTACTATTGCAAGGGCCATTATTGAAATAGAAGGAGGATCAGTAGCCCAAAAACTAATCCAACCACACCAAAATGCTAATGGTTTTGAGCCAGCTTCTCTAAAGTAGACATATTGGCCTCCATTTTCTGGATAAGCTGTGGCCAATTCTGCGTAAACTAAGTTTGCTGGAATATTAATTAAACCACCTATGAAGAAAGCCAAAATAACTATAATGGCTGATCCAGATGCACCAGCAACGTCACCTATAGATGAAAAAATACCAGAACCAATGGTGGTACCCATTGATATAGCAACTGCCGCCCATAAACCTAATTTTCTTTTAAGTTCTTTATTTTCCATGAATTTCTCCTTATTAATTTATAAGATTACCATCGATAAAGGTTTTATCAACCTTTAAATTTTTTGCTGTATTTTCTTTAATAGAACCAGGGCTCATATTTAAAACTAAAAAATCTGCAAAATAATTATCTTCAATTTTTCCATAATATTTATCAATACCTAAATTTTTGGCGCCGTTTATTGTCCAACAAGTTAACATTTCTTCCAAACTTATTGCATTTTCACTTACAAAACTAATACCATCATTAAATTTATGATAACAACCACTATAAATGGAGTCACCCAGATCATCAATAACAAGTGGTAAATCAGTGGCGTTGGAAACAATAACTCCTTCATCTATCATTTTTCTTCTGTTCCAATAATTTTTGTAACGATCACCAACCCTTTCATAAGTTAAATTAATTTTTTCATTTGAATCATCATAAATTGAAAGAATTTGAGGATATATTTCAGCGAATATTCCTAAATCAGCCATTTTTTTATAGGAATTTGGATTAGCGAATTCTAAATCCGTTATTGCATGGCGATTAACCAATTTCCTATCTTCTTTTTTCTTGCATTTATTAAAAATATCTATTATTTTGCTTACAGCACCATCTCCTTGACCATGTAAAGAAAATCTGTAATCATTAGAATCTGCTAGGATTGCATCATTTTCTAATTTTTCATAATCGATTTCCATTTTGCAGAAATCACCATCTTCATATCCATCTACTACATCAGCCTCTTTAACACTTACTGATCCATCGACCATTTGATTATAACCATCAAATTTTAATTTTTTTGAATTAGATAAGATATTTTCTATTTTTTTAGCGTTTTTAATAGAAAAATCATAGCCTACAGGTTGAGACATAAAATACATTTTTAAAATTAATTCATTATTATTTTCGATTTCTTTTAAAGTTGTAACAAGTCCATAAGAATCATCAAAAACCATATCTTTACAAAAACTAACGCCCTTACTTAATAATAATTTTTGATAATCAATGAAGATTTCTTTACAAATATTTTTTTGCTCTAAAACAAATTTTAAAACTTTCCACATTCCTTCAGATGAAAAATCTTTACCATCAAAAAGGAATTTTTCTTTTGCTTTTTTATTTACAAAAGCAAATTCTTCATCCCAGTTGAATAAAAGTATAGATATATGGTCTGAAAAATCTTTTGAAAATGCATTTTCATCAAGTTTCAAATTTTTCTGTAGACCTTTCGCGATTATGACTCCATCAATATCTTTACCTTTAATTTTTTTGATTAAATCCTCTATAGAATTACAAGAACTAATATCTTCGCCAAATTTTCTAACATAGTAACCTGTAAAAAAAGAGTGACAATCTATCATGGCAGGCATGATAATGTTTTCTCCGAAGTCAAAAACTTTGTAGGAATCATCAGATTTTTTATAAGGTTTTTTATAAACTTTTTGAATTACTCCATCTTTTACCATAAAATAACCATCAAAAAATTTTCCTTCAGAAAAAATATTTTTAGATACAACTATGTAATTTTCAATCATATTCACCTCCTAAAAAAATTAATTAGACATTTTTAATAAATAGCTGTATTATATTAATAACAAGATAAGAAAATTTCATACCACTGTTAAATTGATTATAGACTAATCAAAAAAAATTTGCAATACCTTTTCATAAAATTTTTGAAAATAAATCAAATTTTTAGATTAGTCATAGAAAATTAAAAAGGAGAAACGCATGTACAACTTTGATGAAAAAAAATTTTCAGACAATTTAAATGGAGCTTTGAAGTTAAGAGAGCAAATTAATGAAATTGTTGATAAAATTTGCGATGAAGGTTACAAGGATATTTGTTGGTTGGGTATAGGTGGAACTTGGGCGTCAGCTTTACAGGTTGAAGTCCATATGAAAGAAAAATCTGAAATTGATTTTTTTGTTGAAAATGCTGCTGAGTATATTGTTACTGGAAATAAAAAAATTTGTGAAGGAACTATAATTGTTATATCTTCAGTTTCAGGAACAACTTCAGAAATGATTGAAGCATTAAAAATAGCAAAAAAACATGGGGCAAGAGTGTTAGGCTTTATTGATAAAAAAGAATCTCCACTGTCCGAGATGGTTGATTGGTCAATTTCTTATCCACTTAATGAACAGTTAAAATTTTTCATGGTAGCTGATAGGTTTATGTTTAATAAGGGTGAATTTGATCAATATGAAGACATGTATGATAATTTTGACAAAAATCTTTCTAATGCACTAATCGAAGCAACATTTGAAGCGGATGAATTTGGAAAAGAATTTGCTCAAAAACATCATGATGATTATCTACATTATTTTGTTGGAGCAGGAAACCAATACGGTGCAACTTATTCTTATGCTATGTGTTATTGGGAAGAACAACATTGGATTAGAACAAAATCAATTAGATCAGAAGAGTTTTTCCATGGTATGTTTGAAATAGTTGATAGGGATACTAATATAACAGTATTTGTGGGAGAAGATAGCCAAAGGCCTTTAAGTGAAAGAGTTGCAAAATTTATTCCTAAAGTTTGTGCAAATTATACAATCATTGATACTAAAGATTACAAACTTACTGGTATTAAAGAAGAGTATAGACAATATATTTCACACTTAGTTATGAGACAAATTTGCTCTAGAATAGATGTTTATATTGAAAAACTTAATTGCCATCCAATGGATATTAGAAGATATTATAGGGCTTTGGATTATTAATAAAGGAATAAGTCATGAAAAAGAAAGCTTTAATGATTGGAGATAATTGTATAGATATTTACAAAAATTTAGGCTGCGGATATCTTACAGGGAATGTAGTTGATACTGGAATAAATATGGCTATATTAGGCAGTCAAGTAGGAATAATTACAAATATAGCTAAAGATACTTATGGCGATGAAATGCTAAAAATGTATAAAAAATATGGTGTCAATTGTGAAAGAATTAAAGTAATTGATGGGAAAACTGCTTACACTATTATGACTTTGGAAGATGGAGAGAGAATACATGGAGATTATTTTGAGGGAGTCCTTGAAAATATGAAGTTTTCCGAAAGTGATATAAAATATGCACTAAATTACGATTTAATTTTTAGTGCATTTTGGGGTAAAGCAGAAGAAATTCTGATTGAAATAAAAAAAATTAATGATAAAAAAATTATTTCTTTTGATTATGCAGATAGGGTGAATGATCCAAAAGTTGATAGACTTGATGGAATAGTAGATATTGGATTTTTCTCTTGGTCAGATTCATTAAATGAGGCAAAAAAATTTTTAAAAGATCGCATTTCAAAAGGACTGAAAATAGGTGTTACTACTTTTGGCGAAAAGGGTTCTTTGGCATATGATGGAAAAGAATTTTATGAACAAAAAGCTTATAAGGTAGAAGATTTAAATAATACTGTAGGAGCAGGAGATTCATTTATAGCTGGATTTTTATCATCATATCTTTTAGATAAAGATATGAAAGAATGTCTAGACGAAGGCTCAAAATTAGCAAGTAAAATTGTAAGACAATTTGGACCAATTTTGAATGAAGAAGTTTTTAAAATTATTTAGTAAAAGGAGAATAATATGAAATTTGGTTTGTTTACATCAGGATATCAAAGATTTGATTTAGAGAAAGCTTTTATTGACGCGAAAAAATTTTCTTATGATTATATAGAACTTTGGGGAGCAAGACCACATGCTTACCCATTAGATTTTGATATTTGTGTTGATAGGATTAATAGATTAATAAAAAAATATGATATGCCAGTAAAGGTTTATACTCCAGAAATTAATGCTTATCCTTACAACATAATGTGGGAAAATGAAAAAATGAGGCAAGATTCGATTGAGTTATTATATAAAGCTATGGATTTTGCCAAAGCTATTGGAGCTGAATACACTCTAATATCAGCTGGACATTCTGGATATAATGCAACAGATAAGCAAATTAAAGAAAGATTAAAAGATAGTCTTGAAAAAATATTAGCCTATGCGAAAAAAATAGACCATAAAATAATTTATGAAGCCCTTACAACTTTCGAATCAAATGTAACAAATACTGCCAATGAGATGGCTGACATAATAAATGAAATTGATGATCCTAATTTGTTTGGGATGAACGATATAATAGTTCCTTATATTCAAGGTGAAAATATAATGAATTATTTGGATAAGTTAGGAGACAAGATGGTACATATGCACATAGTTGACAGTGATGGTGTGTCAGAAAGTCATGTTTGTCCGGGCTTGGGAGTCCTACCTTTAAAAGAACTAATGGCTGAGTTAAAAGATTATGGATATGATGGAAATATAACCATAGAATTGGTTACAAATTATTTAAATGAGCCTAGTATTTATTCAAAAATGGCAATAAATAATTTAAAGGAATATATATAATGAACATAGACTTTAGAGTATATGCCCATTTTTATGAAGATATATGTGATTATGAAAAAAATTTTTCAAAAAGACAAGAGGTATTAAATATTCATAAAAATTCTATAGCTACAATCAGCCACATAAAAAATCAAATGCGTTTAGCAAATTTGGATAGATTAGTTTTACATGCTCAAAATGAATCTTCAATAGATGGGTATCCTACAGTTACTAATGAAGAAATATCAAAATTAGTAAATACTTATCCTGATTTATTTTATGGGGTAGCAAGTGTTGATCCAAATGATGAAAATCATATAATTGAATTAGAAAATTCCTACAATAACTTAAAGCTAAAAGCTTTAAGATTAAATTTATCTAGATTAAATATAAATCCCTTAGATAATAGACTTGAAAAAATTTTTGATTTATCTAATAAATACAAAAAAAATATAATATTTGAGTGTGGAATATCCTATGATAGAGGCTATAGTGCAAAATATGCAAATCCAGCCTTGTACGAAGATTTATTGATAAAATATCCTAAAATAAAATTTTGTTTTACTAGGTTTGCTTGGCCTTATGTAAAAGAAGCAGCAATGCTGATGATGAAATATAAAAACGCCTACATGGATACAGGTGCTTTGTATTTTGATAGTGCATTAGAATTTTATAAGGATATATTTAATAACGAACTAAGACTAAGTTGGGTTGATAGAAGTTTAAACCATCAAATAATATTTGCAAGTGAAAATCCTAGATTTGAACAAATTAGAATGGCAAAAGCAATGTATCAATTAGGATTACACGATAATACTTTAAAATTAATTATGGGAGAAAATGCAAGAGATTTCCTAGGAGTTAGTGATGTCTGAGATTATAATAAAAAAAATACAAACATCAGAATATAATCAATTTTTTGATATAACAAAAGAAATTGAGGAGATTGTAGAAGAAAAAAAATTGAAAAATTGTATGCTAACAGTTATCTCTCCTCATACAACTTGTGGAATTTTTGTAAATGAAGGTTTAGAGTGTTTAGAAAAAGATATAGAAGATTTTTTAAAAAAACTTGCTCCAGAAGATGGAAAATATTATCATGCTAGAATGTTACAGAGTTATGGATCAACTGCAGGAAATCCGACTGGGCACTTGAAATCTTTAATTTGCGGGAATCATGCTCATTTTTTAGTAGTTGATGGAAAAATAAAAAAAGGTGATGCACAAAGATTGTATTTTTGTGAATTTGATGGACCATCACAGAGAAAATATCATATATTTATAAATTAATTAGAGGTAGATTTGAATAAAAAAGTAAAAAAAAATTATATGACAAAAGCAGAATTGCTTGAAAGACTTCTTACATATTTGAAAAATAGTGATTTAGAAGTTGGGGATAAAATAATTTCAGAAAGGCAGATATGTCAATTGTGGAATGTTAATAGATCTACCCTAAGGTCAGCTTTAAGAAGACTTGTTGAAGAAGGATACTTGGAAGCGATTCAGGGAAAGGGATATTTTGTAAAAAAAAGGAAAGTAAATAGAAATTTACAAGATTTAAAATCTCTTCAAGTAGTCCTTAAAGAACAAGATAGAAAATTAAAAACGAAAGTTTTAAGTCAAGATGTAATATATCCTGACAAAAAATTATGTAAAATATTTAAAGTTGATGAAGAAAATCCTATTTTGGAGCTAGTAAGAATAAGATATATAGATGATAAACCTGCACTTTTAGAATATAACTATACAGATTTAAAAAAATGTAAGGGTCTTGAGAAAGTTGATTTTTCAAACATACCTTATTACTTAGCCTTGGAATTAAAATATAACTTAATACCTAATAAGGGATTTCAAGAAATATCTTTGACAGAATTAAGAAGTGATGAGGCCATAATATTTGATAAATCCGAAGGTGACAATTTTATTTATATGGAAGGAAAAACATATGATAGTAGCGATGAAAAAATACCTATGGAAGTATTTAAGTCGATAGCAGACCCTGATATGTTTATTTTTACATCTTACATGAAATTTGTTGAGAAGGGAGAAAGTGAATGAAAAAAATTTGTTGTGTTGGAGATAATTGCATAGATTATTATGAAGAAATAGATATGGCAAAATTAGGAGGAAATCCTGTTAATGTTTCTGTTTATATCAAACAGCTAGGAGGTGAAAGCTCCTATGTAGGTGCGGTAGGAACAGATGATTTTGGAAAACTTATGATTGATGGAATAAGAAATGAAGGAGTCGACGTTTCTAATGTACAAATAAATCCTGGAAAAACTGCCGTAACTCAAGTTAAAATTTCTGGAAATGAAAGAATATTGGGCGATTATGATGAAGGCGTAATGAAAAATTTTAAATTAACAGAAGAAAATAGAAAATTTATTCTAGAACATGATTTGGTTGTAAGCGGTTATTGGGGAAATACAGAAAAAGAGTTTAAATATTTTAAAGAAAATAAAATTGCAACAGCATTCGATTTTGCAACCAACATAAAAAGTGATTTAACAAATGAAACTCTACCATATGTTGACTATGCTTTTTTCTCAGATGATGAACTTTCAGAAGATTACGAAGGATTAAAAAAATTTATGAAAGACCTTTATAAAAAAGGACCAAAGATGGTTATTGTCACTAGAGGAGAAAAAGGCAGTGTAGTTTATGATGGAAAAAAATTTTATGAGCATGGAATTATTCCTTGTAAGGTAATAGATACCTTAGGAGCAGGGGATAGTTATATTGCAGGTTTTTTATTTTCTATAGTAGATGGTAAATCTATAGAAGAAGCTATGGAAACTGGTGCAAATAGAAGTTCAAAAACAATATCCTACGAAGGCGCCTGGTAAAATGATAAATGATAAAAAGATACAATATTACCAACCTGCTTACAAACAAGTTAGAGATCTTATCCTAGAAAAAATAAATAATAAAGAATTTTTGCCAGGTGAGGCAATTCCTTCAGAATACGAATTAGCTGAAATATATGGAGTAAGCAGGGTTACAATTAGGTCTGCATTATTAGATTTACAACGTGAAGCTATCTTGCAATCAATTCAAGGCAAGGGAGTCTTCGTATTGGGAGATCCTGTAAATAGAAATCTTGATAGACTAACTGGATTTACTAGGTCAATAAAAGAATTAGATAAGAATCCAAAAAACAGTTTGGTTAATTCTTTTATTAGAAAAGCTGGACCATTTTTTGCTGATATTTTTAAAATAAATGAAGAAGATGAAATTCATTATATAAAACGAATCAGTAGTGTAGATAAAATTCCTACTGTTTTAGAAGAAATATATGTACCAACTGAAATCTTGCCTAATTTGATGCAAATTAATACCAATGATTTTTCAATGTATGATATATATGATTATTATGGTATTGAAGTAAGCTATGCTGAGCAAGTTTTGGAAGTTACAAAATTAGATAAAAATGAGGCTAGACTTCTTAATATTAATGAACAAACTCCTGTGTTTTTGTTAAAATGTGTAACTTATGGAAACGATAACAAGCCTATTGAATTCTCTTTATCATATGTTAATGGAGAGATTAGTAGGTTTAGATCAGAATTTGATAAAAATTTCATAGCGAAAGATCATAGAATATAAATTTGATTTAATTTAGAAAGGAATTTTATGACAAAATTAAAATTTTCAGCAATGACTGTATCTTATATTCAATATTCGCTAGATTATTTGATAAAAAGTTTTGGTAGATTGAAAATTGATAATATAGAACTATGGGCGGCACTTCCTCATTACGATATTTATTTAGATAAAAATACTGATTTATATAATAATCAATTAGAGAAAATAAAAAACAAATTAAAAGAAAATAATATGAAAATTGTGATGTTTACTCCAGAAACTCTTGCGTATCCATATTCTTATTCTCATCCTAATGAAGAAATTAGAAATAGGACTGTTGAATATATGAAAAAAGCATGTGATGATGCATTGGATTTAGGGTGTAATCAAGTTTTTATAAATTCTGGGTGTGGTTTAAGAGATATACCTGTTGAAGATTCTTGGAAAAATTGTGTAGATAGTTTTAAAAAAATTTGCGAATATGCAAAGGATCTTGGGATAAATATTGTACTTGAACAACTTCAACCTTATGAAAGCAATTTGGTCATTAATTTACAAGATTGCATAAGAATGAAAAATGATGTTGGATATGATAACCTAAAAATTTGCTTAGATCTTGTAGCTATGGAAGTAGCTAATGAAAAAATTGAGGATTATTTTAATACTTTTGGAGATGATATAGCTCATATTCACCTTGCTGATTCTAATCATGAAATTTTAGGTGATGGGAATTTCCAAATAGATAAGTATTTAGAATACTTAGAATCAATAAATTTTGATAAATATATATCTTTAGAAATTAATGATTCTATATATTGGAATGACCCAGAGAAATCTCTTAGAGAATCAATAAGTTGGTTAAAAGACAATAATTATATGAAATAGAGGTGGTAGAATGAATTGGGCAAAAGAATTATTTAAAGTAGAAAAACCTATTATTGGAATGTTACACTTAGGTGCTCTTCCAGGAGATCCTAGATATAAATATGAAAATAATTTAGATGAATTGGTAAAATTAGCAAGAAAAGATTTATTAGCTTTGATTGAAGGTGGAGTGGATGGTGTATTAATTTCAAATGAATTTAGCTTTCCTTATCAAAGAAAAATGGATTTTATAACCGTTGGATCTATGGCTAGAATAATTGGAGAAATAAAAAGTGATATAAGTATACCCTTTGGAGTTGATGCAATATCTGATGGGGCTGCTACTTTAGAGTTAGCGTGTGCTGTTGATGCAGATTTTTGCAGAGGAACTTTTTCAGGAGTTTATGTTGGTGATGGCGGATTATATAATAACGATTTTTCAAAATTATTAAGAAGAAAGACTGAACTTCATTTAGATAAATTAAAAATGCTATACTTTATTAATCCAGAATCCGATAGAAATTTGGATACTAGAAGTTTATCAGAAATTGCAAAATCTACAGTTTTTAAAGCAGGAGCTGATGGATTATGTGTTTCTGCAAATGCTGCTGGTGAGGATGTAGATGATAATTTACTTAAATTAGTAAAAGAATCTGTTCCAGAAACTTTAGTTTTAGCTAATACTGGTTGTAAACCTAGCACAATTAAAGAAAAATTAAAATTTGCTGATGCAGCAGTAGTAGGGACATATTTTAAAGAAGATGGTAAGTTACAAGATGAAAATGGTAAAAATGTAAGAATTGATTCTAATAGGGTTAAGAAATTGATGGATGTTGTTTATAAAATAAGAAAAGATTTGGAGTAAAAAATGGCTGAAAAATATTTTTTGGGTGTTGATATTGGAACAAATGAGAGCAAGGGTGTAATTATTGATAAAAACGGAGATGTTATAGCCTCAACATTTACAAGTCATGGGGTAGAAAATCCAAAACCTAATTATTTTGAACATGATGCCGATGAAATTTGGTACAAAGATCTTTGTATAATTTCAAACAAATTATTGAAAGAAACTGGAATTAATCCTAAAGAAATAAAAGGAGTAGGTTGTTCAGCTTTAAGTTCTGATTGTCTTCCGGTAGATAAAGATGGAAAACCTCTAAGAAAAGCTATTCTTTATGGTATAGATGCAAGAGCAATGGAAGAATGCAAGATATTAACTGAAAAATGGGGAGAAGAGAAAGTTATAGAATTATTTGGAAGACCATTAGGCTCTAGCGATATAGCTCCCAAAATTTTATGGATTAAAAGAAATGAGCCTGAGGTATTTGAAAAAACATATAAATTTTTAACAGCATCTAGTTATCTTGCTTACAAACTAACAGGAAACTACACTGTGGATAGATTCTTAGGCTTAGCTAGTTTTAATCCGCTTTATAATAATGATGGAAGTCCTAATGAATTCTATTGTGAGGGTATTTGTAAACCAGACCAATTAGCAGATGTAATGTGGACAACTGATATAAGTGGCTATGTTACTGAGAAAGCATCAAAAGATACAGGTCTTGCGGTTGGTACACCAGTTATAGCTGGTGGAGATGATTCGGGCGCAGAAGCCATTAGTAGTGGAGTTATGACTCCAGGAGATATGTTAATTCAAATGGGATCAACTGTTTATATGATTTTATGTACAGAAAAATTATATAATGATGACAGACTATGGAGAGAAGCATTTATTATTCCTAATACTTTTGACATTTCTGCTGGTACAAATACATCTGGTGCCTTAACAAAATGGATCAGAGATGTTTATTATAAAGATAAAGTTGAAGAAGAAAAAAATGGTGGAGAAAATGCATATCAAGCCATAATTAATGATATTAAAGATATTCCAATTGGAAGTGGGGGGATTGTGACCTTACCATATTTTGCAGGAGAAAGAACTCCAATAAATGATTCAAAGGCGAAAGGTCTTGTAATTGGTTTGGATCTTGCTCATGATAGAGGAAATATTGCAAGATCAGCGTATGAAGCTGTTTGTTACTCAATTAAACAACATTTTGATATTTTTGAAGAATTAGAAGTTCCAATTAAAAATATAATGGTTACTGGTGGGGGAACAAAAAATCCTCTATGGATACAAATGTTGTCAGATATTTTAGGATTGGAAATAAAAACTCCAGCTATTACCATTGGAGCGAGCTATGGTGATGCTTTGATGGCTATGATTGGAACGGGAAATATAGAAGGTTTTGAAGAGGCTAGTAAGCTAATAAAGATTGGAGAGACTTATAAGCCTGTGAAAGAAAATACTGAAAAATATTTGAAATTTTATGAAGTGTATAACTGTTTATACAATATAAACAAAAACTTAATGCATGAGTTGGATGAAATTAATAAATAGTTAAATTAAGAGCTGCTGTAAAATATAATTTTTTATTATTTTACAACAGCTCATTTTTAATAAATTTTTAAAATGTTAGAACTGATAAATATCAAAATTTTTTATATTTTTAAATTTCATTAAAAACAAATTTTTCTATAGCCTCACCGACTGCACCTTGGTCGTTTGTGGCTTTGGTTGTGTATTTTGATACGTCTTTTAGTAAAAGGTGGGCGTTTTGAACAGCGGCGGAATAGCCTGCTTCTTCTAGCATTTCTTTGTCGTTGTAATTGTCGCCAACTGTTAGGACGTTTTCCATGCCAAATCCATAGTGCTCGCACAACTTTTCTAGGGCCTTGGCCTTATTTACATTTTTTCTGTTTATTTCCATGAAGGTATCTGATGAATAGGAAATTGAAACATCCCAATTGCAAATTCTTGCTACGTCTTCTTCAAGACTCATTAGATAGTTTAGGTCGGAATTTTTTATTATAACTTTTATTATTATTTCCTTATCAAGATTTTTTATATCTTTTGCTTTTTTTACAAACTTGTAGATATTTTTATCATAATTCCCTTTTACTTCGTTTCCGTTTGGAAATACATAGCAGTGTTTATCGGTATAGATTTCAAAGTGTACATTTTTTTCATTGCAATAATCTGAAACTTCCACTGCTTTTTTGTAATCAATTGGGGATGCTTCTACAACTTTTTTTGTTACATTGTCCATTATTATTCCACCGTTACAAAGTATAGAAAACCTATCTTTCTTTACGTTATCTATTTGATCAAGAATATCAAAAAGTTGGTAGGGGCCGCGGCCTGTTGCTATGGAAACTATTATTCCCATTTCCTGGGCTTTTTTTATGGCTTTAAGATTTCTTGGATGAATGGTCTTGTCTGTCGACAATAATGTTTCATCGCAATCTGTTGCTATTAGTTTTATCATAAATTCTCCTTTTTTATTTTATACCCAAGTATTTTCTTATATATATATAAAATATGTATATATAAAAAAACGTGCATTAAAAACACACGCTTAAAAATTTATTTATTTTTTTAAAAATTCGATTATATCATTTGACTCGTACAAATATTCTCCATCGTGGAAGAGGCATGGTACTTGTCTTTTGCCACCATTTTGGATTAATTCCATCATGGCATCTCTATTTTCGTTTATATTTACAATTTCTAATTCGATATTGTTTTCTTCTAGGAAATTTTCAACTTTTCTACAGTGAGGGCAAGCTGTTCCTACAAATAATTTATAATCTGACATATATACTCCTTAAAATAAATTTCATAAATTTTACAATTTATATTATTATACTAATAGAAAGGAAGTTTTAAAGGTGAAAAAATGAAAGATAAATTTTTAAAGCTCATAAGAGTTATTCTTGTGATTGTTATAGCAGTGTGCCTGGGCATTCTTGGCAGAAGAGGATATGATTATTACAAAAACTATAAAAATAACCAACATATTGCATCTGTTATGAAAGAAGTTAAGGCAAATGATAAAAGTGGTAAAAAAATTAAGATAGAAACTTTTGCTGATAAGGAAAAGAAATTTATGGAGATTTTGAAAAAATTTCAAAAGGAAAACCAAGATGTAATCGGCTTTATTGAAATTCCTGAAACAAATATTGCTTATCCAATTTTACAAGCAAAAGACAATAATTATTATTTGAGACAATCTTTGGATTTAAAATATGATATAGCTGGGTCTATTTTTATGGATTATATGAATGATAGCAAATTTAATGATGCGAATTCTGTAATTTATGGTCATTATGTTCAAGGAATGGAAACTATGTTTTCAGCTTTAAAAAAATTTAGGGACCAAGATTTTGCTACAAAAAACAGAAAAATTTATATAACAACAAATGAGGGGCTTAGGGAATATGAAATTTTCTCAGTTTTCACAACCCCATCTGAATATGATTATAGGACCTTGGATTTTGAGGATATGGGTCAAAAATTAGAATATTTTAAAAAGCTTAGAGATAAGAGTGATGTAAGTCTTGAAAATCGCGAATTTAAGGATGATGATACCATTATTACATTATCAACATGTCAATATGATTATGATGATGAAAGACTTGCAGTCCATGCCCTAAGAATTAGATAAGGATAAAAATGAATAGATATATAGAAGAAAATAAAAATAAATTAAATTTAACAAATGAAAAGGGTCAATTGATTTTTTACCATGAATCTTTTGACCCAAAAGATATTTTTACCTGCGGCCAATGTTTCAATTTTTTTGAGGAAGAAGATGGATCATTTACTGCAGTTTTTTTGGGAAAAATTATAAATCTCAAAAAAGAAGGGGAAAAAATAATTATAGACAATGTAAGTGAAGAAGAATTTTATGATATTTTCTACGATTATTTTGACCTTGGAGTAAATTATGAAGCTATAAAAGAAAAAATTTCTGTAGATCAAACCTTAAAAGAGGCAACAGAATATGGGGCAGGAATTAGGATTTTAAATCAAGAATTTTTTGAAACCCTAATCTCATTTATAATTTCAGCCAACAACCAAATCCCAAGAATTAAAAAAGCTGTAAGAATAATTTCTGAAATGTATGGAGATTATATTGGAGAATATAAAGGAAGAAAATATTATTCTTTCCCAAGTCCAGAAAATTTATCCAAGGCAAGGCCAGAAGATTTAAGAGAAAAAGCAAGAGTTGGTTTTCGTGATAAAAGAATAGTTCAAACTGCAAAGATAATCAATGATGGATTTTTTGATTTTGAAAAAGATATTAAAATGCCAACAGAAGATTTGAGAAAAAAACTCCAAGAGCTTCCAGGAGTAGGGCCAAAAGTTGCTGATTGCATTTTGCTTTTTGCCTTTCACAAAAGAGAAACCTTCCCGGTTGATGTTTGGATAAAAAGAGTAATGGAATTTTTATTTATAAAAGAAGAAGTTCCAAAAAAACAAATTGCAGCCTACGCTGACAAATATTTTGGAGAAAATGCAGGCTACGTCCAACAATATTTATTCTATTATGGCAGAGAAAACGCCATTGGTAAATAAAACTTGCATTATTTTTAATTACTCGTATATTTATATTAGATGTTAGCAGTCAAAGTTAATGAGTGCTAAAAGGAGGAAATAAAATGAACTTAAAACCAATCGGTGAAAGAGTAGTTATAAAAAAATTAGAAGCAGAAAAGAAAACCCAATCTGGCATAGTTTTACCAGAATCTGCTCAAGAAAAACCACAATATGCAGAAGTTGTTGCAATAAGCAATGATATTTTAAATGACCAAGATAAAAAAGATTCCTTAAAAGAAGGAGACAAGGTTATTTATTCCCAATATGCAGGAACTGATGTAAAAATTGACGGTGAAAATTACGTAGTTTTAGCATACAAAGACGTATTAGCAGTAGTAGAATAGGAGAAAATTATGGCAAAAGATATAAATTATGGAAAAGATGCAAGAGATGGTCTTGAAAGAGGAATTGATAAATTAGCAAATGCTGTAAAAGTTACACTTGGACCAAAGGGAAGAAATGTAGTTTTAGATAAATCATACGGAGCACCAACTATAACAAACGATGGTGTAACAATCGCCCAAGAAATCGAACTTGAAGACAGATTTGAAAATATGGGAGCCCAACTTGTAAAAGAAGTTGCTACAAAAACAAATGACGTAGCAGGAGATGGAACAACAACAGCAACAGTTCTTGCCCAAGCAATTATAAAAGAAGGACTTAAAAATCTAGCTGCAGGAGCAAATCCAGTAGTTTTAAATAAGGGTCTAAAAAAAGCAAGCAGTGAAGTTGTTTCCTACATCAAAGAATCTTCAAAAGAAGTAGAAGATAAAAAAGCAATCGAACAAGTAGGAACAATCTCATCAGCAGATCCAGAAATTGGTAAATTTATTGCAGATGCTATGGAAAAAGTAGGAAATGATGGAGTAATCACAGTAGAAGAATCCAAAACAACAGACACCTACCTTGACGTAGTAGAAGGAATGCAATTTGACAAGGGATATTTATCCCCATACATGGCAACCGACAATGAGAAAATGGTAGCAGATCTTGATGATCCATATATACTTGTAACAGACAAAAAAATCTCAAGTATTCAAGAAATCCTACCACTACTTGAAGAAATTGTTCAATCATCAAAACCACTATTAATAATTGCAGATGATGTAGACGGAGAAGCTCTAACAACACTTGTTCTAAATAAATTAAGAGGAACCTTCAACGTAGTTGCAGTAAAAGCACCAGGATATGGCGACAGAAGAAAAGAAATGCTTCAAGATATAGCAATTCTTACAGGTTCAAAAGTAATTTCAGAAGACCTATCAATGGAATTAAAAGAAACTACAATAGAAGATCTTGGATCAGCTAAAAAAGTTAAAGTTGACAAAGATCACACAGTAATTGTAGAAGGAAAAGGCGACAAAGAAGCCTTAACTGAAAGAGTAGAAAAAATCAAAGGTCAAATCGAAGCAAGCGATTCAGAATACGACAAAGAAAAATACCAAGAAAGAGTAGCAAAACTTGCAGGCGGAGTTGCAGTAATAAACGTAGGAGCTGCAACAGAAACAGAAATGCAAGATAAAAAATACAGAATCGAAGATGCTCTTTCAGCAACCAGAGCTGCAGTAGAAGAAGGAATAGTTGCAGGTGGTGGAACAGTTCTAATAGAAGCAATCAAAAAAGTAGAAGCTTTAGAAGAAAAATTAGAAAATGACGAAAAAACAGGAGCAAAAATAATAGAAAAAGCTCTAGAAGCACCACTAAGACAAATCGTAGAAAATGCAGGAATGGACGGATCAGTTGTACTTGAAAATGTAAAAAAATCAGACAAAAACAATGGTTACGATGCCTACGATGATGAATATGTAAATATGTTTGAAAAAGGAATCGTAGAACCAACAAAAGTAACAAGATCAGCCCTAGAAAATGCAGTAAGCATAGCAAGCATGATTCTAACAACAGAAGCAGCAGTGGCAGATATAAAAGAAGAAAAACCAGAAATGCCACCACAAATGCCAATGGGATATTAATATAAATATGCTCTTGCAAGACAATAATATTGTTTTGCAAGAGTTTTTTTATTTTTAAAATTAAAATTATAATTTTTTAAGCATTAAAATAAAAATGTTTTTTGAAATTTAAAGCTTATAATTTACAATTGATTTATATTTATTAACAATACTATAATAAGTAAAAAAAATAATTTAATAAGCTAATTATCTAGTATAAAAAAATTTCAAAATATGGTATAATTTAGAAAATGAACAAAATATAATAATTTTTTACAAGCTAATAAAATTTTAAAAAAATTTCTTGTGAAAAATATTCAAAAACAAGTAGATTTATACGGGAGGAGGTAAATATCAGTTCATTTTAAATTTGTAAGAGTGTTGCACGTTAAATGTTTTTTAAAAAACGTTTACAAATCTAGCTGAAACACAAATTTGACTTATATTTGTGATTTCTGCTAATTAAAAAGAGGAGAATTATGAGTAGGGAGAATAAAAATCCAAGAAAGATTTTGTTTTCTGTATTAATTGCTATTGCTTTTGTAGTTTTAGCTGGTATTAAATTAGGCTATGCCAATATATTATCACCAAAACAAGGAATCAATGAGTATCATTTTTATAATGACACAATAGAAAAAAAAGATTCAGCAAAAGAGATACAAAAACAAATAATTCTTGATGGAAAAGAAATTTCTGATCCTGGTCATGTATTTAAAGACAAAGATAAAGTCTTTTTAAAATGGCAAGATGAAGATGGAAATGAAATTAAATTTGATACGCCAATAGAGATTAAAGGTGACGACAAAAAAATAATTAATGTTTACCCAGTTTTCAAAGATCAAGTAGTAATAACCTACTATATAGTTGGCGATAAAAATGATAGAGTTTATATGACTGACACCATCAGTGATGCTTATTCTTATAAACTACCAGAAGATCCTACAATTTATGATGCTAATAAATACTTCGTAAATTGGTCAACATCAAAAGATGGAAAATCTGGTGTTTATGATGAGGAGTCATTGAAAAAAGATATTGCAGCAGGAAAAACTGACATTAAACTCTATGCAATTACAGAGTCTAAAAACAAGGCAACATTTATAACAGGAGACGGCGCAAGCTACCAAGACCAAATATTTGCAAAAGATGATGGCAAGCTTGAGAAATTGCCAGAAAATCCTACAAGAGAAGGCTATGAATTTAGCCATTGGTCTTTGAAAAAAGATGGAGATCCTGTTGACCTTAATACTTTAGAATTAAACGAAGACATTACTGTGTATGCTGTATGGAAACCAGTTGTAGTTGACTATAAATTTAAGGTTATGACCCAAAATATTGACGATGACGGCTACACCTTCCTTGGAATAATATCAGCAAGAGGACTTAATGGAGAAAAAACAAGCCTACCATTTAAAGGAAGTGAAAATCCAGATCCTAAGGTAGCCCCAACTGGTCCAATAGTTGAAGATATTAGTAAGCTATCAAAAAAAGATGGCCGCTTTAGCGATGGCTACAATAGTAAAGACAAAAACGGACAAATGGATCACACATATACTAATCCTCAAACCCTAGATTATTTAGGTTTCCATTTAAACGAAGAAAAAACAAAACAAGCTTTTGAAACAATAAAAGCTGATGGCAGCACAGTTGTACCTGTCTATATGGATAGAAATGTTCATACTATATCGGTCCTTAAAAATGAAAATAAAATTGATTATTATCAACCTAATTGGGTCAATGCCAAAGATGATAATGGAAATATTCAAGTAGATTTGCGTTACGGTCAAAGTTCTGAAAAATGGTTTGAAAATCTCGATGACAAATATGTTTACTATATGGATAAAAGTATAGGTTCTTTCTATACTAGAGCACCAGCAATGGGTGATAAAGACATCTACATGTATAGAGTTTATGCTGAGGGTACAAAATACCAACTACGCTTTGTTGAATGGGATCCAAGTAAATTTAATGCACAAATAAATAAATCAAGTCTTGCAACCTTGCAATCTACTCTTGGAACCATGAAAGAAATTGGTAAAAGAGTAAGCTTCCAAAACTCTGAGTGGTACTATCATTATAACGGAGGCAAGTCTAGAGTCCATGAGCCATACAAAGGAATGAGGCAACTAAATCCAACATTTTCTTGGGTAGATGAAACTGACCATGTAGATGACATAGAAGGATTTGAGCCTAAAACTGGAGATATGTCTAGTGATGGCTTGCAATCAATAAATGTAAACAATCCAGCCTTTAGAGATTATATGTTTGCTGCAGGAAAAGATGTAGGAAATTATCAAAACTACACAGGAACACCATATATAGAAGATGGCTCTTATGTAGGTTTCTTATTCTACGAACGCAAAACTTATAAAATAAATTATTACTCTGGAAGTAAAAAATTAGATTCAAAACCATACAAATATGAAGCTGATACAAGCGATTTTGGACTTGATTATGTAAAAGGAGAAACTACAAATTCTAAAGGTCAAGTATTCCAAGGTTGGTATGATGACTCAGAATTTAACGTAGAACACAAACATGAAGCTGGAGCAAAAATGCCTGCTCATAACATTACAGTCTACGCAAAATGGGATTCTCGTAAATATGAAGTAACCTTCCACACCAACCAAGATGACTATAAAAAAGATATAGAAAAAATAAGTGAAATTCCTGAAGATGACAGTCTTTACGATGGAAAATATAAAGATGAAAAAGTCAGCGAAGAGAATTTCCCTAAACCAATTCAACCAAAAGACGCAACAGAATTTTTAGGTTGGTATGAGAAAAATAAAAATGGTAGATTTGTAAAAGCAAATCTTCACAAACAAATTAAAAATAATGATACTCACTTATATGCTAAGTGGAAATATGATTATTTAAAATTAACATACGATTTGAACTTGCCTGAGACTGACAAAGTTGAAGGAACTGCTCCAACAGATTCAAGCTCTTATATCACTGATGCCAAAGCACAAGTTCAAGATATTGGAAATGTAAAAGTAAATGGTGGCAAAAAAGTTTTCGTAGGTTGGAGTGAAACAAAAGATGGTTCAAGCGGACTAATTAAACCAAGCGAAACTGTCCTAATGGATAAAAATAAAACTCTTTACGCTCAATGGAAAGAAATAAAAGATTCATCACTTACAAAGGTAACATATGATCCAAACGGTGGTAAAGGTAGTCAATATACAGTTAATGAAATAGTTGTAGAAGACTTCCATAAAGTCCTAGACAATGATAAAGATGATAATCTTAAATACAGCCGTGAAGGATATGCCTTTAAAGGTTGGAGTAGAGATAAAGCTGCAACAAAAGCTGAATTCCAAGCAGGCGAAGAGGTCAATGTCAACAAACTAGAAGAAGATAAAAATAATTATATCTATGCTATCTGGGCTCCTATCATCAATTACACAACTGATGGAAATGGACAAGTTAAGGAAGGCGAAAACTTTGTAGATAAAACAAAAGAAGAAGTCGAACTTAAATCAAATCCAAAAGGAACCGAAACAAAAGCAAATGATGGATATAAATTTAGCCACTGGACAGCTGATAAGCCTATTAAATTATCAGATGGAACAGAAATAAAAGCTGGAGAAAAAATTACTGAAGACCAATTAAAACAAGCAGTAATCACAGAACCACTTACATTTACAGCTAATTTTGTAAAAGATGAATTTAAAGTAACACACGAATTTAAAGTTGCAAAAGATTCTCCAGTAAAAGAAATGCCTGCTGAAGTTAAAACAGCAGTTGATGCCCAACTTCCAGCTGATAAAACAGCTAAAGATGGAGAAACTGTAACACCAACTGAGCCAGAAAAAACAAAAGTAGAAGATAAAGAAAATGATGGAACATGGACATTCGAAGGCTACAAAGATCAAAATCCAGATACAGAAGCAGTAGATGCAAAAGTAAATGGAAAAGATGTAACATTCGAAGGCGCATGGAAATTCACACCAAAGGAACACAAAGTAACATACGAATACGTAAGTGGAACAAAAGGTGTAGATTTACCAGAAGCATTAAAAGCAAAAGCACCAAAAGACGCAACAGGCAAAGTAAAAGGCGATACAGTAACATCCCCAGTTCCAACAGGCGATGACGCTACATTTAGAGATGAAGCAAACAAAGGAACATGGAAATTCAAATCATACGACAAAGATTCAGTAACAATTTCTAACCAAGACGAAAAAGTAATAGGAACATGGGAATTTAACCCAGATCCAGAAGTAGTAACAGAATACGTTGATGAAGATGGTAAGACTATAGCTCCAAAAGAAAATGGAACAAAAGACAAAAAAGATATCGAAGGATATGAATTTGTAGAAACAAAAACTGATGAAAAAGGTAATACAAAACATATCTACAAGAAAGTAAAACCAACTCCAGAAGTAGTAACAGAATACGTTGATGAAGATGGTAAGACTATAGCTCCAAAAGAAAATGGAACAAAAGACAAAAAAGATATCGAAGGATATGAATTTGTAGAAACAAAAACTGATGAAAAAGGTAATACAAAACATATCTATAAGAAAGTAAAACCAACTCCAGAAGTAGTTACAGAATACGTTGATGAAGATGGTAAGACTATAGCTCCAAAAGAAAATGGAACAAAAGACAAAAAAGATATCGAAGGATATGAATTTGTAGAAACAAAAACTGATGAAAAAGGTAATACAAAACATATCTACAAGAAGAAAACTACTCCTACACCAGCTGTAGTTACTGAATATGTCGATGAAGATGGTAAGACTATTGCTCCTAAGGAAGATGGTAAACAACCTAAGAAAGAGATTGATGGATATGAATTTGTAAAAACCGAAAAAGATGAAAAAGGTAATACAAAACATATCTACAAGAAGAAAACTACTCCTACACCAGCTGTAGTTACTGAATATGTCGATGAAGATGGTAAGACTATTGCTCCTAAGGAAGATGGTAAACAACCTAAGAAAGAGATTGATGGATATGAATTTGTAAAAACCGAAAAAGATGAAAAAGGCAATACAAAACATATCTACAAGAAGAAAACTACCCCTAGTCCATCTATAGTTACTAAATTCGTAGATGAAAATGGAAATCCTCTTGCTAAGGATGAAGATGGAAAGCAAGTTAAAAAAGATATTCCTGCTTATGAATTTGTTAAAACTATAAATGATAAAGATGGTAATGTAGTTCATGTTTATAGATTTAAACAAACACCTAGTCCAAGTGTAGAAACAAGATATTTTGATACTGAAGGAAATCAAATTCTCGCAGATAAAACTGGAGAAAATCCTGCATCATCTATTGAAGGTTATCAATTTGTAAGAACCGAAAAAGATGAAAAAGGTAATACAGTTCATATTTATCAAAAACTTGCACCTGTTCCAAAAGTTGAAACTAGATATGTTGATGTAAATGGAAATCAACTACTTCCTCCTAAACAAGGAGAACAAGGTTCAGTAGCTATAGATGGTTACAACTATATAAGAACAAGTAAAGATAATAATGGTAACACCATTCACACTTACAGCAAAACACCTTTTGAAGGTGTAGAAACAAGATATTTTGATACTGAAGGAAATCAAATTCTAGCTGATAAAGCTGGAGAAAATCCTGCATCAACTATAGAAGGTTATCAATTTGTAAGAACCGAAAAAGATGATAAAGGTAACATTAACCATATTTATCAAAAAACTGCTCCTACAGTAAAAGTTGAAACTAGATATATTGATGAAAATGGAAATCAACTACTTCCTCCAAAAGAAGGAACACAAAATCAAGTAAATATTGAAGGTTACGTTTATGTAAGTACAAATAAAGATAATAATGGTAATACAATTCATATTTACAAGAAAGTAATTAAACCTATCGAAGATGTTGTGACTAAGTTTGTTGATGAAAATGGAAATGAAATTGCTCAAACTCAAAAAGGAAAAAATCCAAGCCAAAATATCGAAGGATATGAAATAATAACTACAAAAACTGATGATAAGGGAAATATAATTTATGTTTATAGAAAGAAACCTAATCCAACAAAAGTAGTTACTAAGTTCGTAGACGAAAAAGGTAATACTATCGCAGAAAGTGAAGATGGTAAAAAACCTAATAAAGATATAAAAGGCTATGAGTTTGTAAAAACTGAAACAGACAAAAATGGCAATACTGTTCATATCTACAAGAAGAAAGAAAATATTTCAAAAGCAGTTACTAAATTTGTAGACGAAAAAGGTAATACTATCGCAGAAAGTGAAGATGGTAAAAAACCTAATAAGGATATAAAAGGCTATGAGTTTGTAAAAACTGAAACAGATAAAGACGGCAATACTGTTCATATCTACAAGAAGAAAGAAAATACTTCAAAAGTAGTTACTAAGTTCGTAGACGAAAAAGGTAATACTATCGCAGAAAGTGAAGATGGTAAAAAACCTAATAAAGATATAAAAGGCTATGAGTTTGTAAAAACCGAAACAGATAAAGACGGCAATACTGTTCATATCTACAAGAAGAAATCTTCATCTACAGAAAATAAATACAAAGTAACTCATAAATTCGAATCAACTACACCAGGTAAAACTCTTCCAAAAGAAGTTTTAGATCTTCTTCCTAAAGATTTAGATGGAATGGAAAATGGTAGTAAAGTAACACCAACAAAACCTTCTAAATTAGAAGTTAAAGTAAAAGATGGTACTTGGGTATTTGAAGGATATGATAAGGAAAGTGGTACAATCGAAAACGGTGATATAAGTTTTACAGGAAAATGGAAATTTGTACCAAATACAAAATCTGGTACAAGCACTTCAATTGGAAGCAAAGTAAACCGTGCTATTAGCAAATCAAATGTTAGTACGGGTGTGGCAGGTTCTACAAATGTAATACTTGTATTAATGGGTTCTGCTTTTGCTTTATACAAAAACAGAAAGAATAAACAATAAAACATTGCTAATAAGTTTTAATAAGAAAAAAGGAATTTTATAAATTCCCAAGATAAAAAAAGACGAGGAAATTTGTTTTCTCGTCTTTTTCAATTTATTGTATTGAAAATATTTTATAAAGTTAAAAATTTATGGGTAGAATAATAGAAATATTTACATTTAATAATAGGAAAAATTTATGGAAAACAAATCAAAATCTTTTTTAACTTATTTGCTTATAATATTGATGTTAATTTTCACATCATCAAGTCTTTCTTTAATTGGGATTTTTATGGGGAAAGTTGTAACTTCAATTTCAAATTTGAATATGGGAGAATTTAAATGTAACCTTATAAAATTAGGATTTTTAGTTTTGATAAATTTTATTTCATCAAATTTAGCCTTTAGACTTAATTATATGCTGGGGATGGAAAAATTTATTGGTTTAAAAAATGAACTTTTTAAAAAGGATTTGAAAAATAATAAGGAAATAAATATTGCAAATTATACAACCAACATTGAAAATTTATATGCCAATCGATTTATGGTAAAAATAAATGCCATAAATCTAGCTTTGACCATGTTTTTTGCTGTAATTTCTATTATTTATATTAATTTCAAACTCCTACCTGTCGCAATAATTGGAGCAAGCTTACCTATATTGATGCCTTTACTTCTAGGAAAAAATATTCAAGAGAAATCCAGAAAATTTAACGAATTTTATGATTTTTATCAAAAATATATAGGGGGAAAATTAGAACAAAAAAATGAATATTTGAGATATAAGGTTGAAGATAAGCTGATTGATGAAAAAAGCAGGATTGAATTTGACCATGAAAAAAACAGAAAAGATTTAAAAAATATCAATACATTTTCTAATATATCCTCCCAAAGTCTTGGTTCTCTTTCATATTTTTTGATTTTTATTTTTGGTGGTCTTCTTGCTTTTAGGGGAGAAATTGAAGTTGGTTCTATAATTTCTGTAGTGCAACTTATGAATTATATAGTTGATCCGGTTATAGGCTTATCTTCATTTATTTCTATGTATAATGAATCAAAACCTATCTATGAAAATATTAAAAATATCTTAAATCAAAAAGAAATGAAGAAAAAATCTTTGGACTTATCTTACCCAATAAATCTTTCTGCCAAAAATATTTCTTTTTCATACGAAAATAAAAAAATAATTGATGATTTTAATTTTGATTTTTCTTATGGAAATAAGTATTTAATTAGGGGAGAATCTGGCAAGGGAAAATCAACCCTGGCAAAAATTTTATGTGGAGAAATTTCTCCTAATAAGGGAGAAATATTTCTAAATGGTGAGAATATTAAAGATTTTGATTATAGGGATTATATTCTATATGTTGACCAAAAACCAAATATAATAGACGGGAGTTTGGAAGATAATATAAATTTTTATAGAAAGAAAAGGGACAAAAAAATTGATTTATCTGTTTTTAATATAGATAAAAAATTGAGCGATAAGATAAGTAAAAACGAGGGATTATCTGGTGGAGAGATGATGAGAATAAGTCTATTAAGATCTCTTATCGAAACTAGGGCAATAATGATTTACGATGAACCAACAGCTGCCCTTGATGGAAAAAATTCAAAAGAAGTTTTGGAAAAACTTCTATCACTAGACCAAACTGTTATTATAATAAGTCATAAAATTGATGAGGAAATATTGAATAAATTTGATAAAATTATAGATATCTAGAAAATTTTTTTAAAAATTAGGAAAACAATACCAAATAAATCTTTAAAAATGGGCGTAAAAAAATCAAAATAATAGATTTTTATTATCAATTAGAATATTTGATTTAAGGGGATTTAACAAAATATTAACCTGATTAAAATAATATGAAAAGAAAATTAAAATAAACTATGAAAATGTTGACACAGAATAAAAAAACTGATATTATTTAGATGATCTTAAGATCAATATAATTCATTTCAAGGAGGAAAAATAGAAATGAAGAAACTAGGTTTATTGCCAAGACTAATTATTGCAATCATTCTAGGTATTCTAATTGGACTTGCAGGTCAAAAAGTTGACGTTTTAAAGATCTTAGTTAGAATACTAATTACTTTTAATGGTCTATTTGGCAACTTCTTAGGATTTGTTATTCCACTAATTATTATGGGATTTGTAATTCCAGGTATAGCAGATCTAGGAGATTCAGCAGGAAAGACACTCGCAATAACAGCAGGTATTGCATATTTGTCAACCATTATCTTTGGAAGCATTACATATTTTGTAGGTAGTGCAGTTCTTCCTACTTTTATTAAAAAGGGAGCAATTTCATTTGACCCAGAGAAGAACTCAGGAAAAGCTCTAGAAAAAATATTTGAATCACCAATGGATCCAGTATTTTCTGTAACAACAGCTCTTATAATTTCATTTATTTTGGGTGTTGGTATAGCAGCAGCTAAAGCTGAAGTGCTAAAAAAAGCAGTTCACGAATTTTCTGACATAATTACAAGATTGATTTCAAAAGTTGTAATTCCATTATTGCCATTCCATATTTGTGGTATTTTTGCAAACATGGCTTATGAAGGAACTGTAGCAGTTGTATTATCAGTATTTGCTAGAGTATTTATCATGGTATTGATTCTTCACTGGCTAACAATAACTGCACAATTTACAATAGCAAGTTCAATGTCAGGTGGAAGTCCATTCTCAAAAATCAAGACTATGATTCCAGCTTACATGACAGCTATAGGAACACAATCATCTGCAGCAACAATACCAGTTACACTTAACCAAACTTATAAACTAGGTGTAAACAAAGGTATAGCAGACTTTGTAATTCCTCTTTGCGCAACAATCCACTTATCAGGTTCAACAATAACTCTTACATCATGTTCATTATCAATTCTTATGCTTAATGGATCAGATGTAGGATTCCAACACATGTTCCCATTCATCCTTATGCTAGGTGTTACAATGGTAGCAGCACCTGGAGTTCCAGGAGGAGCAGTAATGGCAGCATTAGGTATTCTTCAATCTATGCTTGGATTTACAGAACCTATGACAGCTTTAATCATCGCATTATATGTTGCTCAAGATTCATTTGGTACAGCATGTAACATCACTGGTGATGCTGCTATAGCTTGTATAGTTAATAAAATCTCAGGATTTAAACTAGATCCAGCAGCAAATGCAGAATATATTGACGAATTAGTTAAGCAATAAAAAAGCAATAAAAAATAGAACTCTTTTGAGTTCTATTTTTGAGCTTATGATCTTAAGAGAAAGAATATGAAAATTTATTAAAAAGGAGTAATTTTTATGACAATAAAGAGAAGAAAAGTTACCATGGACGGTAACACAGCAGCAGCTCATGTTTCTTATGCTTTTAGTGAAGTTTCAGCTATTTATCCAATAACTCCATCTTCACCAATGCCAGAATTTATTGATAAATGGGCAGCAAATGAAAGATTGAATCTATTTGGAAATCCTGTATCAGTTACAGAAATGCAACACGAAGCAGGAGCAGCAGGAGCAGTTCACGGATCCCTTGCAGCTGGAGCATTGACATCTACATATACAGCAAGCCAAGGACTATTACTAATGATTCCAGATATGTACAAAATCGCAGGAGAAAGACTTCCAGCAGTTTTCCACGTAGCAGCACGTTCCCTATCAACATGTTCAATCAACATGTATGGCGATCATCAAGACGTAATGGCAGCAAGAGCAACAGGATTTGCTATGCTTGCATCAGGTTCAGTTCAAGAAATTATGGATCTTTCTCCAGTAGCTCACCTTTCAGCTATAAAAGCAAGAGTTCCATTTATGAATTTCTTTGATGGATTTAGAACAAGTCACGAAATCCAAAAAATTGATGTTTGGGATTATGACCAATTTGAAGATATGGTTGATTGGAAAGCAATTGACGATTTTAAAAAGGATTCATTAAATCCACACAGACCAACTATGCGTGGTGTATTTGAAAAGAGTGGATATTTCCAAAGAACTGAAGCTCAAAATAAAGCTTACAATGGACTTCCTGAAATAGTTATTGATTATATGAATAAAATCAATGAAAAAATTGGAACAAATTATTCATTATTTAATTATGAAGGTGCAGAAGATGCAACTGATATAATTGTAGCCATGGGTTCAGGTACTGATACAATTCAACAAACAGTAGAAGAGTTGAACAAAGAGGGAAGAAAAGTTGGACTTGTTAAAGTACATCTTTATAGACCATTCTCAACTAAACACCTACTAGAAGCGATTCCAGAAACAGTTGAAAGAATTGCAGTACTAGATAGAACAAAAGAAAAAGGCTCAGCTGGAGAACCTCTATACTTAGACGTATTGGAAGCGTTCGCAGATTCTGATAGAAATCCAAAAATAATTGCAGGAAGATATGGACTTGGACAAAAAGATACAAGACCTGCTCATATAAAATCAGTATTTGATAACCTAGCAAAGGAAGATCCTAAAAATCACTTTACAGTTGGAATTAATGATGACGTAACTCACACATCACTTGATGTTGATGAAAGTTTCGTAATCTCTGATGGAAAAACAACTCGTTGCATTTTCTGGGGAAATGGTGGAGACGGTACAGTTGGTGCAAATAAATCTGCTATCAAAATTATTGGTGATAATACTGATATGTTTGCTCAAGGATATTTTGACTATGATGCTAAAAAATCTAACGGTCTAACAATGTCTCACTTAAGATTTTCACCAAATCCAATCCATGCTGCTTACTTTATAGATGAAGCTGACTTTGTATCATGTTCACCACAAGCATATGTAAGACAATATGACCTTGTTAAAAACTTAAAAGAAGGCGGAATTTTCTTATTAAATACAATTTGGTCAGAAGATGAATTAGAAGATCACATTCCAAATTATTTATTAAAAGAAATTGCAGATAAAAATATTAAATTCTACACAGTAAATGCTTCAAAAATAGCTCAAGAAGTAGGCCTTGGACATAGAACAAACATGGTTATCCAAACTGCTTTCTTCATCCTATCAGAAGTTTTACCAATAGATGATGCAATTAAATACCTAAAAGATTCAATAGAAAAATCTTACGGAATGAAAGGTCAAGATATTGTTGATATGAACAACAAAGCAGTTGACCGCGCAAGTGAAGAATTACAAGAAATAAAAGTTAAAGAAGAATGGAAAAACCTAGAAGATGATAGAAAAGGTGCAGATGAAAATGAACCAGATTTTATCCAAAACATGGTTAGACCAATTATAAACTTACATGAAGATGACCTACCAGTTTCAACATATCTACCATATGATGATGGTCAATACATGTCAGGAACTTCTAGATATGAAAAACGTGGTATAGCTTTATTTGTTCCAGAATGGAATATAGATAATTGTATCCAATGTAACCAATGTTCATACATTTGTCCACACGCTACAATTAGACCATTCTTATTAGATGAAGAACAAAAAGCTAAAGCACCAGAAGGATTTGAAACTAAAAAAGCTATAGGCAAGGGACTTGAAGGATACGAATTTAGAATCCAAGTTTCACCATATGATTGTATGGGATGTGGAAACTGTGTTGACGTATGTCCAGCTCCAAAGAAAGCCTTAGCTATGAAACCAATAGATGAACAAATTGAAAAACAAGCAGATAATTGGGAATTTGCTCACGGCGAAGTTGGATACAGAGATGACGAAATAGCTCCAACAAATGTTAAAAATTCACAATTTAGCCAACCATTACTTGAGTTCTCAGGTGCATGTGCAGGCTGTGGAGAAACTCCATATGCAAAATTAATCACCCAACTTTATGGTGACCATCAAATTATTTCAAACGCAACTGGATGTTCATCAATTTGGGGATCATCAGTTCCATCAATGCCATACTGTACAAATAAAAACGGAGAAGGTCCAGCTTGGGCATCATCCTTATTTGAAGATGCAGCAGAATATGGTTATGGTATGCTTCTTGCAACAAAATCAAATAAATTCTTACTAGAAACTCTTATGAAAAAATTCTTAGAATTAAAAGTTTCTACACCACTAAACGATGCATTCAACGAATGGTTAGAAAATAATGATGATTTTGAAGAAAGCAAAAAAGCTGCTATAAAAATTGAATCATTAATAGCAAATGAAACTGACAATGAAGAAGCTAACAAGATTATCGAAAGAATTAAAAATCTAAAAGATTATTTAGTTAAAAAATCTGTTTGGATCTACGGTGGAGACGGTTGGGCTTATGATATAGGATTTTCTGGAGTAGACCATGTTCTTGCAAGTGGCGATGACATTAATATAATCGTATTTGATACAGAAGTTTACTCAAATACAGGTGGACAAAGCTCAAAGGCAACTCCTCTTGCAGCTGTAGCAAAATTTGCAGCAAGTGGTAAAAAAGTTAGAAAGAAAGACCTTGGTTTAATGATGACAACTTATGGTTATGTTTATGTTGCACAAGTTGCAATGGGAGCAAACCAAGCTCAAACATTAAAAGCAATAAAAGAAGCGGAAAGCTATCATGGTCCATCACTAATAATTGCTTACGCTCCATGTATAAACCACGGACTAAAAGCAGGAATGGGTAAAACTCAAAGAAGAGAAAAAGAAGCTGTAGCAAGTGGATATTGGCACTTATGGAGATTTAACCCACTTCTTAAAGAAGAAGGTAAAAATCCATTTACATTAGATAGTAAAGATCCTACAGAATCTTTCCAAGAATTCCTACAAGGTGAAGTAAGATACGCTTCCCTCAAAAAAGCCTTCCCAGAAGATGCAGATAGATTATATGCAGAAGCTGAAGAAGCTGCAAAAGAAAGATTAGAATCTTACAAAAAAATGGAAAATAAATAAAAATTAAATCCTAAAAATAGCATATGAATCACTAAGTGTTTTATAAAACCAGGCTTATATAAGTCTGGTTTTTTATTTTTAAAATAATTTTTTGAAAAAATTTTAAAAATTTATGCCAAAATTTAATATTTTCTATACTTTTTTATTTCATATTTTTAATGTATAATTAAAAAACGAGGTAAAAGTATAGTAAGCGCCAGATCCCATTGGGATGACGAGGAATGGAGTTATCGAAAATTCGGCGGGTGCTCCATAGCTTTCACAGGCTCAGTATTTAACAAAAATAAGAAGCAATTCTTATGACAAAGTAAATAAAGTGATACCTCTAAAATTTAATATTAGGAGGATACTATGTGCGGAATAGTATGTTATAAGGGAAGGCTTAATGCCAGAGAAGTTATTATGGATGGTCTTGAAAGGCTTGAATATAGGGGATATGATTCGGCGGGAATCTCCCTTATTGATCAGGGTTTAATTAAAACTGTCAAAAAAAGCGGTAAGGTTAAAGTTTTAAAAGATGAGCTTTCAAAAAATCCTATAGAGGGAAATATAGGGATTGGCCATATTAGATGGGCAACTCACGGAGGTCCTTCAGATATAAATTCTCACCCCCATCTTTCAAATAATGGGAAAATTTCTGTAGTTCACAATGGAATTATTGAAAATTATAATGAACTAAAAGAAAATCTCAAAAAGGAAGGATACAGCTTTAAGTCTGATACTGACACAGAAGTTATTGCAGTTTTGATTGAAAAATATTACCAAGGAGATATTTTAGAGGCTGTAAAAAAAGCAAAAAATGATTTGAGGGGATCTTTTGCTCTTGGAATTTTATGCCAAGACGAAAGTGATAGACTTATAGTTTTAAGAGAGGAAAGTCCTCTTGTTTTGGGAATAACTGATGAGGGAATCCTTGCAGCAAGCGACCTTCCTTCAATCATAAAATATACAAAAGATGTAATTTATCTTGAAAATGGAGATTTGGTTGATATTAAGGGCGAATCTTTTACAATTTATGACAGAAATTTCCAAAAAATTCAAAGGAAAATTTCAAAAGTTGATTTCTCTTTTGAAGATTCAACCAAGGAAGGCTTTGATCATTTTATGATTAAAGAAATTTTTGACCAACCAAAGGCAATTGCAGATACAATCAGATTTAAAATGACTGGCGATAGGGTTGATTTTAAAGAAAATTCATTTTCTCTTGATGAGATTAAAAATTTCAAGAAAATTTATATAGTTGCTTGCGGAACTGCCTATCATGCTGGTCTTGTTGGGGCATACGCCTTGGAAAAATTTGCGAAAATTCCTGTAATTTGCGACATAGCAAGTGAATTTAGGTACAATGATCCTTTTATTGATGAAAATACCTTGATAATTTTGGTAAGCCAATCAGGAGAAACTGCTGATACTCTTGCAGCTTTAAGACTTGGTAAGATTAATGGTGCAAAGACTTTGGTTTTGACAAATGTTGTAGCTTCATCTCTTGATAGGGAGGCTGACAAAACAATTTATTGTTATGCAGGACCAGAAATTGCAGTTGCATCAACTAAGGCTTACACAACACAAATTATTTCTCTTTACATGCTTGCCCTTGATTTTTCTTTAAAACTTGGAACAGTTGATGAAAAAAAATATAAGGAAATAATTTCAGAAATGAAAAAAATTCCTGAAAAAATCAAGGAAATTTTGGGTGAGAGCGAGAAAATAAAAACTTACGCAAAAGAGATAAAAGATTTTGATTCTATGTTTTATATAGGTCGTGGTCTTGATTATAAATCTGTAATCGAAGGATCTTTGAAACTAAAAGAAGTTTCATACATTCATTCAGAAGCCTTGGCGGCAGGAGAATTAAAACACGGAACCATCGCCTTAATTGAAAAAGGAACACCGGTTGTTGTAGTTGCAAGTCAAAAAAATATAATGGAAAAAACCATATCAAATGTAAAAGAAATTATTTCAAGGGGGGCAAATATCTTTGCAATTTCAAAAAAAGATGATCATTTGAAAGAAATTTCCAACTTTAATTTCGAACTTCCACAAACAATTGATCCACTTTATCCAGTTTTATCTGTCATTCCTCAACAAATTTTGGCATATTATGTTTCATGTGCCAAGGGACTTGATGTTGATAAGCCTAGAAATTTAGCGAAATCAGTAACGGTAGAATAACTTGCACAAATAATTAAATATAGTATATTATAAATGAATTTATTTTACCAAAACCATGAGAAGCCTTAGGGCTTCTTTTTTTATTTTAAAATATTTTTTATTTCGATTTTTCTATAAATTTCCCAATAAATTATTTTTAATATTTATTAGTAAAAGCTTGAAATATACGGGATTTTATTTATAATATACTAAATTAATTAATAAAAATTAAAAAAATACTTGACAGGATTTTTAAATGATAGTATTATTGATTTATCAAAGAGATTAAAAAAAACCAGATAAAGAGAAGAGTAGTCGTATGGATTATTTTACAGAGAGCCCTGTTAAGCTGAGAGGGGTAAATAAAAAGTATGATGAAGATGGTCTCAGATGGGATAAGTCGATATTTAGATTTATACGGGAACTCCCGTTACAGAGTTAGGATATGATAGTATCTGAAGTGGCATTTTTTAGTGCAAAAAAGGTGGTAACGCGGAAAATTTTCGTCCTTATTGTAGTTTATCTACAGTAAGGACTTTTTTATTTGCTCAATTTAGGAAAGAAAGGTTTTTGAAATGATAAATATAAGTACAGAAGAGATAAAAAATTTGGTAAAGGAAAATTTGGATTTTGCCAAAAAAATAAAAAATTACCTACATGAATATCCAGAGCTTTCAAGTAAGGAATTTGAAACTCGCAAATTTTTAATAGATGAGTGCAAAAAACTTGGCTTAGAAATAGAAGAAGTTGAAAATTCTACAGGTTTTGTGGCAATTCTTGATACAAAAAAACAAGGTAAAATCTTGGGACTAAGAACTGATATAGATGCTCTTCCAATTTTAGAAAATGAAGAAAATCTAAAAGGAAAAAAGGAAGTTATATCAAAAAATCCTGGCGTAATGCATGCTTGTGGTCATGATTTTCACATGGCTCTTGCTCTTACAAGTGCAAAAATTCTAAGCGAACTTAAAGATAAGTTAAATGGAAAATTTTATTTTATTTTTGAAGAAGGCGAAGAAACAGGAGCTGGAATCCATGCAATGGTTAATCATTTAAAAAATATAAAATTTGATGCAATTTATGGAAACCATGTTGATAATCAAATCCCAACAGGAAAAATTGCAATTTCCAAAGGTAAAGTTAACGCAGGTTGTGCAGGAGTTGATTTTGATGTAATCGGAAAAGGCGGTCACGGTTCAAGACCTGATTTATCAACTTCTCCAATAAATGCCCTAGTAGCTATTATAAATAATCTTAACCAAACTTGGGCGAGCGGACTTGATCCAAATGAAATCGTAACTTTGGGAATTGGGTCAATAAATGCAGGCTTTGCTTCAAATGTTATTCCTGATAAGGCGAATTTAAAGGCTACTTTGAGATTTTTTGAAGATGAGGTTGGAGAAAAAGCCTTGGAAAAATTAAAAGATATAGCAGAAAAAACTGCAAGTATTTATGGTTGCAAGGTTAAATTTAACGATTATACAAGAGTTGTTGCCTATCCCGTTTCAAATGATGAAAATCTTTCAGAATTTGTAAGATCTTCTTTGGAAGAAATTTTACCAAATTCAAGAGTTGATAAAGAAGTTTCTTTTGGATCTGAATCATTTTATGGATATGGAAAAATTGCTCCAAGTGTTTTTGTAAGAATTGGTGTAAAAAACGAAGAAAAAGGATGTGGAGCTGGAGCTCATACTGAAAAATTTGATGTTGACAACGACGGTCTTTATTATGGACTAGCTTGTGCTTTAAATTTTTTGATAAATTTTGATAGAAAAGGAAGATAAGATGATTGAATTAAAAAATATTAGCGTAGACTTTGATGGTTTCAAGGCAGTTGATAGAGTTAATCTTAAAATTGAAAAGGCAGATGCCTTTGGTATAGTTGGATTTTCCGGAGCTGGAAAATCAACTCTTGTAAGATGTATAAATCTTTTGCAAAAACCATCAGAGGGAGAGGTTTTAATAAAAGGAGAAAATCTTTTGGACTTGTCTCAAAAAGATTTGAGGAAAAGACGTAAAAAAATCGGCATGATTTTCCAACACTTTAATCTTTTGAACAACCTTTCAGTAATTGATAATGTAATTTTTCCTATAAGAAAGGAAAATCTTTCAAAAGAAGAAAAAATAAAAAAGGCTCAAAAGCTTTTGGACTTGGTTGGAATTGGAGATAAGGCTGACTCATATCCGAGAGAATTATCTGGTGGTCAAAAACAAAGATGTGCCATAGCAAGAGCCCTTGCTTCAGATCCAGAAATTTTACTTTGTGATGAGGCAACAAGCGCTCTTGATCCAAAAACAACCAAGCAAATTTTAAAACTTTTGGGAGAGATTAAAGAAAAAATTGGAATAACAATTGTAATAATCACCCACCAAATGGAAGTTGTAAAGGATCTTTGCAATAAGGTTGCTGTAATGCAAGATGGAAAAGTGATTGAAGAAGGATCAACCCTTGAAATATTTTCAAATCCAAGACACAAACTTACAAAAGATTTCGTAGAAACTTCAACAAATGTAAACCAAACTCTAGAGGAAGTTAAAAACAATCTGGGAGTTTTGAAAAAAGGTGAATTTTTAGTAAAACTTTCCTATGTTGGAGAGGCGACAACAGAACCTGTAATAAATGAAATTTTTGAGAAATTTAATGTTAAGACCAATGTTTTGGCAGGAAATATTGAATTTATTACAAATGTTCCAGTTGGAAATCTTATAGTAACCTTCAAAGACGAAGGAGAAAATATTGACAAGGCTATTGAATATTTGATAGCTGGTGGAACTAATGTACAAATTTTAGGAGATAGTAATGGAATACTTTAATTATGCACTTTCAATAAAAGATAGGATTTTTGAAGATATAGGTCTTACATTTTATATGCTATTTTTATCAGCGATATTTTCAGGAATTTTTGGACTAATAATAGGAGTAATACTCGTTGTTACAAACGATGGAGGAATTTTGGAAAACAAAAAAGTTTATAGCATTTTGGATAAGATAACAAATCTTTTCCGTGCGGTTCCTTTCATAATCTTACTTGCAGTAATTAGTCCTTTGACAAATTTAATTGTAGGAACAAGAATTGGACCAACAGCTGCAATCGTACCTTTAGTTTTTTCTTGCGTGCCATTTTTTGCAAAGCAAGTTGAACAAGCTCTTGCAGAAGTTGATCCAGGAGTAATAGAAGCTGCGGAAGCTATGGGAAATTCACCATTTGAAATTATAACAGCAGTTTATTTAAGAGAAGGCTTACCATCACTTGTAAGAGCCTCAGCCATAACCCTAATTTCACTTTTGGGACTTACAGCAATGGCTGGAACAATCGGAGCAGGAGGAATAGGAAATCTTGCTATAGCAGTCGGATACAACAGATACAAAAACGATGTAGTTATTATATCGGTAATAGTTATTTTGATCATTGTCTATGCCATCCAAGGCATCGCCAATTTAATCATAAAAAAAACATCACATTAAAAATATAGGAGGAAAATGATGAAAAACTTAAAGAAAATTGCCCTAGGATTGTCACTCGTACTAACTTTAACAGGATGCGGAAATAAGAAGGATGATACAAATTCAAATTCTTCCCCATCAAATCAAGCAAAAACTGTAGACAGATTTGCTGATGCTAAAGTAATTAAAATTGGAGTTTGTGGAGAAAAAAATGAAGTTTTAGAAGATATTGCAAAAAGATTTGAAAAAGATACAGGAAAGAAAATGGAAATTGTACCATTTTCAGATTACAACCAACCAAACGAGGCTTTAAAATCTGGAGATATCGACTTAAATGCCTTCCAACACAAAAAATTCTTGGAAGATTATAACAAATCTCACAAAACAGATATAGTAGCAGTTGGAGATACCCTACTTGCTCCAATGGGAATATATTCTGACAAAATTAAAGATGTAAAAGAAATAAAAGATGGAGACAAAATTGCAATTCCAAACGACCCAACAAATGGAGCAAGAGCCCTTTTCTTACTTCAATCAGCAGGTTTAATTGAGCTTGAAGGAAAAGAAGGAGATGCAATAACTCTTGATAATATCAAGAAAAATCCAAAAAATCTAGAAATAATTGAACTTGATGCAAGCCAAACAGCAAGAAATCTTACAGAAGTTGCAGCATCAGTTATAAATTCTGGAGTAGCAGTAGATGCAGGATTTGTTCCAACTGAGGATGCAGTTTATCTTG
Organism: Anaerococcus rubeinfantis; assembly: GCF_001487145.1. Taxonomy (GTDB): domain Bacteria; phylum Bacillota; class Clostridia; order Tissierellales; family Peptoniphilaceae; genus Anaerococcus; species Anaerococcus rubeinfantis. The sequence continues at coordinate 58,678 of NZ_LN913016.1, forward strand.
AAGATAAAGACGATCCAGCAAAAGCAATCTATGTAAATATAATTGCAGCAAGAAAAGAAGATAAGGATTCAAAAACTGTAGAAAATTTTATAAAAAATTATTACCAAACAGATGAAACAAAAAAATTAGTAGAAAAAGAAACAAAAGGATCAGAAATTCCAGCTTGGAAATAAAATCTAAAAAATTAAGGAGATAAAAAATGAAAAAATTAGGAAAAATTGCCTTGGGACTTGCCCTACTTGTGGGACTTAGCTCATGTGGAAACAAGGAAGAAAGTAAAGTTACATCAAATTCAAATTCAACAGAAAATCCAAAAGAAAAACAAAGTATAAAAATCGGAGTTGTTGGGGAATATAACGACGTATTAAATGAAGTTATAAAAAGATATAAGGAAAAAACAGGAAATGAGGTTGAGCTTGTAGTATTTTCAGATTACAACCAACCAAACGAGGCACTAGAATCTGGAGATATTGATTTAAACGCCTACCAACACAAAAAATTCCTAGAAGAATATAACAAAGATCACAAAACAGACCTTGTTTCAGTAGGAAACACAATGCTTGCACCACTTGGAATTTATTCAAAAAAATATAAATCATTGGACGAAGTAAAGGAAAATGATGAAGTAGTAATTCCAAACGATGCATCAAACGGAGCAAGAGCCCTATTCCTATTACAAGATGCAGGACTTATAAAAGTAAAAGGAGAAAAGGGAGCTTCCGTAACAGTAAACGATATAGAAGAAAATTCAAAAAATCTAAAAATTACAGAAGTTGACGCTGCTCAAACAGCAAGAAATCTCGATTCAGCTGCCCTTGCAATTGTAAATGATACCTTCGCCCTAGATTCAAAAATTGCAACTGAATATCCAGCTTTAAAATTTGAAGAATCAAAAGCAGACGACACAAACCCATATGTGAATGTATTTGCAGCCAAAAAAGATAGAAAAGATGACGAAGTTTTAAATGATTTTGTGAAAAATTATTATCAAACAGATGACACCAAAAAAGACTACGAAAAATTCACAGGAGGAGCATGGATCCCAGCTTGGTAAAAATTTAATACCCCCTAAAATATAAAGGCTATGAGTTTTGCTCATAGCTCAGAGTGTAGACAAATTATGAATGTAGATAATATTTTATTTTAAAATAAAAATTGAGCTACATACCATCTCGACTAAGTGAGTGCAACGAATGCACGGAGAGATCTCATGAGATTTCTCGACTCACTACGTTCGCTCGAAACCTGTTAGGAAAAATCAAGTGTTTTTTTAAAAAAATTAAATAAATTTATAACTAAATTTGACCATAGGAAATAAGCCCTCTTTGAACTGACCCCCCAAAAGTTAGACCTAAAAAACTAACTAAAGGAGGTCAGTTTTTTTATGGCAAAATATAGCACAGAATTCAAAATGAAAGTGGTAAAAGAATATTTAGAATCCAGCAATCTGATATATATCTTTATCAAATAAATACGGCATCCCAAATGAATGCGTAATTAGAAGATGGGTAAATGCGTACAAGTCACAAGGTTATGAAGGGCTAAAAGTAAAAAGGAAAAATGCACAATATACATTGGAATATAAGTTAAATGTAGTAAACTTGTATTTAACAGGAGAAATGTCCTATCAAAGCCTAGCAAATGAATTAAAAATAAACAATCCGTCAATAATAACAAGGTGGGTAATAGACTTTAGAGAAAAAGCATAGAAGGACTGAAATCTAAAAAGAGGGGAAGACCTTCAAAAATGCCAAAATTACCGAAGAAATCAACAGATATCAAAATAGACTCATCAGTAAACTTAACTAATTCAGAAAATAATTCATTAACACAAGCACAACTAAAAGAAAAAATAAAGAAATTAGAAGAAAAAAACTACTGGCTTAAACTAGAAAATGATGCAATAAAAAAAAGATAGAATTGTCTCAAATGACAGATGCAGAAATAAGACAATTGCTGAAACAATCAGGGTCTTAAGAAACAAATACAAATTGAAAGACTTGTTAATATACTTTAATCTACCAAAATCAACATTTATGTATTGGCAAAAACATTTAAATATGCCAAATAAAGATGAAGAAATTGAAAATAAAATACTTAAAATTAGAAAAGAAAATCCAAACTACGGCTATAGAAGAATAACAGCTATGTTAAAATAACAGGACTAATAATAAACAAAAAGAAAGTACAAAGATTAGTTCAAAAGCTAAAACTACAAGTAAAAAGTTATTCAAGAAAATTTAGAAAATACTCATTCTACAAAGGACAGATAGGAAAGATATCAGACAATAAAATAAAAAGAAACTTTAAAGTAGAAAAACCATATATTCAAATAACAACAGATACAACAGAATTTAAGTATTTAGAAAAAGATAAAACAGGAACCTATCAAATAAAGAAACTCTATCTAAATCCATACTTAGATATGTATAACAGTGAGATACTAAGCTATGAAATATCAAAATAACCAACAATAGAACCAATCCTAAAAGCCTTAGATAAAGCAATAAAAGTAACTAACAAAACAAAAGAAAAAAGAATATTCCACTCAGACCAAGGATGGGCATATCAAAAAAATCAATACACATCAAGGTTAGAAGCAAACAGCATCATCCAATCCATGTCCAGAAAAGGCAACTGCTTAGACAACTCACCAATGGAAAACTTCTTTGGAATATTAAAACAAGAAATATACTATGGACACAAATTCTATTCATACGAGCACTTAAAACAAACAATTAAAGATTTCATAAAATATTATAACGAAGAAAGAATAAGAGAAAAATTAGGATACCTATCACCAGTAGAATATAGAAAGAAAAATGCAGCATAAAAATCTTCTACCCCTAAGGGTAGGAAAGGACAAAGAAATACCAGAGCTAGTTTAGTTCTAACTCTGGTATTAGGTCCAACTTAATGGGGTCACCTTATTTTTAGTTTCATCGTCTTTTTTCTATCTTAGGATTTTTGCAATAGCCTTTTTTAATTGAAACTTTATAAAACAAACCAAGTATATTAAAATACACAAAAGGAGAAAAACATGCAAATAAAAGAAATCTATATACCTTTTAGAAACTACAAAACATACACAAGAATAGTAAATTCTAACGGGAAAAAGCACCGTTAATATTTTTACATGGTGGTCCTGGCTCGGCCCACAATTATTTTGAAATCTTTAATGAATTGCTAAAAAACTTGATAGACCATTAATAATGTATGACCAAATAGGATGTGGTTTTTCAGCAGTAGATGTTCCGACTACTTGCTTTACCAAAGATTTTTGACTAGATGAACTTGAAAATCTTATACAATATCTAAAACTTGATAATTATCATATTTTAGGGCAATCTTGGGGCGGAATGATGGCAATAGACTACCTATGCGATAGGGAAAGTAAAAGTGTAAAATCGGTAATTCTTTCATCGACTCTTTCATCAGCAAAAATGTTGGAAGAAGAACAATATAGGAGAATATCCTACATGGATAAAAAAGATAGGGAGGCTATCTACCAAGCAAGGAGAGAAGGAAACTATACAGATAAAAACTACATTGTTGCCTTTGATAAATTCATGGAAAAATATTGCTCATCAAAAGCTGGTCCTAATTCAACTGAATACCTAATAAGAGAAAAAATAGGTGGAAAACTTGCTTACCTTACAGGCTGGGGAGAAAATGAATTTATCCCGCAAGGAAGCTTATCCGACTTCAAATATACAGACAAACTTTGTCAAATAAAGACAAAAACTCTAATAATGTCAGGGCAAATGGATCTATCATCACCCTACATAGGTAAAATTTTAAATGATAAAATAAAAAACTCCACCTGGCACCTATTTCAATACTCAAGACAGTTTTATCGACCAAAAAGAAGAATACTTTGAAGCCTTAGAAAAATTTTTAAAAAATTTATCTTAAAATCATTTAAAATCAAGCTATTTAAACCAATGACAAGAAAAGATAATATTTATATAATGAACAAAAGATGAACTGTAAAGTTAGGAGATTTTATGAAAAAATATTAGTTATACTTGCAGCAGGCATTGGTTCAAGATATGGTTCGGGTATAAAGCAATTGGCAAAAATGGACAAAAACAACTATATAATTATTGGTTACTCAATATATGATGCAATAAAAGCAGGTTTTGAAAAAAAGTTGTATTCATAATAAGAAAAGATATAGAAAAGGACTTCAAAGAAATTATAAGAGATAGAATTTCAGAAAAAATTGAAGTTTCATATGCTTATCAAAGCATTGATTTGCCAGAAGACTTTGAAAAATCATCACAAAGAAAAAACATGTGGAACAGTTCTGGCCTTAATTTCTTGTAAAAATATAGTTAAAGAACCCTTTTTATTAATAAACGCAGACGATTATTATGAAAAAGAACCCTATGCCGAAATGTATAAATTTTTAGACAAAGAAAGCAAAGGGGAAAATAAAATTGCTCTTGCAGGCTACAAACTAAAAAACACCTATCAAAAAATGGCAAAGTAACAAGAGGTATATGTCTTACAGATGAACAAAACCATCTTTTCGATATAAAAGAAACTCATGAAATATTCTTAGAAAATGGGAAATTATCATCAAAAGAAAATAGAAGCTCGGATGTTCTAAATATAAATAGCCCAGTATCCATGAATATGTTGGCATTTTTTCCTGAAATAATAGATATTGCCTATGATTACTATATAAAATATCTTGAAAGAAATAAAAATAACTTGATGGAAGCAGAATACGTCCTTCCGGATTTTCTGGCAGAACTTTTAAAAGATAAAAAAAGCGTAAGTTAAACTAATACCAACACCAGAGAAATGGATAGGTATAATCTACAAAGAGGATTTAAAACCCGCCCAAGATGCTTTCAAAGAATTAATAGCAAACAAAGAATACCTTGAAAATTTGTGGAAATAAAAACAAAAATAAAAAACTTGGAAATTCACAGCTAATAAAAGTTGTAATTTCCAAGTTTTTTATTTAAATAGAGATAATTTTTAATAAAAAGAATAAAAATAAAGAAGAAACCGAATAAAAAAAAGAAAAATAAAGAAAAATATAATAAAATCAAAAAAATAAAGTCAAAAAAAACCAAAAAAACAAAGAAAAACGATTGACATTCAAAAATAATATGTTATTATAATAATAAATAAAGAAAATTAGGAGGTATTATGAAAGCGTTAGCAAGATATGGTAAGAAATTTGGTGGTTACAGACTTATAGATGTAGATATACCAAAATGTGGTAAGGAAGACATTATTATAAGAGTAAAGGCTGCAGCAATATGTGGTGCTGATATGAAACATTTTAAAGTTGATAACGGTTCCGATGAATTTAATTCTATAAGAGGTCATGAATTTGCAGGAGAGATTGTAAAAGTTGGAGAAGATGTTAAAGATTGGCATGTAGGACAAAGGATAGTTTCTGATAACAGCGGTCATGTTTGTGGACATTGTCCTGCTTGCGAAAAAGGAGATTTCCTTGACTGCGAAGAAAAAACAAATATAGGACTAGATAATAATAGATGGGGAGGTGGATTTTCTAAATATTTAAAAATCCCTGGAGAAATTTTAAGGATACATAAACACGCAATTTGGGAAATTCCTGAAAATATAAGCTATGAAGAAGCGGCTGTTCTTGATCCAATAAGTAATGCTTATAAAGCAATTGCTCAACAATCAAGCTTCTTGCCAGGTCAAGATGTTGTAGTAATAGGAGCAGGTCCTTTGGGATTATTCTCTGTTCAAATGGCAAGAATAATGGGAGCTGTAAATATAGTTTTAGTAGGCCTTGAAGATGATGTAAAAACAAGGTTTGAAATTGGAAAGAAAGTTGGAGCAACACATACTGTAAACGGAAGCAATGAAGATGTAGTAGCAAGATGTTTAGAAATATGTGGAAGAGATAACTTGGGATTAGTATTGGAATGTTCAGGAGCAAATATCGCTTTAAAACAATCTTTAGAAATGTTACGCCCTAATGGAGAAGTTGTAAGAATAGGAATGGGATTCAAACCACTTGATTTCTCAATAAATACAATAACTGAATGGAATAAGAGCATTATCGGTCATATGGCTTATGATTCAACAACATGGAGAAATGCTATTCGTCTTCTATCAGACGGACAAATTCAAGTAAAACCAATGATAACTCATCATTTTGGATTATCTGAATGGGAAAAAGGATTCCAAGCTATGGCTAATAAGGATGCGGTTAAAGTTTTCTTAGAATATGACTTTGATGATAAAGACACTAAAGATTACGGCGAAAAATAAAAGGAGCTTGTATGAATAAATTTTTGCTCGCTCCGTCTATGGGATGTTGTGATTTATTCGATTTTGCTCATGAAGTTGAATATATAGATAAGCATGCTGATATTTTACATATTGATATCAAAGACGGAAATTATGTAAAAACATTCAGCATAGGCCCTGACTTTATGAGAGCTTTAAAGGATAAAGTGAAAAAACCTATGGATGCACATCTTATGGTGAAACATCCACAAAATATTATAGAAGATTGTATTGATGCAGGAGCAACTTATGTAACTGTTCACAGTGATTGTATAGAAAGTGACGCCTTTGTAACATTTAATAAAATAATTTCTTTAGGAGCAAAAGCTGGAGTTGCAATAAATCCTGCAACTCCTATAGAAAATATTAAAAATTATTTGCATAAATTATCAAAGGTAACAGTTATGCTGGTTGATGCAGGCTATGCAGGACAAGAAGTTATACCCATAACTTATGAAAAAATTAAAGATTTGGTAAGAATAAGAAAAGAGCAAAATCTTGACTTTTTAATAGAAGCTGATGGCTCTATGAATAAGGGAATATACAAAAAATTAAAAGAAGCGGGAGCAGATGCAGTGGTTCTAGGGCCACCAGCACTTTGGAATAAGGCAGACGATATAGAAAAAGCATGGGAAATTATGCTTAGTGAAATAGATGAAGAAATTAATTAAATAAAAAATATGAGGTAAAAAAATGGAAGATAAGAGATATCCGAATGTAGGAGCAAGATTAGACAGATTGCCAACTTCAAGCTGGCATACTGAAATGTGGCTGGTAACAGCATTTGCTTTGTTAGTTTGTTGGTCAAATGGTATAGGAGGACTTGTAGGAGCAAGACTAATAGAAATCGGCTGGATAAGCCAAGATGGACTTGCTACATTTTCTTCACTTTATACAGCAGGAATGTTATTTGGTGCTTTAATAGGTGGAATTATTGGAGATAAAATAGGTAGAAAAAGAAGCATACTTTTGTATGAAGCAATACATATAGTTTCTATGTTAGGAGCAATTATTTGTCCTAGTATGAGCTTATTATACATAATAAGAACAGTTCAAGGATTTGGCTTGGGAGCTTTACTAGTAGTACTTTTTGCAGGATTTACTGAATATATGCCAGCAGTTTCAAGGGGAACATGGTCAAGTAGAACATCATTTATAGGAAACTGGGCACACCCTGTAAGCTCAACAATAGCAACTTTAATTGTAAGTATGGGTGTAGCACCTGAATTGGATTGGAGATTACAATTTGCAATTCCTTCAATATTATCATTATTAGCAACAGTTCTTATTTTTAATAAATTCCCTGAATCACCAAGATGGCTTGAATCACAAGGAAGATACGAAGAAGCTGAAAAAATAATAAGTGAAATTGAAGTTAGAGTTGAAAAGCAAATAGGAAAAAAATTACCTGAAGTTAATCCAGATCTAGCTGTTAAGGCTGAAAATTTACCATATTCAGCACTATTTAAGGGAGAACTACTAAAAAGAGTTATAATAGGATCTCTTGTATTAATTGGAATGAATGTAATTCAATATACATTAATGAATTGGTTACCTACAATTTTTGCTGCAAAAGGAATTAATACAAAGGATTCCACACTTTTAAATACTGTAGGTTTATTCGGAGCACCTTTTGGAATATTTATAACATCATTAATTATGGATAAGCTACCAAGAAAAGTAATGGGAGTAGGTCTCTTAGTAATAATAGGAGCTTTGGGAATATTCTATGGTCAATTAGAATCTCTATCATCAATTTCTATAGTAGGATTTATATTGTTTACATTTATTTATATGTATGTTTGTTTTGCATCAGCAGTATATGTACCTGAAATTTGGCCTACAAATGCTAAATTAAGAGGTTCAGGTTTTTGTAACGCTGTTGGAAGAGCAAGCGGAATAGTATTTCCTTTCATAGTAAACTCAGTTTTAACAAACTTTGGTCCATCAGCAGTATTTGTTTTGCTTTCAGTAGTTGCAGCTATAATTGCTATAGGAATTATATTCTTGGGAGTTGAAACAAGAGGAGAATCTGTAGAAGAAATAGGCTTACAAAGATAATATTGATTAAGGAGATAAAATGAAAAATACAGAAGCAATTTTAGTAAAACCAAAACATTTTGAAATCCAAGAAACAGAAATAGGAGAACCTGGTAACAAGGAAATAATGATAAAGGTTGAGTATGTAGGTATGTGTGGTTCTGATATTCATGGATTTGAATTTGGACCATTTATACCACCAAAAGATCCAAATCAAAAAATAGGCCTTGGTCATGAGGTGTGTGGAGAAGTAGTTAAAATAGGCAAAGATGTTACTAAATTCAAAGTTGGAGATAAGGCAATAATAGAACCTGGAATAGCTGACTTAACAACCGATTATTCAAAAACAGGAAGGTATAATATTTGCCCATCAGTTGATTTTCTTGCAACACAACCTAATTATAAGGGCGCATTAACAAACTATATGATACATCCAGAAGCTTGGTCTTTTAAACTACCAGAGAACATGAATTCTATGGAAGGTGCTTTGGTTGAACCTGCTGCAGTAGGAGTTCATGCGGCAAGAATTGGTGGAGCACGTCCAGGAAAATCGATAGTTATATTTGGTGCTGGATGCATAGGCCTTATGACTTTACAAGCTTGTTTAGCTAATGGAGCAACAGATGTTACCATTGTAGACGTTGTAGAAAAAAGGCTTAAAAAAGCTGAAGAATTAGGAGCAAATAAGGTATTTAATTCATTAAAGGGAGATTTTGTTGAATATGTAAAAGAAAATTATCCTTTAGGAATAGAATTAATTTTTGAAGCTGCAGGAGCAGAAGTAACAATGAATCAATCGGTTCAAACTGTTGCAAGAGGTGGAAAAATAATAATGGTAGGAACTCAATCAAAACCTGTTCCTATAGATTTCTTAAAAATAAACAGAGAAGTGACTATTCAAACATCCTTTAGATATTGTAATGATTTTCCTGAGACAATTGAAGCAATAAGAACAGGAAAAATCAATGTAAAAACTATGGTTTCAAATATTTATGACTATGAAAATGTTCAAGAAGCATTCATGGAAGCTATAGATAAGGAAAAGAAACAAGACATAATAAAAGGTGTCATAAAGGTAATAGATTAATATAGGGAGAATAATATGTTAGCAGATATTCGTTATTGGGAAAATGATGCAAGAGATAATAAATATGCAATTCCACACTTTAATGTGTGGAATGCTGAAATGTTAATGGGAGTTATTGATGCAGCTGAAGAGCTAAGAGCTCCTATTATAATTTCATTTGGAACAGGATTTGTACAAAACACAAGTTTTGAAGATTTTAGTCATATGATGGTTTCAATGGCAAAAGCTGCAAGTGTTCCTGTTATAACACATTGGGATCATGGTCGTAGTATGGAAATAATTCAAAATGCCTTTAATCATGGTATGAATTCAGTAATGAGGGATGCATCTTCTTTAAGTTTTGAAGACAATATAAAAGAAATAAAAAAAGCAGTAGATTTTTTCCATCCACAAGGCATAGCTGTAGAAGCTGAGTTAGGTCATGTTGGAAATGAAACAATTTATGAAGAAGCTTTGGCAGAATACCAATATACAAACCCTGATCAAGCAGCTGAATTTGTTGAAAAAACAGGATGTGATTCTTTGGCTGTAGCTGTAGGAAATCAACATGGTGTTTATACATCGGAACCACAAATAAACTTTGAAATAATTGAAAAAATAAAAAACTCAGTAAGTGTTCCTTTAGTACTTCATGGAGCATCAGGAATAGGCGATGAAGATATTAAAAAAGCAATTTCTTTAGGTATATCTAAAATTAATATTCATACAGAATTATGTCAAGCTGCAATGGATGCTATTAGAGATAATACTGAAGTTCCATTTTTAGAATTGGAGCAAAAGGTAAGAAAGGCTATCAAAGAAAGGGCTATGTATAAGATAAAATTATTTGGTGCTAATAATAAGGTAGACTGATATGGTAGATGTTATTTGTGTAGGTGCATCGGTATTAGATATCCCTTTACAACCTGTAAATAAAGAAGTTTTTGATTGTGAATCTTATCCTTTACAACAAATCAATATGGCAATAGGTGGAGATGCTTTAAATGAATCAACGATAATATCAAGACTCGGACATAAAGTGAGCCTGTTGTCAATGGTAGGAAAAGACGTAGCAGGCTATTATATAGTTGACCATTGTATGAAAAATAAAATAGATACAATTGGAATTAAACAAAGAGAAGATGTAGATACATCGATTAATATAGGCTTAGTCACTGAAGATGGAGAAAGAACATTTATAACCAACAGAAATGGAAGCTTATGGAAAACAACTATTGATGATATTGATTTATCTTTAGTAAAAAATGCAAAACTATTATCATATGGAAGTTTTTTTAACAACCCTCTCCTAAAAGATAAAGAATTGGTGAAGCTATTTAAAAAGGCAAAAAAAGAAAATATGATCATAAGTGCTGATATGATAAAACCAAGAAATAACGAGACTTTCGAGGATATAAAAGAATCTTTATCCTATGTAGACTATTTCTTTCCTAACTTTGATGAAGCAAGCCTTATGACTGGAAAAGATAAAATAGAAGATGTTGCGGATGAAATACTTTCTTATGGAGTTGGTTGCGTAATAATAAAAATAGGATCCAAAGGAGTTTATATAAAAAGTAAGAATGGATATCAAAAAATAGTACCGGCTTTAAAGGGCATAACCCCTATTGATACGATAGGTGCAGGAGATAACTTTGCATCAGGTTTTATAACAGGATTATTGGAAGATAAATCTCTTGAAGAATGTGGGAAAATAGCTAATGTTACGGCAGCTATATCTATTCAAAGTGTAGGTGCTACAACAGGTGTGAAAAATAGAAAACAAGTTGATGATGTTATAAAAAAATATAACGAACAAAGAAGGGTTAATGATTAATAATGAAATATATAAAATTAGGAAAAACTGATATTGAAATTTCAAAACTAGGTCTTGAAACTTGGGCAATAGGAGCTGGATCTGCTTGGGATGCTGAAGTTGATGTTGAAAAATCAGTAGCTACAATTGTAGAAGCTGTAAATTCTGGGGTTAATCTAATAGACACAGCACCTGGATATAACTTCGGAGAAAGTGAAAAAATAGTAGGCAAAGCTCTAGGAAAAGTAAATAGAGAAAAAGTATGCTTAATAACTAAATGTGGTATAGTTTGGGAAAGAAAAGGAGCTTTATTCAACAAGGTTGGAGATAGGCAATTATACAAACTTCTTACACCTGAATCAATAAGATTAGAAATCGAATCAAGTTTAAAAAGATTAAAGACAGATTATATAGATGTATATATGACCCACTGGCAAGCTGTAGAACCTTACTATACACCTATATCAGAAGTTGTTGAAGAATTAACTAAATTGAAAAAAGAAGGTAAAATAAAAGCGATAGGAGCTGCAAATGTAAATGCTGATCAAGTTAGAGAATACCTTGATGCAGGAGAACTAGATATAGTACAAGCAAAATATAATATTTTGGATAGAAGTGTAGAAAAAGATATCCTACCTCTATGTCTTGAAAACAAAGTTACTCTACAAGCTTATTCACCTTTGGAACAAGGGTTACTAACAGGTTTATTCGAAAAAGATTATAAGGCGACAGGAGCAAGGGCAAATAAGTATTGGTGGCAAAAAGAAAACATAGGTTATGTTGTAGATATGCTTGAAAAATGGAAGCCTCTAACTGAAAAATACAATTGTACAATACCTACACTTGCCTTAGAATGGATAATAAATCAAAATGACAATATAAACTTGCTTATGGGAGCAACAACTCCAGAAGAAGTTAAAGAAAATGTACTTGCAGGAGAATTAGATATCTCAAAAGAAGATATCAATTATATCAGCAAATTAGCTGATGATATATATGAATTAGCAAATAATAAATAGAAAAATAATATTTATTAAGCTATACTAATACATATTGAACTTATTATTAGGAGAGTATTTATGAGTAGTAGTGTAAGATTAAACGAAGTAGAAAGATTTATACAAATAAATAATGAAGTAAGTGTATCTGAAATAAGCGAAAAGCGGGGTATTACGGAAGAAACTGTTCGTAGAGATCTTGACAAGCTAGTTCATAAAGGAATTATAGAAAGAGTTCATGGCGGAGCAATTTGGGTTAAAGATAGTGATATAAATAAAAGTGAAATAGATTACTATAAAAGACAAGCTATGAATATAAAAGAAAAAAGAAAAATTGCTCTTATTGCTAAAGATTTAATAAAATCAAAAAGAACTATTTTCTGTGATTCCAGTTCAACATGTATAGAAACATTAAAATTATTAAAAGATGAAACAGAAATTGTAGTAGTAACAAACTCTTGTGAAATCTTTAAAGAAATTAATATATATAAACCCAATTTAATATCTACAGGAGGTATCTTTAATCAAAATTCTCTTTCATATCAAGGAAACGTTGCTAAAGATACAATAAAAAAATATAATGCCGAGCTTGCAATAATAGGAAGTAGAGGCTTAGATATAAATGCGGGGGCAACAGATTCATATGATAATGAATTCGAAATAAAAAAAGAAATGATAGATAGAGCTAAAGAAGTTGCTTTATTAGTAGATAATTCAAAGTTTGATAGAATTGCATTTATAAAATTAACTGATTTGGAAGATATTGACTATATTATAACCGATAAAAAGCCAAGTTCCAGATGGGTAGATTTTTGCAATAAAAATCATATAAAACTTCTTTTTTAAACATTTATTAGGAGGAAAAAATGAAGACAAAAAAGCAATCATCAATAATGGAAAAGATGATACTTGCTTTACTTTTGGGATTTGTCATAGGCGGTATCCTTACCTATATAAGAGAAATAAATGGAATTAATAGCAACATTTGGAAAACGATTGACAAGATTTTGCTTATGGATATTACAAAAGCAAAGGGCTTCGATGGACTTGGACTTTTATATATAATAAGTCAATTATTTATGAGAGGCTTGCAATTGGCAATAGTACCATTGGTACTCACATCATTGCCCTTAGCTATAAACTCACTTGGTGAACCAAAAAAAATAGGTGGTATCGCAGTAAAAACTCTTCTTACTTTCATATCATTTTATGTAGTGATAGCTGCAATAGCAGGGGTTATAGCTTATACAATAAGACAAGCAGGTGGCTTTAATGTAGATTTGCCAAAAAATGAAGCAACAGAGCTTGTAACAATGGAGGCATATAATCCATTAACAGTCTTAGTTAATGCTGTTCCAAGCAATATTTTTGAAGTCTTATCTTCAAATAATCAAATATTATCTGTAGTAATTGTTGGAATAATTATAGGTGTTGCCTTAATATTTATGGCAAAAGAAGGAGAACCTATAATACGATTATTCGAATCTTTCAATACATTAATACAAAAATATATAAATTTTTTAATTAATTATCTAAGTCCACTAGCAATATTTTGTATGGTAGCTAGAGCACTTGCAGTTTATGGTATAGAATATATAAAACCTACAATGGTATGGATGATAACAACATCATTGACATCATTATTGTTAGTTTTCACTATATATCCTATAGGTATACTATTATTTGCGAAATTAAATCCGATACCATTTATAAAGAAAACGTTTAAGGTTGGCTTGTTTGCAGCAGCAACCAATTCTTCTGCAGCAACCTTACCTCTTAATGTAAAAACTTGTAATGAAGAATTAGGTTGTAAAAGTGAGATAACAAGTTTTGTATTGCCTACGGGTATGACCATAAATATGAATGGAACAACCCTAATGCACATTATTTCAATAACTTTTATTGGAACAGCTGCAGGAATGGAGATAACACCACTTACCCTTGTTGTTACAGCCTTTTTGTCAATATGTATGGCTATAGGAACGCCAGCAATTCCGGTTGCAGGAACCACAATGGTTTATGTAGTAATGATGGGTTTGGGTTGGACTTCAGAGCTTGCGCTAATAGGATACTCATTGGTACTTGCAATGAATTACTTGCCAGGAATGCTAGTTATAACTCTTAATGTAATAGGAGATGCAGCAACAAACTTAATTGTAAATAAATCTGAAGGCTTATTGAATGAAGATTTATATTATAACAAAAAAATTGATTCTAAATATTAAAAATCAAAGTTGATGTTGCAGAATAGGTGAGACTGTGTAAAATTTTGTGTATAGAAACCTCCTGATTAAGGTAAGTAAAAACTAATCAGGAGGAATTTTTATGCCAAGAAAAAGGCCAGAAACAATGGTAAGTAAAATAACCAACAAAATACTACCAACCATAGAAGAGTGGCAAAATAGACCACTAGAAAAAATCTATCCAATGGTCTTTTTAGACGCTATACACTACCACGTAAGAGAAAACAACATAGTAGTCAAAAAAGCAGTCTACATTGCCCTAGGCTACAACCTAGAAGGATTTAAAGAAATACTAGGAATATACCCAAAGGGCATACTATGGGTAGGAGAAAATGAATCAAGCAAATACTGGCTTTTAGTATTAAATGGTCTAAAAGAAAGAGGATTAGAAGATGTATTAATCTTCTCAACAGATACCCTCCCAGGATTCACACAAGCCATAGAAGCAGTATATCCAAGAGCAGAAATACAAAAATGCATAATACATCAGATAAGAAACTCCACAAAGTATGTATTCTACAAAGACATAAAAGAATTAATGAAAGACTTAAAAGCAGTATACAAGGCATCAACAGAAGACTTAGCCTTAACAAATCTAGGAATCTTTGAAGAAAAATGGGGTAAAAAATATCCAATGAGCGTAAACACTTGGAAAAACAACTGGACAGAATTATCAACATATTTCAAATATCCAGAAGGAATAAGAAAACTAATCTATACAACAAATGCAATGGAAAACTTCAATAGGCAACTAAGAAAAGTAACCAAAAATAAAACCATATTTCCAAATGACTATGCCCTACAAAAAAGCTTGTATCTAGCAATGGTAGATGCCTCAAGTAATTGGACATATAGAATACGAGGCTGGGATCAAATACTATCCCAATTATCAATATTTTTTGAAGGGAGGTTCTAATCAAGATAAAAATTTAATATGAAATCGGCTGCAAATTTTCATGAAAATTTGACAGTTTATTAAGCCCAAGTAAAATAAAGAAAAGTTCCATTCCTATAGGAATGGACAAACATTGATACATAAAAAATGTATCAACCCTTACCCTTTAATCAGGATTTAGGTTGATACACAAAATTATTTACAGACCCAATTTGACCATAGGAAACAAGCCCTCTTGTTTGGGCTTTTTTCTATTTTTATTTTTTTATGCAGCTTTTTGAAATTATTCCTTGCTTTTTTCATACATAAAATTGTCATATATAGTACTTTTCTTAATATTGGATTTCCTCTTTTGGATATTTTTCTTTGTTTTGCACTAAAGTTTCCTGATTGATATGGTGGTGAATCTATCCCTGCAAATGATATTAGACTTTTCTTGTTTTTGTATTTTCTTATATCTCCTATTTCTGATGTTATTTGTAGTGCTAATTTTTCTCCTATGCCTGAAAATTCTTTTGCTATTTTGTATTCTTCTAATTCTGTGGCGATTTCTTTCATTTGTGATAGAATATTATTGAGAGTTTTGTTTATTACTCTTAGAAATTCAATTGAGTCTAGGACATTCGCATCTATTTTTGAGTTACTAGATGAGATTGTTGGGATTGATTCTAAGGCATTTTGGTAAATGGTTATTGCTTTTTGTGCATTTGGATGATATCCCTTTTTCTTTGCCCATTTTTCATAATCATTTACAAATTGCTCTTGACTTCTTTTTAATATCTTTTCACTATTTGACCATTTTTCTACAAAGTCTATTAGTTTATCTTTTTGATAGTTACCATTTGCATGGGGGATTAGTTTTTTTAGTCCTGGATGTCTTTTTTCTATTTCTTTGTCTAGATAGTTTAAGTGATTTATTCTTATCTTTTGGTAATGTTGATAGGATCTGTTTAATTGTTTTAATCTTACATATTCTTCTTTATCTTCTTTGTACTCTATTAGATCATTCCAGTTCATTAAACCATATTCAGCTATGTGTATGGCATCTTTTTTATCTGTTTTTACATTTCTAAAACTTAAGGCTTGGCAAAATCTTTTCATTTTTAATGGATTTATTACACTTACAAAAAACCCTTCATTTACTAAACTAATTAAGATAGGAATATGATAAATTTCTGTTGCTTCCATAACTATTTTTACATCTGATTCTAATGATTTGATTTTATTAATTAATTAATTTATTTACATCATTTTTTACATGATAAATATTAAATGGTTTAAAGATGACTTCTTTTCCAAATCCTAAGGCTGCGACTGTACTTTTAGATTTTGATACATCAATTCCTATTGAAATCATAAATACCTCCAATAAATTTTTACCTACCTACACAATTATCCACTCAGTTTAGCTCGTTACACGGGTGTATAAACCCAACCTGCTTAATCGAATTCTTGATAATGAAAGGTAGCAGACTGTTTCGACTACGGGTGTATTATCCCAAATGGGCTGCGTCTGTTACCTTCATTATATTAAAAAAAGTGTAGGTAGAAAGTTTTTTCTACTTACACTTTTATAGTACTAAATGAGAGATTTTTAGTTTGTCAACAGACTGGGCTATGAGTTTTGCTCATAGTCTTTTTATTTTCAAAATAAAAGAAATTTTACCAATTTAAATAAAAACTATTTTAATGTATAATAAATGTATGAGAATAGCAGAAATTAAAGATTTAGATGAAATAATGATAATAATAAATGATGGGAAAAAAGCTTTGAAAAATGATGGAGTTGACCAATGGCAAAATGGGCTTCCTGATAGAAAGGGGATTTGTGAAAATATTTTGACAGGAGAAAGTTTTGTCTATGAGGAAAATGGGGAGATTTTATCTTTTGCTTATTTGAAAAAGGATTATGAAGAAGATTATAGGGAAATTGAAAAGGATTTTAAAAATCATGGACCTCATCTTACAATTCACAGACTAAGTGTAAGAGAAAGTGCAAAGAAAAAGGGGGTTGCCAAGAAATTTTTTGATGAAATTATAGGATATGGGAAAAATTTAAAAATGGAGGCTATAAGAATTGACACTAATCCAGATAATTTTAAAATGCAAAACTTGATTGAGAAATTTTCTTTTAAAAAGGTAGGAATTTGTACGGTTGATGATAAAATAAAAAGATCAAAAAGATATGTTTATGAGTTGATTTTATGGTAAATGAAAAACAAAAAATAATAATTGATGAGGCGAGGCTTCCAGCGGCGGTTTTGGCTGGTCCTGGGACTGGAAAAACTTTTACTCTTGTTCAAAAAATTATTTCTTTGATAAAAAATGATGGGATTAGCCCCAATAAAATTCTTGTTACAACCTTTACCAAAAAGGCTGCAAATGAGCTAATTGAAAGGGTTGAGTCAAATCTTAAAAAAGAAAATATAAAGGCTGATACTTCCAATATGCTAATTGGAAATTTTCACTCCCTTGCCCTTTCTTTTTTGAAAGAATACAAGTCTTTTGGACAAAATATTTTTGATCCTTTGGTTATTGATTCTTACCTTGAGGGATATTTGATTGAAAAAAATATGGGGATTTTTGAAGATATTCCAAATTTTTCAAAATTTATTTCTTATAATGAAGTGGGTCAAATTCAGGGGATTTTTGAAAGTATTACAAATAATTTGGTCGATTTAAATGACCTTCGTGATTCAGATAATCCTCGTGATAATTTTGCTCTTGAAATTTATTTGAAATGGGCAAATTTTCTTGACCAAAATAAGCTTATAAATTACCAAATGATTTTGAAAAAATTCTACGACCTATTAAATGATCCACTTTATGGGGAAAAAATCAGGGATAGGATTGATTTTGTAATAATTGATGAGTACCAAGATACAAACACCATCCAAGAAGAAATTACTTTTGGCCTTTGTAAGGGAAAAAATCTCATGGTTTTTGGGGATGATGACCAGGCTCTTTATTCATTTAGGGGGGCAAGTCCTCAAAATTTGAGGGATTTTGACAAGGCTTGTAAGAAAAATCTCAAAAAAGAGGCGAATTTTTATAACCTTGAAATAAATTATAGGTCAAACCAAGAAATAATCGATAAGTCCAAGGATTTTCTTGTAAATTCAAGAGCTTTTGACTTTGAAAAAATTAAAAATTTAAGGTCTCATGATGGGGAAAAAAATGAAAATTCCCTTGTAAGGGCGAGGGCGAATGAATATGAAAATATTGAAAATATAGTAAAATTTTTAAATAAAAAAATAAATTTAAACCAAATTGCCTTTCTTTTTCCATCATTAAATGGAGATTATCCAAAGAACTTGCAAACTTATTTTGAAAATCATGGGATAAATGTCCTAAATAAATCTTCCAAATTGTTTTTTAAAAGAAGAGAAATAAGACTTTGCCTTTTTGTAATTTTGTCAATTTTTTCTAAAAAACCCAAAAAACTCACAGGGTCAAATCCAGACAAGTACAAGTGGACTCAAGAGACAAATTTCAAAAAATATATAGGGGGAATTTTTGACGATGAGGAATTTACAAAAAACCAAGAATTAAAGACCTATGTAAAGGAAGAAAAATTAAAGCTAAGTGAAAATAAGTCCTACACCGAAATTTTATATAGGGCTTTTGGCCTTGAAATTTTTAGGGAGATTTTGGATAAAAGTCTAGAAGATCAAAATTCTATAAGAGAGCTTTCAAATATAGGAAAATTCACATCAATACTTTCAGATTTTACAAATCTTTGTGGTTTTGATATTAATTTTTATAAGAAGTCTGTTGACTTAATTTATGGCTATATTTTTTATCTTTTTAAAAATTCTGCCATAAGTGAATTTGAAAATTTTGATAGTCCAAAAAATTCAGTAATTTTTTCAACTATCCACCAAGCAAAGGGACTTGAATATGATGTTGTCTTTGTTTCAAGCCTGTATGATAATCCAAGAAGAGATAGGTCTGCCTTTAGTCCAAAGCTTGAAGGCAAAAAAGAAAGTGATTTTCTAAAAAATTTCTACAGAAAATATTACACAGCCTTTACCA
The DNA here is from genome assembly GCF_001487145.1 of Anaerococcus rubeinfantis. Taxonomy (GTDB): domain Bacteria; phylum Bacillota; class Clostridia; order Tissierellales; family Peptoniphilaceae; genus Anaerococcus; species Anaerococcus rubeinfantis. Next base: position 78,059 of record NZ_LN913016.1, read on the forward strand.
GGGCGAAAAATCTTTTGGTAATTTTGGACAATTCAGAAAATTCTTACATGAAATCTTTCACATCGACTCTAAATTCATCGTCAATTTTAAAGACTATTGATTTTAAATTTAAAGACCAAGAAATAAAAAAGGAAATTTTGGCATACACAACTGATATTTCTATCTACAAGTCTTGTCCATTAAAATATAAATTTATAAGACTCTTAGAATTTAGAAAAGAAAAAACTAAGGCCTTGGATTTTGGTTCAAAAGTCCACAGCCTTGCAGAATATCTTACAAATCTAAAAAAAGAAAATATTTCTTATGATACAATAAATGAATTTATCAAAGAAAACAAAGAATTTCAAAAGCCTATAGCAAATTTTATAAATAGAAATTTCCCAATAAAAGAATCCGAGATGAACATAAAGCTTGACAGAAATTTTTATATTCTCCAAGGAAATATCGATATAATCCTTGAAAATGGAAGCATTATTGACATAAAAACTGGAAAAGTAGATGAAAATAATCTTATTTCATATAAAAACCAGCTACTTACTTACTACAATTTGTTAGTCTATAATAATAAAAAAGTAGAAAGGATGTTTTTATATTTTATAGAAGAAGATAAGCTAATAGAAGTTAAAAACTCAAATTTTAATATGAAATACATCGATGAAATAGGAAAAAATATAGTAGAAAAAAATATAGAAATAAGGACAGAAGACAAAAAAGAATGCAAATTCTGTCCCATGGCACATTTTTGTGGGAGAACTTGATTAAGATCTACTATGCAATACAATGTTCTTAGGTGATAAAATGAAATCTCAAATGCTAAAAGGACTTATCGAAGGGGTAATTCTTAAAATAATTAAAGAAAAAGAAACCTACGGCTATGAAATTGTTGAAACTTTGAGGCTAAACGGTTTTTATAATATGACAGAATCCACAGTCTATCCTATTTTGCAAAGACTTTCAAAAAAAGCTCTTATATTTTCTTCAAAAGAAAAATCAAAAGTTGGACCAAAAAGAAAATATTATTATATAACGCCCAAGGGCGAAGAATATTTAAAAGATTTTACCAAAGATTTTTTGGAATTAGATGAAAATGTAAGAAAAATATTAGGAGTTAAAAATGATAATGAGAGTAGATAAAATGATTGGAAATGCCAATCTTGATACTAGAAAAAATATAAAGAAAAATGCAAAAAAAGGCGGACTTGTAATAAACGGAGAAATTATAAAAGATTCATCAGCAAAAGTTGACCCAAATTTAGATGAAGTTATATATATGGGCGAGCTTGTCGATTATTTTGAAAATATTTATATAATGATGAACAAAAGAGAGGGCCTAATTTGCCAATCAAACGAACTTGATGGAACTGTAATGAGCGATCTTGATGAATTTTATTTAAATTTAGACCTAGCAATAGCAGGAAGGCTTGACAAAGATACTACAGGACTTTTGTTAATGTCAACAGATGGAAAATTTATCCACAGGGTAATAAGCCCAAACTCAAATATTTGGAAAAAATATGAGGTAGAAACATCAAAAAAAATCGATTCATCCCTTGTAGAAATTTTTAAAGAAGGCGTATATATAAAAGAAGACGATTATTATGCAAGAAGTGCAAGGCTTGAAATAATAGAAGAAAAAAAGGCCTATGTATATGTAACAGAAGGAAAATTTCACTTAGTAAAAAGATTGTTTTCAAATAACGACAATGAAGTAATAAAATTAAAAAGACTTGCTATAGGAGATTTAAAATTAGACCAAAGTTTAAATCCAGGTCAATATAGGGAACTAAGTGAAGAAGAAATAGAATTATTTACAAAAGAATAGAAATTTGTGTTGCAAAATTAAAATTAAATTTTGCAACATTTTTCATTTTAACATTTAAATGAAAAATGATTTCAATAAATTATAAAAACAAATAAAATAAAGAAAGACTGATTTAGTGAGAAAAACTATAAAATATAAAATTTTAGAAAAAAATAAGATGAAATTGTTTGCAATAAAAAATATTATGTGCTACAATAAGGGTGTAATAAATATATTTGGAGAAGCGAGCACTTATTTTTATAGGGCTCGCTTTGTGTATTTGGAGGAAAATGATGGATATAATGGATTTGCTCTTTGACAATCCTTGTATTATGGCAATAAAAGATAATGTGGATTTAAAAGAATGTATAAAAGATGATTACAAAAACAATCAAATAGTTTTTGTTCTTTACGGAAATATTGAAACTATACCCAATATAGTTGAAAAACTAAAAGATCACGACAAAATTGTTTTTGTTCACGAAGACCTTATTGAAGGACTTTCATCTTCATCCTTATCTTCATCATTTATCAAAAAATACACAAATGCCGATGGAATTATTACAACAAGAAGTCAAAATGCTGCTTATGCGAGAAGGATAGGACTTTTATCTATATTAAGATTTTTTGTACTTGATTCCCTATCATATGCTAATGTAAAGGAAACTTTAAAAAAAGCAAATTGCGATCTTGTTGAAATACTTCCCGGTATTATGCCAAAAATACTAGATGATATTGACAAAAGAACATCAATTCCGATTATTGCTGGAGGTCTTATTAGGGACAAAAAAGATGTTTTTGATGCTTTAAATTCAAAGGCTGTCGCTGTATCATCATCAAATTATAATGTATGGAAAATGTAAAGGAGTTTGTATGACAAAGTATATTATGGCGTTGGATGCTGGAACAACAAGTAACAGAGCAATTTTATTTAATAAAAAAGGTGAAATAATGTCTGTTGCTCAAAAAGAATTTACTCAATTTTTCCCACACCCTGGCTGGGTTGAACATGATGCTACAGAAATTTGGTCAACTCAACTTGGAGTTTGTACTGAAGCAATAGCAAAATTAGGAATTGAATCAAAAGATATCGAAGCTATAGGAATTACAAACCAAAGAGAAACTACAATAGTTTGGGAAAAAGAAACTGGAAAACCAGTTTACAATGCAATCGTTTGGCAATGTAGAAGAACTGCTGATATGGCAGATCAATTAGTAAAAGATGGTTATAGAGAAACAATTCAAAACAAAACTGGTCTTGTAGTTGACCCATATTTTTCAGCTACAAAAATAAGATGGATCTTAGACCATATTGAAAATGGACAAGAAAGAGCAGAAAACGGAGAACTTTTATTTGGTACAGTTGATACTTGGTTAGTTTATAATTTAACTCGTGGAAAAGTTCACGTGACAGATTATACAAATGCATCAAGAACTATGCTTTATAATATCCATACACTAGAATGGGATGATGAACTTCTTGAAATTTTAAATATTCCAAAATGTATGCTTCCAGAAGTTAAACCTTCAAGTTGTGTTTATGGAAATACTTTTGCTGGATATTTTGATGGCGAAATTCCAATAGCAGGAATGGCAGGTGACCAACAAGCAGCTTTATTTGGACAAACATGCTTTAATAAAGGTGATGCAAAAAATACTTATGGAACAGGTGCATTCTTACTTATGAATACAGGTGAAGATGCAGTTAAATCTGATAATGGCCTTGTAACAACAATAGCTTGGGGACTTGAAGAAGGAAAAGTAAATTATGCTCTTGAAGGTTCAATCTTTGTTGCAGGTTCAGCTATCCAATGGCTAAGAGACCAATTAAGAATAGTTGATGCTGCTGATGATACAGAATATATGGCTACAAAAGTTGACGATACAAATGGATGTTATGTAGTTCCTGCCTTCACAGGACTTGGCGCTCCATATTGGGATGCTTATGCAAGAGGAGCAATCGTAGGAATTACAAGAGGAACTAGCAAATATCATATAGTAAGAGCAACTCTTGAGTCCCTTGCATATCTAACAAATGATGTATTAACAGCTATGGCAAAAGATTCTGGTGCACCACTTAAAGAATTAAAAGTAGACGGTGGAGCAAGTGCAAACAACTTCTTAATGCAATTCCAATCAGATATGATTCAAACAAAAGTTGAAAGACCAGAAACTCTTGAAACAACAGCTCTTGGAGCTTGTTACTTGGCAGGACTTGCAGTAGGATTCTATAAAGACCTAGAAGAAATAAAAGAAAACAGACTTGTAGATAGAGAATTTAATCCAGAAATTTCTATTGAAGAAAGAGATAAAAAAGACAGAAACTGGCAAAGAGCTATGCAAAGAGCCTTTGGTTGGGCAAATCATTACGAAGAATAATTTTACAAAGTGTTAAAGTTATATTATAATAAAATTAACAGTTAAATAAGGCGATGAGAAAGCGAGTTAAAGTAGGACCTACTTTAACTTGCTTTTTTTTCATTTAAATTTATATTGAAAGGAAAAAATATGTTTGATGCAATAATTATTGGTGCAGGAGTCACAGGTACTTCTATAGCCTACCAACTATCAAAGAAAAAAGGAAATTTCCTTGTTTTAGAAAAAAACGAGGATGTTTGTACAGAAACGTCAAAAGCAAATTCTGCAATCTGCCACGGCGGTTATGATGCAGAACCTGGTACAATGAAGGCAAAAATGAATGTAAAAGGAAATCATATGATGGAAGAAGAAGCCAAAAAATTATCTTTCCCTTACAAAAAAATTGGAACATTTGTTCTTTGCCACAGCGAAGAAGATATGCCAAAATTACAAGCCCTTTATGATCAAGGAATTGAAAACGGCGTTTCTGGCATGGAAATTTTAAATAGAGAAGAAGTTTTGAAAATGGAGCCAAATATAACAGATGATGTTGTTGCAGCTTTGTATTCAAAGGAAGCAGGAATTGTTGATCCATTTTTGATGAACATTGCTTTTGCAGAAGTTTCAAATATTAATGGAGTTTCTTATAAATTTTACGAAAAAGTTATAAAAACTGAAAAGAAAGATGGATACTGGGAAGTTTCAACTGAAAATAATACATACCAAACCAAGGCAGTTATAAATGCAGCTGGAATTTATTCAGATGAAATTCACAATCAAGTTTCAGATGAAAAATTTGAAATAAAGGCAAGACGTGGAGAATATTTACTTTTGGACAAGGATACAAAAGGATTTGTAAATCACGTTATGTTTAATCTTCCTACTGAAAAAGGTAAGGGAATTTTAGTTACTCCAACAATTGATAATAATACTCTTGTAGGACCAACTTCAGATTTTATTGATGATAAACACGATAGACGTTCAACAAGAGAACATATCGAAGAAGTTATTGAAAAATCAAATCACACTGTAAAAAATGTTCCTGTTAGAATGGTTATTACATCATTTTCTGGAAACAGGGCTCACGAAGTAGGTGGAGATTTTATTTTAAAAGAAAGTCTTGATGGATTTTTTGACTGTGTAGGAATTGAGTCCCCTGGTCTTACTTCAGCTCCAGCTATTGGAGAATACATGGCAAATCTTGTAAGTGAAAAATTAAATCTTGAAGAAAATAAAGACTTTACTTATGATAGAAAACCAACTCCAAAAACTAGCGAATTAAGTCTTGAAGAACACGACGAATTAATTAAAAAAGACAAGAGATACGGAAAAATCATTTGTAGGTGTGAATCTATAACTGAAGGTGAAATTGTAGATGCAATTAATAGACCTCTTGGAGCAAGAACTGTTGATGGAATCAAAAGAAGGGTAAGAGCTACAGCAGGAAGATGCCAAGGAGGATTCTGTCTACCAAGAGTTATGGAAATACTTGCAAGAGAATTGGGCGAAGACTATGACGATGTAGTAAAAAATGGAAAAGATTCTTACTACATAAAAGGACATGTAAAGTAAGGAGCATTTAAATGAAAAATTATGATTTAGTAATAATAGGTGGAGGTCCTGCAGGACTTGGAGCTGCTGCTCGTGCCTATGATGAAGGAATTGAAAATATACTTATAGTTGAAAGAGATGAAATGCTTGGAGGAATTTTAAATCAATGTATCCACAATGGTTTTGGTTTACACAGATTTAATGAAGAACTTACAGGTCCAGAATATGCTCAAAGATTTATTGATGAAGTTGAAAAAAGAGATATAGACGTTTTATTAAATACAATCGTAATAGATTTTGCAAATGATAAAACTATAACCTTGATGAATGAAGAAAACGGAATGTTTACTTTAAAACCAAAAGCAGTTATCCTTGCAATGGGTTGTAGGGAAAGACCAAGAGGAGCATTAAATATTCCAGGAAGTAGACCTGCAGGAGTATTTTCAGCAGGAACAGCCCAAAGAATGATAAATCTTGAAGGCTATATGCCAGGAAAAAAAGTTGTTATTTTGGGATCAGGTGATATTGGCTTAATCATGGCAAGAAGAATGACACTAGAAGGAGCAGATGTTCAATGTGTTGCTGAAATCATGCCATTTTCTGGAGGATTAAAAAGAAATATAGTTCAATGTCTAGACGATTTTGGAATTCCACTTTATTTTAATACAACAATCTCATCAATCGAGGGAGATGAAAGAGTTACAGGTTGTACTCTTTCACAAGTAGATGAAAACATGAAAGTAATTCCTGGAACAGAAAAACATTTTGACTGCGATACAATTTTACTTTCAGTAGGACTTTTACCAGAAAATGAACTTACAAAAGAAGCAAAAATTGAAATTGATCCAAAAACAAAGGGTGCAGTAGTTTCAGATAGGCTAATGACAAATGTTGATGGAGTATTTGCAGCAGGAAATGTTCTTCACGTTCACGATTTAGTAGATTATGTAACAGAAGAAAGTGAACTTGCAGCTAAAAACGCAGCAGATTATATTAAAGATAATTTCCAAAAATCTCAAAAAGAGCCAATTTATTTAAAGGCAGGAGATGGAATTTCTTATACACTTCCACAATATATAAATCCAGATACCATGCAAGATGAAGCGATAGTTAGGTTTAGGGTAAACAATGTTTATCAAAATAGAATTTTAAAAATGTTTGTTGATGGCAAAGAAGTAACAAAGAAAAGAAAATTAGTTTACGCTCCAGGCGAGATGGAAAACTTAATTTTAAAGAAAAAAGATATAAATGAAAATACAAAAGAAATAGAAATAAAATTGGAGGAAATATGAAAAAGGATTTAACTTGTATAAATTGTCCTCTAGGCTGCCTTGTGACAGTAACAATGGATGAAGAAGGAAATATTACTGACATTACAGGAAATACCTGTAAAAGAGGAGAAGTTTACGCTAGAAACGAAGTGAAAAATCCGGTAAGAGTAGTAACTTCAACAGTAAAACTTGATGGGGGAAAAGAATATTCAGTTTCAGTGAAAACTGCCGATGCAATTCCAAAAAATAAAATGGGAGAAGCAATGGATGAAATAAATAAGGCGAAAATAAAAGCTCCAGTTCATGTTGGAGATGTAGTTATAGAAAATATAGCAGACACTGGAATCTCATTAATAGCTACAGCTAACAGAAAGTAAAATCAAATAAAATTGCATTAACTAAAAAAGTGATGAGCATAGTGAACTGACCCCCAAAAGTTAGACCTAAAAACTAACTAAAGGAGGTCAGTTTTTTAATGGCAAAATATAGCACAGAATTTAAAATGAAAGTAGTAAAGGAATATTTAGAAACAAATATCTCATATAAATCTTTATCAGAAAAATATAAACTTTCTCATCAGGAAATAGTAAAAAGATGGGTAAATGCATACAAATCACAAGGTTATGAAGGGCTAAAAGTAAAGAGAGAAAATACAAAATACACTTTGGAATTTAAGTTAAATGTAGTAAACTTGTACTTAACAGGAGAAATGTCCTATCAAAGCCTAGCAAATCAATTAAAGATAAACAATCCATCAATGATAACAAGATGGGTAAACGACTTTAGAGAAAAAGGAATTGAAGGACTAAAACCTAAAAAGAGAGGAAGACTTTCAAAAATGCCAAATTCCCAAAATAAATCGAAAGACACTAAAATAGAATCAACAACAAACATAAGCAATTCAGAAAACCAATCATTAACAGAAGCACAATTAAAAGAAAAAATAAAGAAATTAGAAGAAAAAAAAGATTGGTTTCAAATAACGACAATGAAGTAATAAAATTAAAAAGATAGAATTGTCTCAAATGACAGATGCAGAAATAAGACAATTGCTGAAACAATTGAAGTCTTAAGAAACAAATACAAACTAAAAGACTTGTTAAAATACTTTAATATTGCCAAATCAACATACATGTATTGGCAAAAACGATTAAATAAACCAAATAAAGATATGGAAATAGAAAACAAAATACTAAAAATTAGAAAAGAAAATCCAAACTATGGCTACAGAAGAATAACTGCAATGTTAAAAAGATCAGGACTAATAATAAACAAAAAGAAAGTACAAAGATTAGTTCAAAAGCTAAAACTACAAGTAAAAAGTTATTCAAGAAAATCTAGAAAATACTCATCCTACAAAGGACAGATAGGAAAGATATCAGACAATAAAATAAAAAGAAACTTTAAAGTAGAAAAACCATACATTCAAATAACAACAGACACAACAGAATTTAAGTATTTAGAAAAAGATAAAAAAGGCAACTATCAAATAAAGAAACTTTATCTAAACCCATACCTAGATATGTACAACAGTGAAATACTAAGCTATGAAATATCAAAACAACCAACGATAGAACCAATCCTAAAGGCTTTAGACAAGGCAATAAAGGTAACTAGCAAAACAAAAGAAAAAAGAATATTCCACTCAGATCAAGGCTGGGCATATCAAGTGAAACAATACACATCAAGGTTAGAAACAAACGGCATCACCCAATCCATGTCCAGAAAAGGAAACTGCCTAGACAACTCACCAATGGAAAACTTCTTTGGAATATTAAAACAAGAAATATATTACGGACACAAATTCTATTCATACGAGCACTTAAAACAAACAATAGAAGATTTCATAAAATATTACAATGAAGAAAGAATAAAAGAAAAATTAGGATACCTATCACCAGTAGAATATAGAAAGAAAAATGCAGCATAAAAATCTTCTACCCCTAGGGGTAGGAAAGGACAAAGAAATACCAGAGCTAGTTTAGTTCTAACTCTGGTATTAGGTCCAACTTTATGGGGTCACCTTATAGAAATTTTTCAGCTCATCACTTTTCTTTTACTTAAATTTCTTATTTAATTTTTCAATCTCAGCTTTTGTTGAAAAATATATTAATGACCAAATAATTAAATATATTATAATAAAAAATATTAAAGATAGAAGGGCTGTTTTTATGTCGGGTAGCCATCTTAGGTAAAATCCTACTATTACAAAATATATGGCTACAAGCAAAAAATGTAAAAGACTTCCCTTTAATAAATTATCTTCTTTTATTATTTTACTTCCAATAAAAGACATTATTCCAAAACTGCCGTATAAGATAAGCTCAATTATTCTTGCTTTTAAAAGAGAGTCTTGCCCATTTAAAAATTCAGGCACACCCAAAGTAAGCTTTCCTATAGCAAGGGAGATAAATATTTCTATGATGTTTCCAATCCCGATTCCAACTAAAATTGACCTAAATAATTTTTTTAAATCTTTCATAATTTCCTCCTAAAATCCTAAGGCTTTTTTAAATTCTTTTAAATTTCTTCTAGAAACATAGGAAATGCTTCCGTTTTTAAATTCTACTGCTATGGTTCCTTTAAAAGAAAGATCTAATTTTTTTACATAATCAAGATTTATAATTTCATATCTTGAAATTTTTATAAATTTATTTTTGTTTAATCTTTCATAAAGCTCATATAATCTCATTCTTGACTTATACTCACCGTTTTTACTTTCAATAAATACAGCCTTGTCCTTACTTATACACCTTATGATTTCTTCATATTCCAAAAGATAAATTTCATCATCTTTAAAAGCTACAAGCATATTAATATTTGTAGATTCAAGACTTCTTTTTATATTTTCAACATCTTCGTTATATGAAGGAGCATAAATTTTTACAAGACTTTCATCCAAATTTTCATCAATTATAATTTCAACTTTCATAGACCCTCCTTATATTTATATGATACATACAAATTATTTTTAAAACTACAAAATTTTGACAAGCGGTAGTTTAAATTACCTAAGTGGTTATTTTGAATTTTGAAGAAATTGTATTTAAAACAAATATTTATTAAAATTTTATTTTAATATCAGATTTTAACAAGAATAATTTTAAAATAAATAGATTTTTTTGAAAAAATATTTTATTTTATTTTCCAAGAAAAAGGGATTAAAGTTGATAAATAAGCACTTAAAACGATATCACATTAAAGCTTTATTGCGCTTGCAATTTAGTTTGATAAAGTATATAATTAGATACAACAAGGAGGAAATATGATTAAGTACATAATTAAGAGAATTTTACAAGCGATAGCAGTTTTGCTTTTGGTTACTTGTATAACTTTTTTTCTCATGAAACTCGTGCCTGGTTCACCTTTTGCCAGTGAAAAATCTCAATCACCAGAGGTGCTAGAGGCTTTAAATAAAAAATACGGTTTGGACCAACCTTATTCTGTCCAACTAAAAAGATTTATTGTTAATGCTGTTCAAGGAGAATTTGGAGTATCTTTGAAAATGCAAAAAGATAGACCAGTTATTGACATTATTAAGGAAATGCTTCCAACAAGTGTAAAACTTGGACTGATTGCTTTGGTGTGGGCGACTTTGGTGGGAGTTCCCTTGGGGGCTCTTGCAGCTTACAACAGGGGCAAGAAGGTGGATTCATTTTTGAGGATTTTGACAACTATAGGAATTTCAGCTCCTGGCTTTGTAGTAGCGACTCTCTTACTTTTATTTTTTGGTGTAAAATTAAAAATTTTCCCAACAATGGGACTTAATACTGTAGGTTCTTATTTTATGCCATGTTTTTCCTTGGGATTTTATCCTATGTGCTACATAGCAAGGTTGTCAAGATCATCAATGCTTGATGCTATTGGTCAAGATTATATTAGAACTGCAAGGGCAAAGGGCGTTCCTGAAAGTAAAATTTTATTTAAACACGCTTTGAAAAATGCCTTTATTCCAGTTTTAACTTATCTTGGGCCACTTACTGCAGGAATTATTACAGGATCTATGGTTGTCGAATCAGTTTTTTCTGTTCAAGGCCTTGGAAGATATTTTATCAACTCAGTTTTAAATAGGGATTATCCAATAATAATGGCAACAACACTTTTCTTTGCCTTTATGGTTATTGTTATGAACATGGTTGTTGATATTTTATACAGATTTATAGATCCAAGAATTGATTTGACAAAGGGAGATTAGTATGGAAAATTTATTTAGTTTAAATTCAAAATTAAAATTAGAAGATTATGAATTTTCACCTGACGATTTTGAACTTGCTTCAGAAAGTTCAAAAGAAAATTTCATGACTAAAACTCCTCCAACTTCATATTTTCAAGATGCCTTAAGAAGGCTAAAAGAAAATAAGGTTGCTATGGTTTCACTTGGATTTTTGATACTTGTTTGTATATTTGCCTTTATCGGACCACTTTTGGTAAAGGGAGATTATACAACCCAATATAGGGGTGATGAAAATTTATTTCCTTGCCTTAGGTATCCTTTTGGAACTGATAAATTAGGACGTGACCTTATGGTTCGTACCATGTATGGAACCAGAGTTTCTCTTATAGTTGGAATTTTTGCATCATTAATTGTTCTAGTAATTGGGACAATTTATGGAGCAGTTTCTGGATATTTTGGGGGAAGGGTTGATGCAATAATGATGAGGATTTTGGATTTGATTTATTCAATTCCTGATGTACTTGTTGTAATTTTATTATCAATTGGTATATCCCAACCCTTAAAATCCTTTGTAAATTCGTCAACTTCAGAATTTGCCAAAAAAATTTCGGTTTTGGGACCTGCTCTTATTTCTATATTTATAGCCTTTGGTCTACTTTATTGGGTAGGAATGGCAAGAATTATAAGAGGACAAGTTTTAATGCTAAAAAAACAAGAATTTGTAACAGCGGTTGAAGCTTTGGGCGGTTCTAAAAAAAGAATAATTAGAAGGCACTTGTTTCCAAATTGTATTGGACAAGTAATAGTTATGACTGCCATGCAAATTCCATCAGCAATATTTCTAGAATCATTCTTATCATTTTTGGGAATTGGAGTTTCAGCACCAATGACTTCACTTGGAGCCTTGGCAGCAGATGCTCTTGGAGGAATTTATTCCTACGCTTATAGGTTAATTATTCCTTCCTTATTATTAAGTTTGATGATTTTATCTTTAAATTTATTTGCAGATGGACTAAGAGATGCCTTAGATCCAAGGTTAAAAAAATAGGTGGCTTATGGAAAATATAAATGAAAATAAAAAAGAAGTTTTAAAAATTGAAGATTTAAGCATATCATTTTACACACCTGTTGGAGAAGTGAAGGCAGTTGATTCAATAAATTATACCCTACATGAAAATGAAATTATGGGAATAGTTGGAGAATCAGGCTCTGGAAAATCGGTAGAAAGTTATGGAATAATGGGACTTTTACAAGAACCAGGCAAGGTAAAATCAGGGAAAATTCTCTATAAGGGAGAAAATGTTCTTGATTATGATAAAAATAAGATGAGTGATTTTAGAGGGGCAAAATGTTCTATGATTTTTCAAAATCCTATGACTTGCCTAAATCCAGTTTATACAGTAGGAAATCAGCTTATGGAAGCCTTATTGGTTCATAAAAAATGTTCAAAAGATGAGGCTTACCAAAGAGCGGTTGATATGCTTGATAAAGTTGGAATTTCAAATCCAAAAAGACGTATGAAACAATATCCTCACGAATTATCGGGAGGAATGAGACAAAGGGTTATGATTGGAATGGGCCTTATTTGCGAACCGGATATTTTGATAGCAGATGAGCCAACAACAGCCCTTGATGTAACAATTCAAGCGCAAATTCTTGAATTAATAAAAGAATTTCAAAATAAATCAAAAATGAGTGTAATTTTTATCACTCATAACCTTGCAGTAGTTGCACAAATTTGCGATACAGTAAGTGTAATGTATGCAGGAAGAATAGTAGAACAAGGAAGTGTAGAAGATATTTTTTATAACCCACAACATCCTTACACAAAAGGACTTTTAAAATCAATGCCAAGGATTGATTCCAAAGAGCAAGTTAGACTTGAAAGTATAAAAGGAACTCCAGTGGATATGCTAAATCCACCAGAAGGATGCGGATTTTCAACTAGGTGTGAATCTTGCATGAATATTTGCTTGAAAAAAGAACCACCAATGGTTGAAATGGGTGAAGGACACAGGTCAAAATGTTTCCTACACGTAAAGGAGCTAGTAAATGGAAGATAATAAGTTATTAATATGTGAAAATTTAGTAAAGCATTTTACAGTTCAATCTTCCTTTAACAAAGTAAGCGAAGTTCATGCAGTTGACGATGTATCCTTTTTTATAAGAAAAGGAGAAACACTTGGAATTGTAGGAGAATCCGGTTGTGGAAAAACTACACTTGGAAGAACAATTTTAAGATTGCACGAGCCAACAAGTGGAAAAATAATTTATGATGGAGAAACTATTTTTGATAGCGAGAAAAATATTCGCCCAGAAATGTATAAATTAAGAAGGAAGATGCAAATAATTTTCCAAGATCCATCAGCATCCCTTGATCCAAGAATGACAGTTCAAGAAATTGTTGGAGAGGCACTAGATATTCACGGTCTATACAAAAAAAATAGGCAAGAGAGAATAAATGAACTTTTAAGAACAGTAGGTCTAAACGAAGAACACTCAAACAGATACCCTCACGAATTTTCAGGAGGACAACAACAAAGGATAGGAATTGCAAGAGCCCTTGCAGTTGAGCCAGAATTTATAGTTTGTGACGAGCCGATTTCAGCCTTGGATGTTTCAATTCAAGCTCAAATTGTAAATATGCTTGAAGATATGCAAAAAGAAATGGGGCTTACATATTTATTTATTGCTCACGACCTATCAGTTGTAAAACATATTTCAGATAGGATTGGAGTAATGTACTTGGGGAAAATGGTAGAACTTGTTGATGCCGAAAGACTTTATGAAAATCCCCTTCATCCTTACACCAAATCCCTACTAACAGCCATACCAGTTCCAGATCCCAAACTTACTAGATCTTTAAAAAGAATAAAGTTAGAAGGAGAAGTTCCATCGGCGATTAATCCGCCAAAAGGTTGTAGGTTTCATGAAAGATGTCCGTATGCGACAGAAATTTGTAAGAAGGAAGAGCCGGAGTTTAGAGAGGTAGAAGAAGGACACTATGTAAGTTGTCATAATTTAGGAGGTATAAAAAATGAAAATGAAGGCTAAATTATTAGTTGGCTTGTTGAGTTTGTCCATGTTATTTACAGGATGTGGAGGAAATAATGCCAAAAATAACGACAGCAGTAATTCAAATGCTGCGACAAACCAAGAAGAAGGTAAAAAAGATGGAGTTTTGGATATAAATATTGCTTCAGAACCAGAAACAATAGATCCGCAAATGAACACATCAGCTGACGGTGGATTGATGATTTCTCACTTGTTTGAATCATTAATCAGATGGGATGACGATGGAAAAGGAAATGCTGTTTTAAAACCAGGTATTGCAGAAAAATGGGATGTTTCTGAAGATGGATTAAAATGGACATTCAAATTAAGAGATGCAAAATGGTCAGATGGAAAACCAATAACTGCTGATGATTTTGTATATGCTTGGAACAGACTTGTTGATCCAAAAACTGGAGCAGATTATGAATATATGCTTGATATGGTAAAAGGATATGACGAGAAAAAACTTGATATTTCTGCACCAGATGAAAAAACATTTGTAGTAAACTTAAGTGTTAAATGTCCATATTTTGAAGAAATTTGTGCTTTCCCAGCAGTAATGCCAGTAAGAAAAGACATAGTTGAAAAAAATAAAACTTGGACAAATTCTCCTGATACTCTAGTATCATCAGGACCTTACAAACTTGAAAAGTGGGATCACAACCAAACATTAACAATGGTTAAAAACCCAGAATATTACGATGCTGATTCAGTTAAGGCAGAAAAATTAGCCTTCCACTTACAAGATGACCAAAACGCAATCTATGCAGCTTATAGATCAGGAGATTTGGACTTTGTAAATTCAGCACCACAAGAAGAAATCAAAAAACTTCTAGACACAAAAGAATTAAAAACTCTACCATATGTAGGAACATATTTTGTATGTTTTAATACAGAAAAGAAACCATTTGACGATCCAAAAGTTAGAAAGGCATTCTCACTTGCAATTGATAGAAACTTTATAGTTGATCAAGTTACAGGAAGAGGAGAAAAAGTTGCTAGCGGTTTTGTACCAGCAGGAGTTTATGATGCAAAAGGCGCTGAAGGCGATGACTTTAGAACAGTTGGTGGAGATTATTATTCAGTAAAATCTGACGAATATGAAAAAAATATAAAAGAAGCCAAAAAACTTATGGAAGAAGCTGGATTTAAAGACGGAGAAGGCTTCCCACAAATTGATTACCTATACAATACAGATGACAACCACAAGGCTATAGCAGAAGCTTTACAAAATATGTGGCAAGAAAATCTTGGTGTAAAAGTTAATCTTCAAAACCAAGACTGGAATGTATTCTTGAAAGAAAGAAAAGAAGGAAACTACAACATAGCAAGACACGGATGGATTGCTGACTACAACGATCCAATGAGCTTTATTGATATGTGGTTAACAGGCGGCGGAAATAACGATGCTCAATACAAAAACGAAGAATATGATAAGTATGTAAAAGCAGCTAAAGCTACATCAGATCAAAACGAAAGAATGGAAAACATGCACAAGGCTGAAGATATCTTAATAAAAGATGATTCAGTAGTTGCTCCAATTTACTTCTATGTAAATCCATACATGATGAAACCAAATATCAAAGGAATGTACTATACACCACTTGGATATTTCTTCTTCAAATCAGCAACAGGATTCTAAAAAAATTTATAGTAAGTAGGGAAATTTAAAATAAAAATGTGATGTTACAGAATATAATTTCTAAGGTGACCCCATAAAGTTGGACCTAATACCAGAGTTAGAACTAAACTAGCTCTGGTATTTCTTTGTCCTTTCCTACCCCTAGGGGTAGAAGATTTTTATGCTGCATTTTTCTTTCTATATTCTACTGGTGATAGGTATCCTAATTTTTCTTTTATTCTTTCTTCATTGTAATATTTTATGAAATCTTCTATTGTTTGTTTTAAGTGCTCGTATGAATAGAATTTGTGTCCATAATATATTTCTTGTTTTAATATTCCAAAGAAGTTTTCCATTGGTGAGTTGTCTAGGCAGTTTCCTTTTCTGGACATGGATTGGGTGATGCCGTTTGTTTCTAACCTTGATGTGTATTGTTTCACTTGATATGCCCAGCCTTGATCTGAGTGGAATATTCTTTTTTCTTTTGTTTTGCTAGTTACCTTTATTGCCTTGTCTAAAGCCTTTAGGATTGGTTCTATCGTTGGTTGTTTTGATATTTCATAGCTTAGTATTTCACTGTTGTACATATCTAGGTATGGGTTTAGATAAAGTTTCTTTATTTGATAGTTGCCTTTTTTATCTTTTTCTAAATACTTAAATTCTGTTGTGTCTGTTGTTATTTGAATGTATGGTTTTTCTACTTTAAAGTTTCTTTTTATTTTATTGTCTGATATCTTTCCTATCTGTCCTTTGTAGGATGAGTATTTTCTAGATTTTCTTGAATAACTTTTTACTTGTAGTTTTAGCTTTTGAACTAATCTTTGTACTTTCTTTTTGTTTATTATTAGTCCTGTTATTTTTACATAGCTGTTATTCTTCTATAGCCGTAGTTTGGATTTTCTTTTCTAATTTTAAGTATTTTATTTTCAATTTCTTCATCTTTATTTGGCATATTTAAATGTTTTTGCCAATACATAAATGTTGATTTTGGTAGATTAAAGTATTTTAACAAGTCTTTTAGTTTGTATTTGTTTCTTAAGACTTCAATTGTTTCAGCAATTGTCTTATTTCTGCATCTGTCATTTGAGACAATTCTATCTTTTTTTTTATTGCATCATTTTCTAGTTGAAGCCAATAGTTTTTTTCTTTTTATTTTTTTTTTTCTTTTTTTTTTTCTTCTGTTAATGATTGGTTTTCTGAATTGCTTATGTTTGTTGTTGATTCTATTTTAGTGTCTTTCGATTTATTTTGGGAATTTGGCATTTTTGAAAGTTTTCCTCCCTTTTTCGTTTTTTGTCTTTCATTTCCTTTTTCTTTACTGTCGTTTACCCTTTTTTTTTTCTTTGATGGATTGTTTATCTTTAATTGATTTGCTAGGCTTTGATAGGACATTTCTCCTGTTAAGTACAAGTTTACTACATTTAACTTAAATTCCAAAGTGTATTTTGTATTTTCTCTCTTTACTTTTAGCCCTTCATAACCTTGTGATTTGTATGCATTTACCCATCTTTTTACTATTTCCTGATGAGAAAGTTTATATTTTTCTGATAAAGATTTATATGAGATATTTGTTTCTAAATATTCCTTTACTACTTTCATTTTAAATTCTGTGCTATATTTTGCCATTAAAAAACTGACCTCCTTTAGTTAGTTTTTAGGTCTAACTTTTGGGGGTCAGTTCATTCTGCAACATCACATTTTTTTCTTTAAAAATTTTAATAATTTTTTATTTTTCTTCTAATTCTTTAATAAATTCATTGATATCTTTTTTATTTATTCTAGAAATTCCAGAGTGTTCTGAGTCGAATTTGTTTGATTTTATTTTTTCTCCTGACTCATCTTCCATTACTTCTATAACCCTATCTCTACAGAAATTTCCTTGGCAAAAGCCCATTCCACATCTTGTACGTCTTTTTATTGAGTCGAATGTCAAACAAGGTATGCCTCTATTCATTGCATCTCTTATTGTTTTTTCACTTACTTGTTCGCACCTACAAACAAGTCTTTCTGGATTTCCAAGTGGAAGGTCAACCTTATCTTTAACCTTGTTAAAATCTTCGAGATCCTTGTATTTAATAATAGGTTTTCTATTAGGATTGTAGGAAGGATCTTCTTCTAATTTTAAATTCAAATCTTTTAAAATTCCTTCAACAATTTTGGCAATTTCTGGAGAAGAAGTTATGCCTGGTGATTGTATGCCTACAACATTAATAAAACCAGAAGTTTTGGTATTTTCTATTATAAAATCTCCTGTTGATGATGCAGGTCTAAGTCCTGCGAAGGAACGGATAAATTTTTTCAAATCTATTACATCATCTTTTACGGATTTTAATCCAAGCTTGTAAATTTCTGCAAGCCTTTCAATGTGAGTTCCAAGATCAATTTCTTCTTCATCAATGGCATCAGGGCCTAGAAGAAGGTTGTTGTGGTAGGTTCTTGTTACAAGAATTCCTTTTGATTTTGGAGATGGTGTTTGGAATAAAACTTGTTTTATTTTCTCACCAGTTCCTTTTTGCATAAGTAGATATTCACCACTTCTTGGATGGATTGTAAAATCAGTTTCTGTAATCATACTTGAAATTTTTGCTCCATTTAGGCCAGAAGCATTAATTACAAACTTTCCTTCATAAATATTATCATCAGAAGTTTTTACTTTAAAAGTATCTTTTTCTTTTTTAATATCAACAACTTCACTTTGAAGTTTTAATTCGGCGCCATTTTCTATGGCATTTTCTACAAGGGCAATAACGTATTCGTATGGTGAGCAAACGCCAGCCCCTTTACAATAAAGGACTGCGATTGCATCATCGGATACATTTGGTTCGATTTTTCTTAATTCTTCTTGATCAATTATTTTTATATCGTTAAGATCATTTTCAAGGCCCATCTTGTAGAGTTTTTCAAGTTCTTTTTTATCATCTTCATCAAAAGCTAAAACTAAAGATCCATTTTCCAAAAATCCAAAGTTTAGCTCTTGGTTTAACTTATTAAATTCCACTCTTCCCTTGTAGCAAATTCTTCCTCTTAGCTCTTCGTGGCTTTCAGCATATCCACCGTGAACTATAGCGGAATTGGCCTTGCTTGCTCCCATAGATACATCAATTTCTTTTTCTAAAATTAAAATATTTAATTTATACCTAGAAAGTCTTCTTGCAATTGATGCTCCGGTTACACCAGCGCCGATTACTATTACATCATACATATTATTCTTCTCTTTCTTAAAATTTATAAATAATTAAAATATAAAGTTAAATACTGGAACTGCTAAGATACCACCAATTATTGGTCCAACAACAGGAATCCAAGAATATCCCCAGTTAGGTTCAGCTTTGTTTTTGAAAGGTAATACTGCATAAGCAATTCTTGGTCCCAAATCTCTTGCAGGGTTAATTGCATAACCTGTTAGTCCACCTAAACTCATACCAATTGATACGATAAGACCAAATACATATAGTTTGTCAACTCCACCTAATCCTGCACCTTCAACATTACCGAATCCTAAAATAGCAAATACTAAAACGAAAGTTCCAATTATTTCTGATAAAAGATTTCTAAAAGTATTTGGGATTGTTGGAGCTGTACAGAAAGTTGCTCTAACTGTTAATGGATCATCGCTTGTAGCATCATAATGATCTTTGAATAAAATATAAACTAGAATAGCTCCAACAAAAGCTCCAAGCATTTGTCCAATTATGTAGGAAGGAACTGTATTCCATTCTATTCCGCCATTAAATGCAAGGGCAATTGATAGGGCTGGATTAAAATGAGCACCTGTCAAAGCGCCAAAGATACAAGCTGGTACCATAACTGCAAGACCCCAAGCAAAAGTAATTTGAACAGGACCTGCACCTTTTTGTCCGCTCTTATTCAAAAGAACGTTTGCAACTACTCCGTCTCCTAATAAAATAAGTAACATTGTTCCAAAAAATTCACCTAGTATTATGTCTCTCATAATAACCTCCTATTTTATTACTAAATATAAAAAAAGCAACAAAAAATATTAGGAAAAAATTTTGCTGCAAGGTCTCTTTTATATTTAGTTGTGAAAATGTTTACACCCATATTATAGCATAATAATTTTTAGATTACAAATAAATATTTTAAATTTTTAAAAATTTACAAAGAAAAAATTTTAACCTATAATAAAAATATAAAAATTAAAGGAGAAAAAATGGACAAGAAAACAATTATTTCTTATATAGAAGATTTATGCACTAGACCATCACCAACAGGATTTACAAAAAAATGTGAAAAATATTTGATGGATGAATTTAAAAATTTGGGATATGAACCTTACCAAAATAACAAGGGAAATGTAATCGTTCCAATTTTTTTTGATGAAAAAAATTCAGATGATGGAATTTTATTATCAGCTCACATTGATACTTTGGGTTTAATGGTTAGAAGCATAAAAGAAGAAGGGGGCTTACAAGTTACAACACTCGGAGGATTTCCACTAAATTATGCAGAATTTGAAAATGTAAAAATTTTTACAAGAGATGGAAAGGAATTTGAAGGAGTTTTTAGACTAAATGAACCTTCAGTTCATGGATCGGAAGAGCCAAAAATTTCAAAAAGAAATTTTGATGATATGGAAGTTGTCCTTGATGAAATTGTAGAAAGTGATGAAGATGTTGAAAAACTTGGTATAAATCCAGGAGATTTTATTGCTCTTGATCCAAGATTTAGGTATTCAAATGGTTTTATAAAATCACGCCACCTTGATGATAAGGCTTCAAGCGGAGTTTTGCTTGCTATTGCCAAAGAAATTAAAGAAGAAAATTTGAAATTCGATAGAAATATCTACATGATGTTTACAACATATGAAGAAGTAGGACACGGAGCAAGTTCAGGTCATCCATCTGGAATAAAAGATATGATTGCAGTCGATATGGGAGTGGTTTATGACGATTTAAAAACAAATGATAGAAAAGTTTCAATTTGTGCCAAAGATTCATCAGGCCCTTACAATTTTGACTTAACAAATGATTTGATAAATACAGCAAAAAAAATCGGCATAGATTTTGCCATTGATATTTATCCATTTTATGGATCTGATGCATCAGCTGCCATGAGTTCGGTTTATGATTATAGGCACGCCTTGGTTGGATGTGGAATTTCTGCATCTCATGGTTATGAAAGATGTCATGAAAATGCTTTGATGGAACTTTTCCTTTTATTAAAAACTTATATTTCACTTTAAAAATAAGTTTTGAAAAACTCAAATAACTAGACATTATTATTAAATTCATATAAAATATATTTGTAAAGGTAAACTATTTTTTAATTTTAAGGGGGAGAAATGAAAATTAAAAAAATTATGGCTGGAGCCTTAACTCTAGCTCTTTCACTAAGCATTACAGCTTGTGGATCAAAAAAAGATTCTGATAATGCTTCAACATCTTCAAACGGAAAAGAAGCAAAAGTTTCAGCAACTATGGTAACTGATCAAGGTGGAATTAATGATAAATCATTTAACCAATCATCTTATGAGGGATTAAAAGCTTACGAAAAAGATGGAAAAGTTAAATTTGATTATATTGAATCACACAAAGATTCTGATTATCAACCAAATCTTGAATCAGCCCTTGATAGTGAATCAGATATTATTTTTACAGTAGGATATGCTCTTTATGATGCAACAAGTAAGGCTGCAAAAGATAATCCTGATCAAAATTATGCAATAATAGATAATGCAAATCCTGACAAAATTAAAAATCTTCTAGGAATTACATTCGCAGACCACGAAAATTCATTTTTGGTTGGATATATTGCAGGTATGACAACAAAATCAAATAATGTAGGATTTGTTGGTGGAATGGAATCAGCAGTAATCGATAGATTTGAATATGGTTACAGGGCAGGAGTTAAAGAAGCAGCAAAAGAAAAAGGCGAAGACATAGAAGTTCAAGTTCAATATGCAAACTCTTATGCTGACCAAGCAAAAGGAAAAAATATAGCAAACCAAATGTATCAAAAAGGTGCAGATGTAATTTTCCACGCAGCTGGTGGTACAGGAATTGGAGTTTTTGAAGCAGCAAAAGAAAATGATAAATATGTAATTGGTGTTGACCGTGACCAAAAAGATGAAGCTCCAGATAATATTTTGGTTTCTACAATCAAGGGAGTTGGAAAAGCTGTTCAATTAACAATTGATGATTACAAAGATGGGAAATTTAAAGGTGGAGAAACAAGATCATTCTCACTTAAAGATGGAGATGCTTTGGATATAGCTTACGGCGACAACGACCTAGTTGACCAAAAAGTAAAAGATAAAGTAGAAGATTTAAGAAATCAAATAGTTGATGGAAAAATCGAAGTTCCACAAAACGAAAAAGAATTTAAATCAATGGGTTACGATAAATAAGTAAAAATGCATTAGAAATTTTAAAATGAGCCGTTGCAAAACTATGAATAGGATGTTCATTCTGCAACAGCTCTTTTTTTACAAATAAATGTTTAGGTAAAGCTAAATTAGTAGTGAGGTAATATGGATAAGTATTTAAATGAAAGCCCTATTGTTTCATTGAAAAATATTCATAAAAGTTTTGGAGATAAAAAAGTCCTAAAGGGAGTAGATTTTGATCTTCATAAATGTGAAGTTCATGCTTTGCTCGGAGAAAATGGAGCAGGAAAAACTACTCTTATGAATATTTTGTATGGGATGTTTCCACAAAATGAAGGAGATATTTACATTAAAGGTGAAGAAATTATAAATAATTCACCCAAAAAAGCAATTAGTATGGGCATAGGAATGGTTCACCAACATTTTATGTTGATAGAACCTTTTACAGTAACAGAAAATATAATTTTAGGCTATGAAGGAAAAAATTCTTTCATTGATAGAGATAAGGCAAAAAAAGAAGTTCTTAAATTAAGCCAAGAATATGGACTTTTGATAGATCCAGATAGTAAAGTTTCAGACATTTCAGTTGGTCAACAACAAAGAGTAGAAATTTTAAAAGCTTTATACCATGGAGCAGATATTTTAATTTTTGATGAGCCAACAGCAGTTTTGACACCCCAAGAAATTAACGAATTTGTAGAAATAGTAGAAAAATTAACTGAGCTTGGAAAATCAATTATAATTATAACCCACAAATTAAAAGAAATTAAAGCTATGGCAGACACTTGCACCATAATAAGAAGGGGTGAGTATATTGACAAAGTTAAGGTCAAAGATGTAAGCGAAGCCGATCTTGCAGAAAAAATGGTAGGTCGTGATGTAAGCTTTAATGTTAAAAAAGAAAAAATTGATCTTGGAGATGAAATTTTTAAAATTGAAAATCTTTGGGTTAAGGATAATAGAAAAGTTGACAAGGTAAAAGGGCTTAACCTTTCTATAAGAAAAGGTGAAATTTTGGGAATTGCAGGAGTTGATGGAAACGGCCAAACAGAATTAATAGATGCAATTTCTGGAATGAGAAAAGCTGAAAAAGGAAAAGTGAGCTTAAAAGGCGAGGACATTACCAATAAAAATCCAAGAAATATAATTGACCTTGGCATGAACCAAATTCCAGAAGATAGGCAAAAAAGAGGCCTTGTTTTGGAATATTCAATCAAGGATAATTTGATTTTAGAAAATTTGGACAAAGATTTTTCAAAAAATGGAATTTTAGATTTCAAAAAAATTGAAGAAAATGCCAATGATTTGATTGAAAAATTTGATATTAGGCCAAATGATATGAATGAAAAAGCGGGAAGCCTTTCTGGTGGAAACCAACAAAAAGTAATTATTGCAAGGGAGATTACAAACGATCCTGATCTTTTGATTGCTGCCCAACCAACAAGAGGACTTGACGTTGGAGCAATTGAATTTATCCACCAATATTTGGTAGAACTTAGAAATCAAGGAAAGGCAGTTTTATTAATAAGTTTCCAATTAGATGAAGTCATGGACTTATCTGACAGAATTTGCGTAATTTATGATGGACAAATTGTAGGAGAGCTTGATCCAAAAGAAACTGATGAATACGAAGTAGGAAGATTAATGGCAGGAGGAGATCATGAATAATAAAACAAAATCAAAAAAATCTTTTTCAAATTCAAAATTATTATTTACTCTTGTATCAATAATCTTGGGTCTTTTGGTTGGAGCTTTAGTCTTATCCCTTACAGGTTACAACCCAATTGAAGCTTATGGAAAATTGATTGAAGGAATTTTTAAGTCCCCAAGAAATATAGGTTGGGCTCTTGTAAATTCAACTCCAATTATTCTTACAGGTCTTGGAGTTTGTTTTGCCTTTCAAACAGGTCTATTTAATATGGGAGCTGAGGGACAATTTATAATAGGTTCAACTGTAGGATTTTTGTTAGGATACTTGCTAAAACTTCCTCCAATAATCCATGTTATTGTTACAATAATCGTTGCACTTTTGGCAGGATTTTTGTATGGAGGACTTGCAGGATTTATAAAAGCAAAATTTGGCATTCACGAAGTAATTTCAACCATAATGCTAAACTGGGTTGCCTTTTATTTTCAAAATTTTATAGTTTATCGCTATCAAAAACCAAATTCAATGGGAACATTTGACATAAATGATTCAGCAAAAGTAACCCTTGTTACAAATGCGAGCCAAAAATTTGATGGATTTTTTGGGAAATTTTTTAGGGCTCCAATTCATTTGGGAATAATTTTTGCTATTTTAAGCGTAATTATCATTTGGTTTATTCTTGAAAAAACCACTCTTGGCTACAAATTAAAAGCCGTAGGATTAAATAGAGAAGCAAGTGAGTACGGTGGAATCGATGCAAACAAAAAAATAATCCAGTCTATGGCAATATCTGGATCCTTGTGTGCCCTTGCAGGAGTAACACAAGTTATGGGATATACTTATTCACTTCCACTTTTATCAGCTATGGAAAATTTTGGATTTGACGGACTTGCCGTATCACTTTTGGCATCAAATAATCCAATCGGTTGTATTTTCTCAGGTTTATTCTTAGGATCTTTGAAATATGCAGGAAGTAATTTACAAAGAACTATGGGAGTTCCAAGCGAATTAATTTCTATAATAATTGGTACAATAATTTTATTTACAGCTATTCCTTTGATATTTAGAATTATAAAAGCGAAAGCAAACAAAAGGAAAAATAGAAAGGCGGGAAATAATGCTTAATTTGACAGTTTTAGGATTAATAATTGGAAATACACTTTCAAATGCTACACCGGTATTATTGACAGGCCTAGGTGGAATGATGAGTGAAAAATCTGGAGTTGTAAACATTGGACTTGAAGGAATGATGACAATTGGTGCCTTGGTTGCTGCGACTGTGGGATATTATTTTGGAAATCCTTGGCTAGGATTTTTTGCAGGAGGCCTTGCAGGAATGTTTTTTGGCTTGATTCACGCTTTGGTTTCAGTAACTTTTGCAGGAGATCAAACTATTTCTGGTATTGCAATAAATACATTAGCACCAGGTTTGGCACTTTTTTTGGCAAGATTATTTTTTGATGGTGCAACTCAAACCCCATCAATTCCTTTGGAAAATAAAATCCCAAGATTATTTGACGGCTTAATTAAAAATCAGGGATTAAAAAATATTTTCTCCCAATATGCAACAGTTTATATAGCTTTAATTTCTGTAATTTTGATTTATATATTTTTATATAAAACAAAATGGGGCCTAAGGCTTATTGCAGTTGGTGAACACCCAAAAGCAGCTGAAACATTGGATATTTCTGTGAAAAAAATTAGATATCTTGCAGTTATGTTTTCAGGATTTATGGGAGGACTTGGAGGAGCAAGCATGTCACTTGCAGTAGTAAGTGTATTTTCTCCAACTTTAATTGCAGGACAAGGATATATCGCCCTTGTTTGTGTAATATTTGGAAATTGGAGACCACAAGGAGTTTTGATAGGATCTTTATTTTTTGGACTAACCCAAGCTATAGCAACCTATCTTACAGGAACAACCATAAGCCTTCCAATGGAATTTATTTCAATGATTCCATACATTTCAATTTTGATTTTCTTGATATTATTTAATAAAAAATCAAGAGCACCAAAGGCAAGTGGTAAGCCATATTTGACAGAAGATATATAAGAAAAAATAGAAAAATAAACCCCATATCGATTGTAGAATTAAAGAGAACTCATAGATGAAAATTAAGATAAAGTCAACAAATGAGATCTCTACAAAAGGTCGAGATGGGTTATTTTTTTCTTATTAATTATTGAAGAAATAGTAGAATGTCAGAGCGTAGACAAACCCTCAAGCACGAATATCTGACTCCAAAAATTGTAGATTTCTAAATTTAAAAATTCTAAAATCGCAAACTCGCTAACGCTCATACAGTGCGATTTTTAACGAATTTTTAAATTTGAAATCAAATCAATTTTTTCCGTATGATATTCTTAGCATGAGGATTTGTATACTTTGTCAACAGTCTGGAATGTTTTTTAATTTTTATATTTTAAAAATGGGCATAAAAAAAGCACCACTCGGTGCAATTTTAAAAGGGAAAATTTACGTATTACAACTAAAAAAGCAAGCTTTAGCTTGCAAAAAAATGGTCGGGGTGAAAGGATTCGAACCTTCGGCCTCATGGTCCCAAACCACGCGCGCTACCAAGCTGCGCCACACCCCGATGTCCTAACGACAATATATAATATACCAGCTTTAAAATTATTTGTCAAATCTTTTTTAAAACTTTTTTTAATTTTTGTAAGATTCGCTTAATTTAGCTGATAAGTAAGCATAAAAATCTTCGATTTCTTTCTCACTGAAAATAATTATACCATTTTTCTTCAAGATTTGGCAAGTGATTCCGTCTCCTTTTATTAAATTTTTATTAAAATTTCCATCATAAATCAAATCTTTTCCGCAAGATGGAGATTTTGCTTTTAATAGGGCGATTTTTATATTATTTTTTTTACAAAGATCTATGGCAATTTCTCCACCTTTTTTGAAATTTTTTGTAAAATCTTTCTCATCAACATTTATTACTCTAGAATTTTTTATCTCACATGGCTTTCTTGGTGTTTTCATTCCAGAATCTACTTCTGGACATACATCTATGAAATTTACTTGGGGAAATTTTTCTTTTAAATTTTTTATTTCGTTATTTTTTCCGTCATAGCGGCAATTTATTCCCAAAAGACATCTTGATATTAATACATTCATATTTTTATCCTTTCTGATATAATTATAGCAAAGGAGAATTTAAATGAAAATTAAAAACTTTTTTTATAAATTTATTTTAAGCTTTTTTCTTATTTTTGCCTTTACTGGATGTGTGAAGCATGAAAATATTAATTCTAATGAAGAAGTTGAATGCACAAGTCTTCTTGAAGATAAGGCTTATTATAAAAAAGATGATGTAGTTGATTATATTAAATCTTATAAAAAACTTCCTCCAAATTTCTTGACAAAAAAAGAGGCGAAAAAACTTGGTTGGATTCCTAAAAAGGGAAATTTGTGGGAAGTTACTGATAAGGGGGTAATTGGTGGTGATTATTTTGGAAATTTTGAAAAGAAACTCCCAAAGGCCAATTACAAAGAATGTGATGTAAATTATTTTGGTGGAAGACGTGGTGGTGAAAGGTTAATTTATGATGAAGATTTTAATATTTTTTATACAGCTGACCACTATGAAAGTTTTACTGAGGAGAAATAAATGATTTTTTTGGATGGAAATAAATTTAAGTCAAGGGATGAGGCCTTTTCTTATTTGAATGAAAAAATTGACTTTGAATATAAAGTAAATAATCTTGACGGTCTTTTTGACGCTCTTTCTATGGTTGATGAGAAAATAATTATTGAGAATTACCAAGAAATTTACAACAATTTGGGTCATTATGGGGAGAAATTTTTGTCATGTTTTATGAAGGCAAGTCTTGAATTTCTTTTGGAAATTGATTTTTTATCTAAGCTTAATATAGTAAATTAAAGGAGCGAATATGGAAGATAGGTCAGTAAATAATGAAATTAGAAACTTTGTTGCCAAAAATATTATTAATAATTTTCTAAAAAATGGGGACAAATTTTATGAGAAGGAATTTCTTATAAATAAATTTAGGGTAAATCCTTCTTATGTAGACAAAACCTACCAAAGGCTTTTGGATGAGGATTTGATTGAGGCAAAAAGTGATTATTATTATATGAAAATTGATGAAAATAAAAGAAATGCCCTAATAGTTGAATTTGCAAATGGATATTTGAATGAATTTTTGAAAAATATGAATTCAATTGGAATTTCCAACGAGGGTGTTTATGATTTTGTGGCTTTGAGGATGAGTGCTAATGGATAATATATTAGAAATTAAAAATTTGAAAAAAACTTACGGCAAAAAAAACGTGCTTGATGGTATAAATTTAAAACTTGAAAGAGGACAAATTTTGGGACTTATGGGTCCAAATGGGTCAGGGAAAACCACTCTTTTAAAATGTATCATGGGTCTTATAAAGCCAAATGATGGAGAAATTTTAATTGATGGGAAAAAAGTTGGAGTTGAAACTAAAAAAATAATCTCCTACCTTCCAGATGCCTACCATCTTTATGATAATTTGACGATTGAAGATACGGTAAATCTTTACAAGGATTTTTATGACGATTTTAATATGAGAGTTTGCAAGGAACTTTTTGAGTTTATGAAAATTCCAAAGGAAGGCTATTCTGATAAATTGTCAAAGGGAATGAAGGAGAGACTTCTTTTGGCACTGACCCTTTCTCGTGATACAAAACTTTATATTTTGGATGAGCCGATTGAAGGAGTTGATCCAATTGCAAAGGATATGATTTTATCTGCAATAATAAAAACTGTAGATATTGGTAGGACAATTATTATTACAACCCATCAAATTGGAGATTTGGAAAATCTTTTTGACAGGGCAGCCTTTATCCAAAGAGGACAAATTCTTTTGGAAGAAGACGCTGAAGATTTGAGGGATAAGTATAAAAAACAAATGGTAGATTTGTATAAGGAAATTTTTGTAATATGATTAAGTTTTTGAAATATGAATTAAAAAGATCAAGGGGATTTTTTATTATTATGGCAATTTTCGCCATAATTTCCCAAGCCTTACTTGGCATATTTTACAAATTTAATAGCTTTGATATGGAAAATAAAAATACTTCATTTTTTATTCTTCTTATATCTTTAGCCCTAATAATTTTATCAATTTCCTTGATATTTTTTACCGTAAGGTATAAAAGAGATATTTTTGATAAGTCATCCTACATTACTTTTACCATAAATATTTCAGTAAGTAAGATAATTTTAGCAAAATTTTTGGCAAGTTTGATTTTTGGATTTTTAAGTCTTGTAATTTTTGTAGGATCTTTAATTTTGACTACAAAATTTTTGGGAATAAGTGAGATTTTAAATAATATTTCCCTAAAAGTGCTTATGCTTTATGTTTTTGTTTGTGAAATTTATTATTCCATAGCCTACCTACTTTTGGTTTTTGGAATTACACTTTCAAAAGTACAAATTTTTAGAAGGTATTATTCCTTTGTTTCAGTGGTTTTATCCATTGTTTTATTTACAATCATAGTTTGGCTTTTAAGAAATATTTACACAATAAGTCCTGTGATTTTAAAGTTTAAAGATTTTTCTATCCAAAGGATAATAAATATAAACGGACTCGATATATCCATGCTTTATAATGGAGTTGATGGAAAAGTTTTGGGGATTAATATTTGGATGTTAGTTTTTTCTGTTTTAATAATAGCAGTTACATTTTTCTATAATGTATTTTTGATAGAAGAGAAGATAGATTTTTAGGAGAAGGATATGAGAAAATATTTAAAATATGATGTAAAATCAAATATGAAATTTTTTATCTCGACTATTGCAAGTTTCGTAATTCTTCTAATATCACTTTTATCAATTAAAACTATAGGAGCCTTTTCAAGATCTCTTGAAATAAATTCAGCCCTAAATTCAATAGAAATTATTGTAGTTGTTGTATTTATCCTAACCATCTCCTATTTTATTATAAATACATTTTACAAAGACCTTTATACAAATAGGTCCATACTTACTTTTTCACTTCCAATTAGTGCAAAAGAGTTTATAGGAGCAAAGCTTGTAGTAATAAATATTTTCTATTGGCTTTTGGTGTTTTTGTCAGTATTTTTATTTTATATAGTAGGAAAATACTTAAATACAAAAACCCTTTTGTCCTTAGTTTTTATAATGAATCTAGTAAATATTTTTTCCTTGTTAATATTTTTTTATATGCAAATGGATAGATTTATATTTAGAAGAAAAACATCTGCCCTTGTGATTTTTATAATTACAGGATTGATTTTTGTTTTGGGATTTTTTATAAATAAAAATTTCTTGCTTTTAAGTAATAAAATTGTTTTAAAAAATTATAATTACATGGCTTTTCTTTATTCATATGTAAAATACAAGGGAGAAGCCTATGTAAATCTTACAGGATTTATTTATTATATTTTGATATTTGTAGGATTATTTTGGATAAATGCAAAAATATTAAAAAAAGATTTAGACTTATCATGAGGAAGATATGAACAAAAATATGTATATAGGAATTGTTGGAGGAGTAATTATATCAATAATTTTAAATAATGCCTACAATTTTCCAAATAAAGAAATGGTTGCAGTAGTTTGTGCAGTAATAGGTGCATTTTTTGGGGCAAGTATTGACAATAAATTTAAAAAACAGAAGTAGGGTATAGTCATAGTGAGGAGATATTATGGATAATAAAATTAATGAAGTCAAAAAAATAATAAATGAGTCAAATAATATTGTATTTTTTGGAGGAGCAGGAGTATCAACCGCATCTGGAGTTCCAGATTTTAGGTCTGCGACAGGACTTTATAATAGAGAAAATAATTCATCATACTCACCAGAATATATGTTAAGCCACGAATTTTTCATAAATCATCCCGATGAATTTATGGAATATGCAAAAGAAAATTTGATGATAGAAGGAATAAAACCAAATGACTGTCACTTTGCTTTAACAAAACTTGAAAGAAAAGGAAAATTAAAAGGAATTGTTACCCAAAATATAGATTCTCTCCACCAAGAAGCAGGGAGCAAAAATGTAATTGAGCTTCACGGAAATTTGAGAGATTATTATTGCACATCTTGTGGAAAAAATTTTGACCTTTCTTATGTAAAAAAATTTAAAAATTTGGTAAAATGCGATGATTGTGGATCGGTTGTAAGGCCAGACATAGTTTTATACGGAGAAAGTTTAAATAATGATAATATAAGCTATGCAGTAAAATTAATAAGCGAAGCCGATGTTTTAATAGTTGGAGGAACAAGTTTGGTTGTCTATCCTGCAGCAGGATTAATAGATTTTTATAGGGGCAAAAAACTTATCGTAATAAACAGAGATCCTACCCCAAAAGATAATAAGGCAGACTATCTTTTAAAAGGAGATATATCAAAAATAATGAAAGAATTAGTAGAAGGTGTTTAATTTTGAAAAAACGACATGGAATTGACGAGTTATCTATAGGTCTAGTTTGGTTTGCAATAGGACTTATGCTAATAAACTATTTTGCAAAAATTGAATTTTTGCAAGCACTTCCCTTAGCTATAGTTTTTTATGCGATTTTTAGGACTATATCAACAAATGAAATAAAAAGAAACAGCGAAAATTATGTTTTCAAATTAAAATTTTTAAATCCAATTCAAAAAAAATATGGAAAAATTAAAAGGAAAATATTTGGAGATAAAAAATATAAGTATATTAGGTGTAAATCTTGTGGACAAGAATTACGTATTCCTAAAGGCAAAGGAAAAATAATTGTAAAATGCCCAAAATGCAAGACAAAACAAAAAGTAAAATCGTAAAAAAAAATAAAATTTTAACTTTATTTTTTAAAAAAATTAATGTATAATACGTGAGGAAGGAGCATGTATGGATAGATTAATAGGAACAGTATCAATGGGTGTTAGGACACCTATTATTGAGACAGGAGATAACTTAGTAGATATTGTATTTGATAGCGTAAACAAAGCTGTTGAATCAAAAAATATCGAAATAAACGATAAGGATGTAGTTTGCGTTACAGAATCCCTTGTAGCAAGAGCTCAAGGAAACTACGCAACTTGTGAACAAATTGCTAAAGACATCAACAATAAATTTAAAGGCGATGAAATAGCAATCTTATTCCCAATTTTAAGTAGAAATAGATTTTCAATAATGCTAAAAGCTTTCGCTTTGAGTGGAAAAAAACTTCACATTTGCTTATCTTATCCACAAGATGAGGTAGGAAACTACATTATGGACAGAATGGATTTGTTTGAAAGTGATGTAAATCCTTATTCAGATATTTTATCAGAAGAAGAATTTAGAAAACTTGCAGGAGATTACAAACATCAATTTACTGGAGTTGACTACATTTCACTTTACAAAGAAATGGCAAAAAACAGTGAGGTTCATTTCTTTAACAATCCAAAAGATGTACTAAAATTTACAAAAAGTGTTTTAGTTTGTCAAATTCATACTAGAGATTTAACAAAAAAACTTCTAGAAAAATCTGGAGCAAAAGAAGTCTTTGGACTTGATGAAATAATGACACAATCAGTTGATGGATCAGGCTATAATGAAGATTATGGTTTACTTGGATCAAATCTTTCTACAGAAGATGTAGTAAAATTATTCCCAAGAGATGGTCAAAAATTTGTAGACGAACTTCAAAAAAAATTAATTGAAAAATATAATAAAGAAGTTGAAGTTATGATCTACGGTGATGGAGCATTCAAAGATCCAGTAGGAAAAATTTGGGAGCTTGCAGATCCAGTTGTTTCCCCTGCTTATACAAAGGGACTTTCTGGAACACCAAACGAATTAAAAATAAAATATATAGCTGATACCGAATTAAAAGATTTATCAATTGAAGAAAGAACCGCAAAAATGAGAGAAAGAATTTCTCAAAAATCAGAAGACTTAAAAGGAAGTAATGAAACACTAGGAACAACACCTAGACAAATTACAGATCTTTTAGGATCACTTTGCGATTTAACTTCAGGTTCTGGAGATAAAGGAACTCCTGTTGTTCTTATTCAAGGGTATTTTGATAATTATTCAAATGATTAAAAAAAAGCCGCGAGGCTTTTTTTTTATAAACTTGGAGGATTAAAAATAATTTAATATGAAAGAAAAAATAGATCCTAATGAGCTTTCAGAAAAAGAAAAAATTAGACACATACTTGAAAGAAATGCTGCAATAAAAATTCTAAGAAAAGATAGGCAAAAAGACAAATTTGCCCACGAGCCCTTAAGTAATAGAAAGAAAATTTTTCTAATGAGTTTTGCCGCAATACTTATGGCAAATGGTACACATTTTTTCAAATATCCCAACCATTTTGTAATAGGTGGAGTAGAGGGGGCATCCATACTGCTTTCAAATAGCCTTCCTCTCTCTCCTGCCCTAATAACTTTAATTTTAAACGTGACTTTATTGGTTGTGGCATATTTTATTTTGGGAAAAAAATTTGTAATAAAAACAGGCTATGTATCCATACTAAATTCCTTGACGGCCCTTTTACTAAGTAAAATAATTCCCCATACAACTCCCTTTACAGATAATAAATTGTTAGAATTATTTTGCGCAGTTTTAATACCAGCTGTAGGCTCTTCAATTTTATTTAATTTATCCGCATCAAGCGGGGGCACAGATATAATTGCCATGATTATAAATAAATACACAAATTTAAATATAGGAAAATCACTTTTGATAGGAGATTCCATTTTGACCCTATTGTCAATAAAAATTTTTGGAGTAGAAATAGGACTCCTATCATGTCTTGGGCTTTTGATGAAAGGACTTGTAGTAAATGAATTTATAAAATCATTTAATACTGCCAAACTATTTTTAATAATAACATCAAAGCAAGAAGAAATAAGTGTATTTATTAGGGACAAATTAAATAGGTCGGCAACTGTATTAGAAGGAACAGGCCTATATTACAAAAAAGACCAATCAGTATTTTTATGTGTAACAAATGATTACGAGGCGGTTTTATTTAGAAAATATATAAAAGAAATAGATCCCCGTTGCTTTATAACAGTTCTAGACACTTCATCAATAATAGGCAAGGGATTTTATACAACAGATCTTCAATAGAAAGGGAAAACTATGAATATATTAGTTTCTTGTGATGAAAATTATATAAATCCTTTAAAAACTATGCTATATTCATTATTCAAAAGTAATGATACAAATTTTGAAGTTTATTTGATTTATAAGGATATAAGAGATGAAAAAATAGAAGAAATTAAAAAATTTGTAAAAAAAGCAAGCTTGGATAAGGCAAAATTAAATCCGATAAAAGTTAAAAATCTTTTTTCAAATGCAAAAACAACTTTCTATTATACAGAAGAGATGTATTATAGGCTTCTTGCATATAAATATTTGCCAGAAAATTTAGATAAAATTTTATATTTAGATCCTGATATCTTAGTTTTGAATTCGTGCGAAAAGCTTTATAATATGGATTTAAAAGAGAATTATTTTGCAGCAGCAACCCATACTATTCCAACGGTTCAATCTGCAAATGTAGCCAGATTATCTATTTCAAGTGGATTAAAAGATATAGACAATTATTTTAATTCTGGAATTTTGATGATAAACTTAAAGCTAGCAAGAAATAGTAAAATTTATGAAAAAGAAGTTTTAAATTATGTAAAAAACACCAAATCTTTGGGGCTAATAATGCCAGATCAAGACCTTTTGAATGTTGTTTTTAGAAATAAAATAATAAAAATTGACGAGATAAAGTATAATTATGATGCAAGAAGATATTTGGCTTATAAATTAAAAGATAAAAAGTATAATTTATCCTATATAATTTCCAACACTTGCTTTTTGCATTTTTGTGGAAAAAGAAAACCTTGGTTAGATGAAAATAATCTCGGTGTGTTCACATCGCTTTATCTATATTTTTGGGAAAAAGCAATGAATATATAAAAAAGGGGCTGTTGCAAAACTATGAATGATTTATTCATTATGCAACAGTCCTTTTTTAAGTTAAAAATAATTTTAAATGGTACATCAAGTAGGCTATTATTAATATTTCTATAAATTTTGCAACTACCATTATTTTAATGTATTCTTTAAATTTGATTTTTCTAAAACCTGCAACCATGGATAAGGCATTATCAGGAGCAAATGGAGTTGCACTTGTTATAAATAAAATTTTTTTAAATTTTTTACTACTTTGTCTTTTTGCACTTTCAAATTTTTTGAGATTCTTTTTTGGAATAAAAATATTTAAAAATCTTTTTCCATAAATTCTGGTTAAAGTATAATTTATTACCGCTGTCATAAGGCCAGTAATATAATTTAAAAACAAACCAAACTTTTGTCCAAATAGGGCAAAACCAATTATTATAAAAATAGTTGTTGGAATAAATGGAACAAATCCGATCATTACCTTCATTATTATAAAAATTAAAGGAGCAAGGTATGTGAAAGCTCCAATATAATCATATAATTTGTCGGAATCTGTGAGAATTCCAAGTTTATACAATTTATAAAGAAAACTTAAAAATAAAATCGAAAGTCCAAGGCTTATTAATATTTTAATTTCTTTACTATATTTTTTAAAAAAATATTTCATAATTAGTTTTTAATACGGACTTAGAAAAAAGAGAGGCCAAGGCCTCCCTTTTAAAAAATCTTATTCTTGTTCTTCGAACATATCTTTACCTACTCCACAAACTGGGCAAACCCAATCTTCTGGAAGATCGTTGAATTCTGTTCCTGCGTCGATTCCGTTATCTGGATCTCCTTTTGCAGGATCATAGATATATCCACAAGCTGTACATACGTATTTCATAATATTCTCCTTTCATTTGTTATATTTACATTATACTACAAAATAAAAAAAATCAATAATTTAAGAAATTGTACAAAATTTGACAAATTTTTTAAAATTGCTAGATACTTAATTCTTATTTGGGTATATATTTAGTATCAAGAGAAGAGGGATAAGATGGAGCTTATTAGAAACACAATGCCGACTGACCTAAAAATGATAAAAAAATTTAGGGACGGACTTGTTTTAAATTTAAAAAATAAAAATATAGACGAAAATTTAATTTTTAAAATAAGATTAATTTTGGATGAACTTATAATAAATTCCTACGAACATGGAAATAGGTGTCAGTATGATAAAATTATTGATACAACTTTTATGATGGATGATGAATTCTGCCTAATAAAAGTTAAAGATGATGGAGATGGCATTGATTATCTTTTTGAAAATGACGGACTTCACGATCATGGCAGGGGAATCAAACTTGTTTATAGCCTAGCAGACGAGCTAATTATTAAAGATAATATCATAATTGCTTTTTTAAAAAGAGATTCCAAGAGAAAATTATATATATAATACTTGGTAAGTTTATTTTATCAAGTATTTTTTTTGTTATTTATTGATAATCTTATCACATATGATATAATAAATTG
The DNA here is from genome assembly GCF_001487145.1 of Anaerococcus rubeinfantis. Classification (GTDB taxonomy): domain Bacteria; phylum Bacillota; class Clostridia; order Tissierellales; family Peptoniphilaceae; genus Anaerococcus; species Anaerococcus rubeinfantis. Next base: position 114,300 of record NZ_LN913016.1, read on the forward strand.
ATGAATAAATAGTTTAATTTAGTTAAGAAAGAAGTGATTTGATGAAACGTGAAGATATAAGAAATGTAGCGATAATTGCCCATGTTGACCATGGTAAAACAACCTTGGTTGATGGACTTTTAAAAACTAGCGGAATTTTTAGAGAAAACCAACAAGTTGACGAAAGAGTTATGGATTCAAATTCTATTGAAAAGGAAAGAGGAATTACAATTCTTTCAAAAAATACCGCAATTAATTACAAAGGAACAAAAATAAATATAATTGACACTCCAGGCCACGCCGATTTTGGTGGAGAGGTTGAGAGAGTTTTAAATATGGCTGAAGCTGTAGTTTTAGTTGTAGATAGTCGTGAAGGCCCAATGCCTCAAACAAAATTTGTTTTGAGAAAGGCAATTGATTTAAATTTACCTGCAATTATTTGTATAAATAAAGTTGATAGACCTGACCAAAGAGTTGAAGAGGTAATGGATGAAGTACTAGATTTATTTATTTCTCTTGAAGCTGACGAATCATATCTTGATTCACCATTTGTTTTTGCTTCAGCCAAAGAAGGCTGGGCAAGTCTAGAATTTGGTGAAGAAAAAAAAGATATGACAGATCTTTTGGATACAATAATTGATTACACTCCAGCTTTTGAAGCAGACCCTAAGGCTCCCTTTAAAGTTTTGGTTTCAACAACAGATTATGACAATTATCTTGGAAGAATTGCAATCGGAAAAGTTGAAAGTGGACAAATAAATAAAAATGATTCTTGCATAATTGTAAATTACAATGATAAAGATAGAAAAGTAAAATCAAAAATTGTTACAATTTATGAATTTGAGGGTCTTCAAAGAAGTGAAGTAGAAAAAGCAGATTTTGGTTCAATTGTAGCCTTATCAGGAATGGAAGATATAAATATAGGAGATACAATTTGTACAGAAGATGATATGGATCCAATAGAATTTACAAAAATTTCTGAGCCAACACTTTCAATGACCTTTTCAGTAAATAATTCACCCTTTGCAGGACGTGATGGAGATTATGTAACAAGTAGACATATTAGAGATAGGTTATTTAAAGAAAAAGAAACAGACGTTTCTTTAAGAGTTGAACCAACTGACTCAACAGAATCTTTCAAGGTTTCAGGAAGAGGAGAGCTTCATCTTTCAGTTTTGATAGAAAATTTAAGAAGAGAAGGCTACGAATTCCAAGTTTCAAAACCTGAAGTTATGTTTAAAAAGGATGAAAATGGTAAAAAATTAGAACCAATTGAGCTTGCAACAATTGATGTTGACCAAGAATATACAGGGGCAATAATTGAAAAATTGGGTCTTCGTAAGGGAGAGCTAATAGATATGGCTCCAAATTCATCAGGCTATACAAGAATGGTTTTTAAAATTCCTGCAAGAGGACTTATAGGTTACAGGCAAGAATTTTTGACAGATACAAAAGGAACAGGAGTTTTAAATACGGAATTTGATTCATATGAAAGATATAGGGGAGATATTGCAAAAAGACAAGCAGGTTCACTTATTTCTTTTGAAACAGGAGTTGCTACAACTTATGGACTTCATGCAGCCCAATCAAGAGGACAACTTTTTGTAAAACCACAAGATGAAGTTTACGAAGGTGAAGTTATAGGATCAAATGCTAAGGGAATAGACATTGACGTAAATGTTTGTAAAAAGAAAAAACAAACCAACGTCAGAGCATCAGCAGCCGACGAAGCTCTTGTACTTTCTCCTGCAAAAATTATGAGTGTAGAAGAGATGATGGAATTTGTGGAAGAAGATGAATTAATAGAAATCACTCCACATAATTTAAGAATTAGAAAAAGAATCTTAGATAATAATTTAAGATATAAATCTAAAAAAATAACAAATAAGGTGGAAAAATGAAAAAGAGATTTGAAAGATTTCTTTCAACCTCTCTGCTTTTATCTGTATTAGTAGTTTTTATAACTAATTTAATGCTAATTCTTACAAAAATTAACCCACAAATAGTAAATGATATTTGGAATATTTCCTTTATCATTTCCTGGGTTATAATGTTGATATATCCTCTTTATATATTAATGGAAAAACAAACAAGAGGATATTCAATTTTTGTAGCAATACTTAGCATAATAGGATTTGCTGTATTAAGTTATCACGCTCTACTTGTGGCAAGTACTTATATACCACTAATTCCAAAATTTATAGCAGTAGATGAAAGAATATCAAGTTATTGGCAAGAACTATTTTATAGTGGACTAATAATCGTTTATATTGCTCATTTATTAAATGTAATACTTTTAAATAGATTAAAGTCTAAAGAAATAAAAAATGACTAAGGGAGGTTGTTATGAAAAAAGGATCAAACGTTTCTTTATCAGTTATAAAAAGGTTACCAAAATATTATAGGTACCTAGAAGCTATTAATGAAAAAGGCATTGTAAGAGTTTCATCAAAAGAACTTTCACAAATTACAGGTTTAACTGCAAGTCAAATTAGACAAGATTTAAACCATTATGGTTGCTTTGGCCAACAAGGCTATGGATATAATGTAAAAGAATTGATGCAAGAGCTTGCAAAAATTATTGGTGTAAACAAAGAATATTCTATGGTAATAATCGGATACGGAAATATAGGCCATGCTCTTTTCCAATACACAGGATTTAAAACTTTAGACTACAATGTAAAAGCAATTTTTGATAAAAACAACGAAGAAGTTTCAACAGATCAAATTAAAGTTTTATCAGTAGATGAATTAAAAGAATATTTGGAAAAAAATAAAATAGATATAGGAATTATCACAACACCAAAAGAAGGAGCCCAAGAAGTTTGTGATATTCTTTGTGAAGGAGGAATAAAAGGAATTTGGAATTTTGCACCAGTTGATTTAAAAACAAAAAATAATGTGGTAATAGAAAATGTTCACCTAGATGAATCATTATTTACCCTAACATATTTTATCAACACACCAGAAGATTTCATTTTCTAAAAAAATTATGATTGTAGCTTCAGTATCAAATTTAACAAAATCCTATCCGACCCAAGACGTATTTTCAAATTTATCTTTTACTATAAATAAGGGAGATAAAATTGGCCTAATAGGAAATAATGGTTCTGGAAAGTCTACATTATTTAATATATTGACAGGAGAAATTTCAAAAGATTTTGGAAATATACATATACCAAACGATGTAAGCCTTGGTTATTTGAAACAACAATTAGGACTTATGTCTAACAAAAGTATATACGATTATTGTTTGGAAGTTTTTAAAGATCTAATAAGACTTGAAAAAGATTTAAGAGATCTTGAAATAAAAATGAGCGAGGAAAAAAATCCTGACAAGCTCGATGATATAATGGCAGAATATGCAAGAAAAAGCGAAGAATTTGAAAAACAAAACGGCTACTCCTATAAATCAGAAATAAGAGGGGTTTTGATTGGGATGGGATTTAGTGAAGAAGATTTTTCAAAAGAAATTTCGCTTTTATCAGGAGGACAAAAGGCAAGGGTTGAACTTGCCTGTCTTTTATTGGAAAAACCTGACCTTATTTTGTTAGATGAGCCGACAAACCACTTGGACATAAAGGCTATTAATTTTTTGGAAAATTTTGTAAAAAATTTTAATGGATCGGTTATTGTTATAAGCCACGATAGGTATTTTTTGGATGCGACAGTTTCAAAAATATTTCTCTTAGAAAATGGTGGATTAAAAATTTATGATGGCGATTATACATCTTTTATGAAACAAAGAAAAAAAGATTTAAAAGTCCAAAACCACCTTTACAAGACCCAACAAAAAGAAATTAAAAGGCAAGAAGAAATAATTGATAGGTTAAAAAATCTTGGCGGCTCAAAAAGAAAAAGAGGAATTTCTCAATCAAGATCAAGACAAAAACTTTTGGATAAGATGGAAAGGGTTGAAAAACCTGACAATCTTAATGAGTCAATAAATATAAGATTTACTCCAAGAATTGTTTCGGGAGTTGATGTATTAAGTGTAGATAAACTCAAAAAATCCTATGATAAGGAAATTTTTGAAGATATTTCTTTTAATATTTATAGAAATGATAGGGTTGCGATAATTGGAGAAAATGGAGTAGGAAAAACTACTTTATTTAAAATTATTTTAAACCAAGAAAGAAAAGATGATGGAGAAATAAAATTAGGATCTAGCGTAAAAGTTGGATATTTTGACCAAGAACAAAAATCTCTTAATACAGAAAACACCTTGTTTGAAGAAATAAGAGAAGCTTATCCTGATCTTACAAATTATGAAATAAGGTCTTATCTTGCAAAAATCATGTTTTACCAAGATGAGGTTGATAAGCCTATAAGTGAATTGTCCGGGGGTCAAAGAGCAAGAATTTCTTTATTAAAACTTATGCTTTCAGATTGTAATTTTATTTTGATGGATGAACCAACAAACCATCTTGATATAGATTCAAAAGAAGCCTTGGAAGATGCCCTAATAGCTTATGAGGGAACAGTTCTTGTAATAAGCCACGACAGGTATTTTCTAAATAAAATAGCAGTAAAAATTCTTGATATGCACAAGGAGTATATGAAAGAATATTTGGGTAATTATGATTATTATGTAGAAAAATTAAAAGAAGAGTTGATGGAAGATGAAAAGAAACCAGAAATGACTCAAACCCAAATTAAAAAAGAAGAGAAAAAGAAAAAATTAAAAAGGCTTGAAATTAAAAAAATAAAAGAAAAATTAGAAAAATTAGAAAAAGAAGTAAATTCTATCGATGCAAAAATCCACCATCTCACAGAAGAAAGCCTCAAAGAAGGTTTTTACGATAATCAAGAAAAAGTTATTGAAACTTTTGCTAGAATAAAAAATCTTGAAGATAAAAAGCAAAGACATCAAGATAAGTGGTTAGAATTATCTTTGGAATTGGAAGAAAATTAAAAAAAATTTGTTTCAAATAAAAAAGCAAGGGTAAACTAATAGTAAGGAGGCCTTATGGGAGGATTTAAAAAATTTTTGTGGTCACTTATGACCATAGTGTTAATAATCATTGCCGCAATTTTAGGAACTGTCGCTCTTGTTGACGATGGAATTAGGCATGATTTATTATCATATTTAGAAATTCAAAACTATAGATATGTGCTTCTAGGCGTTGCCATTGCTGTTTTAATTTTTGCAATTATTCTTTTAATAGATATTATCGCAAATCAAAATGATAAGCGTGAGTATTTAGTAGAAGATAATAATGGGGATATTTTTATAACTAGAAATTCTTTAGATGCAGCTGTCAATTCTTCAGTAAAAAAATTTGCTGGGGCTGAGCTTACAGATTCAAAAGTTAAAATAATTAAAGGCGAAACCGTTGAAGCAAATATAAAATGCGATATTTTTGGAGAAAGAGACTTTGAAGACTTGGGAAGAAAAATCCAAGCGGAAGTTGAAATGGGACTAAAAATGCTTACAGGCATTGAAAATGTAAATGCTCATGTTCAGCTAAACAAGGCAGAAAAATCTCAAGAAAGAGAAATTAGGTAGGTACAATTATGGAAAAAAATAAAGAAAATTTAGATCTTGAAAATAAAACTCAAGAAAAACAAGTATCCGCCTATGATGTAGAAATGAGAAAACTAGACATTAGAGAAAAGAAAGAAAAAGAATGCAAAGACTTTAAAGAAAAAAATAAACACAAAATAATTGCCCTAATTTTGGGAATTGTGACAATTGGTTCTTTATTTGATTATGGATTTTTTAGAACTTTAGGAATTTGGATAGTTTTAGGTTTTTGCTATTGTTTAGGTGGATGGTTTGACAAAGATCCTAAAGTAATGGGATTTGTAATTAACTTATTAAAAAAATTTCAATAAAAAAAAGATAGGGGAAAATTATGACAGAAAAAACATTTGACAAAGATTACGAAAAAGGAATCGAACAAGATCAAGAAATTGAACAAGAAGTCTCAAAGCTTACAATTGCTGATAAGGTTGTAGCAAAAATTTCAAGAATTGCAGTAAACAGAGTTGATGGAATTTTGGATATGAAAGCAAGCTTTTTTGATTCAGTTTCATCAGTTTTCCAATCATCAAGCGAACAAGATACATCTGGAGTTGATGTAGAGGTTGGACAAAAAGAAGCAAAAGTTAATATGCAAATTATTTTAGAATATGGAAAATCTGCTCCACAAATTTTTGAAAATATCAAAAAAGTTGTAAAAGAAAATGTAAAACAAATGACAGGTCTTGATGTTGTAACAGTAAATGTGGATGTAGTTGATGTTATGACAAGAGAAGAGTACAAAGCAAAAAAATCTGATAATGACGATAGAAAATAAGAAAATTTGAAGGGATTGGCTTTGCCAATCTCTTTTTTTAGAAAAATTTAGGAGAAATTATGGAAGCCTTACTAATTGGATATAAATCATGCTCAACTTGTAAAAAAACTGAGAAGTTTTTAAATGAAAAAAATATCTCATATAAATTTCAAGATGTAAAAGAAGAAAAACCAGAAAAAGATCAAATAAAAAATTTATATGATAAAAGTGGTTTGGATATAAAGAAATTTTTTAATACGTCTGGACAAATTTATAGGAAGTTAAATTTGAAAGATAAATTAAAAGATATGAATGAAGATGAAAAATTAGAATTACTAGCATCAGATGGCATGTTATTAAAAAGGCCAATACTAGTTTATGGTGATGATGTTGTAGTTGGCAGATTAAATATAGAAAAATATTTTGAAAAATAAGGCAGGAAATCCTGCCTTATTTATATGTGTTTTTGTTTTCATAAATTACTAGAATCATTCCCTTATCAAATTCAATTTTAAATTCTTTTCCAACTGGTTCGTTTGAAACGCCAAGATGCATATAATTTTTTAGGGTGAAATTTTTTAATTCGTATTTTAAATTTATTAGATTTAAATTTTCTATTTTTTCTGTCAGGGCAAAAAGGGAAATATAGGTATCTTTTATTTGTTTTTTTTCTACAAAATTTTTATCGATTAAAAATAGTCTTTGATTTTTATTTTTTAATTCTATGTCTATTCCTTTTTTCTTAAATTCTTCCATTATTTTTATATTTGCTATGGTGTGGGAAATTCTTCCTCCAAGTCCTCCATAGATTATTATTTTTTTGTATCCTTTTTTTATTGCGATTTTTATTGCTGCATAAAGGTCTGTTTCGTCTTTTTCTGGCTTTAGCTTAGTTTTGTTTTTAAAATCTGGCTCTTTTGATGAGTCAAAATCTCCGATTATTTCATTGGCTTTTAGACCGATTTTTTTTATATAAGTATAGCCCTTGTCAGCTCCAATTATATAATCTTCTTTTTTTATTTGATCAAAAAATCCATCAAATTCTCCGCCAGCAAATATATAGCATTTTTTCATAATCCACCTCAAGCTTATTATATCATTTATATAAATGGAAGATGAAAAATTTCTATGGTAGAATATAGGTAAATGAATAATAAGGAGTATTAAAATTTAATGAAAAAATTAGATGAAAAGAATTCACAATTATTAAAGGTTATTCTTATATCTATTTTAGTATTTTTTGCCTTTTGGTATATTGAAAGTGTAAAAAATGGCTTATCTGTATTTATAGCAGTAATTCAACCTTTTTTGATTGGGTTTATGTTGGCATTTATTATAAATTTGCCCATGAATTTCTTTGAAAGAAAAGTGTATTCTAAAATTTTTAAAACAGAAAAGACAAAAAAGTTAGTTCCGGTATTTTCGCTTATATCTTCTTGGATTTTATTTATCCTAGCTATAAGCATATTTTTAAATGTATTAATTCCAAGAATATCAAATGCCGTTACAACTCTTGTTGATAGGTTTCCAGAATTTTTAAATGATTTGGTAAGACTTTTAAACAAAAATAAAATAACAAAAAGATTTGCAGATGACGTTCAAGATTATATTTATAGTGTGAATTGGAACAAAAGTTTGGAGCAAATTAAAGATTATTTCCTTGGTGAGGCTGGAAATATTTTTGACAAGACAACTTCAATTATAAATTCGGTATCATCAACACTTGTTACAATTGTTGCTGCTACTATATTTTCTGTATTTGTTTTGATAAATAAAAAGGATATAAAGATTTTTTCAAATAGGATTATTTATTCTTTGTTTAAAAAAGAAAATGCTGATGAAATAAACAAGATTGCAAGCCTTTCATATTCATCATTTGCATCTTATATAAATTCAAAAGCCCTATCAAGTTTGATTCTTGGACTTTTGGTTTTTATTGGAATGTTAATTTTAAAAATTCCTTTTGCAGCTATGGCAGCAATTTTAGTTGCAATTGCAGATTTTATTCCATATGTTGGACCATTGATTGCAACGATTATTATGATGATTTTAATTTTTATAGAATCACCTTTCCAATCTTTGGTGTTTTTAATATTTTTATTAATTGCCCAACAAGTCCAAGGCTCAATTATCTATCCTGCCCTTGCGGGAAAAACAATAGGTCTTCCATCAATTTGGGTAATTGTATCAATTGCCATTGGAGGAAGTTTGTTTGGAATTGTTGGAATGCTTGTTTCAATTCCAATAGCTTCAATTTTGTATACCCTAATGAATGAAAAAATGGATAAAACTTTGGCAAAAAAAGAAATTTCTGAACAAGAGATAAAAGAACTAGCAGAAAAGGTTCATTACAAAAAGGATGAAAAATAGATGAAATTAAAAAGATCTAGAGTGGGCGAATTTGTTCCTGTAATAAAATATAAAAAAACTTATTACGGTGGCTATCAAAATGACCTAAAAGAAGTTGGGGTAAGTAAGTTTTATAGGGATAGGGCTTGTGTTGTTACAGCCTTTACCAATACTTATCTTTATCTTTATAGACCCTTTGAACAATTTAGCCTAGATCAATTTAATGATTACCAATATTGGTTTTTTAAAATTTTAAGACCAAAAATCTACGGAGTGCCAACGGCAAGAGTTTTGGATTTCAAATTAAATAAAATTAGATCTGCCTATCATTTGAAATTGAAATCTCATATTTTGGAAGATTTTCCCCTAAGAAGAAAATCCATGGATGAAGTTGCCGAATTTATTTTAGAAGCAATGAAGAAAGATTTACCTGTAATATTTTTTAATTGGATGAGTAAGTCAGTCGATCTTATGAAGCATCATGGAGTAACAATTACAGAAATCGAAAAATATAATGAGGATTATAAACTTACAATTTCATCTTGGGGGAAATTATATAAAATTTCATTAAAAAAATTTTTGAGGCAGAAAAGAACTTACACAGGCTTGATTTATTTTGAAAAAGATGATATATAATGATTTAATTGTAATAAAGAAAATAAATAAGATATTGAAACAAAATTAGAAAAGAAAAAGATTTATAGTAAAAAAGGAGAAAAACTATGAATAAAAACAAATTTATGGAAAACTACATTGAGAACCTGCAAAGAATAACCCTTAAAAGTTTCAATGAAACTTCTGATAAGGACAGATATTTTGCTCTTTGCGATACAATAATGGAGCTTATAAATCAAGAATGGAGAAATTGTAAAAATAGGACAAGAAGATCTAGAAAAGCCTACTATTTGTCAGCAGAATTTTTGGTAGGAAGATCTCTTGGAAATAACCTAATAAATCTTGGAATTTATGATGAGGTTAAGGAGATTTTAAATGAAATAGATATTGATTTTGAATCAATAGAAAATTTTGAAGATGATGCTGCTCTTGGAAATGGTGGTCTTGGTAGACTTGCTGCCTGTTTTATGGATTCAGCAGCAACTCAAAAACTAGATATGTATGGTTATGGAGTAAGATATAGGGAAGGACTTTTCAAACAAAAAATAGAAAATGGCTTTCAAGTCGAAGAGGGCGATCACTGGATAAAAGACGGAGATGGATGGTCAATAAGAGTTGAATCCGATTCAAAAATTGTAAAATTTAGGGACCAAACAGTAAAGGCAGTTCCTTACGATATGCCAATGCTTGGTTTTGAAAATGAGCAAGTAAATACCCTAAGACTTTGGCAAGCAGAGCCATTTGAAGAATTTGATTTTTCATATTTTAATAATTTTCAATATGATAAGGCTGTCGAAGAAAAAAATAGGGCGGAAGATATAACCAGAGTTTTATATCCAAATGATATGCAAAGAGAAGGAAGAGTTTTAAGATTAAAACAACAATATTTCTTCTGTTCAGCTTCAATTCAAGATATGGTTTCAAAATATAAGCTATATTTCGACCATGACCTTAAATTTGAAGATTTCCCAAAATATCATGTGATTCAATTAAACGATACCCATCCAATAATTGCAATTCCAGAGCTAATAAGAGTTTTGGTGGATGAAAATTCGATTGAATTTGAAAGGGCTGTAGAAATAACCAAAAAAACATTCGCCTTTACTAATCATACAGTTTTGCAAGAAGCACTAGAAACTTGGCCAAAAGATATAATGCTTGAAGTTTGTCCAAGATGTTTTGAAATAATAAAAAAATTAAATGAAAATTTGGTAAAAGAATTTAAAGAAAAAGGTCTTTCAGAAGAAGCTATTGACCCATATAGAATTATAAGATTTGACCAAATAAGAATGGCAAACCTTGCAATTCTTATGAGTAAGTCAGTAAACGGAGTTGCAAAACTTCACTCACAAATTCTAAAAGACGATACCTTTAAAGATTGGTATAAAATAATGCCAGAAAAATTCAACAATAAAACCAATGGAATTACACCAAGAAGATGGCTTGTATATTCAAACATTAGACTATCAAACTTCATTACAGAAAAACTTGGAAATGATGATTGGAAATATGATCTTACAAAATTAAAAGACTTAGAAAAATACCTCGATGATGAAAAAACTCTAGAAGAAATAAACCAAATAAAATTTGAAAATAAAAAAGATTTGGCAAAATATATTTTAGAAAATGAAGGTATAAACGTAGATCCAAATTCAATTTTTGATATTCAAGTAAAAAGAATTCACGAATACAAAAGACAACATTTAAATTTACTTCATATAATTAGCCTTTACCATAAATTAAAAGCTAATCCAGACATGGACTTTTATCCAACAACCTTTATACTTGGAGGAAAAGCAGCACCAGGATATTTTAGGGCAAAGGCAATAATAAAACTTGCAAACGAAATTGCAAGAGTTATAAATAACGATGAAGAAGTAAATGACAAGATAAAAGTAGTATTTGTAAACAATTACAGGGTAAGCTACGGCGAAAAACTCTTCCCAGCAGCAGATATTTCCGAGCAAATTTCAACAGCAGGAAAAGAAGCATCTGGAACAGGAAATATGAAATTTATGCTAAACGGAGCCTTGACCCTTGGAACATATGATGGAGCAAACATAGAAATTTTTGAAAACGCAGGAGTTGAAAATAATTATTTATTCGGAGCAAAAGTTGAAGAATTAAATGAAATTTATGATTCATATAATCCAAAAGAATTCTACCACACAAATGAAGCAATAAAAGATGCAGTAGATGCCTTAGTTTCAGGAGAATTAAAAGACAATGATTCCTATATGTTCTTAGATATTTATAACTCTCTTATAAATCCACAAGGTGGAGAAAAAGCCGACACATATTTTCTTTTAAAAGATTTTGAAGATTACAAAAAAACTCATGAAAAAATAAATAAAGAATATTCCGATAGACTTACATGGGCAAGAAAGAGTCTTAAAAATATAGCAAATGCAGGATTTTTCTCATCAGATAGAACTATTCTTGAATATGCAAAAGATATTTGGAAATTGTAGATAGAAAGAAATAAAAATGAACAAAGATTTAATAATTGGACTGATCATACCCTTTCTAGGCACAAGCCTAGGATCTGCTATGGTTTATTTAATGAAAAATGAATTATCAAATAAATTACAAAAATCCCTATCAGGATTTGCAGCAGGTGTAATGGTTGCAGCAAGTGTTTGGTCACTTTTAATTCCAGCCATGGAAATGGTAGAAGAAAAAATGGGGAAAGTTTCTTGGATTCCGGCTGTAGTTGGATTTGCAGTGGGAATAATATTTTTATTATTTTTAGATAATGTTATTCCCCACCAACACGTTGACAGCGATGTTGCAGAGGGACCAAAAAATGATTCCTTAAGAAAAACAACAATGATGGTTCTTGCAGTTGTAATTCACAATATTCCAGAAGGAATGGCAGTTGGAGTTACCTTTGCAGGAGTCTTATCAGGAAATACAGACCTAACAATGGCAGGAGCTATGGCGCTTTCTTTAGGAATTGCAATTCAAAATTTCCCAGAAGGAGCAATAATTTCTATGCCCTTAAAAGGGCAAGGAATTGGAAAAAATAAATCATTTATTATGGGAGTTTTATCAGGAGCAGTAGAGCCAGTAGCGGCAGTTTTGACAATAATCCTATCCCAAATAATGATTCCAATTTTGCCATATTTACTAAGCTTTGCAGCAGGAGCAATGTTTTACGTAGTAGTAGAAGAATTAATCCCAGAAGCAACAGGCGAAGGAGAAGACCACTCAAACCTAGGAGTAATTTGGTTTTCAGTAGGCTTTTCAGTAATGATGATTCTAGATGTGATGTTGGGCTAGAAATTGTACCAGTGGTACAATTTCTACCAACATCCCGCGGAGTAAGTACGAAGAATTAAAATTTAGTTTTAAAATAATAAAAAATCAAATTAAGTCTACTGCAACCAAGGAGTGTATGTTGGTCTAAAAAACAAATTCAAATTAAAAACAAAAAATAAAAATCAGCAAAAATACCAAGCCAAAAACTTGGTATTTTTTTATAAAAAAATTCTTCCCAAAATTTTAAATATAAAAACTTATAAAAAATTAAATTTCATTTAAGCCTTTCTTTTCTACAAAATTTTATAATAAAGTATATAATATATGTAGACTTAGGAGGTAGACATGTCATATTTAGATAATTTTATATCCTATCTATCATTGATTAGGATTACAGATATAATTGATATAACGCTCATTGCCTTTATTGCTTATAAATTGTTAAAACTTCTTAAAAACACCAGGGCTGAGCAAGTTATGAAAGGCTTTATTTTTGTTTTGATTTTTGCATCAATTGCAGATATTTTTAAATTAAATACTGTTTCATGGCTTATGAATCAATTTTTTACTGTTTCTTTGGTATTTATAATAGTAGTTTTTCAACCAGAATTAAGGTCTGCCTTGGAGAGAATTGGTAGGGGTAGAAGTTTTTTTGTAAATGATTCTTACAATAAAAATGATAGATCTATCGATGAAATTGTTTCAGCTATGAGTTCTTTGTCAAGGCAAAAAATTGGTGCCTTGGTCGTTATTGAAAGAGAAGTTGGCCTTAATGATATTATTGAAAGCGGAACTCTTTTAAGATCTGAAATTTCCAGTGAGCTTTTGATAAATATCTTTATTCCAAATACGCCTCTTCATGATGGAGCGGTAATAATTCGTGATGATTTGATTGAGGCAGCGGCTTGTTATTTGCCATTGACTACAAATAATACTATTTCAAAAGAGCTTGGAACTCGTCACAGGGCTGCTATTGGAATTAGTGAAAAAAGTGATTGTCTTGTGGTTGTTGTAAGTGAAGAAACTGGAACAATTTCAATTGTAAGTAATGGAACCATTAACAGGTATTTTGATGAAGAATCTTTAAAGGATAGGCTTATAAAAGAACTTAAAGAAAATGAAAATAAATTGAATCTTAAAAGGAGGGGTGAAGATGAACAATAAAAATGATAGAAAATTAGTTGCTTTATCAATTCTTGTTGCAGTTATCATGTGGGCTTTTGTAATGACTTCAACAAATCCTTCCCTTTCAAAAACTATTAGAAATGTTCCATTGACCATAAAAAATCAAGAGGATTTGCAAAAAGATGGGTATGCCTTGGTTGGAAGAGATCAAGTTTCAAGCGTAAATGTAAGAGTTGAAGGATCAAGATCGGATCTTGCATCTTTAACTGCTGATGATTTAATAGCAAGTGTTGATTTGGGAGTTCCAACTGAGGGAATAAAAACTTTAAATGTAAAAGTTGATGGACCTGCGGGAATAAAAATTGAAAAAACCACTCCTTCAAACCTTAATTTTAAAGTAGAAAAAATTGTAAAAAAAGACTTGCCAATAGAAATAAAGATTTCTGATAGATTAAAAGAATCAAAGATAATAAATGTAAGTGAACAAGATCCAAGAAAAATAACAGTTTCAGGTCTTAGAAACAATATTGATAAGGTTGATAAACTTATTATAAATATTAATAATGAGGAATACCTTGATGGGAAAATTCATGATATTGGAGTACGACCAGTTGATAAAAATGGTAAAACCGTAGAAAATGTAGATCTTTCCAAAAACGATGTGTCAATTGCCTTTGATGTTTTGCAAAGTAAGGAAGTAAAATTAGAAATTGACTATGGAAATCTTCCAAAAAACATGCAAGTAGAAGAAAGTAAAATTTCACCGGATAAGTTAATTATTAAGGGTGAGAAAAATATTTTAGATAAAATTGATACTATAAAAACCAAAAAAATTGACTTATCCAGCTTAAAAAACGATGAGTTTGAACAAAGCGTAGAACTAGATATTCCTGAAGCTGTAGAGCTAAATGATGCTGATTCTTTTGTAGATATTTATATAAAATTAGGAAAGAAAAATTAATGTCCTACGAAGATTTAGTAAAAAGGCTAGAAGATGAGGGATTTGAAACCTACCTTGTTGGAGGAGCCTTAAGAGATAAACTTTTAGAAAGAAAAATCCATGATATTGACCTAGCGACAAGGGCAAGACCTAGTGATATTATGAGGATTTTTTCTGATTTAAAACTAATTGATATTGGAAAAAAATTTGGAACTATTAAGGTAATTTATAAGTCCAAAGAATATGAAATCACAACTTTTAGGTCAGAGTCATCTTATAAAGATAAAAGACATCCGGGAGAAATTTCATTTTCAAATACAATTGAAGAAGATTTAAAAAGAAGAGATTTCACTATAAATGCTATGGCAGAAAGAAAGGGTCAAATTATAGACTTGTTTTCTGGAAAAAATGATTTGTCTCAAAAAATAATAAGAGCAGTTGGCAATCCTTACGAAAGAATAGAAGAAGACTATCTAAGGGCCCTAAGGGCAGTAAGGTTTGCCGCTGTTCTTGATTTTTCTATAGAAAAAAAATTAAAAGATGCCATTAAAAATAAGGCAGGTCATATTGAAGAAATTTCAAAAGAAAGAATTAGAGATGAGATTGATAAGATTTTACTTTCAGATAAGCCTTCAAGAGGGATTAGGCTTTTGGATGAATTAAATCTTTTGGCATATATTTTTCCAGAAGTAAATAAAATGAAAGGATTTGACCAACATTCTTCCCACCACAATTTAGATTTATTTGACCATAGTATGAAGGTTTTGGATTTAAGTCCAAAAAATTTAAAAACTAGGATGGCAGCTCTATTTCACGATACAGGAAAAGTTCAAAGTTTTTTTCTTGATGAAAAGGGTGAGGGAAGATTTTTTGGCCACCAAGATATATCAAAAGAAATTATTGAAAAAAGATTAAAAGAATTAAAATATTCAAAAAAATTTATAGAAAACACCTCTCTTCTAGTCCAAAGGCACATGGATAATACCAATACCTACACAAAAAAATCTGTAAGAAAGCTTTTGAGAAAAGTTGGAGATGAAAATATTTACGATTTATTTGACCTTCAAAGGGCAGATGTTTTATCAACAGTTCACGATAATACAGAAAATATTTCAAATGCAAAAATAATTTTAGAAGAAATTTTAAATTCAAATACGCCAAGAAAAAAAGATCAGATAGATTTTTCTGGCCATGATTTAATAAATTTGGGATTTAAAGAGGGCAAAGAGCTTGGTATAATTTTAAATGAAGTTTATAATTTGGTTATGGATGAAAAATTAGCAAATAAAAAAGATGAAATTAGCAAATATATTAAAAACAAATACAATAATCTTGATAGAAATTATTAGAAGTAGTATATTAAACTAATGAGTATATAGTGTTTTAGGAGGCAAAACGATGACAGAATTAAAATCACATGAAAATAATATAGCAAAATTTGACCTAATAGTAGCTGCTGAAGATTTCCAAAAAGCAGTAGATAATGTTTACAAAAAAAATAAGTCTAGATATAGGGTAGACGGATTTAGAAAAGGAAAAGTTCCAAAAAGAATAATTGAAAAAATGTATGGAGCTGAAGTATTTTATGACGAAGCAATCCAAGAAGTTTTCCCAGAACCTTATAACAAGGCTATTGAAGAATTAAATCTTGAAGTAATTGATCAACCTTCAGTTGATTTTGATGATATAGAAAAAGGAAAAGACGTTGTATTTAAGGTAGAAGTTGAAACAAAACCACATCCAACACTTGGAGATTATTCTGAACTTGAAGTTACAGAAATCCCAACAGAAGTTACAGATGAAGATGTAGAACACGAACTTAAACACCAACAAGAAGAAAATGCAAGAATTATCCCAGTTGAAGACGGCGAAGCTCAAGATGGAGATACAGTAAATATAGATTTTGATGGTTTTCTTGATGGAGAAAGATTTGAAGGCGGAAAAGCTGAAAATCACGATTTAGTTCTTGGATCAAAATCATTTGTAGGAGATTTTGAAAAACAAGTTGAAGGTCACAAAGTTGGAGATGAATTTGATGTTAATGTAACTTTCCCTGAAGATTATCAAGCAAAAGAATTCCAAGGAAAAGATGCAAAATTTGAAGTAGAAATCAATTCAATTTCAAGAAAAGAACTTCCAGAAATTGATGATGAATTTGCAAAAGATATTTCTGAATTTGAGACATTAGAAGAATTAAAAGAAGATACAAAGAAAAATCTTAAAGAAGATAAAGAAAAATTTGTAAAAAATCAAATTCAAAATGAAGCAATCAAAGCCCTAGTAGAAAAATCTGAAGTAAGTGCTCCAGATCCACTAGTAAATCAAGAAATTGATCTTGAAATGCAAAATCTTGACCAAAGATTACGTCAAATGGGAATTTCATTACAACAATATATTGAAATGACAAAAATGGACATGGCTGCTATCAGAGATCAATACAGACAAGTTGCTGAAGACAAAGTTAAGGCAAATCTTGTAATGGATGAAGTTGCTTTAAAAGAAAATGTTGAAGTAAGTGATGAAGAAATAGAAAACGAAATAAAAGATGCTGCTAAGCAATATGGAGTAGATGATTACGAAAAATTCAAAGAAATCTTCGAAAATAATGTTTCTAGAGATACAGTTATAGAAAATATCAAGAGAAGAAAAGCTGTAGAAATTCTAGAAAAAAATGTAAAATTAGTTCCTGCTAAAAAAGATTCAGAAGAAGCTAAAGAAGAAGAAAAAGAAGATTAGTAATCATAAACTCCAAAAAGATAAGGAGATTTTATGAACGCAAAAAACTTTTTAGTTCCTACAGTAATAGAGCAAACAAATAGGGGCGAGCGTGCTTATGATATTTACTCAAGATTATTAAAAGATAGGATTATTTTTCTAACAGGTCCTGTTGAAGATGGGGTAAGTGATATAATTATTGCTCAACTCTTATTTTTGGAAAGCCAAGATCCAAACAAGGATATTCAATTTTATATAAATTCACCAGGTGGAG
This sequence comes from Anaerococcus rubeinfantis, assembly GCF_001487145.1. GTDB lineage: Bacteria > Bacillota > Clostridia > Tissierellales > Peptoniphilaceae > Anaerococcus > Anaerococcus rubeinfantis. The sequence continues at coordinate 131,839 of NZ_LN913016.1, forward strand.
TAGTTACAGCAGGTCTTGCTATCTATGACACAATGAATTATATAAAACCAGATGTATCTACAATTTGTATAGGACAAGCTGCATCTATGGGAGCAGTTTTACTTTCATCTGGAGCAAAGGGAAAGAGATTTTCTCTTCCAAATTCCAATATCCTAATCCACCAACCATCTGGTGGAGCCCAAGGTCAAGCAAGCGATATTCAAATCCAAGCTGAACAAATTTTAAAAATCAAAAAAAGATTAAATAAAATTTTGGCAGATAATACTGGCCAAAGTATCGAAAAAATTCAAAAAGATACAGATAGAGATTTTGCCATGGACGCTTATGAAGCAAAAGAATATGGCTTAATAGACAAGGTAATAGAATAAGTATGGGTAAAATGGAATTTGAAGAAAATAGATGTTCCTTTTGTGGAAAAAGTGCTGACGAAGTTGATAGGTTAATTGCAGGCCCAGATGCTTTCATTTGTAATGAATGTATCGAGCTTTGCGCATCAATTATTGAAAGAGAAGAATTGGTTGAACACAGCCACATGGATATTGACCTTGCCACACCAAGTGAGATTAAAGAATATTTGGACCAATATGTAATCCAACAAGATATGGCGAAAAAAACTTTATCAGTTTCAGTTTATAACCACTACAAAAGAATAAATTCAAATTATGATAATGACAGCGAAGTTGAGCTACAAAAATCAAATATTTTGATGCTAGGACCAACTGGTTCTGGAAAAACTCTTCTTGCCCAAACTCTTGCCAAAAAATTAAATGTTCCATTTGCAATTGCAGATGCTACAAGTTTGACCGAGGCAGGTTATGTTGGGGAAGATGTTGAAAATATTATTTTAAAATTAGTTCAAGCTGCCGATTATGATATTGAGCTTGCCCAAACAGGAATAATCTATATAGATGAAATAGATAAAATTACTAGAAAAAGTGAAAATCCTTCAATAACTCGTGATGTTAGTGGAGAAGGAGTTCAACAAGCACTTTTAAAATTAATTGAAGGAACTGTTGCAAATGTTCCTCCTCAAGGCGGAAGAAAACATCCAAGCCAAGAATATATCCAAGTTGATACAACAAATATTTTGTTTATTGTTGGCGGAGCCTTTGATGGAATTAAAGATATAATAAAACAAAGAACCAACAAAAAATCAATCGGTTTTGGTTCAGAAGATAGTGAAAATAAAGAAGTTTCTTTGGCAGATGTTACTACAGAAGATCTTTTGAAATATGGATTAATTCCAGAATTTATTGGAAGAGTTCCAATAGTTGTTTCACTCGAAGATTTGAATGTGGAAAGTCTTGTAAGAATTTTACAAGAGCCAAAAAATTCTCTATTAAAACAATATCAAAAATTATTTGAACTTGATGGAGTAAAATTAACTTTTGAAGATGAGGCAGTCAAAGAAATTGCAGAAAAAGCCTACAAGCAAGAAACAGGTGCGAGAGGACTTAGGACAATTTTAGAAGATTTGCTATTGGATGTAATGTTTGAGATTCCTTCAAAAGATCATATAAAAGAAGTTATTGTATCAAAAGGTGCTATAAAAGATAAGAAAAAATTAATATACAAATAAAAGGGGAGACTTAGTGCTCCCTTTTTATAACACAAGGAGATAAAATGAGCTTTATCTATAAAATAGATACAAAAGAATATCCAATGGTCCCGGTCAGGGGCTTGTGGGCTTTTCCTGATACAGTTGTCCATTTTGATTGCCAAAGAGCAGTTTCAAAAAAAGCTGTAGAAGATGCTTTATTAAATGAATCTGAAATTTTTTTGGTAAATCAAAAAGACATACTTGAAGATAATCCAAAAAAAGAAGATATTTATGATTTTGGAACAGTTGCAAGTATAAAGCAAACTTTTAATTTGCAAAACGGCGAACTTAGGGTTTTGATTGAAGCAAAATCTGTTGGTGAAGTTTTGGATGTAAAAATTGAAGATGGATTTTTTAAGGCGAATATTAAAGAATATATTTTTGATGAAGAAAATTTTGAAAGTAATGAAAATATAGAAGCCTTGAAAAAAATGCTAATTGAAGATTTTAGATCTTATGTTTCAATTGATAATTCTATACCACCAGAAATTGCCTTTTCTTTGGTAGAAATTGAAAATATTGATAAACTTGCAAATCTTATAACCTATTATCTACCTTTAAGTCCAAAGGAAAATTATTCCATATTAAAAGAGCTTGATATTGAAGAAAAATTAATAAATCTTCACAAGTTAATTCAAAAAGAAATTGAGTTAAAAGATTTATCTAAAAAAATTGACGCCAAGGTTCAAGAAAATATTAACAAGGGACAAAAAGAATATTATCTTAGGGAAAAGCTTGATGCTGTAAAAAATGAATTAAATGATCTTACAGGAAAAGATTTAAACGAGGCAGATGCATTTAGAAAAAAAATCAAAAAATTAAAAATTAATAAGGAAGACAAGGAAACTCTTCTTAAAAGTGTCGATAGACTTGAAATGATTCCTGAAATGAGTCCTGATTATGGAGTTATAACTTCCTATCTAGATTTTGTTTTATCCCTTCCTTGGTCCAAAAAATCAAAGGATAATTTGGATATAATTCATGCCAAAAAAGTTTTGGACGAAGACCATTATGGACTTATGGAAGTCAAGGAAAGAATTTTAGAATCAATTGCTGTAAGAAAGAAAAAAGGAGATAACCAAGCTGCTGTAATTTGCCTTGCTGGACCTCCTGGAGTTGGAAAAACTTCTATTGCAAAATCAATTGCGCGTGCTTTAAATCGTAAATTTATTTCTATGCGTCTTGGTGGGGTAACTGACGAATCAGAGATAAGAGGTCACAGAAGAACCTATGTTGGAGCTATGGCTGGAAGAGTTTTATCAAATATATCAAGAATAAAAGTAAAAAATCCAGTATTTTTGCTAGATGAAATTGATAAATTGGGGTCAGATTTTAGGGGAGATCCTTCATCAGCCTTGCTTGAAGTTTTAGATCCGGAACAAAATGATAAATTTATTGACCGTTATCTTGATATAGGATTTGATTTATCAGAAGTATTTTTTATAACAACAGCAAACGACATTTCAAATATTCCTCCAGCTCTTTTTGATAGACTTGAAATTATAGAAATTTCTGGCTACACCCAAAGGGAAAAGGAAGAAATTGCAAAAAGATATTTGATAAAAAAAGAAATGGAAAATAACGGTCTTGAAAAAGATGATTTAAATATTTCAGATAAGGTTATAGAAAAAATTATAAAATCCTACACAAGGGAAGCAGGAGTAAGGTCACTTGAAAGAAATATTGCAAAAATTTGCAGACGCGCTGTAAAGGAAATTCTTGAAGGAAAAGATAAGGTCAATGTTTCTATGAGAAATTATGAGAAATATCTTGGCAAGGAAAGATTTTTTGAAGACCAAAGACTTAAAGAAGATAAGGTTGGAATTGCAAATGGACTTGCTTGGACCCAAGTTGGTGGAACAATTTTAACAATCGAAGTTAACGTAATGGATGGAAAAGGGGTAAATTTATTTACAGGAAGTTTGGGAGATGTTATGAAAGAATCAGCTCAAGCTGCAATTTCATATTTGAGAAAAAATTCCAAAGATTTAGGAATCGATCCAGATTTTTATAAAAATAAAGATATCCACGTCCACGTTCCAGAAGGGGCAACTCCAAAAGACGGCCCATCTGCAGGAATCACCATGACAACTGCCATTGCCTCAGCTCTTACAGGAAAAAAAGTTAGGTCTGACCTTGCAATGACTGGAGAAGTTACAATTACTGGAGAAGTTTTGCCAATTGGAGGGCTTAAAGAAAAAGCTCTCGCAGCTTATGCTTATGATATTAAAAATGTAATTATTCCAAAAGAAAATGAAAAAGATATTGAAGATATTGACAAGGAAGTTAGAGAAAAATTAAACTTCATAAAAGTGTCACAAGTCGGAGAAGTTTTAAAGGAAGCTTTGCTATGAAAATAAAATCAGTAAACTTAGATCAAGTTGCAGGATTTCCATCCCAATTTCCAAATGATAATTTTGAAGAAATTGCCTTTGCAGGAAGATCTAATGTTGGAAAATCTTCATTTATAAATTCATTTTTGGATAAAAAAAATCTTGCCAAAACTTCATCAAAACCGGGCAAGACCAAAACCATAAATTTTTATAAAATAAACGATAAATTTAGGCTAGTCGATCTTCCAGGCTACGGCTATGCCAAAGTTTCAAAAAAAGAAAAAGAAAAATGGAATAATTTAATCCACCAATATTTGTACCAAAGGGAAAATTTAAAAGAAGTTTTTCTTTTGGTAGATATAAGACATGCTCCAACCAAACAAGATAAAGAAATGTATGATTGGATAATAGATTCTGGATTTACAGGATTTGTTATAGCAACAAAATACGATAAAATTCCTAAAACACATTTAAAAAAACACATAAATGAAATTAAAAAAACATTAAATATTGATGATGAGGGTTTGATATTTGCCTACTCATCAACCACATCTCACAATAAAAATGTTTTGCTTGAACAGGTAGAAGTAATAATAAATTCATAAAATAAAAAAGATTTCACAATATTTTGTGAGATCTTTTTTTGTTGGAAAAATTATTTTGTTTATAAATTTATTGTATTTATAAAGCGAGAAATTTTTATTCTGGTAGAATGTAAATATATATTCATTATTAATTATAAAAAAATGGAAAGGAGAAAAAATGAATAAGACTGAAAAAAAATCAAATTTAGGATTTTTGGCATTTTTGCCCCTTATTGTTTTTTTGGCAATTTACATAGGCTCTGGGATTTATTTTTCAAATATCAAGGCAGATGATCCTTTTAAACAAGTGCCTCGTCATGTAGCCTTATTAATAGGTGCCTTGGTGGCTTTTCTTATGCAAAGAAAAATTCCGATTTCAAAAAAATTGGATGTATTTACTGAAAATATGGGAAATTCTGGAGTTATGACCATTGTTTTAATTTATTTACTTGCAGGAGGTTTCCAAGAAGTTGCTTCAGCTATGGGAGCAAAGGATTCTATAGTAAATTTATGCTTAAATCATATTCCACAAAATTTATTAATTCCTGGGGTATTTTTAATGGGAGCAATTATTTCAACAGCAATTGGATCATCAATGGGAACAATAGCAGCTCTCGCCCCTGTTGCAGTTAGTGTTGCAAATGGAGCAAATTTAAATATGCCAATTACTTGTGCTGCCATAATTGGTGGAGCATATTTTGGGGACAATCTTTCAATGATTTCAGATACAACCATATCAGCAACCCAAGGTGTTGGCGCTGAAATGAAGGATAAATTTAAAATGAATTTTTTAATTTCAGTTCCTGCAGCCATAGCTGCCTTCGCTTTGTATGCAATTTTTGGTGGCAGTGGTGAAATTAATGAGTTGGGATCTTATAATATTATTCAAATAATTCCATATATTTCTGTAATAATTTTTGCTCTTATGGGTATAAATGTTGTACTTGTTTTATTTATTGGTATAGGGCTTGCAGGATTAATTGGTCTTTTAGAAGGAAATCTTACTATACTTACTTTTTTACAAGCAATTGGAAATGGAATGGAAGGAATGCTTTCAATTTCTATTGTTGCAATCTTAGTTTCTGGGATAATTGGTCTTGTAAGATTTTACGGTGGTATAGATTGGTTAGTTTATACAATAAGCAAAAAAATTAAAAGCAGAAAAACTGCAGAATATGGGATTGCATTTATGACTGGAATTATTTCAGCTGCCTTAATAAATAATACAATAGGAATAATAATTTCAGCTCCAATGGCAAAAGAAATTGGAGAAAAATATAATATAGCTCCAAAAAGACTTGCCTCTTTGCTTGATATATTTGCTTGTGCCTTTTTGGCTTTAATGCCACACGATGGGGGAATGTTGATTGTAACAAGCCTTGCAAATGTATCGCCAATTGAAGTTTTAAAATATTCATATTATATTTTTGCTTTAATAATAGCAGGAGTTATTACAATTCAATTTGGACTTTTAAGGACAAAAGAAGAAAAAGAAACAAAATAAAATATCTAAAATAAGTTAGAGCTTTAGCTTAAAATTTATTTGAAATAAATTAAATAGGCTAAAAAAATTTTAAATAATTAGATTTATTTTAATTTAAAAATTTAGAAAAAAATCGCCAATTAATCTGTTTATTAGCAGATTAATTGGCGATTTTTGTAGAAAATATATTTATATTAATCAATAAAATCTATTTCTTTTCCGTCCATGTGGGAAATTCTTGCTAGGGAATATACATCAAGGCCCATATCATCTAGAAGTTTTCTTCCGTCTTGGTAGGATTTTTCTATAACTATTCCAACTCCAGCGACATTTGCTCCTGCTTGCTTACAAATTGCAACCATAGCTTTGGCAGCTTGACCGTTTGCTAAAAAGTCATCTATTAATAAGATATTATCATCTTCGTGTAAGAAATCCTTGCTTACTATTAGTCTTTTCATTTCTTCTTTTGTATAAGAATAGCAAGTTGATGAATATGTATTGTCATCAGTTGTTAGAGATTTTTGTTTTCTTGCAAAAACTACATCACAATCAAGGACTAGACCTGTTATAACTGCTGGGGCAATTCCTGATGATTCTACTGTCAAAATTTTATTAACATTTTTATCTTTAAAATGTTCGGCAAATTCTTCACCCATTTCCTTTATCAATTTTGGTTTTATTTGATGATTTAGAAATGAATCAACCTTTAAAATATCTTTGCCAAGAACTGTTCCGTGGCTTAATATTACTTCCTCTAATTTCTTCATTATAAATACTTACCTCCGTACCCTTTTTACTATTATAATGCAAAGTTTAATCAAAAGTCAAAATTCACTTTTAATAAAGACCCTAAGGGGTAATATATATTATATGAATAGGGATAAAATAATCAATGATTTTATCAGAACTTTTTACTCGATTTTTCCAAATTATTTAAGTTTTTTATAAAATGAATAATATAATAATAAATATGGGTATAGGATTAAAGTAGCTTCTAGTGGTTTGTATAAAAAATTTAGAAAGAATAGTTAGATTTTTAGCATGCACTCAATAAGAGATTTTGGTGGAGTAAATAATCATATAGAAGCTATAAGAATAGTTGAAGATTTTTACAATAAAAAATAAAGGAGATATTATGGCAGTTTTAGAATTAACAGTAGTACCAATTGGAACAAAAGAAACTTCTGTTTCAAAATATGTAGCAGGTTGCGAAAAAGTTTTAAAAGAATACGAAGATTTGGAAGTAAGATTAAATCCAATGGGAACAGTTATCCATGGAGATATAGACAGAGCCTTTGAAGCAATCAGAGCTTGCCAAGAATCAGTTTTCAAAAATGGAGCTGATAGAGTTTATTCAGTAATAAAAATAGACGACAGACGCGACAAAGAAGCAAGCCTTGACCAAAAAATAAAATCAGTTGAAGATAAGATGTAAAAATTAAATAAAAAATTTAAAATAGGCAAATAAAAATTCCCCAAAAACTGGGGAATTTTTTTAATTATTTATGAAAATAATGGAAGCATATATCTTAGTAAAAATACTAGAGCAAGTACATAGACAAGTGGTGAAACTTCTTTGCCTTTTCCTGTTAATAATTTTACGCTTGCATATGAAATCATTCCAAAAGCAATTCCTTCTGCTATTGAATAAGCAAATGGCATCATTATTATTGTCATAAAGGCTGGGAATGATTCTGTGAAATCTCCAAAATTTATATCAACGATTGAATCTATCATAAATAATCCTACCATAACTAGGGCAGCTGCTGTAGCTTGGGCTGGAATTATTGTAATTAATGGATAGAAAAATATTGATAGGAAGAAACAAAATCCTGTTGAAAGAGCAGTTAGTCCTGTTCTTCCTCCTTCTGCAACTCCCGTTGCGCTTTCTACAAAAGTTGTTACAGTTGATGTTCCCAAAATTGATCCTAGGGTTGTTCCGATACTATCAGCCAAAAGAGCACGACCAGCATTTGGCAATTCTCCATTTTCATTTAACATTCCTGCCTTTGTAGCAACTCCTGTTAAAGTTCCTACTGTGTCAAATAAATCTACAAATAAAAATGCAAAGACAACAGAAAACATTTCAAGTGAAAATACTGATGATAAATCAAGTTTTAAAAATATTGGGCTAAGTGATGGAGGAAGTTGTATAAGTCCTCCTTCTGGAATCTTGCTTACTCCTGTAAAAAGAGCAATAATTGTAGAAATTACAATTCCTATTAACAAGGCTCCCTTTGTTTTTCTTGCAGTTAAAACTGCCATAATTAAAAGTCCAATAAAAAATATAAAACTTTCCTTGCTAACTAAATTTCCAAGGCCAAGACCTATATCATTTTTTACAATTACTGTGGAATTTAGTAAACCTATTAGAGCAATAAATAATCCTATCCCTACAGAAACTGCAGTTTTTAAACTTCTTGGAATGGCATTAAAAATTGCTTCACGAACATTGAAAAATGTTAATAAAATAAAAATAATTCCTTCAATAAAAACAGCTGCTAGTGCAAATTCCCAACTTTTTCCCATAGTCATTACAACCGTATAGGTGAAAAATGCGTTTAGTCCCATTCCTGGAGCAAGTGCAAATGGAAGATTGGCATAAAAAGCCATAATTATAATTGCAATAATTGATGAAATTATTGTTGCAGTAAAAACTGCTCCCTTATCCATTCCGGCATCTCCCAAAATTTGTGGATTTACTGCCAAAATATAAGACATTGTCATAAAGGTTGTTATTCCTGCCATAATTTCAGTTTTTACATCAGTTTTGTGTTCTTTTAATCTGAAAATTTTATTGGCAAGTGATTTGTTCGAATTTTTTTCCATAATTCCTCCTTTTTTTTTCGACCATATTATACCTTAATTACTTTATTTAATCACTTTATTTTTTTATAAATATCTCATATAATGTATTTAAGGAGGAAGTTTTGACGACGAAAAATATTATTGAGTTAATTGTAATGATTTTTGGAATTTTATTTTCAGCATTTTTTTCATCTTCTGAAACTGCCATTACTTCTATAAATAAATTTAAATTAAGGCAACTTGAAGAAAAGGGTGTAAAAAATGCAGCATTACTTAGAAAACTCGTTGATGATAGCCAAAATACCATTACAACAATTCTTGTTGGAAATAATATAGTAAATATTCTTACAACAACTATAGCAACACTTTTTTTTACAGATATTTTTGGAGGAGCAGGAGCAGCTATTTCCACAATTGTTGTAACAATTACTGTATTAATTTTTGGTGAGATAACTCCAAAACTTGCAGCCCAAATAAATAGCGAGAAAATGGGTCTTAAATTTTCTAGGGCGATTTTTATTATTTCTATAATTTTAAAACCTACGGTAATTTTACTTGGAATTTTTACTAAATATCTTACTAAAAAAATGTCTGATGGGGCAGAAAATTCTGATAAGGTAACTGAAGAAGATTTAAAAACCATAGTTGATGTTGGTGAAGAGCAAGGTGTTATTAATAATGAAGAAAGTGAAATTATAAATAATGTTTTTGATTTTGGAGGATCTTTTGCATCGGATATTATGACTCCAAGAACAAATATGGAGGCAATAGCAATAGATTCTACAAAAGAGGAATTGGATAAATTTTTAATTGAGTGCAAACATTCAAGAATTCCAGTTTATGGGGAAAGCATAGACAATATTGTTGGCGTTTTGCACATGAAAGATATAGTAACCTTTGTTGCTGAAGGACGTGATCCGATTTTAAAAGATATGGTAAGGCAAACTTATTATGCCTACGAAAATATGAATATAATTGATCTTTTTAAATCGATGAAAAAAATGAATGTTTCGCTTGCCATTGTTGTTGATGAATACGGCGGAACGGAAGGACTTGTTTCAATTGAAGATATAATTGAGGAGCTTGTTGGAGATATTTATGATGAATATGATCCTGATGATGAAAAAGTCTACAAGGTTTCTGAAAATGAATTTATAGTTGATGCAAGTATGCATATAAATGATTTTAATGATTATTTTGACAGAAATTTAAAAGAAGTTAAAAACGATTCGGTTGGAGGTTTGGTTATAGATTATCTTAACCGTCTGCCAATAACTGGAGATGTTGTAAAGATTGATGATGTTACTTTAATTTGTGAAAAAGTTGAACGTTACAAGATAAATTTACTTAGAGTAAAATTTAACAGTGAAAATTAGAGGTATTATGAAACAAACAGTTTATATTACAGGTCACAAAAATCCAGATACTGATTCTATTTGCTCAGCCCTTGCCTATGCAAATTTAAAAAATAGGCTCGGTGATACAGAAGCAATTCCAATTAGGCTTGGTCACGTTAACCAAGAAACTCAATTTGTTCTCGATTATTTTGGAGTAAAGCCTCCTCTTCACAAGGACTCAATGAAACTTCAAATAAAAGATATTGACTATGACAATTCCTACAATGTTGACGAATCCCTACCAATTAGAAATGCTTGGTCAATAATTCAAGAAAATAAATTGAATTCTCTTTTTGTAGTTGATGAAAATGAAAAATTAATAGGAGTAGCTTCTCTTTCAAATTTGACCCATTCTTATATGGAAGTTTGGGATGATAGGATTATTGGAAGAACCCACACTCCACTTGAAAATATAGTAGATATTTTGTCAGCAAAAATAGTTGTAAATCCAAAAAATCCGAGAGCTTTTAAAGGGAAAATGATGGTTTATGCCATGAATGAAAAAGACTCACCTCAAAATTCCTTGGTTGGTGATGGAGATTTGGTTATTACTGGAAATAGGCTTGAAGCTCAAGAATATCTTATAAATAAAAATATTTCCCTAATAATTTTGACTAATGGGTCAGAGATGAAAGAAGATTTGATAAAAGAAGCCGAAAAAAATAATATTACAATTATTTCGACAGAATATGATACTTTTATGACGGCAAGACTTTTGCCAATGGCAGTTCCCATTGCAAATGTAATGAGTACTGAAAATTTAGTTTATTTTTCTCCAGAAGATACGGTTGATACAGTTCGTGAGGTAATGGGAAAAACTAGGTTTAGATCTTATCCAATTGTTGATGCAAGGGGAAGGGTTCTTGGGGCAATTTCAAGATACCATTTGATTTCTGATGAGAAGAAAAAATTAATTTTGGTTGACCACAACGAAAGAAACCAATCAGTGGATGATATTGATTATGCAGAAATTATTGAAATAATTGACCACCACAGAGTTGCAAATGTCGTTACAAACCAACCCCTATTTTTTAGGGCAGAACCTGTGGGATCAACTTCAACTATTATAGCAAAAATGTTTTTTGAATCAGGGATAAGACCAACAAAAGAAATTGCAGGCATACTTTCAGCTGCCATAATTTCCGACACCCTTTTATTTAGGTCTCCTACAACGACAGAAACTGATAAAAGAGTTTTAAATAGGCTTACAAAAATTGCAGACATAAATCCAGAAGAATTTGCCATGAAGATGTTTAAGGCTGGAACAAGTTTGAAAAACAAATCTCCAGAAGATTTGATTGATGGAGATGTAAAGGCCTTTACAATCGGAGATGATAAAATTAGGGTTGGACAAGTTATGACCATGAATCCAGAAGAACTTGATCCAATAAAAGATAAGCTTACAAATTTAATGGAAGAAAGAATTCATGCCAAGGGAGAAAATACCTTTGTTCTTGTTCTTACAGATATTTTTAATAAAAAATCTGAACTTTTGGTTGTGGGAAATTATCTAAGTGATATAGAAAATGTTTTTGGAAATAAGGTAAAAAATGGAACAATTTCAGCTCCGGGAGTTTTATCAAGAAAAAAACAAGTCATACCAAAATTAACTGAAGCTATTATGAATTCACACAATAATTAGCTTTACTGAAAAACTTATCTATGCTATAATATAAAAAAATTTAAAACAGGAGAAAATAATGAAAAACTTAAATTTTGCACAAAATAGCTTTTACTTTTTTAACTTTACTTTTGACAAAAGTAAGGCTATTTATCATGTGCAAAATTTTTAAACACTTTAAGTTTTTTTGAATTTTAGCTTCTTGGTAATAGCCAGGAAGCTTTTTTATTATTTAGAAAAGAAAAATTAGGAGGAAAATATGATTATTAAACTAAAAAATAATGCAAATGAAAAAGAAGTTCAAGATCTTATAAAAGAAATTGAAGATATGGGCCTTAAAGTAAGTAAGGCAGTTGGTTTTAAAACGACTATTTTGGGACTTTTGGGAGATACATCCAAGGTTTCAAAAGATGATATGAAATCAAAAAATGTTGTTGATGATGTAATAAGAATCCAAGAACCTTACAAAAAAGCAAACAGAAAATTTCATCCAGAAGATACAATAATTACTCTTGAAAATGGAACAAAAATTGGGGGAGGATCTTTTGTTTTTATGGCAGGACCATGTTCAGTCGAAAGTGAAGAACAAATTTTATCAATTGCCCAAAAAATAAAAAAATCTGGAGCAACAATTTTAAGAGGAGGAGCTTTTAAACCAAGAACAAGCCCATATTCTTTCCAAGGTTATGGAAAAAAAGCCATTGATTATCTTGTAAAGGCTAAAGAGGAAACTGGTCTTGCCCTTGTTTCAGAAATTATGGAAATAAATCAATTAAAATATTTTGACGACGTTGATATTTTACAAGTCGGAGCAAGAAATATGCAAAATTTTGATTTGTTGAAGGCGCTTGGTGAAACTGATAAGCCAATTTTATTAAAAAGAGGCTTGGCTGCAACTTATGAAGAATTATTGATGGCAGCAGAATATATTATGAGTAGGGGAAATACAAAGGTAATTCTTTGCGAAAGGGGAATTAGAACTTTTGAAACTGCAACAAGAAATACTTTGGACGTTACAGCTATTCCATTTTTACACGAAAAAACTCACCTTCCTGTAATAATTGACCCATCTCACGCAGCTGGTATTGCAAGATATGTAAAAGATTTGTCCCTTTCTGCGGCAGCTGTTGGGGCAGATGGACTTATGATTGAAGTTCACGAAAATCCTGCCAAGGCATTTTCAGACGGGGCCCAATGTGTTCTTCCAGATGATTTTGATAAAATTTTAAAGGCAAGCAAAAAAATCCATGATTTAAGAAAGGAAATCTAAAATGAGCCAAAGCTTTGGAAAAAATTTAAAAGTTACTATATTTGGATCAAGCCACCAGGAATATATGGGAGTGGTGATGGATAATGTAAAAATTGGTTTTGAAATTGATATGGAAAAACTTGATGAGTTTATGCAAAGAAGGGCTCCAGGAAAATCAAAATTTACTACAAAAAGAAAAGAAGCTGATCAAGCGATTTTTATTTCTGGAGTAAGTGAAAATAAAATAATTTCAAAAACAATAACTGCCCTAATAAAAAACAAGGATTACAAATCCAAAGATTACGATAATTTAAATGATATTCCAAGGCCATCTCATGCAGACTACACTAGTTTTATAAAATACGGTAGCGAAATGGATATGAATGGTTCTGGTCCATTTTCTGGAAGATTGACTGCGCCATTTTGCCTTGCAGGAGGGATTGCCAAGCAAATTTTGGAAGATGATGGGATAAAAATTTCATCTAGGATTAAAAATATTGGCGGAATTGAAGATAAAAAACTTGATTTGGCAAATCCTCCCATGGATGATTTAGAAAAAATTTCTCAAAAAGAAATTCCTCTTTTGGATGAAAAAAAAGAAGAAGAGATAAGAAAGCTTTTGGAAGAGGTGAAAAAAGAAGGAGATTCTCTTGGTGGAATTTGCCAAGTTTTTGGAGAAAATATTCCACAAGGATTGGGAGAGCCGATTTTCGATTCTTTTGAGGCAAATATTTCCCATCTTTCTTTTGGAATTCCAGGACTTAGGGCGATTTCTTTTGGCGAGGGACTTTCTTCAATAAATTTGAGAGGATCAGATCACAACGACCAATTTGAAATTAAAGATGGGAAAGTTAGAACTATTACCAATAATGCCGGTGGAGTTGTCGGAGGAATTACAAATGGCATGCCTGTTGTTTTTGACTTAATTTTTAAGCCGACCCCATCAATTTCCCTTTCTCAAAAATCATTTTCTATAAAAGAGAAAAAAGAGAAAATTTTACAAATAAAAGGCCGTCATGATCCTTGTTTTTGCCTAAGAACTCTCCCAATTGGAGAATCAATCCTCGCTTTAACAGTATTGGACTTTTTAAATGAATGAAAATATGAAAAAAATTATTAAAGATTTAGAAAAAGAAAATTTTAGCAGAGAAGATTTGGAAAAAATTGATAAAATTTTAAAAGAAAAATACAAAAATTATTTGATGGAACTTGATGATGGTGATTTTTCAAAAAATATTCAAGAAAAAATTATAAATGAAAATTTTCCAAAAGGAGGAAAGATAGGACTTGGAGGAGCCAAGGGATCTTACGCTGATCAAGTTGGAAATATTATTTTTCCTAAAGGCGAGAGGAAATATTTTAAAAGATTTGACCAAATTTTAGATGCAATAGATGAGAATGAATGTGATTTTGGGATTTTGCCTTTGGAAAATTCTTCATTTGGTTCTGTAAAGGAAGTTTATAATTTGATGCTTGAAAGAAATTTTTATATTGTTGGAAGTTATAAGCTTGATATTAACCATTATCTTCTTGGAAATTTGGATGCAAATTTATCCGATATTAAAAAAGTTTACTCTCATCCCCAAGCTTTGGGTCAGTGTGGAAAATATATTGAAAGAAATGGATTTGTTTCAAAAGAATATTATAATACGGCTTTATCTGCAAAATATATTAAAGAAAATAAGGATAAGAGTCTTGGGGCAATTGGGTCAAAATTTGCAGGGGAAATTTATAAGCTAAAAATTTTAGATGAAAATATACAAAATGAGTCAAATAATTATACGAGATTTATAATTGTAGCCAAGGACTTAAAAATTTATAAAGATGCTGATAAAATTTCTGTAAGATTAAAGGCACTGGATAAGCCAGGATCTCTTATAAATATTGTAGAAAAATTTAAAATTTTGGGTGTAAATATGACCAAACTTGAATCATCCCCAATACCAGGATCTGATTTTGAATTTGTTTTTTATTTTGATTTCCAAGGATCTTTAAATGAAAAAAGAATTAGAATTCTTTTGGATTTTTTAAAGGAAAATGCAAGAGATTTTGCTTTTATGGGAGCATACATTGACTTTAATAAGATGTTTTAAAAAATTAATAATAGGCTGATTTTATTTAAAAAACGTGATACGAACCATTTGCTTTTTTTGAAGTAAATGGTTTTTTCTTTGGGATTTTTAAAAATTAATTTAATTGTATATTTTTTCTAATAAAAAAATTATAAATTATTATTTTATTTTTCAAAAATTAGTTTATAATATTAAGAATGAGCTTATATTAAATAGAAAGAGGGTTTGTCCTATGGATAAAATTATAAAATTAAATTCTAAGCTTAGCGATTTTTTGTGGGGATATCCTATGATAGTCGTTTTGCTTTTTGGAGGTCTTGTTTTAATTTATAGGTCCGATTTTTGGGTTTTTAAGAATTTTTCCTATATTTTTAAAAATACTTTTGGAAGACTTGTTAAGGATTCAAAATCGGATAAAAATTCAATTTCTCCTTTTGAGGCTGTTTCGACTGCTCTTGCTGGAACTATTGGGGCTGGAAATATTGTTGGAGTTGCAACTGCAATTGGCTTTGGTGGGCCTGGTGCAATTTTTTGGATGTGGCTTGCAAGTTTTATTTGCATGACTACAAAAATGGTTGAGGTTAGTATGGCCGTTGCAAGCAGAGTTTCGGATGATGATGGAAAATATATCGGTGGACCCATGTATTATATTGAAAAGGGTGCAGGGTCAAAAATTTTGGCGAAAATTTTTTCGTTTTTTGCCTTCATAGCAATTATTGGAACAGGAGCTTTGGTTCAATCAAATTCGATTTCTGAATCTTTAAATGCTATGACTGGTTTAAATCTTCATCTTGGTGGAATTTTGATTGTAATTTTCATGCTTTTGGTTATTGTTGGTGGAATAAAAAGAATTGGTGCTTTTGCAGCAAAAATTGTTCCTATTATGTCAGTTTTTTATATAGTTGGTTGCCTTTTAATTCTTATTTTTCAAATTGAAAATTTGATTCCTGCTTTAAAAGAAATTATTATTTGTGCTTTTAACCCAAAATCTTTTGCAAGTGGAACGGCAGGTTCTGGAATTTTAATTTCAATTAGATGGGGGCTTGCAAGGGGGATTTTTTCAAATGAAGCAGGTCTTGGAACGGCTCCCATGGCCCATGCAACAAGTCACACTGACCATCCTATAAGACAAGGAATGTGGGGAGCGATTGAAGTTTTTATTTCTTCTATGATTATTTGTACCATGACTGCCCTTGTAATTATTACAAGTGGAGTTTATAAAACTGAAAAACTTGAAGGAGCAGCTTTAACGGCAGCATCTTTTTCAAAATCATTTTTTTTGGGAAAATATGTGGTCTCTCTTGCCCTTGTTTTATTTGCCTTTACAACGGCGGTTTCTTGGTGCTATTATGGGCAAAGATGTGTAAAATATTTGACAGGATCAAGTAAGCTTTCAAATATTTTCAAATATATTTATATTATTTTTTGCTATGTAGGATCAATTGGAGGCTTAAAATTTGCTTGGTCATTTGCAGATACAGCCAATGCCTTTATGGTTATTCCAAATATCCTTGCTCTTATAATGATGAGTAAAACCTTTAAGAAAATTTTGGATGATTTTGATAAGTACAAAAATTCGGAAAAAAGAGGAAATTATTCTTGGACCTATGATAATAAATGGGGAAAATATTTTGAAAAATAATTTTATACAAAAAAAGACTTTTGCAAGAAAATATGCAAAAGTCTTTTTTTTTATTTATTAAATTTTTCAAGCAAGAAATCAGGATCAATTCCGTGGACCATACAAGCTTCATCTAAAGTTTCATATAAAGATGAAGGACAAGCAATACAACCCATTCCGATTGAAAGGAAAGTATTGATTGATTCTGGTTTTGCTTGAATTATATCACCGATTAACATATCATGTGTTATTTCTACTTTTTCTTTTTTTCTATCTTCTAAAGCCATAAAAACCCTCCTTTATGTCTAAAAATTATTTTACTATAAGTAGGATAAAAATCAAAGTAAAACACTAGGAATTGGGGTACAATTATTTTGGTGATAAAATGAATGAAAAAAATTATGAAAAAATTTTAAATTTAAGAAAAGAATTAGAAGAGCTAGATAAAAGTTTGGAAAAAATCAAAAATAAAAATTCTTTTTTTAAATTTTTCACAAGATCTCTTTTAATATCTTTTATATTTTTATTAATTGGATCTATAATGAAAATTCAAAATTCTACAAAAATTTTACTATTTGTTCTTGTTTTTATTCTTGCAAATTTAATTCAAATAATTTTAATTTCAAAAAATCAAAAGAAAGAAATAGAAAAAATAAAAAAAAAACAAATTAAAATCCAAGCCCAAATTTTTGCCCTTGTAAAAGAGGAAGAAAATTGAAAAAAACTGAATATTAAGTATAGTATTAGCAGTCGAAGACTTAAAGTGCTAAGGAGGATTTATGAAAAAAGAATTTAAAGCAGAAGCCAAAAAAGTTATGGATTTGATGATAAATTCAATCTATACAAACAAGGATATTTTTCTTAGGGAATTAATATCAAACGGCTCAGATGCTATTGATAAATTATATTATAAAGATTTAAAATCAGATAAAAATGTGGACAAAAACGATTATTATATCCAAATAATTCCAAACAAGGAAGAGAGATCTTTAACCATAAGGGATACCGGAATTGGAATGGATGAAAAAGATTTGGAAGAAAATCTTGGAACAATTGCAAAATCCGGTACAGAAATTTTCAAAAAAGAAATTGAAAATGAAGATTTAAATAATCTAATCGGACAATTTGGAGTTGGGTTTTATTCAGCCTTTATGGTAAGCGAAAAGATTATTGTAAATACAAAAAAAGATGACCAAGCTTATAAATGGGTAAGTGAAAACGCCGAAAGCTATGAAATTGAAAAATCCGACAAAAAAGAAAATGGAACAGATATTACCTTATTTTTAAAAGAAAATACAGAAGATGAAAACTTTGATATTTATCTTGACCAATATAAAATCAAAGAACTTGTAAGAAAATATTCAAATTACATCAGATATCCAATAAAAATGGAAGTAACAAAGTCAAGAAAAACAGAAGATTCTACAGATGAAGATCCAAAATATGAAGACTATAAGGAAGTAGAAGTTTTAAATTCTGAAGTTCCAATTTGGAAAAAATCTAAAAAAGATTTAAGCGATGAAGATTATATAAATTTCTACAAGGACCAAGGATTTGGTTTTGACGATCCCTTATCATGGATTCATTTAAACATCGAGGGAACTGTTGAATTTAAGGCAATAATTTATATTCCAAGAAAAGCGCCTTTTGATTTTTATTCAAAAGATTACCAAAAGGGCTTACAACTTTATTCATCAGGAGTAAAAATAAAGGACAGACACGAAGACTTACTTGAAGATGAATTTTCTTTTGCCAAGGGAGTTGTTGAAAGTGATGATATTTCCCTAAATATTTCAAGAGAAACCCTCCAAGAAACAAGAGAACTAAGATTTATTGCAAAACAAATAAACAACAAAATAAGATCTCACTTAATGGATTTGATGAAAAACGATAGGGAAAAATACCAAATATTTTTCAAGGAATTTGGAAATAATTTGAAAGTTTCTATTTATGAATCTTTTGGAGCAAAAAAAGATAGGCTAGAAGATTTATTATTGTTTAATTCCTATAGGAAAGATAAGATGATTTCATTGAATGAGTACAAAGAGGCTATGAAATCAACAGATGAAAATATTCTTTATACAGTTGGAGAAAATTTAGAAAAAATCAAAAATTCCCCAGCCTTAAAATCAGTAGACGAGGACAAGGATGTTCTTTTACTTGATGAAAAATTAGATGAATTTTTGATAAAGATGCTAAATTCTTACAAGGAAATTCCATTTAAATCAATAAATCAAGTTGATGAAGATGAAGAAGAAAGTGAAGAGAACAAAGACTTGGTTGAAAAAATCAAGGAAATTTTACCAGAAGAAGTAGTAGATGTAAAAATTTCAGATGCTTTATCAGAAGATGTAATTTCAATGATAAAACAAAGGGGAGATGTTTCAATCGAGATGGAAAAAACTTTAAAATCTCAAGTAAACGCTCCAGATATAAAGGCGCAAAAAGTTTTGGAAATAAATAAAAATTCCAAGGCCTATGAATTATTAGAAAAAGATTTGAAAGAAAATTCTGATGAATTTAAAATGATAGTAAATATCTTATTTGACCAAGCAAAACTCATAGAGGGTCTAGAAATAGAAAATCCACTTGAGTATGCAAAAAATATATGGAAATTAATTTAGGAGAAAAAATGACAGAGTACAAGAGAAAAAATGTTTGGGAGAATTTATCCTCTGAACAAGAAAAAGAATTAGAAAATCTTTCAAAAGATTATATGGATTTTTTGGACAAGGGAAAAACTGAAAGACTTGCTGCAAAAGAAATTGTAAATTTGGCAAAAAAAGCAGGTTATGTTGACCTTGAAGAAAAAATCAAGGCTGGAAAAATTAATTCAGGCGATAAAATTTACGCAGTAAATAAAAATAAAGCCGTAGCAATGTTTCACATAGGAAGTGAAGATTTATCAGAAGGACTTGCTATAGTTGGAGGTCACATCGATTCACCAAGACTTGATTTAAAACCAGTTCCACTTACAGAAGAAAACGGACTTGCCTATTTAAAAACTCATTATTATGGGGGAGTGAAAAAATATAATTGGACAAATATGCCCCTTGCCCTTCACGGAGTAGTTTTTACAAAAAATGGAGAAAAAGTAGATATTTCAATTGGAGATAAGGAAGATGAGCCAGTATTTTTTATATCAGAACTTTTAATCCACCTATCAAAAAAATTATTAACCAAGCCTGCTGAAGAAGTTGTAACAGGTGAACAACTATCAATAATTGTAGGAAATAGACCACTTTTAGATGAAAAAGAAAATCCGGTAAAGAAAAACATTTTGAAAATTTTAAATGAAAAATACGGAATTGAAGAGGAAGATTTTATAACAGCAGAACTTGAAGTAGTTCCAGCAGGAAAATCAAGAGAAGTTGGTTTTGACAAATCAATGATTGCATCACACGGCCATGACGATAGGGTTTGCTCATACGCAGCTTTGAGAGCTCTACTTGATATAAAAGAAACAAGAAAAACTTTGGTAGGACTTTTTGTTGACAAGGAAGAAATTGGTTCAGTTGGAGCAACAGGAATGACTTCCCAATTTTTCGAAAATTCACTTTTAGAAATTATGAATTTAAAAGAAGATTTTGATTTAATTAAATTTAAAAGAGCTTTGAGGAATTCTAAAGTTTTATCAGCTGACGTAACCTTGGCAGAAGATCCAAACTTTAAAGATGCAACAGAA
The DNA here is from genome assembly GCF_001487145.1 of Anaerococcus rubeinfantis. GTDB lineage: Bacteria > Bacillota > Clostridia > Tissierellales > Peptoniphilaceae > Anaerococcus > Anaerococcus rubeinfantis. The sequence continues at coordinate 152,292 of NZ_LN913016.1, forward strand.
AGTCAAAACTCAGCTCAAATTTCTCACGGAGTTGCCCTTACAAAATATACAGGTTCCGGTGGAAAAGGCGGATCAAACGATGCAGATGCAGAATATTTATCAGAAGTTAGACTTGCCTTTAATAAAGACGGAGTAATTTTCCAAACAGGAGAGCTTGGAAAAGTTGACCAAGGTGGTGGAGGAACAATTGCCTATATTCTTGCAGAATATGGAATGGATGTAGTTGATTGTGGAACACCAGTAATTTCTATGCATGCACCAATAGAATTAATTTCAAAAGCTGATTTTTACTCAACATTTACAGCTTATAGAGCTTTTTATAAAAATATTTGACAAGAAATTTAATCTGGCGTATAATATTATGCTAATTTGACTTATCCACAATCCTGTAGTATAATAATTACAAATGCATGGAAGGTGGATATATGGAATTTAAATCAGTTAATGAAATAAGGTCAGAAGTTAAAAGAAACGTAGGAAAAGAAGTTACTTTAAAAGCTGATAAGGGTAGAAAAAGAATTGTTACCAAAAGCGGTGTAATTTTAGACGCTTTCCCAAGTGTATTTACAATAAAGGTAAATAATGATTTTGATACAGAAAGAACTGTATCATACAGCTATTCAGATGTTCTAACATCTACAGTAAGATTACAAATAAAAAATTAATTATAGATTAATTCAAAAAATCATCCCAATATTTTGAGGATGTTTTTTTTGATTTTAAATTTATTTAAAAATTTACTTATGTTTCAAATTTTTCATTCTAAAAAATTACACAAAAAAAAGAGCAAGAAAACTTACTCTTTTTTTTATTTTCAAATTTTAATTAGTTATTTGATCCAGCGTCTGAAGCAGGTGTACTAGCATCATTTGATGATGGTGTGCTTGCTTCGTTTGAATCCATTGTACTAGCGTTTGAATCAGATTTTTCTGTTGTAGTTGTTGAAGCTGGTTCGCTTGAAGCGTTTGATGTTGTTTCAGCTTTATTTCCACATCCTACTAATGCAAGTGATAGTGCTAATACTGGTAATACTTTTTTAATTTTCATTGTTTAATCCCCCTGTTTAAAAAAATATACTTACTATCATTACCGATAGTAAGTATAATATACCAGATTTAAAGAAAAATTCAAATATTTATGTGAAAAATATTTTTCATTCATAATATATAATTAAAGATTTATTTAATTAAATTTCTATATTAACCCAATCACCTTTTCTAAATCTTGTCCACAAACCAATAAATCTAGATATTTGGTCAGCCATAATACCAAGCCAAATTCCTTGGATCCCTAAATCTAGGACATTTACAAAAAATAGGGTGGCAGCTGATCTTATAAAAGTAATTGAAATTAAACTTACAGCAAGTGTATATTTTACATCTCCTGCAGCTCTCAAGGCTCCGCCGAATATAATTTGAGATATTTGGAAAATTACTATAAAAATCAAATAAAAAGTTATTATTGATCCCATAGCAATAATATGTTCATCATCAAAGAACATTCTAAAAATATTTTTTCTAAATAATACCAAAATTAGTGATATTATTATTGATATTGAAAGGCCAATTTCTTGGCAAGTTTTTCCGTATTTTATTGCCTCTTCTTTTTTTCTTGCACCAAGGGCATTTCCTGTAAGGGCAACTGCTGCAACTTGCATACCATCTCCAAAAGAAAATGAAAGTGAAAGCAAATTCATACCAACATTGTGGGCTGCAAATTGGTCTGTACCAAGTTTTGCTGCTGTAATTGCTGTAACCAAAAATCCTATCCTTGCTGCTATATTTTCAATAAAAATATTTGAACCAAGTCCCAAAATTTCCTTGAAAATATGACTTGAAAAATGTAGTTTATGTTTTTTTATTAGCCTAAAGGACATGTAGGATGATCTTCTAAATAATGAAGAAAAACTCATTATTGCCGCAACAAAAGCCCCCAAAACTGTAGCTATGGCAGCTCCTGTTACTCCCAATTTTGGAAAACCAAGATTACCACCGATTAGTAAATAGTTAAATAAAATATTTACTATAGTAGAAATTAGATTGGTTGTAAAGGCAATTTGTGTATTTCCACTTCCTCTTTGACCTGCATTAATAGTCATTGAAATTACATTAAAAATCATTCCTGCCATAATAATTTTAAAATATGAAACTCCCAAATCATGAGTATCTGGACTTGAGCCTGAAAGTCTCATTATTTGTGGAGTAAAAATTACAAAAATTGCAGAAACTATTATACACAAAGACACTGCTACAATCATGGCTGTAACCATAGTTTGATTTGCCGTTTTTTTATCATCTTCACCTTTTCTTCTTGCAACTAGGGCAGAAACTGAAACTGCAATTGCAATAAAAATTGAAAGGGCGATAAATTTTGGCTGGGTTGTAAGTCCAATTGCAGCAACTGCTGATGCACCGATTGATGAAACCATGAAGGTATCAATGAGTCCTGCCAAGGAAATAAAAAATGATTCCAAGACAGATGGCCAAGCTATTTGTAGGGCCCTTTTCCGATATTTATTTTTTATCAAAAAACCACCTTACTTTCTATAATTTTTTAAAAATTTCGTTAATATTAATTTCATTTGCGTTATCATCAAGGATTATTTGCATATTGAGAATACTAGCTATCGTATCCCTTGTACTTTTAATTGCAAGTCTAAAATCTTGATTTTTCAAAAAGTTTACCAAAAAAATAGAGTCAAACAAGTCCCCACTACCACCAAAACTTTTATCCAAATATTTATACTCTTCTTCTATGTATGATTTATCCTTTGATAAAATAAAATACCTGTCATTTTCTTTAATACTTGTGATAATCATTTTTTTACCAAGATTTTCATAATAATCTACAATTTCATGGGCTGTATCAAACTTATTATCTGTCAAAAATCTTGCCTCTGTAAGGTTTGGAATAATAATATCAGAAAATTTTGCCATGTACTTATAAATTTCTACAATATTTTTATCAAGACCCTTATAAATTTTTCCATTATCTCCCATAATTGGATCAAGCACCATAAAAAGATTATTTTCTTTTACAAAATCACAAATTATTTTGGCTTGGTCAAAATTTAGGACAAATCCTACAAAAACTGCGTCATAAATTCGATCTTGTTTTTTGTAAACATCTAGGCTATTTTTTAAAAATTTAGTTGAATCAAAAATTTCTATAGGTTTTTGAGAAAATTTATTAGAAATTAAGGCTGTAGGTATAAAATCAATGTCAAAAGAATAAAAATTCAAAACATCTCTACAAAGACTTCCCCCAATATTTCCACTTGATAAAAAGTCATTAATCAGTAATATTTTTTTATTTTTTTTAAAAGATTTCATATAATCACCTATTGTTTTTTAACTATTCTTATAGAACTATTATAAATATATTAGCTAAAATAAGCAAATATGGAGATTTTGTCTAGAAAAATAATATTTCATATTAAATAAATTTTACTCTGTTAAAATGGTGAGAAATTAGATATAATTAAACTATGAAAACTAAAAATAATAACATGAAAAAATATAATGAAAAAATCAAAAAAATATTAAATGAGAACAGATTTGTTGAAAAAACAAGATCATCCGTATTGAAAGTAATTTTTGGTAGGGCAGGCTTGTATTTTCTTTTGGTGCTTGCTCAAATTTTTATTTTTTTACAAATCTTAAAGCACTTATCCCTTGATCCCTCTATTATTTTTGGGTCATCTGCTATTATTGCTATAATTTCTCTTTTGGTAATTTTGTCAATGGATGTCAATCCTTATGAAAAACTTTCTTGGTTTTTCTTGATTGCAGCTATTCCGACCTTTGGGATTATGTTTTTTCTCCTATCAAGAATTGATATTGGTAAAAAAATCGAAGAAAGTTCAATTATGGATAGCGAAGATGAAACAAATTATTTGCATACAATTGACGAAAATTTGGTAAATGAGCTTAAAAATAAGGATAAGGAATTTTATAATTTAGTAAAATATTTAAATGATTACGGTTCATATCCTGTAAGCAAAGATAATGATGCAAAATATTATAGGGTTGGAGATGATTGTGTTAATGATTTGATTGAATCAATAAGAAGTGCTAAAGATTTTATCTTTGTTGAATTTTTTATTATTCATCAAGGATATTTTTGGGGAACACTACTTGAAGAGCTTACCAAAAAAGCAAGTGAGGGTGTTGAAGTAAGATTAATGTATGATGGAACAAATGCCATTTTGAATCTTCCTAAAAATTTCCCGGAAGAAATGGAAAATCTTGGAATAAAATGCAAAGTTTTCTCACCGATTTATCCGATTATTTCAACCTATCACAACAACAGGGATCATAGAAAAATTTTGATTGTTGATGGAAAGGAAGTTTATACCGGTGGTGTCAATCTAGCGGATGAGTATATAAATGTAAAGGAAAGGTTTGGTCATTGGAAAGATACATTTATAAGAATAAAAGGGCCAGCAGTCCAATCATTTACAATTATGTTTTTGCAATTGTGGGATAGTGAAGAAAAAGAAGATTTAAAAAGATATTTAAAGATCCACCCACAAAAATCTGACGGATATATAATCGGAGTTGGAGATAATCCGATAAGAAAAGAAAGATTTTTCAAAAATATATATATGCATATTTTAGATACTGCAAAAGATTATGCCTATATTATGACTCCTTATTTAATTATAGATAATGAGATGGTAAAATCGCTTACTTTTGCAGCAAAAAGGGGAGTTGATGTAAGAATAATTCTTCCGGCAATTCCAGATAAAAAAATTCCCTACATGCTAGCAAAATCTCACTACAAAAAATTAATAGAATCAGGAGTAAAAATTTACGAATATTTACCAGGTTTTATCCATGCAAAAACTTGGGTTTCTGATGATAAAAAGGCAGTTGTAGGATCTGTAAATGTAGATTATAGGGCGCTTTATTTAAATTTTGAATGTGGGGTTTATATACACAAACATCCTGTAATAAAAGATATTTTAAAAGATTTTGAAATAACTTTTGATATAGGAAAAGAAATAAAAATGAGAGATGTAAAATCTTACCCACTTCATAAAAAAATAATAGCTTTCATAGTAAAACCATTTGCTCCTTTAATGTAAACCTAGTTACAAGCTAGGTTTTTTATTTTGTAAATTTTTAAGAAATTTCTCAAAAAAATTAGAAAATTTTTTTAAATTATTTGACAAAGAAAAAAATCTATATATAATTAAATTAAGAAGTGTATGGAGATACACCATACACCATACAGAAATAAAGAAAGGAGTTTTTATGTTTGATTTGAATAGTTTATCTCAAATTCCTTTGAACGAACAAATTGTTGAGCAAACGAAATTAATGATTGCTCAAGGTATTTTGCTTGACGGGGATATGATGCCTTCTGTAAGAGATTTATCAAAAACTTTATTAATAAATCAATCCACCGTTCAAAAAGCCTACAACAAATTGAAGGAAGATGGAATTTTGCTTACAAAAAAAGGTCTTGGGACTTTTGTAAGTTTGGATGATGAAAAAATTGATGTAAAAAAGGAAAGACTTGAGAAAAGACTCTATGATATTTTTTTGAAATGTATTTTTTATGGAATTGATTTTGAAAAAATAAAAGAAATTTATGAAAAAAGTAAGGAGGATTCTAATGGCTGTGGAAGTAATGAGCCTTTATAAATCTTTTGGGAAAAATAAGGTTTTGGAAGATGTAAATTTTTCTTTGGAGGAAGGAAAAATATATGCTTTGGTTGGAAGAAATGGATCTGGCAAAACTACTCTTTTGAAAGTAATGGCTGATATTTTTCAAAAAGATTTAGGCAAGGTTAATGTTTTTGGAAAATCTAGTGTGGAGGATAAGCACATATTGGAAAATATTGTTTATTTGCCTGATAGGTTTGATTATTTTGATTATATATCGGTTGAAAAAATGCTTGGATATTATGAAGTTATTTATCCAAATTTCGACAAAAAATTTGCTATAAAAGAACTTGAAAAAAATAATATTGATTTTAAGAGAAATTTGAGAAATTTTTCTAAGGGCTATAAAAATTTAATCGGACTTTTGGCAACAATTTCTACAAATGCAAAAGTTCTTCTTTTGGATGAAATTCTTGATGGGATGGATGTTTTGAATAAGGAGATTATTTTATCTTATATTTTGGATTTAAAAGAAGAAGGAAGAACTGTTCTTGCTTCAAGCCACGAGCTTGAGGAATTGGCAAAAGTTGCTGATGAAACTCTTTATCTTTCTAAAGATGGAAATCTTATAAATCTTTATCAAAATAAGGAAAAATTTGTGAAGTTGCAAGTGGTTGTAAAGGATGAATTAGATCCAAAAATTCTTGAAAAATCTGTTTTGAGATTTCATTTGGGAAGAGTTTATACAATTCTGATTGATAATAGAGAAAATATTCTTGATGATATAAAAAGAAATGAATCTATTGTACAATTTGATGTTTTGGAATCAAAAATTGAGGATAATTTCTATTGGGAAAAAGGAAGGAGCAAATAATGAGAGACTTTAAAAAAGAAATTAAGATTCTTAGCAGAAGAAATGGATTTTGGATAATTCTTGTTCTTGCAGTAAGTCTTCTGTTTTCTGGACTTTTTCAAACAAAATCTTTGGATGAAAGTTATAGATCTTTGATTCAAACAACAAATACCCTAAATAAAATGGCAAAAACTGGAAAAAAATATGATAAATATACAAAAATAGACAAAAAGTTTTTCCAAGATAATGATGTTATATTTGAAAAAATGTCAAAAAAATATAAGTATGAAGAAAATATTAATTTTGATTATGAAAAGGCAAGCCAAAAAGAAATTGATGAACGTGAAGAGTTTCAATTAAAATATGGGGAATATATTTCAACTTTGGACCAATACAAATATTTATCTCATGAAGCCAAGGGAAAATCTAATAATTTTTATTTTTCTTATATTTCGGTTATGGGCATAGTTGTGGCAATAGTTTTGGGAGTTTTGTTTTCCTCAATGGAACACGCTACATCTTATTATGAATTTGCAAAAACCTACCCATGGACAAAGAAAAAAGATTTTCTTATGAAAATAGGCTTTGGTTTGATGATTATTTTGGGATTTGTATTTCTTTCTTCAGCCTTAAACTATATGATTTTAAAAACTTCAAATTTTGAAATTTTAAAAACTGGAACAAGGCAAATTCCTGAAACTATCAAGAGTTTTGGAATGATTTCAGCAATCTATCTTGCGATTTTGTCAGCAGGTTTTATGGCTGGAAATATTTTGGGACATTTTGGTTTATCTGTAATGACCTTTGGATTTTTGGATATTTTGGATGGAATAATTGGGAATATGAGTGAAATATTATTTGGATATTCAGATTACAATAGAACTTTTGTAAGTCTTATTGAGAAAAATATTCCAAACAATGGAAGTCTAATTAATACAATTTTTAGAGTTATTTTAAGACCTTTAACAAATTTTGATAGTACAAAATATGGGGTGATAGGGCTAATAATATTTTCTTTAATAGTTTTTTCTATATCTTTTTCTTTGATAGAAAAGACAAAAACAGAAAATTCTGGCAAGATGGTTTTATTAAAGCCAATCGAAAGTCTTGCAAAAATTTTGGTAATCATGCTTTTTTCAAGTATTGGAACAATGATTTTCCAATCATCAATTTTTGAAGGATTTTCTATTATGAATTTTGTTGTTTTGGCAATATTGATTTTTGTATTTACAAAAATATTCAATATTTTGTTCAAATTAAAATTAAAAGTTTAATAAGTCTACTATCTAAACCATAGTAGAAAAAAAGGCTGGAGTAATCTTCAGCCTTTTTCTGTGATTAAATCTTTAAATTTGGTAAAATAGAAGAAAGAAAAAATTTAAGGGGTGAATTTATGGCAAAAGATAGGCTAACTTGGAATGAATATTTTATAAAACTTGCTCACATGGTTGCTCTTAGGGGAACTTGCGATAGAGCTTATGTTGGTTGTGTTCTTGTAAATAATGAAAATAGAATAATTTCTACAGGCTACAACGGATCTATAAAGGGAAATCCTCACTGCGATGAAGTTGGTCATACTATGAGAGATGGTCATTGTATTGCGACAATTCATGCAGAAATGAATGCTTTGTTATATTGTGCCAAGGAAGGAATTTCTGTTAAAAATTCAATTTGTTATGTAACTCATTTTCCTTGCCTAAATTGTACAAAATCTTTAATTCAAGCAGGAATCAAGGAAATTTATTATTCAAATGATTACAGGGTTGATCCTTATGCGATTGAACTTTTGGAGAAAAATAAAATTAAATTTGAGAAAATAGAAAATAGAGATTAAAAAATGGGATATAAAAAAAGAAAGCTTGAGATAATAAAAAAATTTCTAAGCCCAGACTTAATTTTTGATATAAGAAGACTTTTAAAAAACAGGGGAGAAAATTCCAAAGAAATACTTGAGCTTGAAAGTAAATTTGGTCAAAAATTAAGGGGCTTGTTTGAAGATTTGGGGCCGGTTTTTGTAAAATTTGGTCAATTATTATCTACAAGAAGGGATATTTTTTCGGAAAATATAATATTAGAGCTTGAAAAATTGCAAGATGATGTCAAGGAAGAAGATTTTGAAAACATCAAGGAAGTTTTTTATGGGGAATTTTCCAAGGATATTTATGATATTTTTGATAAATTCGAAGAAAAACCTCTGGCTTCTGGATCAATAGCTCAAACTCATTTGGCAACAATAAAGGTCGGTTCCCTTGAAAGAAAGGTTGTTGTAAAAGTTCAAAGAAAAGATTTGGAAAAAAATGTAAAAGAAGATTTAAAAATAATGAAAGACCTTTATAAAAAGCTCGAAATAAAGCTTGAAGGAATAAAATCTTTTAATCTTGGAGAAATTGTTGAAGAATTTGCCCTTTCTTTAAACAGAGAAATTGACTTTGAAGTAGAAAAAAACAATATAAAAAAATATAGGAAACTAAATATTCAAAAAAAGGACCTATTTTGTCCCGATGTTTACGATTCATATTCAAGCAAAAAAGTTTTGACCATGGAATATATAGAAGGTGAGTCCATCAGGTCAGTTTATGAAAAAAGGTCAGATATTAGAAAAGATTTGGCAGAAAAAATCATAGGAGCCTATGTAAATCAAATGTTTACTTATGGATATTTTCATGCCGATCCCCATCCTGGAAATATTTTTGTCGATGAAAATTTAAATATCTACCTTCTAGATTTTGGTATTGTCGGAAATTTATCGGAAAATTATCGTTATCAAATAATGAAAATATTTTTGGGGGCAAGTTTTAATGAGGTTAAACTTATAACTGACGCCATAATTGGCATGGGACTTTTGGAATTTGATTCCAAAAAAATTGGAGATTTTGAAAAAAGAATTCAAAAACTTTTGGATAAGTACATGGTTATGAGTCTAAATCAAATGAAACTTGCAGATTTGATCAGGGATTTTTATACGCTTTTAGTAGATTATTCCATAAAAATTCCATCAGAGCTTACAAATTTTGGAAAAACTGTCCTAATTTTGGAAGGCTTAATCGAAAAATTAGTTTACAAGGAGTCTTTCCTAGAACTTGCCCTTCCAATTGCAAAATCTATGGTTTTTAAAATTTTTAGTCCAGATTTGGTTTTTGATAGGGTAAGGCCAAAAATCTACGATACCTATTCTTTGATAAAAGAATTTCCCCAAACAAGTTTAAATATTTTAAGGCAACTTGCCAGGGGAGATTTTAGGATTATAGACCAAAAAAGCGAAGAAGAAAGAAAATCTTATGAAAAAATTGAAAACCAAAAAAGTCAGGCCCTAGTTTTTCTTGGACTTTCAATTATTATAGGCTTCTCACTTTTAAGCCTTGCCCTTTTAGATTTTGATAAAAATATTTTAAAGGCGATTTTAATTGCAAGTATAGGTCTAGGATTTACCATGGTATTTGCCATAATGAAAAATTTATACAGAAAGGAATAAAATGAGAAAAAGTAAAGAGTTTGAAGTAGAAAGGTTTCTCACAAATAGTGAGGGATATTTGAAAAATAAATACCTTTTATCCTTAATGTTTGAAGTATCTTTTGACCAAGCAGAAGAGGTAGAAGATAAAAAAATAATGGAAGATAAAAGGTGGGTAGTATATTCTTGGGATATAAAGATTAAAAAACCAATTAGGGCAAAAGATAAAATAAAAATCACAACTTTTGCCATAAATATGAATAAATTTTATGCCTACAGAAACTTTTTTATTGAAAAAGATGGGGAAATTATTGCCAAAGCTTATTGCGTATTTTTATTATTTGGCCTTAAAAAAATGCGTCCAATAAAAATTCCAGAAGAAATTGCAAAAGCCTACCAAAAAGAAAATCCTATTTACAACGAAAAATCCCACAAATACGTGGAAAATTTTGGAGATTTGGAAAAAATTCAAATAAGAAACACAGACCTTGACTCAAATTACCATGTAAATAACGCCTCCTATATGGATTTATTGGGAGAAATTTCAAATGTAAAGGACCAAGATATAGAATTTATAAATATAGTTTATAAAAATGAGATTAGGAATAAAAAATATGTTTTTGGACAAAAATCTCAAGATAAAAATGAAATTTCATACAGATTTGTTGATGGTGATGGAAAAATTTATACTTATGGAAAGCTAGGACTTAGAAATGTATAAGGAAAATTATGGAAATATTCCAAATAAGGACAAGATAAATTTTTATTTGATAGAAGATAATGAAAATTTGGGTCCTTGGGTTACAAGGTCAAAAATAATCGGAAAAAGTGCAAAAATTATTGGAAAAGAATTAGGGCTTGATGAGGACATAGCCTTTGCTTGTGGTTCACTTTTTGATATAGGAAAAAAAGAAAAGAAAAAAGGACTAGAAAAAAATTTTAAATCTTTTCATATTTTAAGAAATGAAACATATTTTTTCCCAGCCAAAATTGCCATAAGCCACTCTTTTATTGTTAAAGATATAAATTCATATCTTGGAGAAATTAATTTGGAAGAAAAAGATATTAATACAATAAAAAATTTACTTTTGTCTTACTCTTATACCGATTATGACAAATTAATCCAAGTTTTAGATAATTCCATAACTGATATTTACCTAGGAATTGAAAAAAAACAAGAAATTTTAAAAGAAAAATACGAAAAAATTCCTTTTGAAGATGAAAGATTAAAAAAATTAAAAGAATACGAAAAATATTTTGAAAATAAATTAAAAAATCCTATAGGATATTATGTAAATAAATTTTTGTAAAAAAATATTAATTTATTCACAAAAATTTTCAAAAATCTAAGAAAATGGTAATATATATAGGTATTAAAAATTTAGGAGGATTTATGAATTGTCTTATTGGGCAGTCAGGTGGACCTACTGCAGTTATTAACTCATCTTTGGCTGGAGCTATTCAAGCTGGGATTGATTTTGATTTTGAAAATGTATATGTTTCTTTAAATGGAATTGAGGGACTTTTACATGAAAATATAAAGTGTGTTGACAAAGATTTATTTGAAAAAGAAAAAGTAAAAGATAGGCTAAAAAAAAGACCATCTTCAATTCTTGGTTCTTGCCGTTTTAAATTAAGTGATGACTTAGAAGATGATCAATATAAAAAAATCTTTGAAAACTTGAAAAAATATGAAATTTCAACTTTTGTCTATATTGGTGGAAATGATTCAATGGATACAGTTATGAAACTCAATTCATACATAGAAAAAAATAAAATTGATTGGGTAAATGTGGTTGGTTGTCCAAAAACAATAGACAATGATCTTTGTGAAATGGACCATTCACCAGGATTTGCATCTGCATCAAAATTTGTAAATACAGCCCTAAGACAAATTAGGCTAGATTGCGATATCTATCCAATAAAATCAATCACCTTTGTAGAAATCATGGGAAGAAATGCTGGCTGGTTGACTTCAACTTCTTATCTTGCAAATTACAAAAGAAAAAAGGATATAGTAAATCTAGTTTATCTTCCAGAAGATTCAAAGTCTTTGGATGATATAGAAAAAGAAATAGAAGAAAAATTCAAGGAAGATAACAATTTGGTGATTGCTGTTTCAGAAGGATTTATGGACAAGGAGAAAAAGCTTGAAAATGAAAGTGAAAAATCCTTCGACAAGGGCTTTAACCATCCGATAATTGCAGGAATTGGCCTAAAAATTTCAGATTATATTCACGATAAATTAAAGGTAAAAACTCGTTCAGTTGAATTAAATATTGTCCAAAGAACAAGTTTTCTAATTTCAAAAACTGATTCTGAAGAAGCTTATGAATTAGGATATCTTGCTATAAAAGAAGGAAAAGATAAGACAAATATTGTTCCAATTTTAAAAAGAGAAAATGGAGAAGAATACAAGGTAATTTATTCAACAACAAATCCATCAAATATAGCAAACAAAGAGAAAAAAATTCCAGAAGAATGGCTAGAATCAAGAGAAATTTTAAAAGAAAAAATCACCGAATACACCTTGCCATTAATAAAAGGTGAAATTAGTCAAGAATTTACAGACGGAATTTTTGATTATATAAAATTAGAAGATTTTACAAAATAAAAAGACCCGACCGGGTTTCAGAGCGTAGACAAAGTATAGCTATATATAATATTCTATTTTAAAATAAAAATTAAGATACGTGCCATCTCGACTAAGTGAGTGAAACGAACGCATGGAGAGATCTAATGAGATTTCTCGACTCACTACGTTCGCTCGAAATGGGTGAAAATTTAGTTTGTCAGCAGTCTGAGACCAAACCGGGTCTTTTTACATAAAAATAATTTCTTTCCCATCAATAATTTTTACAGGAATCCCAACTTGACCACTTTCAATTTTTTCTTTAAACTCAGGCTTTTTGTCTCTGTATGAGAAAAATCTTTTTAGATTTGCCATTGATTTTGTAATATCAATCAATTCTGTATTTTTAAAATACTCAGGATTTTCCTTGTAATTTTCAAGTATTTCTGTGCAATCTGGACAAAGTGAGCTTACAAAAATTTCAATCATTTTTTCCTCCTATAATTTACATATTTAAATTTTGTATCATTTTCAAAAAAATCTTCAGACTCATCAAAAATTTCAAAATCCTCATCCTCATCAAAATTATGAAGAAAAGTATCAGCATCTTTTTTCCTATCAATTTTTGTTAAAATGGCTTGGTCACAGAAAGGTAAAAGCAAATCAACAATTTGATTTCCACCAATCACAAAAACTTCCCTATCATTTTTATTTTCATCCAAATATTTCAAAAGATTTTCCACCTTATTAAAAACCAAGGCATCATCAAGCTTTAAACTTTCATTTCTAGTTAAAACCAAATTTTCTCTGTTAGGAAGAGCTCCATTCATGGATTCATAAGTTTTTCTTCCCATAATAACAATATTATTTAAGGTTAATTTTTTAAAATGAGCCAAATCTTTTTTTATATGAAAAAGAAGTTTGTTATCCTTACCAATTCCAAATTCCTTATCAACCGCCAAAATTATTTTCATAAAAACTCCTTGAAAGCTACTTATATATTTAATTCTATCATGTTTAAGGAAAAAATTAAATTTAAAAAATAAATGGGTATAAGATAAAAAAGAATAAAAATAAAAGGAGTAATAAATGAAATTTTTTCTAGATACTGCAAACGTTGATCAAATAAAAAGAATAAATGATTTGGGACTTTGTGATGGAGTTACAACAAATCCATCACTTATAAAAAAAGAAGGAAGAGATTTTAAAGAAGTCGTGACAGAAATTGCATCAATTGTTGATGGACCAATCTCTGCAGAAGTAACAAGCTATGATTACGAAGAAATGGTAAAAGAAGCTTTAGAAATTGCAAAATGGTCAGAAAATATTGTAGTAAAAATTCCTATGACAGAAGATGGATTAAAAGCTATCAATACCCTTTCAAAAAAAGGAATAAAAACAAATTGCACCCTAATTTTTTCAGTAAGCCAAGGACTAATGGCAGCAAAAGCTGGGGCAACATACATTTCTCCATTTGTTGGAAGAATAGATGATATGGGAGAAGATGGGGGAGAATTAATTTATAATTTAAAACAAGTTCTCGATAATTATGGATTAAAAACTGAAATTATAGCAGCATCAATCAGAACAAATAAACATCTAGAAGATGCAGCCTTGGCAGGAGCCCATATAGCAACAATCCCAGGAAATTTATTTGAAAAATTGTGGACCCATCCACTAACAAGCCAAGGAATAGAAAATTTCAAAAAAGATTGGGAAGCTTTTTTAAAAAGATAAAAAGTGTAAGCATGTCAAGAAAATATATATAAAAATTTTATTAAATGGTAAAAAAGGAATGTCTATTAAAATTAAAAAGATATTCCTTTTTTTAGTATAAAATTTTTTATTAATTTAAAGTCTTATATTTTATATTGAGTTAAATTATTCACGAATATAAGGTAATTATTATAAATACTTTTAAGAAAGATATTATTAAAACTTATAAACAATCGATATATAAATGAAATTGTATACTATTAAGGCTTAATTTAAAAATAAAATTGACAATTAATAGTATAGATGATAACATTAAATAAACATACAACATAAAACTTGTATATACATTATCGAATCGTTTTCAAGGAGGTTAAAAATGAAAAAGATTTTATCTAAGATTTTTATGTTACTGTTAATCGTTGGATTAATATCAGGATGTGGAGGAAAAAATGATTCTGGATCAAACGAATCAAAAAAAGATGATAAACCAATAAAAGTTGGATTGGTATCGTCAAGTAGTGGATTTGGGGATGGAGCTTTTAATGATTTAACATTAAAAGGAGTTGAAAAAGCAAAAAAAGATTTTGGTATTGAATATGATAAGGTACAAATAAAAGCGGTTGGAGATATAGAATTATCTTTGAGAGATATGGCGGCGACAGGTGACTATGATTTAGTTATAGGGTTAACTTACGAAGCTATTCAAGCTATGGAAAAAGTAGCTAAAGAATTTCCTGATCAAAAGTTTGCTTTGATAGATAGTTCTGTAAAAGAAGAAAACGTTGTAAGTTATATGACTAAAGATGAAGAGGCATCATATTTGGTTGGTGTAGCTGCTGCTGGTATGAAATCACACTATGATGACTTTAATATTTCACAAGATAAAAAGTTAGGTTTTATAGGAGGGGTTGATGCTCCAAATATAAGAACATTTTATTCTGGATATACAGCAGGTGCTAAGAGCATAGATAAAGAAATAGAAGTAACTGCTGATTTTGTAGGTGGATTTACAGATGTTACTACAGCCAAAGAAATTGCAAAATCTATGAACCAACAAGGAATGGATGTAATATTTCATGCTTCTGGCATGAGCGGAAATGGATTATTCCAAGCGGCTAAAGAAAATTCAACTTATGCATTTGGAGTAAATATAAACCAAAATTCAGTAGAACCTAATGTAATAGTAGGGTCAATGATTAAAAATGTAGATGTTGAAGCTTATAATGCAATAAAATCAGTTGTAGAAAATAAGTTCAAGGGAGAAATTATAAAACTTGGATTGAAAGAAAATGGTGTAGATTTAGTTACAGATGGGTCAGAAGTAAATCTTCCAGAAGATGTAGTTAAATTAATTAATGAAAGCAAAGAGAAAATAATTAACGGAGATGTAAAAGTTCCTGCTAATATGGACGAATTAAAAGAGTTTGAAAAATCTCTAAAATGATAGGATGTATTTATGAGCATGGCAGTTGAAATGAAAGGCATTAGCAAAAGTTTCAATGGAAAAGTTGCGCTAGATAATGTTGATTTTTCAGTGAAAAAAGGTGAAATACATTGTCTCTTAGGAGAAAATGGAGCAGGTAAAACAACTTTAATGAATGTTCTATTTGGAATATATAATAGCGATGCTGGAGAAATAAAACTATATGAAAATAAAGTAGATATTAAGAATGCAAGAGATGCTTTTCATAATGGATTAGGTATGGTCCACCAACATTTTATGTTGGTGGAAAATATGACTGTTTTACAAAATATAATTTTGGGTCAAGAGATAGGAAAATACAAAATTGATTATAGTCAAAACAAAAATAAGGTGAAGGAAATTATTAAAAAATATGGATTAGAAATCAACTTGGACGAGAAAGTTTCAAATCTTTCAGTTGGTTTAAAACAAAGAACTGAAATAATCAAAGCTTTATATAGAGGTGCTGATATTTTGGTTCTTGATGAACCTACCGCAGTTCTTACTCCTCAAGAAGCTAATCAGTTAATGAAAGTATTAATAGGATTACAGAAAAATGGAATGACTATTATTTTTATAACTCATAAGTTAAATGAAACAATGGAGATTGCAGATACTGCTACTATATTAAGAAATGGTGAATTGGTAGAAAAATTAAGTATAGAAGACGTTGATGTAAAAATCTTGGCAGAAAAAATGGTTGGTCATGAAATTGCAGAGACCAGTCAGCTGAAAGATGTTTCTAAAGATAAGCTTATATTTAAAATTGATAATCTAAAATTATTAGAAAACTCCACAAAAAACATTTTCTTAGAAATTCATAGCGGTGAAATACTGGGAATAGCAGGAGTTGATGGTAATGGTCAAATTGAGCTTGAAGAGATGATTATGGGGCTTAGAGATAACTTAGAAGGGGAGATTTTCTATGATAATAAAGAAATATCTTCAATGAAAACCATAGAGTTAAAGGAGCTTGGTATAGGATACATACCATCGGATAGATTTAAAAGAGCAATTTTACCAGGTATGAATTTATATGAAAATATGCTTTTGGGAAATCAAAATAATAAGGAATTTATTAATAATGGTCTATTAAAATACGATAGTATAAAGGAATTTACAAGTGTTTCGTTAGAAAAGTATAATGTAAAATTTTCTAATATTGAACAAAATGTTGGAGGCTTGTCAGGTGGTAATCAGCAAAAGTTGGTTGTTTCTAGAGAAATGAAAAATAATAGTGATTTTTTATTAGCTGCGCAGCCATCACGTGGTTTAGATATAGGAGCAATTCAATTTATTCATGAACAGTTTATTCAAATGAGGAATAATGGTAAAGCAATTTTACTAATTTCAGCAGATTTAGATGAGATATTAAAAATTTCAGATAAGATAGCTGTTCTATATAAAGGTGAAATAATGGCTGTTGATAAACGTGAGAATTTTACAAAAGAAAGGCTTGGCTTATTAATGGCAGGAAGGAGAGATTATGAAAAAGTTTAGTAATTTAATTTACAAAGCTAAAAAATCAATAATTATTTCATTTTTATCAATAGCTTTATCAATAATTATTTCTTCTATACTTATATTTGCTGTTGGAAAATCTCCAGTATTAGCATTTGATTCATTGATTAAAGGTGCTCTGGGTTCTCCTATCGCTATTGCAAATACGCTCAACAAATCTGTCCCACTTATAATTGCAGGCTTAGCATGCGCAATAGCATTTAAAGGCGGAATGCTAAATATTGGAGTCGAAGGACAACTACATATAGGAGGAATATGCGCTTTTATGGTTACTTATTTTATGCCTAAAAGATCTCCAGGATTTTTGGTAATTGTTTTAGCAATTATAGCAAGTGCTTTGGGTGGTATGTTATGGGCATCTCTAATAGGAATTTTAAAAGTTAGATTGAGAGTAAATGAAGTTATTATTGCAATATTGTTAAATTATATTGCGATAGAATTAGTATCTTATCTTATAAATTATCCTTTTGTATCGCCAAAAAGACTTCCTGAAACATCAATAGTTCTTGATAAATATAGGTTTACAAGCTTAATGAAATCAACTCAATTTACAACTAGTATATTTATAGCTTTGATATCAGTTATTCTTGTTTATTTTATTATTAATAAAACTATATTTGGATATGAAGTTAAAGCAGTTGGAGATAATATGTCAGCTGCCGAAGCAGGTGGAATTTTAGTAAATAAAACTGTAATAAAGACGATGATGATTTCAGGAGCTGTAGGAGGATTGATAGGTGCTACAGAGCTTTTAGGTACTTATGGAAAATTATATGATGGTTTTTCTGGAAATGTTGGTTTTACTGGTCTTGCAGTTTCAGTATTAGCAGGGAATAATCCTATTGTAATAATTTTATCGGGATTGTTATTTGGTATTTTAGATTCTGGAGCTAGATTGATGAATATTAGAGCAGGATTATCAGCGAATATGGTTGTAGTTATACAAGCATTAGTTATATTTTTCATAGCTACCCCAGGTATATTTGATTTTATATTTATCAAAAGGAGGAAAAATAAATGAATTACTTTTTCTCAGCTGAAACTTTTTTAATGATATTAAGATTAGCTGTACCTCTTATATTGGTATCATTATCAAGTACTCTATCTGAATTGTGCGGAGTAATAAGTTTAGGAACAGAAGGGTTAATGCTTATAGGCGCATTTGGTGGAGTTGTAGGATCCTACTATTTTAATAATCCAGTTTTAGGAATTATATGTTCGATGCTATCTGGTATGGTTTTGGCTTATTTATTTTCTATACTATGTATAAAATTTAAAGCAAACCAAACAGTATGTGGGGTTGGTATGAACTTATTTGCTCAAGGATTTAGCGCTGTTGGAACTTATATAATTTGGGGACAAGAAGGAATTAGTGAGAAGGTAAAACAGCTAAAACTTATATCTATACCTTTATTAAAAAATATTCCTATACTTGGTTTTATTTTTAATAATCAATCGCCAGTTTTTTTCTTGACAATACTTTTATCATTTTTAATTTGGTATGTACTTAAATACACTAAAACTGGCCTACACCTAAAGGCAATAAGTGATGAACCTATTGCTGCTAATACTGTAGGAATAAATGTGAAAAAATACAGATACGTTACGATGATAATTTCGGGGCTTCTAGCTGGTTTAGGTGGAGGATATTTATCAATCGTTCAAAACAATGTTTTTGTAAATAATATGACAGCTGGCAGAGGATTTTTAGGAGTAGCAGCAAATATATTTGGAGGTTGGACGCCAATAGGTTCTGTCCTTTCTAGTTTTATATTCGCAATTGCTCAAGCTATAAGATTTAAACTAGTGGGTCTTAGTATACCAGACCAATTTGTTCAAATGGTACCTTATTTGATTACAATTTTCGCTCTAATTTTTTTAGCGAATAGAAAGCAAGCACCAAAAGCATTAGGAAAGATGGATTAGTATGGACAGAACTTTACACTTAAAATTAAATAATGACGATGTTGGAAAATATGCGATAATTCCTGGCAACCCAGATAGGTGTGAAAAAATAGCTAAACTTTTGGAAAACCCAAAAAAGATTCAATCTAATAGAGAACATACTACTTATGAAGGATATATAAATGGAGAAAAAGTTGTAGTATGTTCAACAGGAATGGGAGGGCCATCTGCTGCTATTTGTATGGAAGAGTTATATAGGTGTGGTGTTGATACATTTATTAGAGTAGGAACTTCTGCTTCAACAAGTAGCAAAGTTAAAAGAGGAACTATAGTAATTCCGAATGCAGTAGTTAGGATGGAAAATACAGGTTGTCACTATTTACCACTAGAATTTCCTGCTATTGCAAATTTTGAATTTGTAAAAATTTTGGAAGAAACTTCATTAAGTTTAGGATACGACACTAAGGTTGGAATTAGTATAATTAAAGATTCATATTTTACTGAAGTAAGCCCCTTAAGTAAGCCAATTGGATATGAACTTTATAATAGGTGGAATTCCTATGAAAAAGCAGGAGCGTTAGCAACATCTATGGAATCAGCAACACTTTTTTTGATAGCTAGTGCATATAATCTAAGAATGGCAACAGTATTAGTATCAGCAACAAATTATAATGATGAAACATCTGAAGATACAAGCATAAATGGATATCCTTTTGAATGTGAGATGAGTGCTTGTTTAGTAGGAGTTGAGGCAATGAAAAAAATAATAGAAATAGATAAAAAGGAGAAATAAAATGCAAATAGAAAAAACTTTACACATAAAATTAAATTCAGAAGATGTAGGCAAGTACGCAATTGTTCCAGGAGATCCAGCAAGGTGTGAAATAATTGCTAAATTTCTTGATAATCCGAAAAAAATACAGCAAAATAGAGAACATACAACTTATGTAGGATATTTGGAAGGAGAAAAAATAGTTGTAACATCTACAGGAATGGGAGGACCATCTACAGCTATATGTATAGAAGAACTGTATAAATGTGGAGTTGATACATTTTTAAGAATAGGTACAGGAGCGTCAACTAGCTCAAAAGTATCAAAAGGTGATGTGATTGTAATAAATGGTGCAGTAAGAATGGAAGGAACGGGATTACATTATTTACCTATGGAATTTCCAGCTGTTCCAGATTATAATTTTACAAAAAAACTTGAAGAATCATCCTTAGATTTGGGGTATAATACTAGTGTAGGAGTAACAATAACAAAAGATTCTTTTTATACCCAAATAGAGCCTGAAACAAAACCAGTAGGTTATGAATTAATTAATAGATGGAATTCTTATGTAAAAGGTGGAGCTATTTGTACAGCTATGGAAGAAGCGACACTATTCTTAGTTGCGAGCTCTTTAAATGCCAGGGCAGCGTCTGTTCTAGTTTCAGCAACAGATTATGTAGGCAAGGTTTCAAATGATATTTCTTCAAAAGGATATCCTTCTAATTATATTGAAAGAGCAATTAGGGTAGGAATTGAATCTTTAAGAAAAATTATACTTGAAGATAGAAATGCAAAAACTAAGTGAGAAAAGTAATAGTAAATCTTTAAAATATGTAGAAACTTACGATAAAATTCGTGAATTAATCAAAAATAATAATTTACAAGCAGGGGATACAATACCTGGGGAAAATGATTTATCAAAATTATTTAATGTTAGTAGAGGGACTGTGAGGCAAGCGATAGCGCTTTTGCAAGAAGATGGTCTTATATACAAACAACAAGGATTTGGAAATATAATATTAGATTCCAAAAAATTGGAAAATAAAGGTTTAGAATCTATAAATGAGCCTATTTTTGATTTTAATAAAGTTGAATATAGTAAAGTAGATTTTAAAGTTGAATTTCAGCCTGCTAGCGAAAAAATGAAAGAAATTTTCGAAGAAGACAGCAACTTTATAATTATGCTTATAAATGTTAAGTATTATATTGAAGATAAGGTTGCTGCCTTACTAATGTATTTTATAAAATTTGATGATGCTAAGGAATATGATTTGAATTTAAAATCTGAATATGATCTAAAGAAATTTATTGATAAAATATTAATTGACAAAATTATTAATAGTGAATTAGAGTTTCAAGGATTTAAATCTAGAGAATCTACAGCAAACAAGATGAACATAAATGTTGGTAAATATGTCTTATATTTTAGTGAAATTATGAAAAAAGAAAATAATAAAGTGTCTTTATATAGAAGAAGCTACTTTATACCAGAATACTTTAATTTTAAATTAATTAGAAGTTAAATATAATAAAAATAGAAAAAATAATACTGGTTCATGATTTGAATTCATAAACCTGATTTAAACATTAAATAATTATTTACAAGTGAATGCTTACCTATATTCTAGGTGGCATTCATTTTTTTCAAATATGTTTTAAAAAGTCAAGTCCATAATGTTGTGCTAGTAAATTTTACACAATATTATGGACTTGTCTTAAGATTTCTATTTAGCAAAAATATAAAAATTAGAATCAAGAATAAGCGGTATCATCCTGTTTATATCTTCTTTCATTTGATCATAAGCTATTTTTGATAGGTGGTGTTTAATTGAGAAAAAGATTGATTCATGAAATTTTATGCTATCTTGTAAAAATTCTTTAATATTTATATTTTTTTGGTTTTTTGCTATAAAGTTTAGCATATAGTACCTATATCTTAGACCAATATCGAATGTAACTTTAAACATTTGATTCAGGTACTTATTTTCATTTCCTATAACAATAAATTTGTGGAATTCTATTTCATTTTCAATATATTTATTTATCAAGTCTGAGCTTAAATTATCAATATCACAAGATTTTTTTATATTTGAAGTTAAAATTTCGAGTTTTTCAATTTGTTTATCATCAAAATTTTTTGCTGCCATCATAGCACAATATGGTTCTATTGCCATTCTGGAGTTATAGTATTGGTTTAAATGATACATATTTAATTCGGAAACTTTTGTAAATTTTTCATTATCATCTTTTGTAGCCAGACCAGACTTTATTAATTTTTTGATGGCTGCGTTAACTGGAGTTCTTGAAATATTCAAATTATTAGATATATTAGATTCATTTAAAATTGTTCCAGGTTTTATTTTTAGTTTTATAATTTGTTCTGATAATATTTTATAAGTCAGATCAGAATAGTTAGTAAAAGGATTTTTATTTATATATTTATCAAATTTTTCTTTCATATTTCCTCCTAAGTATTGTTTTTATTTATAAGCAAATAAGGTTATTTAAGTAAATCTAGATTATTTTAATATGCAAAAAATAAGTGATAGAAGATGTAAAGATTATTTTTTGATGAAAACGATTTTTTTATTTAGAATATAGTTAAATGATAATATAAGGAGGAAAATATGTCAAAAAAAATGAAAGCAGCAGTGTTAGTTGATACAGGAAAAATTGAAATAAAGGAAAATGATAT
The DNA here is from genome assembly GCF_001487145.1 of Anaerococcus rubeinfantis. Taxonomy (GTDB): domain Bacteria; phylum Bacillota; class Clostridia; order Tissierellales; family Peptoniphilaceae; genus Anaerococcus; species Anaerococcus rubeinfantis. Next base: position 174,851 of record NZ_LN913016.1, read on the forward strand.
TCCTGAAATAAAAGATGATGAGGTTTTAATAAAAGTAAAATACGCTGGAGTTTGTGGATCAGATTTACACTTATTCAAAGGTAAACATCCATTTAGAAAACCTCCTGTAGTTTTAGGTCATGAAGTTGTTGGTAATGTTGTAGAGATTGGTAAAAATGTAAATAAATTTAAATTAGGTGACAAGGTTACTGTTGAACCTCATAAAGGATGTGGTCATTGTGAATACTGTGAAAAAGGTCTTGTTAATTTATGTTTAAATAAATCTGCACCAGGAACAGGTGATTGGACTGGCACATTTGTAGAATATTTTAATGCTCCTGAAAAGTATGTTCACAAGGTTAAAGATGATGCAAGTTATGAAAGTGCAGTTTTAGCAGAACCTGCAGCAGTTTCAATTCATGCATTAAATAGATTTGAAAGTCATGGGGACACTCTTACTATAATTGGTATGGGCAGCATTGGCTTGTTGGCATTAAAAGTAGCAAAAAGCCAAAATCTTTATAAAAATATAATCTGTGTTGATTTAGATGAATTTACTTTAAAAGAAGCTAAAGAAAATGGTGCTGATTATATTATTAATCCATCAAAAGAAAATATGGTAGAAAAAGTTTTAAGCATTACCAATAATGAAGGTTGCGAAAATATTTTGCTAAGTACAGGATATCCAAAAATATTAACTGAAGCTGGTAAAATTGCAAAGAAAAGAGGGCAAATAGTTTTAGTTGCAATGATAACCGATGATATACCTTATTATAGTTATGATTTAGTATTTAAAGAACTAAAATTAATAGGAGCTATGACCTATACAAGTAAAGATTTTGAAGAGGCAATTGAACTAATCAATAACGACATAGACTGGGAAAGTTTTGTAACTAAAAAATATCCTATAGATGAAAGTCAAGATGCGCTAGAATTATTAAGAGATAGAACAGAAGATACTGTAAAAATTTTAATCGATATGAACCTTAAATAAAGGGGTTAATTATGAAAAAGAAACACGCTCTTTATAGTTTAGTAATAATATTTTTATCACTTTTCTTTGTTTCTTGTGGAAATAAAGAAAAAGATGTTAAAGTATTAAAGCTATGCCATATTCAATCTGAATCTGATTTATGGCATAAAGCTAGTTTGAAATTTAAAGAAGAAGTTGAAAAAAATTCTGATGGCAAAATAGAAGTAAAAATTTATCCAAACTCAACCTTGGGTGGAGATAGGGATATAGTTGAAGGAATGCAAATAGGATCTATTGATATAGGATTAATTGCTGGAGTATTAAGTAACTTTGAACATTCTTTCAATCTATTAGAAATACCTTATATTTTTGACGATGAAACCCATTATAAAAATGTAGTAAATGGTGAAGTTGGTCAAATAATGTGCGATAGATTAAGAGAAAAATCAGGAATAAGAGTTTTAGATTTTTGGGATAGGGGTCCTAGACATATTAGTTCAAACAAAGAAATAAAAAATGTCGACGATATTAAAGGATTAAAAATTAGAATTCCAGAAATTGAAGCTATGAAAGTTGTTTGGGAAGGCTTAGGAGCATCTCCAACAACAATGGCTTGGGGTGAAGTATATACCGCTTTGAGTCAAAACGTAATTGAAGCTGAAGAAAACCCTATTCCATTTATGTTTAGTGGAAGGATGCAAGAAGTTCAATCAAATATATCATTAACAGCGCATAAATATGAATATGTAACATTTTCATTTAGTGAATCAACTTGGAAATCTTTAAATAAGGATGAGAGAAAAATAATAAAAGATGCTTCTAAAGTAGCGACAGAATATCAAAATGAAGAAGTTAAAAAAGTTACAGATGAAATGTTAAAACAAATGCAAGAAGATGGTATGAAAGTTACTGAGCCTGATAGGGAATCATTTAGAAGTAAAGCTATGCCAATAGCAGAAAAATATGCGAATTCAATTGATAAAGAATTATATCAAAAGATTTTAAAAAGCAAAGGAAATTAGTATGAAAAAAATTTTAGACTTAATCCAAAAGATAATAAATATTTTCTTGTCTGTGGCTATATTTGCAATGACTTTAATTATTTTTCTTCAAGTAATATCAAGATATGTATTTAATAGTCCTCTTGTTTGGTCAGAAGAGTTATCAAGATATTTATTTGTTTGGATTTCATTTTTAGCAATAGCCGATGCAGTTAGGACAAAAAGTCACATAGCATTAAGTGTTTTAACAGATAAAATGAGTGAAGATAAAAAGATAATAATTTCAAAATTAAATAATTGCTTTGTATTTATTATTGGAATAATAATAACATATGGAGGAATTATTTTGATGAACTTAGGAATTCATCAAAGCTCTGCCACATTGGGAGTTCCTATGTTTTTAGTTTATTTAGTAATACCAGTTTCAGGTGTACTAATCAGTATATTTTCCATTGAGAAGATATTTACAAAGGAAAGGAAGCTAGATTATGATTAATAATATTTTGCTGATTTTAATATTCCTGGTATTCTTATTTTTAGGATTGCCAGTTGGATTTGCAATAATTTTATCTACTTTATCAGGTTTAATTATTCAACAAGAACCTTTGGCTTTGATTTCTCAAAGATTTTTTACAGCAATTGACTCATTTTCTTTGATGGCCATACCATTATTTATGTTTGCAGGATCAATAATGAGTAAAGGGACTATTACCAAAAGATTAATAGATTTTGCATTGGTAATTTTTTATAAATCAAGAGGAGCTTTGGCGAAGGTAGTAACTGTAACTGGAATAGTTATGGGAGGTATTTCAGGATCAGGAGTAGCAGATACTGCAGCTTTAGGTTCAATACTATTTCCTGAAATGAAAGATAGAAATTATGATCAAGGATTTTCTGCAGCAGTAATTGCATCATCAGGAAGTATTGGCTTGATAATTCCTCCAAGTATTGCCCTAATTGTATACGGAGTCAGCACCCAAACTTCAATTGGTGATTTGTTTATGGGAGGTTTAATACCAGGTGTTTTAATAGGTTTATGTTTCCTTTTATATTGCCACTTTGTAGCAACCAAAAACAATTATCCTAAAGAAAATAATATTAGTAAAGAAGAAAAGATAAAAAAATTTAAAGATTCTATTTTTGCACTATTCATGCCTATAATTATAATTGTAGGAATCAGAGGAGGAATATTTACTCCTACAGAAGGTGGAGCAATTGTATCAATGTATGCACTAATAATTAGTATTTTTGTATATAAAGATATAAAATTAAAAGATTTAAAATCAATATGTCTTGATGCAGCTTTATCTACAGCAGCAATTACTTTAATTATATGTGCAACAAGCGCTTTGACATGGTTTTTAGCATCAAATGAAATTCCTCAAAGAGTTTCTATGTATATAATATCATTAACCGATAATAAATTAGCATTGATATTATTAATGTCAATTTTATTATTAATAGTTGGAATGTTTATAGATAGTAGTCCAGCAATAATGATGTTATCACCAATTTTATATCCTATAGCTAGTTCAATTGGTATAAATCCTGTGCAATTTGGTGTTTTTATGGTAATTTTACTAACAGTTGGCTTACTAACTCCCCCTGTTGGAACAGCTTTATATGTTGTAAGCAATATATCAAAAATATCAATAGAAAAAATTTCAAAATCATTAATGCCATTTTGGTTTACTATGATTGCTGTTGCAATTTTTGTAGCCTTATTCCCTATACTAACATTAAGTTAAGAAGGAGGATTAGATGAGTATATTATTAGGTGTAATAGCAGATGATTTTTCTGGTGCTAGTGATGCAGCCTCATTTTTTGCAGAAAATAAAATCAGGACTGTTTTAAGTAATGGAGTGCCTGATGAAAATGATGAAAATTTAAATAATATTCTAAGCAAAGATGCGGTTCTTGTAATAGCGTTAAAAATCAGAAGTGAGAAAAAAGATTTAGCCTTAGAAAAAGTAGATAAGGCATACGAGTATCTGTATAAAAAAAATACAGAAAAAATATTTTATAAATATTGTTCTACATTTGATTCTACACCAAAAGGAAATATAGGACCTATTACAGACTTTTTATTAGAAAAAATGAATCAAAAATATACAATTCTAGAACCAGCTTTACCAGTAAATGGAAGAGAAATAAAAGAGGGCAAGTTGTATGTAGATGGTCTAGAACTTCACAAAAGTCATATGAAAGACCATCCCTTAAATCCAATGTGGGATAGTAGAATTAGTGAACTTATGAAAGATCAAGGAAAGTATAAAACAATAAATATTTCTAGAGATCTTTTAAATAAAGGAAAAGAAGAAATAACTAAAATATTTGAATCCCAAAAAGATGAAAAAGAGAAGTTTTATCTTGTTCCAGATTACTATGAAGAAGGTGATGATGACCTTATCATAGATGCTTTTGGTGACTTGAAATTACTAACTGGTGGAAGTGGATTAAACACTGCGATTTCTAAAAAAATCAAAAGAGAAAAAGACATAGATAAATTTGATTTAGAGAGCAAAAATAAAGGAAAAATAATTTATATAGTAGGTTCTTGCTCAAAAATGACCCTAAAGCAAATTGATAATTTTAAATTTAAGAAGGTTAAAATAGATATTGATAGTTTAATGAAAGAACCAAGTGCATATATAGAAAAACTCTTAGAAAAAGTTGATGACAAAGTAATGTTTTATAGTAGTGATGATGCTCTTACTTTGGAAAAATTACAAAAAAAATATGGTCAAGAGAATATAACTGAAAACTTAGAAAAAGTTTATGAATCATTAACCAAAGAAGCACTTGACCAAGATTTTAAGAACTTTATTATAGCCGGAGGAGAAACTAGTGGAGTTGCAACTTCTACTTTAGGTTTTAAAACTTATTATATAGGTGAAAGTGTTGCAGCTGGAGTTCCAATTTTAATGCCAGTAAATAATAATAAAGTAAGACTGGTTTTGAAGTCAGGTAACTTTGGTAAGGAAGATTTTTTCAATAAAACTTATGAGATGATAGTAGGTTAAAGATGAAAGAAAAAGATTTAAAAGATTTAATTTGGGTTTCAAAGGCCTTGTTTGATAGAAATAAAGTATCAGGTTCGACAGCAAATATTAGTTTTAAAGATAAAGATTTAATATATGTGTCAAAAACAGGCTCATGCTTTGGAAATATGAATGAAGATAGTTTTTCTGTTTTAAAAAATGATAAGGTTATTTCTGATAATAAACCAAGCAAAGAATACCCAATGCATAAATTATTATATGATATAGACGATAAATATAAGTGCGTAATTCACACCCACAGTACTTTTATAACATATTGGTCTTGTATTCTAGAATCTGAAGATAAAACCATTGACTTAAAATGTAAAACTCCATATTTAAAAATTAAAGTTGGAGATTTGGGTTGGGTAAAATATAAAGATCCAGGCAGTCAAGAACTTTTTGACGAACTAAAGAAAAGTATTGATAAAAACATTAAGGCTTATGTTATGGAAAACCACGGAGTGATTGTAGTAGGAGAAAGTATTGAAGAAGCTTTTTATATGATTGAAGAAATTGAAGAATCAGCGAAAAATGCTTTTTTACTAAGTTTAAAATAATTTTATAATAAATAAAGTGATTTATAGAAGTAGAATATTCTACTTCTTTTTTTAAAAAAATAATTCTTTTAAATTTTTTGTTTTTAATTTATGTAATATTTTGGGTATAAAACTTATAAGATTTTGCAAGAATTTGTGGGGGATTTATGTATTTATTAATTATAAGTTTGATAATGCCAATTGCCTTCTTTTTTATGTATTTTTTCCTAAAATATAAGGCAAATAAAAAAATGTCAAGATGGTCAGGTTTTAGAACTCGACTTTCTATGGAAAGTGAAAAAAATTGGAAATTTGCAAATAATTATGCTGGAAAGCTTTCTTTAATTTTTGGAATAATAAGTATGGTCATGACCTTGTTTGTTATTTACAAATATGAGTTAAATGACAAAATTGTCTTGATTTTAACTGGGATAGAAATTTTCTTTTTGGTTATGATTAGTGTTATTACTGAGATAAAATTGTATAGAAAAAAATAATGGGACTGTTGCAGAATTATTATTAATCATAGTTTTGCAACAGCTCCATTTTTTATTATTTAATATTCAATTCTTTATATTCAAATCCTGTATCTTCAGCAACACCTTCGTTTGTAACGTATCCGTCGTAGGTGTTTATTCCTGAAATTAATTCAGGTGATTTTTCGCAGGCATTTTTTAGTCCGAGATTTGCTATTGTTTTGATATATCTTGTTGTTGCGTTTGATAGGGCGTAGGTTGATGTGATTGCTACAGCTCCTGGGATATTTGCAACTGCGTAGTGGATTACTCCGTGTTTTACAAAAATTGGATCTGAGTGGCTTGTTGCATGTCCTTTTGTAATATCTGTTGAACCACCTTGGTCAATTGCAACGTCGACTATTACTGATCCTTCTTTCATTTGTTTCACCATATCTTCTTTTATAAGTTGTGGAGCACGTCTTCCTGGAATTAAAACAGTTGAGATAACCAAATCAGCATCTCTTACAGATTCTTCAATATTGATTGGGTTTGAATAAACTGTTTCAATTTTATCTGGAAGTATATCTTGAAGATGACTTAAAGCGTCAATATTTACATCCAAAACTGTAACTCTTGCTCCCATACCTACGGCAATTTTTGTAGCACCAGTTCCTACAGTTCCTGCACCGACAATTACTACGTGAGCAGGCCTTACTCCTGGAACTCCTTGAAGTAAAATTCCTCTTCCGCCTTCAGGTTTTGTCAAATATCTTGCACCTTCTTGAACAGCCATTCTTCCGGCAATCTCACTCATTGGGGTTAAAAGAGGCAATTTGTTGTCAAGTTTTACAGTTTCATATCCTATTGCAGTAACTTTTTTTTCTACCAATTCTTTTGCTAATTCTTCATTACTTGCAAGGTGAAGGTAGGTATATAAAATTAAGCCTTCTCTCAAATATTTATATTCTTCCTTCAATGGTTCTTTTACCTTGTAAATTATATCAGCATTTTCCCAAACTTCTTTTGCAGAATCTACAATTTTTGCACCTACTGTTTCATAATCTTTATTTGTAATACCAGAATTCAATCCAGCATTATTTTCAATAATAACTTCATGACCAGCTTTTACAAGTTCAGCAACAGCTCCCGGAACGGTTGCAACCCTAGATTCTTGGTCTTTAATCTCTTTTGGAACTCCTATTATCATATTTCCTCCTTAAATATTTAAAACATCTCAATTAAAATATACCCAAAATTAAATGAAAAAAATTATTATTCTTCACAAAAAACAAATTTTTCCAAATAATAAGCTATTCCGTCCTCATCATTTGATTTAGTAATAAAATCAGCTTTTTCTTTCATAAAATCAGTTCCATTTCCCATAACCACACCGACACCAGCCATTTCAATCATGGTTAAGTCGTTTTCTTCATCACCAAAAGCAATAACATCTTTCATATCCATATCAAAATATTTTGCAATTTCTTTTAAACTTTCGCCCTTGTCGATTCCTTTAGGCATAATTTCATAAAAATATGGGGTGGACTTAACTTGAGCAGTTTTTTCAAAAAATTTATCCTTTAATTTTTTTGCATCTTCATCAATTAATTTTGGATCTTGGGAAAATAAAATTTTATTTGGAGCAAAATCCAAACTATAAGCCAAGTCTTCAATAACTTCATAGTGGGTAAAGGCCTTATCACAAATTTCTTTCAAAGTATAAGTTTCCTCTGAGCTTGTAACAACGCAATCATCGGTATAGAGAATGTAGTGCATTTTAAGATTTTTTTCAGCAAATTGCAAAATTTCTTTTGCAAGATTAATATCCATAGGATGATTAATAATCACTTCTTTAGTTTTATAATCTGTAATTCTTCCGCCATTAAAATTAGAAAGAAGACCACCATATTTTTCAAATTCCAAAATATCAGCAAAAGGCAAAACCCCAAGAGGATCACGCCCTGACGCAATAACAACAATATGGCCAAGCTCTTGAGCCTTGATCAAGGCATTTTTTGTTTTTTCAGTAATTTCTCTTTTAGAATTTAACAAAGTTCCATCAATATCAACTGCAATAATTTTTTTCATATTAACTCCTTTTTTCTATTCTTTTATAATTATATTAGATAAAATTTTTTATTCAAAAGCAAACTTCCATAACTATAAAGAAAATGATTGTGTGGAGGTTTTTTTCTTTAATTATTATAATATATTTGCGAGGTGGTTAAATGATTGAAACAAGAATTAAGCAAATATTCGACTACTTAACTTTAGACTATGATTATCACACCTCTAAAGAGATAGGCGAGGAAATGGAATTATCTTCAAAAACTATAAGAAAAGAGATAAATCACTTGAACTCAGTAATTAAAGATAAGGGGGCGATAATAGAGTCAAAGCCAGGTGTAGGTTTTATTTTTATAATAAAAGATGATGACAAGTTTAAATTATTTTTGAAAAATGACTGGTATAAATACGCCTATTATCAGCAAGAAGATGGAGATAAAAATCTACGATATGAAAACATTCTAAGATTGTTTTTATTCTCAAACTCATATATCAAGCAATATGAATTGGCAGAAGTATTTCATGTAAGTGAGTCACAAATTAATAAAGATATACCATATATTAGGCAAATCCTTGAAAGCTATGGAATTAATTTGATCTCAAAGCCATACTATGGAATGAAAATAGAAGGTGATGAGAAAAATATTAGACTAGCAATAAAAAATGAAATTGGCGAGGATCCTATTTTATTTGAAGATGATAAAAATAGAGATCTATTTATAGAGATTCAAAAAGTTATAGAAGATATAGACTTTGGAGAAGACTACTATATGCCATATGTTAGTTTCAAAAATCTTGTTATACATATCTATATATCAATCTTAAGAATAAAACAGAAAAAATATATCATATCATCTAAGGATTTTGAAGAAAAAATCATATCATCAGAAGAATTTAAAATTGCAAATGATATAGTGCATAAACTACAAGAAAAATTAAAGATAAAAATTCCAAATCAAGAATTGACCTATATAGCAATGCACTTAATAGCCAAAAACACAATATCGAATCAAGAAAAATTATCAAATGAAATACTGGAAATATCACAAGAAATAATAGATGAAATTTATAAAGTAGCAAAATATGATTTCAGAGAAAATTTAGATTTCTATTTTTCTTTAGCTATGCATTTAGGACCTTTAATAAATAGGATAAAATATGGATTTGACATGAAAAATCCGGTTCTTAGTGATATAAAAGAAAATCAAGTTGCTTTTTTTATAGCAACTATAGCATCAAATGTTATAAGTAATCATTATAATACAAAGCTATCAGAAGATGAAATAGGATATATAGCCTTACATATTATGGCAGGTATGAAAGACAATTCTTATCAGAAAAAAGACATATTAGTTGTATGTGGTTCTGGAAACTCAAGTGCTCAAATCATGAAAAGTCAGTTAGAATCAAGGTTTTTTAAGCAGATAAACAAACTGGATTTAACAGATGTATCTAAAATAAATAAATATGATTTAGATTCTTACGACTTTATAGTTTCATCAATAAACCTAGATGAAAAAACGAGAACTCCAATTGTAAATGTAGATATACTTTTTAAGCAAAAAGATATTTCTAATATTCAGAAGGAATTAAAAAGGGGTGGAACAGAAGAGATAGTTAAAATATTTAATAACTCTGTGTTTATGAGAGATGTAAATGTTAAAGATATGGATGAAGCATTTGAAATAATTTCTAACGAAGCACGTAAATTAACAGAACTTTGTAAAAGTGAAATCATTTCTCAATTTAAGCAAAGAGAAACTTTAGGTTCAACTGCATTAGTAAAATATGTTGCCTTACCACATATTCTTCAGCAAGTAAATACAGAGAGTTTTTCAGTAATACTAATAGCAAAAAAACCTTTTATTTGGAATGGTGAAGAAGTACAGCTTATATATTCGTTATTTGTTGGTAAAAAGCCAGGGGATATGTCATTATATTATGAAAAATTAGGTAATTTTCTAGTAAATAATAAGGCAATTGCTAAGGCAATTAATGTAAATAATGCTACAGAATTTATGAAAATTTTTATCAAAGGAGAATAAGTATGGATAACCAACAAATGTATGAAATAGCTTTTCAAATAATAGTACATGCTGGAGAATCAAGATCATTATCAAGCGAAGCGATTGATAGGGCAGAAAATTATGAATTTGATGAAGCGGAAGAGCTACTTGGAAAAGCAAATGACGAGTTTTTAAAGTGCCATCAAATCCAAACAGATATGTTAACTAGTGAATCAAATGGTCAAAAAAATGAGATAAATATTATGTTTATTCACGCTCAAGACCATTTGACGATGGCAACTTTGGCGATGGAAAATGCAAAGAGATTTATTAAGTTATATAAAAAAATGGAGGGGAAGAATGAAAAAAGTAATATTGCTATGTAATGCAGGAATGAGTAGTTCTTTAATGGCAAAAAAAGTATCAGAGTATTTTGTTTCAAATGGGACAGACATAAAAGTAGATGCTACAACAACAGCAAACTCTGAAGAAGTATTTGAAAATAAAGACTATGATATGATTTTAGTAAGCCCACAAGTGAGAATGCTATATGAAGAATATAAGGCAAAAGCGGTAGAAACTGGAAAAAAAATAGCTCAAGTAACTGTTGATGCATATTCACCAACATTAAATGGAGTGAAAAAAATGGCGGATTTAATATTATCGTCAAACATGTAATTATGAGTAAAAAATCAATTAAATTTATACAAATATTTAAAGTAGGAGATGTATTATGTCAAATAAGTATTCCGTGACAGATGTAGTGTCTAAAAAAATAATGCCAGTAGCAGAGAAAATTGAAAATCAAAAACATATACAGGCGATAAAAAATGGAATGATAGCAATAACTCCAATTATAATTGTAGGATCAATTTTTTTGTTACCTATGGCTATAATGAATCTGTTAGGTGGAGGTGTATTTTACGATTTTATTTCGAAAAATATTGCTATATTAACTTACGGAGTTGATTTTACCATGGGGTTGCTATCACTGTATGCTACGTATTTCATTGCTAATAGTTTGGCTAAAAGTTATAAACTAAAGTCAAATCAAGTTGCAATTTCTTCTATAATAACTCACTTAATTTTAACTAGTGTTATTAAAGATGGCAAGCTTGATATTGCTTATTTAGGTTCAGAAGGATTATTCACAGCTATTATTTCCTCAATTATCACTGTAGAGTTATATAGATTTTGCGTAAATAAAAATTTATATATTAAATTACCAGATAGTGTACCGCAAATGGTAGGAGATAGTTTTTCTTCTTTAATACCAATTTTTATAACTGCAGTTGTTGCTGTTATATTAAGCAGAGTAACTTTTTATTTAACTGGAAGTATTGTTCCTGAAGCCTTAATGAAAATGCTAGCACCAGCTGTTACAAGTATGGATTCACTCCCTGCTATGTTGATAATAATTTTTATAACACAGCTTTTTTGGTTTTTTGGCCTTCATGGACCATCTATTACATCATCTGTTTGGGCGCCTTTCGCAATTCAATACGGAGCAGCTAATGTGGCAGCATATGCAGCTGGTCAAGAAGTTAATCATATTTTTACGTTTGGTTTTTACTTCGCTATATTATCAGTAACAGGATCGGGTTTAACTTTAGGATTAAATTTGATGATGTTAAAAGCAAAATCAGAAACATACAAATCAGTTGGTAAAGTAAGTTTAATTCCATCTTTGTTTGGAATAAACGAACCATTAATTTTTGGTACCCCAATATTGTTAAATCCATTTATGTTTATACCATTTGTGTTTGGACCATTAATAATAACATTTATAACTTATTTTAGCATGTCTACAGGATTGGTAGGCAAACCAGTTGCTGAGCCACCAGGATTCCTTCCACCAGGAGTAGGTGCATTTATAATGACTCTAGACATAAAGTCAGTAATCTTAGTTGCTGTAAATTTAGTTGTTATGGCTTTGATTTATTATCCGTTTTTTAAAGCTATGGATAAAAATCAATTTAAAATAGAAAATCAACAAAAAAATTCATAATAATTTAACGATTTAGTAAAATAGATATTAGAAATTTTAAAATAATGATAATAATTTATAAAATTAATAATAAAGGAGAAGTAATGTATAGTATTTGGTCAGAAACAAAAACAAAAAACGGATTTAATTCAGATGAGATAATATCATCAGTGCAAAAATCTATTAGAAGAAATATGGTGGAAGAAGCATGTCAGCATGCATATGAATTGTATATATCAGGTCCAATATTCTTAGACAAATTATGGAGAAGACTTTTAACTATTTCTGTTGAAGATATTGGTTTTGGAAATTTGAATGCATCTGTAATTATTAATTCTCTTAATGAAATGAGAAAAAATTTTCCTTATGATGATGGGGATCAGCCTATTTACTTTATTCATGCTATAAGAGTTCTTTGTAGCAGTGAAAAAGATCGTTCAAGTGACTATTTAAAAAATATTATAATTAAAGAGGCTACAATGGGAAAATTGCCAGAGATTATGGATGTTGCCTTAGATAAGCATACTAAGAAGGGACAAGAAATGGGAAGAGGCTCTTTACATTTCTTTGAAGAAGCAACAAAAGTTATACCACAATTGAAAGTAGACAATAATTATAGAGAAAGATATGGAGAAATTTTAAAAATATACGATAAAGAAAAGTATGCTGATAATTTATTTCCATTTAATAATACACAGTACTAAATAAAAAATGTAAAATAACATTAAATATTAAATTTGATAGATAATATATAACTGTGCAAAAAATATAATTAAAATTTAAACTAGTATGAAATTTTTACGGTAAAATTAAACTTATATTATAAATGACCTGCATAAAATTTAAAATTAAGAATATATTTAAAATGAATCAATATTGTAATTAATCAAATTTAATATGTGTTCAAAAAAAGCGTGAATAATTTTATCCACGCTTTTTTAAATTCTATTTTTAATTTAATTCTGGCCAATAATCTTTGTTTATTTTTATATAATCATCAAGTAATTCTTTTGCCTTATCGAAATCATCAACAACTCTGTTTAATGTCAAAGCTTGAACTGCTTTTTGGTATGATCCCTCAAGGTTTGCATCAACTGTTAGTTTTTCGTAAGCATATTGATTTTCAAGAAGTCCCTTGTAGAAAGTTTTTACTGGTCCAACTGTTATTGGTTCAACTCCGTTTATTCCAACTCTTACTGGAGATTCTAGCATCATTCCAGAGCTTAAGTTTTCTATTGTTCCATTATTTTCGTGCATGCACAAGAATATTTCGCCAGTATTGTGTGAAATTGCATAGGCAAGATCTACAATATATCCTGCGTGGCCGTCCATGCTATTTGGATCTGGTTCAAATTCTGTTCCTTTTATTTTTCCTAGTTCAATTACCTTATCACACATTTCGTGAACTTGTTTTTCATTTCCATCCATTACTTCATTTGCTCTTGTATATTCTGGATTTTCATTTTTCAAAATATGTTGAGGGTAGAGGTAATATTGTAGGTAAGTGTTTGGTAAATATTCATCAGAATCTTTTATCATTTTGCTCATGAAAGTGAAGGTATCTTTCCATGACTGGTCGCTTCCTTCTTCAACTAAATCATGTGGTGTTTTTAGAATTTCTCTAAGTTTTGGTAGGTAGTCTTCTCCAGTTTCTTTGTTTAAAACATTTGTAAACCAGCCAAAATGGTTTAGACCGAAATATCTTGGTTCAAGGTCATGATAATCAAGTCCTAAAATTTTTGCATAACTTGCCATAATTCCTACTGGCATGTCACAAATATTTATAATTTTATTGTCATCTTTAAATACTCTTTTTGTTGCTTCTGCTACTATTGCTGCAGGGTTTGAATAATTTAGTATCCAAGCATCTTTTGAATATTTTCTAATATCTTTTATTATTTCAATCATAGCTGGAACTGATCTCATTCCATAAGCAAATCCACCTGGTCCACAAGTTTCTTGACCTATACAATTATGTCTTAGGGCAATTTTTTCGTCTTGCTCTCTCATTTTTAATCTTCCAGCCCTAATTTGCACAAAGGCAAAGTCTAAATCTTTGTAAGCTTCCTCTTTGTCTGTTGTATAAATAAATTCATCAAGTTCTGGATAGTATTCTTTAAATAAAATATCTCCATATTGACCAATTTTTTCTTGTCTGTCTTTTTCTATATCATAAAGAACCAATCTTCCTATTGGAAATCTTTCTTTTTGTGAAACTAACATTCTTAAAATTCCTGGTGTATATCTACTTCCACCACCAACTATTACTACATTATATTTTTTCATTTTTTTCCTCCTTTAGTCTATGTGAACTCTACTTAAAATTTGATCTTTAACTTTTGCAACATTCATTCCAATTACTACTTGTATGTGTTGTTGTCCTTCTTTGTGAACAATTCCACTGTTAGGGTATTTATTTATTATATCTTTATCAATTAAGCTAGGGTCTTTTACATTGATTCTTAATCTTGTAAAGCAAGAATCTAATGAATCTATATTATCCTCACCTCCTAAGCCCTCAACTATATACATTGGATCATTGTCATCTTGGGCGATAGCACCATAATCTGCGTTTGTTTCATCTGATTTTAATTCAGGAGTATCTTCTCTTCCTGGTGTTTTTAAATCTAATTTTTTTATGAAATAAACGAATAAGAAATACCAAGTAGCTGTTCCTATTAGTCCTATTATTGGAACTATCCATAATTTTGTAAGGCCTATTGGCATAACAATATTTTTTGTAACTAAATCTATAACTCCACCTGTAAAGCAAACTCTCGCACCTGATAAGTAAATTAATATTTGAAATAATCCATCAAGTAGGGAGTGGATTAGCCATAATAATGGTGAAATAAATAAGAAAGCAAATTCAAATGGTTCTGTGATTCCTGATAAAACTGCTGTTAATAATGTAGGGATAATAAACGCTTTTGTTCTTGCCTTGTTTTCTGGTTTTGCAGTTTTAATAAAGGCAAGTGCTATTCCTATACAACCAAATATTTTTGAAAAACCCCAGTTCATATATCTTGCAGCTTCATTTATACTTGTTAAATTATGAGCGATTCCCATTTGAGCAAACCAAATTGGATCAGCACCTTGAATAACTTCTCCAGCAATTTTTGCAGTTCCACCAATACTTGTGTACATAAATGGCATGTAAACTAAGTGGTGAAGACCAGTAGGGATTAAAAATCTATTCAAAAATCCGTAGATATATAAACCAAACACTCCTGTGTTTGACATTATATCTGTAATTGAATTAATTCCATTATTTATAACAGGCCATACATATGAAAGAATTATAGCAAGAACAATATCAACTGCAGCAACAATTAAATATGCAAACCTTGGTCCGCCATAAATACTTAATGAAACTGGAAATTCTACTTCTGAATATTTGTTAAAAATATATCCTGTTATACACCCTAAAAGTATTCCTGAAAATACTCCCATATCCAAACTTTGAACACCTAAAACCAAAGCTTGACCAGTTCCAGAAAGTCCAAATTCTGGATCTGCTGTTGCAAGCATGTCGTGTCCTTTTAACCATAAATTATTTGCTGTAATAAAAATTAGAAAACTTAAAAGTCCAACTACGGCAGCTTGTCCCTTGTTCTTTTTTGCAAGTCCTGCACTAAGTCCTACACAAAAAATAACGGATAATTGTGAAATGTTTCCTAATAAGAAAGTTGTAAAAATAAAGTTTCCCGCATTTCTTATTGCTTCTGGCATAAAATTAAGTTGTAAAATTGAACAAAGTGCAATTAATAAACCTGGTATAACTAAGAAAAACACAGGTTGTAGCATAGCATGGGCAAAATCCTGCACGCCCATTTTCATTTTGTCTTTAAAAGTCATTTTTCCCTCCTTGACATTTATATTTTATTGATTAGTATTTCTTTTTCTGTTAATTAGTAAAGTTAGCATAGTTTTTTCTTCATCTGTGACTATAGTTTTATATTTATTTTCTACAAAACTTACAATAGAAAGCGTAGTCATAAAATCTTTTTTATAATTACTTCTTATAAAGTAATATAGCTTTTTATCATTTATATTTTTTTGCTTTCCTTCTTTGATTCTTGTAATAAATTTATTTATATAGTCATACAAGATGTAATCTTTTCCATATAAATTTTCTGACATTTGGCCTTCATATATAATTTTAATTATCTCTCTTATATCTTCGATTTGAGATACAATTTCTGAAGGATTTCTATCATATTCAGCATCTACAATGTGTAATGCAATTGAACTTGCTTCGTGTTCATCAAAGTTAATATTCAAATTTTTATTTAGATAATTTACAGCATATAAGCCTAATTCAAATTCTTGTTTGTAAATATTTCTTACCTCATGCAAGAGAGGGTTGGTAAAATTATAACCTTTCTCTCTTCTTTTTATTGCAAAAGAAATGTGATCAGTAAGACTTATGTAAATATTTTCGTTTAACTTATAATCAAATTTATCTTGAATGTGCGAAACAATGTCAAGACACAAGTCAATGTGTTCAATCGGAATTGAGGATAAAAGATTAATAAGTCTTTCTAGATGAGTTTTATTATCTAAGTGATAAGTTTTTTCTATCTTTTCTTTTTCTACTAAATCTCCTTTCTTTTTATTAAATCCTAAGCCTTTTCCCATAAGGATTACTTCTAGTTCGTTTTCGTCTTTAGCGCTAATTATGTTGTTGTTAATAATCTTATATATTTTCATACTGGTACCATCTCAAATTTTAATAAAAAAAACCAAACAAAGCTATCTCATGATAGCCTCGTTTGGTTTAGCCTAATTCAATAGTAACTATCCATTGAAAACGTTTCATTGGTTAAATTATATAAGGCATTTTAAATTTTGTCAAGACTTTTTTAAATTTATGAAAAAAATTATCGAAAAAATAGGAGGAATTGTAAAATTTTAATTTTTACAAATTAAGATTATTTTAGGGTAATAATTACAAAAGAGGTGATTTTATGGCAAATATTATTAGTGTTGATAGGGAAATGAAATTTCAAAATTTTAAGCGTTCTGAGCTTGCTGAAAGGCTTGGTAGAGTTGCTAGGATTTGTAATGATTTGGATATTCCGATTTTAATTATTGTTGATGGATGGGAATCTTCTGGGCGTGGCTTTGTGATAAAAGACTTATGCCGTGATTTTGCAGCAAAAAATTTTGATGTTGAAGTTTTTGACAAGGATGAATCTTATGATGATAAATATCCTTTTATTAGAAAGTTCTGGATAAATGTTCCTGAAAAGGGTAGGATTAAAATTTTTGATAGGTCTTTTTATTATAAAATTTTTGAAAAGAAAAATTTGTCTGATAAACAAATTAAAAAAAGAATAGATTCTATAAAATCTATTGAAAAGGCCCTTTTTGATGATCAAACAATTATTTTGAAATTTTTCTTAAATATTGATAAAAAGGAACAGGAAAAAAGAATTGAAAACTTGGAAAATTCTTTTAAGGAAGATTTTTATATTGACGGTTTAGATTTGGACCAACAAAAAAATTACAAGGATTATGAAAAACATTTCAAAAAAACCTTGGATGCTACTGATTTTTCTTATGCAAGTTGGGATATAGTTGATTCAAATGACAAAAAAGCTGCCAGCAAGGAAGTTTTGGGTCTTACTCTTGATAGGATTAGTCAAGGTATGGAAAGAATTATTAGGCAAAGGGAAGAAAATGAAAATGTAGAAAGAGATTATGTTTCTTCTTCTAATATTTTACAAAATATTGATCTTTCTAAATCTATTTCTGATAAGGAATACAAGGAAAAAAAGGATAAACTCCAAGATGAAGTTGCAAAATTAATGTATCAGTATTACGAAAAAGGTATCAGCCAAGTTTTGGTTTTTGAGGGGGTTGATGCTGCTGGAAAAGATGGAGCTATTGAAAGATTAATTAAAGAAGTTGATCCAAGGCTCTACAGTGTTCATGGAATTTCTGCCCCATCAAAAGAAGAATTATCAAGAAATTATTTGTGGAGATTTTTTACAAAACTTCCTAAAGACGGCTATGTAGGAATTTTTTCAAGATCTTGGTATGGAAGGGTTATGGTTGAAAGAGTTGAAGGCTTTGCCAAAACTAATGAATGGGACAGGGCCTATGATGAAATGCTTGATATGGAAAAGCAAATTTATGATCATGGGTCTTTGGTTTTGAAATTTTTTGTAACAATTGATAAGGATGAGCAATTAAAAAGATTTAAGGATAGGCAGAGAGATCCTGATAAACAATATAAAATTACAGATGAGGACTGGAGAAACAGGGACAAATGGGATGATTATATTGAGGCAATGAATGAAATGCTTGAAAGAACCAATGCCAGCTATGCTCCTTGGATAATTGTTGAGGGAAATTCAAAAAAATATGCAAGAATAAAAGTTATGGAAGAATATATAAAAGCTGCCAAGGCTCATTTGAAAAAACTTGAAGATAAAAAATAATTTTCAATTTGTAACATAGGTTACCGATTATTAAAAAATTTTCTAGTATTATAGGATTGTAAGAAAAAAAGCAAAAAAGAAAGGATTTTATTATGTTTTGTTTTCAATGTCAAGAAACAGCCGGCAACAAGGGCTGTACAAAAGTTGGAGTTTGTGGAAAAGATGAAAATACTGCGAACAGCCAAGACTTGTTAATTTATGTTACTAAGGGACTTGCTGAAATTCTAAATAAAATTCAAAATGTCGATTCAAAATATTATGATTTAATTTCAAATAATATGTTTGTAACAATTACAAATGCAAATTTTGATGAGGAAGATATTTTAGATAAGGTAGAAGAAACTATAAAGGCAAAGGATGAATTAATCAAGGAAAATAAACTTGAAAATTTATCAGATGCTGCAAAATATACAACAGATGATAGGGATGAGCTAAAAAGAAAAGCTATTGAAGTTGGGGTTTTAAATATAGTAAATGAAGATGAAAGATCTTTGGTTGAACTTGTAACTTATGGCTTAAAAGGAATGGCAGCTTACAACCATCACGCTAATGTTTTGGGTTACAGAAATGAAGAAGTTGATAAATTTATCTCCAAAACTTTGGAAAAAACTTTAAAAGATGATAAAGATATCAATGATTTAATTGATTTAACCATGGAAACTGGAAAACATGGTTTAATGGCAATGGAAACTTTGGATAAGGCAAATACAGAAAAATTTGGAAATCCAGAAATCACTGAAGTTGATTTTTCTGCTGGAGATAATCCAGGAATTTTAATTTCTGGTCACGACCTAAATGATATGGAAATGCTTCTAGAACAAACAAAAGATTTGGGAATAGATATTTACACCCACTCAGAAATGCTTCCAGCAAATTATTATCCAAAATTCAAAAAATATGACCATTTCCATGGAAATTATGGAAATTCTTGGTGGAGTCAAAATGAAGAATTCCAAAAATTCAATGGACCAATTTTGATGACAACAAACTGTATAGTTCCACTTAAAAAAGATAATGACTATCTTGATAGGCTATTTACAACAGGAAATGCAGGATACCCTGGTTCAAAACACATAGATCCAGATGAAAATGGCAAAAAAGATTTCTCAGAAATTATTGAACTTGCAAAAACTTGCAAGGCTCCGGAAAATTTAGAAAATACAAAAATTGTTGGAGGTTTTGCCCACAACCAAGTTGAAGCTCTTGCAGGAGATGTTGTAAAAGAAATTAAGGCTGGAAATATTAAAAAATTTGTTGTAATGGCAGGATGTGACGGAAGACATAAGGGAAGATCTTATTACACAGAATTTGCAGAAAAATTGCCAAAAGATTATGTTATTTTGACAGCAGGTTGTGCAAAATATAGGTACAACAAATTAAATCTTGGTGATATTAATGGAATTCCAAGAGTTTTGGATGCTGGTCAATGTAACGATTCATATTCTTTAGTAAAAACTGCTTTATTATTACAAGATGCCTTTGGCCTTGAATCAGTAAATGATTTACCACTAGAATTTAATATAGCTTGGTATGAGCAAAAAGCAGTAATAGTTTTACTAGCTCTTTTAAGCTTAGGAGTAAAAAATATCCATCTTGGACCAACACTTCCAGCTTTCTTATCAGAAACTGTAGTAAATTTCTTGGTAGAAAATTTTAATATTTCACCAATTTCAAGCGTAGAAAAAGATTTAGAAGAGATGACTGCATAATATAAAGAAAAAATAATAAAATAAAAGAAAATAAATTTATACAATCCCTGAAATTAATAATTTTGGGGATTTTTTTAGCTTTAGTGACTTTGGATAAATTGAGATAGAAAAAGGTGGTCTTACAGATTAAATTATATTTTCTGCAATACCACCTTTTAATTTTAAAATATTTTATGGTTTTTCATTAAAATTTTTTTCAAAATAAGGGAAAATTTGTACAAAGTTTTATCGGAAATTCTTATTTATACCTTATATTTCACGATAAATAAACTTATTTTGAAAAAACATATTTTATCCCATATATCTTTTTAAGAAATCTTTGGTTCTTTGATTTTTTGGATTTGTGAAAATTTCTTCTGGAGAGCCTTCTTCTAGAATTATTCCTTCATTCATAAACAAAACTCTCGTTGAAACTTCTCTTGCAAAATCCATTTCGTGGGTTACCACTATCATTGTAATTCCTTCTTTTGCAAGTTTTGTCATAACTTCCAAAACTTCTCCGACCATCTCTGGGTCAAGGGCGCTTGTTGGTTCATCGAAAAGTAAAACTTCTGGATCCATGCAAAGGGCTCTTGCTATTGCTACTCTTTGTTTTTGTCCACCGGAAATTTGTGATGGCTTTGCCTTTATATATTGGTCCATGCCAACAAGTTGAAGGAATTTTTTTGCTTTTTCTTCTGCATCTTTTTTTGAAATTTTTAAAACTTTTTCTTGGCTTAGGGTGCAGTTGTCTAGAACGGTTTTGTTTTCAAATAAATTGAAATTTTGAAAAACCATACCTACTTTTGTTCTGTAGGCTCTAAGGTCAAATTTTTTATCTAAAATATTCTCATTTTTATATAAAATTTCTCCGCTTGTTGGCTCTTCTAATAAATTTAAACATCTTAAAAGGGTAGATTTTCCAGATCCTGAAGATCCAATTATTGTTACTACTTCTCCTTTTTGAACTTCCATATTTATATCTTTTAAAACTAAATTTTGTCCAAATTTTTTCTCTAAATTATTTACTTTTATAATACTAGGCATGGATTCCTCCTGTTACTGATCCGAGTGTGAATTCTTTGTTATTAAATCTTCTTTCAACTAATAAGATTATTCTTGTTGTTAAGAATGTTAGTATGAAATAAATTATAGCTGTTATCAAATATGTTTGGAAAATTTGATAGGTTGAACCTGCTATTGATTTTGATACAAAGAATAATTCTGTTACACTGATTACGTTTAATACTGATGTATCTTTTATGTTTACTACAAATTCATTTGCAATTGCTGGCAAAATTGATTTGATTGTTTGAGGAATTACTACATTAAACATGGTTTGAGAGTGGGTCATTCCTAAAGCCTTACAAGCTTCAAATTGTCCTTCGTCAACTGAATTTATTCCTCCTCTTACAACTTCTGATAAATATGCTCCAGTATTAATTGAAACAATTATAAAAGCTGCAAGCATGGTTGACATATCGATTGATAAGAATTGTTTTGCCCCATAAAATATCAGGATTGCTTGAACCATCATTGGAGTTCCCCTAAATATTTCTATATAACAAACTAAAATAAAATTAATTATTTTGTGTAAAATGTAGGCGAAAATATTTCTATTTTTATCAACATTTATTTTTCTAATAACTGCAACTACAAGACCTATTACAAATCCAATTAAAGTTGAAATTATTGAAATGAATAGGGTTGAAAAAATTCCGTTTATAAAAAGGGAAGAATATTCATTCCAGATTGCCTTCATTTGACCAAAAAATGAAACTTCACTTCCATCATTTTCAGCTAACTTTACCATTTCATTCATTATCTTATCTTGGTCTTTGGTATTCATTTGAGATAAAATTTCATTTATTTGATCTTTCATTTGAGAATTTTTCCTAAGACCTACGGCAATTGATGTATCTTCTGATGAAGTTTCAAATCCCTTGCCTTTTGCAAATTCGACATAAGTCAAGTCATTATTTGCAGAAACTGCTGACATGGCTCCTGGTTTTTCTGAAACATAACCGTCAATATTTCCAGATTTTGTTGCGGAAATCATTGATGGGAAAGATTCCATAGCAGCTTGTTTATCAAGACCTTCAATTTGATCTAATACTGTGTAATGGAAGGTATTTAATTGACCAGTAACTTTTGCTTTCTTAAAATCGTTTAAAGATTTTGCATTAACAAAAGAAGAATCTTTTTTCAAAACTATTACCAAATCAGAAACATAATAAGAATCGGTAAAGTCAATTTCTTTTTTTCTTTCAGCAGTTGGACTCATACCAGCAATAATCGCATCGATTTTTCCACTTGTAAGGGCAGGTGGAAGGCCGTCCCATTCAATTTTATAAATTTCTAATTTTTTGCCCAATTGATCAGCAATTCTTTTAGCTATTTGAACATCGTATCCATTTGCAAATTCTCCCTTAGAATTTTTAACTTCAACAGCTCCATTAGCATCATTAACTTGTGCAAAGTTAAAAGGAGCATAATTTACTTCCATACCAACCTTAAATGTGTCCTCATCAGCGTGTGAAACTTCCATTGTAAAAACGAAAGCAAAAACAAAAGCTACCAAGAACTTAATTATTCTTTTCATTTTCTCCTCCAAATATTTTTATTTTTTTCGTAATTTAATTTAAGAATTAAATATAAAACACGGTCCTCATCCCTCAAGGGACGAAGACCGTGTTACCACCCAAATTTAATATTTTTTCACAAAAATATCCTTATTAAGTACAAAATATACTTTCAAAGGATCCAATAAGAAAGTACAAAATTATACCCCTTTGCTATAACGTGCAAATCACGACACCGAATCAAAACATCCTCGATGTAACTCTAAGTCTTTATTCACTAAGATTATAAGATCTTTTTTCACCAAACAAAGATTCTCTGTGCCTATAATTTATTAGCTACTCTTCTTTTCAAAGTTTTTATATTTAATCTTAAACTAATAATACATCCTCAATTTACATTTGTCAAATAAATATTTATATTTTTAAATGAAAAATTATAATTTTCGAAAAAATTTAAACTTTTTTTTGACAAAATTTTCTTGTAAAATTGAAAAGTAAAATTATTAGAAAAATATAAATAGAAAATTATAGAAAATACCATATAATATATTTGCAAGAAACATAAAGGAGTTAGAAATGACAGAAAATAAAATGAATTTTGATAAATTTAAAATAAAAACTAGAGAGGGATCTCAAATTAAAAAAACTATAGCAGTTATGTCAGGAAAGGGAGGAGTTGGAAAATCTTCTGTAACAAGTATGCTTGCAGCAAAACTTTCTAAAAATGGAAAAAAAGTTGCAATTTTGGATGCGGATATTACAGGCCCATCAATCCCACAAGCTTTTGGCATAAAAGAAAGCGTAAGAAGTCTTGAAGATGGAACCTTGCTTGCACCAGAAAGTGTGGGCGGAATAAAAATCATGTCAATAAATCTGGTTTTAGAAGATAAATCAGCTCCAGTTGTTTGGAGATCATCAATTGTAAATAATGTTTTAAAACAATTTTACACAGATGTTGATTGGGGAGAAATAGATTATCTTTTGGTTGATATGCCACCAGGAACAAGCGATATTCCCCTAACAGTTTTCCAATCTCTAAATATCGATGGGGTAATTGCAGTTACAACTCCTCAAGATTTGGTTGGAATGGTTGTAGAAAAATCCTTAAATATGGCAAAAATGATGGGCAAGGAGATTATTGGAATTGTTGAAAATATGTCATATTTTAAAGCTCCAGATACTGGAAATATTTATAAAATATTTGGAGAAGGAAAAACAGACGAAATTGCTGAGAAATTTAAAATTGATACAGTAGCAAAACTTGCAATAAATCCAGAAATTACAAGTTTAATTGACCAAGGGAAAATTGAAGAAGTTGAAGAAAACGACCTTGATAAATTAGTAGAAAAAATTGAAAAATTATAAGGAGATTTTATGAAAAAGATATTTAAAAATAAATTATCAAAAATTTTAATTTTTGCTTTAGTTTTGATTATTCCATCAGTTTCAAAGGCAGTAGGAAATTTTGATTCGAGCAAAGAGTCATATATGTACGGTGCAGGATTAAATCAAAATCAAATAGAAAATGTAAAAAACAAATTAGGTCTATCTGACGATATAAACATGGAAAGTGTAAACGGATCAGATTGCGAAAAATATTTAGGTTATAGGGCAGAAGATTATAATATGATTTCATCAGTTTCAGTAAAAAAACTTCCAAAAGGAAGTGGAATCAAAGTTGAAATTTTGACACCAGAAAATATTACATCAATTACTCAAAGCCAATATACAAATGCAGCAATCACATCAGGAATTTCAGATGCAGAAATAAAAGTGGCAAGTCCAACTCAAGTTACAGGAGAATCTGCTCTTGTTGGAGTTTATAAGGCTTTAGAAATGTCTGGAGAAAAAGTTGATACAGAAAGCACTCAAACGGCCCAAGAAGAACTTGGAACATTAAAAAAAATAAGTGATGAAAATGAAAATAATGAATCATTTGACAAGGACAAACTAGACCAAGCAGTTGCAGAAGTAAAACAAGATTTAAAAGACTATAAAGACAAAAACGGCAAAACAGCAGATAGTGGACAAATCCAAGTTTTCATCCAAGACGCATTAAAAAATGTAAATATGGGAGATATATTATCAAATAATAATATACAAATTCTAGTAAATTATTTTGAAAAATACCAAGAAAGTCCAGCAATTGACAGCAAAAATGTAGAAGAAAACCTAAAAAAATTCGCAGGAATAGCTACAGAAAAAGGAAAAAAATTCTACCAAGACAATAAAGAAGACATAGACAAGGTAGGAAATGATATAAAAGAATCAGGTCTTTGGGATAAAATAGTACAATTTTTCAAAGACTTATTCTCATCATTTACATCAAATTCAAGTAATGATAGTTCAAATAATTAAATAAAAAAATTATAAATAAAAAACAAAACCCCATCTCACCAATTGGGGAGATCTCAAATGATAAGTGAATTTTTTAGATAAAATAAAGTAAGGAGATCTCTCGACAAGGCTCGAGATGGGTTGATTTTTATAGTTATATTTAAGCTAAAGATTAGATGTTAAATTTTTTAATTGAAAATATATTATATTTTAATACCAACCACGAAGCTTCATTGCTTCTGCTATTCTTTTTATAGCAAACATATAGGCTGCTTCTCTTATATCTGTTTTATATTGGTATTTTATTTTAAAAATTCCTTCAATTGCCTTGGTCATATCTTTTTCTTGTTTTTCTTGGACTTCTTCTTTTGTCCAATAAGATCCATATTGGTTTTGAACCCATTCATAATATGAAACCAAAACTCCGCCTGAATTTGCCAAGATATCTGGAATTATTTCTACATTTTTTTCTTTTAAAATTTCATCAGCTTCTGGGGTTGTTGGGCCATTTGCGCCTTCTGCTATTAATTTTACATCTAAATTTTTGGCGATTTTTTCTGTAATTATATTTTCAAGAGCTGCTGGAATTAAAATATCAAATTTATGTGTCCAAAATTCTTGGTCAGAAATTTTTTTTGCCTTTGGATAGCCAACAAGACTTTTGTTTTTATCCCTATATTTTTGCAAAGATTCATAATCAAATCCATTTTCAGAATATAGGGCAGAGCGTCCACATTCTTCACTTTCATCCCTTATTGAAAGATATTTAACTTTAGCACCTTCTTCTTGTAAATATTTTAAGGTAAAACTTCCAACATTTCCAAAACCTTGAAGACCGATTTCTGCATTTTTCAAATCAATGCCAAGTTTTTTTGCTACATATTTTGTAGAAATTACAACTCCATATCCAGTGGCTTCATTTCGTCCTAGACTTCCTCCAAGAATTAATGGCTTTCCTGTAAAAGTTCCTAAATCTTCCTTGTCGCCATTTAATTTTATATATTCATCGACAAAATATGACATTATTTGCCCATTTGTATTTACGTCAGGAGCAGGGATATCAATTCTTTCTCCCAAATATTTATAAAGGCCTCTGATATATCCACGAGATAAAGATTCTATTTCTCTTTCCGATAATTTTTTTGGATCAACAGCTATTCCGCCTTTTCCTCCACCATAGGGAAGAGCCAAAAGTCCTGCTTTTAAACTCATCCAAGTTGAAAGAGCCTTAACTTCTTCCAAATTTACATTTTGGTGAAACCTTACTCCGCCTTTTGAAGGTCCAAGAGCATGATTGTGGGCTGACCTATATCCTTTAAAAACTTTCAAAGACCCATCATCCATTTTTACTGGAATAGAAATTTCAATAACTCTTTGAGGCTCTTTTAAAATTTCATAAACTGCTGGATTTAAATTTAATTTCTCGCAAGCTTTTTTTATTTGTAATTGTGCAGATTCTAATGGATTTAATGTATCTGTCATTTCTAACTCCTTATATTTACTAATTTATTTCTATAAAATTTAATCTTTTAACTTATTATAGCACCATTTTTTTTATGGCACAATAAAAAAATACACCGCAAAGGGTGTATTTTATTCTTCAATTAATCTTTTTATTATTATGGGATTACCAATTCCTGATGTTATTATTCCATCTCTTGGATTTGCTGCGTGAACTATTCCGCCTTGGCCGTCTGCTATTGCCACGTGGGTAATATTTGAAAGGCTTGTTCCAAAAAATACCAAATCGCCAGCTTTTTCCTCACCAAGCCTTATAGTTTTTCCATAATCTGCTTGGCTTTGGGCGAAGTGAGGAAGGCCAATTCCAAATTTTCCGTAAACTTGTTGGGTAAAGCCTGAGCAATCAACTCCATTTGTAAGACTTGTTCCACCCCAAACATATGGATTTCCTATGAAATTTGTTGCAAAATTGTAGGCTTGTGAACCAATATCATCTCCAGAAACTGTATAATAAACATATTCAATTTCTTCAGTGTTTTCTTCTGGTTCATCTTCTACATATTCTCTAACAATATCATTTTCTTCAGCTATTTCTTTTTCATCGACTGGGTACAAGCTCAAATTATTTCTATCCAAATAATCCATATATCTTTTTACAGAATCGTAGATTTTTTTGTATTTATCTTTTAATTTATCCAAATCTTTTTGATCTTTTTTAGAAATATCAAAAGAATCAATTTTTGCAAAGCCAGTTTTGTCGCCTTTTTTTACTTTTACAAAATTTGTATTTGAATCAAAATTCACCAAGTCTATTTTTTCTTTTTCTTTGAAAGTAGAAATTTCTTTGGACTTGTCATCAGCTTTTTCGTAGATTTTGCCGTCTTTGATTGCTTTTATATCGTCAAGTTCATGAAACCAAACTTTTGATACATATCCATCTTTTCCATTAAAATCAATTTTATACCAATCTTTATCGGAATCTTTAATTTCATAAAAATCTGGATAATCGATTCCTCCTAGAATTTTAGAATCATCTGCAAAGGATTTTTTTTCTCTTACATTGACACCTTCTGCAAGATCATAATTAATTAGCAAAGATTTTGCCTTTGAAACCTTTGTTGGTGTAAATAATTGTAAAGAAATAAGTCCAGATAATAGTAAAATTATTTTTTTGTTTTTTCTCATTTTCCCATCCTCAAATTATTTAAATTTCAACTACTATTAATTTATCATTATATTGATTGACTGTCAATTAATTAAATTTTATATGTAAATAAAATTTATTTTTTGAAATTAAATTAAAAAAATTGTGATATAATTAATTTGAAAAATTTTTTAAACCAAGAAAGGTAAAAATATGAATCTAAAAAAATTTGGAAATTTAGCTTTTGATAAAAAAACAATGAAAGAAAATGTTCCCTATCCTGTTTATTTAAAATGGAAGGAAGCTGCAAGAAATAATGATATTCTTGACAAGGAAACTGCTGATTCAATTGCTCACGCTATGAAAATTTGGGCACTTTCAAAAGGAGCAACTTCTTATACTCATTGGTTTCAACCTTTAAATGGAAAAACTGCCAACAAAAAAACAGCATTTTTAAATAGAGATGACAAACACAATCCTATTAATAGATTTTCTGGGAAAGAACTTATAAAAGGAGAGCCGGATGCTTCATCGTTTCCTTCAGGAGGAATGAGATCAACTTTTGAAGCGCGTGGTTATACATATTGGGATTTGACTGCAAATTCTTTTATTGAAGATAAGGTTTTATATATTCCTTCAGTTTTTGTTTCATTTTATGGGGAAAAACTCGACAAAAAATTGCCCCTGATTGAATCTATGAATAGACTTTCAAAGGCTGCAAGTCCAATTTGTAATATGTTTTTAAAAGATCAAAAAACTTATAGGGTTAAGTCCAAGGTAGGTCTTGAACAAGAATTTTATTTAATTGATAGGGAATTTTATGATAAAAGAATTGATCTTGAATATTGTGGGATGAGTCTTGTTGGGCGTGATACTATGGTTGAAAAAGAAATAATTTCCCACTATCTTGGAGCAATTCCTCAAAGAGTTAATGATTTTTTTGAAGATGTGAATGAACAATTGTACGATTTGGGAATTTATATGGAAGCTGAGCACAATGAAGTTGGACCAAACCAATTTGAAATTGCAATTATGTTTGAAAATTCCAATATTTCTGTTGATAACAACCAATTATTGATGCATATTTTGGAAAAAACTGCAATCAAACACAATTTAGCTTGTCTTTTAAAAGAAAAACCATTCAAAAATATGGCTGGAAGTGGAAAACACAATAATTATTCCCTTGCAACAAATTATGGTAAAAATTGTTTTTCACCAGGAAATGATCCAAAAAACAATCATTTATTTTTGTTATTTTTATCTGCAATGATTAAAGTTTGTGATCTTTATCAAAACCAAATTAGACTTTCATCATCTTCAGTTTCAAACGATTATAGGCTTGGGGGAAACGAGGCACCTCCATCAATTATTTCAGTTTTTATAGGGGAAGATTTAGAAAATATTTTAAAATCAATTGCAAATGATGAAAAAATCAAAGATATAAATAACAAGGTGAAAATTCCTCATCTTGGTGAAATTGAAACGGATTCATCAGACAGAAACAGGACCTCACCAATTGCCTTTACAGGAAATAAATTTGAATTTAGGATGCTCGGTTCATCAAAATCAGCTGCGGATTTAAATACTCTTATAAATCTTGCCATGGCAAAAGTTTTAAAAGAATTTGGACAAAGGCTTGAAGGCAAGTCTGACGAAGACCTAAAAACTGAAGTTTATAAAATTGTAAAAGAAACTTACAAGGAAAATGGGAAAATTTTATTCCAAGGAGATGGCTATTCAAAAGAATGGATAAAAGAAGCAGAAAAAAGAGGACTTCAAAACCACAAAACCTTCCTAGATGCTTTACTTTTCGCCAAAAAAAATTCTTCCTACGATATTTACAAGGAAGAAGAAATATTTAACCAAAAAGAAATAGATTCAATAATAAATGTAGAATTTGAAGAAATAATAAAATTTTGCCAACAAGAGCTTGAAATTTTATCAAATTTAATCTACCAAGAAATCCTTCCATCAGCTATGAAAGAAATAAAAGAAATAAAATCTTACCTTGCCTTTTTAGAAAATGAAAAATTAGAAGAAAAGGCAAAAAGAATAAATGAAAATGTAAAAACACTCTTGGAATACGGGGATAAAATTAAAGAAATTTTAATATACTTTGAAAATATAAAAGAAATAGAAGAAAAAACAATCTACATCCAAGAAAAAACAAGAAAAAGTACAGAAGAAATAAGAGAAGTTGCAGATAAGCTAGAAAAAGAAATTTCCAGAGAAAATTATTCAATGCCTAGATATGTGGATATGTTGAAATCTTTATAATTTTTAGAAGCTTGAAATAAAGCTTCTTTTTTTGTTATATAAATTTACTTCTATTATTAATAAAATAATTATTTTTAAAATTTTGTTATTTACTAAATAAAAATGTATTTAATGAATTATTAGTAATTAAAAATTAAGAAGGATTTAACCCATCTCGACTAAGTGAGTGAAACGAACGCATGGAGAGATCTCATGAAATTTATCGGCTCATTACACACGATAATTCGGGATAAATTACCGAAATCACCAGTTGTTTATTTTCTGTTGATAAATAATTCTATTATTTTTACAACAGTCTAAGTAGCTTGAAAAAGCTTATTTTTTTGTTTCTTCATAAAGATGAACTGTTATATAAAATTAATTCTTCGCAATGTTAGGGGGAGGAAAAGGGGGAGTTTCGATTCTCCCCCTTTTTCCTCCCCCTAACGACCCCCACTTTTTTGCCCCCCTACAACCGACCATTGCATGGAGCTTTTCTTGTAAGAAGCTTACGCTTCTTTCGATTTTTTTAAATTTGACTTCTGTTTAAAAATAATAATAAAATCAAGTGAATTATTAGAGAAAAAATTGTTTGAACGTTAGTGAGTTATTTTTTCTCTTTTAATGAATTTTGAATTTATTTATTTTTGGTTTTTATTCTAATTAAATTTGGCTAATAAGATCAAAAAAATGAAAGAAACGTAAGTTTCTTTCTAATTTTGCTCCCTGCAAGGGCCGGTTAAGGGGGTTCGTTGAAAGGGGTTTAAGGGGAAAAATTGTGGGGACAATCGGAAGTCCCCTAATTTGTCCCCTTAGTAACGAAGAATTAAAAAAATATTATGATTTATTATTTTATTAAATTTTTTATTCAAAAAAGTCTTTCATTAATTTCTACAGAAATATATTAAGCCCTAAGTCTGCTGATAAAATTTTTAATAAATTTTTTCCAACAACGGAGTTTCCTGACTTGTCTAGTCTTGGGGAATATACGCATATGCCGCATTTATTTGGTACTACTCCCAAAATTCCTCCGCCTACTCCGGATTTTGATGGGATGCCTACTTTCATTAAATATTCTCCACTTGTTTCGTACATTCCGCATGATGCCATTTGGGCGATTGTCATTTGTACAATGTTTTGTGGAACTATTAAATTTGAGGAGTATATGTCAAAGCCTTCGTTTGCAAGGACCGCCCCAAATCTTGCAAGTGTTTCTACGTTTGATCCTATTGCACAAATTCTTACGTATAAATCCAAAACTTCGTCGGCGTTTTGGTTGAAAATATTTTTACTTTTTAAATAATAGGCAATGGCCCTGTTTCTGTCTGTGGTGGAAATTTCTGATTTATAAATATCTTCCATAAAAGAAAAATTTCCACCTTGGCTCATTTCGTCTATTAATTCTATTACTCTTTCAAATTTTTCTTCCTTGCTTTTTCCATAAATCATTGAGGTCGTTGTTATTGCGCCTGCATTTATAAAGGGGTTTGCAGCTCTTTGATCGATTGGAATTAGAGAATTAAATTCGTATCTGGTTGGTTCTGTTCCAACTTTTGAAAAAACTTCATCGATTGTATTGTCTTTTAATGCCATAATCAAGGTAAAAATTTTTGAAATTGATTGAACAGAAAATATTTTTTCACTTTCTCCAAAATTATAAACATCTCCACTCGTTGTAACAATCGATAGGGCAAAGACATCTTTATCTACATTTTCAAGTTCTGGTATGTATGATGCAACTTCTCCAACTCCCTTGTATTTTTTTGATTTTTCTATACATTCTATTATTTTATTTTCTATATCTTCTCTTTTCATAAACATTTTTATCACCTACTTATTTATATAAAATATTTACCCAATTTGATATAATAATAATTAAGTAGAAATAAAAGGAGTAATTTATGCTTATTTTAGAAATTTTAAATGAAGATAAGTGGCTAGATGATTATGAATTTTTTAAAAATTTTAAAAATTCTTCTTATTATGAAGTTTTGCTAGAAACTTATGAAAATTTGAATACAAAAATTCTTTACCAAAGTCGCATCCACGGTCAAGGTCATATTGAAAGGGTGATTTTGCTTTCTATGCTTTTGGCTTTTAATTATAAATTAAATGAAGATGATACAAATATTTTAAGATATGCTGCAGCTCTTCATGATACAAAAAGAGTTGATGATTCTTATGATACTGAACATGGTTATAGGGCAGCTTTATATTCAATAGATTATGCAAAAATAAAGGAAAATGATAAAAATATTCTCCAAGCAGTTTTGGCAGTTCATTCAAGACCTGACAAGATTATGGATCAAACCATAGATGAATTTTTTGTAAAAAATATTTCAAGGGCAAAATATTTGTCAGGACTTTTCAAAGATGCTGATGCTCTTGATAGGGTTAGGCTTGGAGATTTGGATGAAAAATATTTGAGAAATGAATTTTCTCACGATTTAATCGATTTTTCCCAAGTTTTATTTGATAAATATGTGGAGCGCCAATGAAAGAAAATTCTTTAAGACAGAAGCTTGCTATTTTATCAATTTCTTTGATTTTAACAAGTAACAGCATAATTTCTGGAAGTTTAGTCTATATCCAAGAAGCTTTCAATCTTACAAGAAATGAAGCTGAATTTATAATTACCCTTTCAAGTTTTACTGTAATGATTTTTATATTTTTGGCAGAATATATTGCTATTTGGCTAGGCCTTAAAAAAACTATTCTTTTGGGCCTTGGCCTTGTTGGAATTAGCGGGCTTATTCCTGTAATTTTTAAAACTTATCCTGGAATAATTATTTCAAGATTTATCCTAGGTGCAGGTCTTGGTATGTTTAATGGGCATTCGGCAAATTATATAAATTTACTTTATCACGATGACAAAGAAAGAACCAAACTTCACGGACTAAGAAATGCTGCAGAATTTATTGGACAAATAATACTATTTTCTCTTGCAGGAATTCTTGTAAAAATTAATTATATTTATACATTTTTACTTTATACGTCTGCCTTTTTGATTTTGGTATTTTTTAAATTTAATGTAGAAGATGTGAAAATAAGGAAAGATGAGGCAAAAATTAATTTTAACTCAAATATTTTTCTTTTTATATTTTTTGCAATGATTGTTCTATTAAATGCAAGTGCCATGACAATGAGATTTCCTTTTGTGGCAAGCTTAAGTCGTGGTATGGATGTAAATATAAGTTTCTATTTAAATTTCGTTCCAATTGTTGGCATGGTTTCAGCGTTTTTATTTACTCCAATTAATAGAAAATTAAAAAATAAGACCATGTTTTTTGGACTTGGATTTTTTGTTTTGGCAAATTTTTTGATAGTTAATTTTGACAAAAATCTAATAGGATTTTTACTTTGCATTTTGCTTTTGACTTTTGGTCAATCCATGTGCATGCCCTATATATTTGCAGAAGTTCCCAAATATGTGAAAGGGCACAGTTCAAGAATTGCCACAAATTTAATTTTTATAGGTTGTAATACAGGAGTATTTATAGCTCCAATTTTTATGAAAACCATAGACAAAATCCTTAATACAAATTCTCTTTCAAAAGGCTTTATTGGATTTGTGATAATTTATTTGATTATTATAGGAATATTTTATAGAAGAAGAAAAAAATAATCTCTCGAAAGTCAATCGAGAGATTTTTAGATTAAAATATTTTATTTAAAATATACATCCTTATATTTTTCATCTTTTTCAAATTTATTTTTTATATAAGGGCAGGTTGGAATTATTTTTTTATTATTTTCCCTTGCATATTCTACCAATTTGTCAACCAATTTTCCTGCTATTCCTTGGCCACCGTATTCATTGTCAACTTCTGTGTGGGGAGCATCTATCAAATCTCCCTTATTTACTAGACTTATAAAACCAATTTTTTTATCCCCATCAAAAACTTGTACTTGATTTTCTTTTTCATTAATTTTGTATTCCATTTTATCACCTCTTTTTTGCTTATACCCATAATTATTTTATTTATAGAAAAACATTTGGGTATAAATATTTGTAGAAGATGGAAATTTATGAAAAATAGAAAGGAATATTATGAAAAGAGAATATAGTTACGGATCAATTATCCTAGTTGAAATTATAATTGCAGCTCTATCTTTCGGTCTTTTTTTAGCTTTTGGAGATAGGGCAAATGAAAGTGTAATTTACTCTATTTTTAGTTCTATTATAACTTGGCTGGGATCATTTATTATTGCTTCAGCTTTGATAAATAATAGAAAGGGAAGCATTGGAGATTATTTAAATCAAATTGGAAAATTAGATAAAAAAGCAATTATTGTAAATTTATTGCTTATAGCAAT
Organism: Anaerococcus rubeinfantis; assembly: GCF_001487145.1. Taxonomy (GTDB): domain Bacteria; phylum Bacillota; class Clostridia; order Tissierellales; family Peptoniphilaceae; genus Anaerococcus; species Anaerococcus rubeinfantis. Next base: position 209,137 of record NZ_LN913016.1, read on the forward strand.
CACGGTTGTTTTAAGTGTAGGTTTTGGTGGAGGAGCTGGACTTGCTGCTGTAAAAGATAATCCAGCAGGAATTTTATCAGCAGGTTTACTTGGAACAATTCTTACTGCAATTCTAGCAATTTTTACAGCCTATGCAAATCACATAGTTTCAGATCCTAGAAATAAAGATCAATCAATTACGAATGCTTTTAAAAGCGTATTTTCAATTGGTGGAAAATTATTTGGAAAAACTATCCTTTTATATTTGTTGTATATAGTTTTACCTATTATTCTTGCTTTTGGGATAATTATTGGAATAAGCGTAGGAGCGGATAGTCCTCAAATGGGTCTAGGAATTATTATAGCAGGAAGTGGAATTTTGGGTATATATTTTATTTTGATTTCTCCTATTATTGCAGCAAGACTTGCAGATAATTATTTAGATTTAACAGGTGATATTGAAGGAGAAAATAAAATTATAGAAAATGAAGATGATTTTACTATAACTAGAAATGTATAAAAAAATTAGCAGGAAGTTTTAATTTTCCTGCTATATTTTTTTCTTTAAAATATTTGCTGATGAAATAATGGTAAAGATCAAAATTCCAACATCCCCAACAATTGAAAGCCAAATTGGTCCATATCCAATAATACTTAAAATCATTAGAAGAATTTTTGTAATCATAATTATTGCTAGATTTTTTTTTGCTTTTATATCAATAATTTTTGAAATTTTCACCAAATCTTTTGTCTTTCCAAAGGCCTTATCAAAAATTATTACATCCAAATTTTTAAAATTAAAACTACAGTCTTTTTTTGCCAAACTAATTCCAACATTTGATACTTTAAAAGCATCTTTGTCTATCTCATCATCTCCAACAAAAACAATTTTATGACCATTTTTTTCTTCATTTAAAATAAGATTTAATTTATCTTCAGGAAAAAGGTCAAAGGCATAGGAAATTTCAAGGTCTTTTGCAAGATTTTTAACTTCCATTTCATCGTTTGAAGAAAGAATTGCTATATCAGAAAATTCATTTTTCAAATAGTCTATACTTTCTTTTACATCATCTTTTAGGAAATCTTCCAAAACAATTTTACAAACTAAATTATCATTCAAGCTCATATAAATTGCCTTATCAAAAGAATCATCATGGGCATTTACAAATTCTTTTCTACCAATTTTTATTTCCTCATTATCATAAGTTTTTGCCCAAATATCGAGGTCATTTACAATCTCACTTGCCAAAAAATATGAAGGATTGTCTCTCCTTTTAAGCTTATTTACAATAGATTTTCCAATTTGGCTTGATGATAATTTTTCCAAATTGTAAAGATAATCCAAAATCAAATTTTTATTATAATTTCCATAATAAATTATATCTTTAACTTCAAACTCCCCAACAGTCAAGGTTTTTGTCATATTTGTGTAAAAATATTGGCTGTCGATTATTTTTTCAAAAGTTTTTTTATTTTTGACAAGAATTTTATTTTTATTTGAAAGAATCAAGCCATATATATATGGTAGACTAGTGCCTAAAATTAGACTTGTAGGACTTGCTATAATCATAAAAGAAATTGATTTTTGCAAAAATTTCCCAATATTTGCTCCCAAAACTGCAGGAACTACTGCAAGAAAAATTGCTAGGGCAAAAACTATTGGTGTAAAAATCTTAGAAAAATTTCTTATTATTTTTTCACTTTCAGAATTTGTTTTTCTAGATTTTTTTATCAGATCTAAAATTTCAAAAGTCAAAGAATCCTCAAAATTTTTTTGAGCTTCATATCTTATTTGCCCAGTTTTTAAAACAGAAGCAGAAAAGACTTGGCTTTTTTCTTTTACTTCAATAGGACGATTTTCTCCGTTTAAAATCGAAGTATCCAAAAGCCCTTCACCCGAGATTACTTTTCCTTCAACTGGGATTTTTTCACCTTCCCTTGCAAGAAGAATGTCGCCCTTTTTTATATTTCTTGTGGAAATTTTTACTATTGATCCATCTTTTAAAAGCTTATTTACATTTTTTGGAACTATATCTGAAAGATTTATGAAATTTTCTTTTGCCTTTTCAAAAGCAAGTTTTTCAAAAAAATCACCTAAATCAAATAAGAGTATTATTAGATTTGCTTCAAGGAAAAATCCTATAAAAAAAGAAATAAAGCTTGATAAAGTAATAAGGAAATTTTTATCAGCAAATCTTTTTTCCCCAAAAGCCTCAATAGCTCCTATAAAAATTTCTGTTCCCATAACAAGATAAATTATTAAATAGGAAAGGACTACAAAAAAATTCTTCCCATTTTTCTTGTAAAAATAAGTTATTATAAGAAGTAAAATTGCATAAAAAATTAGACTTATTAAATCTCTTTTTCTTTCTTTTTTCATATTTCTAAAAATTTCCATATATATACCTTTCATAAATTTAAAATCATTTTATATTTTAAGCCTTTAAATTCCAATTAAAAAATTTTAATTGAAAACACCCATTAGCCATCTCGACAAAATAGCGAAGCGAGTGAGGGTAGAAATCTCTCCATATCTTTTTGTTGTATATTTTTCTCAAATGCATTTATTTATAATTTTCTTAAAAATTAAGAATATTTTAAAAATTAATTTAAATTTGCATCTATATTCACAAAAAATTATAGCAGAAAGGGGGATTTGTGGCAAGATTTAAAGCTTTTAATCCCGACTAAATAAGTTGAATTTAAATCCTATAAGTGTATATTGGAAAAGACTTAAATTAGATTTTTTAAAAGCGAATATTAATAAATTTAGATTTACATAAAGGAAGTGTTTAATGAAAGAAAATAAATTTATTTTAAAATCAGACTACACTCCAAAAGGAGACCAACCAGAGGCAATAAAAGAACTTGCCGAGGGAATAAAAGAAGGAAAGCACCACCAAATCCTCCAAGGAGTTACAGGTTCTGGAAAAACTTTTACCATGGCAAATATAATTCAAGATGTCCAAAGACCAACCCTCGTTCTTGCCCACAACAAAACACTAGCCTACCAATTATTTACAGAATTTAAAGAATTTTTCCCGGACAATGCCGTTGAATACTTCGTTTCATATTACGATTATTACCAACCAGAAGCCTATGTTGCGGCAACCGACACTTATATTGCAAAAGATTCTTCAATCAATGATGAAATTGATAAATTAAGACACTCAGCGACCATGAGTTTGTTTGAAAGACGAGATGTAATAATTGTGGCAAGTGTTTCTTGTATTTATGGCTTGGGAGATCCAGAAGAATACAGAAAATTGGTTTTATCATTAAGACCAGGCCAAGAAATTTCCCCAGAAGAAGTTATGAAGGAATTAATCGAAAGACAATTTGTAAGAAATGATTTTGATTTTTCTCGTGGAACTTTTAGAAAAAGGGGAGATGTTTTGGATATTTTCCCAGCAGGAAACGAAGAAAAAGCGATTAGGGTAGAATTTTTTGGAGATGAAATTGATAGGATTTCAGAATTTGATTCATTAACAGGAAAAGTTATAAGCCACATCTCCCACGGTTATATTTATCCTGCAAGTCACTACGCAACAAGTGCCGAAAAAGCTGCCGCAGCCATTACAACCATAAAAGAAGAATTAAAGGAAAGGCTGGCCGAGCTTGAAAATGAAAATAAATTGGTAGAAGCCCAAAGGCTTGAGCAAAGAACAAATTATGATATAGAAATGCTTGAAGAAATAGGATTTTGTTCTGGAATAGAAAATTATTCAAGACACTTATCCCAAAGAGAGCCAGGCTCAAGACCTTACACATTAATAGATTATTTCCCAGACGATTTTGTACTTTTTGTAGACGAATCTCACGTTTCAATTCCCCAAGTTGGAGGAATGTACGAAGGCGACAGGTCAAGAAAGCAAAATCTTGTAGATTTTGGTTTTAGACTTCCATCAGCCCTTGACAACAGGCCTTTAAAATTCAAGGAATTTGAAAAGTTAATAAATCAAACTATCTATGTTTCAGCAACTCCAGGCCCATATGAAATGGAGAAAACTGGTGGAAAAGTTGTTGAACAAATTATAAGACCAACTGGACTTTTGGACCCATTAATTGAAGTAAAACCAGTTGAAAATCAAATTGATGATTTGATAGGAAATATCCACAAAACTATTGAGAAAAAAGAAAGAGTTCTTGTTACAACACTCACAAAAAGAATGGCAGAAGATTTGACCGATTATTTATCAGAAAATGGAATCAAGGTAAAATATCTCCATTCAGACATAAAAACAATAGAGCGAAGTGAAATAATCAGAGATTTAAGACTTGGAAAATTCGATGTTTTGGTAGGAATAAACCTCCTTCGTGAGGGACTCGATTTACCAGAAGTTTCTTTGATTGCAATTTTGGATGCAGACAAGGAAGGATTTTTAAGAAGCGAAACTTCCCTTATCCAAACCATAGGAAGGGCAGCGAGAAATTCTCAAGGTCGTGTAATAATGTATGCAGATAAAATTACAAGGTCAATGAAAAAAGCCATTGACGAAACCGAAAGAAGAAGAAAAATTCAAACAGAATTTAACGAAAAACACGGCATAACCCCAACAACAATAAAGAAAAATATTTCAGAAATTATCCAAGTAACAAAATCAACAGAAAATATAGAAGAAATAAAAGAAGAATTCTCACACGAACAAGTTGAAAATATTATAATTAATTTAGAAAGCGAAATGTATAAGGCTGCAGAAGAACTAGATTTCGAAAGAGCAGCAGAAATTCGTGACCAAATAGCAAAAATGAAAAGAGAATTTTCGGGAGTATAAAATTCAAAGAAATTTTAAAAGTATTTTATTCCAAAATAAAAAAAAGTAGAAATAAAGTAATATTTTTATAATAGAAACAACAAGCTTTAACCCATCTCGACTAAGTGAGTGAAACGAACGCATGGAGAGATCTCTGGAGTTAAACTTATCTCTATAATATACTTTATTTTAAAAATTCCAAGCTAATATAAATTATTAGAATGATGAAAATGAAAAGACAATTTGCGGAGGTATAAATGAGTGAAAATAAAATAGTGATAAAGGGGGCGAGGACCAATAATTTAAAAAATATTGATCTGACCCTTCCTCGAGATAAAATGATTGTATTTACTGGACTTTCCGGATCGGGAAAGTCCACCTTGGCTTTTGACACAATTTATGCCGAAGGTCAAAGAAGATATGTAGAAAGTTTATCGTCCTATGCCAGACAATTTTTGGGAAATTTGGACAAGGCAGATGTCGATACAATCGAAGGACTTTCCCCATCAATTTCAATCGACCAAAAAACAACCAACAGAAACCCAAGATCAACAGTTGCAACCGTAACAGAAATTTACGATTATTATAGGCTTTTGTTTGCAAGAATTGGAGATGCCTATTGCCCAGTTTGTGGCAGAAAAATCGAGGCCCAATCCATTGACCAAATGGTTGATAGGATTTTAAAACTTGAAAATAAAACAAGAATCCAAATCCTTGCCCCAGTAGTAAGGGCCCAAAAAGGTCAACACAAAAAGAAACTCGAAAATATCCAAAAAATGGGTTATGTTAGGGTGATGATTGACGGAAAAAGATATGATCTTGAAGAAGAAATCGAACTTTCAAAGACCAAAAAGCACGACATTTCAATAATTGTAGACAGAATTGTAATAAAAGAAGGAATAAATTCAAGACTTTCTGATTCTTTGGAAACCGCCCTTGAACTTACAGATGGACTTGTAGAAATAAATGTTTTGGACGGGGAAGATTTTATCCTTTCATCAAAACTTGCCTGTCCAGAAGGTCACATTTCCCTTCCAGAAATTACACCTAATATGTTCTCCTTCAACGCTCCCCAAGGCATGTGCCCAGAATGTAATGGACTAGGATTTCATTTGCAAATTGATCCCGACCTTGTAATTCCCGACAAAAACCTATCTATAAACGAGGGAGCAATCGACCCATACGCCACAAGCGGAAAGGGAACCTATTATAACGAAATGATTAAGGCCATTGCCAAAAATCACAAATTTTCCCTTGATGAGCCGATAAAAAATGCTCCAAAAAAAATGATTGATGAAATTTTGTACGGAACAAAAAAGGAAGTTTCTTTTACTTTCGATAGTCATTTTTCGGGAAGAAAAAATTATACGGGCCATTTTGAAGGAGCAATCAAAAACTTATCCGACAGGTACGAAAGAACAAATTCCGACGCTCAAAAGAAAAGAATGAGAGGATTTATGAGTGAGGAAGAATGTAAAACTTGTCACGGTCAAAGATTAAAAGATGAAATTCTTGCCATAAAAGTTGACGGCAAATCAATTTCAGAAATTGCGAATATGTCAGTTGACAAAAGCATAGAATTTTTTGATAATTTAAAACTTTCTCCAATGAAAGAAAAAATTGCCGAATTAATAATAAAAGAAATAAAGGCAAGAATCAAATTTTTGCAAGATGTAGGTCTAGGTTATCTTTCCCTTTCAAGAGCAGCCTCAACCCTTTCAGGAGGAGAAAGCCAAAGAATAAGACTTGCAACCCAAATCGGCTCAGGACTTGTTGGAGTTTGCTATGTTTTGGACGAGCCATCAATCGGCCTTCACCAAAGAGATAATGACAAATTAATAAAATCATTAAGAAATTTAACCGATATAGGAAATACCTTAATAATAGTAGAGCACGACGAAGATACCATGAAAGCTGCAGATTTTCTTGTAGATATTGGACCAAAAGCAGGAGTCCATGGAGGAGAAATTGTAGCAAAGGGATCACTTTCTGATATAAAAAAATGTGAAAAATCAATTACAGGCGCCTATCTTTCAGGAAAAGAAAAAATCCCAGTTCCAAAAGAAAGAAGAAAATGGGACAAATATATAGAAGTAAAAAACGCCAGACAAAATAATTTGAAGGGAATAGATGTAAAATTTCCACTATCAACCTTTACAGCAGTAACAGGAGTATCGGGATCAGGAAAATCTTCTTTGGTAAATGAAATTTTGTACAAGTCTGTAACCAAAAAATTAAATAAATCTAAAACCCACCCAGGAAAACACGACTCAATCGAAGGTGTAGAACAAATTGATAAAATAATTTCCATCGACCAATCCCCGATAGGAAGAACACCAAGGTCAAATCCAGCAACCTACACAAAATTATTTGACAATATCAGAGACGTTTTCGCCATGACAACCGAAGCCAAAATGAAAGGCTTTGACAAGGGAAGATTTTCCTTCAATGTTAAAGGAGGAAGGTGCGAGGCTTGTAAGGGTGACGGAACAATAAAAGTTGACATGATGTTCTTGCCAGATGTCTATGTTCCATGTGAAGTTTGCCACGGACAAAGATATAACAGAGAAACCCTAGAAGTAAAATACAAGGGAAAAAATATTTCAGAAGTTTTGGACATGACAGTGGAAGAAGCACTAAAATTTTTCGAAAACCACCCATCAATAGTAAGAAAATTACAAACACTCTATGACGTTGGACTTGGCTATATAAAAATTGGCCAACCATCAACAGAACTTTCCGGAGGAGAAGCCCAAAGAGTAAAACTTGCAAGCGAGCTTGCAAAAAGATCCACAGGCCAAACCCTATACATTTTGGACGAACCAACAACAGGCCTTCACATGGCAGACGTCCACAAACTAATAGAAGTTTTAAACAGACTAGTAGATCAAAACAACACGGTTGTAGTAATTGAACACAATCTCGACGTAATAAAAGTCGCCGACCACATAATAGACCTAGGACCAGAAGGAGGCGACGGAGGAGGAGAACTCCTAGTAGCAGGAAGTCCAGAAGAAATAGCAAAATGCAAAAAATCCTACACAGGACAATTTCTTAAAAAAATGCTTTAAATTTTATTTATCAAATAAGAAATATTTAACACGGGAAGAAAAATAGAAATTTCTAGAAAAATTAAATATTTAAATTTAAAATCATCTAAAAAATAACAAGTAGATAAATCGATTGATTTTATTAATGTAAAAAGACAAGCTAAAATGTGCTTGTCTTTTTTTGTGGTAGATAAAAAGAAAAATTAGAACATAAAATTTCTACAAAGTTCATTGTGTTTTTAGGATAATTTTTTATTTATTTAAATAATTATAATTAATTATTAAATAAATTTGAAGATTTTGAAAAATATAAATAAAGTTTTTAATTTTTAAATTATGTAATTATTTTGTATTTTAATTATTAAAATAAATGATTTAAGTTAGTTATAAAACAAATTTGTTAATATTTATCAATATAAGGATGAAAAGTTTTAGATATATTCATTATTTTTTAAGTTTTCAAACATATATATAAAATTATTGTAATTATCTAGATAATTAATATTGAAAAAAATGATATAAATGATAGAATATAAATACAAATTGATAATTTTTATCTAAAGTTTATCAATCTTTGTAAAAACTTGATTTTAAAAAGGAATGTAATAGATAATCAGATATATTTTTAATAAAATATATCAAGGAGGAAAATTCAATGGACAAAAATAATATTGCAAAGAGAATCATTGAACAAAAAAAGTTAAATGGTTCTAAGAGAAAACCAAAATATGCAACAAGAAAACTATCAATAGGATTAGTATCTTGTATGCTTGGTTATGCACTTTTAGTATCACCATCTTCAGCAGAGGCTGCAGAACTTGATAATAATCAAACAGAAGTTGTTGAAGAAGTGGAAACTAAAGAAGAAGCTACAAATGAAGAAAATGTAGTAGAAGAAAAAGAAACACCTGTTGAAGAAACATTAAGTGATGAACAAGCAATAGAAGAAAAAGCAAGTGAAGAAACAGCTCCACAAGAAACAAATAAAGAAGTAAAAGAAGAAGTCACTTCAAAAGAAGCAAGTGAAGAAGATAAAGAAGAAAATGCTCCTAAGCTTGAAATGAATGAAGAAGTAAAACCAGAAGCTGTAGCAGCACCTGCTGATGAAAACAGAGAACCAAAAGACATATCTAACGATGTTCAAAGCAAATATGTTGCCTTAACAGAAGAAGGACACGAAACAAAAGGAACTATAAATCCAGATAATGGTGAAGCAGTAGGTTGGGAAGTATCCTTTACATCTCCAAGGGGAACAATTGCAGGAGATTACTTTACAATCGACCTTTCAGATAATCTTTCTTTAAAGGGAATCGAACCAGATCACGAAAATGAATATCCAATAGAAAATGATGGAAAAGTTGTTGCTGATGGTGTAAGAGTTGATAGAAGCACTATCAAATATACTTTTAACGAAAACATCAATGATGAAAGAAATGTAGTTGTATCTGTAAAGGGTTTTGCTTATATTGACAAGACAAAAGTTCCTAATAATTCACCTGAAGAAAAAATATCTATTAAAGTAGGTGATACAGTAGATGAACATAATATTAATGTTCAATATGGAAAACCATATTACACTGGCGAGAACCTTAATGGTATGAGCCAATTTACTGAATTCAATCCTGAAACTGGTGAATATACACAAGTATTTTATATAAATCCTGATTCAAAAATTATTGGTACATCTACTAGTGATGATTGGAGTGCAAATAAGGTAGCTGTCTTTATCGATGGTGTTGATCCAGAAACTGGAAGTCAATCAGATGTAAAATATACCGAAGATAACACTAAAATAACTATCCACAAGTTGAAGTCAGGTGAAAAATTGCCAGATGCAATTATTGAAAATCCTGCAGTAAATTATGATGATCCAATATACAGATATAAATTTAGAGATAATGGTATAGAGCTGGTTTTTGCAGATCATAATGATGATAAATTACCAAGTGATTTTATTGAAGATCCATATGTAGTTATAGTTAAATCTACAGCAGCGCCTAGTCAAACTGGAAATAATATAATTTCAAAGGGTATTCTTTATGGTGGTGCTCGACAACATACTATGTATAATGATATCGTGACAACAGTGGGAGATACTGAAGCACAAGGCGATAAAATCGGTTATTTCAAAGAACATCACGTTTACTACACAAAAGTAGATGGAGTTCTTCAAGAAGATAAGACATTCACTCTTCATTCAAACAAAACTGAAGGTTACGACTACGACAATTACTTTACAAGCAAAAATGAAATAGATGACTTCAAATTTGTAAAAGTTGATGCAGATAATTTAGTAGAAAACCCAGTATACAATGAAGATGGTACTATTGCTCGTGGAAAGTACGAACCAGGAAAGACTAAAGAAGTAACTTATATCTATGAAAGAGATATCAAACATGGATCTTTCCAAGAACATCACATTTATCAAACACTTGATGAAAATGGCAATGTAATTGCTGAAGAAACTGTAACAAAAGATGTTACAGAAACAACAGGTATTGATGAAGATGAATACTCAACATCTAAAAAAGATAAAGATGGAAATGTTGTAACAGACGAAAAAGATAAAGATGGCTATAAACTTGTTGAAGTAAAAGCTACAAATGAAGATTCTGCTAAATTAGGAGTAAAATTTGATAATCAAGGTGCAGCTACTTCTGGTAACTATGTAAACGGAGAAAAGCTTGAAGTAACATATATCTATCAAAAACAAAAACCAGTAGCTAAAAAAGGTTCCTTCAAAGAAACTCATGTATATATAACTAAAGACTTTGAAGGAAATGTTCTTGAAGATAAGACAATAACAGAAGCTGGTAAATCATCAGAAGGTACAAAAGATGAAAAATATGAATCTTCAAAAGTTGATAAAGACGGATACGAATTCACAAAAGTAACAGCAGATAAAGGTTCAGACGAAGTAACAATCAGTAAAGATGGAAAATCAGTTGAAGCTGGAAACTACGTTGAAGAAAAAGAACTAGCTGTAACATATGAATATGTAAAACAACCAGGAAGATTTGTAGAACACCACATCTACCAAACAGTAGATAAAAATGGAAAAGTTATATCAACAGATGATACCGTTGATGTGACAGAAAAAGATGGTAAAAAAATCGAAGGTTTCAGCAATGAAAATGTAAGCACAGACAAAAAAGATAAAGAAGGCTACACATTCAAAGAAGCTACAGAAATTAAGCTACAAAACGATGATTCTGAAAAGACTTACACAAACTATGTTCCAGGAAAAGTACTAGAAAAAACTTATATCTACACTAAAACACAAGAAGAACCAGTAGCTAAAAAAGGTTCCTTCAAAGAAACTCACGTGTATAAAACACTAGATTTTGATGGAAATGTTCTTGAAGATAAGACAATTACAGAAACTGGTAAATCATCAAAAGGTACAAAAGATGAATCATACGAATCTTCAAAAGTTGACAAAGCAGGATACGAATTTACAAAAGTAACAGCAGATGAAGGTTCAGAAAATGACGTAACAATCAGCGAAGATGGCAAACAAGTTGAAGCTGGAAACTACGTTGAAGATAAAGAACTAGCTGTAACCTATGAATATGTAAAACAACCAGGAAGATTTGTAGAACACCACATCTACCAAACAGTAGATAAAAATGGAAAAGTTATATCAACAGATGAAACAGTTGATGTGACAAAAAAAGATGGTAAACCAATCGAAGGCTATAGCAATGAAAAGATTAAAACTTCTCAACAACCTAAAGAAGGCTACGAATATGATTCTGAAACAGAGTTAACATCAGAAAACTATGTTCCAGGAAAAGTACTAGAAAAAACTTATATCTACACTAAGACAAAAGAAGAACCAGTAGCTAAAAAAGGTTCCTTCAAAGAAACTCACGTGTATAAAACATTAGATTTTGATGGAAATGTTATTGAAGATAAGATAATAACAGAAGCAGGAAAATCATCAAAAGGTACAAAAGATGAATCATACGAATCTTCAAAAGTTGACAAAGCAGGATACGAATTTACAAAAGTAACAGCAGATGAAGGTTCAGAAAATGACGTAACAATCAGCGAAGATGGCAAACAAGTTGAAGCTGGAAACTACGTTGAAGACAAAGAACTAGCTGTAACCTATGAATATGTCAAACAACCAGGAAGATTTGTAGAACACCACATCTACCAAACAGTAGATAAAAATGGAAAAGTTATATCAACAGATGATACCGTTGATGTGACAGAAAAAGATGGTAAACCAATTGAAGGCTATAGCAATGAAACAATTAGCACTGCACCAAAACAAAAAGATGGTTACACTTATCAAGAAAAGGAAACAAAGACAACATTAGATTCAGAAGAAGTAAGTTCAGATCTTGCAAACTATGTTCCAGGAAAGACAATTGGAAAAACTTATATCTATACAAAAACAAAAGAAGAACCAGTAGTTCAAACAGGAACATTTACAGAAGAACACATCTACAAAACATTAGACTTTGAAGGAAAAGTTGTAGAAACATCTGACCCAGAACAAGGTGAACACAAAGAAGGAAACAAAGATGTTCAATATACAACAAAAGCAAAAGAAAAAGAAGGCTTTAAGCTTGTATCAGTAGAAGCAAATGATACAGATGCTGTAATTGATTCAGAAAATGGAACAGCAGAAACTGGAAATATCGTAGAAGGTAAAGATTTAAAAGTAACTTACACTTATGAAAAACAACCAGGAAGATTTGTAGAGCACCACATTTATCAAACAGTAGATAAAGATGGAAAAGTTGTATCAACAGATGATACCGTTGATGTGACAGAAAAAGATGGTAAAAAAATCGAAGGTTTCAGCAATGAAAATGTAAGCACAGATAAAAAAGATAAAGATGGCTACACATTCAAAGAAGCTACAGAAATTAAGCTACAAAACGATGATTCTGAAAAGACTTACACAAACTATGTTCCAGGAAAAGTGCTAGAAAAAACTTATATCTATACTAAGACACAAACAGAGTGGACACCACTTGAAGAAACAGGTAAGTTCCAAGAACATCATATCTACATCACAAAAGATAAAGACGGAAAAGAAGTTAGCCGTGAAGTAGTAGATGGAAAAGTTACTGGTGGAAACAAAGATATGACTTATACAACTGGAAAAGTTGACAAAGATAAGTTTAAACTTGTAAGAATTGAAAATCTTGTTGGAAATCCAACTTATGATAAAGATGGAAATGAAACTAGTGGAAATTATAAACCAGGTGTTAAACAAGAAATAACTTATGTTTATGAAAAAACAGTAACTCCATGGACAGAGTTAGAAAAACCAAGAAAACAAGAAAAACCTTCTGACAGTAAGAAAACTGGAGAAAAGGTAAATAATGAAAAAACAAAAGTAGATGAAAATAATGATGATTTATACAAGGTAAAATATGTGGAACCATCATCAGATAATGTTCAAACAGGTGTAGGTTCAGTATCTGGAATAGTTGCTACTTTATCCGCTTCACTTGGTGGATTGTTTGTAAGCAAAAAAAGAAAAAATAAATAGTTATTAATTACTATTAAATGCCTTTCATATTTATAGAAGTTAATAAAAATTTCATACAACAATGGACAAGCCCTTTCGAGGGCTTGTTTTTGTGTATAGAAATTTGAAAGGAATTAATCTATTGGGATTTATAGAATAAAGTAAGCAGAGAAAATAAAGAGATCTCTCGACAGGCTCGAGATGGGTGAGTGCTGTATTTATTTTTGAGCTAAAGTTCAAATAAAAATAATTATCTGAGAAATTTTTAAAAATTCTTTTTATCGACAAATACAAACAGAGAAATCCCCATCCCGACCGAAGTGGAGGGATCTCATGGGTTTGGTAAATTTATGGATGAAGTTAATTAGAAGATCTCTCGACAGGCTCGAGATGGGTTATAGTTTTCTATATATTTAAGCTAAAGGATAAATCAATACCATTATCTGAGAAATTTTTAAAATTATTATTATATATGAACTCAAACAAAGAAGTCCAATCTCGACTGAAATTGAGGGATCTCGTGGGTTTGGTGAATTTATGGATGAAGTTAATTAGGAGATCTCTCGGCTATGCTCGAGATGGGTGAGTGCTGTATTATTTTTGAGCTAAAGTTTAAATTATTATTAAAAAATTAGTTTAATTGATTAGAATAAAATTTTAATATTCAGGCAAATAGAAAGTTCAAACCCATCTCGACCGACTGAAAGGAGTGGAGAGATCTCATGGGCTTTGTAAATTTATGTATAAAGCTAATCAAAGAGATCTCTCGACTACTAAAACCAGTTTTCTTCGAAAACTTTTCCGTGCTCTCGCACTAATTTTTAGTGATAATTATGCCAAATCAAGTCATAATTATCTGTTCGAGATGGGTAATGGTTGTCTATATATTTGAGCTAAAGGATAAATTAAAATAATTATCTGAGAAATTTTAAAAACTATTATTATATATAAGCTCAAACAAAGAAATTCCCATCCCGCCCGAAGTGGAGGGATCTCATGGTTTAGGTTTATTTATGAATTAAGTTAATTTAAGAGATCTCTCGAAAGGCTCGAGTTGGGTTATTATTGATTTTATATTTTTTGGCTAAAGTTTGGCTTATTATAATTTTATAAATATTATTTTATTTTTGCTTTTTATTTTTAAATTTGCAAATCATATGGGGTATATTTTTATTAGGAGGAATTTATGGATAAAGTTTTAGTTTTTTTGGCGGATGGTTTTGAGGAGATTGAGGCTCTTACTGTTGTTGATTATCTTAGACGTGTTGATATTATTGTTGACACTGTTTCTATAAAAAACGATCTTTTTGTAAATGGTTCTCATCAAATTCTTGTTAAGGCTGATAAGCTTATTGATCAAATTAATTTGGATGATTATGGTGTTCTTTATATTCCTGGTGGAACTAAGGGAGCTGAAAATCTTAGGAATGATGATAGGGTTATTGAAATTTTAAAAAATTTTGATGAGGATAAGAAAATTATTGCTGCTATTTGTGCAGGGCCTATTGTTCTTGATAAGGCGAATCTTCTTTCCCAAAAGGCGTGCGTATCTCATCCTAGTGTTAAAAATGACCTTATTAATATTGGCGAATATAAAGATGATGAGCTTGTTGTTTGTGATGAAAATATTTTGACTTCAAGGGGAGCTGGTGCTAGTATTTATTTGGCTTTAAAATTGATTGAGAAGATTAAGGGAATTGATTTTAAAGAGAAATTGAAAGCTGGTATTCAACAAGATTTTGTTGAGAAATATTTTGATTTTAATTTTTAAATTTTTGGAATAAATTAATAAGTTTTTCTTATTGATTTATTCTTTTTTTGTAGTTTTCTTTTGTTTCAAAAAAGGTCTATCTATGTTAAAATATAAGAATACTGATAGTATTTTATTTTGATAAAAGCTTTTTTGAGCTTTTAAATTTTAATTGGAGGTATTATGAAAAAAATTGGTAAGGTTTTATTGGCCTTTTTGTTAGTTATTGGTATTGGCTTTACGGGTTTTACTCTTGGTAAAAATTCGTCTAAGGACAGTCCTCTAATTTCTAAAGAAAATCAAAAGCACATGGCTCAAATGGAAGCTATGAAGGAATTAATTGATGAAAATTTCCTTTTTGATTATGATGATAAACAATTGTATGACGGATCTTTGAAGGGAATGTTTGAAAATTTGGGAGATCCTTATACTGCTTATTATACTAAAGATGAATTTGACAAACTTATGGAAGATGTTAATGGGAAATATGCTGGTATTGGTGTAGCTGTTCAAGCTAGTGAAGAAGGCTATATCAAGGCTATTTCTGTTTTTGATGAATCTCCTGCAAAAAAAGCTGGTATTAAGGTTGGGGATTTTATAACCAAGGTTGACGATGTATCTTATTCTTCTGAGCAATTGGAAGAGGCTGTATCAAAAATTAGGGGTAATGTTGGCGAGAAGGTCAAGATTACTGTTCTTAGAAAAAATGATGAGGGCAAGGCTGAAGAAAAAGATATTGAAGTTGAAAGAGCAGATGTCAAGGTTGATACTGTTGAAAGTAAAATTGTTGAAAAAGATGATAAAAAAATTGCTTATATAAAGATTAAACAATTTGAAGATGTTACTAAGGAAGAATTTGCCAAGGAATTAAAAGCTATCAAAGACAAAGGTATTGATGGTATTGTTATGGATCTTAGAAACAATCCTGGTGGTAATCTTGATGTTTGTCTTGCTATTGCCGATACATTTTTGGATGAGGGTGTAATTGTTTCAACTGTTGACAAAAAAGGTGAAAAAATAGTTGAAAAAAGTGATAAGGAAATGGACAAAACTCCTATGACTGTCCTTATTAATGAAAATTCTGCCTCAGCTTCTGAAATTTTGGCTGGAGCTTTTAAGGATAGGAGTAGGGCAAAAATTGTTGGAAAAACTTCTTTTGGTAAGGGGATTGTTCAAAAACTTTTCCCACTTGATGATGGATCTGGGGTAAAAATTACTATTAGCGAATATTTTACACCAAATAAAACAAAAATTCATAAAATTGGTGTAAAACCAGATATAGAAGTTGAAAATAAAAATGAAGACAAGGCTTTGGACATTGAAAAACTTGATGAAGATGACCAATTCAATAAGGCACTTGAAACATTGTTAGAAGAAATTAAGGGGTGATATTATGAATAGCTACAACAGCGAGCTTAGGATTGAAGAGCTAAATGAACTTTTAGAAAAAAAAGATATTCCAGCTCTAAAAGATTCTTTGAGAAGAACCAACCCAGTAGATATAGAAGAATTTATGTCTGAGCTTGATAATGAGCAAAGTTTGATAGTCTATAGGCTACTTAGAAAAGACGATGCGGCAGAAGTTTTTGCGGAATTAAAACATGATGGAAAGCACAGACTTCTGACATCGATTACGGATCCTGAGCTCGATGCTATAGTTAAGGCCCTAAATTTTGACGACGTTATAGATACTCTTGAAGAAATGCCGGCTACTGTTGTTAAAAGAATTTTGAGAAATTCTGATGCGGAAATGAGAAAAAAAGTAAATCAATTTTTACAATTTCCAGAAGATTCTGCCGGTAGTTTGATGACAACAGAATTTGTAGAAGTAAATCCAGAAATGACCTGCCAAGAAGTCTTGGATAGGATAAAAAAAGTGGGTTCTACAAAGGAGACAATTTATACTTGCTATGTAACAAATAATACAAAATCATTATTGGGATATGTTTCACTAAGGCTAATTGTAACAAGCTCATCTGAAACAAAAGTAAAAAATTTAATGTATGAAGATGTAATTAGCGTGGAAGCTACTGAAGACCAAGAAGAAGTAGCAAGAACATTTAGAAGATATGGTTTTACGGCTCTTCCGGTTGTTGATAGCGAAAGAAGACTTATAGGAATAATTACAGTTGATGACATCATGGATGTAATGGAACTTGAAACAACAGAAGACTTCCAAAGAATGGCTGGTACAACACCAGATGAAGAAGAATATTCAAACACATCAGCCATAAAACTTGCAAAAAACAGATTGCCATGGCTAATGTTTTTGATGGTATCAGCATCATTTACATCAACAATTTTAAAATCAAGTCAAAGGGTAATAGAATCAATAATTGCCCTAAATATGTTCATACCAATGCTAACCGACTCAGGTGGAAACGCAGGAAGCCAATCATCAACCCTTGTAATCCGTGGAATGGCAACAGGAGATGTTGAGCTTGAAGATTGGTACAAGGTAGTGTTTAAAGAATTTGAAGTTGGAGTAATAGTTGGAATTGTCATGTCCCTATTAGCGTTTTTAAAATGTTTATTATTTGACCATGTAGCAATGGAAGTTGCAGGGATTGTAGGAATTACAATTTTTGTAATAATAATTATAGCAAAAGTTGTAGGGGCCCTACTTCCAATGGGAGCAAAAAAATTAGGA
Organism: Anaerococcus rubeinfantis; assembly: GCF_001487145.1. Classification (GTDB taxonomy): domain Bacteria; phylum Bacillota; class Clostridia; order Tissierellales; family Peptoniphilaceae; genus Anaerococcus; species Anaerococcus rubeinfantis. The sequence goes on from NZ_LN913016.1 coordinate 226,814, forward strand.
TTTGACCCAGCAATAATGGCAAGCCCATTAATTACAACCATAGTAGACTCAATAGGACTTATTTGTTATTTTGAAGTTGCAAAAATAATAATGGGAATATAAAAGAAAACTAATAGCTTTCGTTAAAATCAAGGTGTTTAAGTTTACACCGTCACATAACTGTCACAAATTTTTTATAGGGAGTTCACAGCATTTACTGATAATTCGTTTGCTCTCTTTGTGGAGTGAACGTAATTATCAAGTATTGTATTAATATTATCTCCTGCTAATTTTGCAACTGTATTTACATCAACGTTGTTTGATACGAGGTTGCTTATAAAGGAGTGCCTAAAATCGTGACAACTCAAACCTTCATATTCTGTATTTTTTAAATACATTCTAAATCTGTAATTCACGAAACCAGTTAAATTTGAAATGTCAATTAATTTGTTGTCAATATTAATTATCTTATTTAACTTTTTATATTTCTTTATTTCTGATTTTAAAATAGGGTTTAAGGGTATTATTCTTTTTCCATTTTCTGATTTCAGAGTCGTAAATTTTCTAATTTTACTACTCCATTGTTTGGAAATAATGATTCTATCATTTTCTATACAATCATTGGTAAGTCCTCCCAATTCTGATATTCTCAATCCTGTATAAAATAAAAACGTACATATAAATTTTACTGTTTCGTTTGGTATAAGAGATTTTATTTTTTCTAAATCTTTTTTGTTTAAAACAAAAGTTTTGGATGATTTTTTAGGTTGTTTTGCTTTGAAAAAATTGTCTACTCTTAATTTCAAATGATTGTTTAAATAATTAAAAAATAGTCCCATGTAAGCAATATGAGAATAATAAGCAGTTGATATTATATCATCTACTTCATGTGGTTTAATTTCTAATGGTTTTTTATCGTCAAACCAGTCGGCATTATTAATATTGCTTCTTATGGTTAAAAATGTGTTTTCTTTTACTCTGGATTTTTGATAATTTAAGTATAGAACTTTTAATTCTTTTATAGTCATTTTCTCGTAATCATTTTCTATCTTTCTTTGCCAATAGACTGACCTTTTGTTTGACCATTGTGTTGCCTGGATTTTTTTCTCAAATGTTTTTGACTCAACTTGTTTCCAAGTGTTGTTTTCTTTTTGTCTAATTATAGCTTGCCACTTGTTACTGTCTTTTCTTTTTCTTATTGTATAAGACGTTTCCATTGTTTTTCTCCTTATATTTTTACCTAAAGTATGCTATAATTAAATAGCAGACGAGTTCTGTGTATAAGAATAAAGACTCTGGCTTTTTGTGGTGATTAGCGTGGGAGTCTTTTTTTTTGTGTAATATTTATCGGTATATTGCACATAAAATTTGTTTAGTGCAAAATTTTCTATTATTTTACACTAACGGTTTATTCATTTACAACCATCAAACTTTCTTTATATTCATGAGCTCTCGCTTCTTCAATAAAATCAAAGGTCAATTCTTTATGAGATGATAAAATTTTCTTTATTTGTTCAATATCTATCTTAAAGAATTCTTTTCTATTGTTTACTTTATTTATCCTTTGTTTGTCAAAATACTTGTGCAATTCGTTCTCTAATTGATAAGCTTGGTAGGAGAATATCATTGCGTGCACGTCAAATTTGAATGGTACAGAAGCGGATGATAGTTCTTGGATTCTTTGGTATGGATCTAATCTTCTTGTTACTCCTATTTTATAAACATTTTCTCCAAATGATCCAATATTAGAGATTATATAAACATATCCTGCTCCAGTATTTTTTAATCTGTAATCTAAGTCTGATTTTTCATTTTCAAATTCAGAAATTTTTTCTCTTAATTTTTCTAATTCAAGCTTTAAAGCTTCAATTTCTTCATTAGCTGCAAGTTTAATTTTTTCTTCAATCTTTTCTTTAACCAATGATAAAGTTTCTATTTCTTTATCTATTTTGTCATGTTTTTCTTTTATTTCTTTTTGTGCTTTTAAATCATCTTTTTCTTGTTCTCTTTGTTCCCTTAATATCTCTTTTTCTCTTTCTTTTAATTTGTAATAGGAATAAGCGGTTTCTAATTCTTCTAATTTTAATTCCTTATATTGAGTTGGAATATCAACATTATATTCTGTCACTTTAAAAATTGTTGAATGTAGTTTCTCAATTTCTTTGATTCTGGTAGGATAATTATTAAAATTTAATTTAGATAAATTATAATCACAAGCCATGTTAAAATATAAAAATGATAGTTGTTCTAGGTTGTCATATAAGATGCTTATTTTTCTACCATTTTTAACTTTTTTATTTAATCTAGCAATCATTTCTTTTTCTTTTAAATGAATATTGTCTAATTTCATTTTATAAGTTTCTGATTTTTCAAACTGAAAGTCTGTGGGCACTATTCCATAACTATGCGAATTTAATTCATCGTATTCTTGTTTTAAATTTTCATAATCTGTTTGTAAATTTTTGTATTCATTTTTTAATGTAATGCTTTTATTTTCTAATTCTTCATTATCTTTTTTTAATTCAGAGGAGTATTCAATTTTTAATTTTTCTAAATAGCCTTCTAATGCTTCTTTTCTAAAATTCTCTTTAATAGATTCTTTTTTTGCTTCTAAATCTTTTATCGAATTTTCAATATCTATAACCTCTTCATTGAGTGTCTTTTTATTTTCTTCTTTATCTTTGTCTAAATTATTGATTTCTGATTTTAAATTTTTAACCTCTGTATTCAATTCATTTTTATTTTTTTCTAAACCTACAATATCAGAAGCTAAATTATTTTTATCATTTTCTAACTTAATTATTTTTTCTTGAATTTTTTCTACTTTATATAACTTTCTCCTATCTATTAATAAATAAGTTATGGTAAATAGTGGAGTAAATATTAAGATAGCCATTGTTATACTTTTAGATAAAATAGCTATTATAAGGACTATAATAATAAAAAAATAACTTATAACTATACTAATTTTCAACAAAATTTCTTTTAAATTATTCATAAAAACTCCTTTTTAATTTATTCTATTCCCAATCTACAACTTCTCCTATTACTCTAAATGTATCTAAATCTTCTATGTGAATATCTTTATAAGATGAATTAATAGATTTTAAAATAATTTCTCTGTCATTAAAATAAACTTTTTTTATATAAACTTTTCCATCAGCATCTACAACATATATTTTCCCGTTATCATAATCTGTGCTCACTCTTATAAAAGCTAAAGAACCATCATGAATTTTTGGTTCCATAGAATCTCCTTCTACTGGAATGATCATATCATAGGCTGGTCTTTGTTTTTTAGGTATTATTTTATTAGCTGTTATTTCATCAATGTAGCTAAATCCGTTACCAGCAGCTGCTCCACCAATTATTTCTACTGTTTCTGTTTTTTCATATTTATTTGAAGCAACCAAATCCCAAGTATATTCAACTGATTTGTTTTTACCTTCAGTATTCAATTGATTGTAAGGTTCAAGAATTTCTTTTTCTTCATTTGTTAGGAGTTTATTTGTTTGTTTTTTATCTTCTTCCCACCCCATTAAATATGAAGGTGTAGTTCGTAATGCTTTAGCAATCAACTCTATTTTATCAGAGGGAATGTTTATAATATTTCCATTTTCATATCTTTGAATTGTTGCTCTTGTTACTCCAACTAATTTTCCAACATCATCTAAAGTCATATTCAGTTGACTTCTTCTTTTTTTAATTCTATCTCCTATATTCATATCATTTCTCCTAGCTCATATAATTTAACTTGACTCTATTATACAATATTTCTTGACGTGTTACAAATAATATTAAAATCTTTCAAAAAATTACTTGACACGATACAAAGACGGTGTTATTATATAGTTACGTGATAAGAAACAAACGAGTAAAGGAGGTGATTAATTGATTAATGTCAATAAACTAAAAGCTATTTTCGTAGAAAATGGTAAAAATCAAAAAGATGTTGCTAAGATGCTTGGTATTTCAGAAAATACAATGAGTATTAAATTAAAAAAGGGAATATTTAATTCCGATGAAATATTTGAACTTATTGATATTTTTGAAATTAAAAATCCTACTGATATTTTTTTTGCCAACAATGTTACGCTACAAGAAACAAAAGAGGATTAATTGTTTCTTTGCAATAAGGAGAAAAACATGGAGAAAACTGTTATTCCTATCAAAGAACTTGCTAAGAGGTGGTCTTGTACTGAAGGATATATTTACAAACTTGAAGGTCAAGGTGTTTTAACCCGAACCAAGCTTTCTAAAGTTTGTTTTCCTATTAAGCAAATTAGGGAAATTGAGTTATCCGAAGAAGAAAGTCCAACTTTAAAAACAGTAAGAGATCTTAAGGATATGAATAAGAAATTAGATGAGGAAAATAAGTATTTGAAGAAATCTTTGTTTGAATTATCAAAGGTAGTTTATGGAGGAAGTTATGAAGAGTAGTAAAGAAGTAATCTTTGATGAGATTTTGAAAAATCCATCTATTAGTAACAAGGAAATTGAAAAGCTTACGGGTTTTAATGAAAATCTTGTCAAGGTTACTGTTCATAGACTTAAAAAACTTGGAATGATTGATTGTAAGGAAGAGAATGGGAAACGTGAATTTATTATTCTTAATTCTTTTTCTAATAATCAAAATGAAAAGAAAGTTTTGTATGAGGATATGATTGATATTTATATGAATGATTTTATTAGTGCTTCAACTTTTGAAGATAGGTTAAAGGTTGGACGTGAAATTAGGTTATTGATTGAAAAATTATAGGAGAAAATCATGAAAAGAAGTGAAAAGTATAGAAATTTTAAAGATTTTGGTTTACCAAGATATTTGATGATTAGTGAAAAGGATAAAAAAAGAGAATGTATGATGATGGTTTTTCTCTCTGTTTTGTTTTTACTTTTAACATTAATGGGAAAAAATGATGTTCAAAGATGTAGTGGGGCACTTTTCTTATTTTTCATTAATATTCTTGGTGCTATATCTAGATAAGAACAAAAGAAAAAGGGCTAAAAGAAGCCCATAAACACATTTATATTATAGCAGAAAGTTTAAGAATATGGAAGAAAATTTAAAAAGAATAGAAGACGAATATGTAGAAAGTATTAAAAATTTAGGAATTAGAAGCCTTGAATTTAAGTTAAGGTTTATGAAAGCAAAAGGTCTTAACTCAAATAATTCCAATGAGTTTAGGATTTTAAATAATGAAATTAAAAGACGTGAAAGACAAATGGAAAGAATGGTGGGTGAGATAAGATAGAAAAACTTAATTATGCAATTTTGGGTAGTGGGTCAGACGGAAATTGTGTTGTCATTGAAGATATGATGTTTGATATTGGTTTACCTTATAAGAAAATTAAAGATTATCTTTACGATATCAAATATATATTTATAACTCATAGACATACAGATCATGTAAATAGAGCTACTGTAAAAAGAATATTAAAAGATTTTCCAAGAATTAAAATAATTGGAAATTATGATGTGAGCGATTTGATAAAGCTTGATTATCCTGTAGGAGATGAAACGGTTTTAGGATTTAAGGATAGAAATATTAGGGCTTTTAAGTGTATTCATGATGTACCTTGTAGTGGTTATGTTGTAGAAATTAAAGGTATCGCATTTATTTATGCAACAGACACTTATTCTTTGGAAAATGCTCCAAGGATTAAATACGATTATTTCTTTATTGAATCCAATCATGATGAAAAAAAGATAGAACTTGCAAGAAATCAAGCTTATAAAAAGTATGGATATAACGTTTATAAAGGTGCTAAAAGACACTTATCCACTCAAAAAAGTCAATTGTTTTATTTTTTAGGAAGAAGAAACAAAGATAGTGAATGGATTGAACTTCATAAGAGTAGGAGATTTTATTAGGAGAAAACAATGGAAGAAAAAGAAGTTATAAAATTTGATAAGAAGAATGAAAGAACATTGACAATTCATTTTAGTTGTGGAATGCATGAGACTTACTATAACGTAATAGATATTGATTTTCAAGATGAGTATGTGATTATTTCTCTACTCGGTTATGAAGATAAATTATTTAAAGAAATATATAAAAAAGAAAACATATTATCCTACAAAATGGAATTTAAAAACATAAAGATGGTGGGAGATGAAGAAGATGGAGAATAATTATCTTGATTTAAAAAATGAAAATATAAAGGTTGTAAAACCTGTAATATCTTTTCCTGAATATGAAAAATTAATAGATCAAGGAAAAGAAGTTGCAGAATTTATTGAATCTATTGAACTTGACGATTCTAATATCAAACAAGTTAAAAAGGTTCTTGCTAGTGCAAATAAGGCTATTAAAGAACTTAACGATAGAAGAATAGCTATTAAAAAAGAAATTCTTGAACCTTATGAAGTTTTCAATTCTCAAATAAAAAATATTGAAAAGATAGTTAAAGATGCTGATACAAAATTAAGAAATGAAGTTAGAAAGCTTGAAGAGATTGAAAGAGATAATAAGAAAAATCAGATTGAAGAAATTTGGAATAAAAGAATAGATCAATATCAGTATGCTAAACTAATGAACTTTGATGATTTTCTTGACAACAAACACTTAAATAAATCAATAAGCATGAAAAGTGTTGAAGAAGAAATGGTTGATAAGCTTGAAAGTTTTGAAAGAGATCTGGAGATTTTATCAAAAAGAGATGATAAGAAAGACGGGATAAGCTTATACAAAGAATTTAAAGATTTAGGAACTGTTCTTCAAGTTTTGAAAGAAAAAGAAGATGAAATACAAAAACAAAAAGAAGTTTTAAAGGAAATAGAAACGGATATAGAAGAAGTTTATATCTTTAGAATTATTGGAAAGAAAGATAAAAACTTTGTAGAAATGTTACTTAAAGAAAATGATATCGAATATAAATTGGAGGAAATATAATGGCAGATAATTTAAGAGAAAATTTAGAATTGGTAGAAGTAGTTTATGAAAACAATGATAAAAAAGCAGTTTTAAAATTTTTAGATATTGAAAACGGAGAAATATTAGAAGTCAATTTTAACAAACAAGTTTTTGATAATGGAAAATGGAAAGATGATAAGGAAAAGGCTGAAAAAGTTGACAAGTGGTGTGATGAATATTTTGAGAAAGACTTTTCTAAACTGTCAGATAGGGTTGGAGATAAATTTAATGTTTATAGGTATGAAAAATTCAACTCAATGTGGGAAAGTGAAGAGATTATTAAATTTTCTAAAGATCAAAAGGGAATGATTTTTAATACAAAAATCGAAAGTGTTGAAGATACTGGAACAAAAATTTCTATTAAATACCTAATTGATGAAAAACTTTATGAAACAAAAATGACCTACGCTGATTATATGGAAGATTTGAAACAATGGTTCACTAATCCTCAAAAGAAGGTAAAACAATTTGAAAAATTTGAAGACAAGTTTGGAGTTAGTGTTAGTAACTCTGACGAAATATTAGGAAAAGAAATAATGGTAGAAGTTAAGGTTGCCTTTGGTAAATTTCCTTTTGGAGATATAAAGAAACCTCAATGGGCAGACAACAATAAATAAGGAAAAACTATAAATGTATGAAGATTATCTATTCTTTGATATAGAAGTTTTCAAATATAATTCCATGGTTGTATTTAAGGATATTGATGGAAATACTGTAAAGGTGTTTTCATCATCCTTGAATGGATTAGGTGAATATCTTGATAGAGGAATTTCTATCGAACAAGGTTATGAAAATCTTGAATCTTTTGTAAAGGGAAAAACATTGGTTGGATATAACAACCATTTTTATGATGATAGGATAATGAAAGTTATGCTACAAGGCGGACTTTCTTTAGATGAAAAACAAAAGATTTTAAAGGAATCTAATGACAATATTATAGGTGGTAAAAAATTAGGTTGGTTGAAATATACCAATGATTTACCTTATAAGTCGCTTGATTGTTTTCAACAGATCGATATATCTAAACCATCTTTAAAAAAGGTTGAAGGGAATTTGGGTGTATCTATTATAGAATCTAGTGTTGATTTTAATATTGATAGAGAGCTTTTACCAAATGAGAATTTAGAAACTCTTAAATATTGTGAATATGACGTTTTAAATACTATCAAAATATTCAAAATGAGAAATGACTATTTTGAATCTAAACAAGCAATTGTAGATATGATTGATGATAAAAAGATTAGAGATAAGGCTTATAAGTGGAATACGACTTCTATAGTAGGGCAGATTTTAAAAAGTAAACAAACTTTATTTACAACTGGAATTTTACCAAATGACGAACTTTTATCTCATGTTAATGAAGATGTGAGAGAAATGTGGAGTGAACTACCTAATAGTATTGATCATAAATTTAAGAAAAAGAAAGTTATTATAGAAGAGTTTGGAAATGAAATAAAGTTTGGTTGGGGAGGTCTTCATGGTGCTCCTAAAGGCTTTGTGAAGGCTAGTGATGTTAGGTTAAAAGATGTTGCATCAATGTATCCAAATCTATTAATAAACCTGAACGGACTTGTTGATAAAACAAAATTATATAAGGAAATTCTTGACTATAGACTTAAATTAAAACATGAGGGAAAAAAGAAAGAACAAGCTCCTTATAAGCTTATTTTAAATTCAACTTACGGGCTTTTAAATAACAAATATTCCCAACTAAATCAACCTAAACTTGCTTATTCTATATGTATACATGGGCAAGTTGCTGTATATGTATTAGCAAAAAGACTTGCTTCTATTGGTGCAAAGATAATAAACATCAATACTGACGGTGTAGCTTATACACTTGATGGAAATGATGATGAAAAAGTAGCTTCTGATTGGGAAAAGGAATTTAACTTATCACTTGATACAGATTATTTTAAAAAGTGGTGGCAGAAAGACGTTAACAACTATATAGCCTTGACTGATAAAGACAAGATAAAGGTTAAAGGTGATGATGTTAATAAATATCATGAAAATAATTATTTTGCTAATAATGATATAAGGATAACTCATATAGCTTTGGTTGACTATTTTGTTTATGGAAAAAGTGTTGAAGAAACTATATTTGAAAATCTTGATAATCCTTTACTTTTTCAATATATCCTAAAGGCTGGTAACACTTATAAAGGTATTGTTAATCGTGATAAGCCTGATGAATTATTGAAAACTAAGATAAATAGGGTTTTTGCAACACATAGAGGAATACAAATACTAAAGAAAAGACAAGATGGTGGACTTGTTAAGTTTGCCGATACACCTGATCAAATGTATTTATGGAATGATGATTTGAAAAATTTGAAGAATTTTAAAGAGATTATAGATAAACAATGGTACTACGATTTAACAATGAAGAATTTAAATAGATGGTGTTAGGGTTGTAGGTAGTAGGAGGATAAAATGTGTATGTAGAATTTGAACAAGGACAAAAATATTCAAACAAAGATGCTGACGTATATGATAGACACGAATCATTTAAAGACGCTGGTTGGATATTAGAAGAAAATGATTATGTTATTGATATTGACAGTTTGGATAAGGAATTAATTAAAAAGATTATTATTGCTTTTGATATAAAAACTCAAACAGTATGGACTGATAGGGGAGTACATTTCTATTTTAAAAAGCCTGATGATTTCAAAAGGGGTGCTAATAGAATTTCCCCTTTAGGCTTTCCTTATGAAATAAAACATAAGGGAAATACTAAGGCTGTTACTATCAAAAGAAATGGTGTATTAAGAGAAATTGAAAACCAAGGTATAAGGGAAGATGCTCCTTATATATTTAATTCTAATAAACAATTTGATACTCTTGTAGGTTTAAGTGAGGGTGAAGGTAGGAATAATAAGTTATTTAAGTTAAGAACTCAACTAACGGGTATTAGAGAGTGGAGAAAGATACTTAACTTTGTAAATGAAAATATATTTGAAGAACCCTTGCCTGATAGGGAAATGCAAGAGCTAACAAGAGAAATGAGTCTTGATAGTGAAGAGATAACAGAATATGAGGTTGCCACATGGTTAATGAATGAACTTAATTTTGTTCAGTATGGTCAAAGATATTACTTCAAAGTTGATGGTGAATATACTTTTGAGGAATCCTTACTACAAAAGAAAGTTTATGAAAAAGTAGGTAGGCAAAAATCAAGATATGTTGATGAGGTTATCAAGCAAATGGAGTATAGGTGCAAGAAGATTGACCAAGCTACTGTATTTCCTATTAAGTTTAGAAATGGATATCTCAAAGATGGTGAGTTTATTGATTTGGTTACTGATACTTTTTCACCTTATATGATTGATATTGACTATGAGGAAAAGGTAGAAAAGATTGCTGTTGTTGATAATTACATTGACCATTTAACGGGTCATGATAAGGACTACAGAAATCTTTTACTTGAAATATTGGGTCATACTTTGATTGTTGACCCTGAATTTAAAAGACTGTTGGCAAAGTTTTTTATCTTTATAGGTGACGGGGGAAATGGTAAAGGTACTTTACTGCAAATTATAAAGACGATTTTAGGCTCTAAAAATGCTAGTGGTATGTCTATATCAGAATTGTCTGATGAACGCTACCTACCCTCATTTAAAGGGAAATTAGCTAACCTTGGAGATGATATACAAGACCAAGCTATTGATGATAGGAATATGAAAGTTTTAAAGAATATATCTACTTGCGATTATATCTCAACAAGGGAGTTGTACAAAAGTGCTGAAGATATGTATTTTACGGGTTCTTTGATTTTTACCTCTAATCATATGCTTAAATCTTGGGAAAAAGGTGAATCGTATAAAAGACGTGTTTTATGGCTGCCAATGTATACAAAGGTTAAAAAGAAAGATCCCAAGTTTATTACAAATCTAACAAGTGAAAAAGCTCTTAAATATTGGATAAGTTTGATTGTTGAAGGATATAAGAGACTTTATAAAAATGGTGGATTTACAGAAAGTAAAATTGTTGAAGATTTTAATGTTTCTTATCACGAAGAGAACAATCCTGCTTTGATATATTTGGAGGACTATAGAAGTGAGGATTTTGTGAGAAAGCCTGTTAGAGACGTTTATGATGATTATGAACAATGGTGTAAAGATAACGCTGTTAAATATTCAGAAAATATGATTAGGAATGCAATACTAGAAAATTTTGGAATGAAAGTGAAAGTTGTGAAAATTAACGGGAAAGCTACAAGGTGTTTTGAATTTAATGAAGAAGAATAGAAAAGGTTACGTTTCACCCTTTCTCTTCTTTGTTGATATATCAAGGTTTGTAGGGAGAAGTTATGGTTACGTCTTATTTCTCAAAAGTTTTTCTATATATATTGGACGTTTGTTTCTTTAGAAAAACAAACATATAGAATTACGAATAACTTTTGGGAGTTATAAGTAACCTTATAACTTTTAAAGAAATATATAATATAAATATTGAAATATAAACATCATAACGGTTACGTTGAGGGTTACGTTGAAGTTACTTTGGTTACGTTTGAAAAATGAATTAAATTTATAAATATAAATAATTTTGAATAAATAAAAGGAGAAAACAATGAATTTAATAAAAGCTATAGATATGGATGGAGAAATTATCTATGTTAATACAGATGCTATAAACCAAATAATAATAGGTGATGAAAATCTTGAAGAGAAATATCTTGTGATTCTTTCTAATGGAACAATCTCTGTCAAAGAAAGTAATGAAATAGACAGAATAATAGAAGATTGTGATTGGATTGAAAACATGCTGTACGAGGAGTAAAAATGTATTATTTTATAAGTTTAAATAATCAAAAAGTAGATGAGTCAGTTTTTGAAATAGACTACAAAGAAACTGATTATGAAGAAAAATATATAATTTGGGAAAATCGTATACTTTATCCAAGTCAGATGAATTTTTGGAACTGTATAGAAAGTATAGAAATAATTGATGATTTGAAACAGATTGAAGGTCAGTTAGAAATTGAGGGGATAGAATGAAAAAAGTTTATATAGTTTACAAATTAAGTGACGATGGAGTTTTAAAAGTTGATAAGATATTTTCTAAACTTCTTACCGCTAAGAAATATGTAAGTGAAGAAAGACTTAAAGGTGGATTTTATCACTATGAAGAAATGAGGGTGGAAGAATGAATATATTATATACGATATTTCGGGTTGTTTTAGGAAGTTTAATAGGTAATGCAATTATATTGATAATAGATATATATAGGAGGAATAAAAAATGAGTGGAGGTTCTTTAAGTTATATTTGTTACAGTATTGAAAATAATTTAGTTGGTGAAATGCGTGATGAGGTTATGAATGAATTTGTCAAAGATTTTGCTGAACTAACTCATGATTTGGAATGGTGGTTGTCGGCTGATTATGGAGAAGAAAGATATAGAAAAACTTTAAAAGAATTTAAAGAAAAATGGTTTAAAAATTATGACGAAAGAGAAAAGGAAGCTATTTTAAAAATTAAAGAAAAAGCAATAAAGGAAATTGAACAGTTATAGGAGAAATAGTTTGTATGAAAACTAAGGAATTTATTAAAAGAGTTGAGGAATTAGGATATAAGGTTCGTAAAGTTTATTCACAAATAGAGATTATGAGTCAAGGACTTACCGTTGCTACAGTATCTACTAAACGAATGTATGTTATTAAATCTTTCTGTTTTGTAGATGTGGAATGGAAAAATCAAGATAAACTCTTTGATTTAATTGTTGAATATGCAAAAACACCTATACCAGATAGAGAAGAAAAAGAGATTAAGTTCTATTTGAAGCATAGATATTTTAGATTTCATAATGGATCAAGCAAATATTTAGGAATGGATTTTGTAGAATATAAGCTAGATTTATGTTCTAAAATAACATATAGGTGGGTAAAAAATCAATTTACCCTTAAAGAGATTGGGGAAATTAAAGAAAAATATAATACAGATTTGTCAGACTTTGAAATGATTGAGGTGGAAGAATGAGTGATAAGAAAAATTATTATAACTTGCGATATGATGAAGAGCAACTAGAAATTATTATAGAAGCTTTGGAGGAAGCAAACAATTATTACAATAACTATCTTTATGATGTTTATGAAAATTTTGATGAATTAGCAGAAATTATTAGAGAATTAAAGAATTTAAAATAATGAAATATAAAATTACAGCAAATTTAGATTTTACAGAAGATGTTTTAGAATTAGATGATGATTTAACCGAAGAAGAAGTTGAAAAGGAATTGTATGAGTATGTAATGAGTTTCTTTGACTGGGGATATAGAGAGGCAGAAGATGAATAAAAGTTTTGGAGAATTAAAAGAGTTAGTTTTGGAATGGGCGAATGATAAAGACTTGCTCCATGAAGAAAATGCTGATAAGCAGTTTATGAAGTTTATTGAGGAAGTTTTTGAGTTTAAAACGGAGTTTGATAGTTCAATAGGTTTTATAAATAGAGATTTAGTTGATATTCGAGAGGATATGATGCTTGAAATGGGAGATATTTTTGTAACATTAATTATTTTATGCGAGGACTTGGAAATTGATCCTGTTGTTTGTTTGGAGATGGCTTATAAAAAGATTAGTAAAAGAAAAGGAAAGACTATAAACGGGACTTTTGTGAAAAGTGAGGATTTATAAATGGGAAAGATTATTTATTTGATTTCAGTTTTAAGTGGGATTAGGGCAGTTAGTTTTATTTTACTTGTTTTAATTCCAATGGTTGTAGGTTTTGTAATACTTTATGCTTCTGATAACTTATGTTTTTTAAAAGGAGATGAGCGAAAAAGATTTGAGAAAAAACTGAAAAATACAACTTTAATCTTTTCTATATTGTGGATTATTATAGTGATTTCAACAATTTTAATACCTAATAAAAAAGAAATGTATTTTATAGCTTTGACTAAAAATTATGAAATAGAAGATATTAGTAAAATGAGTAAAAAAGAAATCGAATCAACAGTTGATTATGTTTTCGAAAAAATGGATGAGTTAAAAGATAAAAAGTGAGGATTTAGTATGAGAGAATATTTTGACGGTGCTTTAAAAGCAAAAACTAAAAAAGAGAGAATCGACAAAATAGGTTTTGTAAAAGAACTTGTTGGAGATTTGACCGGTAGAGAGATTGAAAGTGTTTCTTATTTTGATAATGAATCTTATCATATAAAATTTCTAAATAAACAGTGTAAAGATTTAAATATAAACGTTCACATGGATTCTACAAGTGCTATAACTCATGATGTTATAAGACAAACAAATGCTTATCTAAGAGAGTGATTATGGAATATCATGATAAAGATATATTTGATGAATTTGAAGAGTGTTTTATAGAAAACAAATGTGTATTTGAAGGCAAGATAAAATCTTTTTATAAGGATTTAGATAATGAATCTATATTTTACTGTATAAATGGTGGGGGAATGATGAGAGATGGTGAAATAAAAAGAGATGGACTTTATTTTAGTGGATCTTATTATTTTCCTGATGTCTTTGAATTAATAGAACGCAGTAGTGAGGAACTTTTAAAAGTTTATTATTTACCTGAATACACTTTATGTGAAAATGAAGTCAATGAAAGAAAGAAAAATTGGAAGAAACGAAAGAATGAAAAGGCTAGAAAGAAAAGAACATACCCACGATATAAGTATTATTCCAAAACTAAATTTGGTGATGTAATAAAATCAGCTTATTCTATGGGGAAATTGGCTGAAAAAATGGGGGTTGGAATTAATACTATTAGATATAGGAAAAAATATAAACCCAAAAACTCTCGGTATGTTGATTTTGAAGTGAATATTATAAATAAAAATAATAGTGAGGAAGATTAATAATGAAAGTATTAAAAAACAAGGTTGAATTAATTGATGATAAAGATTATGAAACAATGGTAAGAAAAATAGAAAGTGCAGCTAGATCTTGTTATAAATCAAAGATGAGTAAGAATTTAAAAGGAGCTGAACAATTTTTATATAATCTTATGAAAATAGGACACGAATCTATAATTGAACACGAGTGTCTGACTTTTAAAATTAGAACTGACAGGGCTTGTGCAAATCAAATTGTAAGACACAGACTTGCATCATACAGTCAAGAATCGACACGATATGTTGATTTGAGAGATTTTAATATAGTTTTAGACCAATCATACCTTGAAGATGAAATAATCTATATAAAAACCTTGTGTGAAGAAATACAAGGGGTTTATGATAAATTTGATAGTAAAGATAAGGCTAGATGTGTTTTACCTTTGTGTACAGAAACAAATTTAACTATGACAATGAATTTGAGAGAAATAAGACACTTTTTAAAATTGAGATTAGATTCTCATGCTCATGCTAGTATTAGAGAAATCGCTAGTGAAATATTGGTGATAATGATTGAAAAATATCCTATTTTTGTTAAGGATATAATTGAGGAAAATTAGTATGAATGATATTAAAAAACTTAAATATGAAATAAGTTTTGAAGAAACAGATGAAATGAAATATTTAATAAAGGAAATTGAAAGAGTTGATAATAATGAATTGAAAGATGTTTATAAGGATATTTTAAAATCACTTATTAAAGAAAATGTGAAAATTGAAAGGATTTAAAATGGATAAGGTATATGTGGTTATCGAAAATGATGATGGTGGTAGTGAAGGTTGGGGTGACTATGTTACTCTAGTCGGAATATACACAAATGAAAAAGAAGCAAATGATAAAGTCAAGGAATTAGAATGTAAAAATGAGGATGTAGAAGATGAAACTGATAATATAGATCCTTGTCATGATTGTCACTTTGATAATTGCGACGGTTGTGAATTTGAAGACTATTATGAAGACTTTGATTATGACAACTTTGATGATAGAAATTATATGTATAACGTATATGAAATACCTTTAAATAGAACAGTTGAAAAATATTTAGGTGGTTATGCTGAATAAGGATAGGATGTATGTTTTATAAAATAGGGGAAGTTCTAATAAAAATTTTTGTTAAAAGTATAAATTCTATAGTTTTATTTTTGGAATATATATTGAAGTGTTTGGAAGATAAGACAAGTTTAATGAAAGGAAATACAGATGAAAGAAATTAGACCTGATTATTACAAAGCCAATGGGGTTGAAACAATTGATGTAATTGAAGCTTTTGATTTGAATTTCAATCTTGGCAATGTTATAAAATATGTTTTAAGAGCTGGTAAAAAACAAGGTGAAGAAAAGGAAAAAGACTTAAATAAAGCTTGTTTTTATATAAATAGAGAAATTTTTAAAAAGACAAATTGATAGGCGAGGAGATTTAATGCAAGATTTATATGTAGCATTAGTAAAAGATAAGTTAAGAAGATATGTTTATTCGAAAGAATATATTGAAAATGCTAGTAAGAGAGTTGAAGAGTTAGAAAGTCGAAAGGAAGGACAGATAATAGGTCAATATGGGGAAAAACCACCTCATGGTGGGGTTAAGGATAAAGATAAACTTTTAAATATATTGGCTGAAATTGATTTATACAAAACGAACATAAAAGAAAACGAAAAAATCATAAAACAAGTTGATATGTGCAAGGAAGGAATTTCTGATATGGAGTGGGAAATTATATTTGAAATATATGGTAAACCTTATAAATATGACAAGTTAGATTATCTTCAAAATAAATATCATTATTCAACAAGCAAAATATATAAGCTTGCTAATAAAACACTGGAACATTTTTCTTTGGTGCTTTTTGGTGATTATTAAGAATATTTTGTTGATTATAAAAAGTGTGGAAAAATCGTGGAAACTTTGGTGTTAAAAACGTGGTATGATGGTAGTGTGGAAGTGGTTAAAGAAATAGACTTATTTCTCCTAAAGTTTGATTCATGGTCATTTAAGACCCACTAAAAAATATAGATGCTAATCATTTCCTCCATTATTTTTCTTTTTGCAAACGACTATAGAAATATAGTCGTTTTTGTTTTGTCTAATTTTACATAAGGATAGGTGCTTTTAAGTGTTAAAAGTTTTAAAGCTGGAATTTATAGGTGTGTAAGTTTAAAGTTATCGATACTTTCACTTAAAGCATGCTGGGAACTATATACTATCAAAAAAAGTTTGTGGGCGGAAAAGGTATATGAAAAAAGATAACAAATTTGATAAATATAAGAAAAATAATTTATATAAAAAATATAAAAGTAAAAGATGGAGAAAACTAAGAGAATATGTGCTTATGAGGGATAAGTATATGTGTCAAGATTCCATAAGATATGGAAAAAGTGTTGATGCAAATACAGTCCATCATATATATCCTGCAAGTGAATATCCTGAATTATTTTATGATCCCAACAATTTAATAAGTTTATCCAACAAAGCACATAATAAAATGCACGATAGGACAAGTGATGAACTGACAAATGAGGGAAAAGAATTACAAAAAAGATTTGAGGTGAGGATATTTGGAAAAAGAAATAATTGAATGTATGAAGGGTGTTGGAACTTATGATGAGTCTTTTTCTTTGAGTATAAACATTCTTGACGGACTTTTAAATGATTATGAAATGGCAAGAAATGAATGGGTCAAAGACGGTTGTCAAATGGTTGTTGAACATACAAACAAAAATGGTCAAACCAACATTGTAAAAAATCCTCTCTATCAATCTATGGAAAAATTAAGAATGGATATTTTATCCTATTCAAAAGAATTAGGACTCACACCATCGGGACTTAAAAAACTAAGACAATCTAGTTTTGATAAAGATGATGGAAAAATATCAAAAGTTGAAGAAGTTCTATTCAAGTTAAGCAATGGGTGATAAGGTTGAAAAATGAAAATTTAAGAGAGGTAAAAAAATATGTAAAAGATATTCAAAGTGGAAAAAAGGTAGCTTGTAAAGAATTAAAACAGATAGTAGGTAGGTTTAATGATGATCTTAAAAATCCTAAATTTGATTTTAAAACAAAAGAAGCTAATTTTGTAATAGGGATAATAGAAAATCTTTTTGAACATATACAAGGTGAAAGTCTTGATGGTAAACCATTAGCTGGAAATAATTTAAAACTTGAAGCTTGGCAAAAATTTATAATATATAATCTTCTTGGATTTTACTGGAAGGGAACTGATAACAGAAGATACCAAGAAGCTTTCATTATGATACCAAGAAAGAATGGAAAAACTTCTTTTTCTGCAGCATTAGCTTTTGCACTTGGAATACTTGATATGGCGAATAATTCACAAGTTTATATTGTGGGAGCTGTAATAAAACAAGCTCTTCAAGCCTTTAATTTTATTGTTTCAAATATTAAAGCTTGGGGTGAGAGAGATAATTTTAAAATACTTGACAATAATAATGAACACTCAATCAAAAGAGAATTTAAAAAAGGTTCACTTTCTATAGAAGCTCTTGTTGATAGGGATTCACTAAATGCTAACTATATAATCATGGATGAGTTACATGAATATAAAAACGCCAGCAAATATGACAGGATGAAAAAGGCAACTCGTGCTTACACTAATAAATTAATAATAGGAATTACAACTGCTGGTGATAATATGAACTCATTTTGTTATAACAGATTAGTTTATTGTCAAAAAGTTATTAATAAAAGTGAAAAAACTGGTAAATATGAAATTGAAGATGATAAGCAATTTGTATTTATAACCAAGGCTGACCAAGAAGAAGATGGTAGTGTTGATTTTACCAATCCTAAAATTCATGAGATGGCTAGTCCTAATTTTGGTGTATCTATTAGACCAGAAGATATTATGTCTGATGCAATGAAAGCTCAAAATGATCCTCAAACAAGAAAAGAGTTTTTGGCAAAAGACCTTAATGTTTATACATCAAGTTTAAAATCATATTTCAATCTTGAAACATTTAGGGTAAGTGATAGTAAATATTCTTGGACTATTGATGAATTGATTAACCTTGATATAGATTGGTATGGTGGAGCTGACTTATCAAAAATGCACGATTTGACAGCAGCTGCCCTTGTTGGAACTTATAAGGGTGTGGATATAATTATCACTCATGCTTTTTTTCCTATCACACGTGCTTATATAAAGGCTGATGAAGACCAGATACCTCTTTTTGGTTGGTTAGATGATGGAAACTTAACCATGACCAATACTGATGTTGTAAATTATGCTGATATAGTTAATTGGTTTGTAGATATGAGAGGTCGTGGTTTTAGGATAAAACAAATTGGTTTTGACAGGAAGTTTGCTGATGAATTTTATCTTATGATGAAAGATAAAGGGTTTAAGATTGTAGACGAACCTCAATTATATATAAATAAGTCTAAAGGATTTAGAAGAATTGAACGTAAAGCATTAAGTGGAGAGTTGTATTATCTACATTCAAGTGCTTATGAGTATTGTGTAGATAACGTGCATGGAGTTGAAAAAACTGACGATATGATTCAATATGAAAAAATCTTACCTAATTTGAGAATAGACTTATTTGATGCGAGTGTGTTTGCCGAAGTTAGGCTAATTAATGATTTATCTAATAAAGAGGTTTGGGAAGACTGGATGAAATAGAAATATAAATATGAAACTAAGTATAAAATATTATCCTCAAATGGAAAGAGCATATTTACTTAAAAGAGAGCATGGACTGTATGAGCAGCATGCTCATTTTTATTGCTATAAAGACGCTGATAAGTGTAGAAAACTAATTGACGCTAATCTTTATCCTAAAAATAAAAAGTATTTTATAGCAATGAAAAGAATACTTACAGATGAGGAATTTAAAAAGTTAAATAGAAAACCAAGATATAGGAATGTAAACAAGGGTGTTGTTAGGAGATGAAATGATAAAAGTGTTTGAAGCTTTTGCTGGTGTAGGAACACAAGCTATGGCTTTAAAAAGAATAGGTGTTGATTATGAAGTAGTTGGAATAAGTGAAATTGATAAATTTGCTTTGAAAAGCTATGAACAAATACATGGAAAAATAAATAACTATGGTGATATAAGTAAAATTGACTCTGATGAGTTACCAGATTTTGATTTATTTACATATTCATTTCCCTGTCAAGATATATCAATGGCTGGAAAACAAGCTGGATTTGATAAGGATAGTGGTACAAGAAGTTCTCTTCTTTGGGAATGTGAAAGAATAATCAAAAATAAAAAGCCTAAATATCTTTTGATGGAAAATGTAAAAGCTTTGACTTTTAAAAAGAATATGGAAGGTTTTAATAACTGGTTAAAAACTTTAGAAGATATAGGATATAAAAATTATTGGAAAGTTCTTAATGCAAAAGATTATGGAGTCCCTCAAAACAGAGAGAGAGTGTTTTGTGTATCTATACTAGGTGATGAAGAATATAAATTTCCTGAAAAACAGACTCTTAAAACAAGACTAAAAGATGTGTTGGAAGAAAATGTAGATGAGAAATATTATTTATCTAATGATAGGGTTAAGCAACTTGTAAAAATAATTAGAGATGATGATGTAAAAGAAAAATCAGTTTATGATGGAAGTATTAAAAATCCAAAATCTAAAGACATCGCTAATTGTATAACGGCAAGAGATCGAGGTATTGTAAATTTTCAATCATCTGGAAATGTGGTTGTCGAACCTAAAATAATTCAAACTCATAAGTTGAAAAGTGATAAAAGACGTAATCCCGATAGATATAGGGTTTTTGATTCAAACGGGATAAGTCCTACTTTACTGACTTGTCAAGGTGGTGGACTACAACCTTGTATACCAATTAAAAACTCTACAAAGAAAGGTTATTTAAAAGCCTATCCTGGAGATGGTATAGATTTAATCAATCCAAATGGAAAAACTCGAAGAGGTAGGGTTCAAAAAGACAGTATACAAACTTTAACCTGTAGTGATAATAAAGATGTTGTTGCAGATGATTTAAGGATAAGAAAACTCACACCTTTAGAATATTGGCGACTTATGGGAATTAATGACGAAGATTTTTATAAGGCACAAAAAGTAAATAGTAATAGTCAGTTATATAAACAAGCAGGTAATGCAATCGTGGTAGATGTGTTAGCTGCTATTTTTATGGAATTGTTTAAGGAAAGTAGGTGATTAATATTGGATTTTTAGATTTTTTTAAAAGGGAGAAAGAATACCCTTATGTTGATGGAAAAAAGGAAGAAGAGAAAGCTTTAATTGCTTGGTCTTATGATTGTGATGAATATGTTAGGTATTTACCATATGGATATAGGTCAATGGTTGACAGTCCCGAAATTAAAGGTGGGATTGAAAAGATTGCTGAAATCATATCTTCTATGAGTATTCAACTTATGAAAAATACTAAAAATGGAGATGTGAGAATTAAAAATGGACTTTCAAGGTTCATTGATATTGAACCATCTTTGAAGATGAATAGGCAACTTTTAATTTCTTGGATAGTTCAAGAGATGATGCTACATGGAAATGCTCTTATAATTCCTCATACAAAAAATGGACTTTTTGTTGAATTTGAAACAATTCCTTACGGGGAATATTCCATTGTTGATGATGAGAGAAATCTTAAAAACAATAGGACTTATTATATAAGACTTAACAAAGATAACAAAATATATAAGCCTGATGAGGTTTTGCATTTTAGATATAATCCTAATCTTAAAAAGCCTTGGATTGGTGAGGGACAAGAAATTTTACTTAAAGATTTAATGGATGGACTTGGTCAAGCAAGGTCAACTGTTCATGATTTTTTGGAAAATCAAATGTTACCTACTGTGATCATTAGTGTTGATTCTTTACCAACGGATTTAAAATCATCAAAAGGTCGTGATGAGATTGAAAAAAGATTTATAAAAAGAGCTAAAAACGGTCAACCTTGGATAGTACCTTCTATGATGAGCGTTGAACAAATGAGACCTCTTACCTTAAATGATATTGGAATTAACGAAAGATTTGATATTGATAAAAAATCAGTTGCAGCAATTCTTGGAATACCAGAGTTTATGTTAGGTATTGGAGAATTTGATAAAGACGAATTTAACAATTTTATTAGGACAAAAATTGCTGTTATATGTAAGGCTATTGAACAAGAATTTACTAGAAAGATTTTAATCGATAACAGTTATTATTTTGTCTTTAATAGAAAATCCATGCTTTCTTATGACCTTGATACTTTAGGTGGCTTATATATGGATTTATTTGAACATGGAATAGTTACTGGTAATGAAGTTCGTGATGTTATGGGAATGAGTCCACTTGATGGATTAGATGAGCTTTTGATTTTGGAAAATTATATTCCTGTGGATAAGAGTGGTGATCAAGAAAAGTTAAAGGGTTCTGATAATAGTTCTAACAAAGATTCTAATAGTAAGTCTGATAATAGTTCTAATGATAAGAAAGGAGGTAATGATGACGGAGAAGAAAATTCAATACAGAACGAACAAGATTAATTTTCGTGAAAAGGAAGACGATAAAGATTTAAGAATCGAAGGATATTTTGTAGTTTATGATGACGAAACTATGCTTTGGGATGGAGTATATGAAAAAATTGATAGAAATGCTTTTGATGGTGAACTTGAAAAAGATATAAGAGCTTTGATAGGGCATGATATGGAGAAAGTTTTAGGTCGAACAAAAAATAATACACTTACGCTAAAAAGCGACGACAAGGGCTTGTGGGGCTCAATCTTAATTAATAAAGATGACCCAGAAGCCCTTTCTTTATATCAAAAAGTAAAAAGAGGTGACGTTGATAAGTGCTCTTTTGGATTTATTCCAACAGATGAAGAGTGTACGGAACGTTCAAACGGAAGTCTTTTTACTGTTAAAAAATGTGACCTAATTGAAGTGAGTGTTGTTGCCTTTCCTGCCTATGAAAACACATCAATAAGTGCTAGAAAAAAGGATTTTGAAAAGAAACGTGAAGAATTTAGGAAGTCTAAATTAAAGGAGAAATTGAATGAAGTTAAAAATCTTAATGCTTAAGAAAAAGCTTGAAGAAAGAAAAGCTAAATTAGAAAAAGTAAATGAAAATCTTGAAGAATTTAAAACAAGAGAAGACGAACTTGAAGAAACAATCAATGAGTTAGACGAAAACTCTACTGATGAAGAATACGAAGTTGTAAATGAAGAAATCGACAAGCTCGAAAATGAGAAAAAAGAAAAACTTGAAGAGAAGAAAAATCTTGAAGATGAGATTGAAGAAATTGAAAAATCAATGTCTGAACTCGAAGAAGATACTGTTGATGAAGAAAAAGAGGAAACAAACGAAGAAAGAAAAATTGAAAAGAAACAAGTTGAAAAAAGAGGTGGTTATATGAACTTTGCTAATTTGAATTTTAACAATATGGATAGAAGACAAAGAGTTGGAAGAATACTTGAAAAAGACGAGAACGTTGAATTTTTTAGAAATCTTACTAACTTATATTTTAAAAGAGAAGCGGCTCTTGCTGGAATGACTAAAGACACTGCTGGACTTATGATTCCTGATGATGTTTATTATGAAATAAACCAAAGAATAGGAGATTATGGTTCTTTATATAATTTAGTTAGAAAATTAAATTTAGTCGGAAAAGCAAGAATTATTATGAACGCTGGTACACCAAAAATGTACTGGACTGAAAAATGTGAACCTTTAAAAGAAACAACGCTTGGGGAATTAAATTCTGTTGAACTTGATAACTTTAAGCTTGGTGGATATCTATTCTTATGTGAATCTTTTGTACAAGATGTAAATGAAAATAAACATCACTCAATTACAATTGCTGATTATATTATAAATGAATTTGCTAAGGCTATTGCACAAGCTTTAGACGAAGCAATCTACAATGGTAAGGGTGCAACTGAAAAACAACCTGAAGGAATTACAAGTGTTGTTAAAACTACAAAGAAAGTTACAAGTATATTGGAACTTTTGGGTGTTATAGGCGATATAGATGTTT
This sequence comes from Anaerococcus rubeinfantis, assembly GCF_001487145.1. Lineage (GTDB taxonomy): Bacteria > Bacillota > Clostridia > Tissierellales > Peptoniphilaceae > Anaerococcus > Anaerococcus rubeinfantis. The sequence goes on from NZ_LN913016.1 coordinate 250,543, forward strand.
TATTCTATGAACATAATGCTCCACAAGGAACTATCACAGTTGCTGGAAATAGAAAAACACTTTATAAATGGATTTATCCTGAAACATGGGGAAAAGATTCTAATGGAAAACTTGTATATGGTATGGGAAATACTCTACCAGATGGAACTAGAATTGAAACATCAAATGTAATTCCTGATGATGAAATAGTAGTAGGGGATTTTAACCAATATATTCTAGGAATTAGAAAAGATATGACTTTTGATACTAACGATAGATTACAATGGATTGAAGAAAATATCGGATATAAAATCAGAGGAAGATATGACGGTAAAGTTATCAATCCTAAAGCTTTTGCAAGATGCAAATTTGCAGCTCCAACAACATCACCTACAACTGGGGCTTAATTAATATAAAATGAAAAACGGTGAAAAAATAGATTCCCTCACTACTTTGGTAAAACAAAGGGAGGGAATTTTAAATACTGTTCAAGATGAATACATTAATGCAATAGTAAAAGGTGTGATCAATGAACTTGAAAAACAACATGGAATAAGTGTTAACCTTGATGATATGGATATATTCATGCTTGTCGTTGATATGGCAAGTTTTAGATATTCCAATCGTGATTCTATTGAGGGTTTTCCTAAGCATCTTGAATATAGGTTAAGAAATTTTTATATTAATAAGTCAAACGATATTGAGGGTGATTAAGTGACCTATGATGATATTGTAATTTTATTTAATAAAGCAAGAGAAGAAAAAGACAAATATGGAAATACTCATCTAATTTTTGATGAGATTTCCATAAGTCAAGCCTTTTGTCACATAAGAGATATTGGTCGTGAGGAGTTTTATCTTGGTAAAAATAATAGATATAAACCTTCCAAAGTTATAACTATGAAAATTAGTCAATATGAAGGTGCTCAATACATGATTATTGGTAAAAGTATGGATTTGAAAAAGGATTTAAATGATTTTGTAAATGATGAAAATATAAAATTATTTAAGCTTATAAGAAGTTATTCTCCATCATCTCTTATGCTTGGTCGTAATGAGAAAAAAATTATAGGTGCTTATAAACCTGGTCGTGATGATATTGAGATAGTCCTTGAAGAACAATATGGAACACCAAGAAGTGAAATTAGAGAACAAGTTAAAAAAATTCTTGGAAGTGATGAAAATTGAAAAGTTTATCGGAACAATTAAAGGAAATATTAAAAGACGAAACTTTGGAAACTAGAAAAAAGATTGAAGAAGTGGCTGACCAATCGAGTGAATTTGGATTAAATCTTATTAAAAAAAGAAGTCCAAGAGATGGCAATAGGAAATCCACTAGGGTTGGTAAAGGTCGTTATGCTAGTGGGTGGAGAGATGAGAAAGAGTATGTGGGTGGTTTAATTATGAAACATACTTTACACAATGTAAATGAACCTACTTTAACTCACCTACTTGAAAATGGTCACGTGGTTAAAAATCAATTTGGTACTTATGGAAGAGCAAGAGCAATTCCTCATATAGAAAGGACTGAAAAAGATACTGCTGATTATTTTGAACAAAATGTTGTTAGGAAATTAGAAAAATGATAAAAAATCCGATGGAAATATTTAAAAATTTTGAACTTGATATTGACCATGGAACTATCAAAAAGAGTGAACCTCCATTTTTAGTTTATCGTGGTAAAGGTAGTTCAAATTTTAGTGCGGAAGATAAAATTTATTATAGGGTGTATGACTACACTATTGAATATTATTTTATCTATAAGAATGAAGATATGGAAAGAGCTATCGAAGAAAGATTTGATAGAGAAAATATAATGTGGGATAAGTCGTCAGATGTGTTTATTGAAGAAGAAAATATGTTTGTGATTTATTACACAATTTAATAAATATAAGAATTAGTGTTTTACGAAAGTAAGGCACTTTTTTAATGCAAAAATTAAAGGAGATAAAAATGGCAAGTGAAAACAAAGTAAAATTTGGTTTAAGAAATGTACACATATTCCCAATTGAAGAAGAAAGTGATACAAAAATAACTTATGGAAAAGTTATTAAGTTACCAGGAGCTGTAAATTTATCATTATCAATAGAAGGAGATGAAAATACTTTCTATGCTGATGATATACCATATTATAGTACATTTTCAAACAATGGATATTCTGGAGATTTGGAAATAGCAATGATTACAGATGAATTTATTGTTGGAATATTGGGTCAACAAAAAGACGAAAATGGGGCAATAATTGAATCAATTAATGATAAAATAAAACCTTTTGCTATGGCTTTTGAATTTCAAGGTGATGCAAAGGCTACAAGAAATATCTTATATAAAGTTACTGCTTCAAGACCAAGTGCTGAACATTCAACAATTGGTGAAACTAAAGAACCTCAAACAGATACTTTATCAATAAAAGCTATTGCAAGAACAAGTGATGGAAGAATTAAGGCAAGACTTTATGAAGGTCAAACTGGTTATGAAACATTTTATGACAATGTTTATGAAGGAACAATAATAAGAGGACCAAAGATCGGGGAGTAAAAATTGCAAAAAACAATAGAAATTAATGGCAAGAAAGTGGATTTTAAATTCACTCTTGCCGCTTTTTATATATTTAAAAATCAATTTGGTTATGACGCTATGAACAAAATAGTACCTATGATTGGGGAAGTTATGTCGGGTCTTGATTTTAGTATATTACAAAAGAAAAAAGTTAAGACCGAAGATTTCTATGAAATGATTGGAGAAAGTTTACAAAACACTTTTGGTTTTGAAATGGTTGATATTCTTAACTTCATTTGGGCTTTCGCTAAGTGTGGAAATAACGAGATTGGAGATCCTATTTCTTGGTATTCAAGTTTTGATGAATTTCCAATAATTGATGTGATGAAAGAATTTATACCAGCACTTATGGAATCTCTTGGAAGTAAAAAAAAATTAGTGAAGAAGAATACGGAAGTGAAGATTCAAAAGAAAACAGAGAAACAACAGTAGATACTGATTTATTGTTTCAAAGTGGTCTTATGTGCAAGATGGATTTTGAAATGATTAGTCAAATGACACCGGGTAATTTGGTTGATTATATTTTATCCTATAACGAATATCAAGGAAAAGTGAATGGAAATGACAAGAAAAAACCTAAAGTCCGTCTTGCCACACAAGCTGACTTTGACAATTTTTAAAAGTTTGGAGGTGTAATTTATGGCTAGAAAAGTCAGAGGTATAACAATTGAATTTAGTGCTGATATGACCAAGTTTGAAAAAGCTATGAATGAAGCCTACAGTAAGGGTCGAAGTCTTGAAAGACAAATGAAAGATATTAATAGACTTTTAAAGGTTAGACCAAGTGACCAAGGTTTATATACACAAGCTTTTAAAACATTAGAAAAGCAAATAGAAAACTCTAAAAATAAACTTAAAGAATTAAAAGCTGCTTATACGGTGGCTGTAAAAGAGTTTAATGAGGGAAAAATTGGCAAAGAAGCCTTGTTTGCTTTACAAAGAGATATCAAGGCTACTGAAAATGATTTAAAAAAATTTAATAAAGCTCTTGATGAAATGAAGAAAAAAGCTAGTCACTTTGAGGAGTTGAGAGCTAAGATATCTAAGGTTGATGAGAGTCTTAAAAAGAATAAGGATTTATTAGACCAAGTTAATAAGGCTTTGAAGCTTGATCCTAAAAATGTTGGACTTGTTAAAAATCAACAAGATTTGTTAGCAAATTCAATTTATGAAACTAAGAAGAAGCTTGATTTGTGTAGACAAGCTCAAGAAGAGTTAGTCAAAGAGTTTAATAAAGGTAATTATTCAAAAGATGAATATACAGAAAAATATGCTAAGTTAAGAACTGAAATAATAAATGCTAAAGAAGAGATAAAAAGGCTTGCCAAGGAAAGTGATATAACCAGCATTAAGCTTAAAAATATGTCAGAATCTTTTGAAAAGGTTGGAAATGGTTTGAAAAGTGCTGGAGATTGGATGACTAAAAGAGTCACCTTACCAATTACAGGTGCTATGACTCTTGCAACAAAAGAAGCTATTAATCTTGAAGATGCTATGGCTGGAGTTCGTAAGACTACTACTATGACTGATACTGAATTAAAGCAAATGGAAGATACCTTTGTTAGTATGAGTAAGACAACGCCAGTTACTGCAAAAGAGCTTGCTAATATTGGTGAGATGGCAGGACAACTTGGAATTAAGAAAGAAAATATTGCTGAATTTTCCAAGGTTATTTCTGATTTAACTATTGCTACCAACCTTACCGCCGAAGAAGGTGCTAAGGATTTGGCAAGGTTTATTGCTATAACAGGTGAGACTCAAGATAAGGTATCTAATCTTGGTTCTACAATAGTTGAACTTGGTAATAACTATGCCACAAGTGAGTCTGAAATTCTTGATATGAGTTTAAGGCTTGCAGCCCAAGGTGATATAGCTGGACTTACAAGTGCTGAAACTATGGGAATTGCTACTGCTTTGTCCGCTGTAGGTTTAAAGTCAGAACAAGGTGGATCATCATTTTCAAGGGTTATGATGAAAATGAATACTGCTGTTCTTTCTACACAAGAAAGAATGGGTATGCTTAACAAGGCTCTTGAAGGAACTGGATATACCATAGAAGATGTGCAAAATGCAATGGCTCAAGGCGGTAAAAAAGGTAAAGCCGCTTTAGATGAAATCGGTCAAGCTATTGGAATGACCGGTGATGATTTAAAAGAGCTTGCTAGTGAGTCTGAAAATTCAAGTGAGAAGTTAGAGGTTTTAGGTCAAGTTTCAGGACTTGGTGCTGAAGGTTTTGCTAAGGCTTGGAGAGAAAATCCTATGAAAGCTATTCAAGCTTTTATAGAAGGTCTTGGTAAAATGAAGGATAAAAACGAGGATTTAACAAAAGTTTTTGAAGCCTTGGATATGAACGGTATTCGTGAAGTTGATACTCTACAAAGAGTCGCTGGTGCAAATAAGCTATTGGGTAATGCTGTTGATGATGCAACTAAAGCTTATGAGTCTAATGTTGCTTTACAAAAAGAGGTTGATATTTTCAACAAAACTACTGGTAATCAATTAAAAATCCTTAAAAATGATTTCATAGCTTTGGGACTTAAAATTGGAAAAATCCTTATTCCAGTTTTAAAAGATTTAGTCGACTGGTTAAAAGGCATAGTTGAAAAAACTGAACAAATGAAACCGGGAGAAATTGAACGTTGGGTAAAAGCTTTATTAGGTATTGCTGCTATAGGACCAATTGTTGGAACGATAGGTAGGTTTTTTATTGGACTAAGTAATATAACTGGTGCTTTAAGTAATATGTCAGGTGCTCTGGCAGGAGTGAAAGCAGGTGCTGATGTGGCAAGTGGGTTTCGTGTCATAATAGTGATAGAGGCAAATAGTTATGTAAATATAAGGAGTTCAAGACTTCTACCAAAGTTTAAAACTCAAAAAATAAATAGTTGGTGTGCTGCTTAGAGTATCCATTTTAACAATGGGTATTGTAAATAGCATACCAATAAAACTAAGGATTCTTTAAAGAGTCTTATTTTGTGATGAAAATTTAATATGTAAATTTTAGACGATAGAAAGCAATAATTCTGTCGTCTTTTTTTATTTTAAAGAGAGGAGGTAGGAATGAATTTTGATTATTTTTATAATAGGCAATCTGAGATGTATAACTTCATTAGGTTACCTATGGTATTAATGGAAGATGAGATTTTTGAGAGCATTTCTATTGAAGCTAAAGTTTTGTATTCATATATGCTTAATCGAATGGGTCTTTCATATAAAAATGGCTGGATAGATGAAGATGGAAAAGTCTTTATTTACTACACAATGGATGCTATTAAAGAGCAATTTAACTGTGCTAATGATAAAGCCTTAAAGATTATAAATGAGCTTGATATAAAATCAGGAATTGGATTGATAGAAAAGAAAAGACAAGGACTTGGAAAACCAAATAGGATATATGTTAAAGATTTTATGAGTGTTTTCTCCGATTCAAATAATAGAAATCCAGATTTCCGAAAAGCAGAAGTCCAGACTTCCGATAATCGGAATTCAAGAACTCCTAATAACAGACTTCAAGATTTCCGAAAATCGGAAGGTAACTATAACAATATTAGTAATAATGAGTTAAGAAAGAATGATTTTAGTAAGGGACAAAAGCCTTATGGAATATATAAAAACATATTTTTGACTGATGAAGAATACAAGGACTTAACAAATGAGTTAGGAAGTAGAATTAGTGACTACATTGATAGGTTGTCGTCATATATGAAAGCAAATAACAGAGTGTATCAAGATTACAAGGCAACGATAATCAATTGGTATCTTAATGATCAGGCAAAAAACATTAATGATAATACAACAAGGAAAATGAATTACGATATAGGAGAGAGTTTATGAAGAACTTAAAAGATTTTGTATTAAGAGAAAATGATATTGAAAGAAATGGACATATTTATTGTAAGGTATGTGATAAAAGAGTCGATGGAGAATTACTTGACCTTGGCTTTACAAAGTTTATTCCCAGAATTAAATGTGAATGTGAAATAAAAAGAGATAAGGAAAATGAAGAAAGAGAAAGACTAATGAAAATATCATCGCTAAAAAGAGATTGTTTCTCATCGCCACTCCAACACCAATATAATTTTGAGAGATTCTTAAATGAAAAAGGTCAAGCTTACAAGGTTGCTTACAATTATGCTAAAAGTTTTGAACAAATGAAGGAAGACAATGTTGGACTTTTATTTCATGGAGATGTTGGCAGTGGAAAGACTTATCTTGCTTGTTCTATTGCAAATGAATTAATTGAAAGAGAACAAGTTAAAGTTAAGATTATGAATTTATCTCAGGTTATAAATCAAATACAAAAATCAGCATTTAAGCTAGATTCAAATGAAATTATAGATAACCTATCAAACATTCCGTTGTTAATTTTAGATGATCTTGGAATTGAAAGGGATACATCTTATGCAAGAGAACAAGTATATAACATTATAAACTCAAGATACTTAAAAGGTAGGCCGACAATTTTTACTACAAACTTATCATTGGAAATTATTCAAAATCCTAATATTGAACTTGAGTATCAGAGGATATATTCAAGAATACTTGAAATGACAATACCAGTTAAAGTTACGGGAGAAGATTTTAGAAGAAAAATCCATCAAGAGAAGTTAAGAAAATACAAAGAGTTACTTTTATATGGAGGTGGAATAGATGATTAATGAAGAAGTATCTAGGTCGAGTCTTAACCTTGAAGTAAGGCTTGCAAAAGCAACAAGTAAAGCAATTCTTGATGCCTTAAAGAAAGTTCACAAGCAAATAGAAGATCAAGGAGGCTTGAAAAATGTAATAAAAAATAATGGAGAAGAAGTAAAACTAAAGGATATGGTTAAAAAGGGACAGTTAGAAGAAATTAATCTAAAAGATCCTGAGTTAAAAGAATTAAAGAAAATTTTAAACAAACACGGAGTGAAGTTTTCTGTTATGAAAGATAAGGAAACTGGTAACCACTCTGTGTTTTTTCAATCTAAGGATATAAAAGTAATGGAACACGCCTTTAAAAAAGCAGTTAAGGCTTCTGAAAAAAAGGCCGATAGAAAAGATTCAATAACGAAGACTATAAATAAGTTTAAAGATATGGCTAAGGACACCATTAGTAAAGATAAAGTTAAAAATAAACATAAGGAGCAAAGCTTATGATAAGTAATCTAAAAACATTTGAAAATAAGAATTTTGGGAAACTCACTGTTATTGAAAAAGATGGTGAGTTTTTCTTTATAGCAAATGAAGTAGCAACTATGCTAGGATATGTCAATCCCAGAAAAGCTATTTATGACCATGTAGACGAAGAAGATAAGGGTGTAACGAAATGGAACACCCCTGGAGGAATACAGAATATTTCAATAATTAACGAATCAGGATTGTATTCACTTATCCTCTCATCAAAACTACCACAAGCAAAAATATTCAAAGCTTGGGTAACTAGAGAAGTCTTACCAAGTATTAGAAAAAACGGAGGATATATAGTAGGGCAAGAAAAGAAAACTAATGAAGATCTACTTGCAGATGCAATTCTTGTAGCCAATAGAATTATTGCTGAAAGAGAAGAAGAAATTGAAGAATTAAGACCAAAGGCAGATTATTATGACAAATTAGTAGATTATAACCTACTTACAAACTTTAGAAATACTGCCAAAGAGTTAGGAATACCACAAAATCAATTTATAAGTTTTCTAATGGATAAGGGATTAATTTACAGAGATAAGAAAAAGAAACTCTTACCTTATGCAGATAAGAACAAGGGATATTTTGAAGTAAAAGAATGGATTGATCCACTAGGTACACTTGTAGGAATACAAACATTAATAACACCAAAGGGAAGACACTACCTACTAATTTTATTAGATAGTGAAGGTTTCTACGATGAATAAGATATTAGAAGCCATTCTTTCTGATATTAAAAACCTAATTAAAATAGACAACCCAAAGAAATTTATATTATCAAACATTCCCTATCTATCATTCTTCTACATTGGAAATATCTTTTCTAAGCACATCAATTCTTATGTAGGAGGAGATATTATTGATAAAATAATGGTGGGAATTTCTGATATAGGAACTTTATCTTATATACCAAGCCTTAATCCAAGGGACTTGTTAGTAGGTATTTCAGTTGCTGGTCTTGTTAAGTTAATTGTTTACAGCAAAGGTAAAAACAAAAAGAAATATAGGCAAGGCAAGGAATATGGATCTGCAAGATGGGGAGAAAGTAAGGATATTGCTCCATATATTGACCCTAAGTTTGAAAACAATGTTCTCATAACTAATACCGAAAGACTAACAATGAACTCAAGACCTAAAAACCCTAAATATGCCAGAAATAAAAATGTATTAGTAATAGGTGGTTCTGGATCAGGTAAAACGAGATTTTATGTAAAGCCAAATCTAATGCAAATGCATTCTTCCTATGTAGTAACAGACCCTAAAGGCACACTTGTGTTAGAATGTGGAAAAATGCTTTATGAAAATGGTTACGACATAAAGATATTAAACACAATAAACTTTAAAAAATCTATGAAATACAATCCCTTTGCATACTTGAGAAGTGAAAAAGATATTTTAAAGCTTGTCCAAACCATAATTGCTAACACCAAGGGAGATGGAGAAAAGGCAGGAGAAGATTTTTGGGTAAAGGCTGAAAAGTTATATTACACTGCTCTTATTGGGTATATTTATTATGAAACACCTGAAGAAGAAAAGAATTTTAAAACACTCTTAGATATGATTGACGCAAGTGAGGTTAGAGAAGATGACGAAACCTATATGAACCCAATTGATAGGCTTTTTGAAGCTCTTGAAAAGAAAGATCCAAGTCATTTTGCAGTTAAGCAATACAAGAAATATAAGCTTGCAGCAGGAAAAACTGCAAAGTCGATTCTAATATCTTGTGGAGCAAGACTTGCACCTTTCGATATAAGAGAGCTTAGAGAGCTAATGAGTGAAGATGAATTAGAACTCGATAAAATTGGAGATAGGAAAACAGCTTTGTTCGTAATAATATCAGATACAGATGATACATTTAATTTTGTAGTTTCAATAATGTATTCTCAACTATTTAATCTACTATGTGATAAGGCAGATGATGTGTATGGTGGTAGACTTCCAGTTCATGTTAGGTGTCTACTTGATGAGTTTGCAAATATAGGCTTAATTCCAAAATTTGAGAAACTAATAGCAACAATTCGTTCAAGAGAAATATCTGCAAGCATAATATTACAAGCACAATCTCAATTAAAAGCAATTTACAAAGACCATGCAGATACGATAGTTGGTAACTGTGATTCAACGCTTTTTCTAGGAGGAAAAGAAAAAACAACAGTAAAAGAATTATCAGAAACCTTAGGAAAAGAAACCATAGACTTATATAACACGTCAGAAACAAGATCTAACCAAAAATCTTTTGGACTAAATTATCAAAAGACTGGGAAGGAACTTATGAGCCAAGATGAAATAACTGTAATGGATGGTGGTAAGTGTATATACCAACTAAGAGGAGTAAGACCTTTCTTGTCTGATAAATTCGATATTACAAAGCATAAGAATTATAAGTTATTGGAAGACTATGATAAGAAAAACTTGTTTGATGTGGAAGAGTATTTAACAAATAGAGATAAGGTAAAGTTAAAATCAAGTTATAAGATAAATAGGTTAAATATTTGAGTTTATGGAGAAAGTAAAATGTGTGAAAATAGAAAATCATCTTTAATTATATTAAACATAAATGGTGAGCAGTTTATTTTAGAAAGTGATACAGAACTCACTATGGATAAGAAAAATTATATTGAAGCAATATGTGAGACAATGTACGATGAAAGTAATGAATGGTATGAAGATATATATGATATGTCCCCATATGATATAGCTGAGCTATTTGAAAAAACAGTAAAAGAAGAAGTAGGAATAACTGTTACATTTAAAGCGATAGACCTTGAAGTATCAATTTTAGAAGACTAGAAATAAGGTATTAACAGGCGATAGAAATTAAAAACTCTATCGTCTTTTTTTATATTCAAAATTAGGAGGCTAAAATGGTAAGGATAAGAAGCCCCACTTAAAACAATTTAATATATAAGACATTTAGCGATTGAAATATAGGTTCAGTCGCTTTTTTAATTGAAATTTATAGATTAAGGAGAAGAAATTAATGGATAGAGAAATGATAAATATTAATGCAAATTTAGTTAAGGAAGCTGAATTTTCAGAATTTGAAAAAGATGGAGAAAGTGTTCAAGTAGCAAATTTTGCTCTTGTTAAAAATTATGGAAAGGGCAAAGAATATACAAATTGCTCAGTATATGGAGAAAAGGTAGAAATTGTAGAAGAATTTGAAAAAGGAGATCTGATCCATGTCTTTGGATATTTCAAAGAAAACAAAAAAGGAGATAAGGTCTATAAGAATTTTATAGTTAAATCACTAAATAAAATAGAAAATAAGAAAGAAAACGAGGAGGAATAATATGGAATTTTTTACAGCTGGAGTTGGAGTTTTAAAGACACTTGTAACTGCAATTGGTGCAGGTTTAGGAGCATGGGGAGTTATTAACTTAATGGAAGGTTATGGTAATGATAACCCTGGTGCTAAATCTCAAGGTATTAAGCAGCTTATGGCTGGTGGAGGAATTGTGCTAATCGGTATCAAATTAATTCCACTACTTGCAAATGCTTTAAAATAGGAGAAAGTCTATGTTTGGTATCTTTGACAAGCTAACTGAATTTTTTAAGGATATGCTACTCGGAGGTATCAAAGCAAATCTTGAGTCCATGTTCTTAGATATAAATGACAAGGTAGGAGTTATTGCAACTGATGTTGGGAAGACACCAATGGGTTGGAATGGAGAAGTATATAACTTCATAAAAAACATTAATGATAATGTGATCGTTCCAATAGCAGGTCTTATCATAACAGCAGTTTTATGTATCGAACTCATAAATATGGTTATGCAGAAGAATAATATGCATGATACAGATACTTTTGAGTTTTTCAAATACATTATAAAGATGTTTATAGCAGTCTACCTTGCAAGCCATGCCTTTGAATTTTCAATGGCAGTCTTTGATGTGGCACAAAATCTTGTAAACAAAGCGGCAGGGGTAATCACTACTTCTGCCACTGTTTCAGGAGATCAGATAGTTGCAATGGTTGATACATTAAAAGAAAAAGATGTTGGTGCATTAATAATGATATTAGTTGAAACAAGCCTTGTTAGGATTGCAATTCAATGTATATCTTTAACTATTACCTTAATAGTATATGGGCGTATGTTTGAAATATATGTCTACTCATCAGTATCATCCATACCATTTGCGACTATGGGAAATAAAGAATGGGGTCAGATTGGAACAAATTATATCAAGGGACTTTTTGCCTTGGGACTACAAGGTTTGTTTTTGATGATATGTTTGGGTATCTACACCGTTTTAATTAGAACGGTACAGGTTACAGATATTCACGCAAGCTTGTTTAGTATATTAGGATATGCTCTACTACTTGGACTTATGATGTTTAAGAGTGGAACAGTTGCAAAAAGTATTATGAATACGCACTAGGAGGAATAAATGTTAAAAAAGAAAAATTGTGTTTTATTGGGACTTGGAATTTTATTGGGAGGAACTTATGAATTCTTAAAAGAGAAGAAAAGAAATGAAGAGATTAGAAACTTAAAGAGGAGAATAAATAGACTCGGAAGATGTCACAATGAATTTGTTATTTATCAAGGAGAATACAATGACAGAAATGAAGAAAAACAAGAAGAATTAGAAGAAAGAATTAGCTACCTAGAAGAGGAAACAACATCTAATTATGACCATATACTTGAACTTTCCAAAGAAGAAGTAGAGGGAGATTAAAATGGCATATGTACCAATACCAAAAGATTTAGACAAGATTAAAACAAAGGTTGCCTTTAACTTAACTAAAAGACAACTTATAGGTTTTTCTGTGGCAGGACTAATTGGCATACCAACCTATTTATTTATGAAGAAATATCTGCCTAATGATGTTTCTATTATTGTAATGCTAATAGTAACCCTGCCAATCTTTTTTATAACCTTATATGAAAAAGATACCTTAACCTTTGAAAAATATTTTAGATTTTTCTATCTTCATAAGTTTTATCAACCAACTAAGAGAATAAGAAAGGAGGCATACCTTGAAGCAAAGAAAAAAGCAAATCAGCGACTTAAATCTAAGGGAAAAACAATTAAAAAAAGACCGAAAGGAAGTAAGAAGGCTAAAAACAAAGAAAGATCCAACAAATAGTCTTCTAAATGTAATTTTAAAGAAAGAGAAAAAGAGATTTACTGTTGAGGATACAATTCCATATATAAGAATGTTACCAGAGGGCATTTGCCAGTTAGATGAAAAAAATTATTCGAAGACAATTTCATTTCAAGATATAAATTACCAGTTGGCATTGGAAGAAGATAGAGATTTAATCTTTAACCAATTTGCCAACTTTTTAAATTCTTTTGATCCAAGTGTCCACATTGAACTTTCGTATGTAAATCAATTAGGAAGAAATAAAGACCTACAAGATGCAATTAAAATTGCTGATAAGGGAGACTTCTATGACGATGTAAGAAAAGAGTTCAGGGAGATGTTAAAGCTTCAACTTGCAAAGGGCAATAACGGACTTAAAAAGATGAAGTATATAACATTTACAACAGAAGCCGATAACCTAGAGCAAGCAAGAGCAAAGTTAAATAGACTTGAAGTGGATATTTTATCTAACTTTAAATCTATGGGAGTAAGAGCAGAAAGCCTTGATGGCGAAGAAAGACTAAGACTTGTTCACGATATGTTAAATCCAGACAAAAACTTTGATTTTTCATATAAAGATTTGAAGAAAAAAGAGTCTACAAAATCACATATAACTCCTAATATATTTAATTTTGCACCAGCAAATAATTTTAAATTTGGGAAATTCATTGGAGCAGTAAGCCATTTTCAAATACTTGCAAGTGAGTTATCAGACAGAATGTTATCCGAGTTTTTAGATATTGATGACAATATTTATGTAGCTTTTCATATAGATGTAGTTGAACAAGCAGAAGCCATTAAACTCATTAAGAGAAAAAATACAGACCTGGATAGAATGAAAATTGAAGAACAAAAGAAAGCAGTTCGAGCAGGATATGATATGGATATTATTCCTTCAGATATAAACACTTTTGGGGCTGATGTTAAGTCCATGTTATCTGACTTACAAAATAGAGATGAAAGGCTCTTTGTAGTTACCATAGTAATGATGAATTTTGCTAGGACTAATCAAAAATTAGAAAACACTATTGCTCAAATTTCATCAATTGCTAACAGACATAATTGTCAGGTAAAAAGATTGTCTCATCAACAAGAACAAGGACTTGTTTCTGCCTTACCTCTAGGAGTTAACCAAGTCGAAATAAAAAGATTTTTAACTTCATCATCAACGGCAGTATTTATGCCTTTTACAACAGAAGAGCTATTTATTGATTCGGCAAATTCCTTGTATTATGGCTTAAATGCCCTTAGCCAAAACTTGATTATGGCAGATAGGAAGAAACTAAAGAACCCTAATGGATTAATATTAGGAACACCAGGTTCTGGTAAATCTTTCTCAGCAAAGAGAGAGATGGCAAATGCAATTCTTGTCACAGATGATGATGTAATTATTTGTGATCCTGAAGGAGAGTATTCAAACCTTGTAAAACAATTTAATGGAGAAGTTATTAAAGTTTCAGCAAAGTCAAAGGACTACCTTAATCCATTAGATATTAATATGAACTATGGAGATGGGGACGCACCTTTAAAAGATAAGGCAAACTTCATAATGTCTATGCTTGAACTTGTAGTTGGAGGATCTGGTCTTACTGCTGCAGAAAAATCTGTTATAGATAGGTGTTTACCAAAGATATACCAAAAATATTTTGAAGACCCTAAACCAGAAAATATGCCAATATTAGGAGATTTATACGATATGCTCCTATCTCAAGAAGAGGGAGTTGGTAGAAAACTAGCAACAGAAATGGAAATTTATGTTAAGGGAAGTCTTAATGTATTTAATAATAGGTCAAATGTTGATCTAAATAGACAACTGCTGTGTTTTGATATAAAAGAGCTAGGAACACAACTTAAAAAAATAGGGATGCTTGTAATTCAAGACCAGGTTTGGAACAAGGTTTCCTTAAATAGAGGAAACAAGTCTACAAGATACTATATAGATGAGTTCCACCTTTTATTAAAAGACCCACAAACTGCTTCATATTCAGTAGAAATCTGGAAAAGATTTAGAAAATGGGGAGGTATTCCAACAGGTATAACTCAAAACGTAAAAGACCTTTTAACAAGTCAGGAAATTGAAAATATCTTTGACAATACAGACTTTGTTCTAATGTTAAATCAAGCATCTGGAGATAGAGATATTCTTGCTAAGAAATTAAAAATATCGCCTTATCAGCTAAACTATATTACTAATTCAAACGCAGGTGAGGGACTATTATTCTTCGGAAATACTATTGTTCCATTTATAGATAAATTCCCTAAAGACACCATGCTATATAAGCTAATGACAACAAAACCAGAAGAAGCTAAGTAGGTGTGATATGGATAAAAAACTAAAAAAAGATTTTCAAAAGAAAATTATACGAAATAGGGACGCTCCTGAAAAGAATGTAGATAGTAAACTTGTTCATTCAGATGATTATACCAATAAGATAATTAAAACTAAGGATAGGTTCGGAGATAAAATTTCAGAAAAAGAATCTAAACTTATTCATGAGAATGTATTAGCTAAGGATCAAAAACAAGATAAACTAAAAGACTTTCAGAAGGCTAAAAACAAGGAAAGAATTAGAAAAGAAGTTTTAGATAATAAGGATAAGGCTGGAGAAACAAAACAAGCTAATCTTGAAATAAAGACAGATGAAAACTTTAAACCTGATGAAGACTTAGATGTAGACTCCAAAAAGGTGAATTTTGAAAGTGAAAACAGTAGAAATATTAATTCTAATAAACTAACAACAGATGATATTTCAGCTAAGGCTCAACCAATAAACAATAAGAAACCATCAAGTAAAAGACAAGTTCTTAAAAATTATGAGGATAAACTTATCCATAGTAAGGATAAATTCCAAGACAAAATCAACGAGAAAGAGTCTAAGCGAATCCATACAAGTGAAGATAAACCTATCGAAGCAAAGAAAAGTAAGAGAATATATAGAAAAGATAAGCTTGTTAAAGATGAAGTAAGTAAGAACGAGAGTAATTCTATCATTGATAAAAAGCAAAAGCAGAAGATTTATCAAGAAAAGAAGTTTAGAGATAAGGAAAAATTTTCTAATGAAATAGATAAAGAAAATAAGCTAAGCCAAGTTGATACAGATAAAACTTTTGATAATTCTGAGCTTAAAGACGATAATCTTGAATATATAAAAGATGAAAAGGAAACGAGCCTTAAACCTTCAGAACAAAAGAAAGTTAACAAGAAGAAAACTTACTACAAAAGAAAAAATTATGAAAGTGATAAATTCACTCGAAAGAAAATCGATGACTTAAAAAATGAATCTAAGAAAGTTATAGCGAAAGATTCTAAGAAAGCACAAGATGTTAAAGATTTTATCTCAGATAAAAAAATTGGAGAGCTTGAAAAGTCTAAAAGCAAGCTAAAGGACAACATCTTAAAGAATAAAACTAAAGGGAGTCTATCTTCTGGAGTTTTATTATCTGGAGCTAAGTCCTCAGAGTTAGTGAGAGATTATTTAAGTTCAGGATCTGACAATACTGGTGTAGAATCAGGAGAAAAGGTCGCTAATGTAAGTTCTAAACTTCAGCATGGAATAAGAAAGTATAAGCTAGACAAAAAGAAAAAGTCCTTAAAAAAGCTATCTAAACTTGATAAGAAAATAAGAAAGAGAAAAAGCAAGTTGGAGTTTAAAAGTGGCTTGGAAGAATTAAAAAAGTCAGAATCCTATATAAAGAAAAATAGATTTAAGAAGTTTTACCAAAGAAAACAAATGAAGAGCATGATAGCTAAAAAGCACGAAACAAGACTGGTAGATAGAGTTAAAAAAGCTGTTTTAAGTTTAGGTAAGGCTTCTAAAGAGCTAATCGTAAGAAAAAGTAAGATGGTTCTATTTCTAGTAATAGGACTAGGTCTTATGCTATCAATCATGATTGGTGGTGGAAGTGTTGGTATGAGTGGACTAAGCAATTCAGTTAACTCAGTAATGACAACAACATACCTATCACAAGATACAGTTCTAAGTGAAGTTAATCAAGAATTTTCATCAATGGAGTATGACCTACAATCACAAATCGAAAGTGTAAAAACAAGTCATCCTGGATATGACGAATATATCATAAATAAAGAAGGAGAAATTGGTCATAATACCCATGAACTTTTATCCTATATAACTTCAAGATGTGGAGAAGTAAAATCAGCACCTGAAGTAAAAGGAATTTTAAAAGAGCTTTTCGATAAGATGTATAAGCTTGATTTTAAGGAAGAAATTGAAATTAGAACAAGAACAGTAGCAAGAACAAGATATGATAGTCGTGGTAATCCTTATACTAGCTATGAAAAAGAAGAGTACGAATATAAAAAGTTAATTGTAACTTTAAAGAAAAAAGAAATGGATGAAGTTGTTAGGGAAATATTTAAAGATTATCCAGACAATGTAGTTCATTATGAAGCTCTTCTTGAAGCTAAGGGAAATATGGGAGATGTTTTTGGATCAGGTAATGGGGACTTAGGAGAAATAGTAGACAATCCAAACTTTGGAAATCCTGGTCTTGCTTTTGATTCAGCTACTGCTAAAGCCTTATTTAATGAAGCAGAAAAACATATAGGGAAAAGATATGTATTTGGAGCAAGTGGACCATCTAACTTTGACTGCTCAGGTTTTGTATGTTGGTCATTTACAAAGTCTGGTGTAAAGAGAATGCCAAGAACAACTGCATGGAGAATATACAAAGACTATTGTAATCCAGTAAGTCCAAGTGAAGCTCAACCTGGAGATATCATATTTTTCCACTCAACATATAACAGTGGAACTCCAATATCTCATGTAGGAATATACGCAGGTAACGGAATGATGATTCACGCAGGTGATCCAATTCAATACACATCAATAAATTCAAAATATTGGAAATCACACTTTTATGGTTTTGGAAGACCAAGATAGAAGGGAGATATTATGTGAATAGAAAACTTATGAGTATTAGAAATAAGAAGAAAAAAATAGAAGAGAAATTAAAAGATTTAAATGCAAAATACAAGGAAATTTGCGATGAAGAAATACAAGTTGAAAATGAAGAAATAATTGTAACTCTAAGGAGGAACAATATTAGCTTGGAAGAATTAATGGAGAAAATCAATGATAGAAAAAGAGAAGAAAAATTAGAAGAAAAGGAGAACATTCATAATGAAGAAATTTAATACGAACAGACTAAGAGCCTTTTTTATGGCTCTTTTATTAGTTTTAACATCAACTTCAACTACTAATGTATTAGCTAAAGCTGATGATACAGATGGTAGTAAAAAAGTGATAGAGAGTTCAATAAGTAATATTAATGATTTAGAAAATCAAATCAAAGACTTAAATGATAAGAAACAAGAAGACCAATCAAAGATAGATGAATTAAAGGAAAAGTTAGAATCTTGCAAAGATAATGGAGAGAAACTAAAACAAGAAAAAGCTAAGCTGGAAGAAGAGATTAGAGATAAAGACAATAAGATTGCTCAATTGAATAAAGAAATTGAGGATCTTAAAAACTCTAATAATGATGAACTAATAGCAGAAATTACTCAGCTTAAAGATGAATTAAAAAGATTACAAGATGAAAATGCAAAGCTAAAAGAAGATTATTCATCTACAAAATGGGAGTTAGAAGCTGAGAAAGAAAAGGTAGATAAAAACGAAAATAAAATCAAAGAAATGCAAGAAAAGCTTGAGTCTTTCGAAGAGGAACTTGCAAAGAAGACTAAAGAAATTGAGGATAAAGATAATAAAATTAAGGGTTTGGAAAAAGCTCTTGATGAAAAAGATAATAAGATAAAAGAATTAGAGAATAAAAAGAAAGAAACAGAAAATTCTAAGTCAGAATGCTTTAAGAAGATTGAAGAGCTTCAAAAGGCTATTGATAGTTTAAAAGAATCTTCTGAAAATACTAAAAAAGAATTAGAGGAGAAAATTAAAAGGCTAGAAGAAAAACAAAAAGCTTCTGATGAAGAAATAAAAAAGCTAAAAGAAGATTTAGATAAGAAAATTGAAGACGCTAAGAAGTTAATCGAGGAAGTAAATAAAAAAGCTAAAGAAGAACTTGAAAAACAAGCTAAAGATGAAAAAGGAAAAAATCCAAACCAAGACTTATCTAAAAAATTAGATGAACTTTTAAAACTTCAAAAAGAAAACAAAGAGAAAAAAGAAGATGATAAATCTCAAGATAAAAAATGGGACGAACTTTTAAAAGCTGATGATAAGAACATCTTAAATCAATTTGATCTTAACAAGATGAAAGAGCAAGAAGACCAACAAGGTAAAAAACAAGTTAAAGATGAAAAAGAATTTGCAGTTTTCCAAGTAGACAAAAACTTTTATAACATTATCAATAAAGATGGTAAGACAACAGTCTATATGGATGTAAAAACTTATGTAGATCAAGGAAGAACTATGATTCCAGTAAGATATATTGCATATACTCTAGGTTTTAATGTTGAGTATGACAACTCTACTCGTGAAGCTATTTTCTCAAATAAGGAGAATAATATCTTAGCTAAAAAGACATTAAGACTAAATATTGATACTGGTGTTATGAAAGATTCAGATGGAAAAGTCTACAATTCAGATGTTAAGCCAGTGATTATAAATGGAAGAATTCATGCTTCAATTTCAAATATTGCCAAAGCTTTCGGAGCTAGTCATGGAGATATTAAAGATGGTAAAAACCAAACAATAGAATGGGACAATGCTAGAAAAGCAGTCTATGTATTTAAAAATGTAAAATAAGAAAGGATAGAAAAATGAATAAGAGTATTAAACGAGGAGTAGCCATAGCGTTACTCCTTTTTACATTTACAGTACCAGCAACTACATTTGCGATGACAAATGAAGGACAAATAGAAAATCAAAGTGAATCAATATATGAACCACAAAAAGAAGAATTTGAAAAAATGTTGAAAGATGATGTTTTTACACCATCAAAAGAAGAAATTCCTTATCAAGATGTTCCAAGAATACCAGGAAATACAAGTGAAGCAAACAAGCCTTCAAATAATCCTCCAAAGAAAACCCCACTTGTAAAAGGTGGTAATACTAAGGCAGTAAATAATCTTGCGACACAGGAAAATAAGGCAAGAGGTTCAGTAATTGAAAATGTAGATAGGAATGGAAAAGATATTACACCAAGTGGAGATACAGAAAAAGATAAAGAAAATCCAGTAGATGTAAGACAATTTTTAACATTTCAAACTAAAAGTGGAAAAACTATGCACCTAATAGTGGATCACTCATCAAATCAAGATAATGTAAGGCTATTGACAGAAGTAGGAGAGCAAGACCTACTTAATATGATTGAATCAGAAGATAAAAACACTTTAAAGGTTGAGGAACCTAAGAAAGAAGAAGTGAAAAAAGAAGAGCCCACTGTTGTTCCAGTAAAAGAAGAAAAGAAAAGTGGAATAGGTTCATTTCTAATTGTTGCACTTGTAATTGGAGGAGTTATAGGAGCAGGATACTATTTTAAGGTAGTCAAAGCTAAGGAAGATAAAATGTTGGAAGACTTTGAAGAAGATGATGAAGATTATATTAGTGAGTCAGAAGATGAATCTGACAATGAAGAAAGTAATGAAGAATCACTAGATGATGACGATGAACTATTATAAGGATATTAAATTTAAGTACAATTGAACTTTTGTCCCAGATATGATATGATATTTGGGACAAAGGAGGATTGTAATGAGTTCATATACAGAAAAAATATCAGATAAAATAAATGATTTTGACTCACATAAAGTATTTTTTGCCAATGACTTCTTGGATATTACATCTTATGATACAGCTAGAAAGACATTGAATAGAATGGTTAATGAAAGAAAAATTAAGCGTATTATTGATGGATTCTATTACAATCCAAGATACAGTGAATTAATTGGAGAGTACGAAGCAGTATCAATTCACGAGTTAGCACTTGCTATAGCAAGAAAATACAATTGGAATATTGCACCATATAATAGCACAGCCTTAAACTTATTAGGACTTTCAACACAAGTACCAACACATTATAAATATATATCTAGTGGAAGATATAAAGAATATAAAATTGGAGATACAATTTTAGAATTTAAAAAAGTAAATCCGGGAGAAATTGCTAATATGTCCTTAAAGACAGCGACTGTTATTCAAGCAATTAAGTCTTTAGGTAAAGAAAATATTGATGACCAAGTCATACAGAAGATAAGAGAAAACTTAAGTGAAAAAGAAAGAACAGACTTAATGAACGAATCAAAATCAGTTCCTGCATGGATATATGAAGTAATAAGGGAAATTTGTGAGGGTCAAAATGAATAAGTTTTATATAGAAAATAAAGATGATTTAAGAGTTTTAATAGTTAATACTGCTGATAAGAAAAATATATCTGAGGCAGTTATTGAAAAAGACTATTGGGTTACTTTTATCTTAGACTACCTATTTAATGAAAACAAATGGAGGGAATATTTTACCTTTAAAGGAGGAACATCACTTTCAAAATGCTTTGGACTTATAGAAAGATTTTCTGAAGATATAGATTTAATATTAGACTGGCGAGTATTAGGTTATGAAGAAAAAGAACCTTGGTTAGAAAGATCAAATACCAAACAGGATAAATTCAACAAAGAAGTCAATGAAAAGACTGAAATCTTTTTAAGGGATGAATTTATAAAAGTTTTAGAAGAAGATTTAAAGAACTTAGGCTTTGAATTTTCTATAGATAGTGTAGACCCACAAACAATTCTATGTAAATATCCTAAAATTTTTGAATCTAATTATTTGACACAAAATATAAGACTTGAAATAGGAAGTCTTGCAGCATGGACACCTGCAATTGAAGTGGGAATCTTGCCGATAATTGGAGAAGCTTATCCAAATGTATTTAAAGAAAAAACAAGCATAAGAACAGTATCAGCAGAGAGAACCTTTTGGGAAAAAGCAACAATTTTGCATCACGAAGCAAATAGACCAGAGTCTTCTCCTATGCCACACAGATATGCAAGACACTTTTATGACCTATATAAAATAGCAAATTCAGATTTTAAAAACAAAGCCTTAAAGGATAAAGAATTACTAAAGCAAGTGACTGAATTTAAAATGAAATTCTACCCTAGAAAGTGGGCAAGGTATGAAGATGCATTAAATGGTAGATTAAGGTTAGTCCCACGAGAGTACCGATTTTCTGAAATAGAAAAAGATTATAAGGCTATGTCAGAAATGATATATGGAAACTATCCAAAATTTGAAGAGATTATAAAAGTTCTTCAAGAACTGGAAAAAGAAATTAATAAGTAAATAGAATTATCCCGAAAATAATACGATATTCGGGAGAAATACTTTGAGCGAGAGAGAAATCTTTCGCTCTTTTTTTAATTTATGGAGGTATTAATGGAGTTAGTAATAGCAGAAAAGCCAAGTGTAGCAGTTACAATTGCAAAAGTAATTGGAGCAAGAACAAGAAAAAATGGATATTATGAGGGGAATGGATACATTGTTTCATGGTGTGTCGGTCATTTAATTCAAATGGCAAGTCCAGATAAGATAGACGAAAAATGGAAGAAATGGACAATAGACACTCTTCCTATAATTCCAGAAGAATATATTTATGAAGTATCTAAAAGCACTAAGAAACAATATGGAGTTTTAAAGAAACTTTTAAACGATAAGAACATCGACACAGTTATAAATGCTTGTGATGCTGGAAGAGAGGGAGAACTTATTTTTAGGCTTGTATATAATCAAGCTAAATGTAAGAAGAAAATTCAAAGACTTTGGATATCTTCAATGGAAAACAAAGCTATTGAAGATGGCTTTAGAAATCTTAAAGACGGAGAAAGCTTTGAAGACTTATATAGATCAGCAAGTGCAAGAGCAATTGCAGATTGGCTGGTAGGAATGAATTTAAGTAGGCTTTATTCTTGCATTTACAAGGAAACATATTCAGTTGGTAGAGTACAAACACCAACTCTATATTTAATAGCTAAAAGGGATAGTGAAATAAACCTATTTAAGAAGCAAAAATATTATACAGTTGACCTATCTTATGGGGGATTGAAACTTGTATCAGATAGGATTGATAAAATTGAAGTTGCAGAACAACTATTAAATCTACTAGAAGATGAAATAGTTATTACAGAGGTAGAAGATAAAGAAATAAGCACAAAACCAGATAAGCCTTATGATCTCACTACCTTACAAAGAGAAGCAAATAAATATTTTGGGTATTCAGCAAATGATACTTTAAATCTAGCACAAGGTTTGTATGAAAAAAAGTTAATCACATACCCAAGAACGGATAGCAGGTATTTAACCGATGATATGGTTACTACTATGAAAGAATTATTAGAAAGATTTGAAGAAGATTTTAAAATCAATGAATCAAACTTTAAGTCTATTTTTAATTCATCTAAAGTTACAGACCACTATGCGATTATTCCTACTATATCAGGTATTGGAAAAGCCAAAGATTTATCTGATAAAGAAAGTAAAATCTATAATCTAATTAAGAATAAATTACTTGCTTCATGTTCGGATAACTTAATGGAATCTAGCAGAAAAATCAGATATGAATATGACAAGTTTAACTTTAATGCAAGTGGCAAGACTGTAATAGATGAAGGTTATACAAAGTATCTAAAGACTTATGGAAAAGAAGGACAAGAAAATGAATTACCAGATATAAAGACTGGAGATAAAATTAAGCTAACTTTTAAAAATATATCTGAGAAATTTACAAAAGCTCCAAGCCATTATAATGAAAATACACTTTTAAAGGCTATGGAGAATGCAGGAGTAGAGTCTTTGGATAAAGAAATAGAAGTAGAAAGAAAAGGCTTAGGAACGCCAGCAACAAGAGCAGGAATTATTGAAAATCTTATCCATAAGGATCTTATAAGAAGAGATAAGAAAAATCTACTTGTAACAGAAAAAGGCAATAGACTTGTATCGATTGTAGAGAATAAGTTTAAGTCGGCAGAAACAACATCTGAATGGGAAATGAAACTTGCAAAGATTAGTTCTGGTGAAGTAGATAAAGAAGACTTTTTAAGAGAAATAGAAGATAGTATAAGGGAGCTTGTAGATAGGTACAAGAATAATCTAAATGAATAAGATGAAGATATTAGAGCTTTTCGGTGGCATAGGTGCTATTAGAAAGGCTTTTATTAATTTAAAGATATCTTATGAAGTAGTTGATTATATAGAAATAGATAAGGCTTGTGTTAAATCTTACAACGCACTTTATGGAGAAGATTATAAAGCAAAATCAGTAGTAGGATATAAAGCACCTAATGAAAAGATAGACTTAATTATGCATGGAAGTCCTTGCCAAGACTTTTCAAGAATAGGAAAAAAGCAGGGAGGAGTAAAGAATTCAGGAACTAGATCAAGCTTACTATTTGAAACAATTAGAATAATAAAAGAAATGAAAGAAAAACCTAAATGGATAATTTGGGAAAATGTAAAGGGAGTCCTTGATAGAAATATGAGGGACTCCTTTTTTATTTATCTAAAGGAGTTAGAAGACCTTGGATATGAAAGTAAGTATGAAATTTTAAATGCAATGGACTTTGGGATACCTCAACAAAGGGAGAGGATATTTGTTGTTTCATGTCTAGGAGCAAATAACTTTTCTTTTAATAAATTGGAGAGGAAAGAAACAAGACCACTAAGTGAATTTTTAGAAAAGGATGTAAGTGAACTTTATACAATGACCCAACCTTATATGCTGAAATTTTTAAACAAAGGCATAGATAATAGTTTTAGAGGGCGACTCAAAGTGATTAAAGATTTTTCTTATACTATTTCTACAAAACAAATGAGAGTACCAAATTCTGGAATAATAGATATTGGAAATGGTAAATATAGGTATTTAACAGAAAGAGAATGTCTAAGACTCATGGGTTTTGATGATAGAGATATAGACAAACTAGAAGAAGTACATCCAAGAAGAAAAAATTGCACCTCAAGTAAACTATATAAGCAGGCCGGCAATTCTATTGTGGTTAATATTTTAATGGCGATTATAAAAGAAATTCATAGAATGGAGGTAGGAAATGCAAGTAAATGATTTTAAGAATATACAAGAAGCAATAAAGTATGAAGTTTTGCAGGATGAAAATGAATATTTAAAACTCTTAAAAGTTATAGGCAATAATCAGAAATATGATTTTTCCAGCCAACTAAGTATATACAACAAAGAACCCGAAGCTAGAGCTTGCGCAACCTTTGATATGTGGAAGAAATATTTTGGTCGAGTTGTTATGAGAGGTCAAAAGGGTATTCCAATTTTGGTTGGAAGCGATGTAAACAAAAAAGTTTCATACATTTTTGATATTAGTCAGACTACATCAATGGATAGGAATATTAATGAGGTTAGCTTATGGCAGTTTGACCACGAAAATCATAACGAGGCTTTAAAAGAAATAATAAGAGATTCTTCATTTGAAGCTAGTGATTCACTTAATGAAAATATATTTTCTTTAAGTCGAATTTATGGAGATGATTACATTAACTTGGCTCTTGCTGATTTAAGGATAGATATAGAGGATAGACTTAGTTTTGAAAAGTTTATGAGAGACTCAATATCCTATGCAGTAGCTAATAGGTTTAATACAGTCTATCCTATGGATATGGAAAATTTAAAAAATAATTTTTCTAGGATAAATACAATTTCTTTAGAACAGATAGGTCTTGTAATATCAAGGGTTAGCGAAGATATTATAGATAAAACAATAGAAAAATCTAAGGAAATGGATCGTGCTAGGCTGCTGACAGAAAGGGCTGCTGCCGACTATAATAGAGATATAGAAAATACAAATGAAGATAGAGGAGGTCAAAATGATTTATATAGACGAGATGATAGGTCAAGAAGTAGAGATGGACGAGTTTTCACAGATGGAAGCGACAGAGGAAATAGCGATGAAGATCGAAGAGAAAACCTTGGACATGATGGAGAAGGATTTGGAATTTATGGAGAGATATCCGAATCCGACATACGCAGTTCTAAGACTGTCTTACCTAGTAGGGAGCGAGGACATGGAGAACTGGAAGAAACTTCAGGAAATGTACGAGGAGAAAACACTTTTGAACCATCTGAAAGAAATTCAGAATCAGGCAGTGGACTTTATCAAGAGAGAGAAAGTCAAGATGATGAAAGCACAAGGATTGACAGAGAAGATTATGAGAGAGAATCCAGAGGAATACCAAGGACAGATGAACAACTTGATGGCAACAGTGAAGAGAATAGCAATCAAGGAATACGTGGAAGCTTAGAAAATGAAATAAGCCAAGAAAAGGAAGCTGATGAAGCTTCTTTTTTTGATGGCAAAAACACTGAAAACGGAAAAGATTATTGGATTGTAGAATTTAATGAAAACCACGAATTAGTTCCCGATTATAGTGGTCAGATAGTGACCAAAGAATTAATAAATGTCCTAAGACAAAAGGATATTGATGTTAAAGACCATAATCAAACTCTTGGGGAAAATGAATTTGGAGAAATGACTGATGATTATATCGGATATTTCAAATTTTATTTTGACCACTATGTAGATGGCGAAGTTGTCGAACATTATAGGATTGACCTTGGTGATGGTGAAGAAGTAAATGAGCGTGAATTTTCATATTTAGAAGAACAAGTTGCACTAAGTGAGGAAAAATCATTACAAGAAGAAGTTAAGGAAAATATAGAGCCTAAATTTAAGATAGGCGATCAGGTTAGATATAAAGATAAGGACTTTACCATTACAGACTTTGATGAACTAAGTGGAGGACTTAAAACTGTAACCATTAGAGATAATATGGAATATATGGGAGGTATGATTAGGGGTTCGGAAGTAATTCCATATAGAAACGATTTATACCTTGAAGAAATCTTTGAAAATATAAGTCAAACATCAGAAAGACTAGCAGTAAAAGTTGGTAAAGAATTTATTTTAGAAGATGAGAATACCTTTGATGGAATTAACTTAATTGAAACAGGAACTTATGTAGAAGTTAATGGGGAAGAAATCCCTTTATATAAGGGTGAAACATTTGAAGAAAGTAGGAAGATTGATGACCTTTTAGATAGTGGAAATTATGAGATATACAAATTATCTGAGCATGAAAAACAAATTGAAACAGAAGTAGATCAAGAAAGCTTTATTGATAACCACAATTCCGAAATTGACCAAATGATGGATAGATACAATGTCCCTAGAGAAGCAGCTGAAAATTTATTGAGGGGTAAAGAAGATTTAAAGAATCTAGAATATGAACCTAATAAAGAAAGGCTAAGTTTTGCTAGAAATTATGACTTGAAAAATCATATTTACTCAGAATACCTAACACCATCAGAAAAGTTAGATAAAAATATAAAAGCTATTAAAATGCTCAAAAGACTTGAAAATGAAAACAGGAGTCCAAGAGAGTATGAACAAGCCTATCTTGCTGATTATCTAGGTTGGGGAGGTCTTGCCGATGTATTTGATGAAGAAAAGGGAGGACAATGGCTTGAAGCAAGAAACATTTTAAAAGAAAATTTAACACATGAAGAGTATTTGAATGCTAAAGAGTCTACCTTAACATCGTTTTATACACCTAGAGAGGTAATGGATGGAATATATAAGACTCTAACAGATATGGGATTTAAGACTGGAAATATCCTTGAACCATCTGCAGGAGTCGGTAATTTCATTGGTAATATGCCAAGTGAAATGAAAGCGTCTAAAGTTTATGGAGTAGAAAAAGACAGCCTAAGCGGAAGAATAGCAAGAGAACTTTATCCTGAAGCTAATATTCAGATTAAAGGCTTTGAAGAAACAAATTTCTCAAATAATTTCTTTGACTTGGTAATAGGAAATGTTCCCTTTGGAGATTTTAAAGTTAACGATCGTGAATATAACAGAAATAACTTTCTGATTCACGATTATTTTTTTGCAAAGTCAATAGATAAGGTTAGGAATGGAGGAATTATTGCCTTCATAACATCATCTGGAACTATGGATAAAAAAGATGAATCTGTTAGAAAATATATTAATGCAAGATGTGAGTTTTTAGGAGCTATGAGGCTTCCTAATACAACATTTAAAGGACTTGCTGGTACAGAAGTTACTTCAGATATTATTTTCTTAAAGAAGAGAGATTCAGTTATAGAAAGAGATGACGATTGGATTCATCTAGCAATTGATAAAAAGGGTTTAACCTACAATAAATATTTTGTAGATAATCCTCAAATGGTATTAGGGGATATGAAAGAAGTATCTGGAAGATTTGGAAATACTATCACTTGTGATGAAAGAGAAGAAGAAAATCTAAAAGATTTAATGGATCTTGCAAGTAAGGAAATATCTTCAAATTCAAAATATGAAGAGGTCGAACTATTGGAAGATGAGGAATTAAGTCTTCCAGCAACAGATGATGTTAAAAACTTTTCTTACACTATTATTGATGAAGAGGTCTATCTAAGAGAAAACTCAGTCTTAATCAAGCAGAATATATCAGATAAAAATAAAGAAAAGATAAAAGATTATCTTGATGTAATGAATGCTTTAAAAGATGTAATAGAAAAACAAAAGGACGATTTTTCAGACGAAGAAATAGAAGAATCACAAGCAAAGTTAAATGAAGTCTATGATAACTTTTCAAAGAAACATGGCTTTATTAACTCCTTATCAAACACCAGAGCCTTAAAGGAAGACTCAAACTTTCCTTTGGTTTCATCAATAGAAATACTTGATGATGAGGATAATTTCAAAGCTAAGAGTGATATATTTTCAAAAAGAACAATAACAAAGGCAAGGGTAGTAGACCATGTAGATACTTCCCTTGAAGCTTTGGTTTTATCAGTTTCACAAAAAGGATATGTAGACTTTGAATATATGGAATCTATCACAAATAAAGATAGGGACACCTTGATTGGTGAGCTTGAGGGCGAGATATTTTTAGATATTAAGGATACAGACCTAATAAATAACAGAATGCCCTTTGAAAACTTTAACAATGACGATTCATTTCATTTTTCATATGTATCAGCTGACGAGTATTTAAGTGGCAATATTAGAGAAAAGATTGGCTATCTCAATTCATATATCGGAGAAATTGAAAATGTAATAGATTTAGCACCTTCTGAAAAGAAAGACACATTATTAAATGAGTTAAGCAAACTCAAATATCAGAGAGAAAAATTACAAGAAGTTATGCCTGAAGAACTCACTGCTTCTGATATAAATGTAAGGTTAGGAGCAACTTGGATACCTCAAAAAGATATAGAAGACTTTACTTTTAACCTTTTAAAAACACCAGGTTATGATAGGTGGAATATAAATGTTAGGTTCTCACCACATACAAGTGAATGGAACATTGAAGGTAAAAGTGTTGACTCAACTAATGACCTTGCTAACATGACTTATGGTACAAGTAGAGTGAATGCCTATAAGTTAATTGAAAATGCTCTTAATCTAAAAGATACAAAGGTATTTGATCAAGTAATAAACGATGATGGTTCTAAGACTTCTGTATTGAATAAAAAAGAAACTATGCTTGCAAGTCAAAAGCAAGAGCTGATTAAAGAAGAATTTAAGAATTGGATATTTGAAGATTCTGATAGAAGATATAGGCTAGAAAAGATTTATAATGAAAAATTTAACTCAATTAGAAATAGAGAATTTGATGGTTCAAACTTAACTTTTGATGGAATGAATACTGAAATCAGACTTCGAGAACATCAGAAAAACGCCATAGCAAGGACTCTTTATGGTGGAAATACACTGCTTGCCCATGTTGTAGGAGCAGGAAAGACATTTGAAATGGTAGCTTCTGCTATGGAATCTAAAAAGTTAGGACTTGCAAGTAAGTCATTATTTGTAGTTCCTAACCATCTAACCACTCAAATTGGTAGAGAGTTTATGCAATTATATCCGTCAGCAAACATTATGGTGGCCGATAAAAAAGACTTCCAACCTAAAAATAGGAAAAGATTTATTGGTAGGATTGCAACGGGAGAATATGACGCAGTCATTATAGGACACTCTCAATTCGAAAAAATACCAATGTCTAAGGAATACCAGGTTAGGCATATACAAGACCAAATAGATGATATAGTTTCCTTTATTGATGAGAACAAAAGAAATAGAGGAGAAAACTTCACAGTAAAACAACTAGAAAAGACAAAGAAGAAACTCTTGGTAAGACTGGAAAAACTAAATGACGACTTTAAAAAAGATGATGTAATAACCTTTGAAGAACTAGGAGTAGATAAATTATTTATAGACGAAGCTCATAATTACAAAAACCTATTCTTGCATACCAAGATGAGAAATGTTGCGGGTATCGGTCAAAGTGAAGCCTTTAAGTCTTCGGATATGTATATGAAATGTAGGTATATGGATGAAATGACAGATGGCAAGGGAGTTGTATTTGCTACTGGTACACCAATATCAAATTCAATGACAGAACTTTATACCATGCAAAGATACCTTCAATATGACGATTTAAAGGCAAGAGGATTAGAACATTTTGACGCTTGGGCTTCTACTTTTGGAGAAACAGAAAACACCTTTGAATTATCTCCAGAAGGCACTGGATATAGGCAAAAGACAAGATTTTCAAAGTTTTATAACTTGCCAGAGTTGATGAGCATGTTTAAAGAAGTAGCAGATATAAAGACTTCAGATATGTTAAATTTGCCAGTGCCAGAAGCAAATTTTGAAGTTATTAAAACAAAACCTACTGAGGAACAAAAAGAAATATTAGAAGCTATTTCAGAAAGAGCGGACGCAGTTAGAAATAACCAAGTAGAACCAACAGAAGATAATATGCTAAAGATTACAAATGATGGTAAAAAACTTGCCCTTGACCAAAGATTAATAAATCCACTACTTCCCGATGATCCTAATTCAAAGGTAAATGTATGCGTTAAAAACGTCTTTAGTATCTGGGATAAGACAAAAGAAAATTCATCAACCCAATTAGTGTTTTCAGATATGTCTACACCAAAAGGAGATGGTGAATTTAATATCTATGATGATATTAGAAACAAGCTAGTGAATATGGGAATACCAAAAGATGAAATAGCCTTTATCCACGAAGCAGATACAGACAAACAAAAAGATGAATTGTTCTCTAAGGTAAGAAGAGGAGAAGTAAGAGTATTATTAGGATCTACTCAAAAAATGGGAGCAGGTACAAATGTACAGAACAAATTAGTAGCCTTACATGATTTAGACGTCCCTTGGAGACCGTCTGACCTAGAGCAAAGAAGTGGTAGGATTGTTCGCCAAGGTAATGAAAATGATAAGGTAAATATCTTTAGATATGTAACAGAAAATACCTTTGATGCCTATTTGTGGGTGCGACATGAAGTCGCTTAATTTAACTGTTTGGCAAAATGACCAAACCAACTATTCCGTTAGTTGAGCCGAGTATCGGCTGCACTTAGGTGTGGTAAGCTGATATTAAAGTAGCCCTACTTGAGGTAAAACCGTGAGGGAATACCGAAACTGCCAGCAACAAGGCGGTTAGGAAGCGAGGCTTGATAATATGGCTAACATATGTGAACTACTGATAAATGTCGTTAAGGCGAGCAGGCTAAAGTTGCTGATAAGCCTGAACCAAAATGGTGTGTAGTCGGATAATCCTTTCCACAGTGGGATTACACGGACAAAAAGACTACCGGCAGAGAGGTAGAGCCTAAGTTATCAATGTTAATTAAGTGAAACATGGTAAGCCTGTACTATTGCCATAAGGCAAGGCAAATCGTAAGAAATGCTGATAATGGTGCAGGTAAAGGAGAATGGAAAAAGCGAATGCCATCTTGTAATGAGATGGATAGGGGTTCAAAATTTGCCCTAACTTGAAAGAGTGCAGACTTCCATTTGGTTTTTAATCACAAGAGAACTTGTAGAATTTTTGAAAGGAGAAAGCAAATGAACAGTAAAATGTGTGCTACTACTAACAGAGCTAAAAACTGGGAAAGTATAGATTTTTCTCTAGCAGAAAGCTATGTTAAAAAACTACAAATGCGTATTGTGAAAGCGTGGAAAATGAGTAAATATGGAAAGGTAAAATCCTTACAGCATTTACTCACAACTTCATTTTATGCAAAAGCCTTGGCAATTAAGAGGGTAACTGAAAACCAAGGCAAGAAAACAAGTGGTGTTGATGGTGAATTATGGCTAACATCACAGGCAAAGTATAAGGCGATAGAAAAGTTAAATTTAAGAGGATATAAACCTAAGCCTCTTAAAAGAGTGTATATACCAAAGAAAAATGGGAAGAAAAGACCTCTCAGCATTCCTACAATGACAGATAGAGCAATGCAAACCCTATATAAATTTGCACTTGAACCCATAGCAGAAACTACTGCTGATCCTAATTCTTATGGATTTAGGGCAAAAAGATGTACACAAGATGCTATCGAGCAGTGTTTTACATCACTCAATAAAAAGAAATCTGCAAAATGGGTACTTGAGGGAGATATAAAAGGTTGCTTTGATAATATAAGTCATGAATGGATATTAAATAATATCCCAATGAACAAGAAATTATTAAAACTTTGGCTTGAGTGTGGATATATAGAAAAACAAAAACTATTTCCAACAGAAACAGGAAGTCCCCAAGGCTCGCCAATATCACCTATTATTTCCAATATGGTATTAGATGGTCTAGAAAAAGCAATCAAAGAGAAATACCATAGAAGAACAGTAAATAAGAAAACATATTTCCCAAAGGTTAACTTTGTTAGATATGCAGATGATTTTATCGTTACAGGAGAAAGTGCTGAATTGCTTGAAAATGGTGTTAAGCCAATCATTGTAAAATTCTTGGCTGAAAGAGGTTTAGAATTATCAGAGGAAAAGACACTCATAACACACATAAATGACGGTTTTGATTTTCTTGGAGTTAATATTAGGATGTATAAAGATAAGTTGCTTACAAAACCATCTGATAAGAACTTCAAGGCTATTGTCGATAAAATCAGACGAATCATAAAGGATAATCCGTCAATGAAACAAGAAATTTTGATTAGAAAATTAAATCCAATCATTATAGGTTGGGTAAACTATCAGAAATATAATGTTTCATCTAAAGCCTTTGAAAAACTTGACTACGAAATATATAAAAGCTTGTGGACATGGTGCGTTCGTCGACACCCAAAGAAAGGTAGAAAATGGATAGCTAAGAAATACTTCCATACCATTGGAAATAGAACTTGGACTTTCAGTGTAGCAACTGGCGAGAAAATGGAAAATGGCGAGAAATACTATCTTCGTCTTAAATATGCTACAGATACTGATATTAAAAGATTTACCAAGATACAAGCTGAAGCAAATCCATTTGATGAAAATTGGCAAATATACTTTGAAGAAAGAGAAGAGTTAAAAATACGAAACGAACTTAAAGGACGTACAGTTATAAATAGACTGTATAAAACGCAAAATGGAATATGCCCTGTTTGTGGAGAGAAAATAACTATTGATACAGACTTTAGAGTACATCAAATAATTCAAAATAACATTACCCTTAAAACTTTAGTACACCCTTGGTGTCATAGAAAATTGCATATAAATGATGAAGAAAACACGCTGGCTCTTTAATTAGGGCTTATAAAAACTTGAGCCGTGTGAGGGGAAACTCTCATGCACGGTTCTTAGAGGGGAAAGGGATAGTAATATCCCCGACCTACTCGACCAGACAATAGAGAATAAGCAGAAATTCATTTCTCAAATTATGACTTCAAAAACTCCAGTAAGAGTTGCAGAAGATGTTGATGAAGCAAGTCTATCTTATTCAGAAATTAAGGCTTTAGCTACTGGCAATCCTCTAATTAAAGAAAAAATGGATTTAGATAACGAAGTTACAAAACTAAAAATGCTGGAAGCAAACTATAAATCTAATAAATATAAGCTTGAAGATAAGGTAAATAAAATTTATCCTCAAAGTATTTTAAAAACTGAAATGGAAATAAAAGCAGTTAAAGAAGACCTTGCAAATGTTGAGAAATTAGGAGAAGGAGATAGCAAATTCACTTCAATCAGTCTTGGGACAAATATAATTTTAGATAAGAAAGAAGCTGGAGAGAAGCTATTAGAAGAAATAAAGAAGGTAAAGATAAATGATAGCAAAGTTATTGGTAAATATAGAAATTTAGACTTACAAGTTTCATATAACTTTATGACTAATACTCACATCTTTAAACTACTAGGAAAAGCAGAATACTTTGGAGAGTTTTCAAACTCTACTGATGGTAATATAACAAGGCTTGATAATGCCATTGAAAAAATGCCTTCAAGACTTGAAAGGTTAAATCAAAATCTTGAAAACTATAAAGAATCTTTAGAAAATGCTAAAGTAGAACTAACTAAACCATTTGAAAAAGCAGATGAGTTAAGAGACAAGACACTAAGACTGGCTGAGATTAATAAACTTTTAGATATGGGAGAAGTAGAAGAATTAGAAAATGAGTCACCGTTATTAGAAGATTTAAAGAGGGCGATAGTTGATTATTCTAACTATGAGTTTTCAGAATCTAATAGCTATGAAGACTTTGACAAACTATACCCCGATTTAAGCCATATAGGACTTGCCTATACAGAAACACCTGATGGTAAGCACTCGATTCAATATGAGGTAAATTTGGAAGAAAAAACATGGACTCAGTATGTAGATAATGTAGCTATTAGAACAGAATCTTTTGTAGAGGAAGATATATCTAACTCACAAGCTATCAAAGATATGACCGAAGCTATAAAGATGTCTAGTTTTGACGATCTGGTATCAGTAGATGAAGAAGATTTAAAACAAGCTTTAGGCTTAGAAATAGATGATGATGGAAACTTCTATGATCCACTAGCAAAAGATCTCGACAATGATGGAATACCAGACAGGTATGACAATGATTTTAAAGATAGTGATTACTTTGAATCAACTTATGATGTAGATGATAATCTTCACGCAAGGGAAGAGAAACCATCGATATTAGGACAAATATTCAAATTCAAATCAGAAGAAGAAAAAGATAAAAATCAAGAAAAAAGTGAAAAAGGACAAGAACGATAAAGGAGGGCGAAAGGCTCTCCTTATTTAATACAAGGAGGAAATTATGGAATACAAAGATATTAGAGAAAATTTAGAAGAAATGATGAATGATAATTACAAGGACTTTATAAAAGCACTTGTGAGCATAGAAAAAGGTGTTAATGATGAAAAGGCACTTGAAGAAGTCTATGTTTTATTTATGATCAAAGACACAACAGGTCTATTAAATGATGACTTTGACTATATGATTGATGATATGAAAGAACAAGGTAAGATTGTTGAAAATATAAGTGATTTTGAAGAAAAAGATGATCTTATTAATCTCGTGGGTAATATAGCTGGCAAAGTAGAAAACCTTGAAAGAGAAAATGCTAATGGAGAAAAGTTTAAAGTAAGTAATTTTTCAATTGTTTCAAAAGATGACGATGGGAATAAAATTTATACCAATTGTTCAGCCTACGGAGATAAGACAAAAGATTTAGAGAACTTAAAGCAAGGTGATTTTGTTAAAATCTTCGGACAAGTAAAAACAAGTATTGATAACAACGGGAAGGAACATAAAAATGTTCGTATTTTGTCTTCTAAGCTCTTAAAAGCAAAAGAACAAGTAAAGAGTCAAGATAAAGATAAAAAGTCCATAATAGGGCAAATAAAAAGCTTTAAGACAGACGATAAAACTAAATCTAATAAGAAAAATCATAGCAAAGGCACAGAAAGATAAATATCGGCAGTCTTCGGACTGCCTTTATTTTTTTGCAAATAATCAATTATAATATTATCAATCGTAAATGTAATTACTTAAAATATGGCTATCGTATAATTTATAGGAGTGTCAAACAAAAGAACAAAACAGTTGCCATATTTGTGCTTAAATTACAACACATAATAGCAACTGTTTCGTATTTTCTGTTTAATTATTCAAAAATAAATAAACAGACTCATAAATCAGCTATTTAAAGAATTAGCAAAATAGGCTGATTGCGCTCTTAAGTGTACAAGATCCACTTGTACTAGATTTTCTAGATACAACTTTATCAGCTTTTTTTGATTGCATTTTTTGCAACTCTAGAATCTTCTTTGACATAAAGCATCCTCCTTTCAAAATATTTATAATAAATCACACATCAGAAATAAATATTTATCTGACATATGAAGTATTATACCAAAGTAATTATTGTTTGATTGTTGGAATCCACGTGTCTGTAGTATTGTTTAAGATGTCATATAGTAATAATAAAATACCAGATGTACCAGAAAAAACATCATTGGAGAATTTATAGGAAAATTCTCCAGGAACTAAAATTTCATTATCATTATAGGATAAAAACAATTCTAATAAAGATAAAGATTTATTTATTAAAGCTGTTTTATTATCTGTTGCGTATGTGGATAACAATACCATACTACCAACGCCTCTAAATAAACCGACTCCATAGAAATTTGTAGTATTAATATTTATTAGTATTTGTTCAAATTGATTATCATAATCATGAATGCCTATTTTTTGAAATTCTTTTATACAAATAGCTATACCAGTAGAACCGCCTAACAAGTATGGTGACAAGATTGAATTATATTCTGTGTATAAGGCATCATCAAATTTACATTTAGCAAGATCCTTTTTTATAGCAAATGAGCATAATTAATGTATATGTCTCTATTTGTTAATTTATATAGATTGATTAAAAAGTATGATATACTTGTCCATCCTGTTAACAAACCGATTGGAGAAAAATCATCTATAGGTTCTATTTCAAAATATTTATCTGTTAAGTTTTGAATCATTTTTCTTCCGATTTCTTCAACTAAATATAAAATATTTAAGTCGTTAGTTACTCTATAATATTCAATCAATGAAAGTCCTATTCCAGAAAGTCCTGATAATAGGGTGATATCATGACTATTTAAATCTAGTTCATCAGTAACTTCTTTAAATAATTTATTTGCACTCTCTTTTAAATCAATATTATATAATATTGAGGCAATGCCTGATTTTCCAGTAAACAATCCAAGGTCATTATATTTTTTAAAATCACAGAATTTATCAATCCAATCTAGTGATGAATCATTTAGTTTATTATATTTATACAATGTATAAATATTTCCAAAAGATCCATATAAAAAATTGTACATACCTAATTCGGTTTCGTATTGTCTAATATCTCCATGAAATAATTTTATAGAATTATAATTTGCATCTTGTTCAAGTGTATACAATAATGAATTTTTTATCTCCATAATTTTATTTATACTAATCTCTAAAATATTATTATTTTCTGTAAGGAGTTTGATATAGTCATCTCCAAAAGATAATAAGTTGGAACATTTATAGATGTACTCATAGAATTTATTAGAAATAGAGGGACTAAAAGTTTTTTTAATATGATTAAAATGATTTGCTATAATTGTTTTATTAATGCTGGATATTGGACCAATAGGTAAAAAGCAATACCAAGCAATGTTAATTAAAGCAATAATATCATTTTCTTCAGATGTCTTTGCTCTTTTATCCATAAATCCTGGAGTTCTTATATTTAGAGAGTTATCAGCATTTGCATCAGATGCAACTTCTAAATCTATAATAGTGACTTCATCTTCATCATTTATTATTATATTATTTGGTTGTAAATCACCTATAGCAACATTTTTTGAGTGTATCTCATTTATTATGTCCAAAAGTTTATTAAGAATATTGATTATTCTATTAGCGTATGAATTTCTTGTTGTAGAATCACCAATAAAAGGGAAATTAAGCCTTATCCAGTCATCTACAACATAGCCATCAATATATTTTTCTACAAGGTAATTGTTTTCCCATTCTTTGAAAAACTCTATAGGCTCTACTACGCCTTTTACATCAAATAATTTTGAGAGATATTTAAACTCTCTACTAATTCTTGTAAATGCATCAATATTTTTTCCATCTAGCCCGGCTGACAATCTGCCCTCTTTTATAATACATTTACTATGGGTATTAATGCTTTTAGCTAAGTACACACCTCCACCGTTGCTAAAGTGTATAACGTCAATAATTTCATACTTGTTTAAATTAGATAATTCTTCATCGTCAATAATATATTCATTTTCTATTTTTTGGATAAAAGATGGCTCTTTAATAAAATCAGGAAGTTTATAATAAGGGTCTCTATCATCTACAATTAGATTGCCTTCAGGCGTATAAATGTAATAATTATTTTGATCATTTACCTTCTTAATTGTTTTGAATCCACCATAGCGAAAATACACGTTACCGTCTCTCCATCTTTTATCAGTTAGGATATATGGACCATTCTTAAATCCGAGTAAAGAGTTATGTAGAATATCTAACAAAAGTATGAATTGTTCTTCAGAGTTAGGGTAGATAGTAATAAACTTTCCAGAAGAACTTCTATCAGCATATTTAACATTCTTAAACTTTAATTCACCATGAGTTCTTACAAATTTAAAAGAGACATTATAATTGAAGCAAATTTTTGATACAATATTAAGTATATCTTGTGATTCTGATAATATCGCTGATATATGTATTTTCCATCCCTGAGTTAATAGATGGGGATATTTCATTCGAATTTCTTTCCAGTGAAGATCTTCACTATAATAAATATCAAACTTATCTGAATTATTCTTAAAAATTTCGGGTAGAGTAAAAGCTACATCGTTTACCGTGAATTTTGTATAGTATTTTTCGTCATCTAATAGATATTCAAAATATCTTAAATCCATACAACGACCTCCTTAATACATATTAGTATTACTATTTATAGTATAACATGGTAATTAACAATATTCAAAAAAATGTTAATATCAAGAATTAAAGAGCATACATCTTGACATTTATTATTATACCTCATATAATATAGATATCAATATTATACGTTGTATAGTATTATATTGATTAGTTGATAAACTTATAATTAGGTCATAGTTTATAAAAAGAAAGAACTAAAATTAAATAAATTTTAAAGCATTAACAAATATGGTTTTGTAATAAATGAAACGGAATAGTTTTGAAAGGATATGATGCAATACAGATGTTTGAAATAGATACTCGAGTTTTAGAGCTATGTGTTTTAATAGCAATCGATAAAGAAGATACCTATGGGTACAAGTTGACCCAAGAGTTATCAGATGAATTTAATATTTCAGAATCTACCGTTTATCCAGTATTAAGAAGGTTGCAAAAATCCAATTATCTTGCAACATATAATAAATCCATAAATGGAAGAAATAGGCGATATTACACTTTAACGGATGATGGAAAAAAAGAATTGGAGAAGCAATTAGAAAGCTGGTCAAAGTATAAAAATACAGTAGATGATTTTATTATGAAAAGTAAGGAGGGTAGAGATGATTAGGAAATCTTTTTTACAAACTTTGGATAAAAAATTAAAGAAATTTGATAACAGAGAAAGAGAAGAGGCAATTCTATTTTACTCAGAGTTATTTGATGAAATGAATTTAGCGGATGAAGATCAAATACCAAATCAATATGATGTAAATAAAATTGCTAGGGATTTAAATTTATCTATGAAAATAGATAATTGGGAAGATGAAAACAGTTCTATTAAGAAAATTTTTAAAGGGATACCAATAATTACCTTAAGTATTTTATCACTACCAACAATTTTGGTAGGATTAATAGTATTCTTGGCTTTGTTATTTACAGCTATTTTTTTAATAGCTGCTACTTATTTCACGGTAATCTTATTGGTTATTGGAACAGTAAAAAAATTCTTTTTAGGTGGATTTTCGATAGCAAGTTTATGTTTGCTACTGGGAGTAATACTTTTAGTTATTTCAGCAACAGGGATATTGATTGAAATAATTAACCTAATTGGGAAATTAATAATAAAAAGAATCAAGGAAAGAAATATCAATAGTTAGAAAGGGGTTTCAATATGAAAAAGAAATTATGGATTACCTTGGCATTAGGTATAGTTTTAACTCTTGTCGGATGCAACATGGGAGGAAAGCTAAATCTAAAATTATCTGAAGATGAATATTATATTGACAAAAAGGGATTAGATCCTGTAGTGGCATCTAGTTATTCAGAAACAAAAACATTTGAAAAAATCAAAGAATTACAAATTGATACAAATATTACAAATATAGAGTTAATATCCAATACAAGTGAAAATTACAATGTAGAGATTGAAAATTTAAAATCAGAGTATGTGAGTCCTATAGAGGTCGAAGAAAAAAATAGTGTAATTAGTATCTCTAACAAGCTATTAAAACAAAAACCAATAGGAATACTAGACGAAGAATCATCTAAATTGAAATTGGTAATTGAGGGACCTATCGAAAACATAGATAAGATTTCTATAAATAATAGAGTTGGTTCAATAAGTATTAAAGATGTAAAGCTTAAGAATGTAGGGATTAAGGGTAATGCAATTGATGTTGATTTTACTGATTCAACGATTAACAAATTAAATCTTGAATTAGAATTATCAGATTTAAGTATGAGTTCTACAAATATTAGTGATAGTAAACTAAATTTAAATAAATCTCGAATCTTTGGAGAAAAAAATGAGTTTAAAGGAGACAACATATTGAATTTCTCTATTGTTGAAGGCGAACTTGGTTTAAAAAATTATGATGAGATATTTAATAAAAATACGCCCAATAAAATAAAATTAGAAGGTAAACTAAATAGATTTGAGTTTATCAATGAGAGGTGAAAAGATCATGAAATATATTAAAGCTGAGATTTTTAGAATTTTTCATACAAGAAATTATCTTAAATTTATCGCTGCTACTACATTGATATTATTAGGAAGTATGATTTATTCATCTATAGACTCTAATTCTGGAGAATATTTTGAATCTATGGAAACCTTTTTAAAGATTGTTAGTATTATAATTTCAATTTTTTTCAGTGTAACTATTTTTAAGAAAAAAGATATTAAAGTAGAGCTACTGTCAATGGGGCTTAGTAGAAAGCACATATTTGTATGTGATCTTATTACTTTACAAATTTTTACTCTTTTTTCTATAGTAATAATGGGAGGATTGATTTTATTATTCAGTTTATTAAAAAATCTAGTGGGATCTGATTACACTGGAGGATCATGCATCGGATTTGTCTATTTCTTGATTAGAATGATAATATTGATGATAAATGTAAACAATGGTGTTATGGGTTTAACTTATTTGTTAAACAATGTGGCTCTTGGAATTGCAACTTCCTTTGTAATAATCCCATCAGTTTTTCAAATAGGAATGTATATGACTGAAGGAAAAATCTACGATGTATTTAATAACCTTCTTCTAATACAACCATTCAAGCTATTAGATTTAGGATTGGCTACAGAGCAAATTGGAAATAGCTTTATGAAGACAGCTGGTATTAGTTTTGTTTTTGTCTTTGTAATTTATCTAATGAGTGGATATGTAAGATTTAGTAGAAAAGAAATCAATTGAGGTGGATTATGGATGCTATAGTTAAAACAGATAATCTTTCAAAAAAATATAATGACAAATACGCTTTAAATAACTGTTCGCTAACAGTGAATAGAGGAGATATCTATGGTATAATTGGTAAAAATGGTGCTGGAAAATCAACACTGATGAAAATTATCTGTGGAATTACCGAGAAAACTAAAGGTGATTATGAATTGTTTGGAGGAAAGAATATTTCAGAAGGAAGAAAGAAAATTGGAGCAATTTTGGAAAATCCAACTTTGTTTGGTAATTTGACAGCTAGGGATAATTTGAGATATTTTGCAATTCAAAAAGGCATTACTAATGAGAATACTATAAAGAAATCTTTAGAATTAGTTGGATTAAACTACGATGATGGTAAGGTAGTTAAAAACTATTCAGTTGGTATGAAGCAGAGATTAGCTTTGTCTGTGTGTCTTTTAGGGAAACCAGAACTTCTAATTTTAGATGAACCTATCAATGGAATAGATCCTAAAGGTATAGTAGAAATAAGAAGCTTATTAAAAAGACTAAATAAGGAAAATGGAGTGACTATTATTATTTCTAGTCATGTGCTTCCAGAGTTGGAAAACTTGGTAAATAAAATAGCGATTATTAATGACGGTCAAGTGATAGATAAATTAAGCTTGGATGATTTGCATAACAGAGATTTTGATTATATAGAAATCTGCACTTCAGATATTGATAGAACAGTAGAAATATTAAAGGAACAGGAAATCTCCAAAATTGATATTCAAAATGACAGGATTCGAGTTAAAGAAAATATAGAAGACAGTTCAGAGGTTGTTAGTCTATTAGTTAATAATGGCATTAAAGTCTATGAAATTTTTAGAAAAGAAGAGACATTGGAAGAATTTTATTTAAGAAATATAAGCTAATTATTTTAGTAGGGGTATAAAGATGATAAAAATATTAAAAAAAAATATTAAAGAAACAATTATTCTTACATTGTTATCTAGTTTTTTTGTTTTAGCTAGTACGGTAGGTGCATTGTTAATAGCTAAAAGTATTGATTTTTTATTAAAACAGAATTTTTATCAATTTTTATACTATATTTTATTGTCTTTTATTGCTTGGATATCAGGTTTATTCTCAAATTATATTCGTAGAATTAAAGAAGAGACTCTAACACAAAAAATTTGTACTGATCTGAGAAGTGCTGCTATTAAGAAGCTGGTTTCAGAATTTTCAAGTAATTCAAAAAAAGATAAGTTCGTAAATTATGATGAATATGTAAATTTATGTACAAATGATATAGAAATAATTAGTGATGGGATAGGTTGTTTTTTTGAGTTGGTTTCAATACTTAGTGGAGTAATTTTTTCAAGTTTAGCATTGTTTAGTTTTCATTATATTATTGTGTTAACATCTATATTGTTAGGCTTAATTATTTTGGTGATACCTAAATTTTTTGATGATAAAATATCTGATGAAATCAACAATGTATCAGAAAAATATAAAGAGTTGCAATCAAATTCTTTTAATATGATAAATGGGAGTCATATACTAAATAATTATTCTTCATTGAAATTAATGTTAGGAGTAATAAAAAATCATTCAATCTCCTTAGGAAATGATAAAATAACATTAGAAAAAAATTTATCTAAATTATGGATTTTGATAAATTTTTTGAATACATTTAGTCAAGTTTTATTAATTTTTATATCAGGATGGCTGGCTTATAATAAAATTGTAAGCTATGGGATAATAATTTCAGTAGGGAATTTATCAAATCAATTATTTAATTCATTGCAATCATTTGGAGAAGTTTATTCTAAATATATTTTATCAAAAGCTATATTAAGAAAATAT
Source organism: Anaerococcus rubeinfantis (assembly GCF_001487145.1). Lineage (GTDB taxonomy): Bacteria > Bacillota > Clostridia > Tissierellales > Peptoniphilaceae > Anaerococcus > Anaerococcus rubeinfantis. The sequence continues at coordinate 293,579 of NZ_LN913016.1, forward strand.
GACTTAGATTTACAGGTGAAAAAGGTAGATAAAAGCGAGATGATATTTTCTGATAAAATTATAACTAGTAATCTATCTTATTCTTACAATAATAAAGAGAAAATTAATTTTCCAGACATATGTATTAAAAAAAATGGAAAATACATAGTTATAGGTGAGAGCGGAACAGGTAAAACGACGTTAATGAAAATAATTTCCTCTAATTTATTATCGTATGAAGGGAATATATTTTGGGATGGTAAAAATTATAAAGAAATATCGTCCCAATTGATAAAAAATTCAATAGCATGTGTAAGTTCGGATGATTATATATTTAATATGAGTATAAGAAATAATATCATTTTGGATAAAAAATATGACGCTGAACTACTCTATAATGTAATCAAAAGAACAAAAATTGAAGATTTTATAAAAGATTTACCTAGAGGTTTGGAAACAGAACTGAAAAGTAACAATCTTACCCTTTCAGCAGGTCAAATTCAAAGAATTTGTTTAGCAAGAGCATTATACTCAGAAAGGGATTTGATTTTTATAGATGAAGGGACAGCAAATTTGGATATTAAAAATTCAGAATATATAGAGAAAGAATTGTTTTTAGATTCAAATTTAACTGTTGTAATGATTACTCATAGACTAAATGATAATATAGCTATGTTGTCAGATAACATATATACTTTGTAAAAAAATGGGAATGTCAACTTTTATGAGTAATAGTTTATATAAAGAATTGACTTCCCCTAATTTTTTATCTTTCTACTTCATTCCCATAATAATTTTCATAGTTTTTCCTATACCGAACAAGGTCAGAAAATTGTTCTTTATTCAAAGAATACTCTTGCATAAGGGTGTTCTTTTTTTCTTGCAATTCATCAAGTTTGTATAGTATTTCTTTTGTATTTGGAAGCTTTTTATATCTTTCTAATATTTCTTTAGCGGCTATTTTGTAGACAGAAAGTTCGCTATAATACTCATCTGAAAATTGCTTATCTTCAGGATTTTTCTTATGGTATTTATAGATTTCACGATACTTGTTTATAGTATTTATATTTTCCATATCTTGGGATAAACTCTTCATCTCAGTTTCAATTTTCTTTATTTTATCTAACAAGTCTTGTCTATCATCAGCAGATTTTTTGATAAGATCATCGAGTTGTGTAATTGAATTAATTCCTTGCTCTCTTAATTTAATTATTGAATCAGCCATTGTTTTGATATTGTGTTTTCTTGCCCAGACTTCGTAACCTTTAGATGATTGAGCTTTTTTATTAGTAGATATATCAATAACATTTCCTACACGTTTTTTAATAGTATTAGCTTTGTTTTTAATAGCTAAATCTATTCTTTCTTTGATTTTTTCTTCGGTATAATCTTCTCCGATAGTCTTAGCTCTTGTAAATCTTTGTTTATCTTTATGACGAAAAGCAATGTGTTTACCAAACTTAATTTCATAATCAATAGACTTCATATTTTCTAAAAATTCTTCCCAAGATTTAGACTTATTAATCATTCTATCTATATCAAATTGCAGTTTAGACTTCCAAGAATTTCCTTTCTTGTTTTGGTCATATTCGTACCAAGATTTACCAGCAGTTTTATATTTTCTCTTGTAAGCTTCATAATATTCATCAATGACTGAAAGCTTATTTTCTTTACATAATTCGTCACTTTGATACCTGATTTTGTGGTAAGATTTTTTGTTAGACTGGTAGCATTTACCAGTCTTGTAATTAACATTATTAAAAATAATATGGTTATGGATATGCCCTCTATCTATATGAGTTGCAAGAACAAATTCATAATCTTCTTTTAAAATTTTCTTACATAATTCCATTCCAATTTCGTGAGCTTTTATAGGATCAACCTCTCCAGGTAGAAAAGATTGAATTAAATGTCTAGCCAAAACTGTACCTTTAGTATCATTGTCTTCTCGTGTTTTCATAAACTGAATATGAGCAGTAGATGGATGACATTTAAATGAAGATACCAAGATTTTTTCATCAGTTTTTTCACTCCTAGTTATATAATCTATTGCCAAATTTAGAGTTGATTTTATAGGATGTATTTTTGTAATTGCCATACTAATCACCAGAACTTTCTTTTGATTTATTAAGAAGTAGGGAATGAATCTGCCATATTTCCCTTGATAATTTTTCTATCTGATTATTCATAGATTCAATTTCATTTTTGTAAATAACACCAGTTGTATTAGTAGCTTTTGCAATCTGGTTTATATTATTTGTTGCATTCGAAAGTAACCATTGTAGGTTTCTAAATGGCTCTAAATCTACAACATAAATCTCTTTTTCTAATACACATTTCCTAAGAAAGTGGGACATAGTTTTGCAATTAGCAAGTTTCATTTTCTTTTCAAAGATTTCTTTTTCTTCATCTGTTAAATATATTTTTAGTTGATTATTTCTTTTTCTATTATCCATAGTATATCTCCTTATCATAAAATATTGGGGTCTTAGGGTTCTCCCTAACAAGGTAAAATTGATAAAAAAAGAAGCAGTCCATAAAGGTTCTGCTTCATCAATTTTTCGTAAGTGGGTACTCACTTACTGTGCTTGCTATTAAAGTTATAAGCATTAAGCGTATATTTAGTTTTATTAATTATACCGCATCTAATGAAGTTAATAAACAATACATGACAAATTTAGAGGAATATTGCAAAATTTACTTTTAAATAAGGATTTTTATAAGTATAATGAAATAGTGTAAATATTAAGGAAATCATATTCTAAGTTCTTTAATTTCGTATTTACTAAATTTGATTGTAATTATTTTTGTTTTGAGGGAGGGGTAATCCATTCTACACAGGGAATTTGCAGAGGAAAATTATTTAGAAGCTATATATATTTTATCTTTGGAAAAAGATGAAGTAAGAAACATGGATCTTGCTAATTACTTAGAGTATAAAAGACCTACTGTTACAAGAATGTTAAAAAAACTTGAAAATAAAGGACTGATTATTTATGGTGAAGATAAAATAATTCGTTTAACAGAGGAGTCAAAAATATTTTGCGAAAAAATGTATACAAGGCATAAATATTTGACGGATGTATTTATAAGACTTGGAATAGATGCAAAAAACGCTGAAAACGAAGCTTGTCTTATAGAGCATGTTATTTCTGATGAAACTTTTGAAAAATTAAAAAAACATTTCGATTATAATTTATAATAAATAGCATAGATGACTCAATAATGAGATGTCTATGCTATTTTTATCTTTAAAATTATATTTTTAAAAACATCTCAAAGCTATTGATAAAAGTTATCAAATGCTATATAATAATTTTGAGTTAGCCGATACTAACAGAAAACAAATAAAAAGGTGAATTTATGTCAAAAAACTTTGAAATACTAAATAAAGAAATTAATGAAAATAATATAATAGCTAATCTTTTTATATTCCCATTTGCAGGTGGCGGGGTGTCTGCCTTTAGAAAATGGAAAGATGAATTTGAAGATATAAAATTACTTGTTGCCCAATATCCAGGAAGAGAAAACAGGTTTTCTGAAAAGGCTATAAGTGATATTAACATCTTAGTAGATAATCTATTTGAAGATATGAAAGAAAATTTTGATTTTAGAAAACCTTATTATTTATTTGGACACAGTATGGGAACAAAAATAGTCTATGAATTAGCATTAAGAATTAAAAATTCGGATTACATAAATCCAAGAGGAATAATTATATCAGGAGGGCGTGCTCCATTATATAAAGAACCTCATCCAATTTATCATCTTGACGATGACGGATTTATAGAAGGCTTGAGAAGATATGAAGGAACACCAAAAGAAATTCTAGATAATAAGGATTTAATTTCCATTTTCTTACCAACATTGAGGGCAGATTTTGTAATAGATGAAGACTATCAAGACACAAAGTTTGAGAAATTAGAATCACCTATACTAGGTTTTATGGGAGATAAAGATCAAGAAATGACCTTAGATGAACTTATAAAATGGCAAGATTATACCACAAAGGAATTCACTTATAAATATATAGATGGCAAGCATATGTTTGTAAACACATCTCCTGAAAGTGTCATTAAAGAGATAAAAGAGTTTATAAAAGTAAATGAAAATTGAAGAATATGAAATAAGAAAAATTAATGATTTTCTTACTTTAGAAGATTTAAAAGATAAGTTAGCTAGTAATAATTTAATACTAATTAAGGCTTATACAGATAAATTATTAGAAGAAAAATTACTTCCTTACTTAACTAAAGAGGAGATAATAAAATCAAAGGATTATAAATCAGAAATAGCAAAAATTAATTATCTGGTATCAAGGGCAATACTTAATTTGACCTTAAAAGGTTTACTCGAAAAATCAATTAATGATTTAAGAGTCAAGAGGGATAAAAACAATAAGCCTTATGTAGAGAACACTCTAGGATTAAAGTTTAACACATCCCATACAGAAGGCTTAGTCTTATTAGCTTTTTCTAAAATAGAAGTAGGAATAGATGTTGAAAAAATAAATTATAAATTTGAGTTTAAGGATATATTAGAAAACTGTTTTACTAAAGATGAAATCATAAATATAGATAACAACATAATCGGTTTCTATAGATATTGGACTGTAAAAGAAGCTTATCTTAAGTGTGATGGGATTGGTCTTATAAGGAATTTAAAAGAGATTGAAATAATTTCTTTTGAAAATGAATTTATAGAAATTAATGATAGTAAAAGGAATACAATAAGTAGGGTAAAGTCATTAAACTATGACGACAAATATGTCGGGGCAATATGCTTGGAGGAAAATTAATGAACATTGAATTAAAAGAAAAATTAGAAAAATTTTATGATGAACAAGTATGGCCGCATATGACCTTAGGAGAATTTATTGAAGATTGTGCTAAAAAATATAGGGATAAGATTGCATTAGTAGATGGAGATGTTGAACTTTCATATCAAGAATTAAATAGAAAATCTTGTAAATATGCCAATGGTTTATTGAAGGCTGGATTTAAAAAGGGAGATAAAATAGTTCTTCAACTTCCTAATTGCCACGAATTTGTTATTATCCTTTTTGCCATGTTTAAGATTGGTGTGATTCCAGTATTATCACTTCCAGCTCATAGGAAAAATGAAATAAAGGGAATATTAGAAAAATCAGAGGCAAAAGCATATATAGCTAAGGATAAATATCTTGGCTTTTCATATGTTGATATGATAAGAGAAGTAAAAGAAGAATTAAATATAGATTTTGAAGTTTATATTCTTGGGGGTAATCAAGGATATAAAAATTTTTACAATATTGATGATAAAGATTATCTATCTCAATATATAGATATTGATTATAAAGAGATGGCTCTACTTATGCTGTCAAGTGGAACAACGGGCAGTCCTAAAATGATACCAATGAAACATTGCGAATTAATTTGTTCGGCTATAGCAATAGGAAATGCCCTAAATTATTCAGATGCTACAATATACTTGATGGCATTATCTCTATCTCATAAATTTGTTTTATCTTATCCAGGGATAATAGGAGTATTTTATCATGGAGCTAAATGTGTAATATCTATGACGCCAAGTCCTGACGAAATAATTTACAATATAGAAGAGCATAATATTAGTACGATGGCTTTAGTTCCAGCTTTAGCAAGTTTATGTATGGATTTTTTAGAGTTCGAAAAAATTAATATTTCATCTTTAAAAATTATACAAGTAGGTGGATCAGTTTTAGAATATAACAAAGCATTTGAAATCGAAAAGAGTTTTGGGTGTATTATTTCACAATTATATGGAATGACTGAAGGACTAGTTATGTGTACTAGATTTGATGATAACATGGACACCAGACTTAATACTCAGGGCAAACCTGTATCTATTGGAGATAGTGTAAAAATAGTAGATGAGTTTGGAGAAGAAGTAAATACTGGTGATTATGGTGAATTATTAATAAGGGGGCCGTATACAATGTATGGGTATTACGGTGGAATGAATGATGTTAATAACTTTATATTAGACAAAGAATTGTACTTTAGAACTGGAGATAGAGCTAGAAAGTTGTCAAATGGAAACTATCAAATAGCTGGTAGGATTAAAGAAATGATAATTAAAGGCGGAGAAAAAATTATTCCTTCTGAATTAGAAAACCTATTGCTAAAGAATAAAAAGATATCAGAAGTTCAAGTAGTTGGAGTTCCTGATGAAACATTAGGAGAAAAAATTTGCGTATATATACTAGAAAAAGACAAAAATTTGATGTTTTCTGAAATCATTCAAACACTTAAAGAAACTGGTATAGCAGAATTTAAGATTCCAGATTGTATGAAGATAGTTGGTAATTGGCCGCTAACTGCTACAGGAAAAATAGATAGAAAAAGTCTAATAGAGAATTATGAAGATGAGAATATTTGAGAGGAGAAGAAAGAATGCCTGATTTATACGATTTATTAAATGAAATTAAAGCTCAAGTAAAAAGTTATATAAATAATGATGATATAAAAAAATATGATAATTTAATAGAATTAGGGATAACTTCAGTAAATGTTATGGGAATAATAAGCAAATTAAGAAGGCACGATATTAATGTGTCATTTTCTAAATTAATGGAAAAGCCGTGTTTTGCTGAATGGGAAATGGCAATAAAAAATGCACGCAAATTAAATAATTCTAATAAAAAAGTCATAGGAAACAAACAATTTGAATTAACTGATACTCAGTATGCTTATTTTGTAGGTGGTCATGATAATGAAAGACAAGAAGAAGTAGGCTGTCATGCCTATATTGAAATAGACGGAGAAGAAATAGATTGTAAAAGATTGAATGATGCATGGAATAAACTTCAATATAGACATCCAATGCTCAGAGCAAGATTCACAGAAGATGGAAAGCAAGAAATTTTAGATAAACCTTTTAGCAAAGAAATTGAAGTTTTTGACATATCTAGTTTAGATGAAGAAGAAACCAAAATTAGACTAGACGAAATACGAGAAAATTTATCGCACAGAAAACTTAGGGTAGAAATGGGAGAAGTCGCAGGATTAAAACTTGCAAATCTATCACAAAATAGAAACAAAATTTTCTTTGATTTAGATTTGTTAGTTGCTGACGTAATGAGTTTGAGCCTTATTTTAAAAGAGTTAGGAGAATTGTATTCAGGAAAAGAATTAGATAATCTAAACAATTATACATTTAAAGACTATATAAATAATCTTGAAGTAGACTTTGAAATTTATAAAAAAGACCAAGAGTTTTGGAAAGAAAAAATAAGCTCATTTGAGATAGAAAGACCTGATTTACCATTAAAGAAAGCTCCTGAACAAATCAAAGAAACAAGATTTACTAGAAGAAAACGAGTTATTGAAAAAGATAAATGGAGCAAAATAAAAGAGTTTGCAGCAAGCTATAAATCTACTCCATCAATGGTTTTATTAACTGCGTATGCTTTAATTTTAGAAAGATGGACTAACCAAGATAAGTTTTTTATAAACTTACCATTATTCAATAGAGATCTTTCAAACGAAAACTTGAAAGATATGGTGGCAGACTTTACAAATATCTTATTAGTAGAGCATGAAAGAAAAAATGATACTTCTTTCCTAGAAACTTTGAATAGAATAAGCAAAACCTTTATAGACAATGCTAGTCATTCATCTTATAGTGGAGTTCAAGTTCAAAGAGATATATCAAAATCACAGGGTACAAGTCTTAATGTTGCACCTTTAGTTTTTGCGTGCAACATAGACTATCCACTAGAGACTGAAATTTCAAGGAAAGCTTTGGGCAAAATTACATATATGGTTTCACAAACTCCAGGAGTATGGTTAGATTTCCAATCTTATATAAAAGATGGAGATTTAGTATTATGCTGGGACAGTGTAGATGAACTTTTCCCTGAAAAAATGTTAGATGACATGTTAAATTCTTTAGAAGAACAACTTTTAATACTAACAGAAAAAGAAAATTGGGAAAGCAAATTTGATGTGCTATCAGAAAATCAAAAACTAGCAAGAGAAAAAGAGCTTCAATCAATTCTTCCATTAAACTTTCCTGATGAGAGATTATATGATGGATTTATAAAAAATGTAAAAGAAAATCCAGAAAAAATTGCAATTATAGATTCAGAAACTAAAGAAGAAATATCCTATATGGACTTATATGAAAAATCCTTAAATATAGCAGGATATTTAAAGGAAAATGGAATAAAAAAGGGAGAATATGTAGGCATTACTCTCCCGAGATCAAGCAAGCAAGTTTATGCTATATTTGGAATACTCTTTGCTGGAGCAGCATATGTTGCTATTGGAATAAATCAACCTAGTGAAAGGCGAAGTAAAATATACGAACAAATAGGTATAAAGTTTGTAATCAGTGATAATAAAACAATAGAAGATTGCAAACTAGATACGGGAGAAGTTTCTTTAATTGATTTAGACAAGACTATAGACAAATTCTTAGGCCTTGATAAGCCTATAGAAGTAAGTCCTTTTGACTCAGCCTATATAATAATGACATCAGGTACTACAGGAGTGCCAAAGGGTGTTGAGATCATGCACACAAGTGCCATTAATACTATTAATGATTTAAATGAAAAATATTCTATTAATTCAAATGATACGTTACTTATGGTGTCAGCAATAGACTTTGACTTATCAGTATATGATATTTTTGGAATACTTGGTGTAGGTGGAACTCTAATAACAACTAATGAAGATAATTATCGTAATCCTGATGAATGGATTAAAATTATTGAAAAATATAAGGTAAGTATATGGGACTCTGTACCTATACTTTTTGACATGCTTGTAACTATGGCAGAGGGTGAAAAGAAAAACTTACCACTTAGAATTGTTATGTTATCAGGAGATTGGATAGCAAAAGACTTGCCAGGAAGATTTTATAAGATAAGCGAAAAAGAAAATTCTATAGTTGTTGCTATGGGTGGAGCAACAGAAGCATCTATATGGTCAAATTATTTAAACGTACCAAGGGAAATACCAAAAGACTGGATATCAATTCCATATGGAAAACCACTTAAAAACCAAGTCTATAGAGTAGTAGATGAATTAGGTAGAATATGCCCTAATTATGTTAAGGGAGAACTTCTAATTGGTGGAGTTGGTGTTGCTAAATGCTACCATGGAGATGAAGACCTAACTAATAGAAAATATTTTGAAGAAGATGGACTTAGATGGTATAGAACTGGAGATAATGGAAGATTTTGGAATGATGGTACTATTGAATTTCTCGGAAGAAAAGACACTCAAGTAAAAATTAAAGGTCATAGAATTGAACTTGGAGAAGTTGAAGATGCTATAAGTAAATTTGATGGTGTTGAAAAAGTAGTAGTTGATTTTATAGAAAAAGCAAATAGCAAAAATTTAGTAGCCTTTGTAAAAGTTGACAAGGATTCTGATAACTTTAGTACAAATAGATATTTAGAAAAAATAGACACTTCTTTTATTGAGGAAGTAGAAGAAATCTCTTATGAGGATATAAGGGTACAAAATGAAAAAATAAATAGCCTGGTTGCCAAAACTATTATAAATGTCTTTAAAAGCTTTGAACTTGATTTAGTAAATAATAGCTACTCAATTGTTGATATTTATAATAAAATTAAGGATTCAAAAAGGAATAGATTTATAATTGAAAATTGGATAAATAAACTTTTATCTTTAAAATATTTAGAATTTAAGAATGAAAAATATTCATTTAGAGAAGATGAGATTTTTATAAATGAAGATAGTTGCAATAATGAAATAGGCAATTATTTAAAGAATTTAGAATTGGAGCTTATAAAGATTTTGTCGGGAGAAAAAGATCCTATAGAAGCCTTTTATTCAGATTCAAATAAATCCTATATGTCAAAATTTACAGAAGAACTTTTAGGCTATGAAGAATCAATTAATAGCATTATAAATTCAATAAAGGCTTATGCAAGATTAAATAATAAAAATATAAAAATCTTAGAATATGGAACTAGAAATAGTGAACTTACTACTACTATTTTTAAACAGCTTAAAGAGTTTATTAGTGAGTATATTTATGCTGATAGTTCTATCTACTTTAGAAATAATCTATCTGATTTGGAGAATGATAGTAAATTTAAATATGTTTGTATAAATGATAACTTAGAAACTTCTTTAGATGAAGATAATTTTGATATTGCTATAGCTTTAAACTCGATTCACAGAAGTAATGCCAAAAAGACTCTTATAGAAGGAGTACTAAAAGTGTTGAAAGTTAATGGACTTATTATTGGTAATGAATTAAAAAATAATAACCTACTGCCTATTATTACAGCAGATATAATAAATGAGCAGCCATTTAACGAAGTAAGACCAGATGATTTTGACAATAATGATTGTGAAGTCCTCTATATAAACGGTGAAAAAAGGACAGAATGCTCTAATTTTATAACTTTTATAATAGCTAACTTAAAAGAAAACAAGTCTACCTTTGAAAAATTAAGAAGTTATTTATCACATGAAATACCAAGCTATATGATTCCTGCTAATTTCTATAAAGTAGATGACATTCCATTAAATAAAAATGGAAAAGTTGATAGGAAGAAATTGAAAAATAAGTTAAAGAATGAAAATAAAAAAGAAAAATTAGAAATTAGTTATAATGTAAAACCTAAAAATGAATTGGAGCTTACTATACTAAAAATATGGAAGGATATTTTTAATAACGAAAATATAGGTGTAGACAATAATTATTTTTCTATTGGTGGAGATTCTCTAATAGCGACTTCTATAATTGGGAAAATAAGGAATAAGCTAGGAATAAAACTATCTATTAGAGATATATTTGAAAATCCAACTGTTAATAAATTGGCTATATTTATAAACAATAATAAGTGTAAAGAAGTTGAAAATGAACAATTAATAGTTCCTGATAAAGATAGCTTATATGAACCATTTCCTCTAACAGATGTACAAATGGCTTATTGGATTGGTAGGCAGGGTGCTTATAAGTTAGGAAATGTGTCTACTCATTGTTATTTTGAATTTGATATCGAAAACTTGGATTTTATAAAATTACAAAATGCTATAAATCAAATGATAAAATTTCATCAAAGTCTTAGGACAATTATTTTAGATTCTGGTAAACAACAAATATTAGAAAATAATCCAGAATTTCTTATAAATTTTAACGATTTGACTTATCTAGATGATGAATTGAAAGATAGAACTTTAAAACAAATAAGAGATGATTTATCACATAGAATAATTGATTTAAGTAAATTTCCAAACTTTGATTTCAAAGTTGTAAAAATCGGCGATAATTTATATAGGCTATATATTGGCATAGATAATACAATATTAGATGGCTGGAGTATGTTTAAATTTTTAAAGGAAATTAAGTTAAGATATGATGGGAATTTTGTGGAGAAAAATATTGATATTTCCTTTAGAGACTACGTTCTATATAAAAAAGAAAATAGAAAAGTCAAATTAGAAGAAGATAGAAAATACTGGATAGATAGACTAGATTCTTTTCCAGTTGATACAAATTTTCTAAGAGTTAGAACGGATATATCTAATACTAATCAAAAATTTTCTAGAATAAAAGAAAAAATAAATAAAAAAGATTGGTTGGAAATAAAGGAAATAGGAAAGAATAATAATTTAACTCCAACATCTATATTGCTAACAATATTTTCTATAATTATAAGTAAGTATTCTAATACAGATAGATTTGTAATAAATGTAACTCAATTTGTAAGAGAAAATATCCATCCTCAAATCAATGACATAATGGGTGATTTCACAGAACTTTGCTTATTAGAAGTAAATATAAATAAAGAAAAATCAATAATTGAAAATGCAAAAGAAATTCAAACTCAGTTATTAAATGATATGGCTCATTCGTCTTATTCTTCAATAGATTTTATGAGGGAGATTAGGAAAATTAAGAAAGTAGAACAAGTAGCTCCAATTGTATTCACAAGTGGCTTAGGAATGGGCGAAATTTCAACAAATGATTTTTTATGGAATAATTCATATTCAATAAGTCAAACTCCACAAGTTTGGTTAGATCATCAAGTTTTGGAAATTGATGGAAACTTATTATTAGTATGGGACTATGTTAAGGGTCTATTTGATAGCGCACAAGTGAATGGTTGTTTTAAGAATTATGTAAATATGATTAAAGAGTTTTCCCTTAATGAAGCAAAGCGAATTAAAGATTTTGCCGAATTGAATAGAAATCTAAATTTAAATAATGAAGACAAAAATGTTGCGGATAAGAAAAATATTGAGCTTAGCTATATAGAAAGAGACCTAGATGAGAAAAAAGAGATAGATAAAACAAACGAAAAACGCATTTATAATACCGAGCTGGAGAAGGAAGTAAAAATTTTATGGAGAGAAGTATTAGGATTAGATGAGATAGGGATTGAAGATAATTTTTTTTCCTTAGGTGGAACTTCCCTGAATATGATTCAACTTTCAAATAAAATATTAGAAAGATATAACTATCAGATTGACTTTGGCGAATTTTTAGAAAATTCAACAATATATAATATCGTATTAAAAATTAGTGATTACTTGGAGAAAGAATAATGAAGGGAAATATGAGATTAAAAGCAATCGTTTGTGGGTCTACTTTTGGACAATTATACATGCGAGCAATAAGTATGAGCGATAATCTCGAACTTATAGGAATATATGCAAAAGGTAGCATGCGATCCATAGAATGTTCAAAAGTTTATAATGTGCCTTTGTTTACTGATTTTGATGCCATTCCTGATAATATTGATATTGCGTTCGTTGTAATAAAATCAGGAGTTCTTGGGGGAGAAGGAACAGAGATCTCTAAATATTTTTTAAAAAAGGGAGTCAATGTAATGCAAGAGCATCCAATAAACCATAATGAAATTTCCGAATGTTATAAAATGGCTAGAATAAATAATGTTTTTTATAAAGTTGGTAATTTATATCCATATTTAGAAAATATAAAAAAATTTTGCGAAGCAAGCCATTACCTTAATGTTAATGATACATTTCTATATGGAAGTGTTTTATCGTCTTCTCAAGGATTATATGGTCTTTCATCCATCTTAACTAAATCACTTAACAATCCTCGAAACTATACAGTAGAAAAACTTGAAAGCATTCAAAGATATCCATTTAATAATATCAGAATTTCAAATGGAAGATCAGATGTTTTCATACAGGTTCATAATGAAGTCTCCGATAAAGATCATAATAATCATATGCATTTGTTGCATAGGATTGTATACTTCTTTAATTCAGGAAGGCTAGAACTTAATGATACTTTCGGGTCTGTTATTTGGAGAAGTCGAATGAATATTTCAGACGCTATGGCATATCAAATTGGAGATAAGCGAACCGATACATTGATGCAAATGAACTTGATTTTAACTGATGAAAAAGTAGAAAGATATTCCTATCTATTGGAAAAAACATTTCCGGAATCCATAAAAAGGGAGATAGATGAATTTATTGAAGAAATAATAAATCATAAGATGAATATATTAGATTTACAAAGAGAGTTATTAATTTCGGAAAAATGGGGCGATTTAAGCAAGGATATTAAATTTCCTAAATTAGTTGAATTTGATGTAAAGTATATCAATCACATAAAAGGCTTAAATTCTTTGAGGTGAAGAATGGAAAAAATTAAAAAACCTAATGACTTGCAGGTATTTAATTATTTAAAAAATTTAAAAGAAAAAGGTCTTTATCTTTACATGGAAGATAAAAACCTTAAGTATAAAATTAAAAAATCTGTTATATCGCATGACGTTTTAAATGAGATAAGGAACCATAAAGAACAGATTTCTAATTTCCTACTATATATAAAAGATAATTATGTGGATTTAAGTTCGATGCAATTGGCATATATGGCAGGGCAATCAAAAAATCAAATTTTAAATAAAGTAAATGCACATTATTACATTGAATTTTCGAAAGAGAATATTGATGTAGTAAAATTAGAAAATGCTGTAAATGTCTTAATACAACAAAATGATGCTCTTAGAATGATAATATTATCAACTGGCCAGGGAATAATACTTAATAAAATGCCTAAATATAAAGTTCAAACATATAATCTAGCTAGGGAAGAGGATAAATTAAATGCAAGAGAAAATTTATCTCGTAAAATATATGGTTATGATTACTGGCCTATGTTTACTATTATAGTTGGCAAAAGCAATGACTCTGATGACATCTTACACTTTAGCTTTGATTGCTCCATATTGGATGCCTGGTGTGCCGGAAAATTAATTAATAATCTTTTTAGCATATATTCGGGGCAAAAATTGGAAAAGGCTAAATATGACTATAAGGATTATATTCATGATCTTGAAAGTTATATGATAAAAAACCAAAAAATACTTCAAAAAGCAGAAAAGTATTGGGAAAATAGGATCTTGGATATTAGTGACGGTCCGAAATTAGCTTATAAGAAAAATTTTCAAGATCTTGATTCAACGACATTTGTTAGACAAGAATATACTTTTGGGAAAGATATAGTAACCGCACTTGAAAGATACTCTAGGCTTCATAAAGTTACACTAACATCTGCTGTAATGACTGTATATATGAAAGTTTTATCAGATATGAGTCGTCAAAAAGAATTATCTATAAATATTACGATATTTGGGAAATTACCTTTGAACAATAATATTGATGATGTTTTAGGTGAATTTACCAACATTGGATTAATTGAATACAAAGATAAGCAAGATAATTTCATAGAAGCGGTACAAAACACTCAGAATCAAATATTTAAAATACTTGAATTCAGAGCTTATGATGGAGTAAATATTTTAAATAAAGCAAGGAAAACAGGGTTAGGAAAAGAAAGGTTTTTCCCGATTGTTATGACATGTATGATTGGCGAGAACTACACTTCAATTTTAAATGGATTTAAAGAAGAGTATTCTTTGAGTCAAACACCACAAGTTGTATTGGATCATCATGTAAGAATGATAGATAACGAGATGAAAATTTCATTTGATTATATAAAGGAATTATTTGATTATAGTTACATAAATAAAATTATAGAAAATTATAAACAAATCATATTTCAAGTCTGTGGGGGAGATTTTTAAGGAGGAAATTGATATGAAAGAAAAGGTCAATTTTATACGTGTGCCTTGTGAGAAAAAAGATAATCTAATATATGTTAGACCTTTAACGATGAAACAAAATGACAACGGTCTGTATTTAGAAACAATAAATGGAATTGAAGATAAGCATATAATAGAGAGAACATATATTGTTAAGAAATTTATAAAAAGTTTACTTTTCAAAATAAATGAAAAATCTATAAACGTAGATGAAAGAAACAGCAGAATCATTAATTATTGGGAAAAATATATTATGGGATTCAAGGAGACAGAATTATTAGATAAAAAAGTAGAAAGCAATTCTTTAGCGAAAACATTAACTGATAAAGTAAATCTATTTATAGATATTTTAGAAGATAATGATAATAAATACTACTTATTGTTAGATAAAAAAATATCTCCTGAGGTTATTAGTTTTAATAATTCTACCATAAAAGAATACTATAAAGAAGTTGTTGAAGAAATCAACTTAACCATTGCAAAGAGTGCAGGAAAAGTCGGAATAGTAAATCCTGGTCAAGGTGTATTTTTAAAATGGTTGTTAAATAACCTTAACGAAGTAGAGCAAGTAGATTTAATAGGTGGAACTTCATTAACTAACTCTTACTTAAAAGAAAAATATAAGAACATTAATTTTTTAAAATGGAAGTTTTTAGGCGATTCTATTTCTGGAGAAATAGTTGGAAAATATGACTATCTATTTATGGTCAATGTAGGTCATCAGTTTAAAGATATTGAATTAACGATAAATTTATTGAGTCTGACTTTAAATGAAAATGGAATTCTTTATTTGACGGATTTTATTAATATGGATCCGATTTCAGTACTGATAGCCATATTTTTTCAAGAGCAATACTTATGTATAAATAATAAAATACGCAATGAATTTTTTTATAATACGAATTATCTTGAAACAATTTTTAAAAGCATGAATATCACTGCTGATGAGAGTAATATATCAATTAAAGATGATACATTCTGTGCATTTATAAAATCAAAAAGTGATTTCAAGTCCGGAATACAAAAATTTTTAAAGAATAACAACCTTATGGGAGATAGTATAGTCGTTATATTAAATGATGACATTGACTTAAACAAAGTAAATATAGATCCTCACAGAAAAGAAATTGAACTTCAAGAAGTAAACTATAAAAAAATAAATAATTATTATAGAAAATTAGAGAGACTAAGTAAATTATGGCAAGATAACTTAGAAATTCAAAAAGAAATAGATGAAAACTCAAATTATTTTAAATTAGGAGGGGATAGTTTACTTGCTACAAAATTAATTTTGAGCATAAAAGAAGAATTTGGTTTTGACCTAAATCTTTCAGATATATTTTCTAATGCTAACTTCAAGGATATGCTATCCTTAATTGAAGAAAAAGAATATAACAATGATGAAGTTATTGAGGGAGAAATATGATTGGCATAATCGGTGCAAACGGCGATGTAGGAAACTTATGCTATAAATTATTGTCAAATTATGGCATTAAAAACATTAAAGTTGGCTTTAGAAATAATAAGCCACTTAACAATAGTTTAAGGAATTCTTGCTATATAGATTTATCAGATAAAGAATCTTGCTTTAAGTTTGTAAAAAATTGTGATTCTATTATAAATTGCTCCTACTCTGATAAGAAAGGTATAAAAAATCTATTAGAGGCAGTGGAGTATTATGGAGGAAAGCTTGTTGATTTAACACATTACGAAGATATTGAATTACCAGAAATAAATAAATCGTTAATATGTCACGGAGTAGGAGTTTCTCCCGGTCTATCAGAAGCTCTTCCAGTTATAATTTCTCAAAAATTTGATTACGTGACTGACTTAGCTTTATATTATGTCGTATGTGATAAATTTTCATATTCATCAGCTAAATCATACTTGAATTATATAAATGGCAAAAACATCTATCCAATGACTGAAATAAAAAACAGAAAATTACAAGTTATAGATAAACAAAAAATTTACCCAAAATTCAATATGTTTGCAATGAATTTAAACATGATATCATACATGGATTTCAGGACATTACAACTTAGTAGAAAATTAGGTTTAAAAAATGCAAGTTTTAGTATCTGCATGCCTGAAGGAGAAACTTATAGATTTTTGATGAGTGGGAAATTTAGAAAGGCAGCTTCAGAAAACGATATAAAAAAACTCATTGAAGCGTCTGAAAAAGATACAAGAAACATAGACTCAAATTGTTGCATTTTGCTTGATATAAAAGGAGTACTTAGTAATCACATATTAAAAAAATGTATGATTTTGAAAGGTGATTCCTCTTTAGAAATAACATCTTCTGTAGCTGTTGCAACTGCAATATTGTTACTTAATAAAAATAATACGCGTGGGATATTTGATATGTTGTCGTTTGGAGAGTCTAATAAAATATTAGATATAATATTGAGTGTAAATGAACATCTATACTATGAGGTTATTGACGATACATCACTTTCGGAAATTAGAGTATCAGAGGGAGAAATATAAGTGAAAAACAATGTATTAAAGGTTATAGTATGTGGCTCTACTTTTGGATCATATTATGTAGAGGCAATAAACAGAAATAGCAAAGATTTCAAAATTTCTGGCATTTTTGCAAAGGGAAGCGTCAGGTCTAAGAATTTGGCAGATAAATATAACATACCACTTTATACAAATTTAGAGGATTTACCTGATGATATAGATTTAGCTTGTGTAATATTGAGATCAGAGGGGGTTGGAGGAGAAAGTACGGAGATATGTCACAAACTTTTGAATAAAAAAATCAATGTTATTCAAGAGCAACCAGTATATTATAATCATCAACGAACATGCTTGGAATTAGCTATAGACAATAGAGTTGTTTATATGACTGCAAACATATTCTCGCATTTTGAGAATATACGAAGCTTTATTGAATATTCTAAAGCTATAAAAAAACTTTCCAAACTATTATATATAAATGCTTCTTTTTCTGTGCAGGTATCGTATACAGCCATTGATATATTAATAATGGCGGGTGCATATGGCAAGCTAGATATTAAAAAAGTCGAATGTGATTCCTGTACCCAGCCATTTGACATATTGTACGGTAAACTTGGGGATATTCCCATAAATATAGAATATAATAACAGATTTAATCCTGAGTATCCAGATTATAATATGCATCTTATGCATAAAATAGATTTTTATTTTACTGATGGGACTCTATCGTTGAATGATACATATGGGTGTGTTTCATGGAGACCGCGATCATATATTAAGTTCAACAATTATAATAATTATCTAAAGGATGAGCTAGCATATATAAATTTATTTGAAGGGTACCCCTTAAGTATAAATGATATATATAGTCAAATATGGATAGATGCCATTACTAAAGAAATTTTAGAAGCAAAGAATTATATTATCAATGCACGTATGAACAGCAGTAGAGTTAATAGGGAACTAATTGTATCAAAAAACTGGAAAACTTTACAAGACGCAGCAGGATATGCAAAGATTACTGATGAAAATATAAAAACATTTAAACAATTCTGCAATATATATTCTTTATACAATAATGGAAGGAGATAATTAAATATGAGCAATTATTCTAAACAGTTAATTGAAAAATGTAAAAAAATGGGGGTTGATCTATACATTCAAGATACTAAACTAAAATACAGAACTTTAAAAAAAGATTTGCCGGAATCTTTATTAAAAGAATTGAAAGAAAATAAGAGAGATATAATTAATTATTTAAAACAAGAGGAAAATGTCGATTTAAGAATTAAAAATGAAAAATTCCCACTATCCGATATACAGTCAGCTTATTTACTAGGGAGAGGCGATGGCTATGAATATGGAAATACATCTTGTCACATATATCAAGAGTTTTTATATCCTAATTTAGACACTGAAAAAGTAGAACGAGTCTGGAATGCTTTAATTGAAAAACATGATATGTTAAGAGCTATTATTTACAAAGATGGTTTTCAAAAAATACAAGACAGTGTTCCACATTATAAATTGATGAAGGAATCTACTGAAAGCATTAGAAGGAAGTTAGAAAATAAAGTTTACGAGGTTGAACAATGGCCTATGTTTGATATAGGAGTTTCTGAAAAAGAAAAAAACTCTATTCTACATTTTTCGATGGATTTTATGATAGCTGATTGGTCAAGTATTTGGAAATTACTGAAAGAATTTGAGAACATATACTTTGATTTAAACATAGAGAAAGGCATAAATTTCAAGCCAAATATTTCTTTTAGGGATTATAGAAAAAAAGAAGACGAAAAGAAAAATTCTGATAACTATAAAAAATCATATCAATATTGGAAGGAGAAAATAACTGAAATAGATGGTCCACCAGAATTATATATAAATACTACTTACAATCGGGAAAAACCTTCTTTTAAGAGATTTAGTCTTTGTATAGAACCAAGTAAATGGGAAAATTTAAGAAAAATGACAAGAGAATATGGTTTAACTCCAACAGCTGTAGTTTTAGCTGCATATGCTGTTATTCTGCAAAATTGGAGCTACTCTAAGGACTTTAGCTTAAATTTAACAATATTTGATAGAAAAGAGGTTGCTGAATCACTTGATCACTTGATTGGCGATTTTACAAGTACATCTATACTATCAGTTAAAGAAACGGATAGAAGTTTTTATGAGTTTGCGAAAAGTATAAATAAGCAATTATTTGAAAATCTTGACAATTCAATTGTTTCTGGTGTTGAAGTTTTGAGGCAAATTTCAAAATTAGATGATGCTAGAAATTTTATTTTACCTTATGTTTTTACAAGTGCAATAGGGTTGATAAAAGATAGGCTGATTGGAGTGTATCAGTATGGCATAACCCAAACTCCTCAAGTGTTTATAGATTGTCAAGTTATGGACACTAACTTAGGCTTGCAAATAAATTGGGATGTAAGAGAAAACGTATTTAATCTAAAAATGATTAAATTAATGTTTAAATGTTTTGAGGAGATTTTAAATAATTTGGCTACAAATAAAGACACTTGGGGAAATTCTGTTTTTAATTTGTTATATGATACGAACATTGATGAAACCTATTATATTGGGAAACACTGCTTAGATAGACAAACTACAATTGAAGAAATATTGAATAGTTTAAAAATTTATAAAAATAAAGCGATAATAGAGAGCAAAGAAAAAGTATTAAGTTATTCAAGCGTATATGACATATATCTTAAAATAAGAAACAAATTAAAACTTGAAAAGTATTCCGAGAACAAAGTTATCATATTCATAGTAAATAGTAAGATAGAGGCTATGATTTCAACCTTATTAAGCACACTATTGAATATTAATTCGATTATAATATTCAATATAACAGATAAAGAGAGTGAAAAAACATCGATAAATATATGTAATGTCGATGAGAAAAAAGATATACAATGCGTATATGGAGAAAGAATTGAAGCTTGTTTGGTAGAGAAATATATAGATGAAGTTCATTGTAATAAACTGAATTCAGATAAAAATCACATTATTTTATTTTTAAGAGAAAACGAAATATTAAAATCTAAAAAATATATTAACGTTGAGGACTTAATAGAAAAAAATAAAAATCATAGTAAAGTCTATGAATTCTCTGAAGACGATCAATATCTTGATTTTAAAAGAAATTCGCTATATAAAACTATTATTAATTTAATAGGAATTGTTCGTACTGGAAGTACAATGACATTTTTGGATGACAAATCAGAAATGTCTGGAGAAAAGATGCATGATGTCGTAAAAAAGCATAAGATTAATATCTTAGAACTGGATAATGAATCAGCAAAAATGTATATCAATTATTTATTTAAAAATGGTATAAATTCACTTAGTGATTTAAGGACAATAATCATAGCAGATGAGAACGTAGATTTTAATGTAATGACTCAATTAAAGCAATTTTTTCCTAAAGCTAAAATAGTGAATATTTTTGTTGAAGATAGAATAGATGGCATAGGTTATGCATATTTTGATTATGAAATGTTTATAAAAGATAGTACTATATATCCATTTGATAAAGATAAAGTCTTTATACTTGACAGAAATCAAAATTTATGCTTGCCTTATTCTTTTGGAATACTATCTGCATTAAAAGAGAATTATCCTCAAGATGAGACGCTATCAAATTATATATATAACTCAAATTACTGTGCATATTATGACGAAAACAACCGTATTAAATTAAAAGGAAGTATAGATGAAAAAGTGAAAATTAAAAGGAGGACATTTAATCTTCAAGAAGTGAGAAGACAATTGATCAATGAGGATGGAATAGGTTCCGTTTATTTACATTTAACGAAGAAAAAAGATGCCAGCGATCTTAATGCTATCGTTACTCTAAAAGAAGATTATGAGTATAAAAACAAGAATAATAAAAAGATGGATTTAATTCATATTTTAGATGAAACAAGTAGAAAATATAAGCATGTTTTTAATGATGACAATTATAGTAAGATGTGCAAAAAAAGAGACATTATAGTAATGAATAAAATATTGAACATGCTAATCAAATTAAATATATTACAAGACCAAAGAGGAAGTTTTTTTGTCAACCATGCCAACTATTCTAACATAGATTCTAAATATGTATGGATGATTGATCGTTGGCTTTTTGAATTAGAAAATATTGGGTTAATTCGAAAAATAGACGATACTTATATAATAAATGAACATTTAAAGATGAATAATTTAGAAATAGAATGGGAAAAATTGTTTGATATGTGGAAGAATGAGTATGGAAACATAAATTTATTAAAATATATAAAAATTAATTCGGATAATATTTTAGACATTGCGAAGGGGAAAATTGATCCTGTTAAACTTTTATATCCAGATGCCTCAAATAGGTATACTGAAGCACTATATAGATTCAATTCTTCATCTAAACTTATTAACGATTACTTTATCAATGTGTTGAGATGGTATATGAAAAACTTCAACAAAGACAAAATTAGAATATTAGAAATTGGAGCAGGAACAGGCTCTACAACTAGAAAACTACTAGATGTTTTAAAAGGTGAGTCATATGAGTATCATTTCACTGATAGTTTAAAATACTTTTTCCCAGATGCTAAAAAAAGGTTTGGAAAAAAAGAGAATGTTTATATATATAAATATGATATTGACGAAGACCCTATTGCGCAAGGGATAAAGGAAAACTATTTTGACCTGGTAATAGGTGCTTATGTAATTGAAAATGCTAGAAACATAAAAGAAACTCTTATAAATTTGCGAAAAATCATATCTCCTAAAGGTTTTTTAGTATTCTCTGAACCAGCTGAGAATGAACCGTGGATTTTAACTTCTCAAGCATTCATGATGGAGCAACCTCAAAACGATGATTTAAGAAAATATGTATTTTTCATGAGTGCTGATAAATGGATATATGCGCTTGACAATATAGATCATTATTCGCAAACATTAAGTTTCCCAAATACTAAACTTATAAAAAACAATACAGGCGTCTATTTCTTTGTAAAACAATTTAAAAAGAATAAACAAGAAGTAAATACAGACGAGATAAAGAAACATCTTAAAGGAAGCTTACCGAGCCATATGATGCCAAACAATATTGTTCCGATTGAATTGGAACACTTATCAAACAATCAAAGCAATCAAGATATACAAAAAATAATAAAATCTTTTGAGTCAAGAAAACCAATGGAAGAAAATTTGTTGGTTAACATAGAAAATAGAGATATTAATACAATGCAAGCTGAAATAGTTAAAATTTGTTCTAAAGTTTTAAATCGAAAAGAAATTGACATCTATAGTAATTTTTATGATTTAGGAGCAGACTCTCTTTTGATTGCAAGGATTACAACGAAGATAATAAATCACATAGATTCTTCTATTCCGTTTGAAAAATTATTAAGGGAGATTATTAAAAATCCAACAGTCTATGAAATATCTAAACAACTCGAGCTTTTTAAAAGACCAATGATTAGGAACGATGAGAGAACACATTTAAACAAGAAGCCTCTTTTAAAAAGCGAAAGATATAAATGTGCAAATTCATCTGGCATTATGAGAATAATAGTATCTGGGGTTTCTGATTTTGGAACAAATCTTGATATCCTAGCATCGAAGCTAGCTGAACAAAGTCTGGGAGATATTGTATTATTAGAAATCCTAGATAAAGAACAGTTTTTGGAAATGACTGATAAAACAATGATAGAAAAGCTATCATATTTGTATTTTGATGAAATTGCAAAATACAACCCTAGTGTAGTACAGATAATAGGTCATAGTTTTGGAGGAATGATTGCTTTAGAATTGGCTAAGCGTTGCTTAGAATCAGGGATAGATGTTGTTAATCTATCCATGATAGAAAGCGGAATTATACCTAAAAATGACTATAATGACATTTATTTGGAAATGATTTTTATGCAATCGTACGGGTTACATGCAGAAGGCATTAATAGTCAAATGAAGAATATAAATAAAAAAACAACCATTGGGCAAATATTCAAGATTGAAAATCTTACAACACTTGAAGGATTCAATTGTAAAGATATATTGCTTTTGGATTTTAGAAAGATGAAATATCAAGAACGATTCAAACTGTATTCGGATATAGTATATCTAACTACAGGTAAATTAATAGAAAAAGAATTCTTAATGTTTTCATATAGAATTTTTAAACATACATTTGAAGCTCAAAAGTATGTTCCTGACCTATACTATGGAGATATAGACTATTACATTACAAAAAATAATTTGGGAGAATATAAGCATTTGGATTTGTTACTAAAAAATTTAAAAAATATCATCTTAGGCACTATTAATGTTTTTTACATTGATGGAAATCATTTTTCCATAATTAAAGATGAAGAATGTATTAATAAACTATCTTTGGCACTTCAATCCAATTTCAAGAAGTGTTTGTGATTATAAGTCTAAAATTTAAGCAAAGTTTAGTAAAATATGAGCAAATTGAAAATAATAAAATTTATGAAAAATTGAAGATATATAACAATAACAAAAGATATAGTGTTTTCAATCAACAAACAGCTTCTAAGTTTGGTATAAAACAATTTTTATAAATAACTTATAGGAACTTCATAAACGGTTATGAGACTAAACGACTTTAATAGCGAATGAATTTCATATAAGAGTTGACTTAAGTGAGAGGTTGTAATCTCTTGGAAGCGTTTATAATAGCAACTGATAGTGATAATAGTTATTGACAAAATAGTTGGGTAAGAATAAAATATATACAGAGAAAACTCTCGGTATATACATGTGAAGAAGGAGAGATAGTACCATGTCTAGGGTTAGGATGAACAAGGAAGAAAGAAAAAAGCAGATTCAGAATTATGCCATAGATTTGTTTTTATCGCAAGGTTTTAAGAACATAACGATGGATGAAATTAGAGAAGCAAGTGGTTTATCGGCAGGCGGATTATATCATCATTATTCTTCCACATATGAAATTCTATATGACCTTATGAAAGATGGAACTTTCTTAAGAGGGAAAAGTATTCAAAAGGATGTTGAAAGCTTTGGAAATACAATTAATCCACAGATTATGGCAGAGATATGGGTAGAAAAAATGCTAGCATATAATAAATATATTCCTGTATATGTCATGTTTTTGTGCGAAATAAAAAATGATGCAAAACTTAATAAGCTATATGAAAAATTAAAAGCAATGACGATACAAGAATTTAGTCAACTTTTAAGGAAGTTCAACTATATACCACCAACGGAGGAAGAATTTGATTTTCTGACGAACATTATTAATTCAAGCTTATTGGGATGTGAAATTTTAAATGCAAGAGAGAATTATCTTAAAAATAGAGAGTATTTGCTTCTTATGTTAGAAAGTTATTTTGCAAAAATTGAGAAAAAAGGAAAGGGGGGTTCCATTGAAAAATAATTATATGAAACGCCTATGGAAGCTGGCAAAAGGAGAACATAAAGGTCTCAAGCTTTCCGTTTTCTTGGCGGTTATTGGGGTCCTTTTAGGTATGTTGCCTTATTTTGGCGTAAGCAAAATTGTTTATGGTTTGTTTGTTGGAAATAAAGATTTTTCCTCCTACCTACCTTGGTGTTTTCTAATCTTGATTGGTTATTGCTTAAAACCAATTTTTTATGCCAAGGCCTTGGCAGAGTCCCATAAAGCAACCTTCTCTGTTCTAAGGAATGTACGAATCATGCTCTTGGAAAAGCTGCCTAAAATGCCTCTTGGTACGATTATTGATACCCATAGTGGTGATTTAAAGACAACCATTGTTGATCAAGTAGAAAAAATGGAGCGACCTTTGGCTCACTTATTGCCTGAGATGACGGCGAATATTTTAGGGCCTGTATCCATCTTCATCTATCTATTAATTTTAGATTGGAGAATGGCTTTATTGTCACTCATTTCAATTCCGGTAGGTATGTTTTTTATGTCATTGATTATGAAAGATTATGCAGAAGATTATAGTAAGTCGGTTGCGACCAATACCGAAATGAATAAAACAATTGTTGAGTATGTTGGCGGAATTGAAGTGATTAAAACTTTTAATCAAGGCGAAAAATCATATGGGAAATTCACCGAAAAGGTGATAGCTAATGCTTCGTTTTATTATCATTGGATGAAAAAATGTCAAATGCCGGTGTCCTTATCCAAGAACATTTCACCAACAACTTTGATTACGGTATTACCTGTTGGTTGGCTCATGTTTATTAATGGAAGTTTAGAGATGTCAACCTTTATTACGACCATCATCCTTTCCCTTGGTATAGCCGGTCCCTTACTAGCTGCTATTAACTTTGTCGATGCCTTAGCTCAAACAGGGACAACCGTTGGACGAATTGATGAAATCTTAAATGGGACAGAACAAGTCCATCGTATAGAAAGAGTTCATTTAAAAAATCATGATATTGCTATCAAGAATCTACATTTCTCCTATGAACCAGGAGAAGAAGTTATTAAAGGAATCGATATGGAAATTCAAGAGCGAAGTTTAAATGCCTTTGTTGGACCAAGTGGTTCAGGAAAGTCAACCATTGCCAAGTTAATTGCTGGTTTTTGGGACGTGGAACAGGGAGAAATATCGATCGGTGGAATTAATTTATTCAATATTCCACTTGAACAACTCTATGACTTAGTTGCTTTTGTTTCGCAGGATATTTTCCTTTTTAACGATACAATTATGGAAAATATTCGAATGGGCAAGCCTTCGGCTAGCGATGAAGAGGTGATTGAAATTGCCAAAGCTTCCGGTTGTCATGATTTTATTATGTCCTTAGAGCATGGATATCAGACCAAAGTAGGGAGTGGAGGAAATCATTTATCAGGCGGTGAAAAACAGAGGCTCACCATTGCTAGAGCCATGATAAAAGATGCTCCAATTATAATATTAGATGAAGCGACGGCTTATATTGATCCTGAAAATGAGCAAGTTTTACAAAAAGCAATTAATAAGCTTATTCAGGGGAAAACTATCATTATGATTGCTCATAGGTTATCAACAATAACCAATGCAGATCAGATCTATCTCATCGATCATGGCAAACTTGTAGCAAGTGGCAATCATGAAGAACTTCTTAAAGAAAATAAACTTTATCAAGCCATGTGGGAAGCACATATCTGTGGAAAGGAGGTGGCATAGATGTTAAGTGGACTTCGAAAGATATGGGCATTTGCAGATAAGGAACGAATAAATTTAAACAAGTCTGTTATTTTTGAATTTGTGTATGCCATCTTCAATATGTTACAAATAGGAGCCATTTACTTTGTGCTTCAAGCCTTGGTGACAAAAGATTTTAATTCCTTTATAGCACTGAAGGTTTTTCTTATGCTGTTGGTCAGTATTGTCGGAAGGTCTTCTGCCAACTATTTTGCTCAATTAGATCAAACGCATGCCGGGTATTTTATGGTAGCTAATCGAAGAATAAGTATAGGAAAAATGCTGAAGATGGTTCCAATGGGATTCTTTAATGAAAATAATATTGGAAAAGTGACTGGTGTTTTAACAACTGTTCTAGATGACGTTGAGAATACAGCTCCTATGGTTTTAGTTGTCATGATGAGTGGCTTCATTAACTCATTTGTGTTCACTCTGATGATTTTATTTTTCGAGTGGAGAAATGGGCTTATTGTTATAGCAGGAACGGTTTTATATCTATATATCACTTCTGTCATGGAAAAAAAGTCGAGGACACTTGCTCCAAAAAGGCAAGAGGCACAATCTCTTTTAGTTGAAACAATCTTGGAATATATCCAGGGAATGGCGGTCATTAAATCCTTTAATTTAACAGGAAAAGGAGACCAAACCGTACGTTCGGCACTAGAAGAAAGTCGCTCAGCCAATCTAGCCTTGGAGAAATTATTTACACCCTATACCATCGGGCAAGAGCTCGTTTTAAGAATTTCCAGTGTAGCCATGATTGTCTTTTCACTTTATTTTTATATCAATGGCACTATAGATTTATTGAAAGCAATTATGTGTATCATCATGTCATTCCTAGTGTTTGCAAGTATTCAATCCGCAGGATCCGCCATGGCGACATTAAGAGTTGCAACAAGTTCTATAGAACAAGTAGAAACAACAGAAAATATGCCTCAGATGGATATTGAGGGCAAGAAGATTACACCTCATCATACAGATATTGAATTCAATAATGTTAGCTTTTCTTATGATAAAATACCTATTTTAAGGGAGGTTTCCATTCATATTCCAGAAAAGGCTATGACAGCCATTATTGGACCAAGTGGATCTGGTAAGAGCACCATGTGTTCGCTTATTTCTAGATTTTGGGACGTGGATCAAGGCAGCATATCGATTGGAGATATCAATATTAAAAACTACACGCTTGAATCCTTAATGGATTTAATTAGCACCGTATTCCAAAATGTTTATCTTTTCCAAGATACCATTGAAAAAAATATAAAATTTGGCAAACCGCAAGCTAAGAAGGAAGAAGTCATAGAAGCGGCAAAAAAGGCTCAATGCCATGACTTTATTATGAATTTGCCAGAAGGCTATCAAACCATCATAGGCGAAGGTGGCACCTCTCTTTCAGGCGGAGAAAAACAAAGAATATCTATTGCCAGAGCCATGATAAAAGATGCACCCATAATTATTTTTGATGAAGCAACGGCCAATGTAGATCCTGAAAATGAGGATAAGCTTCAGAACGCCATGGAAAGTTTAACGAAGGACAAAACCGTGATTATGATTGCCCATCGATTAAAAACGATTCGAAATGCGGATCAAATTATTGTTTTGCGAGATGGGATAATTGAGGAGGTGGGAAAACATGAAGATTTAATTAGAAAAGAAGGCACTTATAAGAAATTTATAGAAGCAAGAGAAGAAACAGAAAGCTGGAAGATTAAACAAAATAAGGAGGATTTCAATGAAAAATCGATTAACAGCAAAGGATTTAATTAACGTAGGAATTTATACGGCTATTTACTTAGTCATATTTTTCGTAACAGGAATGATAGGGGCTGTGCCAATACTTTATCCTACCATATTTATATTAATCCCAATATTAACAGGTATTCCATTTATGCTATTTCTAACCAAGGTAGAAAAGTTTGGAATGGTATCTCTAATGGGAATCATTTTAGGAGTATTTTGGTATTTTATGGGTTACACTTGGTTAGCACCAGCCGTGTATATTCCAATGGCAATTATTGCTGATGTAGTTATGAATACTAAAAAGTATAAAAGTTTTAAAGTTAATACAATAGGATTTTGGTTGTTTTCATGTGCTGAGTTAGGCTGTCAGATGCCAATGTGGGTTATGGCAGATACCTATATGGAAGGAGTAAAACAACAAATGGGTGAACAATTTGCTACCGATTTAGCGAAATATATGCCACCATGGATGGGAATTGCTGCAATTGGCATCATGTTTGTTGGAGCAGTGATAGGTGCTAATATAGGCAAGAAAATGTTGAAAAAACATTTTGAAAGAGCTGGAATTGCTTAATGGAGGCTTACAAAACTTATGTTCCCCCAGTAAAGAAAGGCTTTTATTTAGATCCGAGAACAAAAATATTATTTATGATATTCATTAGCACAATAATGTTTTTTGTCTACGACAATATAGGTATAGATATAGCGATAGTTTCTATCGCTATATTCTTGCTTGTATCTAATAAAAATTACAAAGCTGCAGCCATATATGGAATTTTATTTGTTTTGGCTGTTATTTCAAGCAAAACTAAAAATATGTATGAATTACCATCCATATTAAACATGATTAATGTATTGCTCAACTCATTAGTCATAAGGCTTTTTCCTATTTTCATGATGGGATACTATACGATTAGTTCCACCAAACCAAATGAATTTATAGCAGCTATGGTAAAGTGGAAAATTCCAACTGCGTTTATTATTCCTGTTTCTGTAGTGTTTCGTTTCATACCTACTCTAAAGGAAGAAAATAAGGCAATATCAAATGCTATGCGAATGAGGGGGATACGTTTTAATAGTAAAAAAACAAAAGCCAATCCATCATTGTTTTTAGAGTACAGAATTATCCCGCTCCTGTTTTCTGTTGTCAAAATAGGTGATGAACTTTCTGCTTCAGCATTAACAAGAGGATTAGATAATGTTCAAGGCAGAACGAGCCTTGTTGAGGTTAAATTTAGCAAATATGATTTTTTGATTTTTCTATTGATTATAGGATTGATAGTTTGGTCTTTAGTATGAGGGGGAAAGAGATGATAAAATTTAACAATGCTAGCTTTACCTATAAGAGCAAAGAAAGACAAGGTGGCGTTTTTAATATAAGTTTATCCATTGAAGAAGGAGAATTTGTGCTACTAACAGGTGAGTCTGGATGTGGGAAAACTACTCTTACGAGACTAATTAATGGCCTTTCCTCTGAATATTATACTGGAGATTTACAAGGTGAAGTGGAGATCAATGGAGAAAAAGTAGGACAAACTAGCATTCAATCACTTTCAAAGGTAGTCGGCTCTGTATTTCAAAACCCAAAATCACAATTTTTTAATGTGGATTCTACAAGTGAAATAGCTTTTGGACTTGAGAATATGGGTGTTGATAGAATGGAGATGCTTGACAGGATAGGAAAAGTAGCTTATGCATTAAACATTCATGAACTGTTAGATAGGAATTTATTTAATTTATCAGGTGGTGAAAAGCAAAAAATTGCTTGTGCATCTACAGCTGTGATGGAAGCCCCTATTTTAGTTTTAGATGAGCCTTCATCAAATTTAGACATTGAAAGCATTGATGATTTAAAAAATATACTTAAATATTGGAAACAACAAGGCAAAACAATTATTATAGCTGAACATAGGTTATATTATTTAATGGACTTGGTCGACCGAGTTATTTATATGAAAGATGGTCGAATTAGCAAGGATTATAGCATTGAGGAATTTAAGGATATTTCAGACAAGAAGTTGCACGAGATGGGATTAAGATCTTCTCATATTCCTAAGTTTGAGAGTAAAGACATTGAGTATACCAATGAAATAGCACTTGATAATTTTTGTGTATATTACAATAAAGTGGTTGGATTAGAAATCAATCATCTAGATCTTCCTAGAAAACATATAATAGGAATTCTTGGGAAAAATGGTGCCGGAAAATCTACCTTTGCCAATTGTCTGTGTGGTATTGCAGAAGAATCAACAGGGATAATGACCTTAGAAGGAAAAAGCTACGATTGCAAAGAAAGGCTTGAGATTTCTTATATGGTCATGCAAGATGTGAATAACCAACTCTTTACAGAGAGTGTCAAAGAGGAAATTTCAGTTAGCCTTAGTTCAGATGAAATAAGTGGACAAGTAGATGAGATTTTAGCTCAATTAAATTTGTTGGAATTAAAAGAGCTCCATCCCATGTCGCTATCTGGAGGACAAAAGCAAAGAGTAGCTTTAGCTAGTGCCCTTGCTTCAAACAGTCGCATACTAATATTAGATGAACCTACCTCTGGTCTGGATTATCATAATATGTTAGATGTGGCTCAAAGTTTAAAGCAGATGAAAGATAAAACTATTTTCCTCATCACTCATGATCCTGAATTACTAAAGGAGTGTTGTGATTATTTTATTTTTTTGGAAAACGGACATGTGGAATGGTCAGGAAACTATACTGAAGAAAATATTCACAAATTAAATGATTTCTTTAAAACATAAAGACAAAAAAAGAATGTAGGAAAGATAAATGACAAAAGAATATTACCTTTATGTCGGTGGAAAAAAATCAAAGTAAGCGAGCAGATATACAAAATCTACTGGCAAGAAAGAGAACACGAAAAATATTTAGAGTAGGTGGACAAGAAAAACCACTTGCTCTTTTTTCGTCCCTAAATCATGATGGAAATCTTGAAGAAAATATAGAAGATAAAATTGTTGATGTATAAAAGGTTGTAGGTACACAAATGATGATTGAAGCATAAAAAATGTATCAACCCTTATCCTTTAATCAGGATTTAGGTTGATACAAAAAATTATTTACAGCCCCTTATAAGCATTAAGCGTATATTAAGTTATTTTTCTAAATCTTTAGTATTATCCTCGAGTTCTAGGAACTTATCAAAATCACTTTTGTAGAGTCTATCTTGTATTATTCTATATTTTTCAAATTCACTCTCTGCGTGTTTTTTAGCAAGAGCTGCAGAGACTTTTCCTGCATCATTTAAGATTTCTTTATCCCATAATTGTAAAAAGCCATTTAATCTTTTTTCCCAATCTTCCATAGTCATAGGGATATGTCTTTCTGCTTGCATTTCTGCCATGTCCAAATATGATGAAACAATTCTTTGCATTTGATTTAATTCTTCTTCGTTTAGATAATTTTTTGCAACGACTACATCATATTTATGAATTTTTGAATCTGGGGATCCTTCCCAAGTTGTAAGCCCCATATTTTTAGTTTTGTGATTGGCTCTATCTACAATTAATTCGGCTGCAGTTTTTCCATGAATTGCATAGTGCAATTTATTTTGAATAGCGGCAAAAAACCTTTTTGTTGCTTTTGCAGATGGATCATAGTCTAAAGATGTGGCATAAATATCTGTGATTTTTTGATAGAATCTTCTCTCAGATAATCTAATCTCACGAATTTTTACAAGTAATTTTTCGAAATAATCCTTGGTAAGCCTTGTGCCAGAATTTTTTAGTCTTTCATCATCCATTGCCCAACCTTTAATTGTAAAATCTTTTACAATTTGATTTGCCCACTTTCTAAATTGGACGGCACGTTCATTATTTACTTTAAACCCTACTGCAATAATTGCTTGTAGGTTGTAGTGTTTTGTTTCTCTTGAAACATTTCTAGAACCTTCTTTTTGAACTATTAAGAAATTCTTAATAGTTGCTTCTTCTTGTAATTCATTGTCATCAAATATTTTTTTTAAGTGCTGATTTATTGCTGCAGTACTGACATCATAAAGAGCTGCCATCATCTTTTGAGTTAGCCAAATATTTTCATCTTCATATCTAATTTCGATAGCTTCTTGATCATCACCGTTAGCTGCAATAAAAGTCAAGTATTCAGCAGCAGATGATCTAATTTGAAGTTCTTTTTTTTCTTGATTTTCGTCTTTGTTTTTATCCATTTCTCTACTCATAATTTCCTCCAAGTATAAATTTCATTCTACCTTTAAACACTGGAATACTAATCAAGAATACAATTACATAATGTATAAAGGAATTTATCATCATACTTTTTGTGATTGGTAATTGATGGTAAGTTTGACCTATTATTTTAAAAGCGGCTAGAGTG
Source organism: Anaerococcus rubeinfantis (assembly GCF_001487145.1). GTDB lineage: Bacteria > Bacillota > Clostridia > Tissierellales > Peptoniphilaceae > Anaerococcus > Anaerococcus rubeinfantis. Next base: position 326,354 of record NZ_LN913016.1, read on the forward strand.
TTTGTTATAAAATCAAGTGCCAACCATAGGGCAACTGATGATCCTATAAAAGCAATTATATAGTTTAAAAACCTGCTAACCTTTGGTAGCTTTCGATTTATTAAAACTAGCAATATTCCATAAAGTATTACTACTGTGATTGAAAGGGGAATAGCTAATTTGTTATCTAACTTATCTTTTATGGATATATAAAACCCTAAACCTACAACTATAAAATCAATCAAAAATGCTGAGATTTTTACAGAGTAGGTAGAGATGAGATAGTAGAAAACTATTCCAGAAAGGATTAATAAAAAATATCCTGCAATAAAAATTCCCATAGAGTCTCCTAATAATAATCATTATGTTCAGGGCGATAATTTTTAAGAAAATCTCCCTGAGGTATATTAACATTAACTGGTTTATTAAACTTGCCCATTTTTGCTAACTCAGAAATTTTTAGATTTAGTAAATTTATATCTACGCCTAACTGTCCAGCGATTTCATAATCACAAACTTGATCATTGATATTATCTAGGATATCTTCATCACTTATTAATAAATGAGCTGCAAAAATATTAGCTTCAGTTTCAAATTTATTTGTAGGGTTTAGCACTGTTTGGTCATGGAAAGCTCCGCCACTCATACAATAATCTCTGTGAAGTTGATCGTGACCTAATTCATGTGCTAGTATAGTCTTTCTATTAAAATTTGTGTTGCTACTGATAAAAATAAATCTGTTCCTTTGAATATAATGGTACATTCCTAAAAGTATTTTTGTTTCAGGTAGATATACCAGGTTAATATTCAAAGCTTCTATTAATTCGATAGGATCTCGTGTCTTATATTTTTTTATAAGTCGATTAACCTTATCATATATATAGCGATTCATGCTCATAAAATCACCTAATCTTTTTTCTTGCGACCGTATTTCTTGTTTTCTCTTTTAGCCTCCCAATAAGCACGAGTAATAGCTTCAAAAGCAGCATCTTTATCTTCGTCAGAAATTTCTCCACCTGCAAATAAAGAACTTAGACCTTCAGTTAATGCTCTAGCTTTTTCTAATTCTCTTTTGCCACCCATGTTATAAACTCTATTTAAAAACTCGTCACTTTCTTCTAAAAGATAATTGTAATCACAGTCCATAACTTCAGCTATTTTTTTGTAAACCTCGACATCTCTTGGGTATCTTTCTCCGTCTTCATAATGTACAAGAGTTCTTGTACTTATTCCTATCATTTTTGCAAAATCTGCTTGACTTAATTTTTCTTTTTCACGAAATTCCTTTAATCTATCCGCAAAAGCCATAACTTTAACCTCCTGAACTAATGTGCATTTATAACTTTTAATACGAACAATAGTGCTTGAATTATTTTTCAATTTGAGATATAATACAAACTGAACTTATATTCATATTATAGCACAAACATTCAAGTTTGTAAATAAGTTGTATTGGGGTGATTAGATTGAGAATAAGTAAAACTTTAAAGAATATAATGGACATGTATGCAGATAGTAACTTGAAATATGAAGAGATTAGTTCAGCTGCAAAACTTATTTTAAGTTTATATAGACAAGTTACCTGGGCAGTAGATAGTAGGGCAAATTTTATGATGTTTGAGAGTAAAGAAAACTATGGATCAACTTCAGAATCTGCTTACTTGTATCTTTCTACATTTGCTCCAGAAAGAGTTGAAGAAAAGTTTAATAACAGAGTAGCCAATGTAATGGATAGCAAGCTTATGCTTTTAATAATTTATGACGCTTGTGTCAGGCTAAAAGTATATCCAGAGTATGGAGAAATCTATCATAAGATTATTTATAACTACTACATTTCTGAAAAAAAGATTACTGATGAAGCTTGTATGAGAAGTGTGTCTTTAGAGAGAACTGTTTATTATCAAAGAAAGAAGGAAGCAATTGCATTGGTAGGTGTAATAATTTGGGGATATACTTTACCGACTGCTATTAGCCAACTTAAAGACGGTCGTAGCATTGAAGAAATAATGAACATCTAAGAAATTAATTTATGACGTACTTATTGCGTACTATTTCCGAATGAAAAAAGTACCATATACGAATTTTATGTGTACTTAAGTGCATATATAATATCCATGATGGGTGGTTTGCACCTAAATTTAATATTGGCATTTATTGACTGAAAGAATTTATTTTCTTTCGGTCTTTTTTTATGCCCAGGAGAATATATGCATAGAATTAGAAGTCCTCCTTGTGTGAATTTCATTTTCAAACAAAAGAAATTCATGTCAACAAGGAGGAAAAATTAATGGACAAAGAATATTATTTATTTGTAGAAGGAAAGAAAGTATTTGTTAGCAAGGAAGTATATCTTGCTTATCATAGTGAATTGAACAAAGAGAAATATCAAACGAGAAGAGACAGGTTAAATAACTGTTTCTTTTTTTGTTCCTATGATCATGATGGTAATTTTGAAGAAAATTTAGAAGATCTGGAATTTGATGTTGAAAAAATTATCGAAACAAAGGAAATGATTGAAGAAGTAAGAAGAGCTATTTCTAAACTCAATCCTGTTGAAAGGGATTTGATAGAAAGTCTTTTTTATAAAGAAGAAACAATTAGAGAAGTAGCCGCTAAACTGAATATTTCTAATCCAGCCGTTATTAAAAGGCGTAATAAAGTCTTAGAAAAACTAAAGGAAATGTTAGAAGACTTTTAGATGACAGTTACCAAGAGGGTCTAATTTTCACTGTTACTTATGCAGTGGGAATTGGACCTTTTCATTTAACCAAATTTATTTTTGAAAATTGGTTAGCAAGAAAGGCTTCTTTTCACTGTTAAGTATAAGAGGGTAATTTTAAACAATTTTGTTTCATCAAGATAAGTATTTTCTGATGGTCAAATTTTAAAAAGATTAATAACTCTCAATAAATTTTGAACCTTAACAACTGAATAGACCAAGACAAGACATTAATCATTTTTGGAGCGTGATAACCTATCCGCCAAGATCTTTCTGCTGAATAATTCGGCAAAACAAGTACTGCTAAGCTAAAAGCAAGGGAAGAAGAAAGGGAGCGATAAGTAAGAGTTTGAATATAGGGAGGGATACCCTATTCGCTACGAAGAAAATGAGGATAATGATACTTCTAAGGTTGAAGCCGGCTCATCCTGAATAGAGGCGGAGGTGAGATTCCTATGTTGCTAATCCAAGGCACTTGTCAATGTCAAAAAACTTTAATTTTATATTGTGAGGTAAAACCTATGAATACAAAAGAAAAGAAGAAATATAAACCTAAAGAGCAAATATCAAAAGAAGATTATTCTAAAAAAATTACTTACACTCAAAGTGATAAAGAGTCCCTAGACTTACTAGATATTGTTGAACTTTATTTATGTAGAGCTTGTATAAGACTATAAGCTGGGGTGCTGACTTAAAAACTTGGGTGCGGTAAAATATAAGTGGTAGAAGAACTCCTTAATGACTATTTGCCCAAATACAAATTAAGGAGGTTTTGTGATGGAAAAATTTGCTTGTATGTATCTTCGTTTATCGAGAGAGGATGGAGATAGCACAGAAAGTAATTCTATTTCAAATCAAAGACAGATTATTAAATCATATGCAAGGGACAATGATTTTAAAGTTGTTGCTGAATATGTAGACGATGGCTTTTCAGGATCTAATTATGACAGACCAAAATTTAAGAAGATGATTCAAGATCTTGAAGAGAAGAAGTTTAAAACAATTATTGTGAAGGACTTATCCCGTTTTGGGAGAGATTATATCGAATCAGGAAAATATCTACAAAAGATATTTCCAGAAAAAGGTATAAGGTTTATATCCGTAAACGATAACTATGACAGTGAAAATGCAGATGTAAGCGATACACACCTAATTCTTCCAATAAGGAACTTTATTAATGATTCTTATTGTAGGGATATTTCTATGAAGGTTAAATCTTCCAAAGAAATTAAAAGGAAGAATGGTGAATTTATTGGTGCATTTGCTCCTTTTGGTTATAAGAAGGATTGCAAAAACAAACATAAGTTAGTCGTTGATACAGAAGTTTCGCACATAATTGAAAGAATCTTCAATATGAAGATAGACGGTTATTCGTCTAAAGCTATTGCAGATTTTTTAAATAGCATAGGTTGTGTAACACCATCTAAGCATAAAGAAAATTCTGGCGATAATCATACTACTGGTTTTATTATTAAAGACTCTAAATGGGACGCAAAAATGGTCAATAGGATTATTACAAACAAGGTCTATATAGGAGTGCTTGAACAAGGAAAAACTAGAAAACTAAATTACAAGTCTAAGAGAGAAGTAGAAGTAAATGAAGAAGATTGGATTGTAATAAACGACTCTCATAAGCCTATTATTTCAAAAAGCATTTATGCTTTGGCTAATAAGATGATGCTACGAGATGTAAAGCAATCGGCAGATATACCACATATTTTATCAGGAATGCTTTATTGCAAAGATTGTGGATCTTCAATGGTTAGAAGAAAGGTTAAGTCCAAGAATGGATATAATATTTTTTATATTTGTTCTCACTATAATAACAAAGGAGATTGCACAAGACATAGTATAAAAGAAGACTATCTACTGGATATAACTCTTTTTGCACTTAAAGATTATTTAAAAAAATATAATGAATTGCTAAGTCAAGTTAATAAGTTAGATGTATCAAAAGTTACATTTAATATTGACTTTGAAAGCTTAAACTCAGAAAAGAGAAAGTATGAAAGACTTAGACAATCTTTATATATGGACTTAGAAGATGAACTTATAACTTCTGAAGAGTTTGAAAGGTTCAGAAAAAATTATCTTATTAAGATCAGGGAAATAGAGAAACAAATTGCTACAAAGAAAAATATACTTGCTAACTTGCAAGAAAAGATGAAAAACAAGGACAGTTTGGTTTCCGAAATTGTTCCCATTGATTTAAGCAGTCTAAATAGACTAACAATTGTATCTTTTATAGATAGAATTGAAATCGGAGAAAACAATGAGATTAATTTTGTCTTTAATAATTTGGAAACAGTTAACTTACTGAAGACCCTTATAAAAGAAGAAAGTGAAAGCAAGTCCGAAGTAAAGAAGAATTTGAATTCAATAAATAAGGTATTTGGAAATTCTCTTGAAAATAAGACTCCAATGCAATTAGTTGGAGGTGTTTTATAATGGCAAGAACTTCCAAAAGATATATTGAAAAGAAAAGCGAAAAGACAGAAAGAAAAGTATTTAAGGCCGGAATTTATACAAGACTATCTAACGAAAGAACAGAAGAGTGGAGAGAAAAATCATACTCAATAGAAACTCAAATCCTATCTTGTAAAGAATATGCATTAAAAGAAAATATAGATGTATTAGAAGTTTACACTGACTATGAATATAGTGGGACAAACTTTGAAAGACCATCATTTCAGAATATGATGCAAGATATTAGGGATAGAAGAATCAATTGCATTATTATCAGAGATTTATCAAGACTTGGAAGAGAATATCTCGAAATGGGAAGATTGATTGATAAAGTGTTTCCATTTCTAGGTGTTAGATTTATTTCAGTTAATGATAAATTAGACACAGTTAAAGAAACAGACTCAAAGAAATCTTTTGAGGTTACACTTAAAAATATTATCAACGATATGTATGCTAAGGATATTTCAGTTAAGATAAAAACCTCAAAACACAATAGGGCAAGAAACGGATACTTTATTGGTTCTGTTCCACCTTATGGATACAAGATTAAAAAATCTAAAGAAGGTCAAAAACTTGTAATTGATGAAAATGTTAGATTTATTGTTGAAGAGATGTTTGATTTAACTCTTCAAGGCAAAAGCCAATATGAAGTCGCAAAGCATTTTAATGAAAAGGGATATGCTCCTGGAATGATTTACTATAAAACTGGGAGAATTTACAGAGAAAATGATGATCCTGAATGGAATAAAGGGACAATTTCTAAAATGCTAACAAATCCAGTTTATACGGGGACTTTAGTACAAGGAGTTAAGCAACAAAATCTAGCTAAAGGAATTAAACAACATTTTGTAGATGAAAGTCAGTATATAATTTGTGAGAATGCACATGAAGCAATCATTTCTAAGGAAGTTCACGAAAGAATATTACAAGAAAGACGAGAGAGAAAGAAAAATCATGTTTTCAGTTCGCCAATGCACAATTTTGAAAACAGGGACTACGAGAACAGATTTAAAGGTCTTGTAATCAATAATAATACTGGCAAAGAACTTAATAGAAGAACTCGTATCTATGGTAAGAATAGAGATAGACTTTACTATTCATTTCAGAACGAAAGATTTAGCGGAAGTATAAAACCTGAAAAATCAGTATTCATTATGGAAAGAGATTTAGATCAGGCTATTAGTGATAAGATTTCTGAGTTTATTATTAAGACAACTAGCAAGACAAAATTTGTTAACCGAATTAAAGCTAGATTTAATAAAGCAATAGATACTTTTAATACAGACATAGAAAATCTTAAAAGAAAAAATCTAAATGAAGAAAATATCATTCAAAGAGCCTATGAAGACTACAGTCTAGGTAAGATTGATAGAGATGAGTATCTATTAAGAAGAGAGATTGCTCAAAGTCATATGGCTACATTTGATAACGAGATTTCAGCAATTGAAGTTAATATATCAAAACTTAAAAAAGAAAGAATAAAATCAACAAAATGGATAAATGATTTATATGCTTCAAAGAATTTGGAAAAGCTACCTGGAGATTTAATCCATAGCTTGATTGAAAAAATAATAGTTTATGATAAACACGAATTTGAAATAGTCTTTAAATTCAATATAGATAATTTAGTAGGAGGAACAGACGATGAGTAAGATTGCTCTTTATATCAGATTATCCGTTGAAGATATGATAAAGACTGATGAAAGTGAAAGTATCATAAATCAAAGAGCATATCTAAATGATTATCTCGATAAGAATGAAGAATTTAAAAACTTCACAAGAGAAGAATATGTTGATGACGGATATTCTGGAACAAATGAAAATAGACCAGCCTTTCAAAGAATGCTTGAAGATGTAAAGAAAAATAAGATCCAGACGATAATTGTAAAAGACTTGTCCAGATTTATGAGAGATTATATAACACTTGGAGATTATCTTGAAAATATATTTCCATTCCTAGGAGTAAGATTCATTGCCATAAATGATGGCTATGATAGCAACAAAGAAAAGGGAAATGGAACAGATTTAGATATTCAATTCAAAGGACTATTATATGATTTCTATACAAAAGATATTTCTGAGAAGGTAAAGTCATCTATGACCACACTTAAAAAGCAAGGAAAGTTTTTAGCTTGGAGTCCACCATTGGGATATATGAAAGATCCTAATGATAAACATAAAATCATAGTTGACGAAGAAACTGCTTGGATAGTAAAGAAGATTTTTAAACTTGCACTTGATGGTATATCTTCAAGAAATATAGCTAAGATATTAAATGAAGAAAAAATTCCAACACCATCAAAAAGAAAGAGCGAATTAACAAATCTTGATTTCGAATATTCAATAATTAGAACTGAGAAAAAACCTAGACCAACTTGGACTAATGGCAATGTAATAGATGTATTAGCAAATGAAAATTACACTGGAACTTATACTTTCAATATGCAAGATAAGTCAGTGTTAAATCCATCTTCCTTTAAATTCAAACCAAAAGAAGAGTGGGGAAGAGTTGAGAATAACCATGAAGCTATTATATCTAAAGAAGACTTTGAAAAAGTTCAGAAGATTAAAGAGAAGAATCTATTTATGAAAGGTAAAAACACCGATTATGAATGGAGGAAAAAATCTCCACTGCAAGGTTTTGCAAAATGTCCAACTTGTAAGCACATTCTAGGCTGTATTCAATCTAAACACAAAAGACCTGATGGAAGTCTTAGAGTACACACATATTTTACTTGTAGGATATGTAAGTGTAATAATGTAAAACACAAGAACTCAAGAGCAGGAAGCCTTGAAGAGCAAGTATTTGAAGCAATAAAGGAAAAATATGGTCTAGAAGATTCGAACAAAGATGAAAAAATAAAAATTAAACCTATGGAAAAATCTATCGAAGATCTTGAAGCTAAGAAAATGCAAAATTTTGAGAAGTATAAATTAGGCAAGATGAATAGACAAAAATTCATTGACTCTAAAAATTTGATAGATGAAGAAATACAAGCAATAAAAGAAAAAATACAAAAAGCAAAAGAAGAAAAAGAAATAATAGACAACACTAAACTTACCAGAGAATTGATGGAGAAATATATAGACTCAGTATTCTGTGAAGGAAACGAAGTGTTGAACATAATATGGAAGTAGTAAAGGGAGTGAGCAATCACTCTCTTTTAAATTACATAACAATAACCTCTTTTTTGTCATAAGCTTGACATGAGAGGGTGGAGCTGGTTTATTTGCAGGTGTGCTTTCTAAGTTATCGGGAGTATTATTGAATCCAACTACTGGATTAATTGCTGTTATAGGAGTTGCTGCTATTTTTGCACTTAAAAAATTAAATGACCACATGAGTGAAAGTGCAATTCAAAGTGATATCTTTGGTGATAAAGTTAGTGAAGGAACTAAAAAGGCTGTCGGTGGATTTCTTGAACTAAGTGATGAAGCTGAAAGGTCTTTAACTAGACTAAAGTCTACAGGCGAGGTTGTAAGTCAAGAAACTGTTGATAGTATTGCTGGTAATTTTGAGAATATGGGTGGTCAAATATCTAAAAAGATTGAAGAAAACAAACAACCCGCTCTTGATTCTTTGACTAAAATGTATACCGAAATGGGAAGAATCAAAGACCAAGATGTTATTGATACTATAAACAGGGTTCAACAAAGTTATGATGACCAATTGACTAGAGTTCAAGAAGGTGAGAATAGGGTTAGAGAAATTCTTGAAACTGCTAAGAATGAAAAGAGAACTCTAACAGAAGGTGAAAGACAAGAAATAACCACTATTCAAAATCTTATGAAAGATGATGGAATTAGGATTCTTTCTGAAAGTGAACAAGAATACAATATAATTCGTCAGAGAATGAAAGACCAAGCGGGAGAACTTTCTGCTGAACAAGCTTCTAAGTTGGTACAAGATTCAATCACCACTAGAGATGAAACCATTAAAAAAGCCGAGGAAGAATATGATGAGCGTATAAGAATTGCTAACCAATTAAAGGCTGATGGAACTAAAGAAAGTACTGAAGCTGCCTATAAAATAATTGAAGATGCTAAAAATACTAGAGATGAAACTGTAAAAGCCGCCGAAGATTCTCATAACAAAATAGTTGAAGAAGCAAAATTACAAGCTGGCGAGCATGTTAAAGAAGTTGATTGGGAAACTGGTCAAATTAAAACAGGATGGCAAATATTCTTTGATGAGACTGGAAAAGCTATTGATGGCTGGTGGAAAGATTTTAAAAAGAGTTTTAAAGATGGTTTTGCGGCTGTTAAAAGAGATTTTGACGGATGGATTGAAGATCAAAAAGAAGGTTTTGAAAAAATAGGAAGGCATGCTAAAGAAAATATAGATAGTTATGTTAAAGCCTTTACGGAATTGCCGGGTAGGATATCAGACGGTTTTCATCGTGGTTGGAATTGGGTTAAAGATGGTATAAGTAATGCTGTTACAAGTGTTTTTGAAAATTTAGTTGAAACAGTTAAGGGAATGTTTGATTTTACTTTACCTATGCCTAGAATACCTAGACCGGAAATTGAATGGGAAACTCATAGTGTGCTAGGTATGGATTTTTCTATTCCAAGTGGAATTTCATGGCACAAAAAAGGTGCAATTTTCACTAGACCTACTATATTTGCGACTGGTTCTGGTTTTCATGGAGTTGGGGAAGCTGGTCCCGAAGCTGTTTTACCTATTGAAAAACTTGATGGAATTGTTGCTAATGCAATGGTTAAGGCTGGTGGTAACGGTGGTGTTACTATTACAGGCAATACTTTTAATGTAAGAAATGAAGAAGATATTGAAAAAGTTGCAAGAAAGTTATACAGACTGATAGAAAGTAAGAAAAGGGGTGTTGGTCTTGGCTAGACTTTTTGAAAATAGTTTGATTTTTAATGGAGTTGAATTTGGTAAGTTTGGTGTAATTGAAAAGATTGACAGACCTTTTTTAACGCCAATGAGTGTAATTGAAAAAGAAATAAACGGTAGGGATGGAGTCTTATATAAAGACTCTTTATTTGATTCCTTAACTATAACTGTTTCTATTAGGCTTTACAATAATGTAAGACGAAAAATTGATGATATGATCTTTGACTTAATGGAGATGATGTATAGCAAAAAGTTATGTCCTTTGAATTACAGAAGAAATAGAGTTTGGTACGATGCTGTTCTTGTTGGTGTAAATTCTTATGAAAAGTTTAGAAATGAACGTGCTTATATGGATTTAGAATTTAAAGTTCCAAGTGGACTTGGGAGAAGTCAATTTAAGAATGATTATTATAAGAATTTTACAAGTAAGGAAATTTCTTTAAATTCTGTTTTACCAATTAAGGGAGTATTTACTTTTACTGGTTCTTCTAACAAGATTACAAATATGAGAAGTGGGGAATTTATTGAGATTCTTTCTGGCACAAGTCAAAAATTTATTATTGATTGTGAAAAAGAAATTGTCACTTTTAAAGGAAATAGAGCAATGGACAGACTAAATCCTTATTCTGATTTTTTTGAAATAAGAAATGGAGATACTATAAAGGCTACTAATCCTATAAGTTTGGAATTTTATGAGAAGTATTTATATGATAGGTGATGTAAATGTTAATGTTATATGATAGAGATGAAAAACTTATAGCTTCTTTAAAATACAACAATGTTGAAAGAAAAAGAGAGCTTAACGGACTTAATACTCTGGAACTTGAAACAGATAAAGAAGTTGAGTATGGACAAAGAATAGTCTTTAAAGACAAGAACGGGTTATGGAATGAATATATAATCATTGATTATTTTAAAAATCACGAAAATGCTGATGTTACTTATTCTGTTTATTGTGAAGATTCTACAAGTGAATTATATTGGTATTTTATTGACGATTTGAAACCTAGAAATGCGACTTGTTCTAGTGTTTTAAGAAGAATACTTGAAGGAACAAGATTTGAAGTTGGTTATGTTGATGACTTTCCTAAAAAATCTTTCAACCTTTATAGGGAAAGTGTAAAATCTTGTTTATGGAAAATACTTGACCAATATGGAGCTGAAATTAATGTAAGAATTGAAGTTGATAAGACTGGAATTTTACATAGGTATATTGATTTAAGAAATAAAATTGGTCATGATGTTGGTAAGAGATTTACTTATAAGAAAGATACAGGAGGTATAAAGAAAACAACATCTATTAAGGATTTAGCCACTGCCCTTCACGGTTATGGTAAGGGTGAAGAAATTGTAAAAGAAGACGGTACACCGTCAAGAAATGAAAATAAAATAGGTGGAGCTGACTATGGTAGAAAGATTGATTTTTCTGAAATAAATGGTGGAAAAACTTATGTTGAAGATAATGAAGCAAGGCTTAAATATGGACTTGGTAAGGAAAGAAGACACATATTTGGTCAAGCTAATTTTCCAGATTGTGAAGATAAACATGAGTTATTAAGACTAACTAAAGAAAAACTCAAAGAAGTATCTAAACCTAAAATCACATACGAATTAAATGTTGAAGATGTATCAAGGTATGAAGGATATATTGGAGAAGGTGTTGACCTTGGTGATGTTGTTTATGTGATTGACAAGGAAATTGATACAAGGGTTCAAACGAGGGTTATTTCTATTAAGGATAATCCAATTGAAGAAATTGAAGATAGTGAGATTGTCCTTGGTAATTTTATCAAGGATTTATCAGACAATTTTGCCAGTTATGAAAAGTTAAAATCAGTTTTTGAAAATGAAAGAAGTAAATTTAATCAAGAACTTGATAAGCTTGCCAATGGAGTTAAATCGTCTTATATACAAAAAATCCTTGATAAGTTTAATAGGGAATTAAATGAGACTGGAGGTTGGGTTTATGCAGAAGAAGGGGAAGGACTTCTAATTCTAAATGCCCCAAAAGAAGGTAATCCAACTCAAGCTATTAATCTTAAAGGTGGGAAGATTGCTATAGCTAATCACAAAAATGCTGATGGTTCTTTTGCTTATGAGACCTTTGGTGATGGTGATGGTTTTACTGCCAATTTAATTAGGGCAGGTGTTCTAAGAGGTGGTAAGGTATTTTTTAACCTTGAAGATGGAACTTTTCTTATAGGGGAGTCTAGGACTAATTATTCTATGTATTGGGATGGGAAGACTCTACATTTAAGAAATGTTGATATTGATTTGTCTAATAACTATCAAGTACAAAATATTAATAACAGTATCAATGGAATGAAGGATGATTTTACAAAAGATATTAATAATATAAATGGTAGTATAGGTGATATTAATAACAATATAAGTGATCTTGAAAATAAAAACTCCATCTTGTCAGATAGGACTGACAAGGGTTTTAATGATATAGGAGTTAAAATTGAAACTGTTGACAAGAAGATAGATATAGTAAGTCAAGATTTTAAGGTTGGTCAAGGTAAGTTTGAGTCTACTATTAATGCAAAAATGGAAGGACTTTCCAATGTTGTTGAAAATAATAGGGTTAACCTTGATGGAAAAATTGAAACTTATAATAGCAACAATCTTAAAACAATCGGAACTTTGAAATCACAAATAAGTCAGACTGAAAGCTCTATTACAAGTAGTGTTGCAAGTCAGATTAAGGTTGTAAACAACAAGATTGATAGTAATAATTCAAATATGAAATCATATGTTCAAAACAATTATTCTACCAAAACACAAACAAAGGATTTAATTGAAAGTGAGGTTTCTAATGTTTCTAAGTCTGTTTCAAGTTTAGAAAGTAGGGTTTCTAGTGCTGAAACAAAAATCAGTCAAACAGAAAGTTCTATTGATTTTAAGGTTAAAGAAGTTAAAACAGTTTTTGATAATAGATTATCGATAATAAATCAATCAAACAGTGCCAGGGATATAGCGGTACAAAACTTACAAGCTAGTTTGTCGATTCAAGCTGACAAGATTGAAAGTAAGGTTTCTAAGAATGGTATAATATCGACTATTAATCAATCGGCTGAAAGTGTTAAAATTAAGGCTAGTAAGATTAATTTAGATGGGGATGTGAGTTTGACAGGAGATTTTTCAACTTATAACGGATATGGTAGAGCTATATACATGCACGATCAAGAAATAGATTTTTTTCAAAATTATAACGGCAGCACTAAGTTAGGTACTTTAGGGATAATTCAAAATTATGGAAATAAAACATATAGACTTGATTTAAGACACGATATAAGTTCGGCTATAAGTATTTCTTATATAGATCCTCATTTTCTAAATTATAAACCTTATATCTTATTTGATAAGTACAAAAAGGCTACTAAGGGGGGGTATCCTAACTGGGAAGCACCGATAAATTTATATGAAGATGTTTATTTAAAAGAGAATTTACAAGTTGTTGGTAATATATCTTCTAACAAAATAAGCTGTAATCAAATTACAGCTCGTAACTATTTTACTTTAGAAAGTGGACACCCGGGAATTTATTATAATATATATGTGTCATCAGATACATTTTCTATATCACATAGTAGTATGAGAAATAAATATGTAATTAATTTTTCACGAGAAGTGGGGTATTGGCAAAAAATATGAAATTAAAAAACGAACAAATATATTGGATAAATAGCATATTCAATAAAATATGTAACGAAGAAATGAACGCTAAACTTGCATTTAAGCTTTTTAAGATTAAGAAAAAACTTGAAGATGAGGCTTCGATTATACAAGAAGCACTCAAGGGAAAAGAAGAAAATCAAGAAGAGATTGACCAAGTGATGAAAATAGAAAATGAAATAGATATTGAAAAATTAAAAGCGTCTGAATTGGAAGAGTTGAAGTTGTCCATGCAAGACGTTTTTTATTTGGAAGCTATTATTGATTTTGAGGAGGGTAAAGATGAGTAAATTTATTTGTGATGAAAAGAAATATCTTATATGTAGGACAAATGAGGAAGGTAGAGAAGATTTGGCACAAATTGATGAATATTCTGGAAATATTTATTGGATAGGTGAGATGAATAATGTTTATAAATTTAAAACTATCGAAGATGCTAAGGGTTTTAAATTGTCTCAAGAAAATTTGAGCAAAGCTATAGGAAAAAAATGGAAATTTGAGATATTGGAAGAGCATAGTGTTGTTAGTAAAGGTGAATAATCATGATTAATAATGATAGTAAATATATCTTTGAAACAACCAGAGGGGATGATTTCAATTTATATATATATTTATAGACAAAATACCAATGAATAATGCAAGAACATTAATTTCAACTATAAGAAGAAACGAAGATGCAAGTGATAAAATTAGTTCTTCTTGTTCTGTTTCTGGTAGTGGAAAATATGTGATTAAATTTAGTTCTAGTCAAATGAAAAATCTTTATGGAACTTATGCTATTGATATTGAATTATCAGATGGAAATTCTAATGGTAATTGTAAAACTTTAGTATTAGGAAGTCTTATTGTAAATAAAGATGTGACTTATTAGTGGGGTGATTTGATGAGTGATTATAAAATATTGGTAAATTCTTATGATGATTATACTTTGGCTGTTGAAGTCGGAAGGCTTGCTAACAATCTTGAAGAATTGAAACTAAAGATATCTAATGTGAAAAGAGAAAATGGTGTTAGTGAAATAACTTTTTCTGATGGAAATAAGATTGAAGTTAAAGACGGTGATACACCTACAATAGATAAGAATGGATTTTGGCTTATAGGAGGTCAATCTACTGGAGTAAATGCGAGAGGTAGAATAGATTTTAAAAATTTAACACAAGAAGAAAGATTATCTATTAAAGGAGACAAAGGAGAAAAAGGAGACAAAGGAGACAAAGGAGAAAAAGGAGACAAAGGAGAAAAAGGAGACAAAGGAGAAAAAGGTTCACAAGGATTGATTGGTAACGCTAGTAAAATTATAAAAACTGAATACGATAATGAAGGTAATACTCTGATAACATTTAATGATAATAGTAGGGTTCAAATTAATCGAGGTAAAACTGGTAATACTGGTCCTCAAGGGATACAAGGTAAAACGGGTCCACAGGGAATACAAGGTGTTAAAGGAGAAAAAGGGGATCCACTTAAATATGAAGAATTAACAATAAGTCAGAAGAAAGAACTTAAAGGAGAAAAAGGGGAAAAAGGAAAAGACTTAACCTTTGATGACCTAACAGAAATTCAAAAGAAAGAACTTAAAGGAGATTCTACTACAACTTCTTCTATTACAAAAAGTGGTTTTACTACTACTGTTAAGTTTACTGACGGTAAGAGTATGAGGATTGAAGATGGAAAGAGTGTAAATGTAGAATCTTATAGGATTCTTGATGATGGAAATACTGAAATTAGTTTTAGTGATGGAAATACTGCTATCGTTAAGAAGGGTCAAGATGGGACTGTTAAGTTTGAGGATCTTACGGAAGATCAAGTTAATATGCTTAAAGTACCTATTGTAGATGACTTGACTAGTGGAGGTAGTAATAAGGCTTTATCGGCTGAACAGGGGAGAGTTCTTGCTAGCAATATACAAAAATTACATGATAAGCTTTATCCACCCCGCGTGATGACAGCTGTAATAGACCAATCAAATTCAAATCCTCTAACTTGTATCACCTATGAAGATGATGCGAAGATGATGGAAAAAGGTAGTCCTGAATGGGATGAGTTTTTTCAAAGTCAATTAGTCTTGTTTAAGGATGGTAAGGAAGTTAGGGGGCTTGAAGATAGCGAACTTAATGATTTAAAGCCTGAAGATGGGGATGTTATGGTAAGATTTCCACGAAAGGGTTTAAGGATTAAAAAAGTTGGAGAAAAGGTTTATGTGTCAATGACAAATAAGACTGATGATCCTAATTTTAAATACTATGCACACACTAGAGGAAATGAAAGAAAAGATAATTTCTATCTTGGTGCTTATTTAGGATTTGAAGAAAGTGGGAAGCTAAGGTCTATAACAGGGAAAGCTCCTATAATAAACAAAAATATAGAAGATAGTAGAACATTAGCACAAGCAAATGGTATAGGGTATGAACTATTAGCCTTCTATCAATGGACTTTTTTGCAAGCTATGTATGTACTTAAATATGGAAATTTAAATTCACAATCCTCTATTGGCACAGGTTATATTTATAATAATGATAGTCCTAATGATCCTGATGATATACCAATTAATAGATTAACTGGTAAAACTAACGATAAGGGTATAGATTTTGGTAGTATAGACAATAAAACAAAAATAAGATTTCAATGGATAGAAGATTTCTTTGGTAATTATTCTCAATATTGTGATGGGATTATAATTAAAAATAATAAAATATGGATTGGAACTGATAATTTTGATAATACTATTTTTGGATATAACTCTTATAATGCTAAGAATATAAATATGTCATATATCAAAAGCGTTATAGGTAATACTGAAATGGGATTCATACCAGAGTTAGATGAAGGAAGTTCAACTACCTATTATTGTGACCTTGCACTTATAACCATTGATAATATAGACAATTGTTTAGTGGTTGGCGGTTCATGGGGAGATGAGAATGTAGGTGCTTTTTTTATTAGCACAGTAATGTTAAATGATATATTTAATCACCATAATTCTAGTCGTTTGATGTTCCTTTAAAGATATTATAGGAGGTTTTAATGAGAAAATTAAAAAATGTAATTGGCTCAAAGGAAGCTAGCAAAAATCTTATTATAGGAAAAGATACTGTGTACATTCACTCTAATGTTAGAGTTTATGAAGATAAAAATGAAGAAAATAAGGCAAAGATTTCTGAACTTTATATTTATGACGAAGTACAGATGTCCTTACATGAATATTTGGAAGTAAAGCAACAAGAGCTTGAACTTATGACAAAGGCTCAAAACTCTACTGAAGATTTGTTACAAGAAATAATACTTAAAATGTATGAGGTATAGAAAGGGGTGATAAAATGAAAATAGTTGAATTTTTGGCTTATAGGATAACTGTGGGTTTACTTGAATTTAAAAATGTACCTGCACCTTTAAAAGAAAAAGTTAGAGTAGAGTTAGAAAAACTTGGTTTAGGTTTTCTAGCTGAATAATTAAGGGAGTGAAAATTCTCTTTTTTATATAAAAAACCGAAAGGAAGTGAGAGAATTGTGTTAGAATTAGCAAAAGCGATTAGCGAATATGGAATATTAATAGTAATTGCAGGTTTATTTTTGTATTTTTACATCTCAGACAGAAGAGTTTGGCAAAAAAACCAAGATAAGCAGTTTGAAAGAAGCAACGAAATTAATGATAAGCTAACGGAAATCATTGCAAAAAATACATCAAGACTGGACTTACACGAAACGAGTTTGAACAAGCACTCTTGTGATTCTAAACAAAGTTTTGATGATCTAAATGCGAGAGTGGATAAAATAGACGATAAAATCGACCTATTACATTCCACCACCAAGGAATTGGCAACGAAAGCAATGGCAGAAGAAATAAAGGAAGAAGTGAGAAGTTTAAAACGATAGGGGACTAGTATTATGCTAGTCCTTTTTATGTACACATTAAATAACACGAAATAGAAATAATGTTGAAATTTCAACAATTGAATTTCACAAGGAACTTCACAAGGAGGAATTATGAGTAATAGTAGTTTAGTTAGTTTTGCAGATTATAGTCCTAATCATAGTGGAAGAAGAACTCATCCTATAACCAAGATAGCTATCCACCATACAGCTGGAGTTTTAACTGCTGCTGGTATTGGTAATGTGTTTAAGTCTACATCTAGGCAAGCGTCTTGTAATTATGGAATTGGTGTAGATAATAAGATTGTTTTAGTCGTGGACGAATGTAATAGAGCGTGGACTACATCATCTGCATGGTGTGATAATCGTGCCGTTACTATAGAAGTATCTAACTGTCAATATGGTGGCAATTGGCTTGTATCGGATAGGGTTTTGAACACTCTTATAGACCTTGTTACTGATATATGTAGACGAAACAAGATTAAAAATTGTACCTATACTGGAGGCAAAGACGGAGTTTTACAAATGCACAAGTGGTATGCTCAAACATCTTGTCCGGGACCATATTTAGGCAGCAAATTTTCCTATATTGCACAAGAAGTAAACAAAAGATTAAGAGGAGAAAAAACTACAAGCTCATCTAATCTTTATAGAGTAAGAAAATCTTGGGGAGATAGTAAAAGTCAAAAAGGAGCTTTCAAAAATCTTAATAGTGCAATAGATTTGGCAAAAAAGAACAGATACAAGGTGTTTGATAATAATGGAAAACAAGTTTATCCTGTTATTAAAAATGCAAATGCAAGCTCTAATGGTGGTGTATTTATTAAGAACGAGAACTGGACAGGTGTAACTCTAGATGTTTGTAATGTTAGGTCAGCACCAAGTACAAGTGCCGAGATTGTGGCACAATATCCTGTAGGTAAGGAGATACACTATGACCAAGTTTGGGAAGGTGATGGTTATCGTTGGATCTCATACATTGGGGCAAGTTCTGGACAAAGAAGATATGTTGCTTGTAGGAGATTAAGTGGAGATACTACACCTTGGATAAGATTCTAATTAAAATAGTTGACTAATAGTATTATATATAGTATTATATAGATAACTTAACAGACACATTCCCATATGCACAAGAACAGTACGCTCAAGCTGTTCTTTTTTTTTATTATTTACTTGACTTATGATATTATATATAGTATCATATAGTAAAGGAGGTGCAAATGGGAAATAAAGATGTTAAGCTCATTGAAAAAATGAGGAATCAACCTAACGGCATAAATCCAAAAGATGCCGAAAAAATATTATTATACTTAGGTTTTGAGCACAGAAATACTAAAGGTTCACATAAACACTTTAAAAGAAAAAGTGATGGAATGTGGTTTACTTTAGTATTATCTGAAAATCCTATGAAAAGATATTTTGTTGATGATATATTAAAAATTGTAGATGAGTCTTAGGACTTATCTACAAAATTAGCACCCCATTTGTATATAATAACAATGAAGAAAAATTTGCACTATTATTTATCACTACCTTATTCAATTGTTACAAAAGAAATAAACGATGAAACAGGACATTATTATGTGGGTAGGGTAGAAGAGTTATATGATGTAAAAACAGTAGGAAATACTATTGAAGAATTGTACAAAAACATCTATGAAGTGTTAGAGATGTCAATCGAAGATAGGCTAAAAGATGGAGAAGATATTCCTGAACCCATAGAAGAGAAGTATTCAGGTAGAATTTTAGCTAGGATTCCAAAAAGTTTACACAAATTTTTGTCAGAACAAGCGGAAATAGAAAATACATCATTAAATCAATTAATTTTATATAAATTAAGTAAATAAAAGACTTTAAGCGATTACATTTGTAGTCGCTTTTTTAGTGGATAAAAAAGGAGATAATATGGATAATAACTTAAAAATGTTTATAATTGGCATGCTAGCTGTTGCGATTGCATATTCTATAATTACATTTCTTAATTATAGTAAAGAATATACAAAAGAAATAAAAAATGAGAAAGTAAATCACGTTTTAGATAGGTTAAATAAGATTATAGAAAGAGCCGTAGGAGCAGCAAACCAAGTTATAGTTAATAATGCAAAAGAAGATGGAACTTTTACAGCTTCTTTTGGAAAACAAATTAAAGAAGAAGTATTTGAAACGGTTTTGAAAGTTCTCGGAGATGAGGGAAAACAACTGTTAAATGAAGCCTTGGGAGATTTAGATGAATATATCTCAAACGGGATTGAAGATGAAGTTGATAGACGAAAATAGTATAATATAAATGTTAGGTAGACTATGTGTAGTTTTTACCAAAAATTTCTACAATGACCACTGGCTTTTGGCTGGTGGTCTTTTTTTTGTGGTTAATTATGACAGATACTGTGAACTGATAGTGCTAAAGCCGACTGCAAGTTTTCCTACCTTAAATATGGTAGAATTTTTTGTTTAGGGTATAATAATAGTATCCGTTTGCACGAAAGATATTCAAAATTTCCCATCTTTTATGATGGGATTTTTTATATTTTAAAGTATAATATTAATGATCAATTAGTTTTGTTACGACAGACTAATACGAAAGACACTTGGGAAGGAATTAAGCTAGATTAATTATCTATGCTCCTGGGGTGTCTTTTTTTGTGGGTATTTTTATTGTATGTAGGGTAAATTGGCTTATTTATTATATTTACGTCGTATATATTAATAATATAAATATATAAGTATTAATAAATAATAAAGATAATAAAATAATAAAAACAAGGGGGCAAACAATGAACAAAGTTATTAATGGAAAAAGATATGATACTGAAAAAGCTGAACTTATAGGAGAATGGACCAATGGACACAGGTATGGAGAATTTGAATACGAAATTGAAGAATGTTACAAAAATAAATCAGGTAAATTTTTATTATAGGGTTCTGGTGGACCAATGTCAAGTTATGCAGTTCCTTCCGGAAATAATAACTGGACAGGTAGTTCCAAGATAACACCGATATCAATTGATGAAGGTGAGAATAGAGTTAGAGAAATTCTTGAAACTGCTAAGAATGAAAAGCTATTTGAACTTGAAGAAGCTTCTCTTGTAAAATTGGTTGTAGTTGTTGATTTATTCGAAAATTTAACAATAAGTCAGAAGAAAGAACTGAAAGGAGAAAAAGGGGAAAAAGGAAAAGATATAATAGTAGAAGCTTTGGAAAGTAATTTAGAGTGATAAGGGTAAATTATAACACGAAAGTTATTTTGTTAGGAATACTATTGGTATACTTTATTATTTAATTGGCTTATACGTTAAAATATGAATGATTGGCTTATTTGCAAGGCTTACAGGAGTAAATTGTAGGGAGTTTACAAAAGGAGAATATAATTATGGAAAATCAAAAAGATTTCCTCAAAGAAGTATTGAAGATATTATTGATAATTTAGAAAAGGATTATGATAATGAAAACGGTAGATCATATTCCCACGAGGAAATATTCTATTCCATGGGTAGGTTTATTAATATAATGAGAAAACTTTATGGAAAAAAGATAAAGGCTGAAGATATGACTTTCACTCACAACTTAATTCTTGGGAGAGATTATAATAAAATAAGTAGTGATTATCACAATTTGTTTTTTAAATATAATCACTTTATTAAAAGTGAACGCACTGCTAAAGTCTTTATGATTGCCAACTCTTTGATTGAAGAGGGTAAGGTTACAAGTGATGATATAAGATTTTATTTATTGGGGTTGAGAAAGTAATTTGGCTTATGTGATTCGTTGTATATAATTAATGATATTTGGCTTATCACAATTTGGCTTATGAGGAAAACTCATTTTGGCTTATCAAATATCACAAAACTCATTTTGGCTTATGAATGATGTTGATTTGGCTTATGTAGAGATTAGCTTATGTAGGATCTAAATTGGCTTATAAATAATAACAATAAAAAAGAGGACTGAATTGACAGTCCTTTTGTTTTGTAACATCTTATGTTAGCAATCAATGAAACGTTTTAATTTTTAACATTTCAATACATCAAATGTTAATAATCAATGAAACATTTTTCTTTTTTAACATTTCAATACGTCTTACGTTACTAATCAAATAATCATTTTAATTTTTAGTATTTCAACACGTTTCACGTTAATAATAAAGGTATGTTTTATTGATTTAATTGTAATAGTTGTTTTTAATTGTGTCAAGTTTTTTCATGATGATTATAATATTATTTCTATTATTTTATTATTTTATTTTATTAATTTTTACTTTTACTTTTATTATTTCATTATTTAATTATTTTATTTTCTTTTTATTTTCCTAAAGTTTTAAAAAATTAGATCGTTAAATTTTTTTATTGTTTTATTAAATTTTATAACTATATTAATATAATATTATTATTTTTATTAATATAATATTATTATTTTTATTTTTTTTTTTTTTATATATTTTTGTTTTATTTTTTCCATTAATTTTTTTATCCTCATCTATTTTATTTTTTTTATCTCGATCTATTTATTTTATTATTTTATTATTTTCTTTTATCGTCTTATTATTTTATTACAAAAATTTACATTCTTTTTATTTTAACTTATATCACCTATATTTTTAAAGGTACATTAGTATTAATTAATTTTTAACTTGTCTTAAAACGTAAATTAGGGTCTTGGTTTTTTATGATATACAAAAAAAGCACTTTTTAAGGTGCTTTTATATAAGTCTATGTTATTTATCTTTTAAGATTTTATATATTATATCTTTATATTTATTATATGTTTCTTTTTTGTCCTTTGGTTTATCTTTTATTAAATAATCTTGTATTAATATATCTATATCTTTAAAGCTTGTACAATCTTTTAAATCTCTTTTTATTTGTTTTATTGGCTGCATTGTTTTTATTTCTCCTTATTTTATATTATCAATATTTATTGGCATGAATAAACCTTTTAAAACATCATTTTCCAAAACATAAATAGGGTTAAATGGATTATTATCCATTTTACATAGTGTATAATTGTTATCAAAGTATTTCAAATTATCTTTTTTAAAATAAAACTTTTTTTCTTCACATTCTCCTGCTATTATTTTACCATTGTATTTTTTATCTAATAGCAAACTTAAATTATCTACCGTAAGGCTTTTTTCTTTATTAAAATAATTTACATAATTTGTCAAATTTTCAACGGATTTTACCTTTTCTATATTAATAAAATTTTCATTTTTATTTATTATCCAAATTGTAAAAGCATCGGAAAAATATATGTTCTCATTGTCTTCTTGTTGTAAAATTATTTCTTCTTTATAAAGTCTATCTATTATATTTTTTTGTAGTTGCAAAGTTTTCATTGTTTTCTCCTATCTTGTTTTCTTAACAATAGGGTAGGGGTTCAATCCTACCTTTTTTTATATTCTTCTTAAAATCCTATATATTTTATACCGTTTAAAATTCTTTCTTTTTGGTTATCTGTAAATATAAATTCTAAAGCTTTACCGTTGTTTCCTTTGCAGTCGGCTCTATAAGCGTTCAAAACTCTCCAATTATTATTTTTATAAACAAGATCTATATTGGTGCCGCTTGGGGTATATTTATAAGCTTGTGCAAATTCTTCTCTAAATGGATTACAATGAACTTTTAAATTATTTCTATAACATTTTGGCAAACCTAAATCATTTAATCTTTTTTCAATTTTTTCGATAAGTTTTTTAATATCTTCTAGGTTAAGGGTTCTTGTCCTGCAGCGTTCTTGGTTTATGTTTAATAATTCTTCTAGTTTTTTCCAATTATTTTCATTTTTGTTTAAGATTATTTCTTTCATGGTTCTGCTCCTTTCTTATATATTGTTTAAAAGTTTTCTTCTTGTTCTTTTTGTTCTTCATATTCGTCTTTTAAATAATCAGCGTCTTCTAAAATGTAGGCTAGATCATCAATATCGATTAATAACTCTACAAAGTCAGCACTTTCAAGTTCTCCAAAATCATTTATTTTTACAAATGCGTGAGGGTAGTTATAATCGCCGTAAAATATAGCTTTAGCTACCTCGTAGCCATTAGAAAACATTTCAAAAAAATCTTCATCATTAAAATAAATTTGCTCGTATTCGTTATATTGGTTATTTACTTCTAAAAGTTCATAATTGCTTAAATTCTCTAAATAGTTTTTTAAATATTCGTTATAGGTTGTCATTGTTTTACTCCTTTATAATTTTTAGTTTGCTTATAAAGTAGTTTTATCGTATAATCTTTATAAGCGTATAGGCGTTTATAGGTACTTCAAAAGTCCTGTCTATATGTTATAAAGTGGCGACCAAACTACTTTATTTTTATTAGATAGTCGATATTGGTAGTATCGGCTATCTTTTTTATTTACTTTTTTACAGTCTATCGACTTTCTTATTATGGTTTCTATTTCTTTTACTAGGAGATAATTTTTCAAAAACCTAAGTCAATTTATTGTTTTTGTTTATCTTTCCTTTGTTAATTATATAGTACCATAATGTAATACGTTTGTCAAGTAATTTTAAAACTTTTTTTTATTTTTTTAAAAGTCTATATTTCTCATCAAGTGCTTGTATACCTTCGAGTAATGTTTCGGTTAAAGTTAATTCTAACCTATCAGCTAAGTCGTCAAGCTGTTTCTTCTCTTCTTTGGTTATCCTCATACTCACACTTATATCGCGCAAGTTCTTTTTTCTTCTTTTCCTTTTCTCTGTCATTGTCTCACCTCGGTTTCTTTATCTTTGTTAATTATATAATACCATGATGTAATACATTTGTCAAGTAATCTTATTTATTTCTTCAAAAACTTTTTTAACTCCCATATTAATAATATCGGTTTTAGTTTTGTTTAATTTGTTGGCACAAAATTCAAGGATCTGTTTTTCTTCTTCTGTCATTCTTATTCTTGTTTGGTATTTTTTTGGGTCGTCTGTTGGTCGTCCCATTTTCTTTTTATCTTTCATTTCTTGCCCTTTCTTTTATATAAGGTATATTAATACTACCAAGGCGGGGGCAAGAACCCACCAAGGTATAATAATAACTTAACTAAGATAGGGTTTTATTTAGCGTTCACCCTGTCTTTTTTTTTGTGTGCTCATCTTTTAGCTTCTTTTATTAGCTCATCTATTAGCTTTTTAACTTCTTCTATTTTATTATTGTCCAACAATTCTTTTAGAGATAATAAAAAGCCTAAAAATTCAAGTCTTGTCAACTCTTCTGATTCGTTCCTTTCTCTTGCCATATTTTTTATATCCTCCTTTCTTAATATCATTATAACTTATGTGTAACCATAAGTCAAACTTTTATTTAATTATTATTTAAGTAATAGTAATAGTAATAGTATTAAAGATAATAAAGTATAAAGATAAGTATAAGTATATGTATATAAGTAATATAAATATATAAGTATTAATAAATAATAAAGATAATAAAATAATTTAAATTAAAACAAAATAAAATAAAATAAATTAAAAAAAAATAAAATTTCAAAAAAATTAAAGCGGGGGAGATCGTGGGAAAAAATAGTCCCCCCACCTCGGGTTCCTGTTTTATTGTCTATAGGAACGGTTCGGGGCAACTATTTCCAAGTTTGAGGTCTAAATTTAAGTTAGGGGATTCCGACCCTTAACAAAAAACACTCATATAGTTCGTGTAATAAGCTATATGAGTGTTATTAGGGTTGTAGCATACTTTAGGTTATCTTGTGTTTTAATTTGTCTTAAATCGTAAATTATGAGTTAAGATAATTCTAAATATCAATTATACCGTCAAAAATCCGTCACATAAGCGTCAAATTTACTACTGTATTCTGTCATATCTTGTGAATAGTGATTTTTACTAAAGCTTTAAAATTCAATGCTTGCAATGGAATATGATAATTTGTTAATACAACGATATATAATGGGAATATAAAAGAAAGCTTACTTTAATTAGTAGGCTTTTTTATTTGGGAAATTTTGAGGAATAATTTTTATAATAAAAACTCAAACGAAGAAATTTCCATCCCGACCGAAGTGGAGGGATCTCATGGATTTGGTAAATTTATGGATAAAGTTAATTCAAAGAGATCTCTCGACAAGGCTCGAGATGGGTAATGGTTCTCTTCATTTTTGAGCTGAAGTTTAAATTATTATCTGTGAAATTTTGAAAAGTGTTTTTATGTACAAACTATAACAAAGAAATCCCATCCCGATCGAAGTGGAGGGATCTCATGAATTTAGTTGGCTTATAGATAAAATTAATAAAAGAGATCTCTCGACAGGCTCGAGATGGGTGAGTGCTGTATTTGTTTTTGAGCTAAAGTTCAAATTAAAATCATTATCTGAGAAATTTTTAAAAACTTTTTTTATCTAAAACTCAAACGAAGAAATCTTCATCCCGACCGGAGTGGATGGATCTTATGGATTTGGTTAATTTATGGATGAAGTTAATTAGGAGATCTCTCGACAGGCTCGAGATGGGTTATTATTGCATTTATTTTATGCTAAAGTTTTAATTATTATTATCTTAGATATTTTTAAAATTGTTATATCATAAAAAAATACAAACGAAGAGAACCCATCTCGACCGACTGTAAGGAGTGGAGAGATCTCATGGATTTTGTAAATTTATAGATGAAGTTAATTAAAGAGATCTCTCGACCAGGCTCGAGATGGATGAATACTGTATTTATTTTTAAGCTAAAGTTTAAATTTTATTAAAAATCGTTTAAGGTCAAAAAAACACCAGATTATAAGCTTTTTGTGCTTATTATCTGGTATTTTTATTATTATTCGTCTTCTTCTTCTTCTTCTAGTTCTTCTTTTACTTCTTCATGAACTGCTTCTTTTATTTCTTTGTTATCTATAATTGAGTTTTCTGCAAGTCGGTTTAGTTTATCTTTTTCCATTTTTCCAAATTCTAGGTCATCATCAAGTTTTCTTCTTGTTAGAACTGAAATTGCAAATCTTCTTCTTATTTCTCGTTTTATTTCTTCTCTTTCTCTAAACCAAGCTATTACAAGGGTAATTGTAAGGATTAATCCTAAATATCCAAGGATTGGGTATAAAATTGACATTAATTTTTTAAATCCTAAAAATGAAAGTCCAAAGCCTATTAGGGTAAATATTATTAAATTTCTTCTAAATTTATTTTCTGTATCTGAAAATCTCCTTGCTGCGGAATAGAATAAGGATATTGCAGTGTTGAAAATCATTCCAAATATAATAAAAGACATTATAAGACCTAAAATAGGATGTATTCTTTCTAAAACAATTTGCATTGGTATATCGGCATCTTTTATTTTGGGAAGATTAAAAAATAAGGTAAATCCAACAAGGTTTGTAAGAATCGCAACCATAAGTCCTCCAAGTATACCTCCAAGTCCTGCTTCTGCTGAATCAGTTTTACTTCCTCCAAGTACAAAGGCCATGGAAATTGCACTTATCATACACAAACCAAAATAATTTAGTGTAGAAAGGGTTATATTTGGGAGTGTAGATTTTACTGTTTGTCCAATTTGGTCTAGACTTTGCCAATCTGGTTTTATGGTTACAAAGGTAAATATTCCTCCGATAATTGCGAAAATAATTATAAGTGGGGTAAAGGATCCGATTACTCTTGTAACTTTATCAAAATCTAACATTCCTATAATAATTATCATAATTGTACAGACCAAAGCTCCAACCCATGGCTTAAATCCAAATTGTTGGTTTAAGTTTGAACCTGCTCCTGCTATCATTACAAAGCCCATCAAAAAACAATTTATTATTAGGGCGTAATCCATAAATTTTGTCATATATTTATTTGAAACTTCTTCGAGAACGTCTATGTGACTTTCTGCTAAATAGTGAGAACCAAGTTGAAGGATTATTCCTCCGACCAAGATGTGTAAGATTCCTATGGCTGCTAGTCCAAAAAGTCCAGCTTTTCCAAAGGAAATAAAATATTGCATAAGCTCTTGTCCGCTTGCAAGTCCGGCTCCTGTTAAAACGCCAACATAGGCAAGCATTATGCTTATAGTTTTTTTGTTCATTTTTTCTCCTTTTGTAAAATTTTTTAAAATAAATATAGGGACAGTTGCTTATTATTAATAGTTTTGCAAGAGTCCCTTTTTATTTAAGAAAATTGATTTATTACAACTTTTGGTATTATTTTTTCTATTTCTTCTCTTGTTGGAAGGTCTAGAACTTCTGCTGTGGCTGTTGCGGATGCTACGGCAACTTTGTAGGCTTCGATTGTATCGCTTGATCTTACCAAAGTTCCTATAAATCCACCAATCATTGCATCACGGCAAGCTACAGAATTTACCACTTCATTTATGTGAATTTCTTCAGAAATATATGAGTGGCCGTCTTGGGAAAAGAACATAGATCCTTTTTTTCCATAGGAAACTATGGCATTTTGGGCTCCCATTTCTATAATTTTTTTACCGTACTTATCCATATCTTCTATTGTTTCAATTTTTGTTCCAAAAATTTCCATCAAATCTTCTACGTTTGGTTTTACAAGAATTGGTCCTTCTTTTATTACTGCTGGTAAATACTCTGCAGGAATATCTGCTATAAATTGGGATCCATTTGCCTTTGCTATTGAAACCATTCTTGAATAAATATCTTCGTCAACTTTTTCTTCCATTGGTGGGACAGATCCTCCCATAACTATGGTATCTCCTTCGCCAACTCTTGATAAATAATATAAAAGCTCATCAACTTCGTAGTGGCTAACGTTTGGTCCTTTGGAATTTATTGTTGTTTCTTCATTATCCAATAATAATTTTATATTTGTTCTGCTTTCTTCTTCAATATTTACAAAATCGGTCATGATATTTTCTTTATCAAGCCATTCTTCGATAAATTTTCCTTGGTGACCTCCGATAAATCCTGTCGCAACTGTTGGGATTTTTAATTGGGATAAAACTCTTGAAACGTTAAGAGCCTTTCCACCTGGAAGGGTAAATTCATCTGAAACATGGTTTTTGTCACCGATATTTAGGTTTTTCACTTCTAAAATTACATCTACAGATGGGTTTAAGGTAACTGTGTAAATCATAATTCCTCCAAATTTTTATTTTCTAATCTTTTCTATCTTTTCTAATATTACTTTACACTCTTATATCATAAATTGCTTCTATAACTTCTTCCATGTGAACTCCTCTTGAGCCCTTTACAAAAACAAGGCTTGATTTTGTAATGAGAAGTTTTAATTTATCAATTAGGTCATTTTTATTTTCAAAATAAAAACTCCTATCTTCTGGGAAATTTTCTAGGCTTGCCCTGTACATTTCTTTACAAAGTGGGCCAAAAAATAAGCAATAATTTATTTTTTTTGGATCTATATCAAGTCCTGACTTGTAGTGGAGATTTTTTTCTCCATCACCAAGCTCTAACATATCTCCCAAAACTACAATTTTATTTGCATATCCATCCAAATATCCTGCAAGCTCAAGTCCTTGTTTTAAAGATTGAGGATTTGATTTGTAGGCATCATCAAGAATATCAAAGCCATTTCTTTCAATTAATTCGTTCCTGTTTGCATTGTTAGATGCGAGAGAAAGACCACCATTAATTTCTTTGTAGGAAAGGTTAAATAATTTTCCAATCAAAACTGCCAAGGCCCCGTTTAAAACTTGATGAGTTCCTAAAAGTGGTACTGTATAATCTTCATTATCATAAGTAAATTTTGTATAGGTGCTTGAAAATTCTTTTGGACTAACTTTAAAGTCAACTTCATCGCTTGTTCCAAAACTTATAGTTTTTTGTTTTATTTTATAAGATGGGAGAACTTTTTTTAACATTTCGTCATCACCATTATAAATAAAAATTCCATCGTCTTTTAGGCCTTCAAGAATTTCGAGTTTTGCTTTTGCGATTCCTTCTCTTGATTTTAATTTTAAAAGATGAGCATCGCCAATATTTGTAATCATCGCCATATCAGGGCTTGCTATATGGGTTAGTTCTGAAATTTCTCCAAAATCTTCAGTTCCCATTTCAACTACGGCTATTTCTGTATCTTTTGAAAACTCCAAAAGCGTTAGGGGAAGGCCTATATTATTATTGTGATTTCCTTGGGTTTTTTGAACCTTATATTTTTCTGATAAAACTGAATGAATCAAGTTTTTAGAAGTTGTTTTTCCATTTGATCCGGTAATTGCAATAATTTTTATATCAAGTTCATCCCTGTAGGCTTTTGCCAAATCTTGTAGGGCTTTTTTTGTATCAGAAACTTTTACAAAGGGAATTGAAACTGATTTTGGAATCTTATAATTTTCATCAATCAAAAATGCAGGAGCTCCAGCATTTTGGCATTCTTCAATAAATATTCTTCCATCAAATTTTTCCCCAACAATAGGGATATAGAGATTATCTTTTTTGATTGTACGAGAATCTATAGAAACTCCCTTGATTTTTGTGTCATTAAACTTGTCATCGGAAATTTCTCCACCTAACATTTTTGCAATTTCATCTAATCTTTTTTCAATCATTTAAATCTCCTTTTTTGAAAAGTTTTGAACCCTTCATCGATAAGCATATCTAGGATATTTTGAAATTCTATATCAAAGCTAATTTTACAAAGTCTTGCAAAAAATGAAGTAGGGGTAAAACCTGGGAAGGTATTTATTTCATTTATATAAAATTCATCATCTCTTAAAAATACATCAACTCTGGCAAAACCTTGGCAGCCACAAGCCTTGTAGCATTTTTTTGCAAATTCTAGCAAATCTTTTTCAAGTTTTTCATCCATTGGATAAGGAAGCATTTCTTTAGTGCCCTTATCAAAATATTTTGCATCATAGTCAAGGAAGATATGGTCTGTGACATAAGCTCCTGGCTTTGAAGCTTTAAGTTCGTTGTCGCCGATTATGGCAATTTCTACTTCTTGACCGATAATTGCCTCTTCAATTAGGATTTTTTCATCATATTTTAAAGCTTCTTTTCCAAATTTTAAAATATCCTCAATATTTTCTGCCTTATTTACTCCAACTGATGATCCATTTGCTGAAGGTTTTACTATCATTGGAAATTTTATATATTCCTCACATTTTTTTGCAAAATCTTCATCAAAAGATTCTTCATTTGCATAAAGATATCTTGCTTGTTTTAATTTATTTTTTTCAAAAATGTCATTTGCAGTAACCTTATCCATACAAACAGAAGAAGATAAGAGTCCATTTCCAATATATGCCACATCAATTGCATCCAAAAATCCTTGGATTGTTCCATCTTCTCCATAGGTTCCGTGAACACATGGAATAATTATTGTTTTGTCCTTGTCCTTATCTTTTAATTCTAAAAGAAAATCAGAAATTGATTCGAGAATATTTTCCTTGCAAGTTTTTACAAGATCAAATTCGTCTTTTGTATCTATAAAATCAAAAGCTTTTGAAAATCTTCCTTTTTTGTCAATATATACAATTTTTAAATTATATTTTTCTTTGTCTAAATTTTTTGAAATATTAAGGGCACTTCTTAGGGCAATATCATGCTCACTTGAAGGTCCACCGCATAATAAATAAGTATTAATCATTTCTTTCTCCATCTAATTTTATATAAAAATTTTACTACATATTGGAAATTAGAGCAAATAAAAGGAGAATTTATTGGGTTGAAATAAATATTTATTATTTTATTTTAAATTTTTTCATTTTTATTTTTGCAATTCAAAGTATAATGGATAAAGAAAATATTAGGAGGATTTATGGAATATAAAGATTTACAACCAAAAGAAGTTTTTCATTGGTTTAAAGAAATTTCAAATATACCAAGAGAAAGCGGAAATGAAAAAGAAATTTCAGATTTTTTGGTAGATTTTGCAAAAAAAAGAAATTTAGAATATTGGCAAGATGATGTTTTGAATGTATATATAAAGAAAGAAGCAAGTAAGGGCTACGAAAATTATCCAGAAGTTTTACTCCAAGGACACATGGATATGGTTTGTGTAAAAGAAAACGGATCAGAACACGATTTTTCAAAAGATCCAATTGAACTTGTTGTAGATGGAGAGTGGCTTACAGCAAACAAGACAACTCTTGGGGCAGATGATGGAATTGCAGTTGCCTATGCTCTTGCAATTTTGGATGATGAAGAAGTTTCACATGGACCAATCTCTGTTTTGATTACAACAGGAGAAGAAACTTCCATGGTTGGAGTAAATAATCTAGATACAAAAAAATTGGGAAATCCAAAATATTTATTAAATATTGACAGCGAAGAAGAAGGAATTTTAACCATTGGCTGTGCCGGTGGAATGGATATAAAATATTCATTTGAAAAAGAATACGAAAAAAAAGACGGAGAATTTATTTCCATAGAACTTAAAAATTTCCAAGGTGGCCATTCTGGAATGGAAATTGATAAGTACAGATTAAACGCAATCAAGGGTCTTGTAAGAATTATAAACGAATTAGACTCATATAAAATCGGAAAAATTTCAGGTGGAGTAAAAAGAAATGCAATTCCATCAGAAGCATTTGCAATAATAGAAGTAAAAAATGCAAAAGATGCTATAAAAAATCTTTCAAAAGTAAAAGATGAAATTCTTCACGAATACAAAAATTCTGACCCAAAAGGCGAGATTATAATAAAAGAATGTCACTTTGATGGAGAAGTTTTAACAAAAGACTTGTCAGAAAAAATTGTAAAAGCAAATTTAATTGTTGCAGATGGTCCAGTTAAAAAATACGATGGAAATCTTGTAACAAGTTCAAATCTTGGATTAGTTGAAGAAGATGAAGAAAAAATCACCTTCACAATTCTTGCAAGAAGCGAAGTTACATCAGCTAAAAGATTTAGACGTGATGTAATTAAAAACCAAGTGGAACTCTTTGGAGCGAAAGTTGAAAGTATAAACGAATACCCTGGTTGGGAAAGAGAAGACAGTGAACTTTTGGAGATAATGAAAAATGTTTGGGAAAAATTAAATGGAGAAAAACCACAAGTTTTAACAACTCACGGTGGACTTGAATGTGGACTTCTAAAACAAGATATGAAAGAAACTCAAATGGTTTCATTCGGCCCAGAAATCCAAGGAGCTCATTCACCAGAAGAAAGAGTAAATATAAAATCAACAGAAAATAATTATAAATTCTTGGTAGAAATTTTAAAAGAATTAAAATAAAAAAGAGGCTTCGGCCTCTTTATATTTTTGCTTATAAGAAATATAAAATATCCTTGTATAAATTTCATTAAATGCTATAATATTTAAAGATGAGGAAATCATTTTCTATAAAATTAATATTTTTTTAAACTTTATTTTCAAAAATTCAAGTATTGTATTTTGTTAGGAAAACGTGTATAATAAATTTAAGTTCAAGAAATATAGTTAAAAAAATAACAGTTATAAATTTTTATTTATCAATATTTACGGAGGGAATATGTACGAGGAAAAAGTTACACTTGTAAATGAAATCGGTTTACATGCAAGGCCTGCTTCTATCTTTATAAGAGAAGCTGTAAAGCATGCGTGCGATATAAATGTAGAAAAAGAAGGAAGAGTTTATAATGCCAAATCAATAATGTCAGTTTTATCTATGAGCGCTGGCAAGGGTGAAGAAATAGTAATTAAAGCCCAAGGCGATGGGGAAGAAGAAGCTGTAAAAAGCCTTGTTGATTTGGTTGAAAATAAATTAAGTAATTATTGAAAGTTACATTAGAGAGTAAAAAAAGTCTAATTATAAATAATGAATAATTTTTATAATTAAATTATGCTTTACAATCTCTAATAACTAGATGTGTTAAATCGGGATAAATAAGTGAAACTGGCGGTTATCTATCTTTTCAAAATAGGAAAATTGTAGTTAGGTACATTCTAAAGTGATTATTAAAAATTACATAATAATTTTTAGAAATAATTTAATATTTATGGGAGAGCACTTTTTTTAAGTGCTTTTTCTTTGGAGAAATTTAAAAATATGAAAATAAATAAAATATAAAAATTGCAAAAAATATTGTCAAAATTTTCATATTAGAATGTTAATATTTCAAGTTTTGACAATCCGTACCAAAGTAGTATACTTTTAATGTATATAAATTTATTTTCTCAAAATATAAAAAAAGAGGTAAGCGATGAA
Organism: Anaerococcus rubeinfantis; assembly: GCF_001487145.1. Taxonomy (GTDB): domain Bacteria; phylum Bacillota; class Clostridia; order Tissierellales; family Peptoniphilaceae; genus Anaerococcus; species Anaerococcus rubeinfantis. The sequence continues at coordinate 359,951 of NZ_LN913016.1, forward strand.
AGAATTATTAAAAGTTGAAAATTTACATGTTTCAGTTGGAGATACTGAAATATTAAAAGGTATAAATTTAAAAGTTAATGCTGGAGAAGTCCATGTAATAATGGGATCAAATGGTTCAGGAAAATCTACATTAATGAACGCCGTAATGGCAAATCCAGTTTATGATGTAACAGAAGGAAAAATATTTTTTGAAGGTGAAGATATTACAGATCTTACAACTGATAAAAGAGCAAAGGCAGGAATTTTTATGTCTTTCCAATCACCTGATGCAATTAATGGTGTAAAACTTAGAGATTTTCTAAAGCAAGCAAAGGAAGAAGTGACAGGCAAAAAACCATCAATTTTAGGTTTTAATAAAGAACTTACAAAGGAAATGGATGATTTAAAATTATCTGAGGAATATGCAAACAGATATGTAAATGTTGGATTTTCTGGTGGAGAAAGAAAAAAATCTGAAATTTTGCAATTAAAAATTTTAAATCCAAAACTTGCTATGCTTGATGAAACTGATTCAGGACTTGACGTTGACGCAGTTAGAATTGTAAGTGAAGGAATCAAAAATTATTTAAACGAAGACAATGCAGTTATAGTTGTAACTCACCACAATGAATTATTAGAAAATATTGATGTTGATTATGTTCACGTTTTAAAAGACGGTGTAATCAAAAAAACATCTGATGCGACTCTAATGGAAAAAATTGAAAAAGAAGGATATGAGTGGGTTTAATATGACAGAAAAGAAATTTGATGAATCATCCTTTAAGGATATTGATAGGGGTATTTATGATGTCATTGACAAATTTGAATACTCAGACATTTCCGACAAGGGTTTGAATAAAGAAATAGTAGAAGAATTATCAAAAAAGAAAAATGAACCAGAATGGATGCTAAAAAGAAGACTACAATCTCTTTTAATTTTTGAACAAACAGAAAATCCATCTTGGGGACCAGATCTTTCTGAATTAAATATGGCAGATATAACAACTTATGTTAAGCCAAAAACTGATAAAAAAAGCAATTGGGATGCTCTTCCTCAAGATATAAAAGATACTTTTGATAGGCTAGGAATTCCTCAAGCTGAGCAAGAATCTCTTGCAGGAGTTGGGGCTCAATATGACAGTGAGGAAGTTTACCATTCAATTCAAAAACATTTATCAGATCAAGGAGTAATTTTTACAGATTTTGATACAGCTTTAAGAGAACACGAAGAAATTGTTCACAAATATTTTCAAAGAGCAATTCCACCAACACTACACAAATATGCAGCTCTTCATGGAGCAGTTTGGTCTGGTGGTTCTTTAATTTATGTGCCAAAGGGAGTAAATGTAGATATTCCTCTCCAATCTTATTATAGGTTGAATGCTCCAGGAGCTGGACAATTTGAACACACAATGATTATTGCAGAAGAAGGAGCCAAAGTTCATTTTATAGAAGGTTGTTCTGCACCAAGATATAATGTTGTAAATCTTCACGCAGGAAGTGTAGAAATATTTGTTCACAAGGATGCTGAAGTAAGATTTTCTACAATAGAAAACTGGTCAAGAAATATGTACAATCTTAATACAAAAAGAGCAATCGTTGAAGAAAATGGTCAAGTTGAATGGATTTCTGGATCTTTTGGTTCAAAAGTTTCAATGCTTTATCCGACAACAATTTTAAATGGCGAAGGCGCAAGAGCAGAATATACAGGAATAACCTACGCATCAAACGGCCAATATATTGACAATGGCTGTTCAATGATTCACAACGCACCAAACACTTACTCAACCGCTCTTACAAAATCTATAACTCAAGGAAATGGAAAATCTATGACAAGATCTTATGTAAAAATTGGCAAAAATGCCAAGGGATCAAAGTCAACTGTTGATTGTGAAAACTTGATGTTATCACGCGAATCAAAGTCAGATACAATTCCAACTCTTGATATTAGAAATGATGAGGTTGATTGCGGACACGAGGCAAAAATTGGATCTCTTGACCAAAAACAAATATTTTATTTGATGAGCAGGGGAATTCCAGAAAACGAAGCAAAATCTATGATAGTAAGAGGATTTGCAGAGCCAGTTGCAAAAGAATTGCCTTTGGAATATGCAGTTGAGATGAATAATTTGATTGATATGGAATTGGAAGGAGCAAATGGCTGATGGAAAAAGTAAATGTAATGAGAGAGCCTACTTGGTCATACACCAAGTTAAATTATAGCGAAAAAGCTCCAAGTTTAAACGAGAAAAAAGAATACAAAAATTTTGAAAGCTCAAATAAAGAAAACAAATCTTTAGATGAAATTTTTAGGGAAAAAAATTACGGACTTTCAAAAGATTTTTTAATAGAAAATAAAAATTTTAATAATTTAGATATTTACAGGGATATTGATGGAGAAAAAGATTTAGAATTTATTAATTTAAATCTTGACGAAAATTCAAATCAATTGGTAAATAAAATTGATATAAATGCAAAAAAAGGATCAAAATCTTCATTTTTAATTAATTTTTCTCAAAGTGAAGGAGATTCATCTTACCTAAATTCTTTAATAAGGGTAAATCTTGAAGAAGATTCTTTTGTAAAATTGGTTGTAGTTGTTGATTTATTAGAAAATTCTCTTAATCTACAACAAATTTCATCAATTATAGGTGACAGGGCAAATTTTGATATTTCTTATATTGAACTTGGTGCAGACAAGTCTTATGTAAATATTAGAAACTTCCTTGATGGAGAAGAATCAAATCTTGAAGAAAATGGAGTTTATTTCAAACAAAATGATGACTTTTTAGATATTGGTGCCTTCAATGACCACAAGGCAAAAGTTACAAAATCAAATTGTATGTTTAATGGTGCCCTTAAAGGAAAAGCTGAAAAAAGATGGAAGGGTGTTGTTGATCTTAAAAGAGGTTGCGAACACGCAGATGGAAAAATTGGGGATTATGCAGTAATGCTAAGTCCAGATGCCATCAATAGGTCAGCTCCCGTGTTATTAAATGAAGAAAAAGACGTAGCAGGGGAGCACGCTGCAAGTGTGGGAAGATTTGATAAGTCCATGTTATTTTATATAATGAGCAGAGGATTTTCCAAAAGAAAGGCAGAAAGTTTGATGCTTGAGGCAAATTTTGCTCCAACAATTGATAAAATTGACCATGAAGAATTGAGAGAAAAAGTAAGATATAAAGTTCATGCAATGAATACGAGGGATTAAGATGGATATAGAAAAAATAAGAAAAGAATTTCCATTTTTGGACGAAAAAAATACTGGAAAAAAAGTTATTTACCTAGATTCTGCGGCAACTAGCCAAAATCCTATTTCAGTTATAAATGCTCAAGCTGATTATTACAAATATTCAAATGCAAATCCTCACAGGGGAGCTCACTTTTTATCTTGGAAGGCGACAGAAGCTTTTGAAAATACGAGGGAAAAAGTTAGAGATTTTATAAATGCACAAAGATCTGAAGAAATAATTTATACAAGAAATGCGACAGAATCTTTAAATCTTATTGCTTATTCTTATGCGAGAGAAAATTTGAAAAAAGGTGATGAAATTGTAATTTCAATTTTAGAACACCACGCAAATTTAGTTCCTTGGCAAAGAGTTTGCAAAGAAACTGGGGCGATTTTAAAATATGTTTATTTAAATGATGATTATTCTTTAAATTATGATGAATTAAAAGAAAAAATCACAGATAAAACAAAAATTGTTTCAATCACGGCCTCATCAAATGTGACTGGAGAGATGACTGATCAAAAATTAATTACAAAACTTGCCCACCAAGCAGGAGCAATTTCAATTGTTGATGCTTGCCAACTTGCTCCTCACAAAAAAATTGATGTAAAAGATTTGGATTGTGATTTTCTTGCTTTTTCTGCCCACAAAATGTATGGACCAATGGGAATTGGAATTTTGTATGGGAAATATGACTTGCTTGAAGATTTAAAACCATACAATCTCGGTGGAGATATGATTGAATATGTTTATGAGCAAGAATCTACTTTTGCAAAACCTGCCCAAAAATTTGAAGCAGGAACTCAAGATGTAGGTGGAGTTGTAGGTCTTTCTGCTGCAATTGATTTTATAAATGAAATTGGTCTAGAAAATATTTATGAACACGAAAATAAACTTGCAAGATATGCCTACGATTTGATTAAAGACATTGATCATATAAAAGTATTTTTCCCAGAAAAAAGAAATACAGGATCAGTTGTAGCCTTTACTTTTGATGATATTCATCCACACGATGTTGCAACAATTTTGGATATGAAAGGAATTGCTGTAAGAAGCGGCCACCATTGTGCTATGCCACTTCACACTTACCTTGATGTATCTTCAACTTGCAGAGCGTCATTTGCCATATATAATACTAAAGAAGAAGTAGAATATTTTGCAAAAGAGCTTAAAAATGTAAGAAAGGTGATGGGACTTTAATGGACTTAAATGATGTTTATACTCAAGTAATTCTTGAAAATTCTAGAAATCAAAAAAATAAAAGAAATTTAGAAAATCCAGACATAAAAGAGCCAGGACACAATCCTTCATGTGGAGATGAAATTGTTTTGGAATTAAAACATGACGGAAATGTAATAACAGAGGCAGCTTTTACAGGACACGGCTGTGCAATAAGTCAAGCTGCAACTTCTGTAATGTGCGATGAAATTGTAGGAAAAACAATTGAAGAAGCAAAGGAAATGGCAAAAATTTATATCGGAATGATAAAAAGAGAAGATATAAGCGATGAAGATTTGGAAAAAATTGGAGATGCTGCAGCTTTCCAAAATATTTCAAATATGCCACAAAGAGTAAAATGTGCTCTTTTATCTTGGAAAACTTTGGACGAAGTGATAGATAAAGATGTCAAATAATAATATTTTCAAAAATTATAGGCTATTAGAATTTGTAACAAGTGCAATAACTTTTGTGCTTTTGATAATCCTAACTATAATTCAATATATAAGTGACAAAAAATATTGGTGGATAATTTTATTGGTATCAATATTAATGGGCGCAAATGCCTATGTAAAATACAAAAAATTTAAAGATAACAAAAAGCATTCTTAGTCAATCTAGGAATGCACAGAGCGTGGACAAAGTATGAATTTAGATAATATCTTATTTTGAAATAAAAATTAAGCTAAGTACCATCTCGACTAAGTGAGTGAAACGAACGCATGGAGAGATCTCATGAGATTTCTCGACTCACTACGTTCGCTCGAAATGGTTGAAAATTTAGTTTGTCAATAGTCTGAGCATTCTTAGTCAATCTAGGAATGCTTTTTTATTTAAAATTTTTCAAAATTATTTTCTATTAATTTTTCTATAACTTCTCCAACTCCTGCCTTATTATTTGATAAGGTTATATAATCTGCGTGGGGTTTTAGGTAATCGTTGGCGTTTTCCATTGCTACAGAAAATCCTGCCATATCTAGCATAGGAATGTCGTTCATTTCGTTTCCGATTGCCATAATTTCATCGATTTTAAAACCGAGTTTTTCGCTCATTAATTTTATGGCATTTCCCTTGTTTGCATTTTTGTTCATAACTTCAATTAAAACAGGGGCAGTTTTTGCATAATAATAATTTTCATTTACAAATTTTGGCATATTGTCCATGACTTTTTCAATATTCCAAGGCCAGCCCATAACTAAAAACCTACCAAAATTTTTATCTTCATCAAAATTTTCATAGGGAATTTTTTGAAGTTTTAATTTTGTTATAAAAGAATCAAGTCTTGTCAAAATATTTGGATTTTTATGTCTTGTATAAAAACTATCATCATCCATGGCTGAAACTTGAACTTTAAAATTTTTTAAAGACTTATCAAGCTCTATTAAATCTTTTGGTTTTTGGAAAACTCCTGTAATTACTTCCTTAGTGTAGTTGTCAAAAATATATGATCCATTTTGGGAAATTGAAAAATGACCTTCATGTTCTAGGTCGAGTTCTTTGACATAAGGAAGAATTCCAGAAAATGGTCTTCCACTAACAAGGGCTATGTGGGCACCCATTTTTTTTGCCTTTAATATCATTTCTTTATTTTTTTTGGGAAGACGCCTTGTATTAGTAAGCAAGGTTCCGTCTATATCAATTGTTATTAGTTTAATCATAACTTGATTATATCATATATTTTTACATTTTCTTATTTTTATTAAGGCTTTTTTTGTGCTATAATTACAAGATGAGAAGGAGATATTATGAAGTTTAAAAGATTTTTGATTACAGTTTTTTTAGCATTTTTTGTTTATTTTACTTCTAATGCTTATTTAAATAGATTACAAGATAAAAAAAATATAAAAGATTATGGAACGGAAGCAGCTGTTAGCAATAAAGGAAAAAAAGTAGATGATGAGATACTTGTTCTTTTGGTTGGCGTTGATGCAAGCCAAAATAAAGAAAACCCTGAGCCAACTAGAACTGATACGATTATGCTTTGTAAAATCAATTCTAAAACTGGAAAAGTTGATCTTTTGTCAATTCCAAGAGACTCTAGGGTGAAAGTTAGGGATGAGTTTACAAAAGTAAATCACGCTCATGCTTATGGTGGAATTGAACTTACCTTAAAAACTTTGAGAGATTTTTTGGGTCTTGATATAGATTATTATGCTGAAGTTAATTTTGATGCAGTTAAAAATATAGTTGATGGTATGGGTGGAGTTAATTACAATGTTCCAAAAGGTGTTAAAATTGATGAAGATAACACTCATATAAAACCAGGAATGAATAAAATGAATGGTGAAGATGTATTGTGGTATCTGAGAACTAGAAAAATATACGAAAATGCTGATCTTGGAAGGGTTAATGCTCAACAACAATTTTTAAAAGCTATGGTCAATGAAATGGTAAAAAAATCAGAATCAATTAGCATGACTTCTTTGGTTGAATCTTATTTTAAAGATGTGAAAACAAATCTACCGATGGCGACAATACTTGATATGGCTAGTAAAATTTCTAATTTTTCTTCAGATAAATTTTCAACCTATACAGTTCCAGGGATCCCAAGTATGATTGATGGTATAAGTTACTATATTCCGGATTATGAAAAAACTTGGGATATAGTTGATAAAGTATTTTCAAAATATAAATTGAAAAATTGGAATAAGGAAGATAGCTGGTACAGAGAATATGAAAATTTTGGATTTTCTAATGATGAAAACTTATCAAATGAAGATTATCAAAATTTAAATGAAAATCATCAAGAAATTCAAAAAAATCAAGATTTAGAAAATCAAAATGATTTTGGAGAAAATGAAGATGATTACCAAGAAGATGATTTGAATGAAGAAGAGACAGATATAATTGATGATAGAAATTATTTTGACGATGATTTGAATAGTTTTACGGATGATAATTAATAGGTGAAATAATGGATGAAAAAAGAAGAGAAAGAAAAGACGAACATATTGAAAATTATCTTAGAAGTGAATTTAGGTCAAAAACTTTACTAAATAATGTTTATATTGAACATAATGCCTTAAGCCATGTTAATTTTGATGAAATTGATACTTCTATAGAATTTTTAGGTGAGAAAATTTCTATGCCGGTTATGGTAAATGCTATGACTGGCGGAACAGAAATTAGCGAGGATATAAACGAAGATTTATCAAATATTTGTAGAGAATTAAATATTCCAATGGCAGTTGGCAGTGAGTCTATTGCTATAAAAGATTTGGAAGCAAGAGGATCTTTCTCCCTATTAAAAGAGAAGGAAGATATAATAAAAATTGGAAATCTAGGTTTAGAAAATAATTTAGAAAATTTTGAATTTGCCAAAGATTTGATTGGAGCAAAAGCAGTTCAAGCCCATCTCAACATAGCTCAAGAACTTGTTATGGACGAAGGTGAGAGAGATTTTTCCAATAATTATAAAAATTTAGCAAATATCAGTAAAAATCTTTCGGTTCCACTTATTGTAAAAGAAGTTGGTTTTGGCATGAGCAAGGAAGTTGGTCAAAAACTTTTGGATTTAGGAGTAAAATATATTGATGTTGCTGGAAAAGGCGGAACAAATTTTATAGAAATTGAAGATATGAGAATATTTGATAAGGATTATTCAGAATTTTATTCATGGGGAATTCCTACAGCAAAATCAATTCTTGATGTAAGGAGCTTATCAGATGATTTCTTTTTGATTTCAAGTGGGGGAATAAGAAATGCAAGTGATGTTTGTAAGTCTATAATAATTGGGGCAGACATGTGTGCAATTTCTGGAGAAGTTTTGTCCTTTCTTTTAAGAGGCGATTATGATTATGCCTTAAAATATTTAAAAGAACTTCAAACAAAAATAAAAATATTCATGGCTCTTGTTGGGGTTAAAAATATAAATGAATTAAAAAATGTCCCATATAAACTTACGGGAAGGTTAAAAGAATTAGTAGAAGATTAGGAGAAGAAATTCTCCTTTTTTTATTTGCTCATTAAAAATGAAAAAAATTATTTTTATTGTTATAATTAAGTAAAGAATAGCAGGGAGGAGAAAATGAAATCTTATAAAAAGTTTATTATTGGGATTGTTTTAGTCCTATTTAGTTTTGTGTTTATATATTTTGGGAGAGGTCTGTTTAATTCTAAGAAAAACATTAATGAAACTGATAAAGATTCTAATAATATAGAATTATCATCAAATGAAGATTCAAATAGCAAAGATAAGGTCAAATATATCGAAAAAAGAAAATCCATGAAGGAAAATTATCCGGAAAAAAGTCAAAAGCTTGAATTTTCTGATAAGAAAAATTTTGTAACTATTCCAGGAAGGGAAAATATTAAAGAAGATGACTTCGGGGAATATGTTGATGGGGAAATTTTTGTTGATGTTGATTTAAATAAGTTTGATGAAAAAATATTTGATAAGTACGGAGCGAAAATTGTAGGAAAATGTGACACTTGGGGTGGTTATCAAATAAATATTCCAAATAAATCAAGCAAAGAACTTGAAAAAATTTCAGAAAAAATAAAAAAAGAAAATGGAGTTTTACTTGCTGGTCTTCATAGGTTAATTCCAATTGAAAACGAAGAATTTTCTTATCCTGAAGATAATTTCAAAATAAAGGGTAAAAAATTTGATAGAAATAATTTGTGGAAAGACTATAAAATTGATTCAGGCTTTGAAATTGATAAGGATGCTGATTCAAAATTTTTAAATGATGATCCATATTGGTCTTATAAAATTACTAATTTAGCATATATGTGGAAAAATCTAGATTCGAAAGAAGCGACAAATGTTGGAGTATTTGAAAATGGAATAATCAATAATTCTATTTTAGATTCGTCTTCAAATCTCAAAAAAGATATTGATTTTGAAGATTTAAGTTCTGAAAATCTTGAAGATAAAAAAAGTAAAAATTCAAATGATAATAAAAGTGAAGAATCAGATGATAATAAAAAACTTCATGCCTATCTTGTTTCATCAACTTTAGCTGCAAAACACAACAATGTTGGATTTAGTGGAGTTGGCAAGGATGTAAAAGTTTCTCCGACCATATTTGACCAAAGTTTGCTAGGATATTTAATTTCTTATAGGATTGATCAATCTCAAAATAAAATTAAAATTTTTAATATAAGCTGGGGATATGATGCTGAAAGTTTATATTATATTAACGCTAATAAAAAAGATATTAAGAAAGATTTTAAAAAGGGAAAATTAAGTAAAATTATAAACAATAATGAAAAAATAAATTCCGAAAATGTAGAAGAATATGCAAAAAATATAAAGAAAACCCATAAAGATTCAGCTGAAAGGTTAAACTTAGCCTTAAAAAAATTAAAAGAAAATAACAAAGATTTTCTCCTTGTAAAATCAGCTGGAAACCAAGGAAATGAGATAAGGGAAATAGAAAGATTTTCAAATGTTAAAATAAATAAAACATGCATTTTAAATGATATTGATAAGGATTTAAAAAATAGGGTAATTATGGTTGGCGCAGCTTCACCAAATTTAAAACATAATAAAAAATTAACTTATGCAAATTTTACAACAACAAGAAATGTAGATGTAGTTGGTCCCGGTGAAAAAGTTCCTGGATATTATAAAAATGGTGAGTTAAAATTATGGAAGGGAACATCAGCATCAGCTGCCTTCATTTCAGGTCTTGCAGCAAATCTTTATGGAGCTTATCCAGAAAAAATGAATGGAGAGCTTGCAAAAGAATTAATAATAAATTCAACTAATTTTGATGTTATTGATGAATTTAATGGAGAAAATTCAAAATTAGTAGATGCAAAGAAAATAACTGAACTTGCAAAGAAAAAAATATCAGATAAAAAAGAAGAAAAAAAGAACAAGGATAAAAAAATAATCCGAGAAAATAAATCTGATGAAAGTAAAGAGGGAAATTTAAGGATAATTGAAAATGAAGATGCCTCAAATGAAAATTCTGATGAAAATGAAGATGAAAATTCTGACGAAAATTCATATAAAATAATCCAAGACGGAAAAGATCAAGGAGAAATTTCTATTTTGGATATGGGAGATGTTTATTTTGTTGATGTAGGAAAATTAAATGAAATTTATTTGAAAGATTCATCTTATTTTATAGATTCCAAATATTCTGGAAAATATATAAAAGAAAACTCAGATGGAACATATTATTTTGGCTTATTCCCAGATAATATTGACAGTTCAGAAAATAATCCGGGCTATACCTACCAATATTTTCCAGAATATGGAGTCTTCTCATTTGCAAAAAAAGATTATATGAAAGAAGAAAATGTATGTTTTCTAAATAACAATTACGCTGCAGAAATTATTGATAATAAATTATTTGTTGAAGCAGATTGGCTTTATTGGTGGTTTGGTTTTGACAATAATTATTCGATTGATACAAAAAATAAAATTATAAAATATAATAGACAGGGTCACGATATTGGTCAAGAGGGAGTCGATTATATAAATATTTCAACTGAAAATTATAATAATATTTATGAATTGTTGGAAGCTAATTTTGCAAAATTAAATTAATTGTAAAAATTAAATAAAATTTTTAGAGAGAAATTTTTTCTCTCTTTTTTTATTTATTTTTGGGTATAAAATTAAGGGAAATATAATTTTAATTAATCAAGAAAGGGATTTTATGTTAAGTGATATTTTATTAGCCCTATCTTTTAGCCTTGCATTTATTTGTATTGTGGCTATATTTTTTACAGATAAAAAAATATTATTTGGCCTTATAGCACTTGGTCTTTTTATTTATTTTTATAAAACGGGCCTTGATAGGGGCGAGGCTGATCTTATTACCATAATAGCTTTTATTTCTGGTATTTTATTACTTGTTATAGAGCTAATTACACCAAGTTTTGGTATTTTGGGAAGCTTGGGAATAATTTTAACAATTTATTCTCTAATGGATTCTTTAAATAATTCTTTGTTTGGAATAATAGTTTTATTAGTTACTGCGGCGTCAGTTTTTATTAGCGTTACTGTTTTTATAAAATTAGGATTTTCAGCAGATTTATTTAATAAGTCAATTTTGACAAGTACGCAAACAAAAGAAAGGGGATTTAATTCGAAAAAAGATTACACTTATCTATGTGGTAAAAAAGGAAAAACTCTCAGTATTTTAAGACCGACAGGAAGAATAATAATTGATGGAAAAATCTACGATGGTAAAACTTATGGTGATTTTATCAAAAAAGATGTAGAAGTTGAAGTAGTTGAAATAAAAGATGGAAACATTTATGTTAAGGAGGATACAAAATGCCAATAATAATTCCAGCTTTAATAGTAATTTTTGTAATAGTATTTTTGTCCCTTGTCCCAATAGGACTTTGGATTACAGCAAGATCATCAGGAGTTCCAGTTTCAATGGGATCTCTTGTAGCAATGAGATTTAGGAGAGTAAATCCTAGATATATTATTTACGCTTTAATTAAATCTCACCAAGCAGGCATTCAAATTTCAAGTTCAGATTTGGAAAGTCATTACCTTTCAGGAGGAGATGTAAACCAAGTTGTAGATGCTTTGATAGCTGCTGAAAGGGCAAATATAGATTTAACTTTCCAACAAGCAGCTGCAATGAATCTTGCAGGAAGAAATGTTTTTGAAGCTGTTCAAGTTTCTGTAAATCCAAAAGTAATAAATACACCAACTATTGCAGCCGTAGCAAAAAACGGAATTGAAGTTAAAGTTATTGCAAAAGTTACTGTAAGAGCAAATATAGAAAGACTTGTAGGAGGAGCAGGAGAAGAAACAATTATAGCAAGAGTTGGAGAAGGAATTGTAACAACAGTTGGTTCATCTCACACTCATGCAGAAGTTTTAGAAAATCCAGATAATATTTCCCAAACAGTTTTGGAAAAGGGACTTGATTCAGGAACAGCCTTTGAAATTTTATCAATTGATATTGCAGATGTTGATGTAGGACGAAATGTTGGGGCAGAATTACAAAGAGATCAAGCAGAAGCTGACAAAAATATTGCCCAAGCAAAGGCCGAAGAAAGACGTGCCCAAGCTATTGCCCTTGAACAAGAAAACAGGGCGAAAGTTGTCGAAGCCCAATCAAAAGTACCACTTGCTATTGCCAAGGCACTTGAAAGCGGAAATCTTGGAGTTTTAGATTATTATAATATGAAAAATATCAACGCCGATACTCAAATGAGAAATAAAATATCAGAATCTGATAGTAGAGATGAATTTTAATGGCAAAAGATAATTTCAGAACCAAGTTTTATAAATTTATTTACAAACTAGACAAAGAAAGTAATAAAGAAGAGGGAAAGGAAACTCCTGATTTTGATACTTGGTTAAAAAATATAGAAAAAAAAGAAAATAATAATCTAAAAAAACCAAAAAACAAGATGGCTTTTGGAAAGGCTATGTCATATCTTGCAGATGACCCAAAAAAAAGTCATAAAAAATCTTACCAAAAAACTTATAAGGGTATAGAAAGAGAAGATAGAAAGCTTGCCTACTATGATAAGTTAAAAAAAGAAAAATTAAGGGAAAATTCAAAAAAAATTTCCAAAAAAATTGAAAATAATTTTTCAGATGATGAAAAAATAAAATTAAATAAAAATGAATTAAAAAAGGCAATAATTTATTCAGAAATAATAGGAAAGCCAAAAGCGAAAAGATGAGTTTCTCATCTTTTTTCTTTTGCTATTAAGATGGTATAATAATCTCAAAGGAGTGATTAAAATTAAGGAAATTTTAGAAATAAATAATACCGAATTAATTATGGGTTTATTCGGTAATTTTGATAAAAATAGAAAATATATAGAAAATAGATTTGATGTAAAAATTAAAACTGAAAATGGAAATATAAGTTTGGTGGGAGATGAAGTAAATTTACATCTAACAAAAAAACTTATAAATGAAATTATTGAAGTTATAAAAAAAGAGGGAAGTATTGACTTTCAAAAATTGAAATATTTCTCTGACTTACTTGTTCGTGAAAATAAGGAAATAGTAAAATCCACACTTGATCAAGTCATAGTTACAACTGCAAATGGAAAACCAATCAAACCAAAAACCTTGGGCCAAAAATCTTATGTGAGCATGATTGAAAATAATGATGTAGTTTTTGGGATTGGACCTGCCGGAACTGGAAAAACATATTTGGCAGTTGCCATGGCGATAAGAGCTTTCAAAAATAATGAGGTAAATAGAATTATTCTTACAAGGCCTGCCGTTGAAGCGGGAGAAAGTTTAGGATTTTTGCCAGGAGATTTGCAAGATAAGGTAGATCCATATTTAAGACCTCTCTACGATGCACTTTTTGAAATTTTTGGTTTTGAAACTTATCAAAATTTGGTCGAAAAAGGAGTAATCGAAGTTGCACCTCTTGCTTACATGAGAGGAAGAACTCTTGATAATTCTTTTGTAATTTTGGATGAAGCACAAAATACAACTTTTGAGCAAATGAAGATGTTTTTGACAAGACTTGGCTACGGTTCAAAGGCGATTATAACTGGAGATATAACTCAAATTGACCTTCCTCGTGGAAAAAATTCAGGATTAAAATCTGCATCAAGAATTCTTAGAAATGTAAGAGGAATAGAATTTATGGAATTTACTGCAATTGATGTAGTAAGACATCCTTTAGTTCAAAGAATAATTGAAGCCTACGACAAGGCCGATAAGGAAAAAGAAAAAAATGAATCTGATAATAAATAATGAAACAAAGAAAGATTTAAATCTTGAAAAAGATATTGAAAAAGTTATTTTAGAAGTTTTAAAACTTGAAAATGTTGATGAAAAAAAATGTGAAATTTCTCTTTCTTTTGTTGATGAAGAAAAAATAAGACAATTAAATAAAGATTTCAGATCAATTGATAGGGTGACTGATGTTTTATCTTTTCCAATTGAAGATTTTTTTAATGAAGATAGGAAAACTTTACTTGAAAAACCATATCTTATGCTTGGTGATGTTGTAATTTGCCTTGATGTTGCAAGAAAACAAGCAAAATACTTGGGACATTCTTTTGAAAGAGAAATAATGTATTTGACCTGCCATTCTATCCTTCATCTTTTGGGTTATGATCATATTGAAGAAAATGACAAAAAAATTATGAGAGCTAAGGAAAAAGAAGTTATGAAAAATCTTGGAGTATTCAAATGAAAGATGAAAAACAATTAATTGATCAAATAAAAGACCAAGTAAAAAAAGAATTGAAAGAAGAAAAGGAAAGGGAAGACCAAGCCCAAAAATATGTTCCTAGTGCAAAAAGTCCTGGAGAAAAATTCGTAAAAGGCTTTGACTATGCTTTTGAGGGCTTGGTTTTTGCAATAAATAATGAAAAAAACATGAAATTTCATATAATAACTTCTGTTCTTGTTCTTTTAGTTTCTTTGTTTTTAAATGTTTCAAGAGTTGAAATGATGTTTTTGGTTTTCTCGATTGCCTTTGTAATTTCTTGTGAACTTTTAAATACTTCCTTGGAACAAGCGGTAAATCTTGGTGGAGGAGGCAAAAAATCAAAAGAAGCTAAAGCCAGCAAGGACTTGTCTGCAGCTGCAACTTTTGTTTCAGCCTTAAATACAATTTTTATTGCTTATTTGGTATTTTTTGATAAGGTTGCAAATTTTTCCTCATCAGTTGTTTTAAGAATTTCCAGAAAACCGTCCCACCTTGCCCTTATTACAGTTTCAATCGTAATTATTTTAACCATATTTTTAAAGGGGATTTTTTATAAGGGACACGGAACAGCTTTTCATGGAGGATTTGTTTCAGGTCACACATCAATAGCATTTTGCCTTGCAACAATTGGATCTATGAGAATAGATGAAGGTTTTTTGATTTTTGTATTTTATGGACTTGCTGTTATAGTTGCAGAAAGTCGTTTCGAAGCAAATATACATTCCCTCCCAGAAATTATTAGGGGAGCAATTTTGGGAACAGCTGTAGCACTTTTAATATTTGGAGTTTTTTCATGAAAAAAGATTTAAAAGAATTAATAAAACTAGCCATAGAAAATAAAAAAAATTCCTATTCACCTTATTCAAATTTTAGGGTATCAAGCGTGGTTTTAACAAAAAAAGGAAATATTTACAAGGGAGTAAATATTGAAAATGCAGCTTATTCTGTAACACTTTGTGCAGAAAGATCTGCCCTATCATCAGCAATAAGTGCTGGAGATAGAGAAATTGACACAATAGTAATTACAGGTGATAGCACAATGACCTATCCTTGTGGAGTTTGCAGACAATTTATGGCAGAATTTTTAGATTCAGAATCAAAAATTGTAATAGCAAATTCAGTAAATAATTACAAGATATATGGACTTGATGACATTCTTCCATATAACTTTTCAAAAAAAGATTTGGAGGAGAAATGAAATCAGGATTTGTATCGGTAGTAGGAAGGGCGAATGTAGGAAAATCTACATTGATGGAAAAAATTTTAGGAGAAAAAATTTCAATAATTTCAAACAAGCCCCAAACCACAAGAGATGAAATAAAAATAATATATAACGACGAAAATTCACAAATAATTTTTCTTGACACACCAGGTATCCAAACACCAAGAAATAAACTTCAAGAACATCTTTTGGAAGTTTCAGAAGATAGCCTCAAAGATTCAGATTTGGTGACATTTATAGTAGATAATTCCCTTAAAATAGGAAGGCTTGATAAGATGATTTTGGAAATTTTAGAAAAAGTAAAGGTTCCAAAAATTCTTCTTATAAACAAATGCGACCTTTTAGAAGAAGGAGAAATTGATCAAATAAAAAAAACCTACATAGGCTTGAATACTTTTGATTACATAATTCCAATTTCAGCTTTAAACGATGAAAATATTGGAAAATATATTGAAACAGTAAAGGAAATTTTGCCAGAAGGGCCACTTTACTATCCATCAGATATGATAACTGACAAAAACGAAAGATTTATCGTATCAGAAATTATCAGGGAAAAAGCTTTGAAAAATTTATCAAATGAAATTCCCCATGGAATTTTTGTAAGAATAGATGAATTCAAAAAAAGAGATGGCAAAAATTTATACGATATATATGCAAGTCTTATTTTGGAAAGGCCAAGTCACAAGGAAATTGTAATAGGAAAAAACGGTAGTAAAATCAAAAAAATCGGCATGGAAGCAAGAAAAGAAATCGAAGTTTTTATGGATAGCAAAATAAATTTGAAATTGTGGGTTAAGGTCGAAAAAGACTGGCGTAAAAAACAAAAATTGGTGAACAGGTTTGGTTACAAATGATAATTCAAATGTAGAAGGTTTCGTTTTAAGGGAATTTTCTTACAGAGAATCAAGTAAAATCATAGAAGTTTTTACAAAAGATATGGGAAAAATTTCCATAATTGCCAAGGGAGTTTTAAATAAAAAAAATCCTAATCTTTCTTCAACCCAAAGATTTGTCAAAGCATCATACAATCTTTATAAGTCTGGAGAAAAATTTTTTGGAATAAGAGATGCGTCATTATTAAAATCTTATTCGAAATCAAACAAAAATTTTGATATAATAGTATACAAATCGGCAATTTGTGATTTATTGCTGAGAACAATTGATTTTGACCAAAAAGATTTTGTCTATAATTTAATGGACAAGACTTTTGATAGCTTTGAAAAAGCAAGCGAAAATTATTTTAATATTTTCCTTTGCTTTTTATTAAAGTACATATCTTTTTCGGGTTTTAAACCAAATTTAAAAGAATGTTCCTTGTGCGGATTAAAAATTAATCCTAATGATGCTTATTTTTCTGTAAAAGATGGGGGAATGGTTGATTCATCTTGCAAGAAAATAAAAAAGGATATAGTATATCTTACAAGAGATGAGTATTTGTATATTTTAAAATTAATCTATACTCCAACCGACCAGGTTTCAAAAATTAATTTGAAAATTGAAAAGAAAAAGATGATAAATTTGGTAACAAGCTATGTATTAGAATGTTTAGAAATTAAAAGATTTAGCTCACTTGATTGGGTAATAAATTTAGTCAAATAATTAGGAGAGAAAATGTATTTTGAAGATTTAATGCTAAAATTAATAAAATATTGGGAAGAACAAGGTGCATCAATTATGCTTCCTTATGACTCAGAAAAAGGAGCAGGAACAATGAATCCTCATACTTTTTTGAGATCTTTGGGAAAAGAGCCTTGGAAAGTTGTTTATGTAGAACCATCAAGAAGACCAGCTGATGGTAGGTATGGAGAAAATCCTAACAGATTATACCAACATCATCAACTACAAGTTTTACTAAAACCAACTCCAGAAAATATCCAAGATTTATATTTAAAAAGTCTTGAGGTAATTGGAATTAATCCAAAAGAACACGACATAAGATTTGTAGAAGACAATTGGCAATCACCAACTCTTGGAGCTTGGGGACTTGGCTGGGAAGTTTGGCTTGATGGAATGGAAATAACCCAATTTACTTATTTCCAACAAGTTGGCGGAATAAACTGCGAGCTTGAAAGTGGAGAAATAACCATGGGTCTTGAAAGAGTTTGTATGTATTTACAAAATGTAGATAATGTTTTTGATATAGAGTGGTCAAAAGATTTGAAATATTCAGATGTTTTCAAATTACCAGAATATGAAAATTCAAAGTATTCATTTGAAGATGCTGATAGTGAAGTTTTGGAACAATTATTTGAAATTTATGAAAAGGAAGCAAATAGATTAATTGACAAGGGACTTGTTTATCCAGCTTACGATAATGTTTTAAAATCATCCCACACTTTCAACACATTAGATGCCATGGGAGCAATTTCAGCATCAGAAAGAAGTCACTATATTAAAAGAGTAAGAGATATTTCTAGTAAGGTTGCAAAAGCATATATAGAAAAAAGAGAAGAACTAGGATATCCACTTTTAAGAAAGGATAAGTAATGAGCAAATATTTATTAGAAATAGGAGTTGAAGAATTCCCTTCAGCTTATATAAATTCAACAAAAAACCAGCTTGAAGAAAAATTTAAAAAGTTAATTGAAGAAAATAAGTTAAGCTTAGAAGAAATAAAAGTAGAATCAACTCCAAGAAGATTTGCAATTTTACTTGATGGACTAAGTGAAAACATATCAGATGAGCTTATAAGCGTAAAAGGACCTTCCAAAAAAATCGCCTATGACCAAGAAGGAAATCCATCAAAGGCACTTTTAGGATTTTTGCGAGGACAAAAAGCTGAAGTATCTGATGTAATAATCAAAGATTTTAAGGGCGAAGAATATATTTATGTAGAAAAAAAAGAAGAGAGCCCATCAATAAAAGAAGTTTTACAAAAAAACGTATATGAACTTGTAAAATCATTAAATTTTCCAAGATCTATGAGATGGGGAGGAAAATCAATTAGATTTGCAAGACCAATCAGATATTTCTTATCCCTTTTAGATGATGAAATTTTAGAATTTGAAGCTGAAGGAATAAAAGTTTCAAATACAACAAAGGGTCACAGGGTTTTAGGAAAAAGTGAAATAATAGTAGATAAAATTGATTCCTACTTAGATCTTTTGAGAGAAAATTATGTAATTTTATCCTATAAAGAAAGAAGAGAAATAATTTTAAGAGGCCTAAATCGCTATGCCAAAGAAATCGGCGGACAATTCTTAAAAGATGAAGACTTGCTTGAAGAAGTTATAAATATAGTAGAATA
Organism: Anaerococcus rubeinfantis; assembly: GCF_001487145.1. GTDB lineage: Bacteria > Bacillota > Clostridia > Tissierellales > Peptoniphilaceae > Anaerococcus > Anaerococcus rubeinfantis. The sequence continues at coordinate 378,971 of NZ_LN913016.1, forward strand.
TCCTACAGTTTTGTTGGGTGAGCTTGATCACGAATATTTAAAATTACCAAAAGAAGTAATAATAACTCCAATGAAAGATCACCAAAGATATTTTCCAATTGTAGATGATCATGAAAATCTTATGCCATATTTCTTGTTGGTAAGAAATGGTGACGATTATGCCAAAGAAAATGTAATAAATGGAAATAAAAAAGTTCTTACAGCAAGACTTGAAGATGCAAAATTTTTCTATGATATAGATAATAATAAAAAGCTAGAAGAATATGTAGAAGAGCTAAAAAGACTTACATTTTTTGAAGGACTTGGTTCGGTTTATCAAAAAACTGAAAGACTTATATCTCTTTCCAAAAATTATCTTGAGGAATTCAAACTTGGTGAAGACGTATCAGATAATTTATTAAGAGCAGCCTATCTTTCAAAAGCTGACCTTGTAACAAAAATGGTTATTGAATTTACAGAACTTCAAGGAACTATGGGAAGAATTTATGCCAAAAATTCTGGAGAAAACAGTCAAGTTGCAAATGCAATCGAAGAAGCTTATAAGCCAAGAAGCTCAGAGGATTCTTTGCCAAAATCAGTAGCAGGAATAGTTCTTTCAATAGCAGATAAAATCGATACAATCACAGGTTTATACATAATTGAAAATTATGTAACAGGAAGCCAAGATCCATTTGGACTTAGAAGATCAGCAATTGGTATTATAAATATTCTTGCAGATAATAAAATTAATGTTGATTTAAAAGATTTGATCAAAGATTCCTTATTTGTTTACACAGAAAAAAATGAAATTTCCTTTGATTATGATAAAACTCTAGAAAAAATCACAGAATTTTTCATAGATAGACTTAAAAATATGATGATTGATAAGGGATACAGATATGATTTAGTAAATGCAGTTCTTTCTACTGGAGAAACAAACATCTTATCAGTTATAGAAAAAGTAAAAACTTTGGAAGAATTTGTTGAAAAAGAAAATAGTGAAGAAATTCTAAATTATTTCACAAGAATTAATAATTTCACCAAAGATTTTGAAAGTGTAGATGTTGATGTAGAAAAATTAGACCAAGGCCTAGAAAAAGAATACTATGATGCGATAGAAGGGCTAGATTGTGAAAAATATTTAAGTCAAAAATTGTATGAAAAGGCCCTTGACGAAATTGCATCAACAAGACAAATTGGTAATGAATATCTAGATAACACAATGATAATGGTTGAAGATGAAGAAATTAAAAATAATAGGTTGGCCTTATTAAATAAACTAGCTAAAAATATTTCTAGAATATTTAATATAAAAGATTTAGTTAAATAGGAGATAATATGGCTTGTGATGTTTTGAATGTTTATATAATCAGTGATTCTACTGGAGCAACAGCTGAAACATTCGCAAAATCAGTAGTTACTCATTTTCCAAATGTAGAATTTGATGTTAAGAGAAAATTTAATATAGATAGCGAAGAAAAAATCAACAAAATTGTTGAGAAAATTCCAAAAGATTCAATAATAATCCAAACTATAGCCGAGAAAAAACTCGAAGAATATTTGATACAAAAAGCTCAAGAAGAAAATATCAAGGTTATAGATATATTGGGACCTGCACTTTCACTTTTTGAACAAGTTACAGGACAAAAGGCCCTAAGAGAGAAAAAACTCACAAGAAAATTATCAAAAGATTACTTTTCTATGATCGAGTCCATTGAATTTGCTGTAAAATATGATGATGGAAAAGATCCAAGAGGAATAAAAGAGGCAGATATATTGTTACTTGGAGTTTCAAGAACATCAAAAACCCCAGTAACTATGCTTCTTGCAACTAAGGACTACAAGGTGTTTAATCTTCCTTTGGTTCCAGAAATTAGACTACCAGAAGAAGTTTTTGAAATTGATCCAAAAAGAATCATAGGCCTTACCATAGATCCTGATAAATTATCAAAAATTAGAGAAGACAGGTCAAAAGGTCTTGGCTTAAAATCAAAAAGCGAATATTTTGATAAGGAGAGGATCAACAGAGAATTAGAATATGCAAAAGGTGTATTTGAAGATTTAGATTGTAAAGTTTTTGATGTATCATTAAATACAATTGAACAAACAGCAACTGATGTGCTAGAATATTACAAAAAGAATTTTTCTTAAAAAATATGCTGCCTTTGCAGCTTATTTTTTATGTGAGGGAGGCTTATGGAAAACACCAAACTTATACTATCAAGACGACTTATTATTAGAAAATTTGAAAAGGCAGATTTAGAAAAAAATTTAGAATTTATAGAAGATCCAAAATTTTTTTATTTTACAAATACAGAAACAAAAGAAGAATTAATAGGAAAAACTGCAAAATATTATAAAGTAAAAGAAGATTATAATTTTTGGCACATTGTAAAAAAAGGAATGAACGATTCAATAGGAGTTGTTAAAGCCTTTGATAAAAACGACGGAGTAGGTCTTTTTATAATTATAAATAAATCACTAAGAAATAGGGGATATGCGAGAGAAGCTCTAGAAGCAGTCATAGATTATTTCTTTACCCTTGGTGAGAAAAAAGAAATTTATTTAAAGGCAGAAAAAAATAATGGAGCTTTTAAATCTATTATAGAAAATTTACACTTTAAAAAGTATGATGAAGATACGAAGTATAGCTACTACAAGATGGATAATCTTGATTATATGAAATATTTTGCAATATTTGGAGAAATATAGGAGGGATAGATGGAAAAAAAATCCGAAATTATGGTATTGGACTTTGGTGGCCAATATAACCAACTTATTGTAAGAAGAATAAGGGAGATGGGAGTTTATGCAACATTACATGATTGTGATGTGGATTTAAAAACTCTTGATCTTGAAAATTTAGACGGAATAATATTGACAGGTGGTCCACAATCAATCCACAGTGACGACAGCCTAAAATTAAATCCAGAAATTTTAAATTTAAACGTACCAATTCTTGGAATTTGTTATGGAATGCAAGCTCTAGCTTTTCATTTTGATGGAGAAATAAGCGAGGCAGAAAAAGGAGAATACGGAAAAACTCCTTTATTTGTTGACCAAAGATCAAAATTATATGAAAATGTAGCCCAAGAGTCAATAATTTGGATGAACCACAGAGACCAAGTTACAAAAATAGGCGAAGGTTTCAAAAAAACTGCCTGGTCATTAAATTGCCCAATAGCAGGATTTGAAAACGAAGAAAAAAATATTTATGCCGTACAATTTCACCCAGAAGTTGCCCATTCCGAATATGGATTTCAAATATTAGAAAATTTCGTTTTAAATATTTGTAAGGCAAAAAAAACCTGGATAATGAAAGACTTGGCCCAAGAAACAATAGAAAATATAAAAGAAAAATACGCTGGCGAAAAAATGATTTGCGGCCTATCTGGTGGAGTAGACTCAACAATAGCAGCAACACTTGTTCACAAGGCAATTGGAGATAATCTTCAATGTATTTTCGTAGATCACGGTTTATTAAGAAAAGACGAAGCAAAATCAGTCATGGAACAATATAAACAAATTGGCTTAAACGTAAAAATGGTAGATGCTTCAAAAGATTTTCTTGAACTTTTAAAAGGCGTAGAAGAACCAGAAGAAAAAAGAAAAATAATAGGAAACCACTTCATAGAAGTTTTCGAAAGAGAAGCCAAAAAATTTGGTGATGCAAAATATTTAGTACAAGGAACAATATATCCAGACGTAATAGAAAGTGGAAAAGGAAAAGGTTCAGTAATAAAATCCCACCACAATGTAGGCGGACTTCCAGAAGATATGCTTTTTGAAGGAGTAGTAGAACCACTAAGAGAACTTTTCAAAGACGAGGTTAGAGCACTTGGAGAAAGCATTGGCGTTCCAGAAGAAATGGTATGGAGACAACCATTCCCAGGACCAGGACTTGCAATAAGAGTTATAGGAGATATAACAGAAGAAAAATTAGAAATAGTAAGAGAAACCGACGCAATTCTAAGAGAAGAAGTAAAAAATGCAGGATTAAACAGAGATATCTGGCAATATTTCACAGTATTTACCCCACTAAGAACAGTAGGAGTAAAAGGCGACGAAAGATCCTACGACTACGTAGTAGTAGTAAGAGCAGTATCAAGCAAAGACGCAATGACAGTAGAAGCTTTCGACATGCCATACGAACTCCAACAAACCCTATCAAATAGAATGATAAACGAAGTAAAAGGAGTAGGAAGAATAGTCTACGACATAACCTCAAAACCACCAGGAACAATTGAATGGGAATAGGATATATTTTACTGAAAACGGCTTGTTTTCAAGGTTTATAGCTTGTTAGAATGAGCAAATGGGACAAAATTGGGTAAAGGTTTCAAAAAGAATAAATCCAATAATAGCTCAAAGTGGCTTTACAAATGAATACAAAAAAATTAGACCGTAGCGTGAGTGCTTCGGTCTTTTTGCGTCTATGTAGTGAATTATATTATAGATATTGATGTAGCCATTCTGGCATATTAGGATCATAAAGTGCCCAAGACTCTATAAGTTCTTCGCTTTCTTCCCAATTGTTCTCTTTGCCATCAAAAAATTTATGTCTATTGCATTTATATTTTCTAACTTCATTGCATTCTAACCTGTATTCATTCCAATAATAATTTTGTTTGCCATACCCTTTCCATTCATTTGTAGTATATATAATCATATAAAAATCCTTTCTTTACTCATGCTTTGTTTTATTTTTCAAAAATCTTGATTTCTTAGGAAAAGACAACTTCCAATCTTCAAATTCCTCGTCTGTTATTTCATCGTTGTAATGTTTTTTTCTCATCTCATTCCATTCTATAAGAAAATTATTGAAGTCTACATCATTTGATAAAAGTCCAGTAATTTCTCCATCACCTGCCAACGGTCTAAACTTCATATCTTTTTCATAATCAAAGATTATATGCATTATTTCAAAAATAGAATTAGGTTCATGATTAATTAATGCTGATATATCACAATCAAGTGCTTCAGATATTTTTTGTAATTGTTCATTACTTGGAGATCTATTTCCAAGCTCGTAATTTCTTATAGCAGCATCTGTCAAACCAGACTTAATGGCAAGTTCTTTTTGAGTTAAGTTTCGCATAAGTCTTAACTTTTTTAATTTTTCTCCCGAAATCAAACTAAATCCTCCTTATTTCACAATAACTATAAATATTTTATCACAAAATGAACAAAAGCTCAACAAAACTGTTCTGTTACAAATATCTGCAAACATTTGAATATTTTAGAAAAAAATAAATAGAAAAAACTTGACAGAACAAATATGAACTGTTATTATATATACATACAGTTCGATATTGAACGGAAATTGTAAGATATATAAATTAATGCTCGCCCTTTTGAGGATGTAGAACCTTCAAACTATAAAAGGAGGACATTATGAAAGGTATTTTTATGAATGCAAAAGATGTACAAGAATTTCTTGATGTAAGTAGGACAACAGCATATCAGATAATAAACGATATGAATCAAGACTTACTTAAATTAGGCTATCGTATACAAAGAGGAAAGGTAAATAGAGAATACTTTATGGAAAAGTATTGCTATAAACCAACTAATACAAAGGAGGTTTAAAGTGCCAGCATACAGAGATGAAAGTGAAAATAAGACTTGGTATTGCAGGTTTTATTATACCAACTGGAAAGGAGAAAAATTAACTAAGAAAAAACGTGGATTTTCAACAAAAAAAGAAGCATTAAAATGGGAACAAGAATTCTTAAATCAACATTCTGAATCAATTGAAATGAGCTTTAGGGAGTTTTTTGAACTTTATAAGAGAGATAGAAAACCAAGAATAAGAGAAAATACTTGGAGGACAAAAGAAGCAATTGTAAATCAAAAAATACTTCCCTATATAGGTGATCTAATGCTTAATGAGATAAGTAATGTAACCATAATTCAATGGCAAAATGAGCTTATGAAGATTAAGGATAAGAATGGTAAAAACTACTCTCCTACTTATTTGAGAACTATTCATGCCCAGTTATCTAGTATCTTAAATCATGCCTGTAGGTACTACAATTTAAAAACTAATGTTGCTCGTGATGTTGGATCTATGGGAGAAAAAGAAGCTGATGAAATGCTATTTTGGACTCAAGATGAATATGAAAGATTTATAGAAGCCATTAAAGATAAACCTGAATCATTCTATGCTTTTGAACTTTTGTATTGGTGTGGTCTTAGAATGGGAGAATTATTAGCCTTAACAAAAGAGAAATTTGATTTTGAAAGGCATACATTAAAAATTGATGAATCTTTACAAAGGATTGATGGGAAAAATGTAATAACAGCCCCTAAGACTAAAAAAAGCATTAGGACAATAGTTATGCCTGAATTTTTAAATGATGAGATCAAAGAATATATAGATAGTTTTTATAAGATAAAACCAAAAGACTTAATATTTAATTTTTCTAAGAGCTACCTCCACCATGAAATGGATAGGGGATCTAAGAAATCTCAAGTAAAAAGAATTAGAATACATGATTTAAGGCATTCTCATGTTTCACTATTGATTGAACTTGGATTTTCTGCAACTGCAATAGCTGATAGGGTTGGACATGAATCGATTGACATCACCTATAGATATGCTCACCTTTTCCCTAGCAAGCAAAAAGAGATGGCTCTGTCTTTAACGCAAGTAAGAAGTAATAAGGCAAATGATTGGAAAGATTTATTAGAAGAGGACGATAAAGATGTTTAGAAGACATTCATTAGATGACATTTCACAAAAAAATCGAAATAAAGAGAAAAATAGAAAAAGAAATCGAATTTTAAATTTTAGAGTATCTGAAGAAGAATATGATCTAATAAACAAAAAAATTGCAATAAGTGGACTTAAAAAACAAGATTATTTTCTACAAATGCTATTAAATCACGAAGTTAAGTTAGTAAGTGATTACAGACTTTCTGATAATATTGCCAAGGAAATATTTCAACTAGCAAAAGTCATTAAAAAGTTTGGAAAACTAAATGACTATGAAGCTGATATTTTAATCTATGTTTTAGAAATATATGAAGAAATCAAAAAAGAAAAAAGCCCCTACTACAAAGAGTAAAGGCATACACTCCTGTGAGAAGTGTTCTCTAGACAAGTTCATTTTACCACAGGAGTCTTATTTATACCAGACAGGAGGATAAAATGAAAAACAAATATAAAAATTTGAAGAGATTAGTTACTTGTAAAAAGAAAAGGAGTGAGTTTTATGACAGATATTAAATTAAAATTCCCAGAAATAGATCAGACTTACGCCTTATTAGACTTACAAACGACAGATAAGGGAACGGTTAGACAAATTACTGGGAATATTGTAACTGCTATTTTAAATCCAAAATATTGCCAAAACCAAAAGATCATTGATGGACAAATATTCTTTGATAAATTTACCAATGAAATAAAATTCCAGGGGAAAATTATTGGAGAAAGAAATATAAAGGAAAATCAAATACGACTTTGGGATGATTCTTTAAACAATAGACTAGGCTTAGAGATAGAAAAACATTTTGGAATAAATTATAACTCAAACAAAATGTGGGAAGCTATTCGTTTTGTAGCTCACCAATATGAAGTGAGTCCGCCAAAGCAATATCTTCAAAATCTAAAATGGAATGGAGATAAAAATGCCATTAGAAAACTTTTACCAAGGTATTTAGGAGCGGATGATACAGAGCTTAACAATTGGATAATGGAACATATGATATTGGGCATGATAAAAAGAATTTTCAATCCAGGAGCTAAGTTTGATGAGATGATTGTTTTAGTTGGTGGACAAGGTATAGGCAAATCGACTTTTGCAAGATACTTGTCCATAACAAATGATTGGTTTTGCACAATTGAAAACATTCAAGGCAAGGATGCTATAATGAATCTTATGGGTAAAACTGTTGTTGAAATCGAAGAATTTGTTGCTTTAAGAAATGCAAAATCGGCTAATGAAGCTAAATCTTTTTTATCAAAATTAAGCGATAGGATAAGGATACCCTACGAAAAATATGCAACAGACGTGCCAAGAACTTGCATCTTTATAGGGACATTAAACGAAAGAACTTTTCTTAATGATCATACTGGAGAAAGAAGATATTTGCCTGTGGAATGCAACCCAAATAAAAGAGTAAGGACTATATATCCAGATAAAAATAATAAAGAAAAAATTTCAGATAAAGAATATATATCTCTTATAAGAGAAGATTTTAATCAGGCTCTAGCCTTAGGGTATGAAATCTTTAAAAACAAGACTCACGCATGGACTATACCAAAAAATCTTTTAAAAGACTTGTATAAGGAACAAGAAAAATTCAAATATCTAAACCCAGATGTGGAAGACATTAGATATTTCTTAGAAGAATATAAGCCAAAAAGTGCAGATCCAAATATAACTTGTTTCAAAGAACTAACCATGCAAGGCTACCAAATAAAATCAAAATCTTTTTCAGAGATTATGGATAATTATTTTCAAGAGTGGATTCCAGTTAGGTCATCAAAGACCAAGAGAATATCACCAAGTGGAGTCTCAATTCCAGTAAAACTATACTATGAAAAGAAAAAAGAAAATGAAACTGACTTTATAGAAGTTGACAAGAATTTATTGCCAGAAGAATGGAAAAAAGAAAATCAATTAGAAATAGATACTGCAAATCAAGTAAAGATACAAATGTAACTTTGTAACCTGTAACCAATCGTTATAAATCTTCTTAAATTAGGATTACATAAATTAATGGCTTGATAATAAGGAGTTGTCATAGACTCTTAAAACAAGCTCGCCTAATTTTGGAAGTTTTTATTTTATAAGTTACAGTTACACTTATTAATTCCTATTTGAAAAAATATTAAAAAATAAATTTTAGACTTGTTAATAATAGCAAGCACAGTAAGTGAGTACCCACTTACGAAAAAATCAAAAAATCAATAGACTTTAAGGCTATATAATTTTACGATTTTTACCTTGTTAGGGAGAACCCTAAGACCCCAAAAAATATGAGTAAAGGAGAAATATATGGATAATAGAACAAGAAAAAATCAACTAAAAATATATTTAACAGACGAAGAAAAAGAAATATTTGAAAAGAAAATGAAACTTGCAAATTGTAAAACTATGTCTCACTTTCTTAGGAAATGTGTATTGGAAAAAGAAATTTATATAGTAGATTTAGAACCATTTAGAGATCTTCAATGGTTACTTTCAAATGCAACAAATAATATAAACCAGATTGCAAAAGCAACTAATACAACTGGTGTTATTTACAAGAATGAAATTGAATCAATGAATAGACAGATAGAAAAATTATCAAGAGAAATATGGCAGATCCATTCCTTACTCCTTAATAAATCAAAAGAAAGTTCTGGTGATTAATATGGCAATTACAAAAATACATCCTATAAAATCAACTCTAAATTTGGCAATAGATTACATTACTAAGAGCGAAAAAACTGATGAAAAAGTCTTGGTATCTTCATTCAAATGTCATCCAGCTACTGCCCATATTCAATTTATGAAAACACGAGAAGATAATGATACTAAAGGTACAGTTCTGGCTAGACATTTAATTCAATCTTTTCTACCAGGAGAGGTTGATCCTATAAAAGCTCACGAAATTGGGATGGAATTATGTAATGAAATTTTAAAAGAAGATTATGAATTTGTTCTAGCAACTCATATAGATAGAGGGCATATCCATAACCATATTATTTTTAATAATGTTAATTACAATACTGGTAAGTGCTACCAATCTAACAAAAAAACTTACCATAAAATCAGGTATCAAAGTGATGAATTATGTAAAGAAAATAAGCTTTCAGTCATTGATGAATATTATGAAGCTTACAAAAGAAAATATAAAACTGCTGGTAAGTCTTGGTACGAATATGACCAAAACAAGAAAGGAAACTCATGGAAGTCTAAACTGCAATTTGATATAGATAGAATGATTAATAAGTCTAAATCGTGGGAAGAATTTTTAGAAAATATGAAATCTCTTGATTATGAAATTAAGTTTGGTAAACACATTGCTTTTCGTCATAAAGATAAGCAAAGATTTACAAGAGCGAAGACTATCGGAGAAGATTATACCGAAGAAAATATCAAAGAAAGAATAGATTTAGCTATAAAAAACAAAGCTAATCCTATTAAAAAACGTGTAGGAAATATTATTGATATATCTACTAATAAAAAAGTTCAATCCTCTAAAGGTTATGAAGTTTGGGCAAGAAAACATAATATCAAAACAATGGCTGATTCAATAATCAAACTGAGAGAACAAGGAATTAATTCAATTACTCAACTCGATGATCTAATAAAAAAATCTGCCGATGATAGACAAGACTTGTTAGATAAAATAAAGAAAATTGAAACTGAAATGAAGAGTTTATCCCAAGATATGGAAAATATAAATACTATAAATAAGTATCGTGAAATCTATAAATACTACAAGAAAAATCCTGAAGATAAGCAATTTGCAGAAGAATATTATAGTGAGCTTTCAGTCTATAAAATAGCCGCTAAAGAAATTTTAGTTAACTATAAAAAACTACCAAACACAAAAGAAATACTAACCAAACTCGATAAATTGCAAGAAAAAAAGAACACCCTTATGCAAGAGTATTCTTTGAATAAAGAACAATTTTTTGACCTTGTTCAGTATAGGAAGAATTATGAAAATTATTATGGGAAGGAAGTGGAGAGATAAAAAGCTATAAGCGAATAAGCCTATAGCTTTTTTAAGATTATTTACAAAATTTTACTCTAAACTTATTATCTTACTTAAAGAAATCCTACTATATGACTAGCAAACATTGCTATAGGAAGTAATAAGATCAAAAGGACATTTAAAGCCATTAAACAATTTATCCTTTTCCTTTATCCCAAATATTAAACCTATTAGTCCAATAATTGGGCAGACAAACATTAAAGTGAGTCTAGTTTGTCTAAGACTTGTATAGCTTTCAAATATTTCTACTGTAAGTAGGTAAGAAATAACAAATATTACAAGTCCAAGTAGAAATATCTTCTTGCTTAATTTCTATTTAATAAATACTCCTCTTTCTTTGAAATTATTCTGTTCTAATCAAATCGATTGTTGGTCTGTCTAAAATTCTCTTTAAAGAAAATTTATAGATTAGTAAGTTGATTGCGTAAACCACAATAGAAAATCCAAGAAATAATTTATAGTCATAATATCTTATTAATATATTTAGACTTAAATTAGGAGCTATACGAGATATTACAATCATGACTCCTAATGTGGTTATTCCCGCAACAATAAATGATTTTATTTGCTCTCCTATAAACTCTTTTCGATAAATATTCTTTAACTCATCTACGTCCATACCGCATGAATAAAGGCTGCCAATTTCCTTCTTTCTACTCATAAGACTTAAATTAATGGATGAATAACCATTTGTCACATTAAGAATAAAAATAATGAAAACCATCGCAAATTCGACTTTCTTTAAAGATTCTAGATCACTTTTTCGATTCATTTAAATATCTGCTTTTGTGTTAATATCGTACTTTTCATTTGGCATTATCGATTCTCTTATCTTATTATCCAAATAATCCTTTACATTTCTCATCTCCGAGTCTTTTACATTCATATTTAATACATACGGAGCATTAATAAGTTCTTCATCTTTTGACTCATCCATAAGGATGCACACATAATACCAATGTATTCTCCTTCATTTACGTCAAAGCTATATCATCAACGGTGTTGCTGATATTTCCCTTATTTCCATAATATTTTTTCAATATGATAAACTTTTAATATTGTTTTAATTTTCTGCCTACTTATACAATAGTGGTAATGTACCCGATCAAGGCCAGTATCCACAAATGAGCTGGATAGAATATATAGAAGAAATATTTGCTGAATTTTGTTTTTGGTCCCTGTTCTCCATTATATAAATACATAAATGGTAATGCTGTGAAAACCAACCAGTCACTGTTGAACATCATCATCTTTATGGTTGTGTCCATAGATGGATAAATCTCAAAAGTTAGAATGAACAGCAATACAGACAACACACAAATAGCAATATTTCGAATGTTTACTTTATTACGCAAAAAATAACAAATGAGCATAAATGGAACGACAGCCTGGCTGCCTTCATATGCTAGGCATGCATAAACAGTAATCGGAACTGCAACCAGAATACGCAATGCTAATATTACTTTCGAACTGATCTTGTCACTTTTTACAGGATAGCACCATACGTTTAATGCAAGCACTCCCATCGCCAATGTAAAGAAAATATTATTGTCAATTGTCAGGGAATCTACATTTAACAGATGGTTCACTCCAAAGTTACCCACAAACATAATGCCTGCCCACAAAAACAGACGCCCATTATATTTCAACCTGCTTCGGGTATGAAGAAAGCCTTCAACTGCCATGTAAGCAAAAAATGGTGCAACACATCTTGTTATGACATGAAAGCTTTCTGCCCACCATGGTGGTAAAAGTCCCGGAATATGATCTAAATGATCAAGAACCATAAGCATTGCCATAAATAGTTTCAATTGAAATCCATTAAACCTTTTCATAATATCCCCCTAGCTTGATAGTTTTAAAATCATAAGAATACAAAAAATCTATATCGAAAGAAGGATGATAAATTTCACTTTCTTCCATATCTTTCTCCAATTCTATATTTTACCTTTTTAAATATATAGATTATCCACCTAATTATAGCATATAACACAGATTCCTTTCAATCGTATGATTTACCGCGTTAAACTGAGCAAAAAAATAAAGGCAGTCCGAAGACTGCCGATATTTATCTTTCTGCACCTTTGCTATGGTCTTTCTTAGTTGACTTAGTTTTGTCATCTGTCTTAAAGCTTTTTATTTGCCCTAATATTGACTTTTTATCCTTCTCTTGACTCTTTACCTTGTTCTTTTGCTTTTAAGGGCTTAGAAGACAAAATACGGACATTCTTATGTTCTTTCCCTTTGTTATAAATTCTTGTTTTTACTTGACCAAATATTTTAACAAAATCTCCTTACTTTAGGTTCTGTAGATCTTTTGTCTTATATACATAGAATGGATAATTACCATGTAATATATTTAGATTTAAACCCTCTAAGCAAAAAGTAAAAATGAACTAAATTCGAAGTGACATTAATTTGAAAACTTGATAAACAAGCTTAAGAGATATTATATTAAAACGATATTTCTCCGGTACTGGGACTGGGACGGGACTAAAAATTTGAAAACGTCCTGTAATTAGGTGGATTTAGTGATAATAGAAAAAATAGAACCTAGTATTTTGAACGATTTGGGATATACTGTACATTTGGAAAAGAAGAATGGGAGTAATCGTAAAATTTTCTAAAATGGCTTAATTACAAGCTATAAAGAGAATGGAAAATGGATACTGGTACTCAAATGGTACTGGAAGTAAAAAAGAATAAATTGAATAATAGTTCCAAGTGGTTTACATTTGGACAAAAAATTAGATCATAACTTAAGTGTTATGGTCTTTTTTATTTGATAGGTTGTACAATTAAAAGCGACATCTAGTATAAAATAAATTTAAAAAATCTACTAAAAATATATTTAAAAGATGAAAAAAAGAAATTTACATTGTAGTCCTAGAGCCATTTAGAGATCTTCAATGGTTAGTATCAAATGCGACAATAATATAAACCAAATTGCAAAAGCAACTAATATAACGGGTGTTATTTATAAGAAAGATATTGGTTATATGAGAGAAAAAATAGGAAAATTGTCAAAAGAAATATGGGATATACACTCCTTGTTATTAAGAAAGAAATAAATAAATAGAATCACTTTTTAAAAGCATCTTAGACCTGTAAGAAGTTTTTAAAATATGATAGAATATATTTAAATGAAAAGCCGATTTTTAAAATGACAAGGGAGAGAGATTAATGCAAAACTTTGGCAATATTATTTTTAAAATAGACCAAGTTTTAGAAGAGAAAAATATAAGCAAAAACAAGTTAGAAAAAGAAGCAAATCTTCAAAGGACACAACTTAATTCTTATTGCAATAATAAGGTTAAAAGAATTGACTTAGAAACCTTAGCAAAAATTTGTTATGTTCTTGAGTGTAAAGTTGAAGACATTATGGAGTATGAAATATAAAATTAAAAGAAAAGAGTACAGATTTATGGGTCTATGATTTACTTAAAGAAGCATAATTAAATTTAGATTCACAAGGCTCTACAATAAAGGAAATGGATGATGCGCTTAAAATTGCGTCCAAAAGAGGAAACGGCAAAGTTGGATTTCCAGAATATGTTGGGATAGTCAAAGATTTTATAATTGTCATAGAATATAAAAATTCTTTTTCTATGCATGAAAAAAGGACAGATGATAGAATTATAGCAGAAGATGTTTTATCTATTTGTGATTATGCAGTTAGTGGTGCATTGTTTTATGGGAAACATCTTATAAAAAATACCTCATATACATAAAGTATTAGCAATTGGTGTATCAGGAAATGAAAAGAAACATAGAATTGTATCAGGTATTTTATTAGCTTTAAGAGAAATGGAATATGGGAATTTTTCCATTGAAATGCTTACTGGGGATTCTAATAAGACTGATGGCGAAAAAATTTATGATGCCATAAGAGATAATCTTAATAGAGCACGTGTGTCACCTGACGTAAAAAGAGATCAATTATTGAATCAATTTTCTGTTATAAAAGGTACTACAAAAATAAATCAAATTGAATCCAATTTAGGGAAAACTCCAAATAAGCACTATACTGAGTTTTTATATAAAAGTATATATCAATCAATTAGATACCATAAAAATGGTGAAGATTATTTAGGACTATTTTATGGGGAGTTTATGTCTTATTCTGGCGGTAACGGTCAGGCTTTGGGAATAATAACCCCTAGACATATAACTGAACTTTTTCGTGACTTGTTAGATCTTAAGCCATCAGATACAGTAATGGATCCTTGTTGTGGGTTTCGTGTCATAATTATGAAAACGGCAAATATTCACGAAGAATCAAGGTTTTCAAGCTCTCTATTAAATAATAAAATAAATCATTGGTGTGCTGTTTAGAGTAATTATGGCACATAATTGTTCTAAACAGCACATCAGTATAGGAAGAAATTAACAAGAAAATAAGGATAATATAAATGATAGAAATTAGAAGAGCAATTGAATCTTATATAAGAAATATACTAAATTTTACTAAAATTGTGGTAGAGAAACACAATATGCATTAGATAGATTTTGCATAGAAAGTGATTATAAGAGATTATTAATATTTGTTATGAATCTAAACTTTAAATCCAAATTATGAGTAATTAAAAGGAGGATTACATATGTTAGAAAAAACAACTTCAGAAGCTTTTCCGAGTATATATAATAGAATAAACAAGTTGATTAAAATTACTGATAAGTATTTATTCGAGGATTTAGTTCAGGCTATTTTCTGCATTAATATTTGTATAAATAATAGGTCAACGTTAGAATCTTGTCTTGCATTAAATGCTTGTCTTTTCGAGCATAAAAATGAAGGAACAAAGGAAATAAAGACTTATAGTGAATTTTCGGAGTTTTTTTCAAAAATCTATGCCATCTGTAAACCTACAATATTTGATGATTATACTGTAGAAGATTTTGGTGATGTGAGAATTAATTATAAAAATGTATTCTATAGAGTCATAGTTGGAACTGGCCATAACAACGTTTTTGCTTGTATTAATTTTTTGCCATCTGTTGCAAGAATGACTAATCAAGAAAAGGAATTAACTTTAGTTTTTGAGTATTCATCAAATGTTATCGAATATTTTATTGATGTCAATAAAAATGATGGAGCTGATGAGCCTAGGTTTGTTCTTCCATCATCTGAGTTGTATGACAAAACAAAAATTTTTTTTAATGAAGAAGTTTCTAAGTATAACATCCACGATTTATCATGCATATTTGATGCAAATCATTTAATAGAAAAAAAGCATTTTATAATTAAAGAAAGCGATATTTATCCAGTTTTTAATGCTTCTATATTAGTAGATTTATATGACTTATGGGAAAGTAGACTAACAGATGAGGAGAAAATAGTTGTTGTTAATAACGGCATTTTTGAGAGAGTCTTTAGTCTTTTTGAATTAGATAGATCTGTTAATTGTGAAATGTATGCACCTGCAAAATTATTTTTTGACGGAAAACCAAGTGAAGATACGCCAGTATATACATTTGTAGCAAAAGGAAATAATGGGGTTGTTATTGCAATTAATAAAGATGAGTATACCGAAAAAACTCTGACAAAAGAAATAGATAGGATAAATGAGTTGCACAAATCAAATCAACTTGAATTTGGTGAAATATATGATCGCTTTGAGTCAGGAATATTAAGAGGTTTTTCCATTAAAAATGATTTTCCAATTGTGTTTTTGTTATATGACAGTTTCTCAAATCCTAATCAAATGAATGTTATTTTGGAAGAACAGAATAGCAGAAAAAAATGCACAGCACTGGATGTAATCTATTATTTGAATTTTATGGATAATATCGATGAGCTTTTTGAATATCTTACATATAGTTCAGAAAATGAGTTTGAACAAGTTTTAGGTTTCGGAAGTGATGCAGCATTCTTTTTCACATGGAAAAACCAACAACGTTACATTTCTAAAGGAGCTATTAAGTTTAGTATGCTTGATGTTGGTTATGATACTGAAAATGTTGGCGTTGTGGAATATTTTAAAAATGAATTGAAAGCATACCCATTTATTTCAGATGATTATCAGTTTTGTGAGCCATTTGCTTGGAAAATAGTAGAATTTGAATCTGATAGTTTCGAAATTTTTTCGAAATATGGAACAGGTTTCGGAGGAAGATTGATTCCTTTAGATCAAGATAACTATATTTTTCAATCAAATAATATTGAATTTTACAAAGATTTAAAAAACATAGAAGATTATAGGCAAATACATCAAGTGTTAGATGAGATAATAGATGAAGGAGTAAATTCTTTAAAAGAAATATTTTTAGAAAATCGCATACAATTAATGTTTATGCCTATTGAATATGCAAAAAATATAGAACCTACGTCTTTTCTTAATGAGGATAGAGTTTATTGTTATAGTGATGCTTTTTATTATGGCGGAAAGTGGCTAATTAAATTTGTAGTTAAGGACAAGGTTAAGATTTTTGCTGATTTAGAATCAGCAACTAATCGAAGTGTAGAGCTAAAAATTTTGGAAGAGATATTTTTGCCAATGTTAGAGCGTAGACCAAAACTTAGTTCAAAATTTAAATCTAAAATTTTATCTTTATCAAAATGTCCTAAAATGATTGGTGTGTTTACTACAGGAATTGATTATATCTGGAATGATTATTATAAACTTTATTCTCCTGAATCACATCACTTTCATGAAGTTCGAAAAAGGATAGCAATTTTATGTAACTCTAATAATATTTCTCCAGGCGTTTATAAAGGTAAGGATGCGAACAGAATTATACGAAGTATGCAAAAGTATTTAATAGAGGATTTTGAAAAAGAAGTTTCAAAATTTTCAGGAATTGCTCTGCATCGCATATTATTAGATTATTATTCATCTTTGCTTCATAGTATTCATATAAATAGAGCGCGCTATGGGTCTTATCAAAATCTAGATCTAAAAAAAGATATTGAGGTTAGAGAAAGAATTATTAATCAACGTGAAAAATCCAAATACGAAACTAGAAAAGTATTATATATAATAGAAACAAACTTATATCTAAATAATGAAAGCAAAATAGAGCCTGAAAATGATAGCATTTTGTTTGCTCTTGCTTATGCGAATTGGCTCATTGTGCTTAGTGATGTTGCTGATATGTGCTACTTTACCCAAGATGAATCATATGTTGAAGTTAGTGAAGATTTTACGGTAGATACAATACCTTTTAACACTGAAGAAGAAAATAATGAATTAATAAAGAGAATCTATAATAACAATATTGGTTTGAGTAGGGATGAAGTTATTGATAGCAATTATTTTGGAAAAATTAAAATTTCATTTGCAAAAGATACTGGTTTAGATTTTGAAATTTTTCTGGATCTATTATCCTATTTCAGTAAAGGGTTTGACGAACAAATAGTACAGAAAGTTGGATCTAATGTGTACTCTTCGTCGAGAGATGTTTTACTAAACGATTTTATAAATATTATTGATTTATCAATTGAACTAAGTGACGCTGATAAGTATCTTAAGTATCTAATCATTGATGAAAAAAACTTAAAAACCATTAATGACAAAGCTGACTTCTATTTGCCTATAGGAAATAAAAATGACAGAGAGAATAGATTTGATGTAAGGCCAATATTTAGCTATGGTGAAGAAATAATATTTTCACCAATAACTTTTGATAATCTCAAAAGAGAGTGGATTAATGGATTATTTGATTTCATGCTACCTTATAGATCAAATTTGCCAAACACTGTTCAGACAATATTTAACTGGAAAAGAGAATACGAAAATAAAATAGTATATGATTTAAAAAATATATTTAGTAATCAAAATTTTGAATTAATAAAAACAAATTTTGAGCTTAAGAAACTAGATAAAGTTCACCCACAGGAATTAGGGGATTATGATGTTTTTGCGATCGATGAAATAAATAAAAATGTTTGGATTGTTGAGTGCAAAGTTATTATGTTAGTTTCAACTTTTTTTGATATGTATACTCAACAAAATCGATTCTTTAATGAACAAAAAGAAGATGAGAAATTTCAAAAAAGAATTGATTACTTAAATAAAAACTTATCGGTTGTTCTTAAACAATTAGGCTATACAAATCCTGAAGAATATAAAATAAAACCCTTCATGTGTGTGAACAAAGTATTTTTTTCTAGGTATAAAAATGTATCTTTTCCCATAGTTTCTTATTCAGAAATGGTAGATAGAATCAAAAAATCTCGGCATGAAACATATGACTAATAGTAGAATTATTAAAGTATCAATACATATAATAATTACTTCTGATTAATAAACTACTAAAATGAGGTTATTATTGGCGATATTAATTTTGATATTAGCTTAATATTTTTTCTTGTGGAATGGCAGGTTTTTTAATAGCAGATATGCACAATATGCTACAAAAAACGGATGATTATTTTACAAAAAGTCAAATTAGAGAGCATCAATTCATGGGAATTGAGCTGCAATCATATATGTTTACAATAGCAACGACAAATATGATATTAAGGGGTGACGGCAATAGTAATCTAGAAAATGAAGATTTTTTAAAACAAAATCCCGCCAAACTTCAACTAAAAGATTGCACTGTAAGGGTGATGAATACTCCATATTCTCAAGGTTCTAAAGATAATCAAAATCTCTACGAAATATCTTTTACAGAGCATTTATTAGATTCTCTTGTTGAATGAGGTAGAGCGGCAGTTATTGTTCCTTAATCTACAATGACAGATAAAACAAACGATACTTCAACAAAAAGAAAAATATGCATATGGATATAAATTTAATTCATCAAGGATAAAACGACAAAAAATACTGTTACCAATTGATGATTCAGGAAACTTAGATTTTGATCACATAAAAAAAAATATGCAAATTGTAGAAATAAAAGAGCAATATAAAATTTTAGAATACTATTATAAATTACTTAGATAATTATAATTAGAATTTTAAAATCAAATAAGCATTAAAAGGATGCAAATTTTCCCCGGTACTGGGACTGGGACGGGACTAAAAATTTGAAAACATCCTATAATTAGGTGGATTTAGTGGTACTCTAAAAAATAGAATCTAGTATTTTGAATGGTTTGGGATAAATCGGACGTTTGGAAAAGAAGAATGGGAGTAAAAACATCGCAAGCGATGTTTTTACGTTTTCCACCATTTATCAAGGTGCGAAGCACCGCAGTATAAATGGATGGAAACCCTTCTGCAGGGAAGAAAAGCCGACGCGACGAATAGGAGCGTTGGCTTTTCTGATTCGCTAATGGGAATAGTCCCACTATCTATGGGTGACCGATGCCAAAGTATCGGTCATTTTCGAGACGAAGCAAAGCTGAGTCCGAAAAACTAAGCGAGAGGCCAAAGGCCTCGAGAGGATATTATAGTTAATGACTTCTATAAAATTACGACGTCAAAAATCAATGGTTACAGAAGATTAAAAACTGTAACTGGGATTAAAATGGGAACATTTGTAAAAAAGAATAAACTAAATAATAGGTCCAATTATGTTACATTTGGACAAAAAAATTATACCGTAGCTTCAAACTGCGGTCTTTTTGCGTGTATATATTTTATGTAACTTAGCAAATAAATTAATTATGCGACAATAAAATGTCGATTTGAATAAGACGGAGAAGAAAGTGACTGAATTTTTGATAGAAAATCCAAGTTTAACATCAATTGAACTTTCAGAAAAAATTGGTGTAACAAATAGGACAATCGAAAGGGCATTTAAATCTTTAAAATAAAAGAAAATGGTAGAAAGAATTGGATCAAAGCGTGATGAAAATTGGATTGTAGTTGGATAAAAATGTTAATTTTAATTTAAAGCATTATAATTCAACTCTATGTATTTTTACTTAATAAATTATTGTATTAGTATCAAATCAATAGAAACTGATTTATATGGAATTTACACCCCTTGTTATTGGGTATAATTAAGATATAGAGAAAAAAATAGTTAGTTAAGTAAAATATTAGATATTTTAGGCGTGTTATAATATTTGCTAATATTAGGTATAATAAATATAAATTTTAATTTATGGAGAATTAAGTATGACTATAACAATTGATAAAATTTTAAATCCTGATTGGATAGGTATTTTAGTAGGTATAATAGCTTTGTTATTATCCATAATCTCAATCTATAAGGCGTCGGAAGCTAATAGTATTTCGGATGAGGCAAATGACAAGGCAGAGCGTTCCAATCAAATTGCCAAAGAAGCTTTGGAAACAGCAAAAAAAGAATTAGAATTATCAATAAAAGACAAAATGTCAAGTTTTAAAATAAAACTTATTAGTATCGATTTTAATAACGATGGAGATGCTTGTAAAGATATGAAAGAAGCTTTATCAGTTGGAACTGCTGATTGTAATTTTGAAATAGAAAACACATCTGATAAATACGCTAATTCTGTAACATTCGAAAAATTTGATGGAAAGTTGGAAGGTGATGGCTTAGATATAGGACCTCATAAAAGAGGAAAACTTAATTATATCATTCCATTACACAAAGCAGATTATGATACTCCTGAGTTAAAACTAGGAAAACAAAGTATGTATAGTTTATCTAAAAAAATGTATTGGTCAAATGAGGTTTTAAATTTTTCGTGTTTAGTAACATTTACTTTTTATATCCAACAAGATGATTCTAATTCTAAGTATAATTGGAATTTGATCATAGGATATGAAGGTATCTGCAAAACGTCTGATTATTCATTAGAATTATCAGAATGAATAATTTTTTATTAATGGCGAATTACTACTACCTTTTAATGAAAAAAATGATAAATTTAATACTTTATAGGAGTAGTTTCATAGTTCAAAGATTATTTTAAGAAACAAATATAATGTGAAACTAGTTCTATATTTAGTCTCCGTTACTATACTAAAAATATATTGATATTAAGCCAGGACTCATACGGTGCTCTGTCCATTTTTTATGTTATAATACAAGTAATAAAGATTAAGCTAGGAGAAGGAGGGAGTGTATTGTCAAAAATTAAAAAAGAAAAAATTTCTGCTAAAGGCTTTGATATTGAAGTATATACAGAAGATTTTAAAAATGACTATATAAGTCTTACTGATATAGCAAAATATAAAAACAAGGAAGAACCCAATGTAGTTGTTTCAAATTGGATGCGAAACTATAATACAATAGAATATCTTGGTATTTGGGAGCAGTTAAATAATCCAGATTTTAACCCCCTCGAATTCGAGGGGTATTTAAAAGAGGCTGGTAGTAACGCTTTTACTTTATCACCTCAAAAATGGCAGAAAACCACGAATGCAGTTGGTTTATTCGTAAAGTTAGGTAGATATGGTGGCACATATGCTCATAAAGATATAGCTTTTAAATTTGCTTCATGGATATCTGCAGAATTTGAACTCTATATAATTAAAGATTATCAAAGACTTAAAGAAGATGAAAATTCAAAATTATCATTATCTTGGAATCTACATAGAGAAATATCTAAAATCAATTATAAGATTCATACAGATGCCATTAAAGAGTATTTATTAAAAGACCTTACAGATGAGCAGTTATCATTTAAATATGCAAGTGAAGCAGATATGCTTAATGTGGCACTCTTTAATAAAAGAGCAAAACAGTGGCGTGAAGAAAATCCTGACTTAAAAGGAAACATGAGAGATTATGCAAGTCTTAATGAACTATTAGTACTTGCTAATATGGAATCCTATAATGCAATATTAATAGAAAAAGGGATGGAGCAAAAAGAAAGAATGATTGAACTTAGAAATCTTGCAAAGACCCAACTTATATCTTTAGAGAAATTAAACCAATTAGATATTAAAAAACTTTCTAAGTAAAATTATTATAGATTTTTCTCTGGTACTGGGACTGGGACGGGACTAAAAATCTGAAAATGTCCTATAATTAGGTGGATTTGGTGATACTCTAAAAAATATAATCTAGTATTTTGAACAGTTTGGGATATATCGGACATTTGGAAAAGAAGAATGGGAGTAAAAACATCGCAAGCGATGTTTTTACGTTTTTCATCATTTCTCAAGCGACAAAGTCGCGCAGTAGAAATGACGAAAACCCTTCTGCAGGTAAGAAAAGCTATTTTATGTCAGGACCCCATTATTGAATCTTTAGTTTCAAGAATGGAAGATCTGCCCTTCTTAGGCGAGAAATCGCTGATGTGACGAATAGGAGCATCAACGATTTCGAGTCGAGAATGGGAGTAAAACTTCCCGATGGGGAGTTTTACCCGAAAATAGGACGAAGCTTCAAGTGAATCCAGAGAACTGAGCGAGAAAATCCTAAAGGGATTTTCGGGAGGACTAATATATATTCAGTCTCTATTATTTTAATATTAACACTAAATTTTTTATATAAATAAAACTTATAGCAGGAGATATAATTGGGATCAGAATACGTTGGTGTAAAATATTACAGTGACAATGATTTAAGTTTGGGTTGGAATTTAGAAAAATCTGAAGAAATTATACAGTCAATAGATTTTTACAAAACAGATAATAATATAAACTATATACTTGAGCTATACAATGTTCATTTATTGATTAAATCAGATGTTAGATTAACTAGTTGGTCTGATGAGTATTATAATAATATAAAAATAAAATCAAATGGAATAATGCGTGTAGTAGCGAAGTATTTTAACAATATTGAATTAGATGATATATCAAATTTTTATGATGACATTAGTTATTTATATTTAGATAATTTATGGGAAATAATATCCAAGTTCAAAATTTATGAAAAATTTAATAGTTATAGTTTTGCAGAATTTTTGAGAAATAAGCGCGTTAACTTAGAATATATATTAAGACATAAAAATATTGTTAAAAAATTTGATGATAAAATAAAAGATTATATTTTAAGTTATGAGGGAAGCGCTGAATTATTAATATCCTATCATTTAAAGTCAAAACCTTCTAGCTATATAAAAATATATCTGCCTGTCTCGTTATCAATAAGTGAAGAAAGGAATATCATAAGAGATTATGTTAATTCAAGAGAAGCCAATCCTAATTACTTGGATTTAATATACCGTGCTAGATCTGGGGATAATTCAATAGTAACGGACAAAATTAGGTTAGAAGCAAAAAATAAGTATGAGGAACTAGTTTCGATACATATTAGTAATAAATCTGGAATTAAAATTGGAGCTACAGTTGGATTTGCAGATATAGATGATTATATGTTAATTGATACCAGTAATACTTTTGAGCCTAAATTAATTTATGATCGAAAATGGATAACAGAAAATTTAGACTATCCTACAATATTAAATAATTTTATTTTTCTATTTGAATTTACAGATTCTTGTTTTATATCTAGTTTTCCTTCGAAAGATTATGAAATAAGTCCTCTTGAAAATCTTTCAATTATTAAGGGTGAGCGATATTATAAAAAAGGTTTATATTTTGAGTTTAAAGAAAGTAAATCTGATTTAGAGATTATGGCATATTACAATGAATTAAAAAATCTAAATGTTTCATTGGAGGATGTATTTAAATGGTTCTTCGAAAACTACTTGAATGAAGAATTTAATGCTACCGGATTTAAGCTAAATATACCAACTGAAAAATCAAGTTATATTGAGAAAATAAAAACAATTTGCGAGCAACTCGATTCTATTTTGAAACAATTCACTATTTTTGTAAATGAAGGAGAACTAAATCCTGATTTAGTAAGAATAACAAGAAATACACCTCTACTTGAGAATATTCCTAGTTTTAATAATAAAAAGTATGCATATATCAAGGATAGTGAATTAAAATTTATTATACATTTGCTATTTTCTAATCAATCTCCACTTGCGTATAATAAAGATATCAAGTTAGATTATAATAGTTTTGCAGAACTAATAAATTTAGGAAGCTTTACTATTGATGATTTCGCTAACTACCAAAAAGGCTATATAAAATTACTAATCGAAGAAGAAATAATAATATTAGAAGATAGAATATTAAGATTTAACAATAATGCTTTTAATTTATTAAATTATTATTACTATAACGACGTTATTTGTTTAACTTATTACAAAAATAATAAGTTTTTAAAAAAAATTATGGAAGATAAAAAAATAAATATTGAAGGTACACTTTTCTCTAAGAGTGAGGTAGATTATCTTAATTATATATTAAATGATAGATCATTTGATAATGGATTATCTTTAAGAAATAAATATTTGCATGGTAGTTATTACGCTGAAAATGAAAAAGAAAATGAAATTGATTATTTTAAACTTTTAAAAATTTATGCACTTATAATAATTAAAATAAATGAAGAATTTTGTAGAAATAATGATACTTGGAACAAATCTGAAGAATAAAAGAATACTTAGTCTTAATATATAATAATATTTCAATAGAATAGCAGGGATAGATTTCAATTATGGATATTAAAAAAATTTTAGAAATAGATGATGATCTAAAAAGAAATGAAGAATTATATAATATTTTTGATGAAGAAAAAAGGCTACAAAGTAAAGCTGGTCAGGTTGAGAAGATTACCACCTTACGTGAAGTCTCAAAATTAATAAATAAGGAGTCAAAAATATTAGATATTGGTGCTGGAACAGGTGTTTATAGCGTGCCATTGGCAGATGAAGTTGCTGAAGTAGTTGCTTTTGAGCCTGCAAGCAATAATTACAAGCAGATTGCTGCAAAAGTTAAAGATAAGAATTTAAAAAATATTATTGTTGAGAATAAAAGCTCGCTTGAGATGAATGATTTAAATTATAAATATTTTGATGTAGTATTGCTTTTTGGACCTATGTATTATTTGTCAGATGAAAAAGATAGGGTAGAAACTTTAAAACAAGCCATGCGAGTTTTAAAAGATGATGGTCACATTCTAATCTCTTTTATTAACCATGATATGATCCCTATGACCGAAACAAAGTTTGATTGCAATTTTTTTGAAAGTAACACATATATAAATGATAAACAAAGGCTTATTAATAGGCCATTTGTATTCTTTACCCTATCAGAATGTATTGAAATGATAGAGAAAGAAAATCTTAATATAATAAAGAAAATTGGATCAAGTGGTTTTTCTGAAATCTTAAGCGATCAAATCAATGAAATGAGTGATTTATCTTATCAAAGATACATAGATTGGCACTTAAATCATTGTGACAAGGAAGAATTACTAGGGGCTAGCAATCATTATTTATTTGTATGCAGGAAATAAATGTTTTATAGCTTAATTTTTTGTAAAAAGGAGATATAAAATTGTTAAAAAGTATTGTATTACTAATGTTTATAGTCCCAACAATCTATAATTTCATAATACATAGAAATAATATAATAAATACAAAAAAGAAGCCGATATTTGGATTTATATTAGCTATATTTGCTTTACTTGCTAGTGGTTTGTGCTATAGGCTTGATAATACGGTCTTATGATATGCAATTGCTATCACAGCAGTATTATTGATATATACCGTAATGTTCTTTCCGGGTATCAGAAAAGATGGCTTCAATATTTTCTTAGGATCAAGTCCAATTTTAAAATTTGTTAGTTTTGATAAGGTAAAGGGTGTTGACATTAAGTCAGGTAAAAATAATGACCTAGAATTGACAATAAGGGCGTATGGCAATACTTATAGTCAAATATGTGACTTACAAGATAAAGACTTTGTTATAAAAAATATTGAAAGAAAAACTAAGCTAAAAACAAATATTTGACCAATAAAATAAGAGCAGTATATTATCATCAACAAATACATACGGAGGTAAATTTATAGTGATTTTATAAGCAATATGGAAATTTTGATACTATTTTTAGCCTATTTAGGCTAGTTTTAGTGTGCCATGTTGTGAATAAGATTGCTTTGTTTACGCGAAGAGAAGGTCTATTCACTTATGTGAGTAGGCCTTTTTTGTATTTTATTTTTGATATGGCATACATCCTTAAGGAGGATTTATGTTAGAGATAAGAGATTTAACTATAAAATTAATAGAAGATGATAGGATGATTCTAAAGAACTTTGATTTTACCTTAAATGATGGTGATAGGGTAGGTCTTATAGGTGAAGAAGGTAATGGGAAGTCTATACTCTTAAAATCAATTGTTAATATAGATGATGTAAAAAATTACTGTGATGTTAGTGGAACAATATATCTGGGAAATGAAATAGTGGGGTATTTACCGCAAAGTTTGGAAGAAGAATATTTTGATTTGACAGCTAATGAATATCTCTTTAGTAAAGTAGATGTAGAGCTTATAGACTATAACAAACTTTATAAATACCTAGCAGACTTTAATTTATCATCTGATATTTTATCAAATGATATAAAAATGAGAGAGCTTTCTGGTGGTGAGAAAATAAAGTTTATTTTAGTAGTTGAACTATTAAAAAATCCAACTATTTTCCTATTTGATGAGCCTAGCAATGACCTTGATTATGAATCGTTATCTTGGCTTGAAAGTTTTATGAAATATTTAGAAATTCCCTATATCTTTGTATCACATGATACAAATTTACTTTCAAATATATCAAATAGGATAATACACCTAGAACAAGTTAGAAGAAGGAGTGAGGCCAAACATACAGTATCTAATAATACTTACGATGAATATATAAGAAAAAGACAAAACTTTATAGATTCGGAAACAAATAGAGCCTGCAAGGAAAGAGAAGAATTTGATAAAAAAATATACAGATATAAGAGAGTCCACGATGCAGTCCAGCATGACATTAGAGCTACAAAAAATGATGTGGAAGGTAGGTTGCTAAAGGAGAAAATGCATACTGTAAATCTATTGGAAGAAGACTAGAAAAAGAGGAAGCAAAGCTTACAAAAAAACCTGATTATGAAGCTCCTATAGATATTTTCTTTGATAATAGTATAAAAATAGCTAATAGCAAGCAAATCCTAGAATACAAATTAGATAGTCTAAGGGCAGGGGATAAGGTCTTAGCTAAGGATATAAATTTAAAAATAAAAGGTCCTGAAAAGATATGTATCATTGGAAAAAATGGAGTTGGCAAGACTACACTTTTGAAAAAATTAAAAGATCAATGCCAAAGTTTAAATCTTAAAGTAGGATATATGCCGCAATCTTACTTTGAATATGAGAAAAAAGATATAAATGCTATAGAATATATATCTGACTCATTTATAAAAGATAATCATACCAAAGCCTCAAATCTTCTAGCTAGCCTAAACTTTAAAAGAGAAGAAATGTATAGAAATATATCAGACCTATCTGGAGGGCAAAAAGCAAAACTATTTTTCTCTAAAATGAATTTAGATAAGGCAGAAGTTCTAGTCCTAGACGAACCAACTAGAAACCTATCACCGCTCTCTAAACCTGAGATAAACAAAGCTCTAAGAAATTATAAGGGAGCGATAATTGCCGTTTCTCATGATAGGGATTTTATAGATGAAGTTTTTGATAAGGTCTATGAACTAGGTCCTTAT
Source organism: Anaerococcus rubeinfantis (assembly GCF_001487145.1). Classification (GTDB taxonomy): domain Bacteria; phylum Bacillota; class Clostridia; order Tissierellales; family Peptoniphilaceae; genus Anaerococcus; species Anaerococcus rubeinfantis. The sequence goes on from NZ_LN913016.1 coordinate 407,053, forward strand.
GGGATAAAAAGAGTCAAGTAATCATTTTGATTATTTGCATTTAGCAACAATAGGATTAAGCAAATCTACCTCTAACAAATATAGCAAGTAGAATAATATTAGAAAAATAGAGAATCGTCAAGCAAACTATGTTTCTAGATACCTAAATATATAGATGAAGGAGGATGGTAATCAGATTCTCGAAATACTTAGAATCCACTATAGGTATTCTTTGAGAAATAAAATCAAGGACCAAGTGTCCTGAAAATATCTTTAATGGGATTGGAAATCACGAAGAGATTTTTAATAGTCCTAAAGTCCAACTAGAACGAATCCAATGAGTAAATTAAACTAAGGGAAGAAACTTGAAAATCTTCTAAGAGAACAGAATAGTCAAAGACCTATACAAAAGTACTACATCAAAATTCAATAGTTACAGAAGATAAAAAACTGTAACTTGGATTAAAATGGGAACATTTGTAAAAAAGAATAAACTTAATTATAGTTCCAATCATTTTACATTTGGGAAAAAAATAGACTGTAGCTTCAAGCTGCGGTCTTTTGCGTGTATATATTTTATATAACTTAGCAAACAAATAAATAATGCGACAATAAAATGTCGGTTTGAGCGTCAGTTTAATAAGTCTTAAGAGAAAAGAAAATAAGCGCTTCGCAAAATGTTGAGGCTCTGTTTTGTTTTATATAAGTGGGGATTTTATATAATGTATAGGGCTTGACTTGACCTCTGGGGACCGTGTTATCTTTTAACTAAAGGAGGTAGAAACCATGTTAAGAAGTGAAATTCAAAAAGAAACGGGACTAACTAGGAAGGCAATAGAGTATTATGAGGAAAAAGGATTGATCCATCCTCAGAAATCTGAGAATGGTTATAGAGACTATAGTATAAAGGATTTAGAAATTCTGAAAACGGTATCTATATTTAGAAAATTGGGAATGAGTGTCTCAGATATTGATCAGTGTATATCATCAGGTGGAGATACTCTGTCATCTGTTTTAAGAAAAAAGCAGCATCAATTGGACCTTGATGAAAAAAGAAAAGTAATACTAGAAATGATTGTTAGGGGTGAAAGCAATAAACTAATCAATGAGAAAGTTTCACTACTTGAGATGAAAGAAACTATCTATGAAAAACTAGAAATTGCTTTTCCAGGGTATTTTGGACAAATGTTATTTGCTACCTATCAACCATTTTTGAATGAGCCATTAGAAAATGACGGTAAGGATTCGTTTTACAAATATATAGATTATCTTGATAGACTTCCTGCCTTTGAATTAACTGAAGAAGAGAAAAAATATATTGAGAAGATTAGCTCACCCTTTGATATGAAAACTTTAAAGGATATAAACCAGGCTAAACTCGATGCTATTGAGAATCCAGAAAAGTGGATGAAAGATAATGAGGGTGTAATTTCTCAATATGAAAGTTATAAAAATAGTGAAGAGTATCAAAATAGCATGATTAAACAGATCCAGGATAAGTTACAAAACTTTATGAAGGAAAATCAGTATTATGAAATAGCAATTCCACTTATTAGAAAATTTAGCAAGACTTATGACAATTACTATAAGAAGTTGCTAAAGGCAAATGAAGAGTATCTAAATAATAAAAATCAATAATCATAGGTAAGCACTCACTTGGTAAAATCAAAAGCTAGCAAACATAATACAGGCAAGAATTTTTAAAAGTTTAATATATCACAATGTTATTTTATTATATCTTTGTCCCAAAATAGGCTTTTTTGTTATAATTATACTAGTAAAGAGAGGGTATATAGAAACTACCATTTTAGGATTTTGTTATATAATAGTGCCAGAGATAAAAAGTTAAGAGAACGTGAAGAGTAATGTGTTTCTATCAATGAAATAATTTTACAAAGAGGAGATAAATTATGATAATAGCTATTGGTGGCGGAGAAATATCCCAAAATGAAACATACGAGATAGATAAATTTATTGTCCAGTCATCAAAAAAAGAAAATCCAAATTTTCTATTCATTCCGACAGCAAGTAAAGATGCTGAGACTTATGTAGATACCATCAATAATTTATACGAGAGCTTAGGATGTAAAACTGATACCTTGTATTTATCTAACGCAAAAGTAAACAAGGAAGAGATGAATCAAAAGATAGAAAATGCGGACATCATCTATGTTGGTGGTGGAAATACTGCTTATATGATGCAAGTTTGGAGACGATATTCTGTAGATAAGGCACTAATTAGAGCTTATAAAAGCGGAAAGGTACTCTCTGGTTTAAGTGCTGGTTCTATATGTTGGTTTATTGCAGGTCATAGTGATAGTGAGTTTATAGAAGATATTGAAAACCCAAAACATAAATGGGTTAAAGGTCTAGGCATTATTCCTTATTTACATTGTCCTCATTATGATGAGCCAGAAAGAGTAGGTTTTGATGAATTCTATTCTGGACAGATAACGTCTGCTATAGCAATAGAAAATCAGGTAGCAATTGTTTGGGAGAATTATGAGATTAACGTTATTAAATCTAACCATAATAAAAACGCATATAAACTTTCTTGGAGTGATACATGTTTGAATAAAGAAGTATTATTATAATACTTTTTCTCCAGTACTGGGACTGGAACTGGGACGGGACTCAAAATTTGAAAACGTCCTTTAATTAGGTGGATGTAGTTGTATTAGAAAAAATAGAATCTAGTATTTTGAATGGTTTGGGATATATCGGACGTTTGGAAAAGAAGAATGGGAATAGTCCCACTATCTATGGGTGACCGATGCCAAAGCATCGGTCATTTTCGAGGCGAACGAAGTGAGTCCGAAAAACTAAGTGAGAAAACTCACAAGAGTTTTCGAGAGGACAGCGTTAAAAATTTCTAAAATTCCTTAATTACAAGTTATGTAGATAGTACAAAATGGCTACTGGTACTAAAATGGTACTGGAAGTAAAAAAGAATAAATTGAATAATAGTTCCAAGCTGTTAAAAAAATAAAAGCTCTAATCTTAGGGACTAGAGCTTTTATTTATAATGTAAAAATGGGTGTACAATGGTTATTTTAGAGAAGATTTCATTTTAACTTGAGGAAGTTATTTATGAATATTATCCGGAAGGGGAAACTGAATTTCCAGGTATGATTGTCGCAGATTTGAAAGAAAGAAAAGTTTTTCTTAAACAAAGCTCACAAAATGATTTCTATAGAGAAATCTTTGGAGCAGAGCTTAATGATATGAGGGATAGTATTAATAAGATGCGAGTTGAAAATGGCGAAGAGCCATATACTGAGGAAGAACTACCCATTTGTAATCCTGATAAAGATTATGGTGGTTATGTATATGCAGAAAAAGCTTTATCTAAACTTGAAGAATTTCTTGGAACTAATGATTTCAGAGATGAATGTATAGTTGCTTGGTATTAGCAAAAATTATTAAAACTCTATTACTTTAGGCTAATGTTTTTGAATTTTAATTTTTTAAAATAATATGAGTCATTAAGAATAATCGGAAAGATACTAATTGTAATCTCAATAATATTGTTCTTTGTAAAATATTTTTAAAAGAATGAATGGGAGATATAAACTTAATAAGTTTAATAAAATTTCTACTAAAGGATAGGCATGAGCTTATCCTTTTTTTTTTGCAACTTATGAGATTTAAAAAACTTCCTTATGCTATAATGAAAATAAATAAATGTTTTAATTAGTAAGGTTGATAGTTGATAGTCGAAAGAAGCAAATCTTCAAAGGACGCAACTTAATTCTTATTGCAATAAAAAAGTTAAAAGAATTGATTTGAAAACTATAGCAAAGATTTGTTGTGTTCTTGAGTGTAAGGTTGAAGAAATTATTGCTTATGTTAGGTAATAAAATGAATAGATACGAAATTATTCAAAAAATAGGTGAGATGTATCAGATTGGTAATACTGAATCATGAGAATTTAGTTATGTTCAAGAACTTAAAACAGTTTGAAAAAATATAAAAGATTACCAAAAAGGAGACACAGTTACAAACCATCAATACTTAGACATAAGATTTGAAAATGATAGATTAGTTATATTAGTAGAAATAAAAAATAAAAATAAGGATGGAATGATTTTTACAGTAAATTTATAAAATGATTTAGAAAAAATATTACAATAAAAAACAAGGGAGGGATAAATATGAAATACATACCAGTAAGTTTTGAAATGAAAGATGGTAGGATTTGCCAAATTAGAGAAATTCAAGTAAAAGATGCTGCAGAAACTATTGAATATTTGAAGACTGTTATGGGAGAATCTAACTTTTTAACCTCTTATCCAGAAGAAATAGCTCTGACTGTTGAACAGGAAGAGAAGATGATAAAAGGTTTTAATGAATCTGAGGACATTCTTATGATTATAGCAGAGTTTGATGGAAGATTGATTGCAAGTGCTCAGATTTCAAGATCAAAAAAAATAAAAATGCGTCATCGAGGTTATGTCGCTGTTACAGTGCTGAAAGAATTTTGGAACTTAGGAATAGGAAAGAAGATGCTCCTTTGTCTTGAAGACTATGCTAAGGAATGGGGCCTTACCCAAATTGAACTGGACTATTTCTCAGGTAATAAAAGAGGTCAGATTCTTTATGAGAAACTAGGATTCGTCAAAGTGGGGGAAATTCCAGGAGCATTTATTTTGAGGGATGGAACACGTTACAATAATATAACGATGGTAAAAAGTATCTAAATAAATTTCCAAAGTATAAATTTTTCTGTTAAAGCGATTAATAATACGATCAATAGATAGAAAAAATAGTGTTTGAAAGCATTAATAATACTATAGGATTTATATTGTGGTGCTTGTGCTGGGACTGTACTTAAAACTTGAAAACGTCCTATAATTAGGTGGATTTAGTGGTATTAGAAAAAATAGAATCTTTTATTTTGAATAGTTGGGATATATCGGACGTTTGGAAAAGAAGAATGGGAATAAAAATAGATAGAAGAGCTATTTTTATGTCATGACCAAATTTTTGAAATGAAATTTCAAAAATTTTAGGTCTGGCCCTTCTGTAATTAAAAAAGTAAAATGCGACGAAAAGGAGCATTTTGATTTTTTTATTACTAATGGGAATAAAGATACAAGATTACTTGAAAGGGAGATGCCTAAAAATACACATTTATCGTGGTGTGAAATGATTAAAAATCATTGAAATTAACCCAGTTCCCTTCCAAAACCCTTCCAGGATTTTGGATATTAAATGCAAGATTGATAATTCATCTTGCATTTTTTTGTTTTCACTTTAGGAAGTTGAGCGAACGTAAGAGAGAAAAACAAAAAAACACCTGCTATGCAGATGGATGAAAAGCTTTAGCTACAAGCACCAAAAAACCCCTTGTTATATAATTGTGTTAATCACATGCACAATTAAAACAAGGAGGTTAAATTGGATAAGAATAGTCTATAGTATAATAGGTGAAAATGCAAATATCATGTGAAGTTTGCACCCAAATATAGAAGACAAGCAATGTATGCTAAATCAATTAAAATAAGATTAATTCATAAGTCAATAAGTGTAAAGGAATGCTGTTATCTGTTTACTGGTTAGTTAGTAAATTAAAAAGCAGTTTAAGTATTTGGGGTGCGTGTGATAGAATATTCGATAACACCAATATGAATGTTCCTATTTGAGATTTAGAGGCACTTTGTAAACTGTCAGTTGAGCTGCTAGTCTTGATTTTATTATAGGTCCTTTTTTACATATTTTTAATTAATTCAAAAAGCTCGATGGCTGCGGATCTTGGGCCTTCGAATTCCATGTGGCTTAGGCCTAATTGGGTTTTTATTGTTCCTACTTTTATATTATTTTCAAATAAGTTGTCAAAATATTTATCCAAAAGTTTGTCGCATTCTTTTCTTTTTTGAACTGGGCCAAATGGATTTGCGAAATATGTTTGTACAAGGCCTGTTTCTGTTGTTGTTCCTTTGGCAAGTCTTGCACCTCTTTTAAAAATTCTTAGGGCTTCTTCTTTTGTATCAAAAATTTCAATTGAATCACAGCCATCAAGAACTGCTGAATAATTATCAGCGTATAGGAAAAAATCTACTTGGTATCCTAAATTTATTTCATCAAAAGTTGCAACTGGCATGATTAATCTTGAATTTATTTTATCTGGATTCATAAAAATTGACCTGTCAATTTGTTTAAATGCGTATCCTGCATCAAGGTCATCAAGCCTTACAAAAGCACCAATTTCTGTTCCGTAAGCGTAAACTTTTCCGTTTTTTATTCTAAATGAGCCCATATCGTCAAAGACTATGGTCATTTCTTTTATATAATCTTTGGCAAGAGTTCTGAAAGCTTCTATCGATTCACTTTTTCCTGCTCCACTGTCACCAAGAATTACTATATTTACTGTTTTATTATTTTGTAAAACTACAGAAAGTCCAGCACCGTGGATAGGTAAATATTCTTTTCTAATATTTATAACATTATTTAAAGTAAGAACCATTTTCTTCAAATATCCAAAATAATCAACTTCATCAGAATATGCAACGTATCCTACATATAATTTATTTTCTTTATCATAATAAAAAGAATTTTTTCTTTCGCCCTTATCTTTTGGGCCGTAAATATATATAGCGTCTGGTTTTTTATTTTCGATTTCTTTTACATCTGCTAGCTCAAAAAGGTTTGATGCAGAAACACCGTGGGTTAGTAAATCTCTGTGAAAATAAATATAAATTAAATTATCTCCAACTTTTGCAGGATAGCAAAAAAAGTGAGGGGAATTTATGTTAGAATCTAAAATTGGATTTTCATAAACTTCCTCAAAAACTCCATCTCTTTTGTTTGATTTTGTGTAGGTTATGTATGGGGTTTCGATCATAACTTGGGTTATAAAAGGTATATCATTTAAACTTTGGTAAATTTCTGGATATTTTTTGTCAAATTTTCTAATCATAATTGAGGCATCGGCAGCGGCTGGTACTTGTCTGTAAACTTTTGGCCATTCTCCCAAAACGCTCATCTCGATTCTTCTATAGGCTTGAAGAATCATATTTTTTAATTTTTCATTTATTTCAACAAAATTTACAACTCCAACCCCTCTAGAATCTTCTTTTTGTTCGATGATTGAATATCTTTCCAAATTTCTCCAATAATTATAAAATTCTTCAACAATTTTTAATACACCATCTTTTTCCTTATTTAAATTGTGATATTTATTAATTTTCGAAGAAATCTCATCAATATTCATAACTGTAAGAAGTTTTAGAATATCTACAAGTTCTCTTGCAAGGGAGTCCACTGAAGAGTTTATAAAAAATTGTTCTATATAAGCATAAACCCTTGTTGAATCTTTCTTGTGATAATTTATAAATGATTTTGTCAAATCAAGAAAAGATTCACTATTTAAAAGCTCATTTACATCATTAAAAAATTGCTCTGACAAATTAAGGATAGCCTTGTTGCCAGTTATTGAAAATTCTTTACTCATTTTTTCTCACTTTCTTTATTCTTTTCCATTTTTATTTATAATTTTACTAATTATATATCAAATTAAAGTAAAAAACAAGAAAAAAACTTTTCGAATAAAATTTACAATTTATTGAGGGTGAAAATTTTTTCGAAAAGCTATATAAATGTATATTTAATTTTAAAAAAGACTAATAGAAGAAAGAGTTTCAAGATTGATTATATATGGTTTTACTAGTCTAATATCTTTAACTTTTTATGTTAAAGATAGCTTGCAACATGACTACAAAAATAAAATATTGAAATCAAATTAAATAATATTTTAAAATCAAATTAATTTTATCATTCTAAACTAGAATTTCTTTCAAGGAACCTTAAATTTATTTGGAATTTTTTCTGTAAATAATATATGAATAAATAAAAGTTAGTAAGCAAGAGATTACCAAGGATCCAATAAAAGAATAAAAACCAAAATCTAGAGAAATTGTTAAAAATACTAATGATAAAATCCCACTAAGAAAAAACAAAATTCCTGCAAATTTTTGAGTTTTTTTCCAAACAAAATCATCTTCCATAGCCCAAGAAGTTCTAAAACCCATAGTGTAGTTTCTTTTTATCTTTGGCATAAATATTCCACTAACAGTAACTAAAATTGAAAATAATACCAACAAAATTCTTCCTACATCAATATCATCATTAAAAGTTTTCCAAACTGTTAAAGTTACAATCAAAAAATTTAAAACGGGAATAAATAATAAAAATATGTGCTTGTAAGATTGATCGTGCTTGTCAGATTTAGGATCAAGGCTAATTATTAAAAAAAGTGCTATATAAATTAAAATCATAAAAATAATAACAAACAAAAGTGCCTTGGTTTTGTTGGCATATAAATTAGCGTTTGAATTTAAATCATAAGAAATTGGAATTCTTTCTGGCAATCTGTCATAAAAAATTATGGCAATTATAATTGACAAGGCAAAAATAATTCCAGAAATAAGAAGATTTTTTTTATTTTCTTTCATTTTGACCTCCTTTTTAATTTTTCTAGCTTTATTATATTAAATTTTGGGCTAAAAGTATATCAAAATAAGTTTTATTTCATTTTTATTATTATAAATGCTATAATAATTATGTATGTGAAATAAAGAAAGGAATGTTATGAGAGAATATGATGTTGTAGTAGTAGGCAGTGGCGCTAGTGGATCTTTTATGGCCTACGAATTTACTAAATTAAATTCAGATAAAAAAGTTTGTGTAATAGATGAAGGAAGAAAAGTTCAAGCTAGAAAATGTCCTATTTCAGAAGGAAAAGTTGATTCTTGTATTGGATGTAAACCTTGTAATATAATGTATGGATTTGGTGGAGCAGGAACCTTATCTGATGGAAAATATAATATTACAACAAATTTTGGTGGAGATTTACATAATTATATTGGCGAAAAGAAGGCTTTGGAATTAATGGAATATGTAGATTCTGTTTTGATGAGTTTTGATAAGGGAGATGCTAAACTTTATTCTACAGAAAATACTGGCCTAAAAAGAGAATGTCTAAGAAATGATCTTCACTTATTAACAGCAAAAGTTCGTCATTTTGGTACAGAAAGAAATAGAGAAATTTTACAAAAAATCTACGATTATGTAAAAGATACCATAGATTTTGAATTTATGACAAAAGTTATAAGTGTAGATTTTGAAGACGGATATTATTTTGTAAAAACTGACAAGAATGAGACAATAAAATGTAAATATCTTGTTCTTGCTGCAGGAAGATCTGGTTCTAAATGGATTTCAGAAACTTGCCAAGAATTTGATGTAGAAATGAAAAAAAATAGGGTGGATATAGGAGTTCGTGTAGAAGTTCCAGCAGAAGTTTTTAAACACATAACTGATAAAGTTTATGAGGCAAAAATTGTTTATCAAACAAAACAATACAATGACCTTGTAAGAACATTTTGTATGAATCCATACGGAGAAGTTGTAACAGAAAATACAAATGGAATTATGACAGTAAACGGACATTCATACGCAAACCCAGAATTACAGACAGAAAATACAAACTTTGCACTTTTAGTTACAAATAAATTTACAGAACCATTCAAAGATTCAAATGAATACGGTGAATCAATTGCAAGAGTTTCAAATATGCTCGGTGGCGGAGTTTTGATGCAAAGATTTGGAGATCTTGTAAAGGGAAGAAGATCATCAGAAAGAAGAATGAAAAAATCTTTCTTAAGACCAACCCTAAATGCTACAGCTGGAGATTTATCATTAGTAATGCCAAAAAGACAACTAGACGATATAATCGAAATGATTTATGCTCTTGATAAAATTGCCCCAGGAATGGCAAACGACGATACACTTTTATATGGAATTGAAGTTAAATTTTACAACTCAGTTGTAGAAGTTAATGATAAATTCGAAACAAGCAAGGAAAATTTATTTGTTCTTGGGGACGGATCAGGTGTAACACATTCCCTATCTCAAGCATCAGCATCTGGTGTAGAGATGGCAAGAATATTAAATGAAAGAAATTAGAAAAAATCAAAATAAAAATTTGACAAGAATTAGAAATTCATGTATCATAACAAAAGAGAGTTAAGAAGTACCCAATACTCACCTGCCGACTGAAGTTTTCAGGTTACAATCTCTTGTTAGAAAAATTTTCTAATTATATTTTGTATTTTAATGGGTACTTTAAGTGCCCATTTTTTTATGCGAATATTTTGGAGGTAAGTTATAAAAGAGTTAAAAATTAATGACGAAATTAGAGACAATAAGCTTAGACTTATAGACGAAGACGGATCACAAATTGGAGTTGTATCAAAAAACGAAGCGTTGGATAGAGCTTTCGATAAACATTTGGATCTAGTATTGATGTCACCAAATGCTAAGCCACCAGTTGCAAGAATTATGGATTATGGAAAGTTCAAATACGACCAAGAGAAAAAAGCTAAAGAAAATAAGAAAAAACAAAAAACAACTCAAACAAAAGAAACAAGATTTAGCTTAAATATCGAAGATCATGATTTATCAACTAAGGCTAATCAAACAAAGAAATTTTTAAACAATGGCGACAAAGTTAAAGTTTCTGTAAGATTTAAAGGTAGAGAATTGGGTCATAAAAATTTAGGCTATGATTTATTAGATAAATTCATGGAATTTGTTGGAGATTGTGCACAAGTTGATAAAAAACCAGCTATGGAAGGAAGATCACTTGTATTATTTATCTCACCAAATACAGAAGAAAATTAGGAGGAAAATATGGCTAAAAACAAAATTAAAACAAAAAGAGCAGCTGCAAAAAGATTTAAAGTTACAGGCAGTGGAAAAATAAAAAGACATAAGGCTTACAAGGGACACCTTACAGCTAAGAAAACACCAGCAAGAAAAAGAAGATTAAGAAAATCAACAATAGCTGCAAAAGGTGATGCTAAAAACATCAAAAGATTATTAAATATCTAATAGGAGGAAATAATGGCAAGAGTTAAAAGAGCGTTAAACGCAAAAAAAAGACATAAAAAAGTTCTTAAACAAGCTAAAGGTTACTACGGTTCTAAATCATTACTTTTCAAAACTGCAAACCAAGCAGTAATGAAATCTTTACAATATGCATACATTGGAAGAAAGAGAAGAAAAAGAGATTTCAGAAAATTGTGGATTGCAAGAATAAATGCAGCAGCAAGAGCAAACGGAACAAGCTACTCAAAATTAATGGGCAATCTTAAAAAAGCAAACATTGATATAAACAGAAAAATGCTTGCAGAAATTGCTGTATCAAATCCAGAAGAATTTACAAAATTAGTAGAGATTGCTAACCAAGCAGCTTAATGATTATAAAATCAGAATCTAACGAAAAATATAAGTATTTAAATAAATTAAAAAAGAAGAAATACAGGAAAAAGTTTAATTCTTTCATAGTTGAATCAATAAAAATAGTAGAACAAATCCCAGATGATTTTGAATGTGAATTTGTTTTTGTAAATGAGGATATGAAAGATTATGAGACTGATTTCAAAAAGATAGTTTTTTCAAATAAATTATTTGATAAGCTATCTTTGCTTGAAAATCCTGAAGGCGTTTCAGCCTTACTCAAAATAAAAAAAGAAAAAGAAATTTCTTCTGATAAAATTTTACTTTTAGATCATATGCAAGATCCGGGAAATCTTGGCACAATTATAAGAAGTGCTGAAGCTTTTTCCTTTAAGGATATAATTTTAGTAAACAATTGTGTAGATTTATACAATGAAAAAACTATAAGAGCCAGCATGGGATCTATTTTTAGGTTAAATTTTTTAGAATTAAATATAGATGATTTGAAAAATTTTAAAGATTACAAATTAATTTTGGCTGACATGAATGGAAAATCGGTAGATTATTATAAATCTTGTGATAAAATAATATTAGCTATAGGAAACGAGGCTAATGGAATCAGCAAATCTTTAAAAGATTTATCAAATGATTTTGTATCCATAAAAATGGATGGAAAAATCGAATCATTAAATGCAGCTATAGCTGCATCAATATTGATGAATAATTTTAGCCAAAGCGGATAAAAGCTATGCTATTCAAGTAAAGCAAGTGGTAGATGATGAGAGGCCATCTTGTAACGGTATAGTAATTCACCGCCTAGCTTTGATACGAATAAAGTAGTTGATACGGTAATGCGTTATAATTTTCGAGTGGATTATTACAATCAAATTAGGTGGTACCGCAGATAAGTCTGTCCTTTTATAGGGCAGTTTTTTTGTACCAAAAATTAAAGGAGAAAAAATGAAAGAAAAATTAGAGGCCTTGGTAAAAGAAGCCACATTGGCCATAGAAAAAAGTGAAGATTTAAAATCTCTTGACGATTTAAGAGTTAAATATCTTGGTAAAAAAGGTGAAATAACTTCATTAAAGAAAAATATTTCAAAATTACCAAACGAAGAAAAGCCAATGGCAGGAAAACTTATAAACCAAACTTCAAAAGAAGTTGAGAATAAACTTGAAGAGAGAAAAGAAGAAATTAAAAAAATTCTTCTAGATAAAAAAATAAAAGAAGAAAAAATTGATGTAACTGCAAATTTTGACCTATATTCTAGCGGACATTTTTCAGTTATAAATCAAACTATGGCAGAGCTTGAAGAAATTTTCCAAAATATGGGCTTTGACGTTGTAGAAGGACCAGAAATTGATACAGTGAAAAATGTTTTTGACGATTTAAATTCGCCAAAAAATCACCCGTCAAGATCTCTTTCTGATACTTTTTATATAAATGAAAATACTCTTCTTCGTCCTCACACATCAAGTATGCAAATTCGTGTGATGAATGAAGGAAAACTTCCAATAAAAATGGTTTCAGCTGGAAGAGTTTTTAGAAATGATGAAGTTGATGCAACTCACTCACCAATGTTTCACCAATTGGAATGTTTGGTTGTTGATGAAAATGTATCACTTGCAAATTTAAAAGCAACTCTTGAAACTTTTATAAAAGAAATGTTTGGTGATGAAATGAAAATGCGTTATCGTCCTCACCATTTCCCATTTACAGAACCATCTCTTGAAGTTGACGTAACTTGTCCAATTTGTGGAGGCAAGGGCTGTCCTGCTTGTTCAAATACTGGTTGGTCAATGGAACTTTTGGGTGGAGGAATGGTTCATCCAAATGTACTTGAAAATTGTGGAATAGATAGTGAAAAATATACTGGTTTTGCCTTTGGTCTTGGAGTTGATAGAATTGCCATGGTTAAGTACGGACTAGATGATATTAGATTACTATTTGATAATGACAAAAGATTTATTGAGCAATTCTAGGAGGGATTATGTTAGTACCTTTAATTTGGCAAAATGATTATATAAAATTAGACGAAGATTTAAAAACAATTACAGACAGATTATCAGAAACAGGCTCACACGTAGAAAGTGTAAATTTTATTTCTGATAAACTTGATGGACTTGTTGTAGGAAAAGTTTTAAAACAAGAAAAACATCCAAATGCCGACAAATTATTTGTCCTTACAATTGATGTTGGAGAAGAGATTACTATAGTAACTTCTGCAAAAAATACTAAAGAAGGTGACTACCTTATAGTAATAAAATCAGGAACAGAAATTAACGGACAAAAAATTGATGACCATGAATTTTTTGGAATTGTAAGCCAAGGCATGCTTACATCATACAAGGAAGTTGGCTATGATGATTCTGTTATTGAAAAAAGATCAAAGGATGGAGTTATAGTTTTATCTGGTGAATTTAAACCAGGAACTCCAGCAGTTGAAGTTTTATTTTCAAATACTCCAGTAATTGAATATGAAATTACTCCAAATAGACCAGATTGTCTTTCAATTATTGGAATGGCAAGAGAATCTGCTGCATCTTTTGATAAAAAAATCACCTATCCATCATTAGAATATCCAACAGTTTCTGATGAAAAAGAAAATTATTTTAATGGAATTGAAATTAAATCTAAAAATTGTAAAAGATTTACAGGAAGAATTATTAAAAATGTAAAAATTGGCGAATCTCCTCAATGGCTAAAAAATTGTTTGATGCTTGCTGGAATGAGACCTGTAAATAATGTTGTAGATATTACAAATTTTGTAATGCTTGAAACAGGTCAACCCCTTCACGCTTATGATCTTGAAACTTTACATGATAGAAAAATTATTGTAAGAGATGCAAAAGATGGAGAGATAATTAAAACTCTTGATGGAGAAGAAAGAAAATTAAATGAAGAAGTTTTGGTAATTTCTGATGGAAAAGAGGCAATTGGTCTTGCAGGAATTATGGGATCTATGGATAGTGAAATTACAGAAAACACAAAAACCATTCTTCTAGAAGCTGCTAATTTTGATTCTAATAATATTAGAAAATCTTCTAAATTTTTAAATTTAAGGAGTGAGGCTTCTTCAAGATTTGAAAAAGAAATTTCTGTAGAAAATGCAGAATTTGCATCAAAAAGAGTTATGAAACTAATAACAGATCTTGGAATTGGGGAAGTTTTAGAAGATCATTTTGATGAAGGAATAAAAGAAAGTCCAGAAAACAAGGTAAAACTTAGAATTTCTAGATTAAATTCCTTAATTGGAAGAGATTTTTCAAAAGATGAGGCTATTTCTTATTTAAAAGCTTTAGAATTTGATGTTAAAGAAATTGATGATGACACAATTGAAGCAAATATTCCAAATTTCAGAATGGATATTTCAATTGAGGCTGATTTAATCGAAGAAGTTGCAAGACTTTATGGAATGGGAAAAGTTGAGTCAAAACCACTTTATTCATCTTTACAAAGAGGAGAGAAGACTTCAATGAGACTTTTAAAAGATGAATTGAAAAATAATTTATTTGGACAAAAATTCTCAGAAATTACAACTTATTCTTTTATTTCTCCAAGAGATTATGACAAATTGTTGGTTTATGAAAATTCAAAATTAAGGGATTATATAAAAATTATAAATCCTTTGGGAGAAGATTACTCAGTAATGAGAACGACTCTTCTTTCAAATATGCTTGATACTTTTTATAAAAATATTTCCAAAAAACAAAATGACTTGAGATTTTATGAAATAGGAACTTCCTTCATTAAAGATGGGAAAGAACTTCCAGAAGAAAAACAATATTTGACCATGGGTCTTTATGGTGATTATTCTTTCTATGATTTGAAAGATTTCTTTATCAAGGCTATGAATAAAACTGGTTTTTATGGATTTAGATTTGAAACTGAAGAAAATATCAAAACTTTCCACCCAGGAAGATGTGCAAATATTTATCTTGATGGAGAAAAAATTGGTATTATGGGACAAATTTCCTATGAAGTTATGGAAGAATTTAAAATCAAAAATCCTGCCTTGGCTCTTGAAATTGACCTTTCTATGATAAAGGATAAAAAAATTGACCAAGTAAAATATAAGGCTCTTTCAAAATTCCCATCAATCCTTCGTGATTATTCATTTACTTGTGACAGGAATGTAGAAAGTCAAATGATTGAAGATATAATTATTTCAAGAGCTAATGGTTTGGTAAGAAATATTGAAATTTTTGATATTTATACTGGAAGTCAAATCGATGAGGGACAAAAATCAATTTCTTACAAAGTTTCCTACGGTAAAAATGATGGAACATTAAAAGATGAAGAAGTAGAAAAAATTGAAAAAGAATTTTTAGAAGATTTAAGTAAGGAAAATATAAACTTGCGTAGTTAGGAGTTAAAGTGGCAGATAATAAAATTGTTGTTAATATTGCTGGCATGGACTACACTTTGATAAGTGACCAAGATAAAAATCAAATTGAACAAATAGCAGCTTATGTCGACAAAAAAATAAGAGAAATCGACAATGACAAGCTAACTCGTGAAAACCAATTGGTTTTGGCATCTTTAAATATCGCTGATGAAATGTATAAACTTTTGATAAAGCACAAAAATTTAAGAAAAGAAGCCGAGGAGCCAATTGAGAATTATCCAAAAATAAAAGAAGCTTATGAAAATTTAGAAGAAGAAAATCAAAACATTAAAGATGATTTTGAAAAATCTAAAAAAGATTTTATGGAATCAATGAAAAAAATTGATGGCTTAAACTCTACAATAAATAGGCTTAATGCAGAAATTGATAAGAAAAACAAAATAAATAAATCCAAAGATGAAAATCTTCAAAAATTAAGGGAAAATCTCTTGGCCTTACAAGAAGAAAATTTAGACCTTCAAAAAGAAAATGAAGATTTGAAAAGAGATTTATAATGAGAGATGTTGAAATATTAGCTCCTGTTGGGAAAATGTCCATGCTTTACGCTGGACTTTCTGCAGGGGCTTGCAGTTTTTATTTGGCACTTGACGATTTTGGGGCAAGGGCCTATGCCAAAAATTTTTCCTTAGAAAACATAGAAGAAGTAATTGATTATGTGCATTTGTTTGATAAGAAAGTTTTTATAACAATAAATACCCTTATAAAAGATGAAGAAATTGACAAGGCTATTTTTTATATTGAAAATCTTTTTGAATACGGAGCAGATGCAATTTTGATCCAAGATATTGGTCTATATTCTTTGATTAAAGATATAAATAAAAATGCTAATCACAAATTAGAATTTCACGCTTCAACCCAGATGGCAATAAAAGATTATGAGGGGGCACTTACAGCAAAAAAACTAGGTTTTGACAGGGTAGTTGTTGCAAGAGAAAGCGAAATTTCTGAAATTGAAAAAATTTGCAAATTAGATATTGATACAGAGGTTTTTGTTCATGGATCTCTTTGCGTATCTTTTTCTGGAGAATGTTTGATGTCATCATATCTTGGAAAAAGATCTGCAAACAGGGGCAGGTGTGCAGGAATTTGTAGGAAAAAATATCAGCTTATAAATGACGGGAAAGTTTTGGGAGAAGATTACTATCTTTCAATGAAAGATTTATCAACCATAGATTTTACTGATGATTTGATAAAGGCAGGCGTTGATTCCTTAAAAATTGAAGGACGTATGAAAACTGATGAGTACGTTTATAATACTGTAAAAAATTATAGGCAAAAGTTAGAGAAAAACTTCTATTATAAGGACCAATTAAGAGATATTTCAAATAGGTCTTACACAAATGGCTTCATTTTTGGTCAAAAATCCTCCTATCTTGCCCTTGAAAATGAAAACAAACACAGACAAATCGGCGAAGTTTATGAAAAAAAGGGCAAGAGATTTTTTAAATCAAATTCAAACTTGGTAAAAGAATCAATTCTTCAAGTTACAACCGAAAAAAATAGAAAACTTCCTTTGACCTTGACAGAGGATTTGAAAAAAAATCAAGAATTGGAATTAAAAGATTTTAAAGATGCAAAAATTGGGTCAAAAATTTATCTTCTTTCTTCAAAAATTCTAAAAGAAAGCCTAGACCAAGGCCTAAATTCTTACAAAAATTTGCCTTTGGACATAAAATTTGAAGCAAAAATTGGACAAAATCCAAAAATTACCCTCAAATATAAAGACACAAAAATTTCCTGTGAGGGTGAAAATTTAGTAGAAGAAGGAAAAAATATTTCTTTAGGAAAAGAGAATATAAAAGAAAATCTTACAAAACTTGGAAATACAATTTATGAAGCTGGTAAGGTTGAAATTGATATCGACCAAAATATATTTTTGAGAAAAAAAGATATAAATTCCATGAGAAGAAGAGCGGTTGAAATTTTAAATGAAAGAAGACTTGACTTTTATAAAAATAAACCTGTAAAAATCAAAAAAAGAAAATTAAAAGATAAGAAGAATTTTAAAAGAGAAAAAAACATTGAACTTTTGTCAAATGACATTGATATTTCCTTATTAAAAGATTTTGATAATATTTATTTGAGAAAATACGACAAAAAATTTGATGGGCTAAATATTTTTTATATTATGGATGCTGATCAAAAATATGATCTTGATTTTATTTCTTTTTTGAAAGAGAAAAATTTTAAGGGAGTAGTTTTTAATAATTACAAAGATTTTGTCTTAAAAGATGAACTTATAAAAAATGGATTTGAAATTAGGATTGGTAGATACTTAAATGTTTTTAATTCCTATGCTTTTGATTTTTATAGTGATTTTTCTTCAATGATCTCATCTTCGGTTGAAAATTCTTTCGAAAATATAAACAAAAATTCAAGAAGATACCCTACAGAAATTTTGGCATATGGTCCAATTGAACTTATGAATATGCGCCATTGTCCATTTTCTGCCATAAAAAAATGTGGACTTAAGGGATGCGAGTCCTGTAAATTTTCTGATTCTAAAATAAAAGATGAAGAGGACAATGTTTTTGATATAAAAAGAAGGGATGGACTTTCTCGAATTTATTCAAATGAAAGTGCTAACATTGACCTTAAAAAAATTGAAAAATCAGTATCTTTATTGTATCTTGTAAGAGATGAGAAAGATTTAAAAAATATAA
Source organism: Anaerococcus rubeinfantis (assembly GCF_001487145.1). GTDB lineage: Bacteria > Bacillota > Clostridia > Tissierellales > Peptoniphilaceae > Anaerococcus > Anaerococcus rubeinfantis. The sequence continues at coordinate 425,345 of NZ_LN913016.1, forward strand.
GAAAAAATAAGATTAACAATCTTGGATATGACAGGGGTGTTATTTAATGCAGGAAAAAACCTTAGAAGTTTTAGAGTTTGGAAAAATTCTTGAAAAACTCCAAACTTATGCAAGAAGTGAACTTGTTAAAAAAGAAATCTCAAAAATAAAACCTAAAAATAATATAAAAGAAATAAAAGATGAACTCGACAAAACCAAGGCCATGGAAGAGGTCATTGTAGAAAATGGAAATATAGATATTTTTGGCCTTTTCGATTTAAAAGAAATTATTGGATATGTAAGAAAAAAAGGAATATTAGAACCCTTTGAGCTTTTAAAAGTTTTGGACTTACTTAGGGTTAGCAATTATTTGAAAGAATATGGGGAAAATATTGAAAATCCTTACATAAAAGACTTGTTTGATAGGATTTCAGTAAATGATTTTATAAAAGATGAAATCGAAAGGTCAATTATATCAGAAGATGAAATAGCAGATAATGCTTCTTCAAATTTAAGGTCAATCAGGAAAAAAATGGGAAAAAAAGAAGCTGAAATTAAAAATAAATTGTCCTTTTATATTTCATCTCCAAAATTTGACGAATCTCTCCAAGATAAGGTTGTTTCAATTAGGGACGGAAGATATGTTCTTCCAGTAAAAACTAATAAAAAAGCAGTTTTAAATGGAATAATCCACGATAGGTCCCAATCTGGAAATACCCTTTTTATTGAACCAAATGCCATTGTAGAATTAAACAATGACCTTTCAAATTTACAAATAGAAGAAAGCGATGAAATTAGAAGAATTTTGGATAGGCTTTCAAGATTTGTTGAAGGCTTTGACCAAGAAATTTTAGAAAATCAAAAATTAATTCAAAGAATAGATTTCTTGCAAGCAAAGGTAAAATATTTTTTGGCACATGAATACACCATGCCAAAACTTACTGACAAAAAAATTATAAATTTAAAGGCAGCTCGCCATCCGCTTTTAAAGGGAAAAGTTGTCCCAATTGATGTGATAATTGGAGATGGCTACAAGACTTTAATAATTACAGGACCAAATACAGGAGGAAAAACCGTATCACTTAAAACCGTGGGTCTTGTTTCTCTGATGGCCCAAGCAGGATTTTATATTCCATGTGATGAAGATAGTTTGGTAAATGTTTTTGACGATATATTTTTAGATATTGGCGATACTCAATCAATAGAGATGAGCCTTTCAACTTTTTCGGCATCACTTACAAATATTGTAAAAATCACCGAAAATGTCAGCGAAAATTCTTTGGTTTTATTAGATGAGGTTGGAAGTGGTACAGATCCAACAGAAGGAGCTGCTCTTGCAATTTCTATTTTGGAATTTTTGAAAAATAAAAATGTAATGACCTTTGCAACTACCCATTATTCAGAATTAAAGTATTACGCCTTAGAAAAAGAAGGAGTTATGAATGCAAGCGTTGAATTTGACCTTGAAAGTCTATCACCAACTTACAAATTAATTATAGGAACTCCTGGGAAATCAAATGCTTTTGAAATTTCAAAAAGACTTGGTTTAAATAAGGAAATATTAGCAAACGCTCAATTGATTCTTTCTGAAGATAATAAAAATTTTAATACTATCCTTGAAGAGCTTGACCAAAATAAAAAAGAAATGGAAATAAAAAATCAAGAGATAGAAGACTATAAGAAAAAAATAAAAAGAGCAAGAAATGATCTTTTGGCTTTATCAGAAAAAATAAAAAAAGAAGAAAAAGAAATAATTGAAAAAGCAGAAGATAAGGCGAATAAAATTTTGGAAGAAGCAAATATGGCGAGCCAAGAAATGCTAAAAATTGCAAAAAAATCAAAAAATGCCAATATTTCAGATATAGATAGGTCCTTAAATGATATAAGAAATAAATATAAATCTTCAAAAATTGATAAAGAAGATGGAATAATAAAAGAAGAAATAAGTAAAAATGCACCAGAGGATTTAAAAGTTGGAGATACAGTTATAATTGCGGGCTTAAATGAAAAGGCTCAAGTAATTGAAAATCCCGACGAAAAGGGTAATATAAAAGTACAAATGGGTATTTTGAAAATGGATTCTAATATTAAAAATGTTACAAAAGTTAAGTCAGAAAATAAGACTAAAGAAAATACTAACAGAATTTATAAAGCAAAAAAAGCCATGCACATTTCACCAACTCTTGATTTGAGGGGCCAAAGATATGATGAGGCTTTGAGAAATTTTGATAAATACCTAGATGATGCTATGCTCTCAGGCCTTGACCAAGCAAAAATCATCCACGGCAAGGGGACTGGTGCTTTGAGAAATGGCATAAACGATTATTTAAAAAATAATAAAATGATCGACTCCTATAGACCTGGAAATGAAAAAGAAGGTGGATATGGAGTTACAATTGTAAAATTCAAATAATATTGGAGGAAATATGAAAAATTTTAAAGAATTAATAGCTAAAAAGCTAGAAGAAAAAGACCTAGGCTTGGATTATGAAAAAATTTATGATTTAATTGAAATTCCACCTCAAGAAAATATGGGAGATTTTGCATTTCCATGCTTTACTCTAGCAAGAACTATGAGAAAAAATCCTAAACTTATTGCAGAAGAAATAGCAAAGGGTTTAGAAATTGAAGGTGTAGAAAAAATAGAAAATGAAAATGCCTATGTAAACTTCTTTTTAGATAGACAAAAAGTATCTAACGATGTTATTAACGAAGTTTTAGAAAAAGAAGATGACTACGGAAAAAGTGATATGGGAAAAGGAATCAATGAACTTGTTGAGTTTTCATCTGTAAATATTGCTAAGCCTTTCCACATAGGTCACATTAGATCAACTGTTATTGGAGATGTTATCAGAAACATTTACGAATACCTTGGATACAATGTTACAGCTTCAAACTACATTGGAGATTATGGTACCCAATTTGGTGTAATGATTGCAGCTTACAAACTTTGGGGAGACAAGGAAGCAATCGATAAAGACCCTATCAACGAACTTTTAAATTTATATGTAAGATATACAAAAGAAGCGGAAGATAACGAAGAATACCAAGAAAAAGCAAGAGAAGAATTCAAAAATCTTGAAGATGGCGAAGAAGAAGCTATGAGACTATGGCAATGGTTTAAAGACTTATCTTTGAGAGAATTTGATAAAGTTTATGGAATGCTTGATATAAAATATGACAACTACCACGGAGAAAGCTACCATTCACAATGGATGCCAGCTGCTCTTGAAGAATTAAAAGAAAAAAATCTTTTGGTAGAATCTGATGGAGCTTATATAGTAGATTTGAGTGAATTCAATCTACCACCATCAATGCTAATAAAATCAAACGGATCTTCAGCTTATATCACAAGAGACGTTGCAACAGCACTTTATAGACATAGAACTTACGGACTAGACAAAAACATCTACGTTGTAGGAAGCCAACAAAAATTACATTTCCAACAATTAAAGAAAATTTTATACCTAATGGGACACGAAGATGTAAGTGATGAAATTTTACACGTACAATTTGGTATGGTTTCACTAAAAGACCAAGTTCTTTCAACAAGAAGAGGACACGTTGTTTTCTTGGAAGATGTTTTAAATAAAACAATTGAAAAAACATATTCAATCATGAAAGATAGAGACAACCAAATTGAAGACTTAGAAGAAGCTGCAAAAATTGTAGGAATTGGTGCAGTTAAATTCCAAGAATTATACAACTCAAGAATCAAAGACTATGTTTTTGACTGGGATGAATTATTAAACTTCGAAGGTGAAACAGGTCCATACGTACACTACACATACGCAAGAGCTAAATCAGTTTTAAGAAAAGCTGGAAAAGAAGAAATTGGACAAATGACATTTGAAAAACTAAATTCAGATGAAGAATATAGCTTGATTAAATCTTTAGAAAGTTTCCAAGATGCAGTAATCCTTGCTAAAGACAGACTAGAACCATCAGTAGTAGCAAGAAAAGTTATGGAAATTGCTCAAAAATTCAATAAATTTTACAATTCTACACAAATATTAGTAGATGATGAAAAATTAAAAGAAGAAAGACTTGCCTTAACTAAAGCTACATCAATAGTAATTAAAAACGGTTTGGGAATATTAGGAATAAAAACAGTGGAACAAATGTAATGAATGAAAGAATTATAGATTTTTTAGAATGTTCTAAATACGCATTTTCAGAAAGTGTAAAAAAAATAAAAAAATCCTATATTCTTTTCATATCTTTGATAGTTAGGTCTATATTTGAAGGCATGAAGGGTTTATCAGTTTTAAACTCTTCTTACCTAGCATCATTAATAAATTATCTAATAGAAATTTTGATTTTATGTTTTGTAGCTCAAGCTTTAAGATCAATAGTTCTTTACAATAATACAGGAAAAAAATCCATAGAAAATTCCATATCGAATTTTTTCTATCTTATAATGGCTGCTATGTTTTCAATTTATATAGTTGAACTGATATTTGACAATTTGTTGAGCGGATTTGATCCAACAATATCAAATACATTAAAAATCCTATTTAAATTTTTCACATCAGCTGTAATAGAACTTGTTTATATAGATAGCGTTTATGGATTTACCATACTTATAGATTCATTTAATTTTGTAAAAAATAATATTTTTATATGGGGGATTTACGCCCTAATATATACCTTAGTAGAAACATTTTTAATAAATAAAATTGTAGTAAATACTTTGGTTTTAGGAAATGAATTTATATATGTAATGCTATTAGCAATTTGGGAGACTCTATTCTTATTATTTAAAGGACACTTGTATAAGATATTATCAAAACATTCCTACGGACAAAGAAAATTCATGAGAGGATAAAATGGCAAAAATAGACCAATATTTTTTGAATTTTACAGACAAACTTGGATATATAGACCTAAAAAAAGAAGCATCATATGATTTATTAAACCAAACTCCCCTAGCACTTTATACAGAAGACTTATCAGAAAACGTAATAAGTGGAGAATTTGAAAGCAAAATAAATCTAGATATAATTTTGGATGGATTAATAATAAATCTTGCCATAGACAAGGATTTTAAGTACAAAGATACTTATATAAAAATTATAGAAAATTATATAAAAAATATAGGAGCCTACACAAGCCAAAAAGCCCTAAAAAATTTGGACAAAAAAAATGAAAAAGCCCTTCTTCTTTTAAGAGGTGGCTATATCATAAATCCATTTGATAAGTATAATGCCTATAATTATGCTAGAATTTTGTGGCCAAAAGCCTATGAAGATACAGAATATAAGGATGAATTTATTAAAGAAGCCCTTAGGATTTTACAAGATATAATAAGCCAAGACGAAGATTTTCCACTTTCATATTATGAATTAGGAAATATATACGCAAATCTTGGAGAATATATAAAAGCAAGATCCTATTATGAAAATGCCCTCCAAAGAACAAAAGATATAGAAGCACAAGATGAAATAAGAGATAAAATCAAAATGATTTTTGATAATGCAGAAATCGAAGAAGGACTTTACTATATCGGAAAAGGAAACTTTGACAAGGCAATACAGATTCTAACCAGGCTCTTATCAAAAACAAAAAGAGCAGATGCCTACTATTATTTAGGAGTAGCCTATCAAAATATAGGACAATACGAAAATTCAAACCTAGCCTTTGAAAATTCCCTAGAAAAAGGCGGAGAATTTAGAGAACTTTATAATGATTATTCAATAAGCCTATACGCATCAGAAAAACCAACTGAAGCAATAGGAATAATAAATCAAGGTCTAAAAAAATATCCAGAAGATCCAAGAATGATTTACAATAGATTACAAATAAATTTATCATTAAATAACATCAACAAAGCAAAAGAAGATATAGAAAATCTAGAAAGTTACGACGATTTAAGCGATGAAATTACAAGAAATCTACAAATAATAAAAAATCAATTCAACATAAATTAATCTCAAATTAAATTTTGAGATTTTTTTTATTTCAGTTGAATAAAAATAGAAAAAAAGTATGTTTATAATATAATAACGTTTACTATTAAGGAGGAAATTATGAAAATAATTGAAACAAAAAATGCACCAGGAGCAGTAGGAGCATATTCACAAGGAATAGTATCAAACGGCTTTGTATATTCATCAGGACAACTACCATTGGTTCCAGAAACAGGTGAATTAATTTCAGATGACGTTAAAAAAGCAACAAGACAATCATTAGAAAATGTAAAAGCAATAGTAGAAGCAGGGGGCTCATCAGTAGAAAAAATCGTAAAAGTAAATATTTTCTTAGATGACGTAAATGACTTTGCTGCAGTAAATGAAGCTTATGCAGAATTTTTTGGAGACCACAAACCAGCAAGAAGCTGTGTAGAAGTAGGAAAACTTCCAAAAAATGGACTACTAGAAATAGAAGCAATAGCAGAATTATAATCGGAGAATAAATGTCAATAATAAAAAAAGGTGAAAAAGCACCATTATTTAATATAAAAGATCAAAACGCAGAAGATGTAAATTTAGAAAAATATAGAGGAAAAAAAGTTATACTTTCATCTCACCCACTAGCATTCACATCAGTATGCGCAGATCAAATGAGATCTTTAGAAAGAAATTTCGATAGAATTCAAGAAAAAGGAGAAACTGTAGTAATAGGACTATCAATAGATCCACAACCATCAAAAAAAGCATGGGCTGCAGTATTAAATATAGACAACGTAAAATTTGCATCAGACTTTTTTCCTTTAGGAGAAGTAGCAAAAGCTTACGGAATATTCAATGAAGAAAATTCAGCAAGCAAAAGAGCAAATATAATTATAGATGAAGAGGGAATTGTTAAGTGGTCAAAAGAATATCCACAAGCACAATTACCAGATATAGAAGAAGTAATAGAAAATCTATAAAAATATTTGACAAAATAAAAAAATAATAATATACTAATATAGCTGTTTCAAACAGCTATATTTTTTTTAACTCGTTTAAGTCAAAAGAGAAAGAAGATTGAGAAAAAAATTCAAAAAACTTTTCAAAAAAACTTGACAATAAAAATAAACGAGATATAATAAAAAAGTCGACACCAGAAAAGCAGTCGAGAAAAGTAAATAAAAAGAAAAATATTTACAAAAAAACTTGACAAGCGAAAAAAAAGGTGGTAGACTTAAATAGTCAGCAACAACTGACAAAGAACCTTTAAAAACAAATAAATACTACTACAAAGTTAATAACTTTGAGACCAAACGAAAATGACAAAAGTCAAGATCAAACTATAATTGAGAGTTTGATCCTGGCTCAGGATAAACGCTGGCGGCGTGCATAACACATGCAAGTCGAACGATGAAACTTGTTTGATTTCTTCGGAATGAAAATAAGTGGATTAGTGGCGAACGGGTGAGTAACACGTGAGTAACCTGCCTTACACAAGGGGATAGCCTTTGGAAACGAAGAATAATACCCTATAAAGTCAAAATATCGCATGATATAGTGACCAAAGATTTATCGGTATAAGATGGACTTGCGTCTGATTAGCTAGTTGGTGAGATAAAAGCTCACCAAGGCGACGATCAGTAGCCGGCTTGAGAGAGTGTACGGCCACATTGGGACTGAGACACGGCCCAAACTCCTACGGGAGGCAGCAGTGGGGAATTTTGCACAATGGGGGAAACCCTGATGCAGCGACGCCGCGTGATTTAGAAGGCCTTCGGGTTGTAAAAATCTTTTTTACGGGATGAAAATGACAGTACCGTAAGAATAAGGTCCGGCTAAATACGTGCCAGCAGCCGCGGTAATACGTATGGACCGAGCGTTGTCCGGAATCATTGGGCGTAAAGGGTACGTAGGCGGCCTATTAAGTTAGAAGTGAAATAATATAGCTCAACTATATAAAGCTTTTAAAACTGGTAGGCTTGAGAGATGGAAGGGAAAGTGGAATTCCTAGTGTAGCGGTGAAATGCGCAGATATTAGGAAGAATACCGGTGGCGAAGGCGACTTTCTGGTCATCATCTGACGCTGAGGTACGAAAGCGTGGGTAGCAAACAGGATTAGATACCCTGGTAGTCCACGCTGTAAACGATGAGTGTTAGGTTCTTGGAATAATCTGGGAGCCGCAGCTAACGCATTAAACACTCCGCCTGGGGAGTACGCACGCAAGTGTGAAACTCAAAGGAATTGACGGGGACCCGCACAAGCAGCGGAGCATGTGGTTTAATTCGACGCAACGCGAAGAACCTTACCAAGTCTTGACATAATACGGAGGGAGTTAGAGATAATTCCTTATCACTTCGGTGAGCTGTATTACAGGTGGTGCATGGTTGTCGTCAGCTCGTGTCGTGAGATGTTGGGTTAAGTCCCATAACGAGCGCAACCCCTATCGTTAGTTACCATCATTAAGTTGGGGACTCTAGCGATACTGCCGGTGATAAACCGGAGGAAGGTGGGGACGACGTCAAATCATCATGCCCTTTATGACTTGGGCTACACACGTGCTACAATGGCAGGTACACAGGGCAGCGAAAGAGCGATCTGGAGCGAAACTCACAAAACCTGTCCCAGTTCGGATTGTACTCTGCAACTCGAGTACATGAAGTTGGAGTTGCTAGTAATCGCGAATCAGAATGTCGCGGTGAATGCGTTCCCGGGTCTTGTACACACCGCCCGTCACACCATGGGAGTTGGCAATACCCGAAGCCTGTGAGCGAACCTTTTAGGACGCAGCAGTCGAAGGTAGGGTCAGTAACTGGGGTGAAGTCGTAACAAGGTAGCCGTATCGGAAGGTGCGGCTGGATCACCTCCTTTCTAAGAGTAAAAAGTCGGTACGCTGACTTTTACCAAAGAAAATGAATAAAAAAACTTTGTTTGGGCAAAGTAAACTTTGTAGTAAAATTTAAAGGTTACATGGGGGTGTAGCTCAGTTGGGAGAGCACCTGCCTTGCACGCAGGGGGTCAAGAGTTCGAATCTCTTCATCTCCACCAAGCCCATAATCGAGAGGTGAAAGATTGAAAATCTTTCATAATTTTTCAAAGTTTTCAAAGAAAACGAGAAAAATTACGAAAAGTTACGGTAAGTTTTTTAAAAACATTAAACCGAAGAAAAATCTTTCATATTTTTTCGACATTTGCGAAGCAAATAAGAAAAATAACGCTAGGTTACAGTAAATAACCAGACAAAACTCGAACAGGGCATTAATGCGATGATTTTTGGAAAACCAAAAATCCCTGCATAAGGAATATCATCAGCTCATAAATTCGCTGAAGAGTTCCGTTAGAACCTAATAAAATTAAATAGCTATAAATATTTCCAGTCAAGAAAGAAAGGGCACAAGGTGGATGCCTTGGCACATGAAGGCGAAAAAGGACGTAAGTGAACGAAAACTAGGGAAAGCTCACAAAAAGCATTGACCCCTAGGTCTCCGAATGGGGCAACCCGGTTGTGGAAGACACAATCATTACTAAGTGAATACATAGCTTAGTAAGGCGACACCCTGCGAACTGAAACATCTAAGTAGCAGGAGGAAAAGAAAGAAACATCGATTTTCTAAGTAGCGGCGAGCGAAAGGAAAAGAGCCTAACTCATTAGCGATTTGGTAATGTTAGTCGAATTATCTGAAAAGATAAACCAAAGAAAGTGAAAGTCTTGTAGGCGAAAGCATTACTAAACGAGAGGGAAAGTATCACCGGGCACGAGTAACCCGGTGTGAAGATAGGGGGCCCATCCCCTAAGGCTAAATACTAACATGTGACCGATAGTGAACAAGTACCGTGAGGGAAAGGTGAAAAGAACCCCGAAAGGGGAGTGAAATAGAACCTGAAACCTAGTGCCTACAAGCAGACAGAGCGTGAACGAACGTGATGTCGTACCTTTTGTAGAATGGGCCAGCGAGTTATTCTAAATTGCGAGGTTAATGATTTAAGATCAGAAGCCGTAGCGAAAGCGAGTCTTAATAGGGCCAAAGTAAGTTAGAATAGACCCGAAACCGGGTGATCTATCCATGGTCAGAGTGAAGTTGAAGTAAAATTCAATGGAGGCTCGAACCGGGTGCGGTTTAAAACGCATCGGATGAACTGTGGATAGGGGCGAAAAACCAAACGAACCCGGAGATAGCTGGTTCTCCTCGAAATAGCTTTAGGGCTAGCCTCTGACCTAAGATTTTAGGAGGTAGAGCACTGAATGGTCTAGGGCGGATTACCGTACCAAAACCTATCAAACTCCGAATGCCAAAAAATCAAGTCAGGGAGTCAGACTTAGGGGGATAAGCTTCTAAGTCGAAAGGGAAACAGCCCAGACCGACAGCTAAGGTCCCAAAATTTGAATTAAGTGGAAAAGGATGTGAATCTACTAAGACAACCAGGACGTTGGCTTAGAAGCAGCCATGCATTTAAAGAATGCGTAATAGCTCACTGGTCAAGTGGGTTTGCGCCGAAAATGAACGGGGCTAAATTCAATACCGAAGCTTCGGATTAATAGAGGGATTAAGTTTACAAATGAGACTAGGAAGTTTCTTAACAAAAGAAGAGGCTGAAGCTAAAGAAAAAGAAATTTCAGAAATAGACATAAAGAAAGATTAAGAAAAAAAATTAAATAAAAATTATCAAAAAACCAATCTAAAGTCAAAGTATTAGCAAAAGAATTTGTTGAAAAAACAATGGCTGGTTTAACATTAAAAGAACTAGGACTCATAGCTAAACTTAATACCTCTATTAGTGGTAGAGGAGCATTGTATTAGAGACGAAGCCAAGGCGCAAGCAAAAGTGGATTTAATACAAGAGAGAATGCTGGCATGAGTAGCGAGAAGGAGTGTGAGAATCACTCCCGTCGAAACCCTAAGGACTCCTGAGCAAGGCTCGTCCCCTCAGGGAAAGTCGGGACCTAAGCCAAGGCCGAAAGGCGTAGGCGATGGATAACAGGTTTATATTCCTGTACCGCTTGAAGTCGTTAAGAGAGACGTGATGACGCAAAAGGATAATCAAAGCCATCCGATGGATGATGGTCTAAAGCCGTAGGAAGAAAAGTAGGCAAATCCGCTTTTCAAAAATTCTGAAAGCCCATAGGTATCGAAAACATAAGTAGAGAAGTTGATGATTCCAGGTTGCCAAGAAAAGTCACTATCCAGACCAAAGCGCCCGTACCAAAACCGACACAGGTAGGGAGGTAGAGAATACCAAGACGCGCGGAAGAACCTTTGTTAAGGAACTCGGCAAAATGTCCCCGTAACTTCGGGAGAAGGGGAGCCTGAGCGATCAGGCCACAGAAACCAGGCCCAAGCGACTGTTTACCAAAAACACAAGTTTCTGCAAAATCGCAAGATGAAGTATAGGAGCTGACACCTGCCCGGTGCTGGAAGGTTAAGGGGAAGGCTTAGAGCAATCGAAGGCTAGAACTTAAGCCCCAGTAAACGGCGGCCGTAACTATAACGGTCCTAAGGTAGCGAAATTCCTTGTCGGGTAAGTTCCGACCCGCACGAAAGGTGTAACGATTTGGGCACTGTCTCAACAAAGGATCCGGTGAAATTGTAGTAGTCGTGAAGATGCGACTTACCCACGCTAGGACGGAAAGACCCCGTGGAGCTTTACTGTAGGCTGATATTGGATTTTGAGATTAAATGTACAGGATAGTTGGGAGACTTGGAAATCTGGATGCCAATCTAGATGGAGTCACTGGTGGGATACCAACCTTTTAATATCAAAGTTCTAACCATAGCCCTTGAATCAGGGCATGGGACATTGTCAGTTGGGCAGTTTGACTGGGGCGGTCGCCTCCTAAAAAGTAACGGAGGCGTTCAAAGGTTCGCTCAGAATGGACGGAAACCATTCGTAGAGTATAAAGGCACAAGCGAGCTTAACTGCGAGAGCTACAACTCAAGCAGAGTCGAAAGACGGACTTAGTGATCCGGTGGTACCGCATGGAAGGGCCATCGCTCAACGGATAAAAGCTACCCCGGGGATAACAGGCTTATCTCCCCCAAGAGTCCACATCGACGGGGAGGTTTGGCACCTCGATGTCGGCTCGTCTCATCCTGGGGCTGGAGTAGGTCCCAAGGGTTGGGCTGTTCGCCCATTAAAGAGGCACGCGAGCTGGGTTCAGAACGTCGTGAGACAGTGCGGGCCCTATCCAGCGTGGGCGTAAGAAATTTGAGAGGAGCTGTCCTTAGTACGAGAGGACCGGGATGGACGCACCAATGGTGTACGAGTTGTTAGGCCACTAGCATGGCTCGGTAGCTAAGTGCGGGAATGATAAGTACTGAAAGCATCTAAGTACGAAGCATGCCTCAAGATAAGATTTCTCAGAGTAGGTAAAGAAAATACCTTAGATAGGTCCAAGGTGTAAGTGCAGTAATGTATTAAGCTAATGGATACTAAACTTTATATCTTGACTGGAAATATTTATAGCTATTATTAAGCCCGTCCGGCTCATAGAGGACCCGTGCGGAGCACTCGCAGCGAAGCGAGAATAAAAAAATTAGGTTAAAAAATGTTCGTCGGCTTGCTGACAAAGTTTCAAGCAACTTTGAAACGCCGATAAGCTTAAAAACAAGTGGAGTAGAGTGCGCTCGAAACTGCGTAACTCGCTTATTTCTTCGGATTCGCCCAAGGGCTCATCTCGAAGATTTGCAAATCACTACGTGATTTGAAACTCTACAAGAGAATATGGTGACAATAGCAGAAGGGATACACCTGTTTCCATACCGAACACAGAAGTTAAGCCTTCTAACGCCGATGGTACTCGGAGGGAGACCTCCCGGGAGACTAGGAAGTTGCCAAACTTATAAAATATCTTCTATTATAATTAATCTTCTATTATAATTAATAGAGGATATTTGTATAAGATTTTTTTAGTTGTAGTGCTTAGGTAGCTCAATGGTGGAGCACCCGGCTGTTAACCGGTAGGTTGTGGGTTCGAGCCCCACCCTGAGCGCCAATATTATTCTTTGATTTATTAGAGTAAACAAGTAGCTCAATTCATTTACTTTTTATAAGTTATATCGCGGGATGGAGCAGCTTGGTGGCTCGTCGGGCTCATAACCCGGAGGTCGTAGGTTCAAATCCTACTCCCGCAACCATGTGGCGAAGTAGCTCAGTTGGCTAGAGCATTCGGTTCATACCCGGAGTGTCAAGAGTTCAAGTCTCTTCTTCGCTACCATTTTTTTATAAGCTCTTAGCTTATTAACCAGCATGGAGCTTTTTGGCTCCATGGTCAAGTGGTTAAGACACCAGCCTCTCACGCTGGTATCCCGGGTTCAAATCCCGGTGGAGTCACCACTATTTTTTCTTATAAGGCCCTATGGTCAGCAGATCATTTCTAGCCAGTCGGCTAAAGCCTCCTGGGAAATGAGTTGCATCAGACCTTCCAACAATTTGCTTAAGCTCATTGGGATAGGTCTAGAAAGCGGTTCATGATCCTAACCCAATTTATGAAATAAATTGTTGGTAGGTCAGATGTCGCGGTGTTTCAAAGTTGTAAACAACTTTGTCAACAAGCGACTAAGACATTTGCAGCTTGCTGCAAGATTAAAAAAAGTATGTTTTTAAATATAATATTAATTGAGGCCCTATGGTCAAGCGGTTAAGACATCGCCCTTTCACGGCGGTATCCCGGGTTCAAATCCCGGTAGGGTCACCATAATGACCTATCACCATTTGCAAAGCAAATGGTATGAAGGTCAGATGTCGCAGTGTTTCAAAGTTTCCTGAAACTTTGTCAACAAGCCGACTTTTAAACTTTATACAAAAAAAGTTTTATCCTTCGTTTTAGAGGGAAACCACCGTGTCACGACGGTATTGTTCTTCGGATTCGCCCAAGGGCTCATCTCGAAGATTTAAAATCTTTCAGATTTTAAACCCCACAGGGGACAGGGTTCAAATCCCAGTAGGGTCACATATGGAAGTATAGCTCAGTTGGGAGAGCATCTGCCTTACAAGCAGGGGGTCACAGGTTCGAGCCCTGTTACTTCCACCAATACATTTTTTATTATTTTAACCTTTTATGGCTTAGTAGTTCAGCTGGTTAGAATGCCGCCCTGTCACGGCGGAGGTCGTGGGTTCGAATCCCATCTAAGTCGCCAAATGCTTGTCCGGCTGATACAGGACTTGGATTTCAGTAGAAATCCAATGTGCTGATGTAGCTCAATTGGTAGAGCAATTGATTTGTAATCAATAGGTTGTAGGTTCAAGTCCTATCATCAGCTCCAATTTTATTGTGAATAAAACTGGATAAAGATATAGCTTGGTTAAAATTTTTTATAAAAAAATGAAATCAATTTCATAATTTATTTTTTGCGGAAGTGGCTCAGTGGTAGAGTATCGCCTTGCCAAGGCGAGGGTCGCGGGTTCGAATCCCGTCTTCCGCTCCAAAAATTTGCGGGTGTAGCTCAGTGGTAGAGCCCCAGCCTTCCAAGCTGGTTGCGAGGGTCCGATTCCCTTCACCCGCTCCATTTTAATATATTTTTATTTTTTAAAAATTTATGGTATAATTGTACTAGATTAAAGTATTGATTAGATAATAGATATTTACTTTTAACTTGCGCCTGTAGCTCAGCTGGATAGAGCAACGGACTTCTAATCCGTGTGTCAGAGGTTCGACTCCTCTCAGGCGCGCCAAATATCTTTTTATTTTATTTTGAACCTGCGCCTGTAGCTCAGCTGGATAGAGCAACGGACTTCTAATCCGTGTGTCAGAGGTTCGACTCCTCTCAGGCGCGCCAAATTTTTTTATATTTTATTTTTAACTTGCGCCTGTAGCTCAGCTGGATAGAGCAACGGACTTCTAATCCGTGTGTCAGAGGTTCGACTCCTCTCAGGCGCGCCAATATTTTATTTATATATTGAGCGGTATTAGCTCAGTTGGATAGAGCGACTGGCTACGGACCAGTAGGCCTGGGGTTCGAATCCTCAATGCCGCGCCATATTTTAAAAGATAGCTTATTTTTAATGTCTATAAGCTATCTTTTTTTTATTGTTACGTTTTATATTACCTTATTATTTATTTTTTGATATTATAAATTTATTTTAGATTTTGTTGTAATTATTTTTATAGAATTTCGTTTATTTTTTTGAGTTTATAGTGAATATTTGTTTTAGATTGATTTTCCTATATATTTTTTTATAATCAAATTTTCTAATTTTCAAATAAAAAACTGACCTCTTTAAATTAGTTTTTAGGTCTAACTTTTTGAGGTCAGTTCATTCTGCTTTATTTCAGTTTTTTTATTTAATTTATTTTATTTCTACGCTTGCATTGTCTTTTGTTAAAAAGTGAATTTCTACTTTTCCTTCTAGGTGATTTTCTAGATTTTCTGCTAGGTAGTTTATTGCCTCTTTTAGGTCTTCTTTTCTTTCTGGATCAATATTTTCCATAAAAAGGATAGCATTTTTTGTATCTTCTGTGATCATGGTTCTTTGACCATCTCTCCAGTTGAAGCATCTACAAATGGCACCTTCATCATCTTTATAGCATAATTCTCCTTCTAGGGTTGGTGAATTTTTATCATCTCCTATAGGTTGAAAATCATCTCCGCCTTGGGTGATTTCGAGCCTTAAATCTCCGACAAATTTGTCTATATCTTCAGCCCCGCATGGTAGTGCATAATTTAATGATGTAGTATTATAGATATCTACTAGAGGATTGATGCTTCCAACGTCTTGATCTTTTGAAACTCTTTTGAGTAGTGCTTCAATTGATGAACGTGCACCTTTTTTTGTTTTGAATAATTTGAAGGCATCTCTCCATACTTTTATTACTGGATTTTCGCTCAATACTGGTTTTGTTAGATAAGTTAGGGCCTTATCGTGAGCTTCATCAAGTTTATCTTTTATTTCTCTATTTGATTTTTCTTCCATTTTTATGTCTTTAAATAGGATGAGCCCTATTTCAGCTTCTGGGAAAAGCTCCCAAAAAGATTCGCTTGCAATAAATTTCATATTTTTCTCCTTTATATTATATTTCCTTCAGAGTCTTGGAAGTTTATTGTTGTCCTAAAATCATTAGGTGATAGGCCAAGAATTCTCCTAAAAGCTCTTTGGAAGGTTCTTGTAGAATTGTACCCGACCTTCATAGCTATATCTATTATTTTTAAGTCTGTTGTTTTTAATAGTTCGCAGGATTTTGAAATTCTTAGTGAATCTAAAAATTCATAGAAATTTTTTTCAAATTGAAAATAGATAAGTCTGTTTACTTCTGATGTTGATATTCCAAATTTCTTTGCAACTTTTCCTATTGTAAGATCTGAATTTGTAAAATTTTTGATTTCGTATTTAATAACCTTGTCTAAAAGTTCAGATTCATTTTGTTTTAAGCTTACTTGCTTAATATTGTAATATTTTTTGAACTCTCCTGGATTAATCCCTTCTGTATTTTCAAAAATTTTTGAAAAATGTGATGAGTCGGTGTATCCCACGCTTTTTGCTATATCATTTAGGCTTTTTTCTGAAAACATCAACAAGTCTATTGCTTTTGAAAATCTTATCCTATTTAGCAATTCAGAAAAAGTAAAACTGGTGTTTTCTTCTAAATACTTTGTCAGAGACGACTTGCTGATAAAAAATGTTGATGCAAGCCTATCTAAAGTAAGTTTTTCGCCCATATGTGAATACATATATCTTAGAATTTGATTGATTTTAGTTTGATGATCATAATTTTCATTTGTAGTTAGTTCACACTTATTATCAAATCTTAAAAACTTGATTAAAATCCTAATAATTGAGGATATAAGATATTCATCTGAATATGGTTTTTCTTGGACTTTTTCTTGGAAGGAGTCGTTGCCAACTTCATTTTTTATTTCTATAAAAGAATTTTTTATATCTTCGTAAGACTTATCATCTAAAATTTTTATTGGATTTTTTGATAATAATTCGATAGAATTTATTTGATCTTTCCTGAAATTGCAAATATTTCTAAGATCGTCATTGATTATTTGAAAATTATATACTATTTTATAAAATTCTAAATCTTCACTTACATCTGTAATTGTAGTAATATCCCATGGTAAAATGGAAATCATAGTATTTTCTTCTATAAAATATTCAATACCATTTATCATAAATTTTCCCTTACCTTTTTTAAATAAGAGAAGCCTAGCTGTGCTATGAATTAAACTGGTAGTAGACTTATCTTGAAATTCTACTTCGAAACTACAAATTTTAGATAAATCTGAAATTGCAGAAATTTTGGTTTGTATATTACTTATAACCATAAATAACCTCTTTATCTTAATTTCTTATTTATCTATATTATATAATATTTTGACTCATTTTACTAATTTTTAGCCATTTACTAATAATTTTTCAAAATATTCCTTATGAAAATCTTTTCATTTGAATATATTTTACAATAAAGAATCAAAAATTTGTCGTGAAAAATAAAATGATAAGAGTATACTATTGATGTAAACGATATGAGTGATGAATAATTTATTATAAAAAGGTATTTAAGCGTAGCCTTTTTTTAATTTAAAGTTCACTCTATTTATATATATTTTAGGAGGAAGTATGACAAAAATACAAGTAACAAGTGAGATTAAGCCACTAAAAAAAGTTTTGGTACACAGACCAGGTGAAGAATTATTAAATTTAACACCATCAACTCTTGAGGAATTATTATTCGATGATATTCCAGATTTAAAATTAGCTCAAGAAGAACATGATAGATTTACAGATATCATGAGAGACAACGGTGTAGAAGTTGTTTATCTTGAAGATTTAATGGCTGAAACACTAGATGCTAATGATGGATTAAGAGAAACTTTCTTAGAACAATATTTAAGTGAAACAGGATGTGAAGATAAAGAAATCCTTGCAAAAGCTAAAGAATATTTAGAAAAAATTGAAGATACAAAAGAATTTGTTGAAAAAACAATGGCTGGTTTAACATTAAAAGAACTAGGACTTTTCACAGAAGAAGATCTTCATGAAATGGTTGTAGGAAAATCATATCTTGCAATTAACCCAATGCCAAACCTATACTTTACAAGAGATCCATTTGCATCAGTAGGAAACGGTGCAGTTATCAATAGAATGTATTCTGTAACAAGAAATAGAGAAACAATCTACTGTGATTATATCTTTAGATTCCACCCAGAATATAAAGAAGTTCCAGATCTTTATGGTAGAAAAAATGAATACCATATAGAAGGTGGAGATACATTCAACGGTAATGAAACAACACTATTAATTGGTATTTCACAAAGAACACAATATGAAGCAATCAAATTATTAGCTGAAAAATTATTCTTTGGTGATGTAGAAAATAAAATCGAAAAAATCTATGCATTAAAGATTGATGAAAACAGAGCTTTCATGCACTTAGATACAGTATTTACACAAATTGATTATGATGCATTCACATACCATCCAGCTATAATCAAAGAAATGGAAGTTAAAATCATAACAAAAGATGCTGAAAAGAATGAATTACACATTGAAACAGCATCAGGAAAATTAGATGAAATCCTAGCAAAAGCATTAGGAATTGAAAAAGTTCGTCTAATCCCATGTGGTGGTGGAGACCCAATAGCTGCTGAAAGAGAACAATGGAATGATGGATCAAACACATTAACACTTGCTCCAGGAAAAGTTTTAGTTTACAAGAGAAATATTGTAACAAATGAAGTACTAAGAAAAGAAGGAATTGAAGTACTAGAATTAGACGCATCCAACCTTACAGTAGGTCGTGGTGGTCCAAGATGTATGTCAATGCCTCTTGAAAGAGAACTATAAGAAAAAAAGTAAGTTAGTAACTAAATAAAAAATTAATAAAGAAAAACATTTAAGGAGAAAAAAACAATGCCAGTAAATTTACAAGGACAAAGTATACTAGGATTAAAATTCCTATCAGAAGATGAAATCAAATACCTAATCGATTTAGGTGAACAATTTAAAAAATTAAAACTAACAAGAACACCTCACAGATATCTAGAAGGAAAAAATATAGTATTATTATTTGAAAAAACTTCAACAAGAACACGTTGTTCATTTGAAGTTGCAGGAATGGACCTTGGAATGGGAGTAACATACCTTGATCCAGGTTCAAGCCAAATGGGACACAAAGAATCAATAGAAGATACAGCAAAAGTACTTGGAAGATTCTATGACGGAATCGAATACAGAGGATTTGATCAAAGCTTAGTTGAAAAATTGGCTAAATACTCTGGAGTTCCAGTATGGAATGGTCTTACAGATGATTTCCACCCAACACAAATGATAGCAGATATGCTAACAATCAAAGAAAACTTTGGATACCTTAAAGGATTAAACTTTGTATTCATGGGTGACTGCAGAAATAACGTAAGTAACTCACTAATGGTTGCATGTGCTAAACTTGGAATTAACTACACAGGTTGTGGTCCAAAAGAATTATGGGCAGATGAAAAATTAGTTGCAGAAGCTAAAGAATTTGCAAAAGTTCACGGATCAAAAGTTGAATTTACAGAAAACGTAGAAGAAGCAGCAAAAGGTGCTCACGCAGTTTACACAGATATTTGGGTATCAATGGGAGAACCAAAAGAAGTTTGGGAAAAGAGAATTGAAATTCTTCACCCATTCCAAGTAAACCAAAAAGTTATGGACCTTGCTGATGATGATGCAATCTTCCTACACTGTCTACCATCATTCCACGATTTAGAAACAACTACAGGAATTGACGTTAACGAAAAATTCGGAGACAAATACGATCTTGACGGAATGGAAGTAAAAGACGAAGTATTCTTAGGTAAACAAAGTAAAGTATTTGATCAAGCAGAAAATAGAATGCATACAATCAAAGCTATAATGTATGCAACATTAAAGTAGAAAAAGAAACGGATAATATATAACAGATGACAAAAAAAAGATTAGTTATCGCTCTCGGGGGTAATGCTTTAGGCAATACCCCTGAAGAGCAATTAGAATTAGTTAAAAAGACAGCTAAAACAATAGTAGATTTATCAGAAAATTATGACGTTGCTGTTGGACACGGAAATGGTCCACAAGTAGGAATGATAAATAATGCTATGGAATTTTCAGCAAATAATGGTGGAAATACACCTGAAATGCCTTTTCCTGAATGTGGAGCAATGAGCCAAGGATACATTGGATATCATTTATCACAATCAATCAGAAATGAACTTAAAAGAAGAGGAAAAGATTCTGAAATTGCATGTGTAGTAACACAAGTTTTAGTTGATAAAGACGATGAAGCTTTCAACAAACCTACAAAACCAATAGGAAGTTTCTTAACAAAAGAAGAGGCTGAAGCTAAAGAAAAAGAAAACGGATATGAATACGTTGAAGATGCTGGTAGAGGATACAGAAGAGTTGTAGCAAGCCCAATACCAAAAGAAATCGTTGAAATAAACGTTGTAGAAAATTTAGTTTCAAACGGAAATATTGTAATAACAGTAGGTGGAGGTGGTGTACCAGTAATAAACACAGAGGAAGGGTTACAAGGTGTGCCAGCTGTAATCGATAAAGATAGATCATCTGCTTTATTAGCAAAAGAATTAAACGCTGATATGTTAGTAATTCTAACAGCAGTAGACAGGGTTATGATTAACTTCAACAAACCAAATCAAGAAGAAATTAAAGAAATGACAATTGATCAAGCTAAACAATACATTGAAGAAGGACACTTTGCACCTGGTTCAATGCTTCCAAAAGTAGAAGCTTGTTTAGAATTTGTTGAAAATTCAGATCAAGGCCAAGCACTAATTACATCTTTAGAAAAAGCAGCTGAAGCATTAGAAGGAAAAACAGGAACTATAATCAAAAAATAGGAGTTTTCTATGGAAAAGAAGAAGAAAAAATCACTTAGTGCGTTTTCTATCTTAATGATAGTTCTAGCTGTTGTATGTCTAATTACATTAGTAGCAAGTGGTCAACCTATTGAAAAAGATATAATTAAATCATTAGATCCAGGAAAATATGGGGACCTTATTAATGCAGTTAAGGCAGGAGAAACAGTTACTGTACAAAGTGCAAGCTTAAGTGACTTTGTTATGGCTATTCCTAATGGATTTATGGATGCCGCTGATCTTATTATATTTATTTTATGTATTGGTGGATTTATTGGTATAGTTATGAGCACTGGCGCTATGGAAGCTGGAATTCGTTCATTGGTAAGAAAAAATAAAGGTAAAGAAGGAAGACTAATTGCAGTATTAATGTTCCTATTCTCAGTAGGTGGATCTACTTACGGAATGGCAGAAGAAACAATTGGTTTTTATCCATTAATCACAGCAGCAATGGTTGCAGCAGGACTTGATACAATGGTAGCAGTTGGTACAGTTCTTCTTGGAGCTGGAGCCGGAGTACTTGGTTCAACAATCAACCCATTTGCAACATCAGCAGCTATGGGAGCTCTAGAATCTGTAGGAATAAAATCAAATGCCACAACAGTAATGGTAATAGGTGTTATCCTTTGGTTATCAACAGATTTAATTGTTATAAAATTTGTATTAAATTATGCTAAGAAATTATTAGAAAATAAAGAAAATTCAGTATTAAGTTTAGATGAAAAACATGCAATGGAAGAACACTTCTCAAAAGATAACGAAGAGGAGTTAGAATTTACTGGAACTCATAAAGCAGTTTTAACTGTATTTGCAATAACATTTGTAATAATGATAGTTTCACTTATCTCATACGTTGATATTAACTTCCACGGAGATGAAGATGCATACTTAAAAGTATTTGGTTGGTCAGATTTCTTAACAGGATCACCTTTAGGATACTGGTACTTTAAAGATTTAGCAGCACTATTTACTTTATCAAGTATAGTTATTGCTATAGTTGCTAAAGTTGGTGAAAAAGAATTTGTAGATGGATTTATAGCTGGAGCTGCTGATTTATTATCGGTAGGTTTAATCATAGCAGTAGCAAGAGGAATTACAGTAGTAATGAGTGCTACCCACTTAGATTTCTATATACTACAAAATTCAGCAAAATTATTAAGAGGAGTATCACCATTCGTATTTGCTCCACTTGCTTACTTGATTTATATGGTATTATCATTCTTAGTACCATCAACATCAGGACTTGCAGCTTTATCAATTCCAATTATGGGATCTCTTGCTCATCAATTAGGATATGATCCTAATATAATGATTATGATATTCTGTGGTGCCTGCGGACTAGTAAACTTTGTAACACCAACATCAGGAGTTGTAATGGGTGGTCTTGCAGCAGCAAAAGTAGAATATTCATCATATTTAAAATGGGTAAAGAAACCATTCTTTATAGTGATGATTGCAAATATAATTATTTTATCAATTGCAATGTCTGTAATGTAATAAAAATTTCAAAACAAACTCAGATTTTTCTGGGTTTGTTTTTTTGTGCAAAATTTTTGAAAATTTTTAATAAATATATAGAAATTTATAATTTAAAATTATAACATATTGTTTACAATTTTTTATATAATAATATAGTAGAGTTTAAAGGAGGAATTATGGCTAGAAGAAATAATGGTTCTGGTGGATTTTCGAATTTTCTTTCAGGACTTATTGGAGCTGTTTTGGGTGGATTTTTAGTTTTTTCACTTTTAGGCAGTTCTTTGAAAAATGAAAATAAAAATGAAATACCGAAAGAATCTAAAAATAAAAGTGTTGTAAATATCAATCCTACTGATGATATAACAATGGAAAGAGCTGTTGTTAAAAAAAGCATAGATTCTGTAGTTGGAATTACAACTAAAACAAAAGCAACTCAAAATACTATTTTTGGTCCACAAACTGGTTATGTTGAAGGAGTTGGCTCAGGATCAATTGTTACAAAAGACGGATATATTTTGACAAATTCACACGTTGTAAGCAACAGTGATGCCAGTGAAATTAATGTTTTATTCTCAGACGATAAAACAAAAAAAGCGAAACTTGTTTGGAATGATACAACCCTTGACCTTGCTGTAATAAAAGTTGAAGCAAACAATTTAAGCCCAATAGATTTGGGAGACAGTGATAAGGTAAATGTTGGAGATAAGGCGGTGGCAATCGGAAATCCATTAGGTCTTGAACTACAATCAACAGTTACAAGTGGAATAATTTCAGGACTTGGTAGGACTGTTTCATTTCAAAATGGAGCAAGAATGGACGGGCTAATGCAAACCGATGCTGCAATAAATTCAGGAAATTCTGGAGGAGCCTTGTTAAATTCAAGGGGAGAATTAGTTGGAATAAATACAGCTAAAGCAGGAAATTCAGATGGAATTGGTTTTGCAATTCCTGTAAATTTAGCAAAAAAAGTAATAAAAGAAATTGCTAAAAACGGTAAATTTAATTCGGTTTATCTTGGAATTACAGGAATAAATTTGGATTTATTATTACAATCCAATAATATTGATCCAAAAACAGTAGGAAGCGAAGATGGGGTTTATGTTCAATCTATTTCTGATGATGCAAAAAATTATTTCAGAAAAGGTGACATAATTACAGAAATCGATGGACAAAGAGTAAAGGATATGTCAAATTTAAAGAAAATTCTTCTAAATTATAATGTAGGCGATACATGCAAAATTGAAATAGTAAGAGCAGGAGATACAAAAGAATTTGATTTTAAATTTACAACTGATTCATCAAATATAGAAGAATTCAAAGAAGCAAACCCAAAAAATGAAAACAAGGAAGATGATGAAGAAAATAGTCAAATACTACCAGATTGGCTAAGACCATAAAAATTATTTTTTTAAATTTGAATAAATTTTAATTTTTAAAAAATTAATCAGCATGAAGTTTTTAAGCTTTGTGCTGATTTTTTAATAGAAAATTTTAAAACGGCTAAAAAATATTATAATGAACCTAAGAAAATAAATTAAAATGATTATAAATAAGAAATAAAATCAGCAAAAGGAAATTAGAAAAGATTAAGATTTAAAAAGCAGTATAATATAACAGAAAAACATGCTGTTAAGTAAAATAGGATTTTTCTATAATAAATCATGGGTAAATTAATTGATGAAAAGATAAATAAATTAGACCTACAAAAAGCTATAAAAAACCTACTCATACATATAAAATGGTTGGAGATGAGAAAGTTATTATGGAAATATTTGGATTTGCAGGCATTTTAAATGCGACTTATCGGAAGTATTGGAGTTTTAAATTGGAAATATTAATGATTGAAGATGACAGCACAATTGCTTTTGCTGTTAAAACTTACTTAAATAAATACAATATTGAAACAATTGTTTGTAATGCTCTTTCTCAAGCATATGATATAAATTTTAATGATTTTGATTTAATTATTCTTGATGCTAACCTTCCAGATGGTTCTGGATTTGATTTTTTAAAGTGGATGAGAGAATTTTCTGACCTTCCTGTAATAATGCTTACTGTAAAAAATGAAGACGAGTATGTAATAAAAGGTCTTTCCCAAGGAGCAGATGATTATATTGCAAAACCTTTTTCTCTTCCTGTTTTAAAGGCGAGAATAGACAATGTGTTTAGCAGAAAAATAAAGAAGGTTGACGAACTGACTTTTGAAAATTTATCTTTAGATCTCATTTCAAAACAAGCGTCAATAGATGGAAAAGATTTAGATTTGAATTTGAAAGAGTTTGCTGTATTGGAAATGCTTTTAGAAAACCAAAATATAAATCTACTAAGAGAGCGAATTTTAGATTATGTTTGGGGTTATGATTTTTATGAAGTTAATGATAATACCCTAACTGTCACCATAAAAAGACTCAGATATAAACTTGGAGATTACGGTAAACATATAAAAACTCTTAGAGGAATAGGATATAGGTGGGACAATGAATAAAAACAAAGACATTTTACTTGTTTTAATTTTAAATTTACTAATGTCTTTGCTTGTAATTTATCTTAATCCAAGATTTGATATTCTAACTCTTATAGGTTTTTTACTTATAAATATAATTCTGTTTATAGCTATTTCAAAAATTGAAAAGAAAAAAGAAAAGAATCTTGAGGATAAGATTAATAATATATTTAACCTTCTCCATTCACTTGATCTAGACTCAGACAATTACGAAATTATAGACGATGAATTTGGAAAACTCAGAGATGAGATTATTAAAATTATTATAGAAAACAAGAGAATAGCTGAAAATGCAGAGAAAAATAAGGAAACTTTAAGAGAATATACTGAAGACATTGCTCATCAAATTAAAACACCATTAACTGGATCTTTATTATTACTGGACTTATTAGAAGACGAAGATGACAACATTTCAGAAGAATATACAGAAAGACTTAGAGATAATTTACTTAGACTCCACAATTTGTCTGATATTTTATTAAAACTTGCAGCCCTTGATTCTGGTACAATAGAAATGGCAAAAGATACTATTTCAGCTCGAGGATTAATTAGAGATACAATACAAAATCTTAAAGATTATTTTATTAATGATAATATTGAAATTCCTCTTTATGGAGAAGATTTTGATCTTATATGCGATAAGAAATGGACCTATGAAGCAGCATTTAATGTGATGAAAAATGGTCTAGAAGCAACAGAAGATAGACATATTGAAATTCATCTAAAAGAAACGAATTTATATAAGAGTATTTTTGTGGAAGATTTCTCAAATGGCTTAGATAAACAAATGTTAGAAAAAGTTTTTAGGCGTTTTTATAAAGCGGATCCAAATTCAAAAGGCTATGGAATCGGACTTCCTATGGCAAAATCTGTAATGGAAAGACAAAATGGAGAACTTTTATATCACAAAGGTAAAAAATCAAATTCCTTTGAACTGAGATTTTATAATTAAATTTTAAGACTGTGTCTAAAAATAAGACATGGTCTTTTTTCTAGTCACTTTCTAGTCACTTAAGTCTAATATTATATAGACAAGTTAAGGAGGATACAATATGAATATAGTAAAAACAGTTGATTTAACAAAAACATATAAGGGCGAAGTAGAAGTAAATGCCCTTTCGGATGTAAACTTTGAATTAGAAAAAGGAGACCTTGTTGCCATTATTGGAGACAGTGGCTCTGGCAAATCTACGCTACTTCATTTACTTGCAGGAGTAGATACACCAACAAGTGGTGATATATTTATTCAAGATAAAAATATTACCAAGTTTAACAAAGATGAAATGACAGTATTTCGTAGAAGAAATATTGGAGTTGTCTACCAATTTTTTAACCTAATTCCAAATATTAATGTGAGAAAAAACATCCTACTTCCTCTTTTATTAGACAATAAAAAAGTAGATGAAGAATATTTAAAGGAAATTTTGTCAATACTAGGAATAGAAGGAAAACTCGATAGGTATCCAAAGCAATTATCAGGTGGAGAGCAACAAAGGGTTGCCATTGCCAGAAGTTTGATTACAAGACCTGCCATCATTCTAGCAGATGAGCCTACAGGAAATCTTGATAGGAAAAACTCAGAAGAAATCACAGGACTTTTCAGACTTGTAAATAAGAGATTAAATTCTACAATTATGATAATAACTCATGATGAAAAAGTAGCAAATTCTTGTGATAAGGTCTATAGAATGGTAGATGGTAGGTTAAATTTCTTAGGAGATGGAACTTATGAAAATTATTAATGACCTATCTGATGGAGCTGTAAAAAATAATAAGAAAGACAGTTTTGCTATTAAAATATCAATACTTTTGGCAGTCATGCTACTAGGAACTGTTATTTTTATTTTCAACTCGTTAAAAACTGATAAGTATGAGTATGTAAAGGAAACTTTTGGAGATTATCATGTGAAGATAACTGGAATTGACGAAGGTTTTTATGATAAATTAAAAAACGATAAAGATATAGAAAAAATTTCTTTCAATAAACTAATAAAAACAGACTTAAATGCAGTTATCTATGAAAATGGAGATCCTGCAAGTCTTTTAGGTTATAATATTAAGAAAGGAAAAAAGCCAGAAAAAGCAAATGAACTTTTAGTACCAGAGAGATTTTTAATAAAAAATAAAGAATATGATTTGGGTTCTGAAATAAATGTTCGTGATAAAACTTATAAAATAGTTGGTACTTATGATGATTTTAGTTATTCATTTGAAGAGGCTATGTTTGTAGGTTTATCTGAAAGTGATGATAAAAAAGTCATGTTTGAAAAAAATGATGGAATAGAAGCACAGATTTGGTATAAAAATATAAGAGATACCTATACAAAGACTAGAGAAATATTGTCAGAAATGAATATTGATGAGAACCATGCCCTAGATACTGGTAGAGTATTTTATAATAAAGATATCTTAGAATATAAAATGGTCTATCCAAAAGGAATCATTCCACCAAAAAGTGTTGTTAATTCAGCTTTAGAAGAATATGGAGCAGCTTTCTTACTTTGTCTACTCTTTGCTTTTATCATTTATGGGGCTTTTAATGTGTGGAATAATAGGGATTTAAAGGAAATTGCTCTATTAAAAAGCACAGGCATGACAGATAAGCAGGTAAAGCAATTAATTCGAAAGAAAGCTTTTAAACTTTCAACTTTACCAATAGCCTTGGGGACAATCTTATCTTTGGCTTCTGCAAATTTACTCTTATATTTGATGTGGCTTAATAATACAAAATCTTATCAAAACATATCAAATATTTTAGGTCAAAGTGTAAAATCTTTTGATTTCCATTTCATATTTCCAAGCCCTATATCTATTTTAATAATTATTTTGTTATCCTTGTTAATGGTTTATTTTTCAGCGCTGCTTCCTGCAAAGAAAAGTGCAAAGATAAATGTTGTCGAAGGCTTAAATGGGATTACAGAAAAAAATATTAAATTAGGAAAATCAATAATAAATGGATCTATAGAAAGGACTTTAGCAAAAGATTATTACAGGTCTTATCAATCAACCTATAAAATTATTGTGATATCAATAGCTCTATCAGCTTTTGTATTGTCGACAGTTTTAGTAAGTCAGGCATATAGAAGTTTAGAGGAAAAATATAATAACTACCAAAGTCCTTACAATTTTGAATCTAGTATTTATGTAGACGATTTTTTGGATAAAAACTTTGTTCATGATATAGAAAAAGTTGAAGGCATAGACCAATTGCACGTATACCAAAGAGTTGATACAAAATTTTACCTTGGTGATAATAAGGAATTTATTTCTAAGAATTTAAAGGAAGCTTTAAATAGTGATAAAATATCAGAAGATAAATTATATTCCAATATATACGCCTTAACAGATGAGGATTTTGAGAAACTTTTAAATGAAAATAATATTTCGAATGCAAAGTATTTACTACTAAATAAAATTCCAAAAGATAGTAAAAGTCCTTATTCTTTTAATGAATATATAAAAATTTCAGATAAGGATACAGGAAAAGTAACTCTAAAATATAATGCAAATGGTAAGCCCATTTCTATAAATATAGATTCAAGCATCAATGAAATGCCTTATAATATAGAAGCTTATAATGACAATCAAATATCTATTTTTACAAGTGAAAGTACTATGAAAAATTTTATTGATGAATATGGAATAGATAAAGGTAATCCAGTTTATTACTATTTTGTAAAAATAAAGGCTGATAAAGATAAAGAAAAAGTTTTTGATGATGCTGAAAAGGTGATTTCAACCTATGTTCCAAAATCTGACCATGGCACTTCTACAGAAATTATTAAAGCAGCCATGGATAAAGAACTAATAAGAAATGAAAAGCTATTGAATCTAGCCATCCAAATCATTCTAATAACAATTGCTCTTTCCAATGCCTACAATAGTTTCAAAGGAAACCTAAGAGCGAGAGCCAATGATTTTAAACTCCTATCAACTACAGGTATGACAGAAAAGCAAATGGAAAAGATGGTCTTTGGAGAAGGAAAAATATTGTTTAAAAATATTTTCTTAACCTACATCTTTATGTTTGCTATAGGAGTTGTATTAAGAGCCTATAGGAGTAATTATAAATTGGGATTTGGAATAAAAGGACTGCTTGTAAATATAAATTATATACCTCTTATAATAGTATTTATCTTTATGGTTGTAGGTGTATTACTTGCTATAAAAAGTGGACTTAAAACAGTAAATGAAAATTCAGATTGATTTTCAATAGTGTATAATAAAAAGGCTATGAGTTATGAAAATTCATAGTCTTTAATCTTTTCACATAAAGACTATAAAATCAGTTTTAAAATCACTAATCCAAAGAGTATTTTGGATTTTTTTTGTTAACTAAAGGGAATTTTTTATTGAGATTTCAAGATTTTATTGGGTCAACAAAAAAGCTTGACTTTGATATATTTTTCTAGTATACTTTATAGGTCAAGAAAATTACTTGACAGGTGAGAATATGGAAAAATTAGTACAAGTTGCAAGATTGTTTGACACTTATGGATCGCTTTTGAATGAAAAACAAAAAGACGTCATAAATTGTTATTACAATGAAGATTTATCATTAAACGAGATAGCCCAAAATAACAATAAATCTAAACAGGCCATATCTGATATGATTCAAAGGTCAGTTGACAAGTTATTTGAGTTTGAAAATGAGCTTTCTTTAATAAAGAAGAAGAATAAACTTAGAGATGACTTATCTTTGTTAAGAGAGTTGATCGAAAGTTCAAATCAAAGTGAAGCTATCGATATGATCGATGAAATGATAAATAATATTTAGGATGTGAAAATATGATTTTTTCAAATCTTTCTGAGAAGTTACAAGATACTTTAGGTAAACTTACTGGAAAAGGAAAATTAAGCGAAAAAGACATCAATAATGCAGCCAGAGAGATTAAGCTTTCTTTGCTTGAAGCTGACGTTAACTACAAGGTGGTTAAGGAATTTGTCAAAAAAATCAAAGAAAGATCTATGGGTCAAGATGTTATGGAATCTCTTACTCCAGGTCAAACTGTTATTAAGATTGTAAATGAAGAACTTACAAATCTTATGGGTAAGGAAAATTCTAAGCTTGAGCTTAAGGGATCTACTCCACATGTTGTGTTGATGGTAGGTTTGCAAGGTTCAGGTAAGACAACTCACTCTGGTAAACTTGTCAGGAAATTAAAAAAGGAAGGCAGAAATCCTCTCCTAGTAGCCCTTGATGTTTATAGGCCTGCAGCTATTGAGCAATTAAAAGTTGTAGGTAAGAAAGCTGAGGTTGAAGTTTTTGAAAAAGGAAAGCAAGATCCAGTAAAAACAGCAAATGAAGCCAAGGAATATGCTAGAAGAAATAACAATGATGTTGTTATTATGGATACGGCCGGACGCCTTCAAATCGATGAAGGTTTGATGGATGAGCTTAAAAATATTAAAAAAGCTGTAAAACCTGACGAGATACTTTTGGTAGTTGATGCTATGGTTGGTCAAGAATCTGTAAATGTTGCAAAAACATTTGATGATTATCTTGATATTACTGGTGTTATACTAACCAAACTTGATGGAGATGCAAGAGGTGGAGCAGCCCTTTCAATTAGACAAGTTGTAGGAAAACCAATTAAATTTATTGGTACAGGCGAAAAGCTTGATGATCTTGAAGCCTTTCATCCAGATAGGATGGCATCAAGAATACTTGGTATGGGAGATGTCTTATCTCTTATTGAAAAGGCAGAAAAGCAAGTTTCTTTGAAAGATGCAAAAGAGCTTGAAGAAAAAATGCGAAACCAATCCTATACTCTTGATGATTTTGTTGAACAAATAAATCAAATAAGAAATATGGGACCGCTTGAAGATTTACTTGCTATGATTCCTGGAGTAAACAACAAGATGCTTAAAAATGTAAATGTTGATGAAAAAGGATTTGTAAGGATTGAAGCTTTAATATCTTCTATGACAAAAGAAGAAAGAGAAAAACCTGAGATTATTGGCAAAAGTCGTAAAGAAAGAATTTCCAAGGGATCTGGGGTTGATATTAATGAATTAAATAAATTATTAAAGCAATTCAAAGAACTAAAGAAAATGATGAAACAATTTACTAATATGAAAAAGGGAAGAAAAGGCAAAAGAAAATTCAATATGCCTTTCTTCTAAAAAAACGGAGGTTATGATGGCAGTTAAAATTAGATTAAAAAGAATGGGACAAAAGAAAAGACCATTTTACAGAGTAGTTGTAGCAGATTCTAGAAGTCCAAGAGATGGAAAATTCATCGAAGAAATTGGAACATATAATCCAGTATCTGAACCAAAAGAATTCAAAATTGACAACGAAAAAGCTAAACAATGGATCAAAAATGGTGCAAAACCAACATCAATTGTTGAAAAATTATTTAACGACAACAACGTTTTAGCTTAATAAAATGAAAGAATTAGTCAAACTAATAGTCACAGAACTTGTTGAAAACAAGGATGCTGTAGGAATAATATTAGAAGAAGACAACGGAGAAGTTAACATAAAAATTAACGTAGCTGAAGCTGACAAGGGAAGAGTTATAGGAAAGGGTGGAAATATTATTAATTCCATTAGAACTATTGCTCGTGCTTGTGCAGTTAAAGAAGATGTTAAGGTTAATATAAGAATATGAAAATAACTGTAGCAGAAATACTTACAACACATGGGATAAAAGGAAATCTAAAAATAAAATCTTATTCAGACAATGAAAAAAGATTTGAAAAAGGATCAAAACTTTTACTTGATGGAAAAGAAGTTACAATTGAATCATCTTTCAAGCACAAGGGTAGTATTATCATAAAACTCAAGGACTATGATGATATTAATGAGGTAGAAAAGTTTATTGGACACGAACTTACTATCGAGGATAAAGACTTGGAAAAATTAAATGATGGTGAATATTATTTATTTGATTTGATTGGCCTAAAAGTCTATGAAAAAAATCAAAATCTTGGTTTTATAAAGGATGTTATCACTGGAGTATATCCAAATGATATCTATGTCATAGAAAAAGACGGAAAGGAAATTTATTTTCCAGCCTTAAATGCTACAGTAAAAAATGTTGACTTAGAAAATAAAAAAATAGAAGTGGAAAACTTCAAAGATTATGAATAAAATAACTATACTTACACTTTTTCCCGAATCTTTCGAATTTCTAAAAAGCTATGGAGTCATAGGAAAGGCAATCGAAAAAGGACTAATTGAAATTAATCTTGTTGATATAAGAGATTATAGCAAGGACAAACACAACAGGGTTGATGATACAGTCTTTGGAGGGGCAGCAGGAATGCTTATGAGACCTCAGCCAATTTATGATGCCCTAATAGCTAACAAAAGTTCAAAATCAAAAGTAGTCTACATGTCTGCAGCAGGAGAAATCCTAAACCAAAAATTAGCAATCAAATTTGCAGATTTTGAAGACTTGGTAATTATTTGTGGTCACTACGAAGGAATTGATGCAAGAATTACCAACCACTATGTTGATTATGAAGTTTCAATTGGAGATTATGTTTTAACCGGTGGCGAAATCCCTGCCATGGTATTAATAGATTCTCTTTCAAGATTTATTGGGGGAGTTGTTGGGAAAAAAGAATCATTAGTTACAGATTCACACTACAATGGTCTACTACAATATGATGAGTACACAAAACCAAGAAATTTTAATGGATATATGGTTCCAAAAGAACTTTATAGTGGAAATCATAAATTAGTAGAAGAGTGGCAAAAAAAATCATCTCTTCAAAAAACCAAAAGAGTAAGAAGAGATTTATACGATAGATATATCAAGGAGGATCACGATGGAATTAATCAAAAAAATAGAAAATGAACAACTACGTGAAGATAATCCAGACTTTAGAGTTGGAGATACTGTAAGAGTAAGCTACAGAATCAAAGAAGGAGACAAAACAAGACTCCAAGACTTTGAAGGTGTAGTAATCAAAATAAATGAAGGAAATCTTGGAAAAACTTTCACACTAAGAAGACTTTCTTATGGTGTAGGAGTAGAAAGAACATTCCTTTATCACTCACCAAGACTTGAAGCATTCAAAATCGTTAGACGTGGTAAGGTAAGACGTGCAAAACTAAATTACCTAAGAGGACGTCAAGGTAAGGCTGCTAAAGTTAAAGAAAAAACAAATTATTAATAATAAGGGCCGAAATGCTCGTTGAATTAGGGATTTTAGAAAAACTGATTTAGAGAGTCTTTAGGTGGCAAGATAAAAGGCTATGAGTTTTAATACTCACAGCCTTTTTTATTTCTGGTTAACATAAAAATTGTTATTCTAAACTTCTTATTCTATCTACAAGACTGTCTTGACTATGCTTTTCATAGAACCTACCTGTAAATATTATCCCAATGATTATATTTACAAAATTTACAATGATAAGTGGCATGATCACAAATTTATAGGAAGTCCATTTAGTTTGTTTCATAAAATCCATCAAGATAAATTTATCTACAAGAAGCATAATGATGAATGAAAATACTAAGCCACATAAAGAATAGATCAAATTCTTTTTCACCAAATATTTTTTAATATTTTTCTTTGTCATTCCAATTGCTTCAAGAATTGATAAGTTAACCATATTTCTCAAAATTTCAGTAGCAATAACATTTATAAAATTCAGTACAGAAATTAAAAACAATACTATAGATAAACTATAACCCACAAATTCTATAAGATTTTTGAAATCTTTAAAAGACTTTATTTGAAGATCCCTTGAGTCATAGGAAAAGTCTGGGTTATTTTCAAAAGATTTTAATAACTTATCAAAATTTTCCTTTTCACTATCTTCTACATCAAATCCATAGGACATTATACTATTATCGCCTGTGAGTTCTTTGTACTCACTCGGATTCATATAAATATATTCCAAACCTAAAGTAAGACTAGATTCGTCATTTATATCTTCCTTAACTACAGGGAAATATCTAAGTCCATTGGAAAAATTATATTCAACTTTGCCCATAACTTGGACTTCTTTAATTTTATTATTTACATTTATCCTTATCTTATCACCGATTTTATAGTCAGAATCATTTCTTATTTTTTCCCCTATAATAACATAATTTCCTGTTTTCCATTTTTCCTTATCAAACTCTCCATCTATAAATTTTTGTTTATTTATTAAATAATCATCTATTCCCAATAATATTGGAGCAACTTTATTGTCTTCTATTTTTATATCCGGATATGTGTACTCATAACCGTATGAATATAAGGCACCTCCACTTTTAAATCCTTTATGGTTTTCTATTTCACCAATATACTTTTCATTAATACCGTCCTCACTTCCTGAGTACATATATCTGAAATATTTTGGACTTGCTATATTATAATCCGTTACGATTATATCAGAAATCCCTTTTTCAAGATCAATATTACCAGTATAAGTTAAAACGCTGTTCAAAATAACAGCAGATAAACTCATAGAAAGAATTATCGATATAAATCTAAATTTATTGGAAAATACTTGTCTTCTAGCAAGCTTTCCTAGAGAAATATCCTCGCTTTTATATTTCTTTTTTATCTGGATTTCGTTGTATCTGCTGGCATCTATTGGAGAAACTTTTGCTGCGAACCTAGCAGGTCTCATAACTGATAGAAATACTGTAAGCAAAGTAAAGGCTGTTGAAAATAAGATAATTAATATTATTACTGCGGGTGATAATTTTACATCCGTTAACATCTCATTACTTACAAATATTTTGTTTAAAATGATTTTTCCGATAGAAATTCCAATTATATCTCCAATTATTATTGAAGGAAGTGCGACTGCTAAAGACTCAAGATGAACAAGTTTTTTGATTTGTGGTTTTGTCATTCCAATTGTTTTTAAAAGTCCCAGAAGTTTAATATCTTCATTTACGGATATCTTAAAAATATTATTTATTATTAAGTATCCTGCGACTATTACCAAAATCAAAAAAGCTAAGTATGGTAGAAATGTATTAAAATCAAAACTACTATCACCAGATAAAAGATAGGCGAAGTTAACACCAATCCTTATTTCCTTTTCAGATAAATTTCCAGGATTATCCACCACTTTATAACCATTTCTCTCTGCAATTTTTAAAAGCTTATCCCCTATCTTAAAAGAATTATTTAACATTACTCCCAAATCGCTATTATTTTTTGGAACCGATAATTTATCTACATAAGCTTTGGATAAATAGATTTGACCTACACCAACATTGGAGTCAATAGGATTTTGAAAAGTCCCCGATATAATAAATTTATCACTTTTCTTTTCGATAATCTCTCCTGTGTAAGCTTTTTCTATTTTAAAAGGAACTTCTATTTCTTCTCCTATTTCACCCTTATAACCTAATTTTTTAGCAGTAGCTATATCTATAAATACTTGATTTTCTTTTTCTGGAAACTTCCCCTTAACTTTTTCTATTAGAGACCATTCAAATCCTTTTTTATCCATATAAGATAGTTCTGCCATAACTTTTTCATCATCAAGAATTCCAACTTTCTCTCTTACTGAAAAATCCTTTATATCCTTATCCTGGGTTAATATTTCTACATCTTCATCACAAATATCTTTAAAAGAACCATGGCTGATTGTTCCAATAGTTTTCATTGTTTGGCTTTCCATACTTTTCCCTAAGCCTAAGGCTACGGAAAATAAACTTGTAAAAAGTATAGAAGTCAAAGCGATTGCTAATAAGAGAATATTTCTCCTGCTTTTATTCGCATTTAAAATATTTTTTGCTAAACTCCTTATGTAAGCTTTATTTTTGACTTTCATTATTTTCCACCAGTCTTCCATCTTCTATTCTTAGAGTTTTTTCTGCAGCTTGAGCGACAGCATCATCGTGAGTAATCATAAGAATAGTATTTCCAAGCTCTTTATTTATTTTTTTTAATAAGTAAACAACTTGGGAAGAAGATTTTGAATCTAAATTTCCTGTAGGTTCGTCAGCTAGAATTAAAGATGGTTTGGTAACCAAGGCTCTTGCTATGGCAACCCTTTGTTGCTGTCCACCTGATAATTCATTTGGCATTTTATATTTTTGATCGCTTATCTCAAGTATATCTATTACAGAATCAACATATTTTTTATCTACCGCATCCCCATCTAGACCAAAGGGAATAATTATATTCTCATATACATTTAGCATAGGTAAAAGATTATATGCTTGAAAGACAAAACCAATATTTCTTCTTCTAAAAATAGTTCTCTCATCATCTTTTAAAGCATAAATGTCAGTATCATCAATCAAAACTTTCCCGTTTGTAGGATAATCAAGTCCGCCTAGTAAATGTAATAAAGTTGATTTACCGGATCCGCTTGCTCCAATTATAGAAATAAATTCTCCTTTTTTTACTTCGAACGATACTCCGTCAAGAGCTCTTACTTCCACATCATTTGTTTTATAATATCTTTTTAAATTTTCTACTTTTAACATATCTATCACCTCTTTATATTTAATATAACATTCACATCTTACAAAGTGCTTACAAGACTTCTTACAGTTTTGTAAGAAAAAAGACTTCTCACAAGGGGAAGTCTACTGAAAATTTTATTCTATTTTCCTCCAAAGATGCTCTTATATTTCCACTATGTTTTTCTATAATTTCTCTGGCTATAAATAGGCCTAAACCCAAACCATCTTTTGAAACGGAATTTGCACCTCTATAAAATCTTTCAAATATCTTTGGCAGAGTTTCTTCTGATAGGTCTTTGCACTCATTTTCTATGTCTAAATTGTAATTTAGGTAAGATTTATAAACTGAAATATTAATAGTAGAACCATTGGGAGAGTATTTTATAGCATTATCTAAAAGATTGTGGATAGCTTCTTTAAGCCATATTTCGTCCAAATTGAAAATTAAGTCTTCGTCTTTTAAATTTATGATTATACATTTTTCATCCAATATTACTTTAAATTCTCTCAAAACATCTTCTACTATGTCTTTTAAATTTGCTTGATGTTTTTGTAAGGAAATAATATCAGATTCGAGCCTAGAAGATTTTACTAGGTTTTGTATTAAAAATTCTAGTTTATTAAGCTCATACTTTATAATTTCAAGATACTCTTCTTTGGGATCATCTTCTAAAAGACTAATGTATAAAGAAAGGTTGGTAATGGGTGTCTTGGTTTGGTGTGATATATCTGCTATTAAATCTTTTGTTTTATTTTTTTCTGTATTTATCTTAGCTTCTTTTACTTGGCTTGCATATAAAAATTTGATGAGTTTTGATTTTATTTTAGACAATTCCTTTTCATCAAATTCTGTAATTTCTAAATTCCCATCCAAAGCCTTATCAATATAGTCTGAAAGTTCACGCATTTCATTTCTCAAGACAATATATTTGTATAAAATAATTCCAATTATAAGAACTAAAAGACCTATTAAAAATTCCATTTATATCCAACTCCAAAGACTGTTTCTATTGGGTCATAGGGCTTTAATTTATTTCTTATTCTAGAAATGTTGACACTCAGTGTATTTTGATCAATAAATTCATCATCTATTCCCCAAACAAAATCAAATAGTAATTCCTTAGTAATAACTTGAGACTTATTTTTTATCAGGTAGTATAAAATTTTTGTCTCTGTCCTTGTGAGATCTATATTTTTATTGTCTACATAGAAAGTATTTTCATTGAAATTAAAGTCTAGACCATCTTTCTTATAAAGATTTAAATCACTAGAAACTATTTTTTCAAAAGCTCTTTTTATCTTTGCTTCTAGGATTCCTAAAGAAAAAGGCTTGGTTAAATAATCATCTGCACCTAAATTTATGGCTGAAATGATATATGCTTCAAGATCTATGGCTGATAAAACTATAATAGGAATTGATGAAGTTTCTCTAGTGTATTTTATTATTTCAAGACCGTCTCCATCTGGCAAATTCATATCAAGTAATATCAAATCCGCATCATCAATAAAATTTTTAGCTTCACTAATTGTGTTTACAGAAAAAACTTCATAATCTTTATTCAAGGCTATGGAAAGTCCTTTATTTAAATTTTTATCATCTTCAATTATTAATATCTTTTTCATAGTTTCTACCGTCATTAATTAGATTCCATAATTACGAATATAGTATCGAATTCTTATGTAAGTTTTCACTCATCTCTATACTCCAATACATCAGATATATCACATTTAAAATACCTACATATCCTGCCAAGTATTTCCATACTCACGTTCTCATCTCGTCCCATTTTAGCTATGGTATGAGGAGTTGTGTTTATAGCTTTTTGTAAATCTAGTTTATTCATCTTTTCATCTATTAATTTTTTTCATAATTTATCATAGGAAAATCATATAATTTACCTAGATTTATTCTTATATTTTCAACAGTTTTTCTATAACATTATATCATATTTAAGATTTAATCTTTATAAATATCTTGCTTTGGAGATTTTGCGTAATTTTTATAAATGAAATAAATTTTAATTAAGATATAAAAGGTGTTTTATTTTATAAATTCACAAATATTTGTGATAAAATATAAAATAAAGATTAGGAGGATATATGAATATAAATTGGTATCCGGGTCATATGAAAAAGACCAAAGAAGAAATTATAAATTCATTAAAACTTGTTGATATAGTTTTAGAAGTAATAGATGCAAGAATTCCAAAATCATCTAGAAATCCTTTGATTTCAGAAATTACTGAAAAAAAAGATAGGATTATTATAATGAATAAAACTGACCTATCAGACCCTGTTGAAAATGAAAAATGGATAAAAAAATTTGCAGCTGATGGGGTTAAAGCTATAAAAATGAATTCTAAAGAAAAAATTAATACAAAAGAAATTTATAATATTGCAAAAGAAATTTTGTCTGACAAATTTAAGAAAAACGAAGAAAAAAGTATTGAAAATGAAAATATTAGGATGATGGTTGTTGGTGTTCCAAATTCTGGAAAGTCTACTTTTATTAATAATATTGCCAAAAGAAAGGGTGCCAGGGTTGGAAATAGGCCTGGAGTTACTCAACAAAAACAATGGATAAAAACAAATGAAAATATTTTACTTTTGGACACTCCTGGTGTTTTGTGGCCAAAACTTGAAGGAGATTCAGGTCTTAACCTATCTTTTACCAATGCAATCAAAGATGAAATTTTAAATATTGAGGAATTATGCCTTAAATTTATTGAATTTATGAAAGAATCTTATCCAAAAAATTTAGAAGAAAGGTATAAGATAGACTCTGATAAGTCTGCTCTTGAAATTTATGGAGAAATTGGAATAAAAAGAGGGGCAATTATTAGAAAAGGCGAAGTTGATTATACAAGGTGTGCAAATTTAATTTTTAACGATTTTAGAAGTGGGAAATTAGGAAGGATAACAATTGAAAAAGCCTAGGTATTCTGAATTTAACGACCAAATAAAAAATCAAATACACGAAAAATATGATTTAATTGCAGGAATAGATGAAGTTGGAAGGGGTCCTTTGGCAGGACCTGTTGTTGCTTGTGCAGTTATTATGAAAAAAGATTCTCATATCGAAGGAGTCACAGATTCCAAAAAATTATCCAAAAAGAAAATGAAAGAACTCTACCAAAAAATCATAGATGATTCAATTTCTTTTTCTTTTGGTTATGCAAATAATATCCTTATTGATAAAATAAATATAAAAGAGGCGACAAGGCTTGCTATGAAAAATGCTCTTGAAGGCCTTGAAAAAAAACCTCAAATTGTTTTGATTGATGCTGAAAGAATTGATACAAATATTAAGCAATTAAATATAGTAAAAGGCGATTTATATGAATATGCAATTTCTTGTGCATCAATTCTTGCTAAGGTTAGGAGGGATAAAATTATGGAAAATTTTTCAAAAATTTATCCATATTATTCTTTTGAAACAAATGCAGGATATGGTACAAAAAAACACTATGAAGGCCTTGAAAAATTTGGGGAATGTCCAATTCATAGAAAAACTTTTCTAAGAAAATTTCATGAAAGGCAGCTGTCTTTTTTATGAAAAGTAAAAGAAGATCAATAGGAGATTTTGGGGAGGATATAGCAAAAAGATATTTAGAGAAAAAAGGCTATCAAATTTTAGAGAGAAATTTCCTAAAATCTTACGGAGAAATTGATATTATTTGTATAAAGGATGATATTTTGACCTTTGTGGAAGTTAAAACAAGAAAAAATGACGAATTTAAACCTGCAAGTTTGGATGTTGATTATTATAAACAAGAAAGAATTAAAAAAACAGCCCAATCCTATATAATGGAAAAAGATTTGGGCGATTTTTTGATTTCTTTTGATGTGTGCGAAGTTTATCTTGAAGAAAAGATAATTCATTACATAAAAAACGCTTTTGGTGATTAGATGGACAAAAAAGACTTATTATTATATTTTAATTTTATAAACTTATCCAACAAAATAATTTTGGATTTTTGTGAAAATCTTGATCTGGATAATTTTTTTGACCTTGATAGGAAAATTTTTGAAAATTTATCTAAGATAAATAAGGAAAAGATATTTTCTTCTAAGAATTTAGAAAATTTTAAAACCTATAGGGAAAAAGTTTTTAAAGATTCTTATAAAATTTGTACAATTTATGACGAAAATTATCCGATTAATTTATCCTACATAGAAGATAGGCCATCTCTTTTTTATTACAAGGGAAATTTGGAAAAAGAAGATAAAAACGCCATAGCTTTTGTGGGGGCAAGAAAATGCACCGACTATGGAAAATGGGCATGCAAAAAAATTGTTGAAGGTTTTAAGGATACAAATATAAGGACGGTTTCAGGACTTGCCTATGGAATTGATGCAATTAGCCATAAGGTTAGCCTTGAAAATAATATAAAAACAATTGGGGTAATAGGTTCAGGTCTTGATATAATTTATCCCAAGGCAAATAAATATTTGTATGAAAAAATCCAAGAAAAGGGAGTAATTATTTCAGAATTTCCCTTAGAAACTCCGCCAAATGCCTACAATTTTCCAAGAAGAAATAGGATAATATCAGGACTTAGCAAGGGAGTTTGTGTTATTGAAGCAAAAGAAAAATCTGGAACTATGATTACAACAAATTTTGCCCTTGAACAGGGAAGGGAAGTGTTTTGTCTTCCAGGAAATATAAATTCGATTTATTCAAAAGGATGCAATAAACTAATTCAAGAAGGATCCAAACTTGTAATGGATGCAAGTGATATAATAGATGAAATTGAAGATTTTAAAAATATAAATAATAAGAAAAACAAAATTAATCTTGATGGACTTGATAAAGATGCGGCAAATGTAGTAAAGTATATAATCGACAAGCCATCTTCAAATGCAGATGAGATTTCGCAAAATCTATCAATGTCGATTGAGGATGTAAATTATATTTTGATATTTTTGGAATTAAATGATTATATAGAAAATATGGGAAACAATGAGTATGTGTGTAAAGGGGATTAAATGGCAAAAAATTTAGTAATAGTAGAATCTCCAACCAAGGCTAAGTCAATCACTAGGATGTTGGGATCAAATTATAAGGTAAGAGCAACCTATGGTCATCTTAGGGATTTGCCAAAGTCAAAACTTGGAGTGGATATAGAAAATAATTTTGAACCAAAATATATAAAAGTTCGTGGAAAGGCAAAAACTATAAATGCCTTAAAAAAAGAAGCTGAAAGTGTAGATAAAGTTTTTCTTGCAACAGACCCTGATAGGGAAGGTGAAGCTATAAGTTGGCATTTGCAATATCTTTTGGGTCTTGATGAAAATGAATTAAACAGGGTAGAATTTCACGAAATAACAAAAAATAATGTGAAAAATGCTATCAAAAATCCAAGAAAAATTGACCAAAATTTGGTTGATAGCCAACAAGCAAGAAGGGTTATGGATAGGATTGTAGGTTATGAAATTTCACCGATTTTGTGGAAAAGAGTAAAGTCGGGACTTTCTGCAGGAAGGGTCCAATCAGTTGCTTTAAAATTAATTGTTGATAAGCAAAGAGAAATTGATTCTTTTGTACCTGAAGAATATTGGACAATTACTGCCAAACACAAGGAAAATAAAATTGAATTTGAATCAGAATTTTATGGATCAAAATCCAAAAAAATGAAAATTTCAAATGAAAATGGGGCAGAAAAAATCCTAAATAGGATTGATAAGGATAAGTTTGAAGTTATTGATATTCAAAAAACAAAAAAGAAAAGAAAGGCTCAAAAGCCTTACACAACTTCAACCCTCCAACAAGATGCTTCAAATAAACTAGGATTTTCAACCAAATACACCATGGCACTTGCCCAACAATTGTTTGAAGGAATTGATCTTGGTCAAAAGGGAAGAGTAGGTCTTATTACCTATATGAGAACTGATGCGACAAGACTTTCAAATGAAATTATTGGAGAAAGTTTATCATATATAAAGGAAAAATTTGGAGAAAAATACGCTTCAAAAGGAAAATCATATTCCAAAAAATCAAAAACTAGCCAAGATGCCCACGAAGCAATTAGACCAACATCAATTTATAATGATCCAATTAGCGTAAA
This sequence comes from Anaerococcus rubeinfantis, assembly GCF_001487145.1. Classification (GTDB taxonomy): domain Bacteria; phylum Bacillota; class Clostridia; order Tissierellales; family Peptoniphilaceae; genus Anaerococcus; species Anaerococcus rubeinfantis. The sequence continues at coordinate 467,484 of NZ_LN913016.1, forward strand.
AGAATATTTAACTGACCAACAATATAAACTTTATAAATTAATTTGGACAAGGGTTGTAGCAAGTCAGATGACAGATTATGAATATTTGTCAACATCCATTTCTTTTGACACAAACGGGGTGATTTTTAAAACAAATGGAAAAATAACCTTGTTTGATGGATTTATGAAAGTTTCAAATGCAAAAGAAAATGAAAATATACTTCCAGATTTAAAAAAAGGAGATATTATAAAAGCTATTGATATCAAAAAAGACCAACATTTTACAAAACCACCAGCAAATTATACAGAAGCAAGTCTTGTAAAAACTTTGGAAGAATATGGAATAGGAAGACCATCAACCTATTCATCAACAATAGCTTCAATCATTTCAAGAAACTACGTTGAATTAGAACAAAGAAAAATTATTCCGACAAAACTTGGAATAAGAGTAAATGATTTTTTACAAGAAAGTTTTGACGATATAATAAATGTAGAATTTACAGCGAAAATGGAAGATGAGCTAGATAAAATCGCCCAAGATGAAGTTTATTGGAAGGATGTTTTAAAATCTTTTTATAAGGGATTTGAAAAAGATTTAAAACAAGTTTCAAAAGATACAACAGATTATAAGGTAAAAGATAAAATTTTGGATGAAAAATGTCCAAAATGTGGCCATCCTCTTGCAGAAAAACACGGAAGAAATGGAAAATTTATTGGATGTACAAATTTCCCAGATTGTGATTTTACAAAATCAATAATAAAAACAACTGGGGTAAAATGTCCAGAATGTGAAGATGGAGAAATTATAGAAAAAGTTTCAAAAAGAGGCAAAAGATTTTACGGTTGTTCAAATTTTCCAAAATGTGATTACGCAACATGGGATCCACCAACAGGAGAAAAATGTCCAGAATGCGGAGACCTTTTAGTTCACAAAAAAAATAGGTCGACAGATGAAATAAAATGCAATTCTTGTGATTATGTAAAGGAAAAAAGAAGATAAAATTTTGTATAGAAAAAGCAGGCTTTAAGCCTGCTCTGATTGTAGAAAAACTAAATTTTCACCCATTTCGAGCGAACGTAGTGAGTCGAGAAATCTCATGAGATCTCTCCATGCGTTCGTTTCACTCACACTAAAACTTATTTGTTACACAAACTTTTTCGTGCTTTCGCATTTAGTTTTAGGGATAAATATGCCAAATCAAGGCATATTTATCTAGTCGAGATGGGTTTTAGCGTAATTTTATTTTTAAATCATTAATGAGTCATTAAACTGACTTTGTCTACGCTCTGAGCAGGCTTTTAGGCCTGCTTTATTTTTTTGAAAATTATTTAATTTCTTCAGAAAATCCTTCAAGTTTTGATGTACAGTGAGGACATCTTGTTGCTTCTATGTCTATTTCACTTTTGCAATGAGGACAAATTTTTGTTGTTTCTTCTACAACTTCTTCTTTTTTTGCTTTATTTAAAGCTTTAACAATTAAAAATAAGAATAGGGCAATAATTAAAAATGTTATAACTGCATTAATAACGCTACCTATTTGTAATTTTGCTCCAAAAAAATTAACTGCTAAATCTTCGTAATCAACTCCTGCTGTAAGGCCTGAAATAATTGGCATTAAAATTCCATCTACAACTGCATTTACAATTGCAGTAAAAGCAGACCCCATTATAAGACCAATTGCAAGATCAATTACATTTCCTTTTGATATAAATTCTTTAAATTCTTTCCACATAATAACTCCTTTTTTTTATTCTTTTTCATTATACTAACTATTCCGAAAATATCCATGATAGAAAATATTTTTAAAATAGTATAATGACTATATAGAGTATATATGAAAAGATATCAGGAGTATATTTATGAAAAATTTACAAGTTGATGATGAATTTTATAAAAAATTATCAAAATATGCAGTTTTTATTCCTATAATAAATATTGATGGAAAAGACCATATTTTGTTTGAAGTTAGAAGCAAAATGATTTCGCAAGCTGGGGAAGTTTCTCTTCCTGGAGGAGGGCTTCATGAGGGTGAAAATTTTGAAATGGCAGCTATAAGAGAATGTAGGGAAGAGTTGAATTTAGATGAAAAAGATATTTCACTTTCGGGTTATTCTTCTATGATTTTGTCTTCTTCAAATAGGATTATAAAAGCATATTATGGAAGGATTAACAAAGATTTTGAAAATATTTCTTATAATATGGAAGTTGATTCTATTTTTACAGTTTCAATTGATTATTTAAAAAATAATCCTCCAGAAAAATATAGGGCCAAGCTAAATATGGATTTGCCAGATGATTTTCCTTTTGAAAAAATTCCAAATGGAAAAAATTATAATTTCTGGCAAAGGTATCACACTTTTTATTTTTATGATACTAAACCAGTAATTTGGGGAATGACTGCACAAGTTTTGAAAGACTTTTTGAAATCTTATGAGAATTAATTTCTTATAAAGATTTGCTATTTGTGGTAAAATTAGTATATAAGACTAATATTTGTTTAAGAGAAAGATGTGGTTATGAAAAGTTATATTATAGAAAAATTTAAAGATTATTCTAAATCAAATGAAAAGGTCAAGGCGATTTTTTTCATAAAAGAAGAAAATAATAATGAATATTTTACAAATGTTTATGCTGTTTTTTCTGAAATTATAATTTCAAAAATCAAAGAAGACTTAGAAAAAGTTTTTGATGATTATGCAATAATTAACAAGAGAAAGGATTCTTTTGAATTTGATAAAAAAAATCAGCAATTTACAAAATTTGAGATTTATACCAATGATTCAACAAAAATTTCCATAAATATTCTTGTGGAAGATAGGGCGGGTGAATTTATAAAACTTTGCCCAGGAAATATTGAGTTTGTTTGTGATGAGATAAATCTTAAAGAAGAAGTAGAAAATGCTAATCTTGTTTATAAACTTCCTAGGGAATTTGAATTTGATGAATGTGGAAAAAACTTTTTCTCTCTGGCTTTGGATGTTTCATTTAATTTAATGTCAAGGGATATGATAAGTGCTGGATTTAAGATGCAAGCTATGAGAGATGAGCTTTATAAAACGCTTAATTGGTATATAATTGATAAATTTAACCAGGGAATGGATGCGGGTGAAAGTGGAAAAAACTTTATCCATACCTTGGAGGCTGATCTTAAGGAAGAATTGATTTTGACTTTTAGGTCTAGTGATATTATGGAGTTTTATAGTTCGATTTTTGCAGCTTGTCAATTATTTAGAAAAGTTGGTATGAAATTAGCTGAAAAATTTGAATTTTCTTATCCAAAAAAAGACGATGTATATACATTGAAACTTTTGAGAAAGAATTTCAAAAAAATGGAATCATTACAAGTTTAGGGGGATAGATGAAAAAAAATAGTAGATTTTTCATATTTGTCTTGGCTTTTTTATTTGTATTTTCTCCTCTTACATCTTTTGCAGATGATACAGTTGCAAAAGAAGGGGATAATATTGTTGGAGCCGACCAATATGTTAAGGCCTATCTTATAGGAAATCAAGAAAGTGGAGATATTTTTTATCAAAAAAATGCAGATAAGCCTTATCCAATTGCTTCCATGAGTAAGCTTATGACCTTCTTACTTACAAGAGAAGCTATTGACAGTGGAAAAATTTCCTACGATACAAAAGTAAAGGGAACAAAAGAGGCAGAAAGTTTAACTGGACCCGAATATTCTTCAATGGGAATCAAAGAGGGAGAAAGTTATACAGTAAAAGAATTAATAACAGGTCTTATGGTTGTAAGTGGTAATGATTGTGCAAATCTTTTGGCAAGTAAAATTTCAGGAAGTGAAGATGAGTTTGCAAAAGAAATGAACAAAAAGGCCCAAGAATTAAATTTAAAAAGCCAAAAATATTACAATGCATCAGGCATAAATACAGAAGATGGCACACAAAATTCATCATCAGCCAAGGACTTATTTGAACTTACAAGAATAATTCTTGAAAAATATCCGGATATTTTAGAATATACAAAGCTTGATGGAATTGATAATAATGAAAAAAATATCCACAAAAAATCAACAATTCCTTTAAGAGATGAAGTAAAGGGTGTGGACGGATTAAAAACAGGAACAACTGAAGAAGCAGGTCATTGCCTTACAACAACAATCGACATGAACAAATTTGATCCGAAAAATGAATTCAGAGCAATAGGAATTGTAATGGGTGCTGAAGAAAATGAATTTAGAGATTCAGCTATGGTAGATTTAATTTATTATGTATCAAGATATTTTAATTACAAAAAATTAGCAGATACAAATCTTCCAAGCGATTCAATAAAGGTAAATTCAGTAAAAGAGGGATATGTAGAATTATATCCAGATAAAAACGTTGGATTTATAACAAAAGACAAGGACATGCCAAGTGTAAAAACAGAAATAAATAAAAATATAAAAGCACCAATAAAAAAAGGCGATGTTCTAGGAAAATCCTACATAAGTTATAAGGATAAATCTTACCAAGTAAATTTAATCAGCAAAAAAGACCAAGAAAAAGCATCAAATTTTACAAAAATAAAAAGAACCATCACAGATGCTTGCAATTTTTTGGTAGAATGTATAATAGCAAGATAGAAATTATTATTTTTTTGGAGGGTAGACAAATCTTCAAGCATAAATATCAAAATTTTAAAATTATTGATTTTTAAATTTCAGATCAAATTATTTTTCGATTATATTTTTCGCATGAAGATTTGAATACTTTTCAACAATCTTATAAAAAGTTTTACATTTTATGTCATTTTTGCTATAATGTTGGAGTAGGTCCTGGTAGCTCAGCTGGATAGAGCACCGCCCTCCTAAGGCGGGTGTCGGAGGTTCGAATCCTCTTCAGGACGCCAAAATATTAGGCTATTGCAAAATAAATTAGCAATAGTCTTTTTTTATATTTTAAAATAAAAAATGAGAGGAAAATATGGACGATTATTTTTATATGAGAGAAGCAATAAACGAAGCAAAACTTGCAAGGCTTGAAGAAGAAGTTCCCATAGGCTGTGTGATAGTAAAAGATGAAAAAATAATTGCCAGAAGCCACAACTATACCTACAAGGGAAAATCAGCTCTTAAACATGCAGAAATTCTTGCAATAGATCAGGCTAGTAAATATATAGGAGATTTTAGGTTGGAAGATTGCACTATGTATGTAACAATGGAGCCATGTTCCATGTGCGCAGGAGCAATAATAAATTCTAGAATAAAAAGATTAGTAATAGCCCTAGCCGATGTAAAAAGAGGAGCATGCGGATCAAATACAAATATTACAGGAGATAGGAGTCAACTACATTTCCTAGATGCAGAATTTGGACTAATGGAAGAAGAAAGCCTAGAAATTTTACAAAGTTTTTTTAAAAAATTGAGAGAAAGAAAAAAGAAAGAAAAAAAGATTCTTAGCTTATAAGTTAGGAATCTTTTTTTGAAATAAATTTTTAATTAAACTGTAGCAATAATTTGCCAAAAAACATTGTACTTATCTATAAAAGTTGTAAATAATTTCTTATTAATTCTTTGAGGTTGCATCAAAACTTTTGATTCTTTTTCTAATTTTGAATAAGCCTTATATAAATTTTCGCTATTTGTTTCTATTACTATTCTTCCATTATTGCCACTAATCCAATGCTTGTCATCGGTTGTGTCAAATAAATATACATTATTTCCATAAATTTCTAATTTTGAATTGTAAATCCTATCCCTTACTTCTTCTGGAAAATTATACTGTTCAAAATCAGAATATTTGATTAATTTATCAGGTGGATCAAGATCAAAAATATCGCAATAATATTTTATTGCTTCCAAACATTTCCCATTTTTAAATGATATGCCAACTGCCATAATAATTCCTTTCTTTATTTAAATTTAACATAATAGTATAATAATATCAAGATAAAAAATTATGAAAGAAAATAAAATTGGAGGTTTAAATGAAAATTTCTTTGATTGATCCTTTAATTGTTGATAATAAAATAATTGAAAATCACAAGAAAAAAATTGAGGCTTTAGGCCATGAATTTGAGTATTTTGAAAAAAGTGCAGCTTCTGATGATGAAATAATTGAAAGATTAAAAAACAGTGATGTTGCTATTATTACTAATAATAAATTTTCAAAAAAAGTTATAGATAATACAAATTTAAAATTGATTGATGTAGCTTTTACTGGTTTTAATCATGTGGATATTGATGCTTGTAATGAAAAAGATATTATAGTTGAAAATGCCAGTGGATATTCTGATGATTCTGTGGCTGAGCTTGTTATTGGTCTTACAATTTCTCTTTTGAGAAAATTTGATCAAAATAAAAAAAATATGTTTGAAGATGAGTCTTTTAATCTTCTTGGTCAAATTATTAAGGGAAAAACTGTTGGTATTATTGGTACTGGAAAAATTGGTACAAGAGTTATTGAATTGTTTAAGGTTTTTGGTGCAAATATTTTAGCTTACAGTCGAAATGAAAAGGAAAATGTTAAAAATCTTGGGGCAAAATATGTTAGCCTTGATGAGCTTTTGAAAAATTCTGATATTGTTTCTATTCACCTTCCTCAAAATGAAAAAACTATTGGATTTATCGGCAAAAATGAGCTTGATTTTATGAAGGATAAGGCTATTTTAATAAATTGTGCAAGGGGTCCTATTGTTGACAATGATTATTTGGCAAAATTATTAAATGAGGATAAATTAAGGGCAGGAATTGATGTTTTTGATATGGAACCACCGATTGATGCTGACTATCCTTTAAGAAATGCAAAAAATGTTCTTCTTACAAATCATGTTGGATTTTTTACAAAAGAGGCTATGGATATAAGGTGTGAAATTGTTTTTGACAACTTGTATAAGTTTCTTGATGGTGAAATTGTAAATAGAGTTAATTAAAATGGATACAAAAATTATAGCTATAGCAGGCGGATCTGCTAGTGGAAAATCTACAATAGTTGAATATATCAAAAATTATTTTTCAAAGGATTTGTATGTTATCGGCCACGATAATTATTATAAGGCTCATGATGATTTGCCATTTGAAGATAGGGAAAAATTAAATTATGATAGACCGGATTCTTTTGATAATGAAATGTTTATAAGAGATCTTTTGGATTTGAAATCTGGTAAGGATATTGATATGCCAATTTATGATTATAATATTCACACCAGAAGTAAAGAAACTATCCATGTATCTCCCAAAAAAATAATTTTAATTGAGGGGATTTTGGTTTTGTATGATAAAAGAATCAGGGATATTTTGGATACTTGTGTATTTATTGATGCGGATAGCGATGTAAGACTTCAAAGAAGAATTTTAAGAGATACCAAGGAAAGGTCAAGAAGTTTGGAATCTGTTTTGACCCAATATATAAAGCAAGTTAAACCTATGCATGAAAAATATGTTGAACCAACCAAAAAATACGCCGATATTATAATTCCAAGGGGTGCAAAAAACACAAGAGGAATTGAAATTTTGATAAAACACATTGAAGATTTGATTGAGGAATGATATGGATGTGAAATTATTTGATGTAAATTATGAGGAAATTGAATCTTATTTAAATGGAAATTCCAAAGAAGGCCATAAAATTTTTGGGGCAATAAAAAAAGATGATGGTTATCTTTTTAGGCTTTTCGCACCAAGAGCTGATATGGTTTATATAAAGGGAGATTTTTCAAATTGGAAAGATATTCCCATGTTTAAAAATGAAAAATATGGATATTTTTATAAATTTATAAAAGCAAAAATTGGAGATTATTATAAATATGTGATCGAATCAAATGGGATTAAGTTTGAAAAGTTTGATCCTTATGGAAATTTTTTTGATGAGTCCCCAGAATTTGCTACCAAAATCATCGATACTTCCTATAATTTTTCGGATGAAAAATGGATGGAAAAAAGAGAAAAGAATTTGGATAAGCCTGTAAATATTTATGAAATTCATCCTGGAAGCTGGTTAAGGTATAATTCTACTCCAAATTTTTTGGATATAGTTGACAAATTAATTTCTTATGTAAAGGATATGGGCTATACCCATATTGAACTTATGCCAATTACAGAACACCCATATTATCCATCTTGGGGCTATCAAGTTTCAGGATTTTTTGCTCTATCATCAAGGTATGGCTCTATAAATGATTTGCAAAAATTTGTAGACCTTTGCCACCAAAATGATATTGGAGTGATTTTAGATTTTGTAATAGTTCATTTTGCAGAAGATTATTATGCCCTAAAATATTTTGATGGGCACAGCCTTTATGAATCTGATTATAAAGATTTACAATATTCAGAGTGGGGCAGTTTGAATTTTGATTATTCCAAGGGTCATGTGAGAAGTTTTATGAAATCGGCAATCAATTTTTGGATTGAAAAATGTCATTTTGATGGGATAAGAATTGATGCTGTTTCTAATATGATTTTTTATGATGGAAATAAATACAGGGGAGAAAATCAAAATAATATTAAATTTTTAAAAGAATTAAATCATGATCTTTCAAAAGATTATCCAAATTTTATGAAAATTGCTGAAGATTCTTCGGATTATGAATTTGTAACTTGTAAAAATTCTAAAGATAGTCTTGGTTTTGATTACAAGTGGGATCTTGGTTGGATGAATGATACTTGCAAATATTTTGAAATTGATTCAATAAATAGGCATATGTACCAAGAAAAAATTAATTTTTCTATGTTTTATTTTTATAGGGAAAATTTTCTCTTGCCATTAAGCCATGATGAGGTAGTTCACTTAAAAAAACCTATGATTAACAAGATGAATGGTTTTTATGAAGATAGGTTTAAACAGTTGAAATTATTAAACACATACCAAATGACCCATCCTGGAAAGAAATTAAATTTTATGGGCAATGAATTTGCAACTTTTGATGAATGGGATGAAAATAAATCTCTAAATTGGGATATTTTGAAATTTCCCATACATTCAGCTTTCAGAAATTTTATAAGAGATTTAAATTATCTTTACAAGGAAAATCCTAGTTTTTATAAATATGATTTTGATGAAAAAGGATTTTTGTGGAAGGTAGTTGATGATAATGAAAATTCTGTTTTTGCCTATGAAAGACTTGCAGAAGATCAAAGATTTTTGATAGTATTAAATATGACGAATACTTACAAAAAATCTTATCCTATTTTTTATGATGAAGAATTGATTTTTGTTGAAAAAATAAATAATTTGGGTGAAAAATATGGCGGAGATAAATATAAAAGAGAAAATATAAAAATTAGTAAGGGGGAAGATCTTAAGCTGGAGCTTTGGGAATATGAGGCTGTAGTTTTTGAAATAATAAAAAATGAGTAGGAATAAGGAAGCTATCAATCTTTCTTGGTTGGTAGAAAAATGGACAATTTGGGATAATTCATATTTGAAAAATATTTGGCTAAATCTTGACACTTTAGATTTAGTTAGAATTAATGATGACATTAATGACAATGAAGATATTGAGGAATCCTATATTGATATTGAAAATAATATGGATGAATTTGTTTGTATGCCTGGTCGTGAAGCTGTAAATAAAAAACTTGCTAGGGAAGTTTTTATGGATTATTTGGATAGCGTTGATAAGGACAGGCTATTTGAAAATTACAATGAATACTCAGCTGACGAAGAATTTTTGGATTTAATTTATGAGCTAGGACTTGAAAATAAACTTCAAGAATTTAGGGAAAAAATAGCTGGAGCTATCCTTTTAAACTGGGCTAGTGAAGAAAATATAAAAGTAAACAAAGACATGGAAGTAATAGATTTATACAGTAGGAATTAGTTTTGAAAAATAAAAAAATAAAATTGAGTGTTTTAGTGCTAGGATTAAGTCTAGCACTTTCATCTTGTAATAAAAAAATTGAAAAAGTAGAACCTGAGGCAAAAAGTAATATAAAAAGTGAGTTTAGCCAAGAAGATGTTAATAGTTCTAATATCTCAAATGAAGAGGGACTAAAAAAATATGATGTAACAATTTATGATTATTTTGACACAATTACAACTTTTACGGCTTATTGTAAAAACGAAGAAGAATTTAATAAGTACAAGGATTTAGTTGATAAAAGAATGGCAGAATATCATAAACTCTTCAATAATTATGATAAATTTGAAAATGTAAATAATTTTACCACTATAAATGAAAATGCTGGAAAAGAAAAAGTTAAGGTTGATCAAAAAATAATAGACCTACTAAAAGAAGGAAAGAAATGGTACGAGAAAACTGATGGGGATATTGATATAGCCTATGGTAGGGTTCTAAAAATCTGGCTAGATTTAAGAGAAGCTTACGAAAAAGACAAAGATAAAATAAAACTTCCAAGCGACAAGGAATTAGAAGAAGCTGCAAAGCATAAAAATATTGATGCCATAGAAATTGATGAAAAAAACAAAACAGCCTACATCAATGACAAGGAAGTTCAAATTGATATTGGTGGAATTGGAAAAGGCTATGCAACAGAGCTTATCAAAAAAGAATTAATGGAAAAGGGCCTAAAAACAGGAATTTTATCAGTTGGTGGAGATGTTGCAATAATTGGAGAAAATCCAACAAGAAAATCTGCACTTTTTAAAATTGCAATAAAGGATCCTTCTCTTTCAGAAGATCACCCATACGCCTCTATAGTTTCTGTAAAAAATACTTCAGTTGTAACCAGCGGAGACTATGAAAGATATTTTGAATTAAATGGTAAAAGATATCACCATATAATAGATCCTGCAACAAACTATCCTTCTACAAAATTTAAATCAGTTTCTGTAATTACCGATGATATTGCTGATGCAGATGCTCTTTCAACAGCGCTTTTTATAAAAGACTTAGAAGAAGGAAAAAAATTAGCTAAAAAATTTAAGGCAGAAGCTTACTGGATTGATAAAGATGGCAATACATTTAAAACTGACAATTGGGACAAATATGAAATAGATGAAGAAAATTAAGATGCGAAATCGCATCTTTTTTTATTTAGATATTCAAAATTTTTTTCAACTAGTATATAATATTATCTATATTAGGAGGTAAGAATGGTAGAAAATGCTTTTAATAACGATAAATATATAAAAATCCAATCGGAAAGAATTGAAGAGAGGATTAAAGAATTTGATAAATTGTACCTAGAATTTGGTGGAAAATTATTTGATGATGCTCACGCATCAAGAGTTTTGCCAGGATTTTTGCCAGATTCTAAATTACAAATGTTAAAAAAATTAAAAGATATTACAGAAATTGTAATTGTAATAAATGCAAATGATATTGAATCAAATAAAATAAGATCAGATCTTGATATAGGCTATGATAGCGAAGTAATAAGACTTAAAAACTCTTTTGAGGACTTGGGATTTTTTGTAAATTCTGTCGTAATTACTCAATTTGATAACCAACCATCAGCTATAAAATATGGAAAATATCTTGATAGCTTAAATATAAAAAATTATAGAACCTATGATATTGAAGGCTATCCAAATAATATTCCTCACATTATAAGTAAGGATGGATTTGGGAAAAATGATTATATAGAAACCACAAGAGATTTAGTAGTTTTAACTGGACCGGGACCAGGAAGTGGAAAGCTTGCAACTTGTCTTTCACAAATGTATCTTGAAAATGAAAGAGGAGTAAACGCAGGTTATGCAAAATTTGAAACTTTTCCAGTTTGGAACCTTCCTTTAAAACATCCGGTAAATATTGCCTATGAAGCTGCAACAGCAGATTTAAATGATGTAAATATGATTGATCCTTATCATCTTGAAGCTTATGGAGAAACAACTGTAAATTATAATAGGGACGTTGAAGCTTTTCCAATTTTAAAACAAATGTTTGAAAAAATTTCTGGCTCTTGCCCTTACAAATCACCAACAGATATGGGAGTAAATATGGTTGGTTTTTGTATAGATGACGAAGAAAAAACTATAGAAGCTAGTAAAAATGAAATAATAAGAAGATATTATAACGCTCTTGTTGACTATAAACTTGCAAAATCTGATTATAAGCCAGTAGAAAAAATTGAAATTTTGATGAGTGGTTTAAATCTTGAAAAAAGCGACAGGAAAGTTGCAGAAAAAGCAAGAGAAAAACAAAAAGAAAAAAATGCAGAAATTTTTGCAATCGAACTTGGCAAAGGAAAAATTGTTACAGGAAAAAAATCAAAATTGATGTCATCACCTGCAGCATGTATTTTAAATGCCTTGAAAGAAATTTCTGGAATAAATGATGAAATACCATTAATATCTCCACATATCCTAGAGCCTGTAATAAAACTAAAAGAAGATATATTAAAAGAAAGAGACGAATCCTTATCTGTAAATGATGTATTGATTGCTCTTTCAATATCAGCAACAACAAATCCTGTAAGTCACTTGGCTCTTGAAAATTTAAATAAATTAAAGGGACTTGACGCTCACTCAACAATAATTTTGGATGAAAGCGACAAAAAAACACTATTAAAAATGCATTTTAATTTCACTCAAGACCCAGTTTTATCACAAGAGCATTTAAATATTTAAAAAATCCCCAAAATTGGGATTTTTATTTGCAAAATTTTTGTAAATTTCAAATAAATTTATAATTTTATTTACTATATTTGCTTGACAAAAATTAATCAATGTTATAAGATGAATTTATAGAAAGCGTTTTTAAAAAAATCTTAAAGGAGAAAATATGAATAACGTAAAAGTAGATGTAAAAAATGAAATTGCTTATGTAACAATTGATAGACCAAAAGCTTTAAATGCTTTAAATTCAGAAACTTTGAAGGAATTGAATGAAACTTTTTCAGATATAAGACAAAGAAAAGATGTAAAAGTTTTAATTCTTACAGGTGGCGGAGAAAAATCTTTCGTAGCTGGTGCTGATATTTCTGAAATGGTAAATGCTACACCTCAAGAAGGAAGAGCAATGAGCATGCTTGCTTATGAAACTTTCAATATGCTTGAAGAAATGCCACAAGTTACAATTGCAGCTGTAAATGGTTTTGCTCTTGGTGGTGGTTGTGAAATTTCTATGGCTTGTGATATCAGAGTAGCTTCTAAAAATGCTCTATTTGGTCAACCAGAAGTTGGACTTGGAATTATTCCAGGATTTGGTGGAACTCAAAGACTCCCAAGACTTGTTGGAAAAGGAATTGCAAAAGAATTAATCTTTACAACAGATTCTATAAAAGCTGATGAAGCTTACAGAATTGGTCTTGTTAATCATGTTGTTGAAAAAGAAGAATTAATTGATTATTGTACAAAAATGGCAGAAAAAATTATTTCAAAAGCATCATATGCTATAACTCTTGCAAAACAAGTTATAAATCTTGGATTAGAATCTGACCTTCACACAGGAATCCAATTAGAAGCAAATACTTTCGCATCAACTTTTGAAACTCATGACAAAAAAGAAGGAATGACAGCCTTCCTAGAAAAAAGAAAAGCAGATTTATCTGATTTTTAATTGAAATTTACTAGCCCAGTTTATCTGGGCTTTTTTTAAAAGGAAAAATTATGAAAAATAAATTTATATATTTACTTTTTTTGGCCCTTATTTTATCTGGATGTTCAAAAAAATCTACAAGAATTATAGAAAATGATTCAAATACTAATGAAGCAATTATTTCAAATATTTCAAGTGAAAATATTTCAGCTAATGAATCTTCTTTAGATAGTAATAATACTCAAAAAATTTCATCTGAAAAAACTGAAAATAAGGCTAATGAAGATAAGAAAGATGATTTGAATATTTTAACTGATACTGGATCTTATTCAGCAGTTTTAATTGACAAGTCTCAAGCAGATCCTAAATTTGGATATATTGACGATGTAAAATTTGAAGATGGATACTTAGTTTTCACTGGTGTTTTAAATTATAATGAAAATTTGAAAGAAGGAAGTGGAGATACAGTTTTTGACCAAGGAGAATACAAGTTTAAACTTGATGAGAATGTAAAATTATTTGCAAGAAGTGGTCTTGCAGAACCTGAGTATATGAATCAAAAAGAATTTTTAGATTATGTAAATAAATGCATGGGAAGTGGGCTAGCATTTATTATAAATGTTGAGGATTCTCTTGCAAAAGAAATTATAATAGCAAGTTAAAAAAACTCTTGCAAAAAATTTAATGGTTAAAATTTTTTGCAAGAGCTTTTTATTTTTTATCTTCATATTCCACATAAGAGAAATAGTGATCTCTTTCGTTTAAATCTTCATTTTCATAAGTTTCTATAACTTCATTATTGATTGATTTTACCAAATCTATTATATATGATCTTAGGTTTGCCCTGCCAAACATTTTTTTACCTAAATTTTGTTTGATACTTGTCACTTTATGATAATTTACTATATATTTTGCAAGGTCAACTCCTTGAACCCTTCTTTTTTTGACAATAAATTTAGATATAAAGGTCAAAAGATCAAAAAGTGTGTTTGATTTTCTTTTTAAATACCTTATTAGACTTCTAAAAAATAATCCCTTTATGGAAACTAGCTTGTCAAAAAAGGCATCTTTTGATCCGTCTATTTCAAATCTTATATTTTTTGTTAAAAATTCAAAAATTTCATTTATTTCTTCTTGGCAATAATCTATAAACTCATCTGTGATTGAATATTGTGGATTATTTAATTTTGCCATAAATTCTACTACAAAAGAAGGAGTACTTTTTTCATCAAGGGCCCTATATTGGTAAATATAATTTGCAAAATCATAAATAGTATGGCCATCTTTTGAAATTTTCATAGAAAGACCTTTTTTCATGATTTTATCGTAATAATAAATCATATTATCGGTAGTCATTATTTTTTCTTCAAATTGTTTTATTAAGACGTCTAAACATTCTTCCAAATTTTTTGCTTTAATTAAGGCATGAGACTTGTATGAATCAATTTTTATAAAAACTTCCCCATCAGCTTCAAGAATATTTATAAAACCTAATTTTTTTATGTGAATAGGAAAGATATTTTTATAAATTTTTAAAAGTTCATTTATATATCCATTTTCTGGAAGCCTTATTTTTAAATTTGAATTTAGCCTTTCAAGTGCAAAATTTTTTATATCCATTTCAGCAATTAACGGATTTTTTGCCATTGAATGAACATAATTAAACAAAACATCCTTTAAGGACAATTGATTTTTTAGGGCATAGGCTATTGAATTATCAACTTTTATTGTCTCACCTGATAAATTTGTAAAGGTGAATGATTTTATTAGTTGGGTTTTTGAATCAAGAGAGAAGCCTTGGAATTCTTTTACATCATCTAAAATATTTAGGTGTCTTATTGGGAGGGGATAGGTCACGGTTGAACCTGTTTGAATATTAAATATTTCATTTCCCAAAGCTGACTTATATTTTGCAGTTCCATTTTCGTGCAAGTGACCTGTAAATAAAAATTTCACTCCCATATCAGCCAAAACTTCTATTGGAAGTTTATCATTAACTCTTGGATCACTATCTTTATATTTTTCGTTCCAATTTTTTATTATAAATGGTCCCAAAACCAGTCTTTGGTCTCTAAAATTTGGTATAAAAGCATGGTGAGAAATTACAAAAACCATGTCAGCTCTTTTTTTGGCCTCATCTATTTTTTCTATTGCCCATTTTATTAAATTTTTATCAAGGGCACCAACAACATTATTTTTGCCGTCCTTGTGATTTTGTTCGTAATCTGCAGAATAAATTGAAGTATCAAGAAAGATTAAGGATAGGGAATTTTTTTCTTTTAAATTTGTGTTTATTCTTGCAACATATGATCCATATCCTTGTCCATAATAGGAATTTTTGAAATTTCTGTTGTATTTTTTATTAATAAAATCAATGTAGGATTTAAAAATTTCTGCATCCTTATAAAATTCTAAAACTTTATCCTTGTATAAAAAATCATAAATTTCAAAAAACTCTTTTGGCTCGATCCAATCTGTATTTTTTAAATTTTTATAGTCAAAAGCTTGCTTATTGTTTATGTCGTGGTTTCCTGGAATCAAAAAAATTCTTCTTGAAGGATCTTCTTCTATCCAAGTTTGTAAAATTTCTTTTGCTTCAAAATGAGAAAGTTTTTCTCCATCTTTTGTCAAATCGCCTGGAATTATTATATATTTGCTATCATTTAAACTTGAAAGTTTCAAAGCCTCTTTTAAAAGTCCTTGTCCTTCAACTAAAAATTTTCTATCATATTTAATAGCCATATTAAATTCTTTATTATCAGCCATCAATTCCCTTGCCAAAATATGAGTGTCAGAGATAATGCTTAATTTTATATTTTTTTCATTTTTCATAAATTCCACTTCCCTTTTCTTCTTAATTTAAATATACCCTATATAAGGAATTAAAATATATTTTAAATGTGTATTTTTAAAATAAAAAGTAGAATTTTTAAAAATATTTTTCAAAAAATTAAAATTCAATCTTGACTAAATTACTATGGATTTGTATAATAGTTTCGTA
Source organism: Anaerococcus rubeinfantis (assembly GCF_001487145.1). Classification (GTDB taxonomy): domain Bacteria; phylum Bacillota; class Clostridia; order Tissierellales; family Peptoniphilaceae; genus Anaerococcus; species Anaerococcus rubeinfantis. Next base: position 483,848 of record NZ_LN913016.1, read on the forward strand.
GTATAAAAAAGCAATGAAAAGAAGAGTAGGTTTGTCATACTTTACAGAGAGGTTATTTGCTGAGATTAACCAAGTTAAAACAAATTGAAATGCATCTTTGAGTTCTGCACCGATATTAGGCTGCAGCGGTTTCTCCCGTTATAGAGATAAGGGTTAATAGACCCTGAGAGATTTTTATTATTTAGTGAAAATAAAAAGGTGGAATCACGGTAGCTCGTCCTTTGTTAGGACGGGCTTTTTCTATTGTTTTTTATATAAAAATATTTAGGAGGATTTATGAAAATCAAATCAAAAATTATTGGAGCGTTATTAATTGGATCTCTTATATTTACAGGATGCCAAAGTCAAATAAATACCGGAGAAAATTCAACAAATAATTTATCCGAAAACAAAAGCACATTTTCAAATAAAAGAAGTAAAAAAGATAAAAAATTTGAAGATGTTCAAAAAATAGCAAAGGAAAATGCAAAAAAAGATATAAAAGAAGAACCAAGATACCAGGACAAAATAAAATTAGGATATTCTGGTGACTTGTGCTTGGGAGGACCAAATATAGCAAATTTAAATGGATATTTTGAAGATCGTGATATTGAAGTTGAATTTGTAAATACAAAAAATCCAAAAGATGCTCTTGGAAGTGGAAAACTTGATGGTTTGGTTGGAGAATTTGCAGCTATGGTTGTTCCAGCTACAAAAGGACTTGATATAGTATTTTCTTCAGCATCTCACACAGGATGTAAGTCACTTTATGTTTTAAATGAAAGCAAAATCACAAAAACAAAAGAGCTTGAAGGAAAAAATCTTGCAATTACAAATGGAATCGGAAATTCAAACCACAATACAGCTCTAAGATTTTTCAACCACGATAATGTAGATCCTGACAAGATTAGCTACAAACAAGTTGATAATGCAGCAGTTATCCAAGCAATGAAAGATGGAGAAATTGATTCTGCAGTTTTGGATGATCAATTTGCTAAAAAATTTGTTGATAAGGGAGAAATTAGAGCGATTAGATCTATGACTCACGATGAAGATTTTGGAAAAGAAGTTTGCTGTGTCCTTGCCTTTAATGGAAAATTTGCAAAAGAAAATCCATTAATAGCTGAAAAGATTGCTAGTTCTATCCAAGAAGCAAATTCTTATATGCAAAATAATCCGAAAGAAGCTACTCAAAAATTATATGATAATAACCTAGCAAGTGGAGACTTTGATGCAGGACTTGAGCTTATAAAATCTTATGATTATTCTGTAAAAAATGATCTTGCAGAAAAAACTTTAAAATCAATTTTTACAGATTACAAAGAAATAGGTCTAATTGAAGACGAAAGAAGTGTCGATGAGTTAATGAAATCATATTGGCTTCCAATGGGAAGTTTCTATGATGAAAAATAAAATTTTAAAAAGGATAAAATATGGAAGAGATTAAAGATGATAATGGAAAAAAACTAATTATTAGAAAAATTTTGCCAATAATTTTTGGGATTATTTCAATTTTAGAATATTTATATTTTCCAAACTATGACAAAGAAATGCTAGCTACGCCAGTATATTTATATTTTTTGATAAGTTTACTGGCCCTTTATGGGATATTTTTCATAATTTCATTTAAAAATGAAAAGTTAAGCGAAAATTTGGCATACAAGGCTCCCTTATTTGCCTTTGTCTTTGCACTTTTAATAATTTTTGATCTTTTAACTTTGAAATTTGCGATTTTGCCTTTGCCATATTTTGCATGGCTTGATATGATTATGAATTCAATGATTGCTGATAAGGGATTTTTACTTGAATCAACTCTTGCAAGTTTGAAATTACTATTTACAGGATATTTCATAGGATCAATTATAGGAATTACTACTGGAATTTTTGCAGGATATTCAAAAAAAGTTGATTATTGGATTGATCCATTATTGAAATTGTTTGGACCAATTCCTACAACAACTTGGATTCCTGTAGTTATGGTTCTTGCAACAAGTCTTTTTGGGGGAGCTGTTTTTATAATTGGACTTGGAGTTTGGTTTCAAACAACTCTTGCAACAATGACAGGAATTAAAAATGTAGACAAATCCTATTATGAAGCTGCCAAAACTTTGGGAGCAAGTGAAAATGAATTGGTAAGAAAAATTGCTCTTCCATCAGCAAGCCCAAATATTTTTCAAGGATTAATTTCAGCCATGAGCTCAGCTTGTACATCCCTAATCGTTGCAGAAATGCTTGGTGTAGAATCTGGACTTGGTTGGTATATAACTTGGAAATCTTCATGGGCAGATTATTCTTCAATGTATGGAGCAATAATTATTTTGGCCTTTACCTTTATAATAGTAAATGTAATTTTAAAAAAGATTTCTAATAAGGCCTTAAGTTGGCAAAAGGAAGTGTAGAATGGAAAAATTAGAATTAAAAAACGTATCAAAAGTTTTTGAAAAAATCGACGAAGATGAAAAAACTCACGCCCTAAAAAATATAAATTTATCAATAAAAAATAATGAATTTGTTTCAATAGTTGGACCATCAGGTTGTGGAAAATCAACCATGTTAAGATTAATTTCAGGCCTAATAAAACCAAGTCAAGGTGAAATTTTGTTAGATAAGGAAATTATAGATAAACCATCATCAAGAAAGGGAATGGTATTTCAAAAACCTACACTTTTTCCTTGGCTTAGTGTTGGTGAAAATGTAGGGTTTTCTGGATCATTAAAAAATGAAGAGAAAATTGACGAGAAAGAAATTGATCATATGCTACAAAAAATAGGACTTGTTGAATTTAAAAATTCTTATCCAAAAGAATTATCAGGAGGAATGGCCCAAAGAGTTTCATTAATTAGGACTATGATTGCAAAACCAGAAATATTTTTGCTTGATGAGCCTTTGGGAAGCCTTGATGCTTTTACAAGAATGAATATGCAAGATGAAATTTTAAATTTGTGGCAAGAAATTAAAAATCTTATGATTATGGTGACCCATGATGTTGAAGAAGCTGTTTATATGTCTACAAAAATTATAATAATGGAGCCAAGACCTGGAAGGATTAAAGAAGTAGTAGATATAAATTTGGATTATCCAAGAGATAGGACAAGTGAAAAATTTATTGAATATAGAAATAAAATTTTAAAAATTTTAAATTATTAGTTTATTTTTAAAATAAAAATTCAAATTATTGCTAACCTTATTTTTAGGTTAGCTTTTTTTTATTAAAAATCGTATAATCTATGTGATAAACATCCTAAAAAAATAGAAAGGATTTTTATGGTTGATTTTAAAAAAAATGAAAAGGTGAGTGCAATAATCTTTGGACTTATAAATGTAGGACTTATTTTTCTTTCTACATATTATTTGATTTTTGCATTTTGTGTGCCGATTTTTACGGCGATAAAATTGTGGGACTTGGATGATAAAAATAAACCAATATTTTTATTTGTAAGCGGATTAATTTTGGCTTTAATTGATAGAAAATTAGCTTATTTTTTGATGCTTCCAATGTTAATTTCTGGGCTTGTAATTTTTTACATAATTAAAAGAAATAAAACTGACAAGGATTCTATAAAAATTCTTACACTAATATTTTCAGTTTTATCTTTGGCGATTATTGGGTATCTTTACACTAAGACAGACTTTAAAATAAATGATTTAGTAAAAAACGTAGAGCAAGTATTTGTTGAACAAGATTTTAAATTTGATAAGGAAATAATAAGAAAAAGTCTAAAAACTATGCCATCGCTTATGGTTTTCTTTTCTTTAATTTATAGTATGATTTCTTTAAAATTGGTCAGAAATTACTTAAATTATAGAGATGAAAATATAAGGGATTTAAGAAGGATTAATACGATAAGAATTGAAGTTAAAGATTTAAAACTTATTTTTGCTTCTTTGATTCTTGCAATACTTTTAAGTAAAGTCTTAGGATTTTCAGAAGAATTTATATATTTAAATTCAATCATGACTTTTAAATTAATATTTTCTTTGAATGGAATTTTACTTATAGATTATTTTGTAGCATTAAGGAAAAACAGATTGTCAAGAGTCTTTAACTGGTTTTTAATGTTTATATTATTTTCCTATGCAGGAGAAATAATCGCCCTTATTGGTTTTATTGATACATTTGTTAATTTTAGAAAAAAAGTGAGGATAAGATGAAAGATAAATTAAGGTATTTTACAAAAGAAAATTATATATTTATATTGATAGTGCCTCTTATTATTTCTTTAGTCTTATTTTTTTATGAAAAAATATTTGCAACAATTGGTCTAATTTTTGTGGCTTTGTTATATTTTTATATAAAAAAAATTGATGATCATAATGAAGATTATTTTCAAGCCTATATAGATGAGATGGATTATTCTTTTGATGAAATAACTAAAAACGTAGTATTTCAAATGCCATTTCCTATAGTAATCTTGGAAGACGGAAAAATAATTAAATGGCACAATTCTAATTTTAAAGAATTATTCGAAGCCAAAAATTTAATAGGAAAAAGCGTAAATAATTTTATAGCAGACTTTAATTCAATTGATTTTACAAAAAAATCAACTGATCCTATTAGGGTAGATATTTATGATAAGGTTTATGAATTTTACTATTCTACAATAAAAAGAGACAAATTTGATGATGAGCTTACCTTTGTCTATGGAATTGACAATACAAGTGATGAAAATATTAAAAAAATATTTAAAGACAGAAGACTTGTAGTTTTAACGATGTATATTGATAATTTTGATGATTTAAGACAATCAACAAAGGCAAGTGACAGGTCATCACTTACTGGAGAAATTGATAGGCTAATAATGAATTATTTTGACAAATATGGTGCCATGGTCAGAAAATATGAAAATGATAGGTACATGGTAATGATTCATTATGAAGATTATAAAAAGATTTATGACAGTAAATTTAAAATTTTGGATATGGTAAGGGATGTCAAAAAAGGAAATTCTATCCAACCAACCCTATCAGTTGGTGTAGGTTTATCAGGATCAAAACCATTTGATATTTACGAAGAATCCAGAATTTCAATAGATATTGCCCTATCCCGTGGGGGAGATCAAGTTGTAATTAAAGAAGGAGATAATTACGAATATTTTGGAGGAAAATCAAAAGCTACAGAAAAAATTTCTAAAGTAAGAAGTCGTGTTATTTCTCAAGCTTTAAAAAGAATGGTAGAAAATTCATCAAAAGTTTTTGTCATGGGCCACAACAATCCAGACATGGATTCTTTTGGATCAGCTCTTGGAATTTATGAGGGAATAAAAAGTATTGGAAAAGATTGTTATTTCGTTTTAAATGATGTAAACAAACCAATTGAAAATATATATAATAGAACAGTTGAAGATTTACAAGGTTTTAGGGAAGATATAGTTACAGAAATTAAGGCTTTGGAGTTAATGGACCAAGGATCATTGGTAATTGTAACCGATAATCATAGAAAAAATTCTACAGAAGCTCCATCACTTTTGGATAAAACAGATCAAATTGTAATAATTGATCATCACAGAAGGGGAAATGATTATATAAGAAATGCTACAATTTCTTACATTGAACCTTATGCATCAAGTGCAAGTGAGCTTGTAACAGAAATTTTAAATTATTTTGATGAATCATTTAAGGCCAGGGTTCCAGTTGCAGAAGCCCTTCTTGCAGGTTTAACTGTTGATACTAAAAATTTTGTTTACCAAACTGGAGTAAGAACTTTTGAAGCCGCATCAATTTTAAAAAGATGGGGAGCAGATTCTATAATCATTAAAAGAATGTTCAAAGATGATTTTGAAATAGTTAAATATAAATCAGAAGTTATAGCTGATTCGACAGTTGTTTATGATTTTATAGCAATTGGTCATTTTAATAGGGAAATGGATGGATCAACTTTAATAGCAAGTCAAGCAGCTGATGATTTATTAAACATAAAAGGTGTTAAGGCAAGTTTTGTTTTGACAAAATCAAACGATAAAATTCACATATCAGGAAGGAGCTTGGGAGATATTTCAGTTCAATTAATTTTGGAAAGAATTGGAGGAGGAGGACATTTGACCTCAGCCGCAACCCAACTTGATATGAGTATTGAAGAAGCAGAACTTATGCTTAAAAAAGCAATTAAGGAATATTTAGAGGAGGAATTACAAGATGAAGATAATATTAACTGAAGATGTTAAAAAAATTGGTAAAAAAGGTGAAGTAGTAAATGTCAAACAAGGTTACTTTAGAAATTATATTTTACCAAATAATCTTGGTGTAGAAGCAAATAAAGAAAATTTAGCTAAACTTAATGAACACTTAAAAGAGCTTCAAAAAGAAGAAGATAAAAATATTAAAGAAGCTAATGAAAATAAAGAAAAAATTGAAAATACTGAAGTAACAATCAAGGTAAAAGCTGGAGAAAATGGAAAATTATTTGGTTCAATTACAAATATGGATATCAAAAAAGCTCTTGATGAGAAAAATATAGAAGTTGATAAGAAAAAAATTGAAAAGGCTGATATTGATTCCTTAGGAAGATATGAAGTTGTAATTAAACTCTACCAACAAATTTCTGCAAAATTAAAAGTGAATGTAGAGGCTGAATAATGGAAGAGTCTCTCAGGCAAATGCCTAGTGACATTAATTCAGAAATGGCCATAATTGGTTGTATAATTAAAAAAAGTGAAACCATAGACCAGGCTATACAATTGGTAAAGCCCTATGAGTTTTATGATTCAAGATGCCAAAGAATTTATAAGACTTTAGTTAATATGTATCAAAAAGATATAAAAATAGATGAAGTAAGTCTTATTTCAAAATTAAAATCAGAAAACATCTTGGAAGAAGTTGGGGGAGAGAAGTTTATTTTAGAGATAACACTCTCCTCATTTTATACTCCAAACATGGACCAATACTGTGAAAATGTCAAAGAAAAAGCCTTGCTTAGGGCTTTAATTGGAGCTTGCGATGAAATAGTTGGAAAATCTTACGAGCAAAAAAAGGATGCCAAAGAAGTAATCGAGATGGCAGAATCAAAAATTTTTGAAATAAGCCAAAAAAATCTTGAAAAAGGTCTTGTAAGAGTTTCTGAAACTATGGATGAAACAATCAAACAATTGGAGCTTTTAAGTTTAAATGATGGAAAAATCACAGGAGTTACTACAGGAATTTCAAGTGTAGACAACAAATTATCAGGTCTTCAAAATGCACAATTAATTTTACTTGCAGCAAGACCTGCCATGGGAAAAACTGCCCTTGGACTTACTATGGGTTGGAATGCGGCAAATGCTGGAAAATCGGTTGCATTTTTTTCACTAGAAATGTCAACCTACCAATTAAATCAAAGATTAATTTCTATGGTTTCAATGATTGATCTTGAAAAAATAATTACAGGAAATTTGGAAGCTGACGAGTGGATTGAAATAATAAATGCAATTACAAAAATTAAGGAAAAAGAAATTTATGTTGATGAAACTCCAGGCATAACTTTATCAGAGCTTAGGAGTAAGTGCAAAAGGTTAAAAGCTGAAGAAGGTTTAGATTTAATTGTAATTGATTATTTGCAACTTATGACAGGCGAGGGAAGATTTGATAATAGGCAACAAGAAATTGCACAAATTTCAAGAGGATTAAAATCTTTATCAAAAGAAATAAATTGTCCGGTTTTATCTCTTGCCCAATTATCTCGTGAGGCCGACAAAAGATCTGACCACAAGCCAATTTTATCAGACCTTCGTGAATCTGGAGCAATCGAGCAAGATGCTGATGTTGTTATGCTTTTGTTTAGAGAAGATTATTATGATGAAGACGATAATCCAAATGTTGCAAAAGTAATTCTGGCAAAGCATAGAAATGGACCGACAGGGCTTATGGAATTATTTTTCCACAAACAATGTACGACTTTTAAAGATTTAAAACACGAAGATTAAAATGAAAATAATTGGAAAAGACGAAGACATATATTTAAAAAAATTAGACTTAGATGATGCCTATGATTTAAGAAAATGGTCAATGAACGATGATGAAAGACTAAAAGGCTATAATTATGGAAATTTTTCTCAAATTGACTGCGAAGTTTGGTTTATGAATGTAAATATTTATAGAAAAAGATATTTTGCAGTAAGAAAAATTGATAACGATGAATTTATTGCCTTTATTGGTCTAAAAAATTACAATCCAATTTTAAGAAAAAGTGAATTGGGCATTGTTTTTGATCCAAAATATACATCGAAGGGTTTTGGCTATAAGGCTATGAAAATTTTACTTGATTATTATTTTAATGATTTAAAATTTTACGAGCTAAACCTTGATGTAAATAATTTTAATAAAAGGGCAATTTCTTTGTACGAAAAATTGGGTTTTAAAAAAATTGGAAATACTACAGAAATTTTTGAAAATCAGGAAGTTTTTCCAGATGACCAATATTTTTTTACAAGAAATGGAAAAATTTATAGTTTAATTACAAAAATGAAAATAAGAAAAGATGGAAGGTAATAATTTGGAATTTAAAATTCAAAATTTAAGTTTGGATATGGGGGAAACTTCATTTGAAAATATGTTTTTAAATACATATGTTCCCATGGCAGACGGTGATAGCCTAAAAGTTTTTTTGCTTATATATAAGGATTTAAAATCTAGTGGAGAAGTTGATTTAGAAAAAATAAAAAAACAACTCCTTTTCGATGATGAGAAAATGAATGAAATAATTTCATATTGGATAAATATGGGTGTGTTTAGGAAAAAAGATAGGGGCGATGGGAGTTTTTATTTTGAAATAATTTCTCTAAGACAAGCTTACTTTGGAAATTCTAATGAAGTGGGAGCTGAAACCATGCTTGATATTTCAAAAAGAAAATCTGTTATGTTTGACCAGGTTGAAAGAATTATCCAAAGACAATTAACTCCCCAAGATATTAGAAGAATCCAAGAAACTTTGGAAGAATATAAGCAAGATCCTGAGCTTGTTACTGAAGCTTTTAGGCAGGCAAAAGAAGTTAATAATGTTGATGTTAAATATGTAATGGGATTTTTAAAAACTTGGAGAGACCAAAGTGTTTTTTCTTTAAATGATTTAAAAATAAAAGAAGAAAGAGCAAAATTATTGAGGGAAAAATCTCCAAGAAAATATAAGAGTGCAAAGAAAGTTTATAGGTCAAAAAATAGAAATCCAAATGAAAAATCTTTTGCCGAAAAGGCAAGAGAAGAAAGATTTAGAAGAATTCTTGAAGGAGGGGATAGAAAATGAGTCCCAATGATAATATTTCAAGAATAATTGAAAAAAGAAGAATTGATAGTTTGAAAAATCAAGAAAAAAGAAAAAAAGAAATCTACGAAAAATTTCCAAGAATTATGGTGATTGATAAAACTATTGCATCACTTGGTCAGCAAGGAGCAAAAATCGCCCAAGGTGGAATGGATGTAGAAGAATTTAAAAGAAAATTAAGGGATCTTGATAGGGAAAAAGAGGAAATTTTAGTAAAAAATTCCTATCCAAAAGATTATTTAAAAATCCACTATTATTGTGAAATTTGCAAAGACACTGGTTTTGTAAATACAAAAACCTGTTCTTGTAGGAAAAAACTTATAATTGAGAAAAAATATACCCAATCAAATATAAGTAGACTTGTTCAAAGAGAAAATTTTAGGACTTTTAATCCAAATTTATATTCAAAAAATATATACGAAAATTATCCAATAAGTCCTTATGAAAATATAAAAAGAGTTGCAAATGAGGCCAAGGCCTATGCTGATAATTTTCCAAAATCTTACAGAAATCTTTATATTTTTGGAGATGTTGGAAGGGGAAAAACTTTTTTGATAAATTCTATAGCAAAGGAGATTTTGGATAAAAATTATTCAGTCCTTTATCTTACAGCCACAAAATTATTTTCTTTTATGAACGATTATATGTATGCCTTTTCTGAAAGGAAAGAAGAATTAAAGGGAATGTATGATTTAATTTTCGAGTCTGATCTTTTGATAATTGATGATTTAGGAAGTGAAAATGATAGAAATTCTAATGAATCAAATTTATTTGAAATTGTTAATGATAGGATTATTAACAAAAAACCTATAATTTTTTCATCAAATTATTCTGAAGATGAGCTTATGGAGTTTTATGGGGATAGGATTTTTTCAAGAATAATTGGTTCAAGCGATGTAATGGAAATTTTTGGAGAAGATTTAAGACTTTTATTTTAGGAGATATTATGCTTGTAGTAGATAGACAAACCATGCAAAATATTGATAGCTATGCCATAAACGAGATTAAAATTCCATCTCTTTGTTTGGTTGAAAGGGCAGCACTTTCTGTGATGGAAAATATTAATCTTGATATTAGGCACTCTTTTGCAATTATTGTTTCTTGTGGAAATAATGGTGCTGATGGACTTGCTCTTGCAAGAAATTTGCTAGCACTTGGAAAAAATTGCCATATTTATATTATTGGAAATAAAAATAAGGCGAGCAAGGATTTTATAATTAATTATAATGCTTGTAAAAATCTTACGAAAGAAATTTATCCAATTGAAACTATTGAAGATATGAATTTTTTGAGGGAAAATCTTGATAAGGTTAATACAATTATTGATGGGATTTTTGGAACTGGTTTAAATAGACCTGTTTCTGGAATTTATGCAAATATTATTGAATTAATAAATGAAAAAAATATCTACACAATTTCCATAGATATTCCTTCAGGTTTTGATGCAAATGGTGAAAATAATTATGGATCTTATGTTGATAGTGATTTAATTGTTTGCATGCAAATTTTAAAAAAGGGTCTTTATGAAGACAATTATTTTAGAGATAAAACTGTAGTTTGTGATATAGGCCTTCCAAAAATCGCAATCGAAAAATTTATAAATATTTGAAAAAAACAAAAATAAAAGTATATTAGAATTAATTGAATAAAGCTGTGATGAGAAGTAGTAATTAAAAATAGCCTTTAGAGAGAAGATGGTTGGTGAAAATCTTTGGTGAAAGTTAATGAATCCGTCTTTGAGCTTATAAATTTTAAAGTGAATGAATTTATTTCATTAAATTGGGTGGTACCGCGATAATCTCGTCCCTTTTTGGGACGGGATTTTTTTGTAAAAAATTTAGGAGGAAAAATGTTAGACATAAAATTTGTTAGAGAAAATCCAGAACTAGTTAAGGAAAATATTAAGAAAAAATTCCAAGATGAAAAATTAGTTTTGGTAGATGAGGTTATTGAACTTGATGAAAAATTAAGGGATGTAAAAACTGAGGGAGATAATTTAAGGGCAAAAAGAAATAAAACTTCAAAGCAAATTGGTGCTCTTATGGGTCAAGGAAAAAAAGATGAGGCTGAAAAAGTAAAAGAAGAGGTTTCAGATATAAATGAAAAACTTGTTCAAATTGAAGAAGACACAAGAAAATTCCAAGACCAATTAAAAGAAAAAATGCAAGTCATTCCACAAATGATTGACGATTCAGTTCCAATAGGAAAAGATGATACAGAAAATGTAGAAATAGAAAGATTTGGTGAAAATGTAACTCCAGATTATGAAGTTCCTTACCATGTTGACATTATGGAAACATTTAATGGAATTGATTTAGATTCTGCAAGGGATACATCAGGTGCTGGTTTTTATTATTTAAAAGGAGATATAGCAAGACTTCATTCAGCAATTCTTTCTTATGCAAGAGATTTTATGATTGATAAGGGATATGAATACCACATTCCTCCATTTATGATTAGATCTGACGTTGTTACAGGCGTAATGAGCTTTTCTGAAATGGAAGATATGATGTATAAAATCGAAGGAGAAGATTTATATTTAATCGGAACAAGTGAACACTCAATGATTGGTAAATTTATAAATTCTATCACAGACGAAGATGATATGCCATTAAAAATGACTTCATATTCACCATGTTTTAGAAAAGAAGTTGGAGCTCACGGAATTGAAGAACGTGGAGTTTATAGAATTCACCAATTTGAAAAACAAGAAATGGTTATAATTTGTAAACCAGAAGATTCAAAGAAATTTTATGATGAATTGTGGCAAAATACTGTAGAATTTTTCAGATCTTTAGAAATTCCTGTAAGAACACTCGAATGTTGTTCAGGAGACTTGGCAGATTTAAAAGTAAAATCTTGTGACGTTGAAGCATGGAGCCCAAGACAAGGAAAATATTTTGAAGTTGGTTCATGCTCAAATCTTGGAGATGCTCAAGCAAGAAGACTTAAAATAAGATTAAGAGGAGAAAAAGGAAATTATTTTGCCCACACATTAAATAATACAGTAGTAGCTCCTCCAAGAATGTTAATTGCATTTTTAGAAAACTTATTACAAGAAGACGGATCAGTTAAAATTCCAAAACCACTACAAATGTATATGGGCGGAATGGAAAAACTTGTTCCAAAAAATAAATAATAGTATTATTTAGCTTTAAATAAAAAATTAAAAGATAGCAAAGTTAGGAAAAACTTAACTTTGCTGTCTTATTTAGATAAACAAGAATTTTATACAGTTAAGTAATGATAAATTATTAGCAAAAATTTTCTCAAAAAGTATTGAGAATGATTATAATTTTCTTTATAATAAAATTATAATATAAGTCAATAATAAAAACTCAAAATTAAAAATATTTCATTATGGGAGGAATAATATGAATTTTGAAATGCTAAAGGATAATTTATATTATAAAATTATAAGAGCGATTTTTGCTATAGCTATGATTTTTCTTATAGTTAGTTCTTACTTTGGATATAAGGTGCCTGAAAATTTAGCTAAATTAATCACATTTATTTTTTATATTATATTTTTTGTAAATTTTGTTTTGGTATATAAAAATAAGTCTTTATTTTGGAATCTACTTATAATTTGTGTTTCTATTTTTTCTATAATATCTATAATTTTTTAAAATATACAGAAAAACTCTAAAGCTTTTAATTAAACTTTAGAGTTTTTTCTTAGAATATTTTTTTATCTGTAATTATTAAATCTAATTTTTGGTCAAAATGATCAAAATTTAATTTGTAAGATTTATTTATTTGGTAAAATAAACCGATGTAAAAGGACTTGTGATTTTTTATATAATTATCATAAAATCCTCCGCCATAACCAAGTCTGTATTTATTTTCATCAAATGAAAGGCCTGGAACTATAGTAAGGTTGATTTTTTCCTTTGTTATTTCTAATTTTGATGTTTTAATTTTATATTTTCCATTAACAAGATCATCAAATGATCTTAGTAAAACTGCCTTCATTTGATGTTTTCCTATAATCTTTGGTATATAAACTTCCTTTTTATCCAAAAATGCTTTTTTTATTATTTCTTTTGTATCAATTTCATCATCTGTTGAATAATAAATAAAAATTGATTTGGCATTTTTATAAAAATCACTTTCTATGACCTTTTCTTTTATTTTTTTATCCCAAATTTTTTTATTATCTTTACTGATTTTTTTTCTGTTATTTATAAAATAACGTCTAAGCTCATTTTTCATCAGCCGACTCCAAAATCTGTTATATTATAAAGATAGTCAATTTTTGGATTTTGCTTTAATTTTTCATGATATTTTTCTAAAAACCAGGCCAAAAGTTCATCATCTCTTTTTACATCGGTTGAATTTTCATTAAAAACATTTACAGTTGCATGGGAGAAATGATTTAAAATTATATTCATATCATTTTCAATCATTTCTTTTGTTTGTCCTTTTATTCCAACCATAATGCAAGGAGAATCAAAATATTTTAAAACATCTTCGTAAGTTTTAAAGCTTGCTCCTTTTTTTAAATAATTTTCACGAAAATCATTGTCAAAAGTTTCTACTCCAGTTTTAAGAATTATTTTTTGGTTTTTAAAATATTCTCTAATTTCATGGACTTTTTTCCTATAGATCCAATGACATTCGAAAAATAGGGTGTGGATATTTTTTGAATCGACAAGGTCTTTTATCATTTTTTTTGTATTTTCTGTTAATTCAAAAAATGATGCTGAATCTATAACTTCAAGAACTCCGTATTTTCCTGTGACTTTTTCCAAAATTTTTTTATTTATTTGGTCAATTTTTTCTTTATCAAGCTCATTATCTTCTATATAATCGCAAAACCTACATTTTCCCCACTTGCAAGGTCTTGCTTTTAAAAGTACTATTTCTCTTTTATATTTTTTATCAATTTCTGCGTATCTTTCCATTATTTTAACTTCCTAAAAGTGTTTTTTGTTTTCATATAAGCTGCTGTAATTTCTGCTCCCAAAATTATAGTAAGGGAAAATAAAAGCATCCAAACCAAAAGGGCTATTATTCCAGCAAGAGCTCCATAAATTACTGACATATTGCTTAAATTATTTAAGAAAAATGAATAGGCAAAACTTGTTATTGTAATCATAATTCCTGTTGAAATTGATCCAACCAAAGCATCTTTAAAACTTATTTTTACAGAGTCATTGTAGGGGGCAAATTTGTAAAGAAGGCTTAGGCCAAATATTAAAATTAGTGGTGGAACAATTCCAGAAATTAGATTTACTAACCAAGAAAATTCTTTTATAGAAAAGTCGGAATTTACAAGTTTTAGAACATCATCAATCAAATTAAATATTCCCTTAGAATAGATTCTTAATAAAAAAATAAAAATAAGGATAAAAATTAATACGAAAGTGTACAAAAATCCAAATATTTTATTTTTTATTAATGAATGATCGTCCTCAAGACCATAGGCTACATTAATAGCAAGAATTAATTTTGAAACTCCTTTTGACGCTGACCAGAGGGCGAATATTAAAGTTATGGTTGAAATTGTAGAAACTGAAGAGGAATCAATAATAGATTTTACAATAGCCATTATTACTCCTCTTATTGAATCTGGTAAAAGTTTTATATAATCAATTACAACATCCTCGTTTCCTTTCATATATCTTGTAACCAAGTTTGATAAAACTAAAAGCATGGGTATGGCAGCTGACAAAAAATAATATGAAAGGGAAGAGGCAAGGGTCATCAGGTCATGATTTTTTATCCTTTCGATTAAATTCACAATGAATTTTTTAAAATTTCTCTGATTTATTTTCATTTTAAAAACCTATCAAACCATTCTTTTATTGCTTCAAGTCTTTTTATTCTTGCTTTTGGCTTTCCTGATCTCGATAATTCGTGATTTTCTCCGTGGAAAATATACATTTTTGATTCGACTCCGTTTTCTTTTATTCTTGTATACATTTGAAGACCTTGTTCCAATGGACACCTATAATCTTCATCAGAGTGAATAAACATAGTTGGAGTTTTTACATTTTTGGCATATTTTATTGGAGATTGATCCCACATTTTTTCTAAATTATCCCAAGGATTTGCTCCTGTTTGGTCTGGTCCAAAATAATATCCAATATCAGAAGTTCCATAAAATGAAGTCCAATTTGAAATAGATCTTTGAGAATTTGCAGCCTTAAACCTGTTTGTGTGAGAAATAATCCAATTTGTCATAAAACCACCGTAAGATCCTCCATAAACTCCCATTTTATTTTTATCAATTTGTGGGAATTTTTTTATTGCTAAATCTGTAAAATTCATCAAATCTTGGTAGTCAATTGAACCATATTTTCCTCTTATATCAGAAAATTTTACACCATTTCCGCTTGAACCGTGAGGGTTTGTATAAATAATTATATATCCATCATTTGCAAAAACTTGGTGTTCGTGGTGGAAAATATTTGAAAGTTCAGTTTTTGGACCACCGTGGATTGATAAAAGTGTTGGATATTTTTTGTTTTCATCAAAATCTACTGGAAGAAGGACATAGCCTCTAATTTTATCTCCGTTTGATTCATAGTAGAATTCTTCTATTTGTCCAATAGATGAATTAATTTTATTATCAAGTAAAATTTCTCCACTTTTTTTATCTTTTAGGTGGGAAAGTCTATCTTCTGTCATGGCAAAATAATAAATATTTTCATCAGAAACCACAAAATCTTCAACACAACCTGAAATTTCTAGTTTTAAATTTTTATTTTTGTCTAATGAATAAAGTTTTGATTCTTCTTTTTCTGTAACTATAAAGTAAAGTTTTTGATTTTTGTATGAGAAAGTCTTAAAAGATTCAACTCTTGCATCACTTCCTATAGAATTTCCAAAGGATTTGTCAAAATCTTCTGGGGAAATTTTTTCGAAATTTCCTGATAGGTCACTTTTATAAATAAAGGCATCTTCATTTATTCCGCCTTTTTTCATATCAGTTCCAACAAAAATCAAATTATCATTTTCATCAAAAAATACATCATAATAGGAAAAAATATTTTCTATTATGGTTTTTTCTTCCATTTTTTCTAAATCTAAAATTATTAAATCTTCTCTTAGCCTTGAAACTTCATTGTCATTTTTTCCAACAACAAGGGCAAGTTTATTTTTCTTTTCATTAATGGCAAAGGCATTTAAATTTTCATTAGAAAATTCTCTTAATTTTTTTAAACTTTTGTCATCTTTTTTGTATAAATAAAGACTTACTGGGTCATTTTTTATAAAGCCAGAACCATTAAAGTAAAAAGGAAGCTTTGTAATTTCTTTGTAAAAAGAATTTTCCTTTTCTTCTTCTATTTGTTTTTTTTCTTTTTTTTCACTTGCTTTTATTAGATAATATCCATTTTTTAAGTCTTTAAGGTAGGATACATTTTTATTTATTTTAAAATCAAGTTCTCCTACTGCCATAGACCTGTCTTTTTTATAAAAATAATCAAATTCATCGTCTGATTTTTCCTTATAAATTAAATTATCATCTTCATCGAAAATAAATTGATTTATTGAACTATTTTCAGAAATCTTATATTTTTTGTTTTTTTCTATATCGAAAAGATAAAGATAGGAATTATATTTGTTTTTATTAAAATTTGCATTTGTTTTTAAAAATGCAAGAAATTTTTGATCATTTGATATTTCAAGATTTGAATAAAAATCGTAAGTCAAAATATCATTAATTTTTGTTTTCTCCATATTTCCTCCTCATTTTATCTCATTATACAATATATTTTAATAAAGAAAAAACTAAAGGTTTACATAAACTTTATAAGGGTATATATATAATATCAAAACGATGGAGGTTCAATATGAAACTTAATATTAAAGGCAAAAACATAAATGTTTATGAAAGCTTAAAAGAAGAAGCTCAAGAAAAATTTGATAGGCTTGACAAATATTTCAACAAGGAAGAAGAAATGGACCTCAAATTTTCTACCGAAGGTAATTTAAAAAAAGTTGAATCAACCATTTTTCTAAAAGGCGGAACAATTTTAAGGGCAGAAGAGGTAAATGATAATTTCTCAACTGGAATTGATAAGGTAATTGATGCCTTGGTTCGTCAAATTAGAAAACAAAAAACAAAACTTCAAAGAAATAGAAGAAACGGCGAGTCAATCAAATTTGAATCATTTGAAAGTTATGAAGAAGAAAAGGAAGAAAACCTTCCAAAAATCAAAAGAGAAAAAGAAATAGTCCTAAGACCTATGAGCGATGAGGAAGCTTGTATGCAAATGGAACTTTTAAATCATGATTTCTTTATATACCTTGACGATGAGGAAATGAAAACTAGACTTGTATATAAAAGAAAAGATGGACATTACGGATTAATTATTCCTGAATAAAATAATTTAACTGCTGCAAGTTAATTTGCAGCAGTATTTTTTTGCCTATAATTTGATATAATATATTTAAGTAAATTTTGAAAATATTTTATAAAAAAGAAAGAGAAAAATATGAAATTAAGTGTAGATTTGGAAAATCCCTACGACATAGAAATAGGTTCAAATATTATAGAAAAATTAAATAGGTATTTAATAGAAAATTATAAAAATTCAAAAATTTTAGTGATAAGCGACGATTTGGTATATAAAATTCATGGAGAAAAACTTGAAAAAGAGCTAGAAGGATTTTCTTATAAAAAATTTATTTTAGAAAATGGAGAAGAATCAAAGTCTACTGAAAATTTGGTAAAAATTTTAGAATTTGCAGCAGAAAATGAATACAGAAGAAATGATTTGTTTATTGCTTTTGGTGGTGGAGTTGTTGGAGATATTTCAGCTCTTTCAGCTTCTTTATATTTAAGAGGACTTGATTTTATAATGGTTCCTACGACATTTTTATCTTCAATTGACTCATCGGTTGGAGGAAAAACTGCAGTAAATTTAAAGGCAGGTAAGAATCTTTGTGGAAGCTTTTACCAACCCAAAAAAGTTTTTATAGATACAGAGTTTTTAAAAACTTTGTCTGATTATTATTTTAAGGACGGTTTGGCTGAAGCAATTAAATATGGAATGATTAGGGATAAGTCTATTTTTGATGAAATTTCAAAAGAAAATGTAAGTAAAACTTATGAAAATCTCCCATCAATTATAAAAAAATGCTTGGATATAAAAAAAGATGTGGTTAAAGAAGATGAAAAAGATTTTGGTATTAGGCAAATTTTAAATTATGGCCACACCTTTGCCCATGCAATTGAAATAAATTCAAATTTTAAAATTAGTCACGGTCATGCGGTTGCTCTTGGTATGAAAATTATGGTCAAAAATTTTTACAAAGAATTTTACGATGATTTTGTAAAAGTTTTAAAAAAATATGACCTAGATTATAATATAGATTTTGATACAGACGAGATTATAAAAATTTGCAAATTAGATAAAAAATCAAGAAAAGATAAAATCAACATTATTGTTGTAAAAAAACTTGGAACTTGCGAGATTTTAAATATAGATTTTAAGGATTTAAGGAAAATTTATGAGAACAGATAATATTTTAATCCACCCATCAAGGCTTGAAGGAGAAATTGATGCTATTTCTTCAAAATCTTTTGCTCACAGAGCCTTGATTTTGGCAGGACTTAGCGATGATCCAACAAATGTTTATATAAATGAATTTTCAAAAGATATAAATGTTACAATAGAGGCTTTAAAAAATTTGGGAGTAGAAATCGAAAAAAATGAAAATTTTGTAAAAATAAATCCCCCAAAAGAAAAAAGAGAAAATTCTATTATAGACATGTATGAATCAGGATCTTCTTTGAGATTTTTTACTGGAGTTTGCTCTCATTTTTCAAAAAGTACAAAAATCGTCGGGGAAAAAAGACTTGGTCAAAGGCCGAATCTCGAATTAATAAATAATCTAAGAAAAAACGGTCTAGAAATTTCATCTGACAAAATTCCATATTCAGTAAAAGGAGAATTAAAATCGGGCAAATTTGAATTTTTGGAAAATAAATCTAGCCAATACATAAGCTCAATCATGCTTGCTGCAAGCAAATTAGCTGGAAAAACCTATATAAAACTAAAAGAAAAACCAGAATCAATTGGCTATATTGATATAACAAGAAAAGTTTTAAAGGACTTTGGAGTTGATGTTAAAAAAGGAGATAATTCCTATTTTATAGAAAATCCACAAATAAAATCTACAAAAAATTATTATGTAGAAGGCGATTGGTCAAATTCGGCCTTTTTTTATGGGGCAAATCTTATAAATTCTAAGATAAAAATAAATAATTTAAAGGAAGATTCCTTGCAAAAAGATAGGGAAATTGTAGAAATTTGCAAAAAAATAAAAAAATGTAAAAGAGAAAATGAAAAACTAACCATAGACATTTCCCAAATTCCAGATCTTTGTCCTATAGTAGCAGTCTTACTTACTTTTCTTGATAATAAATCTTCTATAGTAAATGGAAAAAGATTAAGGCTAAAAGAAAGTGATAGGTTAAAATCAACTTCAAAAATGCTAAATGATTTGGGTGCAAAGTGTGAAATTGTTGGAGATGGACTAGAAATTTCTGGAAAAATCATAGGAGGAGAAGTCGACTCCTTTAACGATCACAGAATCGTTATGGCAGCAAGTATAGGATCCTTAATGGCAAAAAATGACATTATTATAAAAAATTACAAGGCAGTAAATAAATCTTATCCTTCATTTTTTAAAACTTTTGAAAAATTAGGAGGAAAAATCGAGTATTTAGGAGCTTAAATGGAAGATTTAAAAGAAATTAGAAATCAAATTAATAAAATTGATGAAGAAATTATAAATTTATTGGAAAAAAGATTCGACCTTTCAAAAAAAGTTAGGGAATATAAAATTTCTCACAATAAAAAAATTTATGATCCAGTTAGAGAAAAAGAAATATTAGAAAAAATCAAAGAAGATAATCCAAAATACGGAAAATATTTTGTAGAAATTTACCAAGAAATAATGGACCAATCCAAAAACCTACAAAAAGAAAATGAAAATTATGGACTTTTGGGAAAAAAATTAGGTCATTCTTATTCAAAAATAATTCATGAAAAAATCGGCCTTTATTCTTACAAATATTTTGAAAAAAATGAAGAAGATTTGGACGAATTTTTTGAAAAAAAAGATTTTAAGGGGATAAATGTAACCATTCCCTACAAAAAAACTGTAATAAAATACCTTGATTATATATCGGATAAGGCAAAAAAAATTGGAGCAGTAAATACAATAGTAAATAAAAACGGAAAACTTTACGGCTATAATACTGACTATTTCGGATTTTTCTTTAATCTTAAAAAAAACAAAATTGAAGTTAATGGAAAAAAATGTCTAATTTTGGGAAAGGGTGCCTCATCAAAAACGGTAGAAGAAGTTTTGAAAGATATGGGCGCAAAAGAAATTGTATTTTTATCAAGAAGATTTAAGCCATTGTTTAAAGATGAAAAAGATTATAGGGATTTTGAAATAATTGTAAATACAACTCCAGTTGGTATGTATCCAAATAATGGAGAGTTTTTAAAAGATATAAGGCTTTATAATTTTGAAAATTTAGAGGCTGTTGTGGATTTAATTTATAATCCAAACATGACAAAAATTTTAATTGATGGAAAATTAAAAAATATAAAATATGCTTGTGGGATTGATATGTTAATTGCCCAAGCTGTAAAAGCTTGTGAATTATTTTTGGATAAAAAATTAGATGATTCTATGATTAATAGTATTAGAAATTCCTTATTGAAAGATCAAACAAATCTCGCCATAATTGGAATGCCAGGATCAGGAAAAACATCTCTTGGAAAAATTTTGGCTAAAAATATGAATAGAAAATTTGTTGACCTTGACCTAGAATTTGAAAAAAATTACGGAAATATAGAAGAATTTTTCAAAAAATATGGAGAAGATGAGTTTAGAGATAAGGAAAGCCAAATACTTAAAGAATTTTCAAAAAAAACAGGCCTAGTTATAAGTTGTGGCGGTGGAATTGTTGAAAAAGAAGAAAATTATTATAGGCTTAAAGAAAATTCTCTGATTGTAAATGTAAAAAGAGATTTAGAAAAATTAGCACTTGATGGAAGGCCTCTTTCAAAAAAATATAAAATTATTGATATTTATAATAGAAGAAAAAATTTATATGATAAATTTAAGGACTTTGAAGTGGAAAATAATAATTTAGAAACTTGTGCAAAGAAAATCGAGGAGAAATTTTATGAGAATATTAGTTATTAATGGGCCAAACATAAATATGATTGGAATAAGAGAGAAAAATCTCTATGGAAATAAAAATTACAAGGATTTGATAAAATATATAAAAGATTTTGCAAATGAAAATAATATAGAAATAGAAATTTACCATTCAAATTCTGAAGGGCAAATTATAAATAAAATTCAAGAAGCTTACAATTTATACGATGGAATTATTATAAATCCTGCAGCTTACACCCACACATCAATTGCAATTTTGGATGCGTTAAAGGCTGTAAATATTCCAACAGTTGAAGTGCATTTGACTGATATTGAAAACAGAGAAGAATTTAGAAAAAAATCCTACGTATCTTATTTTGCA
Organism: Anaerococcus rubeinfantis; assembly: GCF_001487145.1. GTDB lineage: Bacteria > Bacillota > Clostridia > Tissierellales > Peptoniphilaceae > Anaerococcus > Anaerococcus rubeinfantis. The sequence goes on from NZ_LN913016.1 coordinate 505,576, forward strand.
AAAAAAACCATAAAAGGCAAGGGATTTGACGGCTATATTGATGCGATTAAATATTTTAAAGAAAATTTTTGAATAAATTGAATAATTTATTTTACATTTGATAAATTTTCATTTAATATTATATAAGTGATAGTTTAATCTTACTCGTTGATAAAAGGACAAAAAAAGGGTAGGATATAGAGTGAATTAGAGGTGAAAGATTTGGCGTTATTTAATATATTTAAATCATTTAGTCAAAAAGAAATTGCCAACAACCAAAAATTAGTTGACAAAATTTTAGCACTAGATGAAGACATGCAAAAATTAACAGATAAACAGTTACAAGCAAAAACAGATGAATTTAGAGAAAGACTAAAAAACGGTGAAAGTCTTGATGATATTTTGGTAGAAGCATTTGCAACAGTAAGGGAAGCAAGTGATAGAGTTTTGGGAATGAAACACTATCCTGTTCAATTACTCGGAGGAATTGTTCTACATAATGGACAAATTGCAGAAATGAAAACAGGAGAAGGAAAAACTTTAGTAGAAACTCTTCCTGCATATTTGAATGCACTTGATGGAAAAGGAGTCCATATAGTAACAGTAAATGATTACCTAGCAAAGCGTGACCAAGAGTGGATGGGAAAAATTTATACATTTTTAGGTCTTAGTGTAGGTTGCATTATTTATGGACTTACAAATTCTGAAAGACAAAAAAATTATAATTGTGATATAACTTATGGAACAAACAACCAATTTGGTTTTGATTACCTAAGAGATAACATGGTTATTTATAAAGACAACATGGTTCAAAGAGGACTTCATTATGCCATAGTCGATGAGGTCGATTCAATTTTGATAGATGAGGCGAGAACTCCACTTATTATTTCTGGAGAAGGAGACGAATCTACAGATACTTATAAAAAAGCAGATGAGTTTATTAAAGGTCTTGAGGGAAGAATTTTAGATCCAAACGAAGATTTGGACCAAGATCCTTTTGATAGGGAATTTGTTGTAGAAAAAGTAGACTTTTTGGTTGATGAAAAGAGAAAATCATCAAACCTTACAGAACAAGGTACAGCAAAAGCTGAAAAATTCTTTGGAATTGAAAACTTATCAGACCCAGAACACTTAGAGCTTGCCCACTATATTAACAATGCCCTAAAAGCAAATACAACAATGACAAGAGATATTGACTATGTTGTTAATAATGGCGAGGTAATGATTGTAGATGAATTTACAGGTCGTATCATGCAAGGAAGAAGATATTCAGATGGTCTTCACCAAGCAATTGAAGCAAAAGAAGGAGTTGAAGTTCAATCAGAATCAAAAACTCTTGCAACAATTACCTTCCAAAATTATTTTAGGATGTATGATAAATTGTCAGGAATGACTGGTACTGCAAAAACAGAAGAAGAAGAGTTTTCAGAAATTTACAATCTTGACGTTGTAGAAATTCCTACAAATAGACCAATCCAAAGAGTTGATGATGTTGATCACGTTTATATAAACGAAAACGGAAAATATAATGCAATAATTGAAGAAATTAAAAAAGTTCATGCAACAGGTCAACCAATCCTTGTTGGTACAATTTCAATTGAAAATTCTGAAAAATTATCAAAAGCTCTTAAAAAAGAAAAAATTAAACACGTTGTGCTAAATGCTAAAAACCACGAAAGAGAAGCTGATATAGTTGCTCAAGCTGGTAGATTTGGTTCAGTAACAATCGCTACAAACATGGCAGGACGTGGTACTGATATTATGCTTGGTGGAAATGCCGATCACATGGCAAAACAAAGATTAAAAAGAGAAGGAATTTCTGAAGAATTATTAGAACAAGTTGACTCCTTCCAAGAAACAGATAACCAAGAAATCTTAGAAGCTAGAAAAAAATATAAACATTATAAATCTCTAGTAAAACCAGGTATTGATGAAGAAGCTGAAAAAGTAAGAGCAGTTGGTGGACTTTATATAATTGGTTCAGAAAGACACGAATCTAGAAGAATCGATAACCAATTGAGAGGACGTTCAGGAAGACAAGGAGATCCAGGTAGATCAAGATTTTTCATTTCATTAAAAGATGATTTAATTAGACTTAATGTTGGAGAGCAAATTTCAAAATTTGTAGAAAACTACAATTATCCAGAAGATGAACCAATTGTTTCAAAAATGGTTACAAGATCAATTGAAAAAGCTCAAACAAGAGTAGAAGCAAATAACTTTGCAACAAGAAAAAGAGTTCTTCAATACGACGATGTTATGAATAAACAAAGAACAATTATCTACAATGAAAGAAAACAAGTTCTTTATGGGGAAAACATGAGAGATTCAATTCTTGGAATGATTAAAGATTCAATCACCCAAGCCGTTTATTCATTTACAAACCCACAAGTAAAACCTGAAAATTGGGAAATGGTAGCCCTACTTAACCATTTAAAATCAATAGCAATTCCAGTTGAACTTTTAAGATTTGAAAATATAAATGATTTTACTCAAGAAAAACTCATAGATTATATTTACCAAACAACTCTAAATAAATATGAAGAAAAAGAAAAACAATTTGGTGAAGAAAATATGAGAGAAGTTGAAAGAGTTGTTTTATTAAGGGTTATAGATACAAAATGGATGGAACACATCGATTCAATGGATCAAATGAGAAAAGAAATTGGCGTAAGAGCAATGGGAAATGATGATCCTGTAAGAGCTTATACAAATACTGGATTTGATATGTACGAAGAGATGACAAATGCCATCCAAGAAGAAACTGTAAGGCTTATGATGGGTGTTGAAATAAGACAAAATATTGAAAGAAAACAAGTATTAAAACCTGAAGAAGAAGGATTTGAAAATCCAGAAAACCCAGAAGAGGCTACCAACAGAGCAGAAAGAAGAAGATTGAAAAGAGAAGCCAAAAAAGGAAATATTAAGGGTAATTAGATGGCAGAAATTTATGAGTTAAGAGAAATCATTAAAGAACTTGACAAAAATCTAGAGATGATTGGATCCCATCTTGACCCTAAAAAGATAAATGCAGAAATTAAAGAAATCGAAAAAGAAACTTTAAAAGAAGACTTTTGGGATGATAGCCAAAAAGCCCAAGAAATAATGGCAGACCTTTCCGATAAAAAAGAAAATTTCAAAACTTTTAGTAAATTTGAAGATGATTTAAAAGATCAGTCTGATCTTTTGGATATAATTGAAGAAAGCAATGAAGATTTGGAAAGTTTGGATGAAATAGAAGAAATCTTAAATTCTTTAAGAAAAGAAATTGGATCTTTTAAAATAAAAACTGAGCTTGATGGAGAATATGATAAAAATAACGCTTATCTTGTAATTCACGCAGGGGCTGGTGGACTTGAAGCGACTGATTGGGCAGAGATGCTTATGAGAATGTATACCAGGTTTTTTGAAAGACGTAATTTTAAATTTGATATTACAGATTTAAATAATGAAGAAGCAGGTGGTATTAAATCTGCCACAATTCACGTCAAAGGTCCTTTTGCTTATGGATACTTAAAAGGGGAAAAGGGAGTCCACAGACTTGTTAGAATTTCTCCTTTTGATTCATCAAAACGACGCCATACTTCTTTTGCTTCAGTTGATATTTTCCCAGAGTTAAATGACGATATGAGTGTTGAAATTGATCCAAAAGATTTAAGAATTGACACTTATAGGTCAAGTGGGGCTGGTGGTCAACACGTAAATAAAACTGATTCTGCTGTTAGAATTACCCATATTCCTACAGGAGTCATAGCATCAAGTCAGGCTGAAAGAAGTCAAACTCAAAATAAAGAAACTGCGATGAAACTTCTTTTGGCAAAACTTACCCAAATAAAAGAAGAAGAACACAGGGAAAAAATTGAAGATATTCAAGGAAATTACACCCAAATAGCTTGGGGAAGTCAAATAAGATCTTACGTATTTCACCCATACACTTTGGTTAAAGATCATAGAACAAATTTTGAAGTTGGAAATGTAGAAAGTGTAATGGATGGAGATATTGACGGATTTATAGATGAATATTTAGCTAATAAGGGAAGGGAATAATCTTTCCCTTATTTTTTATTAAAACAAGGAGAAAAAATGAAAGATATAATATTAACTGGTGACAGACCAACAGGAAAACTCCACTTGGGTCATTATGTTGGATCTTTGAGAAATAGGGTTAAAATTCAAAATGAGGGAAATTATGACAAAATGTACGTAATGATTGCCGATGCCCAAGCCCTCACAGATAATTTTGATAATCCAAAAAAAATCAGAGAAAATATTACAGAAGTTATGCTTGATTACTTATCAGTTGGACTTGATCCAAATAAGGTAACATTTTTTGTTCAATCATATGTAAAAGAGCTTACAGAGTTAACTTTTTATTTATTAAATTTAGTTACCCTATCAAGACTTGAAAGAAATCCTACAGTTAAAAGCGAAATAAAATCTAAAAATTTTGAAACAAGCCTTCCAACAGGATTTTTAATTTATCCTGTAAGCCAAACTTCAGACATAATTTTATTTGACTCAAATATCGTTCCAGTTGGGGAAGACCAAGAGCCGATGCTTGAGCAAGCAAGAGAATTAGTTAGATCATTTAATAGCACTTATAAAGAAATTTTTAGGGAACCTAAGGCTGTAATTCCAGAAAATAAAGTTTGCAGAAGACTTCCTGGAATTGATGGAAATGCCAAAATGAGTAAGTCCTTGAATAATTGTATTTACTTATCAGATTCAAAAAATGAAGTAAAGAAAAAAGTTATGGCCATGTTTACAGATCCAGGTCATATAAAGGTATCTGATCATGGAAAGGTTGAAGGAAATACTGTCTTTACCTATCTTGATGCTTTTTGTGAAGATTATCATTTTGAAAAATTCTTGCCAGAATATAAAAATTTGGATGAATTAAAAGACCACTACAGAAGAGGTGGCCTTGGTGATGTAAAAATTAAAAAATTCTTAAATAAAGTATTAGAAGATTTTCTAGAACCAATTAGACAAAGAAGAGCATATTACGCAAAAGATATTTCTAAACTTTTTGAAATTATGGAAAATGGTTCAAAAGAAGCAAGTGATTATGGAAAAATGAAACTTGACCAGGTCAAAGAAGCTATGGGAATAAATTACTTTGATGATAAAAAATTAATTTCTGAACTTCAAATAAAATATGATCATGAATACGAAAATTAAATAGAAATTTGTTAAAAAAAGTGCAAATTAATTTGCACTTTTTTATTTTTTGACTTATAATGAAAAGGTAGTCATGAAACGAGCTATATATTGTACATAAAAATATAGCTAAAAAAAGGAGTGTTTAAATTTATATGAGTAAATCTCAAAAGAAAAAACTTGGTTTAATACCTAAATTATTGATAGCGATTGCCTTAGGTACTTTAGCAGGTTTATATTTGCCTGAATGGTTTGTAAGAATTGCAGTTACATTCTCATCTATTTTCGGTGCATTTTTAAACTTTGTTATTCCACTTATGATTATCGCTTTTGTTACTAAAGGAATAGCTGATCTTGGAGAAGGAGCTGGAAGGTTACTTGCAGTAACAGTTCTTATTGCTTATACATCAACTATAGTTGGTGGTTCTTTATCTTATTTAATGAGTTCTAATATTTTCCCAGCTTTTATTAGTCAAGATCAGGTTTCTAAAATTCAAGCTTCAAGTAAAATTGAAGTTAATCCATTTTTTGAAGTACCTATCACACCATTTTTTGATGTTACATCAGCAATTATTTTTGCCTTTATGATGGGAATTTCAATTTCTTGGTTAAGAAAACATGGTAAGGGTGAATATTCTTATGGTTTAATAGGGGAATTTAATGATATAATTACAAAAGTTTTATCAACAGCAATTGTTCCATTATTACCATTTTTTATTTTTGGTAATTTCTCAAAAATGGCCTTCACTGGATCTGTTTTTGCAGTTTTATCAATATTCTGGAAAATATTCTTATGTGTAATTGCCCTTCACTTATTATACATATCTGCTTTATTTATAATAAATGGTCTTTATACAAAGAAAAATCCTCTTGTTTTAATAAAAAACCAAATCAAGGGATATTTAACAGCAGTTGGAACTCAATCATCTGTTGCTACAATTCCTGTAAACTTAGAGTGTGCTAAACAAAACAGTGTTAGCAAGGGAATAAGAGATTTTGTTATCCCTCTTGGAGCTACAGTTCACATGCCAGGATCAATGATTACAATCACAGCTTGTACATTTACAATTTTAACCATGTATGGAATGGATCATTCTTATTTATTGATGTTAAGATATATGGCAATTTTGGGAATAGCTATGGTTGCAGCACCAGGAGCACCAGGTGGAGCTGTAATGAGTGCTCTACCATTTTTACCAGTTGTAGGAATTCCTTCAGAAGGTGAACTTGCATCATTGTTGATCACACTTTACCTAACCCAAGATTCATTTGGAACCGCAGCAAATATATCAGGAGATACAGCAATCTCAGTTGGTATAGATAAAATATTTAATAAACATATAGTTAAAAATAATGACTACAAAGATGGTTTCGATGATGAAATTATAAATGCTAAAGAAATTTAATTAAAAAACTAGGCCCTGTGCCTAGTTTTTTTGTCTTTTAAATTAAATTTTACAAATTTGAAATTGGAAGACTAACTTTTATTAAGCTGCCTTGTTCTTTATTTAAAACTTTTATTTCTCCTCCATGGATTTTTATTGTTTCTTTTACAAGGGATAGACCAAGGCCTGATCCTTTTTCTTCATTTCCTTCTATCCTATAAAAGGCCTTAAAAATATTATCTTTTTCTTTTAAGTCTATACCAACTCCACTATCTTCTACAAAAATTTCTACAAAATCTTTTTTTACTTTTGAATATATTTTTATATAACCGTGGTTTTTGTTGTATTTTATGGAATTTTCAATTAGGTTATAAAAAGCCCTATAAATTAAAATATCACTTCCTTCTATATAAATTTCCTTGCAATTATTTTCTATATCTATATCTTTTTTATCGGCTATATATGATAAATCTTGAATTGCTTCTTCTATTAAAGAGGAAAGCTCAATTTTTTCGTTTCTTGAAACTGACCTTAATTCGCTTAAATCCAACAGACTTGTTACAAGTTTTGATAGCCTATCTGATTCGTTTTTTATCATTGTCATAAGATTACTTACTTCTTTTTCATCCATATTTTTTTCTTCAAATAAATCTATTTGGGAATTTATTATGGTAAGGGGAGTCCTTAGTTCGTGGGCGGCTCTTGCTGTAAATTCCCTTTCGTTTTTATAAGATTCGTTTAATCTTTCAAGCATCTGATTAAAAGATTTGGTTAATTTTTGAAATTCTTTTATTGGATTTTCTTTAACTTCGTAGTCTGTAATATTTTTAAGTTGGATTTGTTCGATTTGCCTGGAAAATTTATCCAAAGGTTCTAAAAATTTTCCGCTTAAAAAATATGAAATAATTCCTCCAAAAATAGTAACCAAACTTGTAATAATCCAGGCTTTTTTGGAAAAATTGTTTTTGGAACTTGTAACTTGGTCTGAAAAAGTATTTTGAAATTCATCAATCTTGTCTTCATCAATATTTATATATAAATCTTTTTTATCTTCTATCTTATCTACATAGCCACCCAGAGAATCTATATAAAAATAAGCGGTTTTGTTCATAAAAAAGTTCATGGTCAAACTTGTAAGAGCAATCAAAATACTTGTTAAAATGGCAATTCTAAGCCTTAATGACATTTTTTTCATTTTATTTTCCTCAAAAGATATCCCACACCAATTCTATTTTCAATTGGATCATAGCCAAGTCCATTTTTTAATTTTTTCCTAAGAGCTGAAATGTGAACTCTTATTGAATTGCTCAACAAATCAACGCTAGAATCCCAAACATGGTCAATCAATTCTTCTTGACTTATAGGGCGGCCTTGGTTTAAAAGTAAATATTCTAAAATTCCAGATTCTTTTCTTGTTAATCTTAATTCTTTTTCGTCAACAAAGGTAAGTCTTTTTTTGCTATCAAATTTTATCCTATCAAAGGTAAGATTTGTTTGATTTTGGATAAAATTTCTTCGAGTTAAAGACCTTACTCTTGCCTTTAATTCGTCCAAATGAAAGGGCTTTTGCAAAAAATCATTGGCTCCTGCATCAAGACCTTCAACCTTATCTTGGATTTGGCTTCTTGCAGAAAGAATTAAAACTTTTGTTTCCTCATCTCCTTTTCTTAAATTTTTCAAAATTTCCATCCCATCCATGTTTGGAAGATTTAAATCCAAAACTACAAGGTCGTAGGATTCAATTTCTATCATCTCCATAGCATCAAAGCCATCAAAAGCTGATTCGACCTCATATCCTGCTTTTTTCAAAGATTTACTAATAGTCTCATTTAATATTTTTTCATCTTCTACAATTAAAATTTTCATTTTTTCTCCTTTTATAAGTATTATATCAAATCAAAATAAAATATCTGTTAAGAAAATCTTAACAGAAAATTTATATGACCTATGTTATTATTAATTTGTAAAGAGGTGATTGTTATAGAAATAAGAAAAAAGAAAAATATGCAAATAGGATTTTTGATTTTGAGTATAGTTTTTATTACTTACGGTGCCTTTCGTGGAGAAGTTGATACGGTTTTAAGTAAGGCCATAAAACTATGTTTGGAGTGTGTTGGTATTGGATAAAATAAAATTAAATATTTTAGCAAAATATAGGCGGTTTATTCAATTATTAGCAAGCTTTCTCACAAATATTCACATACCTAACTTTTTTAAAGGGGTAATCTACAGAGGGGATTTTAAAAAGATTTGCGTGCCGGGTCTAAATTGTTATTCATGTCCTGCAGCTTCTGGAGCATGTCCCATAGGAGCCTATCAGGCAGTAGCAGGTTCATCAAAGTTCAAATTTTCCTATTATGTGAGTGGATTTTTGATTTTTGTTGGAGTCATGGTTGGAAGACTTGTTTGTGGATTTTTGTGTCCTTTTGGTTTTATCCAAGAAATTTTACATAAAATCCCATCAAAAAAGTTTTCAACAAAAAAATTAAAGCCACTGAGATACATAAAATATTTGATACTTGTACTTACAGTTATAATTTTACCAGTTTTTTTAGTAAATGATTTGGGCATGGGTAATCCATATTTTTGTAAGTATATTTGCCCTGCAGGAGTTTTGGAAGGAGCAATTCCACTTTCTATTGTAGATTCATCAATAAGGGCAAGCCTAGGATCATTATTTAACCTAAAACTTACAATTTTAATAATAAGTATAATCCTATCAATAATATTTTTTAGACCCTTTTGCAAGTGGATTTGTCCATTGGGAGCATTTTATGCATTATTTAATAAAATTTCCCTATTTAAAATAAATTTTGATAATAATAAGTGCATATCTTGTAAAAAATGTCAAAAAGCGTGCAAAATGGATGTAGATGTTAGAAAAGACCAAAATCACACAGAATGTATAAGGTGTGGAATGTGTATAAAATCATGTCCGACTTGTGCTTTAAAATATCAATATGGATTTGATAAAAAAGAAGTAGAAAAAGAAAAAATAAAAAAAGAAATTAATTAAGGAGAAAAAAATGAAATATAATAAATTAAAAATATCAGCCTTAGCTTTAGCTTTGGCATTAAGTTTTACAGCTTGTTCAAAAAAGGAAGATAAAAATGAAATGTCAAGCAACAATAAAAGTATTGAAAGCAATATGACAGATAAAAAAGAATCAAATAAAACAAGTAATGAAAATCCATCATCAACAGATGAGTCCGTTGAGGAGTTGATGGAAAAACAAAATAAAATTATTGAAAGTCATAACAAGCAATGGCAAGTTGCATTTTCAAAAGCTGATAAGAGTCAAGTAGCAGGGGAAGCTAGCGTATCTTACGATATGTACCTTCTAGATTTGGTAGAAAAATCAAAAGATGAACTCTCAAAAGAAGATTATGATCTACTTAAAAAAGATGTAGAGGAAATTGGAAAAATCGAGAAAATTATAAACAAAAAAAAGGGCATAGATAGCCAATTTAACAATGGTTACAATAAAAAAGAAGAAGCATCAACCAAAGAATTAAAAGCCTTTCCAGAATTTAAATCAAAAGATTTTGATGGAAAAGAAGTAACAAAAGATATTTTTAAAGACAAAAAATTAACTCTTGTAAATTTCTGGTTTAATGGATGTGCACCATGCGTAGGCGAAATTCCAAAATTACAACAATTAAATGAAGAAGTAGAAAAAATGGGCGGACAAGTTATAGGAATAAATTCAGAAGCCAAAGTAGGGGATGAAGATACAATAAAAGAAGCCAAAAAAATCCTAAAAAAACAAGGAGCAAAATATAGAAATATAACAATAAACAAAGACAGCGAACTTGAAAAATACACTGAAACAATTATGTCATATCCAACATCAATACTTGTAGATAGTGAAGGAAATATTGTAGGAGATCCAATTGTTGGAGCAATAGATAAAGAAGATACCTACAACAAAGTAAAAGATATGATGGAAAAAATTATAAAAGACGAAATATAAGATTTAAACTTAGATTTAATTTATCCTTCTTGAAAACAATAAAAATACCAGAGTTTTAAACTCTGGTATTTTTATGTTAAAAATTATTTATTTCTAGGATTTTCTATAGCTTCTTGAGCTGCAGCAAGTTTTGCTATTGGAACTCTAAATGGTGAACAAGATACATAATCAAGACCGACATTGTACAAATATTTTACAGTTGTAGATTCTCCACCGTGTTCTCCACAGATTCCTAAGTGTAGGTTTGGATTTGCTTTTTTACCACGTTCTACAGCAGTTTCAACCAAGAAACCAACACCTTTTTGATCTAAAACTTGGAATGGATCTTTGGCAAAAATATCTTTGTCTAAATAAAGATCTAAGAATTTACCAGCATCATCCCTTGAAAGACCAAAGGTCATTTGTGTTAAGTCGTTTGTACCGAATGAGAAGAAGTCAGTGATTTCACCGATTTCATCAGCTGTTATTGCAGCTCTAGGAATTTCGATCATTGTACCTAACAAGTAGTCAATTTTCTTTCCTTTTTCTTCGAAAACTTTTTCAATTTCTTCTCTTACTTGAGATTTAACATAAGCAAGTTCCTTTACATCAGATGAAAGTGGAATCATTATTTCAGGAACAACTTTTATTCCATCTTCATTGCAATGGATAGCAGCTTGAATTATTGCACGAGCTTGCATTTTTGAAATTTCTGGATATCTAACGCCAAGTCTAAGTCCTCTAAATCCAAGCATTGGGTTTACTTCTTCAAGGTCAAGGATTCTTTTCTTAACTTCAGTAATTTCCATATTTAAATCTTCAGCAAGAGTTCTAATTTCTTCTTGTCCTCTTGGTAAAAATTCGTGAAGAGGTGGATCAAGAAGTCTTACTGTTACAGGTCTTTCTCCCATTATAGAATAAATTTGATAGAAATCATCTTCTTGCATTGGAAGAATTTTATCAAGAGCTTCTTTTCTAGTTTCAGCATTGTGAGCCAAAATCATTTTTCTAACTTGGAAAATTCTGTCAGCTTTAAAGAACATGTGTTCAGTTCTACACAAACCAATTCCTTCAGCTCCAAATTGAAGAGCTTGTTCAGCATCGTGAGGAGTATCAGCATTTGTTCTAACTTTCATGTCACGATATTTATCAACCCATCCCATAAATTCGCCGAAGTTTCCTTCAAGTTTTGGACTTTCAGTTTCAAGTGCTCCAGCATAAATATTTCCAGTTGAACCATCTATTGATAGAACATCTTGGTCAGAATATTTCTTTCCATCAATTCTTACAAATCTTTCATCTTCGTCAACATAAATATCATGAGCTCCAGATACACAACATTTTCCCATTCCTCTTGCAACTACTGCAGCATGGCTTGTCATACCACCTCTAGCTGTAAGAATACCACTTGCTGAAACCATTCCTTCAAGATCTTCTGGAGAAGTTTCTTCACGAACAAGGATTACATCAACACCTTTTGCAGCTCTTTTTTTAGCTTCTTTTGCAGTAAAGGCAATGTAACCAACTGCAGCTCCTGGACTTGCAGCAAGACCTTTTGCAATAGCCTTATTTTCTTTTATAGATTTTTGAGAAAGAGTTGGGTGGAGAAGACCATCAAGATCTTTTGGATCAATTCTTAAAATTGCTTCTTTTTCATCAAGAAGACCTTCATGAACCATATCAACAGCAACTTTTACAGCAGCTTTTGCAGTTCTTTTACCATTTCTTGTTTGAAGTAGGAATAATTTACCTTCTTGGATAGTAAATTCCATATCTTGCATATCTTTGTAATGTTGTTCAAGTTTTTCAGCAGTATCATGGAATTGATCAAAAACTTCTGGTAAAGAATCTTTTAAAGTTTGAATTTCTTTTGGTGTTCTAACTCCAGCAACAACGTCTTCACCTTGGGCATTCATTAAATATTCACCAAATAGTTTGTTTTCACCAGTAGCTGGGTTTCTTGAAAATGCAACACCAGTTCCAGAAGTATCTCCCATGTTTCCAAATACCATTGATTGAACATTTACAGCAGTTCCCATAGAGTCATCAATATCATTTAATCTTCTATATAAAATTGCACGTTCGTTATTCCAAGAAGCAAATACAGCAGTTATAGCTTTGTTTAATTGTTCTCTTGGCTCTTGTGGGAAATCTTCGCCCTCAATATCTTTATAAACCTTTTTATATTTTTCTACTACATCTTTCAAATCTTCAGCAGTAAGTTCTGTATCTTCACTAACGCCTTTTTCATCTTTTTTAGCACTAAGAACCTTTTCAAAATTATTTTTATTAATTCCCATTGCTACGTCAGCAAACATTTGAATAAATCTTCTGTATGAATCGTAGGCAAATCTTTCATTATTTGTTTTTTTGCTAAGTCCAATAACAGCGTCATCATTTAAGCCAAGATTAAGGATTGTATCCATCATACCTGGCATAGAAATTGGAGCACCACTTCTTACTGATACAAGGAGAGGATCTTCAGTTGATCCAAAAGTTTTTTCGTTGTGATTTTCAAGGTCTTTGATGTGCTTTGAAATTTCTTCATTAAGATCTTCCCAGATTTTTTGATCTTCTTCATAAAATCTTGCACAAGCTTCAGTTGTAACTGTGAAACCATATGGTACATTTATTCCCATATTTGTCATTTCTGCTAAATTTGCGCCTTTACCACCGAGCAAAGAGCGCATGTCCTTGTCTCCTTCGTTAAAATTGTAAACATATTTTTCAGTCATTTTTTTCCCCTTTCCTACTGTTAATATGATTGATTATAATATCAGCCGTTTCTTCTATAGATCTATTTGTAACATCAATTATTATACAATCCAAATCATCCATTATCTCTTTTGCATAGTCTAATTCTTTTTGGATATTTCTCAAATCAGAATACTGACTTTTGCCAAATAAATTTAGACTTTTTAGCCTTTCATCCCTAAAAGATTTTAAAATATTTTTATCGATAGTTAAGCCGAATATTTTATTCTTATCGATTTCAAAAAGTTCATCAGGTAGGCTAGTGTTTAAAAGTATTGGAATATTACAAACTTTGTATCCCTTGCTTGCCATATAAATTGATAAGGGAGTTTTAGAAGAACGAGATACACCAATAATTGCTATATCACAGGCTTTTAGCGATCTAAAATCTTTGCCATCATCATATTTTATGGCAAAATCTAAAGAATTTAATGTTTTAAATCGGTCAGTTTCATAAAGGGACTCATCAGAAAAAGCATATTTTGGTTCTAAATCAAGTTTTTTAGAAATAGTCCTTATTGAATAGCCGGTTATATCAACATAAGTAATATTATTTAGTTCACAAAAGTCATTGATATAAACGTTCATCCTTGAATCTTGGAATGAGTGATAGATTATAACATTATCGCCAGTTTCAATTATGAAATTTAATATATCCTTCAAGGAATTTATATCCCTTACATCTGGATATATATTTGTAATTGTTTCAACATCAAATTGACTAAGGGATACCTTCACAATTTTTTCTGTAGCGTAACCACTTGTGTCAGAGATAATGTTTACACTAAGCTTCATCCTATCACCTCTTTAAATATAAGATTCTATTAATATTATAGCATTTTTAAATAAAAATCCAAGAGCTGAAAACATTTTTCAAACAAAAAAACTAATAATTATTAATTATTTGTAAATAAATAAATTTCTTTTCTAGCTTTAAAATCTGATAAAATTGACAAAAACTTTTTTTAAAATATAATAAAAAAAAGAAATGAATATAAAACTTTGACAAAAAGGAGTAGTAGGGGAAATTTTTTAGAGAGAAGACGGATGGTGAAAGTCTTTAAATTGAAACTATGAAGGTTGTTTTGAAATAGTTTAATGTAGCATGCATGTATGCAAATAAGAGCCTTTTTTTTAAAAAAAAGGAAGATAGGTGGTAACGCGATAATCTCGTCCTTGAGAGTTGTGTTACTTTTTTTATTATTTATTTTTAATTTTTAATTTGAAATCAAGGAGAATTTATGCAAACAAAATACGAACCACAAAAATTTGAAAAAGAAATTTATAAAAGATGGGAAGATGGTGGATATTTTAAAGCTAGAGTAAATGAAAATAAAAAACCATTTACAATAGTTATGCCACCACCAAATATAACAGGAAAATTGCACTTAGGCCATGCCCTAAATAATACAATCCAAGATATTATTATTAGATATAAAAGAATGCAAGGCTATGAAGCTTGTTGGATTCCAGGAACAGATCACGCCTCAATTTCTACTGAAGCAAAAGTTGTAGAAAAAATCAAAAATGAAGGTAAATCTAAAGATGATTTAGGTCGTGATAAATTTTTGGAAGAATGTTGGGACTGGACAGAAGAATACGGTGGAACAATAAAAAGACAATTAAGAACTGTTGGAGTTTCTTGTGATTGGGATCGTGATTCCTTTACTATGGATAAAAATCTTACAAGAGCTGTAAGAAAAGTTTTCAAAAAAATGTATGATGACGGCTTGATTTATAGGGGAAATAGGATTGTAAATTGGGATCCTGAGGCAAAAACTGCTCTTTCAGATGCAGAAGTTTATCACAAAGACCAAGAAGGTCACTTATGGTATATAAAATATTTCTTTGAAGATAGCGATGATTTCATAACCATTGCTACAACAAGACCTGAAACCATGCTTGGAGATTTGGCTGTTGCTGTTAATCCAGAAGACGAAAGGTTTAAAGGAAAAATTGGGAAAAATTTAATTTTGCCACTTGTTGGACGTAAAATTCCTTTGATTGAAGATTCCTATGTTGATATGGAATTTGGTACAGGTTGTGTAAAAATCACTCCTTCTCATGATCCTAACGATTTTGAAGTTGGAAAAAGACATAAACTTGGTCAATGTATAGTTATTGATGAAGGTGCAAAAATTAAAGAAGGGTATGGAAAATATTCTGGTCTTGATAGGTATGAAGCTCGTAAGTTAATGATTGAAGATTTGGAAAAAGAAAATCTTTTGGTAAAAACTGAAACAATTGAGCACGCAGTTGGATACAGTGAAAGAACAAATGTTGTAATTGAACCATTAATTTCAAAACAATGGTTTGTTAAAATGGAAGATTTGGCAAAAGATGCAATCGAAGTTTATAAAAATGGAGATTTGAATTTAATTCCAGATTCTTTAGGAAAAACCTACATGAATTGGCTAGAAAATATTAGAGATTGGTGTATTTCTAGACAATTATGGTGGGGTCACAGACTTCCAGTTTTCTACACTGAAGATGGAGAAATTATTGTTTCAGAAGATGATCCAGATGAAAATGGATATTTGGATGGAAAAAAAGTCACTCAAGAAGAAGACACTCTTGACACTTGGTTTTCATCAGCTCTTTGGCCTTTTGCAACCTTGGGTTGGCCAGAAGAAACTGAAGATTATAAATATTTCTTCCCAACAGATATCCTTGTAACAGGTTATGATATTATATTTTTCTGGGTTATAAGAATGGTATTTTCTTCTCTTTATAATACAAATAAAACTCCTTTTGACCATGTACTTTTCACAGGCCTAATTAGAGATCCTCAAGGAAGAAAGATGAGTAAGTCTCTTGGAAATGGGGTTGATCCAATTGATGTTGTAAATAAATACGGAGCAGATGCCCTTAGATTTACAATTATTACAGGAAATTCTCCTGGAAATGATATGCGCTATGACGAAAAAAGAATTGTAGCAAGCAGAAATTTTGCAAACAAATTATGGAATGCAACAAGATTTGTATTGATGAATATTGATGAATCTGATGATCTTGAATTTAAAAATTTAGATTTAAGTCTTGAAGATAAGTGGATTCTAAAAAGATTAAATAATGTAGTTGAGGAAGTTTCTAATAATTTGGACAAATATGAAATTGGACTTGCTGCAAGCAGGATTGAAGATTTTATTTGGGAAGAATTTTGCGATTGGTATATTGAATTTGCCAAGGAAAGATTAAATTCTGATGATGAAAATAAAAAATCAACAGTTAAAAAAGTTCTACTTTATGTTTTAAAAGATATGATTTCACTTCTTCATCCATTTATGCCATTTATTACTGAAGAAATTTATAAGCAATTGCCAAACAAAAAAGATATGCTTATAGTTGAGTCTTGGCCACAAGTTAGGGATGATTTTAATTTTGACAGCGAGGCAAGAGTTGTTGATGGAGCAATTGAGGCTATAAAAGCTATCAGAAATCAAAGACAAACTTTAAATCTTGGATCAAAAACAAGACAAGATTTGATAATTTATTCATCTGATGAAAATACAAGAAATTTCCTAGAAATTTTGAAGGGTCAATTTGTAAATCTTTCAAAATCTGGAGAAATTTCAATAATAGATGAGGACAAAGAAGTTGAAGATGCAGTAAGTTTGATTTTCAATGATTTTAAAATTTATATTCCTTTAGAAAATCTAATTGATTATGACAAGGAAAGAAAGAGATTAAAAGATGAAATCAAAAAACTTGAATCTGAAATTAAAAGGGCAGAAGGTAAACTTAACAATCAAGGCTTTGTTTCAAAAGCACCAGAAGCTGTTGTAAATGAAGAACGAGAAAAATTAGAAAAATATAAAGACTTACTTGTAAAAACTCAAGAATCTTACAAGGAAATAGAAGATAAATAATGTATAAAGATTTTGCTTATATTTATGATAAATTATCTTTTGACCTAGATTATGGAAAATATGCAGAAAACATAAAATCTTTGGTCAATAAAAATAAGATTAAAAAAGAAAAAATGTTGGAGTTAGCGTGCGGGACGGGCATGCTAACCAATCATTTTTTTGATTTTTTTGAAAAAATTGATGCTTTAGATTTATCAAAATCTATGCTCGAAGTTTTTTCGAAAAAATATCAAGAAGAAAATGTATCTTTGTATAATTATGATATGGTAAATTTTCAAAATGAAAATTCCTATGATTTAATTGTAATCTTGCTTGATTCTATAAATTATATTTTGGATGAAAAAGATTTGAAAAAATTGATGGAAAATTCTTATAAAAATTTGAAAAAGGGTGGACTTTTGGTTTTTGATATAAATTCAGAATATAAAATGGAAGAAGTTTTTGGATCAAAATCTTATATTTATGAATATGAGGATATTTTTTACACTTGGGATAATATTAAAACCGATGATATTATTGATATGGAACTAAACTTTTTTGTTGAAAATGAGGATGGAACATACCAAAGAATAATTGAAAATCAGGTTGAAAGAATATATTCTGTAGATTTTATGGAAAAAAATTTAAAAGAAAATAATTTTTCTGAAATTGAAATTTTTGATGAAGATGATATGGGAAAAATTAAGGATGATACTTTGAGGATTTTATTTAAGGCGAAAAAGGAGTAAAAATGGAAGGAAAGGTTAAATTTTTTGATGAAAAAAAGGGATTTGGTTTTATAGAATCAGAAAGTGGCGACTATTTTTTTCATTATTCTGAAATAATTTCTGATAAGGATTATAAAACTATTGAAAATGGGGCAAGTGTTGAATTTGATGTGAAAGATTTGGGCAGGGGAGATACTGCCTTTAATGTGAAAAAAAGGGGCTAAGATGAAATATTTTATTTTGATTTTATTTTTGATTTTTCTTCCTCAAATTTATTATTTGTACAAGAAAAAAACTTATCTTGATTTAAAAAATGGGTCAAGATTTTTTATAAAAGAAGAAAGTTTAATAAATGATAATAGGTGCAAGGTAATTCTTACAAATTCAGACGGTTTTGATATTTATGCTAACCGTTTTGATGTTGAAAATCCAAAAGCTGTTGTTCAAATTGTCCATGGTATGCTTGAACATTCACTTAATTATCTACATTTTGTTAAATTTTTAAATGAAAGAGGCTATGCGGTTGTGATTTCTGATAACAGAGGACACGGAAAATCTATCTCTGAAGACCATCCTTCTGGATTTATAAAGGAAAAAGATGAACTAATTGATGATCAATTTGTTATAAATAAATATATAAGAATGTATTACAAAGATAAAAAAGTTTATATGTTGGGTCATTCTATGGGTTCATTGATTTGCAGAAATTATTTGCAAAAATATGATTATACTATTGATAAATTAGTTTTGACAGGAACTGTAGCTTATATTCCAATTGCAAAACTTGGAATTTTTATTGGAAATATTGTCACATTTTATTTGGGTGAGAAGAGAAAATCACATCTTCTTGATGCCTTATCTGGAATTTCTTCAAAAGATTCTTCTTGGATTTCTTACAATGAAGAAAATGTTAGGATGAAAGATAATGATCCAATGCGTTTAAGTGGATTTTTGGCAAGAAGTAATGTTTGTTTGTTTACTCTTGTTAATAATTTAAACAAAAATAATAAATACAAAGTTAAAAATAAAGATTTACAAATAGCTTCCTTAAATGGAGTTGATGATGATGTAACTGGAGGAGATAAGGGGTTAATGAATACAAAAAATATTTTATCATCTATTGGTTACAAAAATCTATATTTTAAAACTTATGACCATATGAAACATGAAGTTTTAAATGAAGACAACAGGATGGAAGTTTTTGAAGATATAGATATGTTTTTTAAAAAATGAGTATAGACTCATTTTTTTAATGAAAAAAAGGATTTATAATGATTGAAGAAGATCTTGTAAGATTAAGAAGACACTTTCACAAATATGCAGAACCTGCATGGATGGAATTTTTGACAACTGCAAAAATAATTGAAGAATTAAAGCCGTATGACCTTAAACTTTTTTATGGAAAAGAAATTTATTTTAATAAAAGAATGGGACTTCCAGAAAAAGAAAAAATTGATTCTTATAAAAATTCTATTGAAATTTCTGATATAGAAAAAAAGGATGAAATTTTAGATTCTTATACAGGACTAATTGCAGTTTTGGATACAAAAAAACCAGGACCAAATATTGGCTTTAGATTTGACATTGATGCAAATGAATTAGAGGAAACAGATTCAAAGGGCCATCTTCCAAATATTTTAAATTTTTCATCAAAAAATTCTTTTGCCATGCACGCTTGTGGCCATGATGCTCACATGTCAATTGGAATTGAGCTTGCAAAAATTCTTTCATCAATGAAAGAAAAACTAAGAGGGAAAATAATTTTTATTTTCCAACCTGCAGAAGAAGGAGTAAGGGGAGCTTATTCTTTGATGAATAATCCCATAATTGATAATTTTGACTATATGGCAGGACTCCATATTGGCATGGATGTAAAAAGCGGTCAAATTGGAGTTGGAAGTCATGGCTTTCTTGCTACAAAAAAAATTGATATTATTTTTAAGGGTAAGGCATCTCATGCTGGAGCAAGTCCTGAAAAAGGACACAATGCTCTTCTTGCTGCATCAAGTGCAGTTTTAAATTTTAATAGTCTTGCCCAACATTCTATGGGAGAGGCTAGAATTAATGTTGGAAAATTAAATGCAGGAAGTGGAAGAAATATTATTGCAAATAGGGCAAAAATTGAAATGGAAATAAGGGGAGAAAATGATCAAATAATTTCTTACTTGTATAATGGAGTAAATAGGATTATAAAGGGATCAGCAATTTCTTATGATTGCTCCTACGAAATTGAAATAAAGGGCCAAGCTCCATCTCTTATGCCTTATGATAAAAATTTTATAAAAAATTTAAGAGAGTATTATAAGGAAAAATCCTATAAACTTGTTGATGGTCAATTAAAAGGATCTGAAGATATTGCTTATTTATTAAATGAAGTAAGAAAAGCTGGTGGGAAAACTGTTCATTTTATTTTGGGATCAAATTTAAAAGACAGCCACCACAGTGAAAATTTCGATATAAATGAAAAAGATATGTTAAGAGGGGTCAATCTATTGGTTGATTTTGTAAAATATATTGAAAAAATTGATCATATTGGTTATGAAAGGATGAAAAATGAAAATTTTGCTTACAGGATTTGATCCTTTTGATAAAGAAAAAATAAACCCATCTATTGAACTTGTAAAAAAAGTTGATGAAAAAATTGATAAAGGTCAAATATTTAAATTAGAAATTCCAACAGTTTTCAAAAAATCTGGAGAAATTTTAGAAGAAAATATCAAAAAAATAAGGCCAGATGTAATTTTGTGTATAGGACAAGCTGGTGGAAGAAGCTCAATTTCAGTTGAAAGGATTGCAATTAATATTGATGATGCAAGAATTTCAGACAATTCAGGAGAAAAACCAATTGATGAAAAAATAAGAGATGATGGTGAAAATGCTTATTTTTCAAATTTGCCAATTAAAAAAATAGTTGAAGAGATAAAAAAAGAAAATATTCCTGCAGAAATTTCAAATTCAGCAGGTACTTTTGTTTGTAATCATTTGATGTATGAGGCCTTGTATTTGGCAAAAAAATATAAAAATATAAGAGCAGGCTTTATCCATATTCCATATTTACCTGAACAAGTTTTAGATAAAACCAATATTTCATCAATGGATTTGGAAAATTCTTTAAAAGCAATTAATATTGCCATAAAGACAATAATTAATTATGATGGAGAAGATGTAAAAATTTCTGGTGGGAAAATTTCATAAAATTTGGAAGCAAGTTTTGAGCTTGCTTCTTTTTTTGTTATAATAAAAATGATAATTATTAAAAAAATAATATTATTAATAAAACAAATATAATCTTATTAAAGGAGATTTTATGAAACTTGAAATAAAAAATCTTTCCAAGACTTTTGGTAAAAAAGAAGTTTTGAAAAATATAGATTACACTTTTGACCAGGGGGTTGTTTATGCTCTTTTGGGAAGAAATGGTGCAGGAAAAACTACACTTTTTTCTTTAATTAGTGAACAAATCAAAAAAGATTCTGGAAATATTTATCTTATAGATGAAAATGGAAAGAAAGAGCTCGATTTTAGGGATGTGTTTTTTATGGTTGCAGAGCCAGATCTTCCTAAATTTCTTACGGGACGAGAATTTATAAAATTTTTTGTAGAGGCTAATAAAGAAAATATTAAAAATGAAAGATCGGTAGAAGAATATTTTTCTCTTGTGGATTTTGATATAGAAGATACCGATAGGCTTATCCAAGATTATTCAACCGGAATGAAAAACAAACTTCAAATGCTTATGTTTTTGATTTTAAAACCAAAGGTTATTTTGATGGATGAGCCTCTTACAAGTCTTGATGTAGTTGTTCAACTTGAAATGAAAAAAATAATCAGAGATATTCACAAGGACCATATAATTATTTTTTCAACCCATATTTTGCAACTTGCAAAAGATATTTGCGATGATATTGTCCTTCTACATGATAAAAAATTGCAAAAAGTTGATAAGATGGTTTCAGAAGATAAGGATTTTGAAGATAAAATAATAAGGCTTTTGACAAGTAAAAATGTTGAAAATATTGATATAAATATAGATGATGAAAATTTGGGTGATGAAGATGAGTAGATATTTTTCAAAATTTCTATTGATTGAAAGAATAAAAATCACCAAAGTTTTTAATGGGATAGTTTATGGGATAAGAAAAATTCCTTTAATTGGAAAACACTTAGGAGATAAGTATTATTTTTACGATTTAAAAGAAATCATAAATACATTTGTTCCTATTTTTTCAATAATTTGGCAATTTATAAAATCAATTTTAACCTTTGGTTTTGCGATTTTTATTTCAAGGACTCTGTTAAAGTTATTATTTGAAATTTCTGATAAATCTCCCTTATTTTTTAGGAGTGATTTTGATTTAAGTCTTGGATCAGTTATACTTACTTGCTTTCCTTTTAGTTTTTATATTACAAATATGATAACATCATCATTATTAACAGATAATGGGAATGTCTTTTCTGATTTAAGTAAAAATTTCAATTTTTTTCCAAATGACTTGGCACATATATTTTTGTATTTAGAGCCATTTTTGATTTTTATTGGAAGGACTTTGGGATTTGTGATTTTTGGTAAAATTTTTGCAAATATAAATCCTATTTACACATTTTTATTTAGTCTTGGTATTTATTTTTATAATATAAATATTACGGGATTTTGGACAAAAATATATGAAAAAAGAGAAAAATCATTTTTTGAAGATAGACCATTTTTACAAATTATTTTCATTTTAATTTTGGATTTGGCGATAAGTTTGTTAGTATTAATAATAAAACTTGATTTTAAAGTTTTAAGTCTTGGATATTTCTTTATAAATTTAATTTTATTTCCTTTTGTTGTGAATTATTTTAAAAATTTCAAGAGCTATGACAAAATAATTGAAAAAACAATAAGGGTATATAAACTAGCGGTAGAAGATTCGAAAGATGTGCAAAATAATGTTGTAAAAATTAAAAACAAGGATATAAATAAAAATGAAAAAATAAAGGGAGAAGGCTTTGTCTATTTAAATAATCTGTTTTTTAAAAGGCACAAAAGACATCTATTAAAACCAACAATAATAAAAAGCGGAATATTTTTTGCTCTTGGAATTGCAGTGTTTTTTATTTTTTCAAGTCTAACAATAAAGAGCTATGAAGTTTATAAAATTTTAATATATGCAATACCAATAATTTCATATATTTTATTTAAACAAGATATAATTTTGATGGCTTTTTATAAAAATTGTGACTCATCGCTTTTGTATTACAATTTTTATAGGGAAGATAAAAATTTGTTAAAAATGTTTTGGCTAAGATTTACTTCTATTTTTAAACTCATGGCTATTCCTATGGGGGCTATGTTTATAATTTATATTGGCATAGCTATAAAATATTTGACAACAACTAATTATAATTTATCCCTGCCAATTTTTTATATCTTATTAAATGCAATATTTTTTACAATTTTGCCCTTGTTTCAATATTATATAATTCAACCTTTTGATAAAGAAGGAAAACAAAAATCTGTAGTTTTAGTTTTAATGAATATGTTTTTGTATTATATATTTATATTTGGACTTCCGGCTTTGGCAACAAAAATTGGAGAGATTAAATTTATGTTAATAATTTCAATTTTTATAATAGGATTTGTAGGACTTGCAAGTTTTTTAATATATAAATTTGCTCCAAAAACTTTTAAAATTAAACAATAAAAAAGGACCCGAGTGAAGTGAACCCCTCAATCCGTATTCCAGATTTTGGGGTTCTCTTCAGAGTAGGTCTTTTTTATTTATTTTCTTCTACATATTCAATTTTTTCTTTTTCCATTACTGAATCAGGAATCATTTTGCTTGTTATATAAATTAGAAATGGAAGGACGATTGCATCATCCAAAATTCCCAAAAACGGAATCATATCATTTATCAAATCAGCAGGCATTACTGCATATAAAATTGCTCCAAGTCCCAAAAGTTTTGCGATTTTTGGAGTATTTTTATCTTTCATAGCCCTAAAATATACTGGTATAAAATTTGTTATTTTTGAAAATTTATTTTTCATTATTTATCCCTTACTTTCTTTTTTATAAAATAAAATTAAGTTTTTTTATTTTCATTTTAATTATACTATAAAAAATGTAATTGTAAATTAATTTTATTAAACTTCATTTTAAATTAATCCTACAAGATTAGTATATTATGATTTTTTTAATTTTCAAGTTATAATATTAGTAAGGAGTTATTATGACATTACAAGTAGTTGATATTGATATTTTAAAATTAAAAGTTGATGCAATTGTAAATGCAGCAAATATAGATTTGCTTGAAGGTGGGGGAATTTGTGGTCAAATTTTTGAAAAAGCTGGAAGAGAAAAGCTAAAAGAAGCTTGCCAAATCTTATCCCCAATTAAGCCGGGAGATGCTGTAATTACAGATGGATTTGATCTTTATCAAAAATATATAATCCATGCAGTAGGTCCAATTTATAATGAAATGTATAAGGAAGCTTGCGAAAAAATTTTATCAGATGCTTATAGAAATTCTTTAAAACTTGCAAAAGATAATGGAATAAAATCTATAGCCTTTCCTTTAATTTCTGCAGGTATTTATGGATTTCCTGAAAAAGATGCGTTTTTTGTAGCTAAAAGAACAATCGATGAATTTTTAAAAGATAATGAAATGGAAGTTTATCTTTCTACTTTTGGAAAAGATATCTTATCTTTAATTATGGGATAAGTAAAATTTGAAAGAAATAATTTTTTCCGGTATAAATATTATTGTAGAAAAGTTAAAAGTTATTAGCCGAGGAGGGATAATATGAAAATTTTTGATTCAATAAAAAATAGATGGGAAAAATTTTTGAAAAATTTAGCAAAAGAAAATAAAAAATCTTTTGGAAATGAAAAATTAGATTGTTGTTCAATGAACAAAAGAGAATATAAATAAAAAAAATGACCTTGGCGGGTCATTCAGAGCGTAGACAAAGTCAGTTTAATAATTCATTAATGATTTAAAAATAAAATTACTCTAAAACCCATCTCGACTAAGTGAGTGTAACGAACGCATGGAGAGATCTCATGAGATTTCTCGACTCACTACGTTCACTCGAAATGGGTGAAAATGCAGTTTGTCAACAGTCTGAATGACCCCAGTGGGTCATTTTTTTATGTTTTTAATCTACAAGTTTTTTTGTAACTTCTACAACTCTTCTCGCTTGTGCCTTTACAGCTTTTTCAATTTCATTTGCAAATCCTTCGTTTGTTGTAGTTCCGCTTGCTCCGTAAGGATTTCCACCTTGAGCATAAATTGAATCATCAGTGTATCCAACTGGAACAATTATTCCTCCCCAGTGAGCAGCACTTGTATAAATTGCTTTTATTGTTCCTTCTTGTCCACCGTTATTATTTTGGGCAGAAGTCATTGCAGAAATTACTTTATTAGTTAATAAGCCTTTAGCCCAAACTCCTCCTTGTGCATCCAAAAATGCCTTTAATTGGAAGGAAATATTTCCAAATCTTGTTGGTGATGAGAAAATTATTGCGTCAGCCCAGATTAAATCATCGGATGTAGCTTCTTGTATTTCTTTAGAATCTTCCAAATATTTTTTCCATCCTGGATTTTCTTCAGCTCCACTTTCATCAAGATATTCTTTAACCTTTAAAAGCCTAACTTCAGCTCCGTTTTTTTCGGCTTCTTCCTTGGCCCATTTTGCCATTTGAAAATTGTGGCCAGTTTGTGAATAATATATAATTGCAAGTTTCATTCTTTACTCCTTTTAAATTTTATTTTCATTTAGGTCCTTATAAATATAACCATAAATAAAAAAATTAAACAATTATTTTTAATTTTATTTAATTTGATGAATTGAAAATTTATTTTATGGGTAAATTTATAATGAAAAATAATAAAGGAAGTAAAAATGGAATTAACAGAAAAATTTGAAAAAGATAAGTGCAAAAATCCAAAAGAATATTCATTAATACATAAGGAAGTTCCCATAAAAATGTCAAGAGATATGTGGGAGGCCATAGCTTATTTGTTGTGGTATGTTCCAGATATCTCCTCAATTCAATCAAAATCAAATGAATTGATTTCAAATAAGGAATATGATTATTATACTTTCGTCGAAATTATGACTTATATGGATCTTAGAGATGAGGACTGTCTTTTTACAGAAGAAATTGATGAAAAATTGGCAAATGAATACAAAAAACGAATTTGTACAAATTCTCAAAAATTAATTTTAACCCAATCTGATGGGGAAACAAAGACGGAATCCCTTTTAAGACATATTAGAAATGCCATTGCCCATGGATGTTTTAATATTGTTGATGATTTGATGGTTGGTTTTGATGAAAAAATTATTGGGAAAGATCAAACAAAAACCACAGGAATTTTCAAAATAAAACCAAAAAATCTTTTAAAAGCTCTAAGAATGTTAAATGAAGATTTGACCAACCAAAAATTAATTTCAAAAGCTTTAAAAAATACTAAATATTGGGTTGAGCCCTACCAAGAAGATTTTGAAAGAAGTAATAAATTTGACCTATATGCAAAGAAAAATGATAGGCGATATGCAATCGAAATTAGAGATTATAAGTCTCAAAGAGATATCGACAAGGGCTTTGCAAGAGAGCTTGCCCACAATTTTAAAAATTTAAAAGATGAAAGAGTAAGACCTGTCCTTGTAATTAACACTTCATTTTTAAAAGAAGAATCAAAAAATGAGCTTATAGCAGCTGATGTTTTGATTTTGGATGTTAAAAATATTAAAAAAATGTTAAAGGGCAGAGATATGATTAGAGAAATTGAAGAGGCTCAAAGCCAATATAAATATAAAAAAATGAGATTTTAAAATAATTTAAATAAAAAATTTAAAATATTTTATTAAATCATCGTAAATATCAAAAAAATTTATTTTAATATTAAAAAAATGAAAAAAACAATATAAATGAAATTGATTATTAAAACTTTTCTAGTATAATGAAAAAGTAATGATTTTATAAAATCAAAAAGAGGAGGAAAAAATGACTGAAAACTTAAAAGAAAATAGAAAAGACAGAATATCTGATCGTAGAGAGAATAGAAGAGTTAGATATAAGGACGATTATTCTAAAGATAATAGTATTTCTTGGGGAGCAATAATTGCCGGTGCGATTTCTTTTGCATCTGTATTTACTGTACTAAGTTTACTTGTTGGAGCCTTAGGACTTGGAATATTTTCACCAAATAATCAAAATCCTTTCCAATCTATGGGAATAGGAATGGGAATTGCTACAATAATTATTTTAATAATTTCATTTGCAGTTTCTGGTTTTATTTCTGGGGCATTTTCAAAAGGACAATCTTTACTTCATGGATTTATGAGTTGGGCTTTATCAATAATGTTATTATTTGGATTAGTAACTAGCATGATTTCATCTGCACTTGGCCTTGCAGGATCTGCTGTAAAAACTGTAGCAAGTACAAGTGGAGATATAGCAGGAAGTGTAGCAAGTACTGCTGCTGATGGAGCAGGAAATGTTCTATCAAGTGTTGGAGATTCTATTTCTGATGTTGATACAAAGGAATTGGAAAAAAATATTGAAGATGCTTTAAAGGAAACAGATGTTAAAGAGCTTCAACCTGGATATTTAAAATCTCAACTTGAAGAATCAAAAGATGAAATTGCAAAAGCTGGAAAAGAACTTTTAACAAATCCAGAAAATTCTGATGAAATCCTAGATGATTTATCAAATTCTTTAGAAAAGAAAGCAAAAACAATTACTGATTCAGTAGATAAAGAAACAATACAAGAAGAGGTTTATAAAAATTCTAGCCTTTCTGCAAAAGAAAGCGAAGAAGCTGTAAATAATATTTATGATGGAATGGACAAGGCTTCAAAAGAAGCAAGCAAACAAATTGAAAATGCAAAAGATGGTATTAAAGATGCTAAAAAAGATTTAGATGAAAATGTTGAAAAGGCAAAAGATGGAGCAGAATCTGCATCAAATAAAGCCTCAGTAGGAGCTGTTTTAGTATTTTTATTCCTAATAGTTGGACTTGCAATTGAAGTTTATACAGCAAAAATGGGTGAAAATTACGTAAATAATATTTAAGACAAATAAAAAATCCTAGAGGAGATTTCCTTTAGGATTTTTCTTTGAAATTTTTTATTTAATCATTGATAAAACTTTTTTGTAAGGATCTTTTGCATTTATAATTTGATCGTATTTTAAATATTTATCATCTTCATTTAAAGACTTTGAAGAATTTATTGAAATTAAAAGTCCTGAATGATCAAGTTTAATTATATCAGATCTCAAATGATAAATTATATCATTTCTTGTATTATCGCCTTCAAAACCATTTTTTACGATGGTGGCATCGGATGTATTTTTCAAAATATTTGCAAATCTTATAGGTTCGTTTTTTGTATTGTCATTTGTTAGGACATATATTTTTTTGTTTGGCATATTTTGATCTTTTTTTATTTCAGTTTTTATTTGGTCGTAATACATATAGTTTTCTTTATTAATTTCTTTTGTATCTTCGGGGAATTTTATAGCTTGATTTTCTATAAATGAAGAAGAGGTAGGAATCTTATCCTTGTTATTTTTCATATAAGAAAGACTTTGTTTTAAGAGATTTCCCCTATAAAAAACAACTTTTTCAAAATTGTAGTCCTTATGAATTAATAAAGGAAGAATTTCATTTGCATATTTATCATCAATTGATTCATTCTGGCTTAAATTTATAAAAATATAAGAAATATTTTGATTATTTTTTAAGATTTGTCTGATTTTTTCTTTGTCTTCTTTTATATTATTTGAATTAAAGTTAGTCATATTTAACTCTAAAATTTTATTATTTTCTTTAACATCAAGTCCTAAAAGTTTGTCTTTTTTTTCAAGTAATCTTTTATACCTATTTACAACTTGGGCATCTCCTAAAATTTTTCCTCTTGGAGATTTTCTGTGCTCCTTATAGTAAGGGAAAATACTATTATAAGTTTTTACATCAAGAAGATGTGTCCTGTTATCATCCAAAATTGAAAGATATGATGAAATAATATCAAAAAATTCTTGGTCAGATTTAGAATTTTTAACCTTTTTTTTAAAAGTTTCAGTTTGATCAATTAATATCTTATAATTTTTTTCATTTTCCTTATCAATAGCATAATTTCTTGAAATATAATAAGAAAGTTTATTAAAATCAGAAATTTTTTCTGCACTTGTAAGTGACCTATCCTCAGTATTTCCAACAAAAATTTCCTTAGTTATAGAATCCATAACTTCTTGTCTAAATTTTGGATAAGTGTAATTGTCATACTTATTAATTTTTCTCATAAGAGTTTTTGTAGATAAAAAAATTATAAAAATAAGGGCTAAAACAAGTCCTATTCTTCTTCTCATGTATTTTCTTTTTAAGTCTTTCATTCTTTTTTTTGATCTTTTTCTAATATTTGGACTTTGAGATCTTATTTTTATATCTTTTTTTCTGACTTTTTCTTTTTTATTTCTTGATGCGGATTGATTTTTTTTATATCTGTCTCTTTTTCTTTTCATAATTCACCTGTATTATAATATATCAAATAATTATGTAAATATACAAATAAATCTTAAATGAATACATAATTATTTAGGAAAAATCACAGAAAAAGTTGAGCCCTTACCAGGTTTTGATTTTAATTTTATTTTGCCACCTAGACTTTCCACAAAATTTTTGCTAATTGAAAGCCCCAAACCGTGACCGTTTATTTTTGTGTTTCTGGCATCATCAATCCTATAAAATCTTTCAAAAATAATCTCTTTTTTCTCGTCAGAAATTCCAACACCATTATCTTTCACATCTATATAAATATTATTTTTATCTTCGTGCAAGCTTACCCTTATTAAACCGTCATCTTTTATTGCTTTTATTGCATTTGAAATTAAATTTTGAACAACTTGGCTAATTTTATCCTTATCAGAATTAATTATTATCCCATCTTTAATTTCTTCAATCAAGGAAATATCTAGTTTATTAAGCCTTGGTTTTATAGTTTCAAGAATTAATTTTATATGTTGTGATAAGTCGAATTCTTTTTTATTTATTTTAAAATATTCGGAATTATCATTAAAAGACTTGTTTAAATTTACAACAAGACCTTCTAGCCTGTGAATTTCTTCAAGAAGGGAGGACAGGGTTTGATCATCGACCTCTATAACTCCATCTTTAATTGCTTCAATATAAAGTTGAAGATTAGTGATTGGAGTCCTTAGCTCATGAGAAATATCTTGGGCATATTGTTTTCTTACATATTTTTGATTTTTTAAATTTCTTGAAAGATACCTTATATTATTTTGCAAATTTTCAAGTTCTATGATTTTACTTTCTTCTAATTTGATGTCATATTCTCCATCTTTGATTTTCAAAGTTGCATCAGATATTTGTTTTATTGGATTTGTTATATTTGTTGAAAGAATTAAGGCTATTACAATTCCAATAGATAAAGATATGACAATAGCTATAATTATTGAATTTCTAAAATTATTTATAAGTTCATTTGCAGCCATTTCTCCAGTATCATAGGTAATAATCAACTGGCCCCTATATTCATTTAAGTTAGGATTAATAATATCATAACTTTTTGTAGTAGTAAGAGCGGTTTCATCATCATCTCTGCCCTTAAAACTCATGACAGCTTCCTTATCTTTATTTAAAATTTCTATATCAATGTTTAAAGACTTAGAAAATTTTCCAAGTCTTTCTTTCATTGTATATAAATCTTTGTCAGCAAGAAGATTTTCAAATTGCTTTTTAATTTGTATGGGCATATTATCTTCAGTGCTTGCAATAAAATTTTTAGTGTAAACACTTAACAAGTAAGAAATTGCAATTGAAAATACCAAAATACAGGCGAAAATACCCGCAACAAAATTTCTAACAATTTTATTTCGTAGAGACGTCATCAACACCACCAGATTTATATCCCATACCATAAATTGTTTTAATATAAGATGGTTTTTTTGGATTATCTTCTATTTTTTGTCTAATATTTTTAATATGAGTGTCAATTGCCCTGTCGTAGGCATCATAATCAAAACCAAAAGTAATTTCTATAATTTCTTCTCTTGTAAAAATTTTGTTTGGATTTGAAAATAAAGTTTTAACGATTTGAAATTCATTTTTTGTAAGAGAAATTTCTTTCCCATCTTTAAAAAATCTATTGTATTCAAGATCCATTTCAAGTCTGCCGTCAGTTGTTTTTATAATGTCAGCCCTTGGAATATTATATTTTTCAATTCTTCTTAAAACAGTTTTTATTCTTTGAACCAATTCCTTTGGAGAGAAAGGCTTTGTCATATAATCATCAGCACCAAGCTTTAGACCATTAATTATATCTTCTTCATTAACTTTTGCAGTAACCATAATTACAGGAACATTAGATTTATTTCTAATTTCTTTTATTAATTCTTCACCAGAAATTTCTGGAATCATAAGATCAAGTAAAATTAAGTCGATTTCTTCATTTTCAAAATAATTTAAGCCCTCTTTTCCATCATAGGCTTGAAAAACATTATAACCTTCTTTTTCAAGATAAGATTTTATAATTTTTGAAATACCTTTTTCATCTTCTACAATCAGTATATTTATATCATTCATTGATTTCACCTCAAATCTATTATACCTTATTAATTATTCAAGCTTAATATATCTTATTATTTAGTTTATATTATGTAAAAATAAAAAAATGATGGAAATCAAATAGAATGGGTATTATAATAAAGTAAAAGAAAATACAAATTTTAAATTAAAGGAGAGAAATATGATTAGTTCAATTATAATAGGTGCACTTTGCGGTTGGATCGCAAGTATGATTATGAAAACAGATGCTCAAATGGGGGCTATAGCAAATATAGTTGTAGGAATTATTGGAGGAGCTATTGGTTCTTGGATACTTGGCATAGTAAATATAAACGTATCAGGATTTATTGGAAGCTTAATTTCAGGAATTTTGGGATCTGTAATTTTAATTTATGTTTATAATTTAATTACAAAGAAAAATAAATAGGTGAAAATTTTAGGCTGGCTTGACCAGCCTTTTTTCTTTTAAATTTTTCATGATATAATGAATTCATGAATAATGTAGATAAAAAATATATAGAAATTGCAAAAGAAATTTTGGAAAAAGGGTACGATGAAGAAAAATTAAACAAAGAGGTAAGACCTGTTTGGGAAGATGGAGAAAGTGCATACACAAAATTTTTGCCCCAACAAGTTGTAAGTTATGAGAAAGGAGAAGTGCCTCTAATTAGTTTAAGAAAAATTGCTTGGAAATCGGCAATTAAAGAAATTTTGTGGATTTATCAAGATAGGTCAAATGATGTAAATTTATTGGAAGAAAAATACAAGGTTAAGTACTGGGATTCTTGGAAAAATGAAAAAGGAAATTTGGGAACAGCTTACGGATATCAAATAAATAAAAAATTTAAGTCACCAGAAACTGGAAAGATGACAAATCAAATTGATAGACTTATCGATCAAATAAAAAATAATCCTTTGAACAGAAGACTAATAATGAATCTTATTGATGTAGATGACATGGCTGATATGACTTTAATTCCATGTGCATTTTTAACAATGTGGACTGTAAGTGGCGATTATTTAAATCTGACTTTGATTCAAAGAAGTGGAGATTTTTTGGCAGCTGCAGCTCCTGGTGGAATAAATGCTTTTCAATATTACGTTTTATTAAGAATGATAGCTCAAGTCACAGGATACAAGGCAGGAGAATTTGTTCATTTTATACAAAACTATCATATATATAAAAAACATATACCAAGTGTTGAAAAAATTATGGAAATAAAAGTAAATGAAAAAAGCAAACCAAGACTTGAAATTAATCCGGAAATTAAAAATTTTGAGGATTTTACAATTGATGATTTTAAATTATTAGATTATTATCCAGACCAAACAAAGTATGATATTGACATAGCGCTTTAGGTGTTGAAATGTAATAAATTTTAAGTATAGTCAATCGGTATGGAGGAATTATGGAAAAAATAACTATAATTGGATCCGGAGGTTCCGGAAAATCAACTCTTGCCAAAGAACTTGGAGACAAGCTTGACATAGAAGTTTTTTACTTAAATAAAATTTGGTGGATAAATGATAATGAGCATATCAGTGATGAAGAATTTTTATCTATTCAAAAAAATATAATAGAAGAAAATGATTCGTTTATTTTTGACGGCTACTATCCCGATACTTTGGATTTAAGATTAGAAGCCAGCGATACAATTATTTTTTTAGATTTTCCACCAGTAACAAATTTGAAAAGATCAGTAAAAAGATCTTTAACAGAAAAAAATAACGAAGATGACCCTAGCCTTGATAGGACAGAGAAGTTAAACAAAGATTATATAACTTGGCTTTTAAATTTTAATAAGAAAGAAAGAAATAAAATTTTAGAAAAATTAAATAAATTGAAACTTGAAAAAAAGATTGTGATAATAGACAACGATAATAAAAAAGATTTATTTTTACAATCAATAGCATAAAAAAAGAGCCACAGGGCTCTTTTTTTAATATTATAATTTAATTTTACCTATTATTTTGATTGAATCGGTTATTTAAATTGTTTTGGTTATTTTGTTCATTTTGGCTATTTTTATTGTTTTTATCTTTTTCGTTATCATCTTCATCCTTATCTTTTCCAGATTTTTTATCAGATTTTGGTTTTTCTTCGCCCAAATTAGAATATCTATATGGAATATTATATTTCCAATCTTCAGGAATAATTCCATCCCATTTATTTGGATCATAAGAATTCTTCCTATCTACGAAAGCTCTAACAGCTCGGAAACGCTTTGGAGTTTTACTTGATGCAAGAAGATTATTTCTAGAATCTACAGTTATCCAAACATGCATGTCGTCTTCTTTTTTTGGTAGATTATCTT
The DNA here is from genome assembly GCF_001487145.1 of Anaerococcus rubeinfantis. Taxonomy (GTDB): domain Bacteria; phylum Bacillota; class Clostridia; order Tissierellales; family Peptoniphilaceae; genus Anaerococcus; species Anaerococcus rubeinfantis. The sequence continues at coordinate 539,278 of NZ_LN913016.1, forward strand.
TTGTAAAGATTTCATCTTTTACAGTATTTCTTGGATCTGAGTAGGACGCTTGAGTTGGAAGTTTTCCGCTTATTGTATCAACTTTTGCATGGATTATTCCATCAGGCTCTTCAAATTTAGCTTGTTCATATCCATCTAAAATTTGATTATTTATATTTTTCCAAATAACTTCAGCTCTTGTTGTTGAATAATCATTTTGATAAATATTTTGATCATCAGATCCCATCCACACTCCAACAGTATAGTAAGGACTATAACCTATAGACCAAAAGTCAATATTATTATCACTTGAACCAGTTTTTGTTCCATAATCAATTCCGATAGGACTAATTGTTTGATAATATTCTGCAGTTGATTTTAAAGCTGATGTAATTTGATAAGCAGTTTGTGAGCTTGTAACTTTGTTTTTCTTTTTGTCTTTTTCATCAAAAATAACTTTTCCCTTATTATCTTCAATTTTTGAAAATGATAGAGGTTCAATGTACTCACCGCCATTTGCTAAAGCTGCGTAGGCTGCAGTCATATCAACTAAAGTCATTCCATTTGTCATAGCTCCAATACCCATGGCTGCAAGATTTTCATCGTTATTTTTTGGATTTTCTTCTTTTGTGACAAAATTATCATCACCATTTTCTTTTATCAAGCCAAAATTTTTCAAATATTTTTTTGAATTATCAATTCCTACATCTTTCAAGGTACGAACAGCATTAGTATTTATTGAAAATACAATTGAATCTCTTAATGAAACCATTCCTTTGTAAGACTTATAAACATTTTCCGGCCAAATTTCGCCATTTTCTTTTCTCATAAAAGGAACATCGTCAATTCCAGTTGCTAAACTATATCCCTTATCAATTGCAGGTGTATAAGTTGCAAGTGGCTTCATAGTTGATGCAGGTTGCCTTGGTTGGTCAATTGCTCTGTTTAAAATTTTTAAACCTTGTTGATTACGTCCGCCGACAACAGCTTTTATTTCACCATTTTTATGATCCATTACAACAGCTGCAGATTGAGGTTGAATTACTCCTTCAAGATCAATATCATAGTAAGATTTATTTAATGAGTATGTTCCCGATTCATTTGTAATTATAAAATCCTTATGTTTTTTAAGATAAGCTTCGGTGATAATTATTGAGCCATCTTCTGCTTTTTTAATATTATCGTTTGAGCTAAATTGTATAAAACCAGTTTTATGAGTTCTAAGATTTGAATTTTGATCGTCTAAAGTATAAAAGTTTTTCAAAATTATATTTGTTTGATCAAGGCTTAATTTGTTTGAATTTATGATGAAATTATTATTTTCATCAAAATATGCTTCGTCATTTCTTAAAGTTAAATCATTATTATCATTTAATAAATTTGATTTTGCAAAATATAAAACTTGGCCTTGTTCATTAATTATATTTGAATAATTATCATATCTTAGGTCAAGAAGAGGAGCATTATACCAGCCTTGAGTATTTCCCATAATATATTCTGAAAAATTATCATAAATTTTCTCAACTTGGTCTTGGATTTTTGTATCAATTGTTGTTGTTATTTTTAAACCACCATAATAAAGCTTATTATAAGCTTGTTTTTCACTAATATCATAAATATCTTCAAGCTTTTCTACGACTTGTTTTTCCAAAAGTGTATTAAAATATGATGCCATTAATGGTTTTTTATCTTTTGGTGGTTTAATATGTTCTGCTACATTTTCACTTAAAGCTTCTTTATATTCTTTATCAGAAATGTAATTTTCTTCTTTCATTTTTAAAAGAACATCTTTTTGTCTTTCAAATGGTTTTTCGTTATAAATTGCTGAATATTTTTGCCCATCAATAGAAAACTCGCCAAAAACTTTTTGGTTAGTTACTTCGGAAGTTGGGACGGTTTTAAATAAAGCAAATTCTGTGGGTGATTGTACAATTCCTGCTATAGCTGCACATTCTGCAAGAGTTAGTTCACTTACATCTTTTGAAAAATATGTTTGGGCTGCTGCCTGAACACCATAGACATTTTGTCCTAGAAAAACTCTGTTCATATAAGCTTCGAGTATTTCATCCTTGCTTAAAGATTTTTCGATTTCTAGGGCAATATAAATTTCCTTTATTTTTCTTTCGTAAGTTTGATCGTTTGAAAGATAAGTATTTCTTGCAAGCTGTTGGGTTAGGGTAGATCCACCTCTAACAATTGACCCACTTTTTAAATTTTCAAAAGCAGATCCAAGTATTGATATTGGATCAATACCTCCGTGCTTATAAAATCTTCTGTCCTCAACTGCTACAAATGCATTTTTTAAATTATCAGGAACCTTGTCTATTTCTACAATATCCCTATTTTCATTTGTTTTTATTGAATCAATTTCATTTCCATCTTTATCAACTATAGTCGAATTTTCACTCATTTCGTATTTTATATTTTCTGGATTAACTTTTGGAGATTTTTTCATAACCTCGAAAATTCCTCCGCCAACTAATCCCGCAAATACAGTTGCCAAAATGCCAAAGGCAAATAAAGCTATAAGTAAAACTTTTAAAACTATAGAGGAAATTTTTTTATTCATTTTGACCTCCTTGCTTAAAGTCTTTATTTTTTATTTAAAATTAATCATAAATTAAATCTTATTCTTATTTTATCATTTTTTATAAATTTAATCTATCAATTCAAATTAATTATTGCTTATTATTTTACAAATCTTTTATTTAAATCAAATAATTGTATAATCTATTGTAGAAAGGAAGTTTATGCAAGAAGTTATACAAGTAAATGTTTTTGAAAAAAATGAAAATCCAAATAAAGAATTTGAACTAGAATCTTTAATTAATACAGCAGGCGGAAAATCTGTTGCAAAAATTAGCCAAGTTATTTCAAAAGTAAATCCAGCCTATTATATTGGCTCGGGGAAAGTTTCTGAAATTGAAGATATAGCAAAAAAATTAGATGTAAAAACTGTAGTTTTTGACGTTGAACTTTCTGCATCTCAACTTAGAAATCTTGAAGAGAGAATGAAACTTCATGTAGTTGATTGGACTACTTTAATTTTGGATATTTTTGCCCAAAGAGCAAATACTAAAGAAGCAAAATTGAAAATAAAACTTGCTCAATTAAAATATCAATTACCAAGAATTAACAAATGGTTTGCCTATCTTTCTCGTCAATCTGGTGGGATTGGTACAAGGGGACCAGGTGAAACCATGCTTGAAACAGATAAAAGAGCAATAGTCCGTGATATAAGAAGTCTTGAAGCTAAATTAAAAGATTTGGAAAAAACGAAGAGTGTTAATAGAAAATCAAGAGAAAAAATTTTAAATATATCACTTTTAGGCTACACCAATGCCGGAAAATCTACAATTTTAAATAATATGCTAAAAATATTTGGCAAGGAAAAATATGTTTATTCTGATGATTTATTATTTGCAACATTGGATACATCAACAAGAAGACTGGATTTTTCAAATACCAAGGTTACTTTGACTGATACAGTTGGTTTTATTGATAATTTATCAAAAGAATTAAATGATTCTTTTCTTACAACTCTTGAAGAAATAAAATTTTCAGACATGCTTTTAGTTGTGATTGATTCATCATATGATATTGAGACCCAATTAAATACAATAGATAAAGCCTTGGATGATATTGATATTGGTGATAAAAAAATTCTTTATGTTTTTAATAAAATAGATAAAATAGAAAATGAGACTTTACTATTGGGTTATAAAAATAGGGAAGAAAAAATTTATATATCAGCAAAAAACGATGATGATATAGAAAAACTAAAGGAAAAAATTGTTGAGGTCATAAAAGATGATTATATAAAAGTTTCAATGAAAATTCCCTACCATGATGGTAAAATTTTAGACTATATAATGACAAATTATGATATAGATAAAAAAGATTATGATGAAAATTCTTCGATTTTAGAATTTGATATTTCAAGGAAAGATTACAATAAATATGAGAGATATATCGAGAAAAATTAGTGAAAATTATAAAACTATAGAAGGTGAAATTAAAGATGAATTTGAGATAGAAAAATCTGTCTTTATCACAAATATAAAATATGTAGAATCAGAAGATGAGGCTCTTTCATTTATTGAAAAAATTAAAGAAAAATACAAGGATGCAAATCACAATTGCCATTCTTATATAATAAATGAAAAGCCAGAAATAAAAAGATATTCAGATGACGGAGAGCCTCAAGGATCAGCGGGTCTTCCAATGCTTTCAGTTTTAGAAAAAGAAAAACTTTTTAATCTTGTAGCAGTAGTTACAAGATATTTTGGAGGGAAAAAATTGGGTAAAGGGGGGCTAGTAAGAGCCTATACAAAGGGAGTTTCAGATTGCCTTGATGGAAATATTACTTGTCGAAAAGTTTTTGTAGAAAGTAAAATAATTTTCGATTATAATTTACTAGGAATAATAGAGAACTTCCTAAATGAAGAAAAATATATTATTATAGAAAAGGACTTTCTTGAAAATGTTAGAATAAATTTATATATTAAAAAGGAAGATTTTGAAAATTTTAAGAAAAAACTTATTGATATGACTTCATCAAATATAAAAATAGAAAAAATTGATGAAATAATGTTATATGAAGATTAAAAATAGGAGGAAATATGTCAGGACATAATAAGTGGAGCAAAATTAAAAATAAAAAAGGTAGTGAAGATGCAAGACGTGGAAAAATTTTTACAAAATTAGGTAGGAATATTTCAGTTGCAGTAAGAGAAGGTGGAGATAATCCAGATTATAATCCAGCCTTAAAAGCTGCAATTGATAAAGCAAAAGCAGAAAATATGCCAAATGATAATATCGAAAGAGCAATAAAAAAAGCAAGCGGCGATACAAATGGAGCAAATTTCGAAAGAATAATTTACGAAGGCTATGCAAAAGACGGAGTAGCTGTAATTGTAGATTGTCTTACAGATAATAAAAATAGGACAGCTCCGGATATTAGGCATATTTTTGATAAAAACGGTGGAAATCTTGGAACTGATGGATCAGTTATGTTTATGTTTAATAGAAAAGGATTAATTGAAATAGAAAAAGAAGGAATTGATTTTGATGATTTGATGTTAAATGTAATAGAACTTGGAGCAGAAGATGTTTCAGACGAAGATGATGTTTACCAAATAATTACAAGCGTTGAAGATTTCCAAACAGTTCTTGACGGAGTAAAAGAAGAAAATTATAAACTTGCTAAAGCAGATATTTCATATTTAGCTGATAATTTAATTGATGCACAAGAATCAAATAATAAACAAATAATGAAATTAATTGATGCACTTGAAGATAACGATGATGTTCAAGAAGTTTATACAAATTGGAATGTCCCTGATAATATAGAAGAATAGTATGTTAAATTTTGATATAGACAGAGTGGCTTTTTCAGTTTTTGGAATTGATATTTACTGGTATGCAATATTAATAATTACAGGAGTTTTAATTGGAGCAAAATTTGCTCAAAAAGAATTTGTAAAAAGAGGATTTGAAGAAGATTTTATTTACGATTTACTTTTTGTAATTTTGCCACTTGCAATAATAGGAGCAAGAGCCTGGTATGTAATTTTTGAATGGGATATGTACAAAAATGATCCAATTCAAATTTTAAATTTCAGAGCTGGAGGACTTGCTATCCATGGTGGAATTTTATTTGCGATAATCGGTATTTATTTCTATGCAAAGAAAAAAGAAGTCCCTCTCATAGATTTATTGGACGTTTTGGCACCATCATTGGCCTTCGGTCAAGCTATTGGAAGGTGGGGTAATTTTGTAAATGGAGAAGCTCATGGGACACCAACAAATTTACCATGGGCAATAATAGTCGATGGAGTAAAAGTTCACCCTACATTTTTATATGAATCAGTTGGAGATTTTTTAATATTTTTATTTTTAATAAATTATAGGAAAAAAAATCCGAAAAAAGGAATTCAAACAGGAATTTATTTTATGACCTATGGAATATTGAGATTTTTTGTGGAAGGACTAAGAACAGATTCATTAATGATAGGACAATTCAGGATGGCTCAGCTTACAAGTATAATTTATTTAATCATAGGAATATATTTATTTGTAAAATATAAAAATATAAACTTAAAACCATATAGAAAAAATTAAACAGCTTCGGCTGTTTTTTTCTTTAAATTTTTTTATTTTGGGAATTCATACCACTTTTTTAAAAATATTTAAAAAAATTAGAAAATTTTAAGAAAAATTAGAAAAAAATAATTTTATAATCCTTTACAATTTAGAGATTTTAGTATAAAATATATGTGAAGTGGAAATAAGTGGTAGAAGGTGGGTCATGTTTCTAGGAGAATTCATTCATAAATTAGATTCTAAAAATAGAATAATGATGCCAAGTGAATTTAGAGATGATCTTGGCAATGAATTTTATGTAACCAAGGGCCCAGAACGTTCATTAGTTTTATACACTATTGAAGAATTTGAAAAACGTGCCAAAAAGTACGAAGAATTATCCTACCAAAATAAAAACAATAGGGCGATAAAAAGATTGTTTTTTTCTTCCACTATCAAGGCTTATTTGGATAAACAAGGGCGAGTTTTATTAAATAAGCAATTACGCGACTATGCTAATTTAAACAAAGAGGCTATTATAATCGGCAATAATTCAAACATAGAAATTTGGGATTTGGATAATTGGAACGATTATATTGGTGATGTTGAAGTGAACTTATCAGAAATTATGGATCAGTAATATGGAATTTTCTCACAAATCAGTTTTATTAAATGAAACAATAGAAAACTTAAATATAAAAGAAGATGGGATATATGCTGACCTAACTTTGGGTAAGGGAGGCCATTCTAAAGAAATTTTAAAAAAATTATCACCAAAGGGTCTTTTAATTGGCTTAGATCAAGATAAGGATGCTATCAAAGCAGCGAGAGAAAATTTGAAAGATTTTTCTAATGTCTTATATTTTAATGAGAATTTTGAAAATATTGAAAATGTTCTTGATGAAGCTGGTTTTAATAGGATAGATGGCGCTTTGATGGATATTGGCGTAAGTTCTTACCAAATTGACAATGGAGATAGAGGTTTTTCTTATATGAAAGACGGTCCTTTGGATATGAGGATGAACGAAGATAATGAGTTAACAGCAAAACAAATTGTCAATGATTACTCTTTGGATGAGCTTTGGGAAATTTTCTCAAAATATGGCGAGGAAAGATATTCCAAAACAATTGCAAAGGCAATAGTAGATTACAGAAAAATGCACGAAATTAATACAACTTTACAACTCCGAAATATTGTTATGAAATCTGTAAATACTAACGAAGCTCATCCTGAAAAAAGAGTATTCCAAGCTTTGAGAATCGAAGTTAATAGAGAACTTGAAGTTTTGGAAAATACTTTAGAAAAAATTGTAGATCGTCTTAACAAAAATGGAAGATTATGTGTAATAACTTTTCATTCTTTGGAAGACAGGATCGTTAAAAATAAATTTAAAGAGATGAGTAAAAAATGTATTTGTCCACCTGATTTTCCTGTGTGTGTCTGCAATCACGAAAAAAAGGTGAAATTAATTAGCAAAAAACCTATTTTATCAAAAAAAGAAGAACTTAAAGTAAATAGTAGGTCACATAGTGCTAAGCTTAGAGTTTGTGAGAGGGTTTGATATGGCAAGCGCTTTGAAAAAAAGAAAAGTTAATAAAAATTTAAATAAAAGATTAAAGCTAAGTTTGCATAATCAAACTTCTTATGATATTAAGTTTAGGTGTAATAAACTTCAAAAAAAAGATAGGAAGTTTAAGGTTAGAGTCTTAGCTTTATTATTTTTATCTTTTATTTTTATGGCTTTTATTACTATACATAATTATATAAAATTGAATAATAGAAGAAACGAGTATAATAAATTACAAAGTCAATATACATCTTATCAATTAACTAGGGATAGGTTAAATAAAGACCTTGAAGATTCTGTTAATTTGAAAGAAATTCAAAGATATGCGATGGAAAATCTTGGAATGATTTATGAAAATAAAGATAATGTTGTATATCTTAATATTGATAGGTAGGAGAAATGGAAAATACAATTTTAATTATTTTAATAAGTTTGGTATTAACTTTGATTTTGGGAAAAATTATAATTCCTATTTTAAGATCAAGTCATATTGGACAAAATATTAGACAAGAAGGACCAAAAAGTCATTATGGAAAAGCAGGTACACCAACCATGGGTGGTATTATATTTTTATTATCAGCACTTGTTTTGACATTGATATTTGTTCCTTTTTCTATGAAAACTTTTATATTACTATTATCAACATTTGGATTTGGAGCAATTGGTTTTATTGATGATTTTAGAAAATTAGTTTTAAAAAGATCTCTAGGCCTTACTGCAAGACAAAAAATAATACTTCAAATTGTAGTATCTTTTATAATTGCAGTTTTATGTTTTGTTTTCCAAAATGATACAATTACAAAATTATGGATTCCTTTTACAGATACTAGGTTAAATGTTTCAATTTTAGGAATTCCAATAATGATGTTTATTATGATTGGGACATCAAATGCGGTAAATTTGACAGATGGTCTTGATGGACTTTCTAGTCAAGTTTCTATACCAGTATTTTTGACTTTAATTATTTTAAGCCAAAATATTGAAGATAAACTATTCGCAAGTATTATGCTTGGAGGAGTTTTAGGATTTTTATTTTATAATTCGAACCCTGCAAGTGTGTTTATGGGAGATACAGGTTCAATGGCAATTGGTGGAGCTGTAGTTGGACTTGCAATAAATATGGGAATTCCTATATTTTTGATTATTCTTGGAGGGGTTTATGTGGCTGAATCATTGAGTGTAATAATTCAAGTGGCTTCATATAAATTTAGAAATAAAAAGAGAATATTTTTAATGACTCCAATCCACCATCATTATGAATTGAAAGGATACAAAGAACCAAAAATAGTTACTGGTTTCACAATAGTATCAGTGATTTTATCTTTGATTACTTTACTCGCAGTATTATGAAAAAAGTATTAGTATATGGATTAGGAATTACAGGAATATCAACAGTAAAGACCTTAGATAAATTAGGCTTTAAAGTATATACCTATGATAAAAATAAAATTAATGACGAAAGATTAGAGGGCTATAATTATAGCCCTATTTCTGATATAAAAATTGAAAACAAATATGATTTTGTAGTAAAATCCCCTGGAATAAGGCCGGATGATGAAATTATTAAAATATTAGAAAAAAATAATGAAATAATTACAGACATTGAATTATCACAAAGAATTTTTTCTGATAAAAAAACTATAGCAATTACAGGAACAAATGGAAAAACTACAACCACTTCTCTCATAACTTATGTTTTAAATGAAAGTGGAAAAAAAGCTATAAGTGTTGGAAATATCGGAGAAGGAATTCTTTGGCAAATGCAAAATAAAAAAGGAGTATTTGTTGAAGAAATTTCATCATTTCAACTTCATAACACTAAATATTTTAAGCCCCATATAGGTGGAATTTTAAATATTACACCTGATCACATAGATTGGCATGGTTCATTTGAAAATTATATTGAAGATAAATTAAAACTTGCCATAAACCAAGATGAAAATGACTATTTAGTCCTTAATCATGATGATGAAATTTTAAGAAAGAATAAGAATAAGGATAAGTTTAAGGGTAAAATTTATGAATTTTCTATAAAGGAAGAAGTTCAAAGAGGAATTTACTTAAAAAATGATAGTCTTTATTTAAAAGATGAAAAAGAAATTTTTTTATTAAATAGAGAAGACTTAAATATTGTAGGAGATCACAATTTATTAAACGCATCATGTGCAATTCTTTGCCTATATTTGTTTGGCCTTAATTTAGATGAAATTATCAAACACACAAAAACTTTTAAGGCAATTAGTCATAGGCTTGAATTTGTAAAAAAAATAAAAAATGTTTTGTTTTTTAATGATTCAAAGGCCACAAATGTAGATAGTGCCATAAAAGCTATAAATAGTTTTGATAAAAATATTATTTTGATAGCTGGTGGCTATGATAAAAAAATTGATTATTCTCCTTTGTTTGAAAATTCAAAAGGAAAGATTAAAGCAATGATTTTATTGGGTCAAACTAAAGGAATTCTAGAAGATCTTTGTAAAAAATATAAAATAAATTATTATGAAGTTCATGATATGAAAGAAGCAGTAGACAAATCTTTTGAAATCATGAAAGATTTCGATACGGTCTTATTATCACCAGCAAGTGCAAGCTGGGGCATGTATGATAATTATATGCAAAGAGGAGATGACTTTAAAAATAGAGTTTTAGAAAAGGAAAATATATGAAAGTTATAGTATCTGGTGGTGGAACAGGTGGACACATTTATCCCGCTATAGCCATGTGCCAAAAATTAGAAGAAGAAATAGAAAATTTGGAAATTTTATATGTTGGCCTAAATGATGGACCAGAAAAAAGAATAGTAAAGAAATATGGATATAAATTTAAAGCTATTGATGCTATGGGCCTTCCAAGAAAAATATCCAAGAGGCTTTTTAAATCACTTTTGACAAATTTTAAGGGGTTTAATGAAGCAAAAAAAATTATAAAAGAATTTAAACCAGACCTTGTTATAGGAACAGGAGGATATGTTTGTGCCCCGATTCTTTACCAAGCAAGTAAAAAACATGTAAAAACTTTGATTCATGAATCAAATTCTTTCCCTGGAGTTACAACAAGATTTTTATCAAACAAAGTTGACCTTGTATGTATATCATTTGAAGAGGCGAAAAAACATTTGAAAAATCAAGACAATGTATATCTTACAGGAAATCCAGTAAGAACAAGTTTTAATACTTCCTTCAGTCAAAAAGATTTAGAAAAACTTGGCATAAAAAAAGATAGACCAGTAGTATTTTCTTTTGGTGGATCAAATGGATCTAAAATTTTAAATGAAGCTGTAAGTCAAATGAGTGATTTTATGGATGGGAAATTTTATCTTCTACACCAAACAGGTTCTAAAAATTATGATGATTTTATAAAAAATACCAAAGAAAATAAATATATAAAGGCATTTCCTTATATTGACAATATAGATTTATTTTATGCAGTAAGCGATCTAGTAATAGCATCGTCAGGGGCAATGAGTTTAAGTGAAATTTCAAATCTCAAAAAAGCTTCAATTTTAATACCAAAAGCTTACACAACAGAAAACCACCAAGAATATAATGCAAGATCATATCTTGAAAAAGGTGCTTGTTCTATGATTTTGGAAAAAGAATTAAATGGAAAAATTCTTTACGACAATATCTTAAATATAGTGGAAGATAAAGAAAAATTAAAAGATATGGGAGAAAAAGCATCTCTTTTGCAAAATCCAAATGCGAGTGAGGATATTTATAATTTGATAAAAAAACTAATGGGAATAGATAATGAAAAATAAAAATAGGAAAAGAAAAAAATTAAAAAGAAAAAATAAAGTTTTTACACCCTTTTATGTAATTTTTTTATTATTTATTATTGGCTTAATTTTAGTATTTAATTTATTTAACCACGATTATTATAAAATTTCTCAAGTCTATATTAAGGGAAATGCTATTTTGACAAAAGAGAGAATATTGGATAAGTTAAATAATCCTATGGGAACAAATATAATTTTATATGACGAAAAAGAAGGTATAGAAAACCTTAAAAAAGAAGAGCTAATAAAAAGCGTTTCAATAGAAAAAAAATGGCCTGATAAAATAACTGTAACAGTTAAAGAAGAATATCCATATATGATTGCACGCTTCAAAAAAGACAATTATTTGATTGCAAATACTGGAAAAGTATTGGATAAAACTTCAAAAGTTGAAAATAATTCTTTATTAAAAATAAAGGGTTTAAAAAGTAAACCACAAATAGGGAAAAAATTTAGCACTGATAAAAATATAATCGAATTTATTGAATCAATACAAAAGCTAAAATATGCCAAAGACATAAAAGAAATAGACTTGGAAAACTATCATGAAATTGGTATAATAATAAATGATATTCAGATTAATTTCGGAGATTTAAAAAATTATAATTATAAACTTAAACTGCTTGATTCAGTTTTAAAAGATTTAGAAAATAAGAAATTAAAAGCTTATTCTATAAGTTTTGATAAAGGCAAGAATCCAGTAGTTGAAGTTGAAGAAAAAAGTCTTGACGAAAAAGATGAAAATAATTAAAAAATATTATTCTTAATGAAACGGGGGAGGAAAATGGCAAATATTAACATGGAAGTAGAAAATAACGCCTTAGCCAAAATAAAAGTAATTGGAGTTGGTGGAGGTGGAAATAATGCTATAAGTAGGATGAGAGAGGGCGGCCTTTCTGGAGTAGAATTTATAGCACTAAACACAGACCTTCAAACTTTAAATGAAGCAAATGCTGACATAAAATTACAAATTGGTGCAAAGCTTACAAGAGGACTTGGAGCCGGAGCTAATCCTGAAATTGGTGAAAAAGCTGCTGAAGAAAGTGAATCAGAAATTGATGAATCACTCAAGGGAGCAGACATGGTATTTATCACTGCCGGAATGGGTGGTGGAACTGGTACTGGAGCAGCCCCTGTTGTAGCAAGAAAAGCAAAAGAACAAGGCATACTTACAGTAGGTGTTGTAACTCGTCCTTTCACATTTGAAGGAAGAAAAAGACAAACATCTGCAGAAGGTGGAATAGAAGCTTTAAAAGAAAGCGTTGATACATTAATTACAATTCCAAACGATAGACTTTTACAAATTGTAGAAAAAAGAACTTCAATGGTAGACGCATTTAAGATGGCCGACCAAGTACTTATGGATGCTGTAAGTGGTATTTCTGAACTTATAGCTATACCAAATGTTATTAACCTTGACTTTGCTGATGTTAAATCAATTATGTCTGATCAAGGAATAGCTCACATGGGAATTGGTAGAGCAAGCGGTGAAAACAGAGCTGTTGATGCTGCAAAAGCTGCAGTAAATTCTCCACTTCTTGAAACATCAATTGAAGGAGCTAACGCTGTTTTATTAAATGTAACAGCAGCAGAAGTTGGTCTAATGGAAGCTAACGAAGCAGCAGAATTAATCAGAGAACATATTGATTCAGATGCTAACATTATATTTGGTGTAGGAAGTGATGAATCATTAGGAGATGATATTAAAATTACAGTAATAGCTACAGGATTTGACCAAGATAATCAAAGAAGAGAAACAATAGAAACTAGAAGACCTTCACAAGGTGCAAGTCAAAGACCAGCACAAAGAAGTCAAAAATCTTCAAATCCATTTGACGATATAGATCTTCCAGACTTCTTAAAATAAAATGAAGTGTCCATATTGCGACTCAAATGATACAAAAGTTATAGATTCTAGAGCAACAGAAGATAATCATGCTATCAGAAGAAGAAGACTTTGCCAAACTTGCAATAAAAGATTTTCAACATACGAAAGATATGAGGATCAAACTTTGATGGTTGTAAAAAAAGATAACACCAGAGAATCTTTTGATAGGTCAAAACTAATTAGTGGAATTGTAAAATCTTGCGAGAAAAGACCGGTAAGTATGGAAGAAATTGAAAAAATAGCTGATCAAGTTGAAGTTTCTATAAATCATATTGGTAAAAAGGAAGTATCATCTACTACCATTGGAAAATTTGTCATGGAACATCTAAAAAAAATAGATCCTGTAGCTTATGTGAGATTTGCATCAGTTTATAGGGAATTTAAAGATGTTGAGAGTTTCTATAAAGAAATTAAAAATTTAAAAGAAAAAAATTAGGAAATTTAGGGCTTTTGCGTAAAATTGATAGAATCAAAAATAGAAAATTAAAACTTTAATATTTTATTAAAACTTTAAATTTTCTTTTGATTTTATCATAAGCATTAGTCCTTTTTTTGAAAGATTGGATAAAATGGATTTATTTGAATTAAATAGACAAAGACAATTAGAAAAATCTGCTCCCTTGGCTGATAGGATGCGACCTGAAAAAATTGAAGATTTTTTGGGGCAAGACCATTTATTAGGAGAAGGTAAAATTATAAGAAGAATGATAAAATCTGATAGGATTTATTCTTCTATTTTTTATGGACCTCCAGGTGTTGGAAAAACAACTCTTGCAAAAATCATTTCAAATTCTACCAATATGGCCTTTGAAAAAGTTTCAGCAGTTGCAAGTGGAATTAATGATTTAAAGAAAAAAATAGAAATAGCAAAAGATAATTTAAAATTTGAAAATAAAAAAACAATTTTATTTATAGATGAGATTCACAGGTTTAATAAATCTCAACAAGATTACCTTCTGCCTTTTGTAGAAGATTCTACAATTATTTTAATTGGAGCAACAACCGAAAATCCATATTTTGAAGTAAATAAGGCCCTTATATCAAGAATGTATGTTTTTGAATTAAAGTCTCATACTGATAAAGATTTATACAAGCTAATTGATATGGCTCTTACTAAGGATAGGATTTTGCAAAATAAAAATATAAAAATATATGAAGATGCAAAAAATACTCTTGTTAAATATTCAAATGGAGATTGTAGGGCCTTGTTAAATGCAATGGAAATTGCTATATTTTCACAAGATGATAAAGAAGGTATAATAGAAGTTGATCGTCAAAGTATCTTAAATTCAATTCAAAAAAAGATTTCAATTTATGATAGAAATGGAGATAGACACTATGACACTATATCTGCCTTTATAAAATCTATGAGAGGTTCAGATCCTGATGCTGCCGTTTTCTATTTAGCAAAAATGTTAAATAGCGGTGAAGATATTAAATTTATAGCAAGAAGAATGATTATTTTTGCATCAGAAGATATTTCTCTTGCTGATCCATACGCTTTAAGCCTTGCTACAAATACTTTTACAGCAATAAATACTGTTGGTATGCCAGAAGCTAGAATTATTTTGGCCGAGACTTGTATTTATTTGTCTTTGGCAAAGAAAAATAATTCTACTTATCTTGCCATAAATAAGGCCATGGATTTTGTAAAAAATGAAAGAGATCTTGAAGTGCCAAATAAACTTAAAGATACTCACTACAAGGCAAGTAAAAATCTTGTAAAGGATACCTATTTGTATCCACATGATTATGATGGTTATGTAAAACAAGATTATCTTCCAGATGGATTTTTAAATGAAAAGTTTTATAAGTCAAAAGATATAGGTTATGAAAAAATACTTAATGAAAATTTAGAAAAAATTAAGAGAGGAAATAAGGATGAAATTATCAGAGATTAAAAAAGATGTTGAAAAATACATCGATCAAGAAATTACAGTAGAAGGCTGGATAAGACAAGCAAGATTTACAAAAAATGTAGGTTTTATTGAACTAAATGATGGAACAATTTTTAAAAATTTACAAGTTGTTGTTGGAAAAGATTTAGAAAATTTTGAAGATTTACAAAAAGAGCATCTTTCTGCATCATTAAAAATAAATGGAATTCTTGTAAAAACAAATAATGCAAAACAAGCTTATGAACTTCAAGCAAAATCTGTAGAAGTGTTAGGTCACAGCGATGAGAAATTTCCTATTCAAAAACAAAAGCAATCTCTTGAGTATATGAGAACTATTCCTCATCTTAGGGTTAGAACAAATACTTACAGGGCAGTTTTTAGATTAAGATCAAAACTTGCTTTCGCACTTCATAAATTTTTCCAAGAAAAAGGCTTTATTTACTTAAATGCTCCACTAATTACTGCATCTGATACAGAAGGTGCTGGAGAAATGTTCCAAGTAACAATACAAAACTTGGATAAGCCAGATCTTGATGAAAATGGAAAAGTTGATTATTCTAAAGATTTCTTTGGTAAAAAATCTTATTTAACAGTTTCAGGCCAACTTGAAGCCGAAGATTATGCCCTTGCCTTATCAAATATTTATACTTTTGGTCCAACATTTAGGGCTGAAGAGTCAAACACACCAAGACATGCTGCAGAATTTTGGATGCTTGAACCTGAAATTGCCTTTGCAGATTACAATGTTTGTATGGATGTTGCAGAAGAGATGATGAGATATATGATAAGCTATGTACTTGAAAATTGTAAAGATGAAATGGAATTTTTCAATAAAAGAATTGATGATACTTTAATTGAAAGACTTACAAAAATTAAGGATGCTAAATTTGCAAGAATGACATACACAGAAGCCATAGAAAAATTACAAGAAGCTGATGTTGATTTTGAATATCCTGTAAAATGGGGAATGGATCTTCAAACTGAACATGAAAGATATTTGTCAGAAAAAATCGTTGATGGTCCAGTTTTTGTAACAGATTATCCAAAAGATATTAAGGCATTTTATATGAGAAGAAATGAAGATGGAAAAACTGTAGCAGCTTTTGATATGTTGGTTCCTGCTGTTGGTGAATTAATTGGTGGAAGCCAAAGGGAAGAAAGATACGATGAGCTTGTAAAATCTATGGAAGATAATGGTCTAAAGATTGAAGATTATCAAAATTATCTAGATTTAAGAAGATACGGAACAGTTGTTCACTCAGGCTATGGTCTTGGATTTGAAAGAGCAGTAATGTATTTAACTGGAATGAAAAATATCCGTGACGTAATCCCTTATCCAAGGACAGTAAAATCTTTTGCAGCAAAAAACTAAGGAGAATTTATGAGAGAATATAATCCAAATGCCATTGAAAAAAAATGGCAAGAAAAATGGGATGAAAATGAGACATTTAAATCAGAACTTGATAAAAATAAGAAAAAATTCTACCCACTTGTAGAATTTCCTTACCCATCAGGCCAAGGACTTCACGTGGGTCACCCAAGACCATACACAGCTTTGGATATTGTTGCGAGAAAGAGAAGACTTCAAGGCGAGAATGTAATTTATCCAATGGGCTGGGATGCTTTTGGGCTTCCTACAGAAAATTATGCTATAAAAAATCATATACATCCTGCAATTGTAACTAGGGATAATATTAAAAATTTCAAGGCTCAAATGAAATCAATTGGATTTTCATTTGATTGGTCAAAAGAAGTAAATACAACTGATCCAAATTATTACAAATGGACTCAATGGATTTTCATTCAACTATATAAAAATGGACTTGCTTATAAAAAAGAAATGCCAGTAAACTGGTGTCCATCTTGTAAGGTTGGTCTTGCAAATGAAGAAGTTGTTGATGGAAAATGTGAAAGATGTGGATCTGAAGTTACTCACAAAGTTAAAAATCAATGGATGCTAAAAATCACAGAATATGCCGATAGACTTATTGATGATTTGGATGAAGTTGATTATGAAGAAAAAATAAAAACTCAACAAAAAAATTGGATTGGAAGAAGTCATGGTGCAGAAATAAACTTTTCTTTAAAAGACAAAGATTATAAATTAAATGTCTACACAACAAGACCTGATACAATTTTTGGGGCAACATATATGGTAATTGCACCAGAACATCCAATGCTTGAAGAATTTAAAGATGAAATTAAAAATTTAAATGATGTAAAAGAATATCAAGATTTTGCAAAGAAAAAATCTGATTTTGAAAGAAGTGAGCTTACAAAGGAAAAAACTGGTGTAAAACTTGATGGAATTTCTGCAATAAATCCTGTAAATGGAAAAGAAATTCCAATTTGGATTTCAGATTATGTTTTAATTTCATATGGAACTGGAGCTATAATGGCAGTTCCTGCTCATGATGAAAGAGATTTTGAATTTGCACAAAAATTTGAGATGCCAATTATTCCTGTAATTGATACAGGCGATGAAGATTTGCCAACAACTTCAATCGATAAGGGACTTTTGATAAATTCAGATTTCTTAAATGGGCTAACTGTAGAAGATGCTAAAAAGAAAATGATAGAATTTGTTGAAGAAAAAAATCTTGGTTCTGCTAAGGTAAATTATAAATTAAGAGATTGGGTATTTTCTAGACAAAGATATTGGGGAGAACCAATCCCAATGATTTATTGTGAAGAGCACGGATGGGTTGCTGAAAAGGAAGAAAATCTTCCAATAAAATTACCAGATGTTGATTCTTATGAAGTAACAGATGATGGTGAAAGTCCACTTTCAAAAATTGATGAATTTGTAAATACTACTTGTCCAATTTGTGGAAAGCCTGCAAAAAGAGAAACTGACACCATGCCACAATGGGCTGGATCTTCTTGGTATTATTTAAGATATACAGATCCAAATAATAATGAAGATCTTGCAAGTAAGGAAAGTTTAGATTATTATACACCAGTTGATTGGTACAATGGGGGAATGGAACATACAACTCTTCACTTATTATATTCAAGATTTTGGCACAAATTTTTATATGATATAGGAAAAGTTCCTACAAAAGAACCATATCTAAAAAGAACTTCTCACGGAATGATTTTGGGAGAAGACCATCAAAAAATGTCAAAATCCAGAGGAAATGTTGTAAATCCTGATGATATTGTAAGAGATTATGGGGCAGATACTTTAAGATGTTATGAAATGTTTATTGGAGATTTCAGATCAACAGCTCCATGGTCAGATGAAGGGGTTAAAGGTTGTAGAAAATATTTGGAAAGAGTATTTAATCTTTATGATTTAGTTGAAGATGGGGATTCTTATACAAAAGAAATCGAAATTTTAATTAACCAAACAATTAAAAAAGTAAGTGAAGATTATGAATCATTAAAATATAATACAGCCATAGCAGCTCTTATGACCTTATTAAATGAGATGAGAAATATCGGCAAAATTACCAAAAAAGATTTCAAAACTTATTTAATTTTGTTAAATCCTGTTGCTCCTCACTTAACTGAAGAATTATGGGAAGAAATTGGTTTTGAAGGTGAATTGAATGGGACAAGCTGGCCAAGTTATGATGAAAGTAAACTTGAATATGATTCAATCGAGCTTCCTGTTCAAGTAAACGGAAAAGTTAGGGCTACAATAAAAATTTCAAAAGATGCTGATCAAGAAGATGCAGTAACAAATGCAGAAAATGATCAAAATATACAAAAATATATAGATGGTAAAGATATATTCAAGGTAATATACGTACCAGGAAAAATATTGAATTTACTTGTAAAATAAAAAGAAGGCTCTTGCAAATTGTTGCAAGGGCCTTTTAAATATGCTTAGATTTTTGAATTATTGAAATTATTTTTCTAATTTTTTCTGAAGAAGATATTTCTTCAAATGAAATTTTTTCAATTTTTTCAATAATTTCTATATTATTTTTTGTGAAATTTTTATAGTCAGATCCTGTAATAAAATCAATGAAGAGATTTTTATCGATTTGTTCAACTGAATAAATAAAAATTCCATCTAGATATTTTGTATTATTAAAATAAACTCCAGAATTTTCAAATTTATCTAAACCATTTATCCAAATAAAATCTTTATCCTTATTTATTTTTAGTCCCAAATCAATAATTTTATTAAAAATTTTTAAAAAATTATCAGATTCAAAATCTTCATAAAAATTTGAAACTTTTATTTGACCATGAGTTTTTTTGATTTTTAAACTTACTTGGTCTGTATTATAAAATCTTCTAAAAAGTGACTTAAAAATATAAAAAGTAGTGTTGTAGCTTAAGTTTTTTTCTCTTTTTTCCTTGTCTATGTAAAGCTTAACAGAAGATTTTTTGGGTTTATTTTTTATTGTGTGAACCAAATTTCCATTTATAAACTCAACATCCAAAAGTTCATTTTCAGAAATTTTTGGATTTTCGTCCAACAAATAGGAAGATTTTGGCATAAAAATACTCCTATCTAAAATAATTTTCGTATTCTCATCTTCATATTTTCTTTTTACAATATTTGCACTTAATTGATTTATTTGTGGGTGACTAATATATAACAAATCCTTCATAAAATTACCTCTAAATCATTATATCATATGTTATAATAAATTCAGGAGAATCTTATGAGAAAAAATCTATTTTTTTTACTTATATCATTAATTTCAGGAATTGGAATTTTCACATATTTTGAAGCTTATAATTTTTTGTTTGTGATTATAGGCTTATTTGTATGTGGAATTTTTTCTTTCTATAAAAAATCTTCCATTTCTTTTATTTTTTTAGGATTTTCCTTAGGTATTTTTTTGGCATCTTTTTCTTTTTCTTCTTATAAACTAGATAAGTATGAGAATCAGGATTTAAATTTACTAGTTGTTGATAAAATAAAAAATCAAGATTCTTACACATATTATGTTTTGGCTAAAAATGAGAATATAGGAGAGAAGTCTTCTTTTGTTTCTGATAAAAATTTTCAAATCGGGGATAGGATAAGGGCAAATTGTGACATTTCTTGGCCTAATTCTAACACCAATCCTTATTTATTTTCTTATAGAAAATACCTACTTTCAAAAAAAATAAAAACTAAACTTGATATAAAATCATATGAAAAACTGGGTCAATCTTCTTCACTATTTTTAAAAATTAAAAGAAATTTTAGGGCCTATATTGATAAAGTTTTTGGGGGAAATTTATCCAAAGAGTCTTTTTTGTTTGTAAAATCTGTAATTCTTTCAGAAAAATATGAAAAGAAAGAAGTACTTTCTAAATTGGGCCTTGTTCATATTTTGGCAATTTCAGGTCTTCACATAGACCTTCTTATGGGTCTTATTTTATTTTTGTTAATCAAATCTAATATTTCATATAAAATCGCTTATCCAATCTCTCTTGGACTTTGCCTTTTTTATGGGTATTTGATATCTTTTCCCTTTTCGGTTATGAGGGTTTTAATAATGTATATCCTATCTTTTTTGGCCTTTTTATTTAAAAAAGGAAAAGATGTGGAGAAAAATTTAATTTTAGCCATGCTAATTATTTTACTTATAAATCCCTTCGCGATTTTTAATAGCGGATTTATCTTATCTTTTTTGGCAGGCTTTGCAATTTATGTAATTTATCCAAAACTTGTCAGAGGAAAAAAGTATTCTTATTTGAAAAAATACATGATTTTCCTTGGAACTTTACAAGTAGCTTTGGCCTTTCATATAATTTATTATTATGGATATATAAATTTGCTAAGTTTTTTTGCAAACTTTATACTTGTTCCAGTTTTTACTGTAAGTCTTTACCTAATTTTTGGCCTTATTTTTTTATATCCAATTTTAGGAGGATTTTTGTCCATATTTTTTATGGTTTTGGACTTTTTGATAAAGTCAATTTTAGATGTAGGAATATTTTTGAATGCTTTTAAAATTTTTTTAATTGATTTTCCAAAAGAGTCAATTCTAATTAGTTTTTATTTTTTAATTCTTTTGTTTATTATAGTAAAATTTAAAAATAAAAAGTTAAGGGCGAAAAATTTCTTGGTCTTATCAATTTTTATTGTGATCTTTTCAATAATTAGGAATAATAATAAGCCGACTTCATTTCAAATGCTTGATATTGGTCAGGGGGATTTTTTTGTTTTGGAAGATGGGGGAGATTTTTATTTATTTGATTGTGGGGAAGTTTCTTACAAAAAATATTCTTCTACAGAAAAAATTGCCATCCCTTATTTAAAAGCAAAGGGAGTTAAAAAAATAAAGGCAGTTTTTATTTCTCATGAAGACCGAGACCATATGGGCGCTTTGGATAAATTAAGTAAGGAATTTGACCTTGGAGTAATAATTTCAAATAAGTATAATAAAAACTTAGGAAAAAATTATAAATTTTTGGAAATGAAAGAGGGAAATCTTTATAGGGGTAAAAATTTTACAGTCCAATCTTTGGAGAATTTCTCGGGTGATGAAAATTCAAATTCTATTCCTCTTTTAATTGAAATAAATGGCTTTAAAATTTTAACTATGGGGGATTTGCCTATGGAAAGGGAAGAAAAAATTGCAAGAGATATTGATATTTTAAAAGTTTCCCACCATGGATCTAAAAATTCAACTTCAAAAAAATTTGTAGAGATAACAAGTCCCAAAGTCGCCCTAATTTCTGCTGGAAGGAAAAATACATACGGACATCCTTCAAAAGAAGTATTAGAAAATTTGAAAAATACAAAGATTTACAATACTCAGACTGATGGATTTTGCCAAATTGATTTTTACAAAAATTCATTTAAAATAAAAAAATATGTGAAAGGAGGATTTTTCAGATGAATTATAAGGAATTTATGACTGAGCTTTTTAATAAAAAAAGTAAGGGAATTTATTTGATTGATTCTAAAGAAGAATATTTAAAAGAAACAATAATAGACCAAGCAAAGGATTTAATATCTTTTCCTGATTTTAATTATATTGAAATTAAGGGAAAAAAGAGCCTTGAGGACATAAAAACTGCCATGGATACCTATCCTATAATGGAGGAGAAAAAAGTTCTTATTTGGAGAAATATTGATCTTTCAAAAAATAATATCAAAGATTATGAAGATCTTTGTAATCTTATTATAAAAGATATGGAAAATATAGGAGATTTTTTGACTTTCATAATAATTCCTGAAGAAAGTGTCTTTAAGGGAAAATTTTATAAGGCCATTAAAAAATCTGGTGAGATTGTTGAAATTGATAGGCTAAATAATAATGAGTTAGTTTCTTTTATTGGAAAAAGATTTGTAAAAAATGGGAAAAAAATAAAGAAATCTTATATAAATGAAATTATTGATAGGTTTTCATATTTAAATAAAAATTCTCAAATTGATCTTTATGAGGTAATTAATACTGTTGATAAAATTATTGCAAATTCAGATAAAAGCGAGGTTTTACTTGTTGATGTTCATGAACAATTAGACCAAGTTTTAGATTTAAATATTTTTAATCTTACAGATTCATTATCAAAAAGGGATACCAAAACTGCCATGAATACATACTTACATATGGCAAAGGATATGGATGAAATATTTAAAATTTTTTACATGCTTGTTAGGCATATTAGAAATTTACTTGGCATAAAAATTTTATTAAAAGATTCTTATAATGATTCTTTTATACAAAAAGCTTTAGGTATTTCAAGTTTTGAGCTTAGAAAAGACAAGGGCTTTATTGGAAATTTTTCTTTGGAAGAATTATTTGAATTTCAAGATTTTCTTTATTCTTGTGATTTGAAACAAAAAAGTGAAGATTTTGATATGAATTTACATATGCTTATTTTTATTGAGAAATTTTCTAAATAAAAAAAATCGACTCATTCTAATCTTGGCGACTTATCTAAGTCGCAAGTTTGAATGAACCGATTAAAAATTAAGCGTTTAATGAATTTAATTTTTTAGCTAATCTTGAAGTTGTTCTACTAGCTTGATTTTTGTGAATTATGTTTTTAGCTGCTGCTTGTTTTACTTTTTTATCAACAGTTTTGAAAAGTTCATTAGCTTTTTCGCTATCATTATTTGCAATAGCTTCTTCAAATTTTTTAACGTAAGTTTTTATTTCTGATTTTGCTGATTTATTTCTAGCAGTTTGTTTTCTTGTTACATCAATTCTTTTTATAGCTGATTTAATGTTTGCCATTTTTTCACCCCCAATTTATATCGACTGATTTATTTTACCATAAAACTATATTTATTACAAATCTTTATAATTATTAAATCTTAAAATATTTGGAACTTTTGTAAGATTCGTTTATAATTATAAAATGAGAGAGGTGTGATATGACAGAAAAAACTAAAGATTTGGAATTTCTTGATTGGGTAAAAACTATACTATTTGCATTAATCATTGCATTTTTTATTAAAATTTTTATAATGGATGCTACAAAAGTTGAAGGAAATTCTATGTTAAATACTTTACATAGTGGCGATATGCTATTTGTTGACAAGGTTTCAAAACATTTTAAGGGCTATAATAGGGCGGATATTGTAATAATTGAAGCTCCCGACCAAGCCGATACTTTATATATAAAAAGAATTGTAGGTATGCCAGGAGATAATATTGAAGTAAAAAATGGCAGTGTATATGTTAATGGTGAAATTTATGAGGAAAATTATATAAATAGCGAAGAAACTTTAACGACAAATGAAAATTCTTCATGGGAAGTTAAAGATGGGGAATATTTTGTAATGGGAGATAATAGACTTCCAAACGCAAGTAATGATTCTAGAAATTTTGGACCAATTTCAGAAGAAAGAATAGTTGGACACGCTTTTTTAAGGTTTTTCCCAATTTATGATATAGGATTTGTAGATAAGGAAAATAGATAATGAATAAAAAAGAAAATATAAGAAATTTTTCGATTATTGCCCACATTGATCATGGAAAATCTACTCTTGCAGATAGACTAATAGAAAAAACTCAGTCTGTTGCAAAAAGAGAAATAAATGATCAAATGCTCGATAGTATGGAGCTTGAGCAAGAAAGAGGAATTACCATAAAATTAAAATCTGTAAAGTTAAAATATAAGGCCAAAGACGGAAAAATTTATGATTTAAATTTAATTGATACCCCTGGCCATGTTGACTTTACTTATGAAGTTTCAAGATCTTTAAAAGCTTGCGAAGGTGCGATTTTAGTTGTTGATGCTTCTCAAGGAGTTGAAGCTCAAACTTTGGCAAATACTTATCTTGCACTTGAACAAGATTTGGAAATTTTGCCAGTTTTAAATAAAATTGATCTTCCAAGTGCAAGAGTTGAAGAAACAAAAGAAGAAATAGAAAATCAAATTGGCCTTGATACAGAAAATATTCCATTAATTTCTGCCAAAACTGGATTAAATATTGAAGATGTTCTTGAAGATATTATAGAAAATGTTCCAGCCCCAGAAGATCATGATGATAAGCCTTTAAAAGCTTTGATTTTTGATTCATATTATGATTCCTATAGGGGAGTTATTTGCTATGTTAGAATTTTTGAAGGAAGTGTAAAGGCTGGAGATGAAATTTTGATGATGGCAAGCGGAAAATCCTACGAAGTAACTGGCGTTGGTTATACTATGAAAAATAGGATTGAAACGAAAGAATTAAAAAGTGGAGATGTAGGATTTATTGAAGCAAGCATTAAAGATATTAGAAATGCAAGAGTTGGTGATACAATTACCTTAAAAAATAATCCAACACAAAAAGCTCTATCTGGCTACAAAGAAGTTTTGCCTATGGTTTATTCTGGAATTTATCCTGCTGAGGGCGAATCATTTAATAAATTAAAAGATTCTTTGGAAAAGCTTCAAGTTAACGATGCATCTTTAGTATTTGAACAAGAAAATTCTCAAGCCTTGGGCGTTGGACTAAGGTGTGGATTTTTGGGACTTTTGCATATGGATATTATTACTGAAAGACTTGAAAGAGAATATGATTTGGACATTATTGCTACAGCTCCTTCAGTAATTTATAGGGTAAAAACAAAAGGCCACGAAGAGCAAAAATTAGAAAATCCTAATGATTTTCCACCACCATCAGAAATAGATTATGTAAAAGAACCAATAACAATTTCTGAAATTATGACACCAAAAGAATATATAGGACCAGTAATGGAACTTGCCCAATCAAGAAGGGGCGAGCTAATTGATATGTCCTATATGGATGAAAATAGGGTCATAATAAAATATAAAATTCCTTTAAATGAAGTGATTTATAATTTTTTTGATTCTTTAAAATCAAGATCAAAAGGATATGCTTCTTTGGATTATGAAGTTGTAGATTATGAAGAAAGTAATTTAATAAAACTTGATATAAAAATCAATGAAGATAAGGTTGACGCTTTATCTACAATTGTTCACAAGGATTTTGCCTATCAAAGGGGAAGGTCAATTGTTGAAAAATTAAAAGATCAAATTCCAAGACAACAATTTGCAATTCCAATTCAAGCTACAATTGATTCAAAAGTTATAGCAAGAGAAACTGTAAGAGCTTTGAGAAAAGATGTAATTGCAAAATGTTACGGTGGAGATATATCAAGAAAGAAAAAACTTCTAGAAAAACAAAAAGAAGGAAAGAAGAGAATGAGACAATTAGGAAGCGTACAAATTCCACAAGATGCCTTCCTTGCTGTATTGAAATATGATGATGAATAAAGCTTTTACCTAGCTTCAAACTTAGAAAAACCTTCAAGCACGAATATCTGACTACAAAAATTTTTGATTTCTAAATCAAAAACTTCTAAAAACCGTAAACTCGCTAACGCGATGACAGATAAATAGCTTAAAATTGTGCCAGTGGCACGATTTTAATATTTATCCCTCTAAATAAAGCGAATAATTAAAATATAATTGAAATTAATTTATTTAATGAATTATCATTGCTTTAAATTTTAGAGTCTGATTTTTAACGAATTTTTTAATTTGAAATCAAGTAAATTTTTTCCGTATGATATTCTTTGCATGAAGGTTTTCTAAATTAATTAAGTGAAGTTAGTAAGGCTTTTTTATTTTTGAAAAATTTAAGGAGAAAATATGGAAAAAATTGGAATCTATATTCACATTCCTTTTTGTAAGAAAAAATGTTTTTATTGCGATTTTACTGCTTTTCCGAATTTAGAATCTTGGATAAAGCCTTATTTTGAAAATTTAAAAAAAGAAATAAAATTATACCAAAAAAATATGGATGTAGAAATTGATTCAATTTATATTGGTGGGGGAACTCCAACTTATGTTGATTTTAAATATATTAAAGAGCTTGTAGATTTACTTAAAAAATTTGATTTAAGTCAGGTCAAAGAATTTACGATTGAAGCAAACCCAAATTCTTTGACCTTGGATAAATTAAAAGCTTACAAAAATTTAGGTATAAATAGGATTTCTCTTGGCGTTCAATCTTTTGATGATGAGGTTTTAAAAAAAATTGGCAGAGACCACAACAAGGAAATTGTCCTAAAGGATATAGAAAATATTAGAAAAGCAGGTTTTGATAATCTTTCTTTGGATATGATTTTAAATCTACCAAGTGGAAATTTTGATTCTATAAAAAAGGATTTAGAAATAATAAAAAAAATAAATCCAGAACATTTATCTTATTATTCTTTAATTCTCGAAAAAGGCTCACATTTTTATAGCCTTTATAAAAAAGACAAGCTAAAACTTATGGATGATGATTTGGAAAGAGATATTTTTTCTTATATTGAAAATTATTTAGAAGATATTGGCCTAAATAGGTATGAAATTTCTAATTTTTCAAAAAAAGGCTTTGAATCCTACCACAATAAAAAATATTGGTCAGAAGGGGGATACCTTGCCTTTGGACTTGGGGCATCAGGATTTTTGTCAAATATTAGATATAATAATGTAAAAAATTTTGTAAAATATGAAAAATTAATTAATAAAGGAAAATTTCCAATAGAATTTAGGGAATTTATTTCAAATGAAGAAAGGGAAAAAGAATATATAATTTTTAAATTAAGAGAAGTAGAAGGGATTAACTTAAAAGAATTTGAAAATATTTTTGGGCATTCTATCTTAGAAAAGTATAGTGAAATCATTGAAAAATTTTATAATGAGGGATTTTTTGAAATTGATCAAAATTTAAGATTTACCCACAAGGGTTTTGATTTATCAAATGAATTTTATATTGAAATAATATAACTTGCAAAAAGGAAATTACCTAGTATATTATAATTAGCAGTCAGATAATTGGAGTGCTAAATGAGGTGAAAATAATGAACGAGAGAAAGAAGATGATACTCTTTTCCATTATAAACTCATACGTTAATCTTGGAGAGCCTATTGGTTCAAATTCATTGCTTAATGAATATTCACTAGATATTTCGTCTGCAACAATTAGAAATGAGATGAGCACTCTTGAAAAGATGGGACTTTTAGAAAAAGCTCACACATCTGGAGGAAGATACCCATCCGATAAAGGTTACAGACTTTATGTAAATAATTTATTAGAAAATTCATTAAATGAGAAAGAAGATGAAAATTTAGAAAAAATTCTTGATAAAAGATATGGCAATGTTTCAAAAATTGTGGAGACTGCGACGCTACTTCTGTCCAAAATGACAAATCTTACAGCCGTTTCTTACACCATAAGAAACAATATTACTAAGGTAATTAATTTAGAGCTTTTAAAAATTGACCCCAACATGCTTTTGTTTATTGTAGTTTATGATAACGGAAGTTTAATAAGCGATAGAATTTATATAAGTGAAGAAATTGATGATGAGAAATTATTTGAAATTTCAAAAACTTTAAAACAAGATATTGAGGGAGAAAGTTTAAAAAATCTTTCAGAAATTTTTGAAAAAATCAAAAATTCTGGCTTTAAGAAGTATGAAAATTTGTTGGATATTTTGGAGAAAAAAATCAACAATGATTCTTTAAGTGATTTGACCAAAGAAGTTATTATAAAAGGACTAGGCAATATCTTTAATTTCAAAGAATTTGAAGATCCAATTAAGGCTAAAGAGTTTATTAAGATATTTGATAGTAAGGAAAGAATTTGGGAATTGATTGAAAATTCCAACAATGAATTGCAAATTACTATTGGTGATGAAAATGAGATAAATGAATTGAAAGATAATACAATCATAACTTCACATTTTAATTATGACAAAGACATTGTAGGCCAAATTGGAATAATAGGACTTACAAGAATTGATTATAAGGAAGTTATTTCTGACATCAAACTAATATCAGATTTACTTAGCAAATAATAAGGTAGGTGTTTAAGGTGGACAATGAAAAAAAGCATGATGAAAATGTAAAAGAAGATTTAAATGAAAATATAGAAGAAGAATTAGAAGAAATTGATGCTGAAATAGTTGATGAAGATGGTAATGTTGAAGAAGAATTGCCAAATGACGATGATAATGAGTACAAAGAAAAATATCAAAGACTATTAGCAGATTTTACTAATTTCAAAAAAAGAGAAGAAAAAGCAAGAGCTGATTTTAAAAAGTTTGCTTCATCAAATTTAATCGAAGAACTTTTACCAGTTTTAGATAATTTTGATAGAGCACTTAAAGATCAGGATGAAGAAGATTCTTTTGTAAAAGGAATCGTAATGATAAGAGATTCTTTTTGGAAAGTTTTGGAAAAAGAAGGCTTGGAAGAAATCGAATCTGATGGAGTAGAATTTGATCCAAACTTCCACCACGCTTTTCAAACAGAAGAAAACGAAGATTTCAAATCAAATTATATTATAGAAACCTATCAAAAAGGATACAAACTAAATGATAGAGTTATAAGACCAAGCATGGTTAAAGTTGCAAAATAGGAGGAAATTAATATGGCAAAAATTATAGGAATTGATTTAGGAACAACAAACTCAGCAGTTGCCGTTATGGAAGGTGGGGATTCAACAATAATCCCAAATACTGAGGGAAATAGAACAACACCATCAGTTGTAGCATTTACAAAAGATGGAGAAAGACTTGTTGGAGAAACTGCAAAAAGACAAGCAATAACAAATCCAGATAGAACAATCTCATCAATAAAAAGAGAAATGGGATCTGATTATAAAACAAATGAAATTGATGGAAATTCTTATACACCAGAAGAAGTTTCAGCAATGATTTTACAAAAATTAAAATCAGATGCAGAAGGCTATTTAAACGATACAGTAACAGATGCAGTAATAACAGTTCCTGCTTACTTTACAGATGCTCAAAGACAAGCTACAAAAGACGCTGGAAAAATTGCAGGCTTAAATGTAAAAAGAATTATAAACGAACCAACAGCAGCAGCCCTTGCATACGGAATGGACAAAGAAACTGACCAAGCAAAAATTATGGTTTATGACCTTGGTGGTGGTACATTTGACGTATCAATTCTAGAAGTAGGCGATGGAGTATTTGAAGTTTTATCTACAAGAGGAAATAATAAATTAGGTGGAGATGACTTTGATAATAGATTAGTTGAATATCTAGCAGCTGAATTTAAAAAAGAAACTGGCGTAGATTTAACAAAAGATCTTACAGCTATGCAAAGATTAAAAGATGCAGCAGAAAAAGCTAAAAAAGAATTATCATCAACAAAAACAACAAATGTAAATCTACCATTTATTACAGCAGTAGATGGACAACCAGTTCACTTAGATTTGACAGTTACAAGAGCAAAATTTGATGAATTGACACACGATTTAGTTGAAGCAACAAGAAAACCAGTGGAAGATGCCCTAAAAGATGCTTCATTATCATCAAGCGATATCGAAAAAGTTTTACTTGTAGGTGGATCATCAAGAATACCTGCAGTTCAAGATCTAGTTAAAAATATAATTGGAAAAGAACCACAAAGAGATATAAACCCAGACGAATGTGTTGCACTTGGTGCTGCAATTCAAGGTGGAGTTTTAACAGGAGAAGTTAAAGATTTATTACTTCTTGATGTAACACCACTTTCATTAGGAATTGAAACTCTTGGTGGAGTTGCTACAAAATTAATCGAAAGAAATACAACAATTCCAACTAAAAAATCTCAAATCTTTACAACAGCTGCAGACGGACAAACTGATGTAGATATTCACGTTGTACAAGGTGAAAGAGAAATGGCAGCAGATAACACCACACTTGGTAGATTCCAACTTACAGGAATTCCTGCAGCAAGACGTGGAGTTCCACAAATTGAAGTTACATTCGATATTGATGCAAATGGTATTGTAAATGTATCTGCAAAAGACCAAGGAAGTGGAAAAGAACAAAAAATTACTATCACATCATCAACAAACCTAACTGATGAAGAAATAGATAAAAAAGTAAAAGAAGCTGAAAAATTTGCTGAAGATGATAAAAAGAAAAAAGAAAGTATTGAAGTTAAAAACAATGCTGAATCATTAGTTTACCAAGCAAGAAAAACTCTTGAAGAAGCAAAAGTTGAAGGTGGCGAAAAAGATAAGATTGAAGAAAAAATCAAAGATCTAGAAGCAAGTATTAAAGCTGACAATACAGAAGATATCAAAGCAAAAACAGAAGCTCTACAACAAGAAATCTACTCAATGAGTGAAGCAATGTATAAAAATGCTCAAGCAAGTCAAGAAGGACAAGATGCTGGAAAAGCTGACGATGATGTAGTAGATGCTGATTATGAAGTTGTAGATGATGACGAAGAATAAAAATAAATAAAATTTAAAGAATAGGAAGCCTTGCTTCTTATTCTTTATTTTTGCTTAAAATTTTAAAATATAATTTAATTTTTTTATCAAAGCGGTATAATAGTTGAGCTTGTATAAAAAGATAAAATTATAAATTAAGATAGGACAAATAAATTAGCAATAATTTATTCAGAGCGTAGACAAAGTCAGTTTAATAATTTATTAATAATTTAAAAATAAAATCATGCTAAAACCCATCTCGACTAAGTGAGTGAAACGAACGCATGGAGAGATCTCATGAGATTTCTTGACTCACTGCGTTCGTTCGAAATGCGTGAAAATTTAGCTTGTCGACAGTCTGAATAAATTAGCAATAATTTATTTTTTTTATATTGGAGGATAAATGAAAGACCCATATGAATTACTCGAAGTTGACAAAAATGTCAGCGAAGATGAATTAAAAAGAAAATATAGGAAACTTGCAAAAAAATACCATCCAGATTTAAATCCAGATGACGAAGAGGCCCAAGAAAAATTTAAAGAAATTTCAGAAGCCTACGAAATTTTATCAGATCCTCAAAAAAAACGTCAATACGATACCTATGGATCAGCTGCATTTGAAAACGGTGGATCTGGTGGATTTTCTGGTGATTTTGGTGGGTTTGGAGATATATTTGGAGATATATTTGGAGATATTTTCTCCCAAGGAAGAAGTCAAAATGGAAAAAGACCGAGAAAAGGATCTGATATTCAACAAGTAGTAAAATTAACTTTCCAAGAATCAGCTTTTGGAATTTCTAAAGAAATCCAAGTTAGAAGAGAAGTTGAATGTGAAACTTGTCACGGAAAAGGCGCAAAGGATGAAAGTAAAATCAAAACTTGCCCTAAGTGTAATGGATCTGGTGTAATAAATAATATTAGCCAAACCCCATTTGGAACAGTTTCTCGCCAAACTACTTGTGACAACTGCCACGGATCCGGAGAAATTATTGAAGAAAAATGTCCAGATTGCGAAGGAACAGGTAAAAAAATCAAAAATGAAAAAATAAAAATTGATATTCCATCTGGTGTTGAAAATGATTCTGTAATGAGAGTAGTTGGAAAAGGAAATGTTGGTGAAAACGGTGGATCTTATGGAGATTTATATATAATCTTAAAAGTTGAAGAGCACGATATTTTCAAAAGAGATGGACTTGATATTTATTATGAGATGCCAATTTCTTTTGCAACAGCAGCTTTAGGTGGAAACATTGATGTCCCAACTTTAACAACAACCCAAGAATATCACATCCCAGCAGGAACTCAAACTGGAACTAAGTTTAGAATTAAAAATGAAGGTATAAAATCTGACAGGCTTAAAAGGCAAGGAGATCTTTATTTCTATGTAAAAGTTATTACTCCTACAAAATTAACTAAAGAACAAAAAGAAAAATTAAAAGATTTTGCTGAAATATCTGGTGATGAGGTAAAAGAAGATAAGAACTTTTTTGAAAAATTGAAGGATTTGTTTGATTAATGAGTAAAACATTTAATATAAAAACTCTAGGCTGTAAGGTTAACCAATATGAATCTGAAGCTATTGAAGAATTATTTAAAAAAAGAGGTTTTGAAAAAAAAGAAAAAAGCGCTGATATTTACGTTATAAATACTTGCACAGTAACAAATATGAGCGATAGAAAATCAAGACAAACTATTTCAAAAGCTAGAAAAGAAAATAAAGATGCCATAATTGCAGTTATTGGTTGTTATTCACAAGTAAAAGCTGATGAAGTTAAAAAAATTGAAGGCGTAGATATAATTTTAGGATCTCGTAACAAGGAAGAAGTTGTTGATCTTTGCGAAAATTTTATTAAAAATAATGAAAAGATGGAAGATGTAGAAGAATTTTCAATTGGAGAAGTAATTGAAGATTTGGAAATTTCAAATCAAAGTGATATGACTCGTGCCTATATAAAAATACAAGATGGTTGCAATATGTACTGTTCATATTGTTTGATTCCTTATGCAAGAGGAAATATTGCATCAAGAGATTTGGTTTCAATTATTGATGAGGCAAAAAGACTTAGGGATAACGGATACAAAGAAATTGTCCTTACAGGAATTCATGTTGCAAGCTATGGAAAAGATTTTGATTTAGATATTTCTTTAATTGATGTGATTGAACACATTGCAAAAATTGAGGGAATTGAAAGAATTAGACTATCATCAATGGAGCCAAGACATATTGATAGGGAATTTTTACAAAGAATGAAAGATACAAGAAAAGCTTGTGATCATTTTCATTTATCCCTACAATCAGGTTCTGATGATGTTTTAAAGCTTATGAATAGAAAATATGATACAAAAATCTTTAAAGAAAAGGTAGATTTGATTAGGGAATATTTCCCAAATGCAGGACTTACAACTGATATAATCGTAGGTTTTCCAAATGAAAGCGAAAAAAATCATGAGGAAACTAAAAATTTTGTTAAAGAAATAAAATTTTCAAAAACTCATCTTTTCAAATATTCAAAAAGGGATGGGACCAAGGCTGCTGATATGAAAAACCAAGTTGATGGCAATATTAAAAAAAGAAGATCCAAGGAATTATCAATAATTGAAAAAGAAATTTCTCATGCATTTTTGGATAAGCAAATTGGAAAAACTTTATCAGTTTTATTTGAAACAAAAACAGAGCTTGATGGATATAGGTCAGGATATTCTACAAATTATTTAAGAGTTCATACTAAAGATAATGTAGAAATAAATGAAATAAAAAATGTAAAAATCACTCAAAGAATTGATGATTATTTGATTGGAAATATTATAGATTAAAAATTTATAAGAATTTTGAAATTTAAAAGGCTGTTGCAAAATAAGAAAATTGATTAATTTTGCAAGAGCCTTTATTTATTTGGAGCTGGAAACAGGACTTGAACCCGCAACCTTTTGTTTACGATACAATTGCTCTACCGATTGAGCTATTCCAGCCTACGAAATTATTATACGAAAATTTACTTTTTATTCAATATGTATAGATTTTAAATTTCTTTTTTATTTGGTATAATTATCTCAAAGGTGGTAATATGAATAATTTAAATTATGATGGAATATTTGATATTTTAAATAGAATAAACTTTCCTTTAGCAATTGTAATAATCATTATTGGTCTTGTTATTTTATTTTTGATATCAAAAATTTTATTAAAGGCTGGTATATTTTTATTAGCTATGACCTTTATTTTCGATATGATTTTAAGGGTTTTACCTTTTGATATATACTTAAATTATCCTAACATTAAACTTATAATTTATATACTTTATGCTTTAGGATTTGTTATTTTTGCCTATAAAAATATTAAAAGAATTTTGAAAGAAAAAAGAAAAAGAGAGCTTTTTAAAGATAAAAATCCAATAAAAAAAGAAAAATCTGGAAATAATCCTATAAAAAGATTCTTTTCTTATACAGGATCTCTTCCTTTTTTGTTGATGCTTGTATTAAATTTATTTAATCCTGACGAGGGAGTTTATAAAAATATCCTACATTTACTTACAAGCCTATCTTTTTTATTTATGGTATTTACAACTTTGTATAATACTTACAAAAGAATCGACACATTGAAAGAAAAT
Source organism: Anaerococcus rubeinfantis (assembly GCF_001487145.1). Classification (GTDB taxonomy): domain Bacteria; phylum Bacillota; class Clostridia; order Tissierellales; family Peptoniphilaceae; genus Anaerococcus; species Anaerococcus rubeinfantis. Next base: position 573,670 of record NZ_LN913016.1, read on the forward strand.
AAGGGTAGGATGAGATTTGATGATTTAAACATACCTTTTAAGAAAAATTCTCCTCAAAAAAGCAAAAATTCTGATAGGAAAGTTTTGAAAAAGGAAGAAAAAGTTGAGGAAGATTTTGATAAAACTCAAACTAGAAAACTTAACTTGGATGATATCAAAGAAGAGCTTAATAAGAATTCATTCGATCCTATAAATTTGGATGATTTTAGAGATACAATGGATCAGACTGATTTGATAAATTTGATTAATGATAAAAATAGCAAACTTGTTACTATGATTTCTTTGACAAATTTATCGGATGGGGTTAAAAAATCATATAAGTCTGATAAATGTATTGCAGATATTAGACAAGACAGCGAGTATAAGGTTGATTTGGAATTTGAAAATTACAATGACTATGATTATGGAAGATTTATAGATTTACTTTTGGACTATTCAAAAAACAGGTCAAAATATAAATTCCAACTGGATTTAGTTCCACAAAAATCAAAAAATTCAAGAGTAGTTTTTTATGACCCATCAAACCTATATGAACTTGATAGGGATTTTGGAGATAAATTTCAAGGAAGAACAATTTCTATGAATTTCCCAAAATATAAAATAAATTATATAACACAAAATTAAACTAAAGCTTTTACAAAATCAATTATGGATTTTGTAAGAGCTTTTTTATTTTTTGAAAAAAGAGTATAGTATATTTATATTTAAATAAATATTTTAATTTTTAAAGGTGCTTTTGAAAAACTATGAATGGTCATAAATTTTCAAGAGTCCCTTTTGTAATTTAAGATGAAGTTAGTGAGGTAATAATGGAAATTTCTAAAATTCTTTCCAATGAATTAAATATCAATCAAAATAGGATTGATGAAGTTATAAAATTGCTTGATGAAGGCTCTACTGTTGCTTTCATTGCAAGGTATAGAAAAGAAAAAACTGGTGACTTAAAAGATACTGAAATTAGAGATATTGAAAGTGGTTTAACAAGGCTTAGAAATTTTGAAAAAAGAAAAGAAGAAATTCTATCTTCTTTAGAAAATCAAGAAAAACTTGATGATGAATTAAAAGAAAAAATTGATCAAGCCAAAACTTTGACTGAACTTGAAGATATATATGCTCCTTTTAAGAAAAAAAGAAAAACAAGAGCAGATAAGGCAAAAGAGCTTGGTCTAATGGATCTTTTGGATGAAATTTTGATGAAGGCTCAAAATGAAGAAGACGCACTTTCCCTTGCAAAAAAATACATAAAAGAAGGAATCGAAGATGAAAATGATGCTATAAACAAGTCCTTGGACATTTTGGCAGAAGATGTGGCAAACAATATCGAGGCAAAAAATATTATAAGAAGAGATGGGCTTGTTAGGGCAAGAATTTTGGCAGAAAAAAAGGAAGATGAAGATTTAACTTATGAAAATTATTATGGTTTTAATGAAAAAATCAAAAATCTCAAGCCTTTTCAAATTTTAGCCTTAAATAGGGCAGAAAAAAATGGTGATTTGACTGTAAAATTAGAATTTACAGATACTTACAACCTAACTTTAATTAAAAATCTTTATAAATCAAATAACGATTATACAGAAGATTTGATAAAAAAAGCCATTGAAGATTCTTATAAAAGACTTTTGCTTCCAGGCATTAGTACAGAAATTAAAAATAAATTAACTGAAAAGGCTGAAGAAGAATCAATAAAGGTTTTTTCAAAAAATTTAAAACCATATATCTTACAAAGACCAATAAAGGATAAAAATATAATCGGTCTTGATCCAGGTTTTAGAACTGGTTGTAAGGTTGCAGTAATTGATAAGCATGGAAAATATTTGGACCAAGCTGTAATTTATCCTGTAAAACCTCATTCAAAAGAAAAAGAAGCAATTGAAACATTAAAAAAATTAATTGAAAAATATGATGTAGATATAATTGCCTTGGGAAATGCAACTGCAAGTAGGGAAACTGAAATTGTTGTTAATAATTTATTAAAAGAAGTTGATGGAGTTTCTTATGCAATTGTAAATGAAGCAGGGGCTTCAGTTTATTCTGCATCAAAGCTTGGTGAAGAAGAATTTCCTGACCTTGATGTAACAATAAGAGGTGCAGTTTCTATGGCAAGAAGGCTCCAAGATCCTATGGCAGAGCTTGTAAAAATTGATCCAAAACACTTGGGCGTTGGTCAATACCAACACGATATAAATCAAAAAAAATTGGACGAAGAGCTTTCAAAAGTTGTGGAAGATAGTGTAAATGAAGTTGGTGTAAATATAAATAATGCATCTTACAAATTATTATCCTATGTCTCAGGTTTAAATTTAAATCTTGCAAAAAGAATTGAAGAAGATTTTAAAAATGGACAAATAATCGAAAGACGTGATTTAAAAAAAGTTAAGGGACTTGGTGATAAAACTTACAAGATGGCAGCAGGGTTTTTGAGATTTCCTGATTCACCAAATTTTTTAGATAACACTGCAGTCCATCCAGAAAGTTATAAAATTGCAAAAAAACTTGTAGACTATAATTTAGATGAAATAAATTTAGAAAAATGTGCTAAAGATCTCGAAGTTGGGGTATTAACTTTAAAGGATATAATAGAAGAGCTAAAAAAACCAGGACGAGATCCTAGGGATGAACTTCCAGAAGTTGTTACAAAAAGTGAAGTCTTATCAATCGATGATCTTAATGAGGGAGATATCTTAGAAGGAACTGTAAGAAATATTACAGAATTTGGTTGCTTTGTAGATATTGGAGTAGGAATTGACGGTCTTGTTCATATTTCAAATATTAGTGATAAATTTATAAAGGATCCTAATGAGATTGTTACAAATTCTGATATAATAAGAGTAAGAGTAATTGAAATTGATAAAAAAAGAGAGAGAATCGGTTTATCAATGAAAGATTTAAAGGAGTAAAAATGTTTGATTTTTTTAAAAAGAAAAAAAAGGTAGAAAAGAAAGTTTCAATAGCAAGTCCAGTTAATGGAAAAGTTGTAAAATTAGAAGAAGTTCCAGATCCAGTTTTTGCAGAAAAAATGGTTGGTGACGGTTTTGCAGTTTTGCCTGAAGATGGAGAAGTTTACGCTCCAGTTGATGGAGAAGTTACTCTTCAACCAGATGGATACCATGCAATTGGAATAAAAACAGATGAAGGAATAGAAGTTTTGGTTCATTTTGGACTTGAAACTGTAGAATTAAAAGGCGAAGGCTTTACTCCACATGTTAAAGTTGGAGATAAGGTAAATAAGGGCGATAAGGTTTTATCGGTAGATATAGAAAAAATAAAGGACAGGGTTCCTTCAATAATCACACCTTGCATAGTTGCAAATCTTGAAAAAAATATTTTATCAGAAATAAACTTTGACGCAAAATGTGGCGAAGAAGTTCAAACAGTTACAATTGTAGAATAATTGATTAAAAAAACTAACTGTGATAATATTTTTAAGGATAAAAAAATACAAAAAGTTGGAGGATAAATGAGATTATCGAACTATTATATGCCTACATTAAGAGATGATCCTCAAGATGCAGAAACACAAAGTCACAAGCTTTTGGTAAGGGGAGCTTTTATAAGAAAAACTTCATCAGGAGTTTATTCCTACTTACCTCTTGGCATGAGAGTAATAAATAAAATAGAAGATATTGTAAGAAAATCTATGGAAAAATATGATTCTATAGAAGTTTCAACATCAGTTTTACAAAGTAAAGAGATTTGGGAAAAATCTGGACGATGGGAAAATTTTGGACCTGAAATGTTTAAAATAAAGGATAGACACGACAGGGAATATTGCCTCGGACCAACAGCTGAAGAGCAATTTACAACTTTAATCAAAGATGAAATAAATTCTTACAAACAACTTCCATTGAATTTATATCAAATAGTTTCAAAATTTAGGGATGAAAAAAGACCAAGATTTGGAATAAATAGGTCAAGAGATTTTATAATGAAAGATGCCTATTCTTTTGATGTGGATTATGAAGGTTTAGAAAAATCCTACAAAAAAATGTGGGATGCTTATGTAGAAGTTTTTGATGCCCTAGATCTTGATTATAAAATCGTAGAGGGTGATTCAGGAGCAATGGGCGGAAATACAAGTCATGAATTTATGGCTCTTGCAGAAACAGGTGAAGGCGAAATTTTCTATACAGAAAATTCAAATTATGCAGCAACTGATGAATCTGCAAAATTTTTCTTAGACATTGATGAAAATGAATGTGAAAAAGAATTAGAATTAGTAGAAACTAAAGATGCAAAAACAATCGAAGAAGTTTCTAATTTTCTAAAAATAGATCAAAATAAATGTGCAAAAGCTGTTGATTTATTAGTCCAAGGAAATCCAGTTCTTGTTATAGTTCCTGGAGATAGGGAATTAAATATGGCAAAATTAATTTCTTACCTAAAAGTCCCAGAACATGAAATCGAAATGATGGATGATGAAACAATCAGAAAAATTACTGGAGCAGAACCTGGCTTTACAGGTCCAAAGGATTTAAAAGAAGACGTTAGAGTAATTGTTGATAAATCTATTACAAGATACAAAAACCTAGTAATTGGGGCAAATAAAACCGACCACCATTATATAAATGCAAATTACAAAAGAGATTTTGATGGGGAAGTTGCTGAAGATCTTTTAACAGCAAAAGAAGGTGACCTTTCACTTGATGGAAAGGAAAAACTTCAAATTGCTCGTGGAATAGAAGTTGGAAATATCTTCCAATTGGGAACAAAATATTCAGAAAGCCTTGAAGCTTATTTCTTGGATGAAAATGGAAAACAAAAACCATTTATAATGGGATCATATGGAATTGGAATTACAAGATCAATTTCAGCAATAATCGAGCAACACTATGATGATAATGGAATAATTTGGCCAACAAAAGTTGCACCATTTGAAGCGTGGATTACTCTTGTAAATAAAAATAAAGAAGAACAAAAAGAAATAGCAGAAAAAATCTATAATAAATTATTAGATCAAGGCATAGAGGTAATGCTTGACGATAGAAAAGAAAGAGCTGGAGTTAAATTTAACGACAGAGACCTTGTTGGAGTTCCTTATAGGATTACAGTTGGAAAAGATGCCAAGGATGATATAGTAGAATTTTCAAAAAGATCAGATATGGAAAATTTAAAAATGTCAACTGATGAAGCTATTGAAAAAATAATAAGTTCAATAAAAGAAGACTTATGCAAGTAGTTGATTATAAAATTTCAAAAGAATTTTTGGAAAATATTTTACTAGATAATAAAAAAATAATTGCCCTATTTCATGCAAATTGGTCAAATTTTTCTCAAAATATGAAAGAAGAATTTCTAAAAGAGGAAGAAGACTCATATAATAATATAAAAAAAATCATAATAGATATTGATAAAAATGGGGAATTAGTAAAAAAATTGGGTATTAATCAAATACCATCTTTAGTAACTATTACTAAAAATAGTCTAAGGAAAAATGATTTTACGATAAATAATTAAGAAATATTTAAGGAGTGAATATGTTAGTTAATGCGAAAGAAATGTTAGACAAAGCTTACGAAAATGGTTATGGAATTGGACAATTCAATATAAATAACCTTGAATGGACAAAGGCAATTCTTGAAACCTGTGAAGAAAAAAAATCTGCAGTTATTTTGGGAGTATCTGAAGGTGCTGCAAAATATATGGGTGGATTTAATGTAGTTGCTAAAATGGTTGAAGGACTTGATAAAGATTTAAATATCACAGTTCCAGTTGCTCTTCACTTAGATCACGGAACATATGAAGGTGCAAAAAAAGCACTAGATGCTGGATTTACTTCAATAATGTTTGATGGATCAAGTCTTCCAATAGATGAAAATATTGAAAAAACAAAAGAATTAGTAGAGCTTTGCCACTCTAAAAATGTTTCTATAGAAGCTGAAGTTGGCGGAATCGGCGGAGAGGAAGATGGAGTTGTTTCTGCAGGAGAATTAGCAGATCCTGAAGAATGTAAACAAGTTGCTTCACTTGGAGTTGATTTCTTAGCAGCAGGAATTGGAAATATTCACGGAGTATATCCAAAAGATTGGCAAGGACTTAACTTTGAAAGACTTGAAGAAATCAAAAATGCAGTTGGAAAAATTCCTCTAGTTTTACACGGTGGTACAGGAATTCCTGAAGAGCAAGTTAAAAAAGCTATTGAAAGAGGAGTTTCTAAAATCAACATCAACACTGAATGCCAAATCGTATTTACAGAGGCAACAAGAAAATATTTCGAAGAAGGAAAAGACAAAGTAGGTAAGGGATTTGACCCAAGAAAAGTTTTAAAACCAGGTTATGAAGCAATCAAAGATAAGGTAAGAGAAAAAATAGAATTTTTCGAATGTGAAAATTCAGCAGAAAAATAAAAAATAAAATCGGAGCCTTAGGGCTCCGTATATTTTTATATACAAAGGAAAAAAATGGATATAAAGAACTTAGAAAAAATGAAATTGGATGAATTAAGAGAAATCGGCAAGGAACTTTCGATAAAATCTCTTTCATCCTATAGAAAAAGTGATCTTATAGAAATAATAAAAGATACATACAAGAGTCATGAAGATTTAGAAGAAGATAAAAATTCCATCAAGGAAGAGAATGACGAAAATGAAAATTTTGATCTTGGCGAAAAATTTAATTGCGAAGGACTTTTAGATCTTCATGAAGATGGTTTTGGATTTTTAAGAACTGAACTTTATGAATCTAGTAATGATGATATATATGTTTCTCCTAAACAAGTAAAAATGTTTAGACTAAAAACAGGCGATTTTATTAAAGGAATTGCAAGAGTAAAAAAAGATAAAGATAAATTTTCACCCCTAATTTTCGTTTCAGATGTTAATGGCCTAAGAGCAGCAGATGCTTTTAATAGGTCTAATTTTGAATCACTCACACCAATTTACCCAAACCAAAGATTAAAACTTGAAACAAGTAATGATAAAATTTCCCAAAGAATTATTGATATAATTGCCCCAATCGGTAGAGGACAAAGAGGACTTATTGTATCTCAACCAAAAGCCGGAAAGACAACTTTGATTAAAGATATTGAATATGCTCTTGAAAAAAATTTTGATGACTTAAAAATTTTGGTTTTATTAATTGATGAAAGACCAGAAGAAGTTACAGATTTCAAAAGATTTGTAAACCAATACAGGGATAAAGATAATGAGCTTACAAGAACAGAAGTAGCTGCGTCAACTTTTGATAAGCCACCACAAAATCATATTTATATGCAAGAGATGGTTCTAGAAAGAGCAAAAAGACTTGTGGAAGACAATAAGGACGTTGTGATTTTACTAGATTCAATCACAAGACTTGCTAGAGCCTATAATATTATGACACCACAATCAGGCAGAACTCTTTCAGGAGGTCTTGATCCTTTAGCCCTTGTTGGACCAAAGAAATTTTTTGGTGCTGCAAGAAATATAGAAAATGGTGGATCACTTACAATTATTGCTACGGCTCTTGTTGATACAGGTTCTAGAATGGATGATATGGTTTATGAAGAATTTAAGGGAACTGGAAATATGGAATTGCATCTTGACAGAAAACTTGCCCAAAGAAGAATTTTCCCTGCAATTGATATAGAAAAATCATCAACTAGAAAAGATAATTTGCTATTAAATGAAAAAGAGCTTGAAGCAGTATATAAACTTAGAAATTCTGATATGAAAGATAAGGCTGATTTTACAAGTGAATTGATAAATTTAATGAAAAAATGCAAATCAAATGAAGAATTTATAGAAATAATCAACAAAACTTACAAAAATTAACCATAAATTTGTTATATAAGTTATAATGAAGATGTAATAATTAAGTTAGGAATTTTTATGAAAGTTAAAGCAAAAACTATTATAAATATTACAAGTATTCTTATAATTTTGATTTCCGTTTATCTGGGTTACAAGGGTTATAAGATGGGAATATTTACATCCGTTGCAAGTCTTCAAAAATTTTTGCAACAATATGGAATTTGGGCTCCACTTATCTTTATGCTTTTGCAAATAATCCAAATTATAATTCCAGTAATACCTGGTGGAATTACTACAGCCTTTGGCGTAGTTATGTTTGGTCCTTTGTGGGGCTTTGTTTATAATTATATTTCTATTTGTATTGGATCTATTATAGTATTTTTAATTTCAAGATTTTTTGGTAAGGAAGTTGTCCTTGCTATTTTTGGCGAAGAAAATTTTAAAAAATATGATAAGTGGTTAAATCACGAAAAATATGATAAATTTTTTGCATGGGCTATTTTACTTCCAGTAGCTCCTGATGATTTTTTGTGCTATTTTTCAGGACTTACCGATATGAAATTAATAACTTTTGTAAAAATAATTATTTTTTGTAAGCCTCCTTCAATATTTATTTATTCGATGGGACTTGTTTTAGGAATCAAAACAATATTTAAAAGTTTTGCTTGAAAGATAAATATTCATATGGTATAATCATTATTGCTTATTGAAAGAGACAAGAAGAGGTGTTTATATGAAAAAAGAACTACATCCAGCATACCACCAAGCAAAAGTTACTTGCACATCATGTGGTAATGAATTTACTGTTGGATCAACAGAAGAAGAAATAAAAGTTGAAGTATGTTCACAATGCCATCCATTCTATACAGGAAAACAAAGATTTTCTGACCGTGGTGGTAATGTTGAAAAATTCAATAAAAAATATGGAAGAAATAAATAAGGTTAGGTATCTAACCTTATTTTTTATATGTATTTATGAAAATTAGAGATATTTTAGAAAAGGATAATGATGACTTGATCATTGCCCTTACATATTTATTAAATACAAAGAAAAATCTTTTGTTTTTAGACCAAGAAAAAGTTTTGGATAAAAATATTGAAAGAAAAATTTTGAAAATACAAGATAAGATTAATAAAGGATATCCACTCCAATATGCAATTGGCAAGTGGAATTTTTATGGTCTGGATTTATTGGTTGATAAAAGGGCTCTAATACCAAGGTATGAAACAGAAATTTTAGTAGATCTTATAATAAAAGATGAAAATGATAAGAAAAAAATTCTTGATATAGGCACAGGAAGTGGAGCAATTTCTCTTGCTCTTTCAAAAAATATTAAAGATTCTAAAGTTCTTGGGGTAGATATATCAAAAGATGCCATAGATCTTGCAAATGAAAATAAAATTAAGTTAAATATTAATAATGTAGATTTTAAGAAAAGTGATATATTTTCAAATATAAAGGAAAAATTTGAGCTTATTGTCTCAAACCCACCTTATATTAATAAAAAAGATTTTGATAATTTGGATGAGAAATTATCCTACGAACCTCAAAATGCCTTGTACGGCGGAGAAGATGGGCTAGACTTTTATAAAGAAATTATTAAAAATGCAAAAAACTTTCTTAATAAAAATGGTAAAATATATCTAGAGATAGGTTATGACCAAAAAGAACCTATAATAAATTTACTAAATGAATATGGATATAAGAATATTGAGTCCTATAAGGATTTTAATGATTTTGATAGAATAATTAAGGCTTGTATCTAAGGAGGATATATGTTAGAAAATCTAGAACATATGAGAGAAAATTTCAAAGAATTAGAAAAAAAACTTGCTGATCCTGAAGTTTTGTCAGATACAGATAGGTTTAAAAAAGTTTCAAGAGAATACAATCAACTAAAACCAATTGTTGAAAAATACAACGAAATAACAGATGCAGAAGATATGATTAATGAAAATACCGAGCTTTTAAAAGAAGCTGAAGATAAAGAAATGATTGATCTTTTAAAATCTGAAATTGATGAAAATAAAAAAAATCTTGAAAAATACAATGAAGATTTAAAAATTTTACTTATCCCAACAGATCCTAACGATCACAAGGATGTAATTGTAGAAATCAGGGCAGGAGCTGGTGGAGAAGAAGCTGGTCTTTTTGCTGGAAATCTTTACAGAATGTATCATATGTATGCTGATAAACAAGGCTACAAAACTGAAGATATTGATGTATCAAGCCAAGGAATCGGAGGAATGAAAGAAGCAACTTTTATTGTAAGAGGTGAAGGAGCTTATTCAAAATTAAAATATGAATCTGGAGTTCACAGAGTCCAAAGAGTTCCAGAAACAGAATCAGGTGGAAGAATTCACACTTCAACAGCTACAGTTGCTGTTTTGCCAGAAGCAGATGAAGTTGATATAAAAATTGATCCAAATGATATAAGAACAGATGTATATAGGTCAAGTGGAAACGGTGGACAAAGTGTAAACACAACAGATTCTGCTGTAAGACTAACCCATATTCCAACAGGTCTTGTGGTAACTTGCCAAGATGAAAAATCTCAAATAAAAAATAAAGATAAGGCAATGAGAGTTTTAAGGGCAAGATTATATGAAATAGAAGAACAAAAAAGACAAAAAGAAATTTCAGATAACAGAAAATCTCAAGTTGGAACTGGAGATAGGTCTGAAAGAATTAGAACTTACAATTATCCACAGGGAAGAATTACAGATCACAGGATAAATAAAACTATTTATCAATTAGATGATTTTTTAGATGGAAATATTGAAGAAATGATAGAATCATTGATTACAGAAGACCAAACTAGAAAATTAAAGACAATGGGAGAGGAATAATTGTTTGAAATTCTTGCAAAAAGATTTGTAGAAAATTACAAGTCTATCGAAGATCAAAATGTAAGATTAAAATTGATCTCGCTATCAGGTCTTATAGGAATTTTAATAAATATATTTTTATTTATAATAAAAGTAAGCATAGGATTAATAGCATCATCATCAGCAATTTTGGGAGATGCTTTTAATAATATGAGCGATGCCCTTACAAGCCTAATCACCTTAATAGGAGCAAAGGCAAGCAGTAAGCCAGCAGATGCCAACCACCCATATGGTCATGGAAGAAGTGAATATATAGCTAGTTTTCTTGTTTCAATTCTTATTATGCTTGTAGGATTTTTATTGTTTACAAATTCTATAGATAGTTTTTATAAGGGAAATTTACCAAAACTTTCAAGATTAAGTATAATAATTTTGATATTCTCCCTAGGCTTTAAATTCTACATTTATTTTTTAAATAGGAACTTAGATAAAAAATTAGATTCAAAACTAAATTTTGCTGTAATGATTGATGCAAGAAATGATATTCTTTCAACAATATCAATAATAATTGCGGTTATTTTGCAAAAATATATCAGTTTTAACCTAGATGCTTTACTTGGAATAATTCTTTCAATTATAGTATTTAAACCAGGTTTAGATTTATTTTTGGATACTATTGATAAGCTTTTGGGAAAAGGAATCAGCAAGGAACTTCACAAAGAAATTGAAGATATAATTTTATCGGGGGATTTTATACGTGGCTATCACGATTTAAAAATCCACGAATACGGTAGAGGGAAACTTGTTGGAAGTTGTGATGTGGAAGTTCCTTCAAATATTAGTGTTGGAATTATGCATCAAGCAGTTACTAATGTTGAAATGAGGCTTCTAAAAGAGCTAAATATTTCTATAACAATCCACATGGATCCAACCTATTGTTTAATTGAAAACGATGAAAATAAAAAAATAATTGAAAATTTAAGAAAGTCAGTGAAAAATGCAAACAGAGATATTGAAAGTAGATAGAGAAAATATAGATGAAAATATCCTAAACCATGCAGCTGATATTATAAAAAAAGGAGAGCTAGTTGCTTTCCCAACTGAGACGGTTTATGGCTTGGGAGCAGATGGATTAAATCCAAGTGCAGCCAAGAAAATTTTTAAGGCAAAAAATAGGCCAGAAGACAATCCTTTAATTCTTCATATTGACGAAGATTATAAGCTTGACGAATTAGTTGAAAAGGTTGACTATAGGACAAAATTTTTGATTAAAAATCTTTGGCCGGGTCCTCTTACAGTAATACTTAAAAAAAGCCCTATAATTCCTGATATAATTACAGGAGGGGGAGGTACGGTTGCTGTTAGAAGACCAAAAGATAAACTTGCAAGAGAATTTATAAAATTTTGTGACACACCAATTGCAGCTCCTTCTGCAAATATTTCGGGTAGACCTTCTCCAACAAACGCCAAGGATGTTTATTTTGATATGAATGAAAGAATTCCTCTGATAATTGATGGAGGAAGTTCTGATATTGGGATTGAATCAACAGTAATAGATATGAGTTTGGAAAATCCTTGTATTTTAAGACCAGGCTATTATACTTACGAATATATTAAAAAATTTATTCCAAATGTATGTTTGGATGATTCATTGGTTGATGATTCAAAAGTTCCAAGATCTCCTGGTCAAAAATATAAACATTATGCGCCTAAGGCAAAAATGCAAGTTTTTGTTGGAGATAAAAGTATTGAAAAAATAAATGATTTAGCTTTAAAATATAAAAATGAAGGAAAAAAAGTAGGAATATTAGTTTTTGATAAGTATACTGAAAAATTTTCTTCCTATACTACACTTTCTTTGGGAAACAGGGATAATTTAATCGAGATGAGCCATGTTCTTTTTGAAGCTCTTAGGGATTTGGATAGAAAAAATGTAGATATTATTCTTGCCCAAGGAGTTGAAGACATTGGGCTTGGAAAGAGTATAATGAATAGGATGAAAAAATCAGCATCTGGAAATATTTTTAATGTGTAAAGGAGAAATGATGGGTAAAGTAACAGTTTTAGATCATCCAGTGATCAAACATAAAATTTCAATTTTAAGAGATAAAAATACAGGTTCTAATGAATTTAGATCAATAATAAGAGAAATAACAATTCTTCTAGCATATGAAGCAAGTAAGGATTTTACCTTAGAAGAATATGATATAGAAACACCAATTTGTAAAACAAAAGGTTATCAACTTTCAGGAAAAAAATTAGGAATAATTCCAATTCTTAGAGCAGGTCTTGGTATGGTTGATGGACTAATTGAAGTTTTCCCAGCAGCAAGAGTTGGTCATATAGGAATGTATAGGGATGAAAAGACAATGAAACCTATAGAATATTATTTAAAAATTCCTAAAGATTCTAACAAAAGAGATATGTTGGTAATTGATCCAATGCTTGCAACAGGTGGTTCAGCTTGTGATGCTATCCAAAGATTAAAAGAAAAAGGATGTACTTCTTTAAAATTATTAAATATAATCGCAGCTCCTGAAGGGATCAAAAAAGTTCAAGAAGAACACCCAGATGTGGATATTTTTATAGCTCAATTAGATGAAAAATTAAATGATGATTGCTATATTGTTCCAGGACTTGGAGATGCTGGAGACAGATTATTTGGTACCAAATAAGAGGATAGGATAATATGAGTAAAGAAGAAATATTAGTAGTAAGAGAAAATGGGCCGTTAAAGGGAGAAGTTTATATTTCTGGAGCAAAAAATTCTGCTCTTCCAATCCTTGCTGCAAGTCTTTTAGCAACAGAGGAAGTAATTTTAGATGAGGTTCCAAAGCTTAAAGATATTGAAGTAATGGTTGAAATTTTAAGAAGTTTAAATGCTAAGGTTGAATATATTACAGAAACAAGTCTTAGAATTGATTCTTCAAAGGTTGATAAATATGAAACTCCTTTTGACTTAATGGATAAAATGAGAGCATCTTTTATAGTAATGGGTCCACTTTTATCAAGATTTGGTCATGCAATAACAAAAGCTCCGGGTGGATGTAATATTGGAAAAAGACCAATTGACTTGCATTTAAAAGGTTTTGAAGCTCTTGGTGCTGAAACTATAATGAGTCATGAAGAAATATCTTCTAGAACAAAAAATGGTTTAAAAGGAAATGTAATCTATTTAGATTTTCCTTCAGTAGGAGCAACAGAAAATATAATGATGGCAGCGACTATGGCTGAAGGCGAAACTGTAATTGAAAACGCAGCCAAAGAACCAGAAATTGTAGATCTTGCTTCATTTTTATCAAAAATGGGAGCAAGTATAATTGGAGCAGGAACATCTAATATCACTATTAAAGGTGTAGAAAAATTAAGAGGAACAAGACACACCATAGTTCCAGATAGGATTGAGGCTGCAACTTATATGCTTGCAGCAGCTATTACTGGTGGAGATATCTTGGTGAAAAATGTCTTAGGTTCTCACATTAGGCCAATTATAGCAAAATTAATTGAAATGGGTGCACAAGTTGAAGAAATTGAAGATGAAGATATGATTAGGGTTAAGGCTGATGGAAAATTAAAATCCACAAATATTAAAACCCTCCCTTATCCAGGTTTTCCTACAGATGCTCAATCTCAGTTTATGGCTTTAATGACAGTTTGTAAAGGTGAATCATCAGTTGTAGAAACTGTATTTGAAAATAGGTTTATGCACGTTGATGAGCTTAAGAAAATGGGAGCTGCAATAATTACCGAAGGAAACAGGGCTGTAATTGTTGGAGTTGATAAGCTTCATGGAGCTGAAGTAAAAGCTACAGATTTAAGAGCAGGGGCTGCTTTAATTCTTGCAGGTCTTGTTGCAGATGGAGAAACAAAAATATCTGATATCTACCATATAGATAGGGGATATAGTTATCTAATCGAAAAGTTTACAAAACTTGGAGCTCTTATTGAAAGAAAACAGGTAAATTAATAATGAAATTTGAAGGCATAATTAAAAGTATAATTTATAGAAATGAAGAAAATGGATACACAGTATTATCCTTGGAAACTTCTGACTCACCTATAACTTGTACTGGAATTATGCCTTTTTTTAATGAAAATGATCAAATTCTTGTTGAGGGAGAATTAATTTATCATGATAAATATGGGGAGCAAATAAATGTAGAAGGTGCTAGGATAAAAAAACCTTCTGGTAAAAAAGCAATTATTTCCTATCTTTCTAGCGGAAATATTGAATCAATTGGAAAAAAAACTGCCGAATTAATTTATGAAAAATTTGGTGACCAAGCAATTGACATTGTTTTTAATGAACCTAATAAACTTTTATCAATTCATGGAATTGGAAAGAAAAAACTTGAAAAAATAAAAGAATCTACAATTGAAGCTAAAGATAGCAGAGAAGCTCTCTTATATCTTCAAGGTTTAAATATTTCATTTAATTTGGCAAATAAAATTTATAAGGCCTACGGTGACAATACAATTTCTATAGTAAAAACAAATCCTTACAAATTATCTGAAGATATTTCAGGGGTTGGTTTTGTAATGGCTGATAATATAGCCATAAACATGCAAATGGAAAATGATTCTAAATTTAGAATTTCAGCAGCACTTTCTTATATTTTAAAAAATGATGCAGAGATGAGCGGGTCTTGTGCTATTAAAAAAGAAGATTTGATAAATAAAACTTTTGACTTGATAAAAGTTGATAAAAATAAAATAGATGAACAAATTAATGAAGATCTTTTAAAATCAAAAATTCAAATAATGAAAATTGCTGATGACGACTTTGTTTATGATAAGGATATTTATAAGGCTGAAAAATCTACAGCAATTAATCTTTCAAGACTTCAAAATGAAAAATACATATTTGATATAGAAATTAATGAAGACTTGGATGCTTTTTCGAAAGAGCAAGAAATTGCAATTAAAGAGGCTTTTAATAATATGCTTTTGGTAATTACTGGAGGTCCAGGAACTGGAAAAACTACAATTATAAAAGCAATTTGTAATATTTTGGATGAAAATGGATTAAAATATAATCTTGCGGCTCCAACAGGAAGAGCTGCAAAGAGAATGCAAGAATCAACAGAAAATTCTGCTCTTACAATCCATAGACTTATTGGAATTAAACCTGATAGTCCAATTCCAGAATATAATGAAGATAATCCTTTGGAATGTGATTATGTAATTGTTGATGAAGCGTCAATGATTGATATAAAATTGATGGATAAATTATTGAAAGCCTTATCAACAAATACAGCCTTAATTTTGGTTGGAGATCATAATCAACTTCCTAGCGTTGGTCCTGGGAATGTTTTAAAAGATATTTTGGATACGGACATAAAATCTGTTAGGCTTAAAAAAATATTTAGGCAGGCCAAGGAGAGCAATATTGTTGTAAATGCACACAGGATAAATGATGGCTCGTATCCAATTTTAAATCAAAAAAATAAAGATTTTTTCTTTATAGATTCAAATTCTAAAAATTTTGAAAAAGATTTGCTCGATTTAGTTAAGTTCAGGCTTCCAAATTATTATAAGCTTGACCCAATTAATGATATTCAAATTCTTGCTCCAGGTAAAAAATCTTTGTGGGGTGTAGTTAACATTAATGATATTTGCCAAAAAGAGTTAAATAAAAATCCAAAATCTATTAAAATTAATAATAAAATTTTCAAATTAAATGATAAGGTAATGCAGGTTAGAAATAATTATGACCTTGTAAGCCTAGATCCAGGAAATTTTGAAGATGGGGTCTACAATGGAGATATTGGAAGAATTTTTGATATTGATAAAGAAAGAGAAGAATTAAAAGTTGAATTTTATGATGGAAATATTGTATCTTACAAGAAAGAAGACATAAAAGATTTAGATCTTTCTTATGCAATTACAATTCATAAATCTCAAGGATCTGAATTTGATTGTGTTTTAATTCCAATGATGAGCACAGCTTATATGCTTTTAAATAGAAATTTATTGTATACAGCTATTACAAGGGCGAAAAAATTGGTGGTTTTACTTGGTGAAAAAAGAATTTTAAAACAAATGGTAAGAAATAATAATGAGTCAAAAAGATTGACTAATTTGAGTTTTTGGATAAAAGAATTGTCAGAGGCCTTAAAATGATTGGGGATTTTTTATTTTTGGATGATAATTTGTGCCTTTTTTGCAAGGAAGAAGAAAGAGAGAAATTTTTCTTGTGTGAAAATTGCCTTTCAAAGCTTGATTATGTTGACAATGAATTTGAAATTTTAAATTATAAGGCGAGGTCCTTATATTTTTATAATTCTTTTATATCTCACTTAATTTCTGATTATAAATTTAATAGGAATACTTCTTTGTATAAGGTTTTTGGTCAAATGCTTTATGAATTTTTAAAAGAGAAGAATATGGATGATTTTGATTATATTTTGACTTGTCCATCATCAAATTCCGTTTTAAATTTAAGAGGATTTGACCATGTGAAATTAATCTGTGATTATTTCATAAAAAATACTGATATGACCTATCTTAAAGGCTTTAAAAAAATCAAAAATACAAAAGCTCAACACAAATTATCTCTTGAGGATAGGGCAAAAAATTTGAGAAACTCCTTTGAATTTAAAGGAGATTTGACTGGGAAAAAGGTTTTGATTTTTGATGATATTATTACAAGTTCAAATACGGTAAAAGAAATTATAAGAACAATAGAAAAATCAAATCCCAAAAAACTTGAAGCTATAGCCATAGCTTCAAGTCATAGGGTAAAAAAATAAGGTGCGGGGCACCTTTAGAGCGTAGACAAAGTTAGTTTAGTAATTTATTATTAATTTAAAAATAAAATTACGCTACTGCCCATCTCGACTAAGTGAGTGAAACGAACGCATGGAGAGATCCCATGAGATTTCTCCGCTCGTTACACTCGGTCGAAATGGGAAAATTTTTAGTTTGTCAACATTCTGAAGGTGCAAGCCACCTTATTTTTTATGCATTTTCTTTCAAAAATTCGTGGATTTTTACGGCTAGGGCCATTTCTATTCTTTTTTTGAAAACTTTGCAACCATAATCGTAAATTTTATTTATATCGCCGCCTGCATTATAATTATTTGCTGCACATCCTCCTGAACAATACATTTGTGCCCAGCAGTCTTTGCATTTTTCTTGGCTATATAAATTATTTTTCTTAAAATCTTTGATTATTTCTTCATTTTTTATTCCTTCAAATACATTTCCTATTTTAAAATCATCATTTCCAACAAATTGGTGGCAAGGGAATAAGTCTCCTGTTGGAGTTACTGCCATATATTCTGATCCGGATCCACATCCGGAAATTCTCTTGTAAACGCAAGGACCATTGTTTAAATCTATCATATAATGATAGAAAATAAATTTATCATCCTTATCAATTGCATCAATCATCATATCTGCAAGTTTTTCATATTCTTGATAAATTCTTGGAAGGTGTGCTTCTTTTAAAGCATAATCTTCTTCATTATTTCCAACAACTGGCTCAAGTGATGTTCTTTTAAAACCTAAATCTAGGTAAGTTTTTATATCTTCAGTGAAATCTAAATTATTTGCAGTAAAGGTTCCTCTCATGTAATATTCCTTGTCCCCACGAGATTTTACTAATTTTTGAAAATTTGGAACAATTTTATCGAAAGATCCTCTTCCATCAGAAGTTTTCCTAAACTCATCGTGTTTTTCCTTTCTTCCGTCAAGAGAAAGCACAACATTTTTCATATTTTCATTAAGATATTCAATTTTTTCATCATCTAAAAGCATTCCATTTGTGGTCAAAGTGAAATTAAAATGCTTATTAAATTCTTTTTCTTTACTTCTTGCATAATCGACGGTATTTTTTACCAAATCCCAATTCAAAAGCGGTTCTCCACCAAAAAAATCTATATCTAAATTATAGTGAGATCCAGAATTTTCTAAAAGAAAATCTATGGCTTTTTTTGAAACTTCATCTGTCATGATTGCTTCAGGTCCATGGTAGCGGCCTTCTTTGGCAAAGCAATATTCACAAGATAAATTGCAAGTGTGACTTACATTTAAGCACATTGCCTTAAGGTAAGTTTTTCTTTTGTCTAAATCAATGGTCAAGTCTTTGAAATCATCCTCTGAAAATAAAACTTTTTCTGAAACTAAATTTTTAACTTCTTCATAGGCTTCATCAAATTGGTCCTTATTTATTTTGTGAAGACCCATAATTTCTTCTTCAATTTTTTCTTTTTCTATATCTTTATTTAAAAGACTAATAATATCATAGGAAATTTCATCAACCAAGTGAACTGATCCAGAATAAACATCCAAAACAATATTATAGCCTTTTGCCTTATATTGGTGTATCATTTTTTCTCCTTAATTTATAGTAAAATAGTAAGAATTATACAATAAAAAAATAAGGGGCTTGCCCTTATTTATTTTTTGTGTTAACACATTCTTGGTTAGCAACTCCACAAGATGTTTTGCAAGCTGATTGGCAAGATGTTTGACATTCGCCACAGCCGCCGTCTTTTTTGCTTTTGTGAAGATTTCTTGTATTCAAAGTAATAATTCTTTTCATATGTATCTCCTTTTTTTCTATAGATTAATAATATCAAAATAGACTTTTTTTGTCAATCTATAAGAGGAATCGAAGAATCATCTATAGATAGGTCAAAACCTAAGTTATCAAGATATTTGATTTGGTCAATTATTTTTTGATTTATTATCTCTCCGGGAATTAAAAGAGGAATTCCAGGGGGATAGGCGTAAACATATGAAGCTGAAATTTTTCCTTGAGATTTTTCTATTTTTTCAAGGTGATTTTCTTTTGAAAAACTTTCACTAATGGAATATTTTTTCTGGCATTCTACAAATTCAAAAGAAAAATCAGATTTTTTATACTTTATTTTTTTATCAATTTTTATGAGGGCATTTTTTAGCCTTTCAAAACCTTCTTTTGTATCAAAAATACTGGAAATTAGAATCACATAAGTCGCACTTGCCATCTCGATTTCAATTTTTTCTTTATATAATAAATCAGCAAGGTCATTTCCATTTATATTTGTATTTTTACAAGAAATAAGAATTTTTGAAATATCCTTATTTTTAGAATTTATAAATTTTAAATTTTTAAGTTTTGTTTGGTACAAAGAATTTAAATTTTTAACTAAATCATCCCAAAGGTCAAAAAATCTAGGAAATTTTTCAACCATATCATCAATTGATCCACTTATAAGATAGGATGGGGAAGAGGTTTGGAAAATTGCCATATTTCTTCTGATTTCTTTTTTATCTATATTTTTATTCTTTATTATAATCCCACTTGAAGGAGTAAGGGCAGACAAATTTTTGTGAAAAGATGTTATGGCAAGGTCATAGGAAAAATTATTTTTATATTCTGACAAAATTGTATGAGAACCATGAGCCATATCAAGAAGTAAAAAAATATTTTTATCCTTAATAATTTTTTGGATTTTTTTCAAATTGACCATATAGCCCTCATAAGTTGGAGATGTTATAAAAATCAAAGAATAAGAATTTTTTTCGATTTTTTCCTTTAAATCTTCATAATCAATATCGTAGGCCATATCATTTTCATCTATTTTTACCCTTATATAGTCAGGATCAAGATCAAAAACTTCAATAGCATTAAAAACAGACTTGTGGGAATTTCTTTGGACAAGGATTTTTTTATTATTTTTTGTAAGTGCCCTAAGGCTTGCAAGAATTCCACAAGTTGAACCATTTGTTGATATTATAAAATCATCAGCATTATAAATTTGAGCAAGCTTTTTTTCCATATTTTTAAAAAGACTTTTTGGATTATTTAAATTATCAAAATCCCTAATTTCAGTTATATCCCTATCGTAGGAAATTTTTTTATTTAAGATTTTTTTATTCCTCTTATGCCCTGGCATGGCAAAGGGATAATAATCTTCTTTTATATATAAATCTAATTTTTCATTTAGCATTTTTTTATCCTTTCTATTAAAAATATTATACTACAAAAATTTTTATAAATTTTTTTTAAAAATATGACATGATATTTACATAATCTGTGATATAATGTATAATTGTATCGAAAAAGTTAACATGAATTTAACATCTTATAAATACAAAATTAATATTAGAAAAGCGAGGAAAAAATGAAAAGAGATAAAAAATTAAAAATATCTTCATTTGTTATATCTTTGGTAATAATGCTTTTTATGCAAAGCTTTATTGAAGATTTTTCTTACAAAGTTTATACAAATGAAAACATAGAAATCAGCCAATCTGAACCTGTTAGCCAATATTCTGATAATTTCAAAATAAATTCAATTTATATTGGTGATAAACTATTAGACCTTGATAAGGTTGAAATGAAAGGATGGACAAAGGCAAAAACCGATACGGGTTACCCAGTCCAAACAAATGGATATAGCAAGGGAAATAAATTATCTATTAAACCAAGTCCAAGCTTGATGTTTAATAAACTAAGTGTAAACTTTGAAACAAGTCCAAAATATTCTACAGCTGTTATGACTTATCTAAAAGACCATACAATGACAATGTATGCTAGCTCATCTGATAACAGATCATATGTAGATATAAATTATACAGACTTTTTATCAATTCTTACACAAACATTGATTTTTATCGGATCAATAATTCTATTTTCTTTCTTTATATATAATTTAATTAGGAGAATAGAAGAGGCCTCTGATAAGAAAAAAGAAATTTTATGCATAGGCAAAGATTATGTTTTGAATTTTATAATCTTGGGCTTATCTATTTTTGGTCTTAGCAAACTAAAAGCACACATTCCAGAAGAAGAATTTTTTACATTCTTCCATGCCCCTTATACATATCAAGATTTGATTTTATTTGTTTCAATTGTATTTTTGGCATCACTTGGAATGAAAAGTATTTACAAGAGAAAATCAAATATTAAGGCTCTTGATATTACAAATTGGATTTTATTTATCCTAAATCCATTTATGTCATTTTATATATTAGAATCTGCCTACAATCCAAATTTCGGATCAATGGAGCTTATTTATATTTTAATTAATGCTCTAATCCTATTTTTGATTCAAGTATTAATATATATAGTAATAAGAAAAAAAAGATTATCAATGATGTTTATCTTAGTTTTATCAATTGCATTTGGTATAGCTAATGATGCCTTGTATATTTTGAGAGATTCACCACTTATACCTGCGTTTTTGGGTTCACTTGGTGTTGCAGCTGACGTAGCAAAAGATACAGTTATAGAATTAAATGGTCATTCATTAATGGCATTTTCACTTGCAAGCTTGTGGTTATTGATAATTTCTTCAATAAATGAAGGAAAAATTAAAATTTCAAAAATATCTTATGTAAAACAATTGGCAGGATATTCTGCAATATTTGCCTTGATAACTGTTGTTAGTGTAAATTATTTTATAAAACAAAACGGTGTAGGAGTAAACTTATGGAGACCATCTAGAACTTATTATGTAGAAGGTTCACCTTATAGTTTCTATAGAATTTTTGCAAACCAAATTCTTACAGCACCAAAAGGTTATGATGAAAAAGAAGTTGAAGATACTCTTGAAGAATATTACAACAAAGATATAGGAACAAAAGAAAATAAAAAACCAAATATTGTAATGATTCAATCAGAAGCCCTAGCAGATTATTATGGAAAAGGAAATTTAAAATTAAGCGAAAATCCTATTGCTTTCCAAAGATCTCTAGATGAAAATGCAATCCAAGGAAATTCTTATGTTTCAGTTTTGGGTGGAGGAACAGTAAACTCAGAATATGAAGCCCTAACTTCCGTTCCTTTGACATTCTTCCCACTAGGAGCCTATCCTTTCCAACAATATGTAAAAGAAGGACACACATCTGTAGGAAGAGTTTTGGAAAATCAAGGTTACAATACATTTATAACTCATCCAAACAAGCCAACAAATTATTCTAGACAAGAAGTTTGGCCAAATTTAGGATTTAAGAATATAGCATTTTTGGGAGACTATGATAATAGTCCAGAAAGTTTTGAATCAACAAATAACTTTATGAAAGATTCAGTTGCATTTGATAAAATCAAAGAACAATTTGAAAATAAGTCAGATGATAAACCACTTTTTGCTTATCTTGTTACCATGCAAAACCATGGAGGCTACACTTCAAATGTTCCTGGAGATATAAAAGTATTAAATGAAAATAATGGTGATGACAAGGGTACTAGCCATTATGTAAATTTACTAAAAAAATCTGATGAGGATTTAAAAAATCTTGTAGAATTTTTCAAATCATATGATGAACCAACAATTCTTTGTATTTTTGGTGACCATCAACCACAAAACTACGATGTCTTTATGAAACTTATAAAATCAAGCGATAATTATACAAACAAAGATGTGTTCTATACTCCATTTACTATCTGGGCAAATTATGATATAGCTGAAGAAAAAGATGTAAATATGTCTTTAAATTATCTAACTCCATATTTATTGGAAAAAGCTGGTGGAATAAAATTATCAGCTTATGAAAAATATATGTTAGATATGCACAAGGATTATCCAATTCTTACAACTAAACAAATATTTAATAACGATGGTCTTGAAGTTAGTAAAGATGAAGAGTTTATAAAAAGAAATAATAAATTAAATTCATTAATTTATTATGAAATGAAGCAAGATACAAAATCAGATAAATATTTCAATGAAGCTTCTAAATAAAATTTTCCGAAATCAAGTAAATCTTGATTTCGGTTTTTTTGTTGGTCAAATAATGTGATATAATAATTACAAAAAGAAAAGAAGGAGAATTAATGCAAAATCTAATAGATTTAATTAGATCGACTTTTTCTAATGAGATAGCCTTATTAATTATAAGTATGCTGCCACTTATTGAACTTAAAGGTTCAATACCAATAGGGCTTGCCATGGGGTTTAAGCCAATAGATGCTTATTTATATTCAATTATAGGATCAACAATTCCTGCAATTTTTATTCTTTTATGGATTATGCCAATTATTTCTTATATGAAAACAAAAGACAGTCTAAAAAAATTAGCAGGATGGGCAGAAAAAAAAGCGAAAAAAAAAGAAGGAAATATAAAAAAATATGAATATTTAGGTTTGTTTTTATTTGTAGCCATTCCTTTACCAGGAACTGGAGTTTGGATGGGATCTTTGATTGCATCAATTCTTGGTTTAAATAAGAAAAAATCTCTACTTACAATAGCTGTGGGAAACCTAATAGCTGGTCTAATTATTTATACTTTTTCAAGTTTTTTCTTTTAAGGAGAATAGATGAAAATTAAAAAAATATTATTAAAAGCATTATTAATATTACTGATGATAATTACAGTATTTGCTGCTTTTACACTAGTCAAAGGATTTATTTCATCACAAGTTGTAAATGATGAAAATAAATTTACTGGAAATGATCTTTCAGATGAAAATAAAATTAAACAAAAAAACAAAGATGAATTGTTATTTCTTTTTGCTGGAGTTGATTCAACAGGTGAAAAAGTAAATACAAGAACCGATACACTTATGCTTGTTTTAATGAATAAAAATAGCAAAACAATAGATATAATATCAATTCCTAGAGATACAAGAGTTTATGTTGATGGAAATCTAGATAAAATTAATGCAGCTCATTCCTACGGGGGAATGGGAGATACAATTAGAACTATAAGAGATTTTTTGTATATAGATCTTGACTACTATGCAGAAATTAGTTTTAAGGCAGTAGAAGATGGAGTAGATAAATTGGGAGGAGTCGATATAGACGTTCCTGAACAAATTGCTGAGGCACAAGAAATTGAGCCTGGCCTTCACCATTTCAATGGAAAAGAAGCTCTTGATTATTGTAGGTTTAGAAAAGGTTATGCAAATGCAGATTTGGGAAGAATTTCTTGCCAACAAGATTTTGTCGTACAATTTATAAAAAATATGACAAAAGTCAAAAATATAATAAAAATTCCAGGAGTAATTTCAAAGGTTAATGATAATATGGATTCAAATATAAAAATGTCAACAATTTTATCTTTCGCTTGGGCCTTTAGAAATATTGATGATGCAGAAATAAATACCCAAACTATACCAGGATATCCTGATATGATAGATGGAATATCTTATTATATACCAGATAATGAAAAAACTATAGATATTAGAAACAAAATATTGTACAATTATTTATTAGGAGAATAAAGGAGAAAATATGGATATCAAATCAACTATTAGAGTAATTGAAGACTACCCACAAGAAGGAATTTCATTTAAGGACATAACAACCCTTCTAAAAAACAAAGAGGCCTACCAAGAAACTTTAGACCTCATGGAAGAAAAATTAAAAGATTTTGAATTTGATTATATTATTGGAATCGAATCAAGAGGATTTATTTTTGGAGCAGCCCTTGCTGATAGATTAAATGTAGGATTTATCCCAGTAAGAAAACCAGGAAAACTTCCAGGAGAAATAAAATCATTGTCATACGATCTTGAGTATGGTCAAAGCACAATAGAAATTCATGAAGATTCTTTAGAAAAAGGCGACAAAGTTGTAATAGTAGATGACTTGATTGCAACAGGAGGTTCCGCAAAAGCTTGCGCAAGCCTTGTAGAATCTCTAGGTGGAGAAGTTGTTTGCTTAGAATTTTTAATAGAACTTACAAGCCTTAAAGCTCGTGAAGAATTAAAAGACTATAATGTAATTTCAATAATAGAATATGATCATTAAAATAAACCTTCATTAATTTGGAAGTATATATGTTGACAAACCCTCAAGCACGAATATCGGACTCCAAAAATTGTTGATTTCTAAATTTCAAAATTCTAAAATCGCAAACTCGAGCTACGCTCTCAAACAGTGCGATTTTTGACGAATTTTAAAATTTGAAATCAAATCAATTTTTTCCGTATGATATTCTTAGCATGAGGATTTGTTTACTTTGTAAATACCTTTAGCCTTCATTAATTTGAAGGTTTTTTATTTTGAAAATTTTTTAAAAATTTTATTAAAATATTTTTAAAAATTAATATAATTTCCTTGCAAAGTTAATGGAACTTAGTATAGTAAGATTAAGGTCAAAGATGGTCAGAGAATGATGGAGGTTTTATGAAATATCAAGATTATTATGAAATATTAGGTGTAGATAAAAAGGCAAATGCCGATGAAATTAAGAAAGCTTATAGAAAGCTTGCAAAAAAATACCACCCTGACCTTCATCCTGATGATAAAAAGGCCAGCAAAAAATTTGCAAAAATAAATGAAGCTTATGAAGTTTTATCTGATGAAAATAAGAGAAAACAATATGATATGTTTGGACAAAGTGGAAACTTTAGCCAAGGTCAAAATTTTGACCCATCTCAATATGGTTTTTCAGATATATTTTCAAATTTTGGAGCTGGAAATGGATCTTATACCTACACAAGTAGTACAGGGGGATCGTCTGGATTTTCAGATTTTTTTGAAACCTTGTTTGGAGGAGGAAGATCTTCTCAAAGCTCTTCATCCACAAATTTTGGAGGATTCGGATCAAGTTTTAAAAATGGATTTACAAAAGCAAAAAAGTCAAAAATTAAAGCTAAGGTTAATATATCACTAGATGAAGCAATGAGTGGTGTGTCTAGGACACTAAAAATAAAAGACAAAGAAACAAATTCTATAAAAGAAATTAATATAAATATTCCAAGTGGAATGACAAGTGGGAAAAATTTAAAAATTGATGGTTCAAAATATAATTTGAATGCTGATATTTATGTAAAAGTAGAAATTGAGGGGGATTCGACTTACAGGCTAGAAGGACTAGATATTATAAAAAGAGAAAGAATTTCTCCTTGGGATGCTTACTTTGGTGAAAAAATCACTGTCGATAGTCCAAATGGAAAATTTAAAATAAATATTCCAGAAAAAATTGAAGCTGGAAACAAAATTAGGATTAAAGGTAAGGGATATAAGGATTTAAAAGGAAAAATTGGAGATCTTTATATAGAAATTCTTATTGATAATCCAAAAAATTTAAGTGAAGATCAAATTGACCTATATAAAAAATTAAAAGAATTAAATTAGGAGGATATTATGGATTTTAACAAATTTACTCAAAAATCTACAGAAGCTATTAATGAAGCAAGTCAACTAGCTATCAAAAATGCCAACCCAGAAGTTGGCATTATCCACCTAGCTTATGCCTTGGTTGAAGATTCAAATTCTTTCGTAAGCCAAGTTTTAGCTAATATGGGCTTGTACAAAAAAGTGCTTAACAAAATGGAAGAAAAAATGGAAAGTTTGCCAAGCCAATCTGGTTCAGCAAATATTTATCCAAATACAATTTTTCAAAGAATTTTATTAAAGAGTGAAGATTGCGCAAAGAAAATGGGTGACTCATTCATCTCAACTGAACACATCTTCTTAACTATTTTAAACGAAGATACAGAATTAAGCGATTATTTTAAGGAAATCGGCTTAAATACTAAAAATTTTTCAAATGAGCTCAAAAAGGTCAGAAATGGTCAAAAAGTTACAAGTGATAATCCAGAAGAAACAAATAATCCTTTGGAAAAATATGGTAGAAATTTGACTAAAGAAGCAAGAGAAGGAAAAATCGACCCAGTTATTGGACGTGATACTGAAATTAGAAATTGCCAAAGAATTCTTTCTAGAAGAAAGAAAAACAATCCGGTTTTAATTGGTAAACCTGGTGTTGGTAAAACTGCAATTGTAGAAGGACTTGCTCAAAGAATTGTAAATAAAGATGTGCCTGAACCACTTCAAGGAAGGACAATTTTCGCCCTTGATATGGCAAGCTTAGTTGCAGGAGCAAAATACAGGGGACAATTTGAAGAAAGATTAAAGTCGGTTATTGATGAAGTAAAAAAATCTGAAGGACAAATAATTATGTTTATCGACGAGCTTCACACAATTGTTGGGGCTGGTAAGACTGAAGGTTCAATGGATGCTTCAAATATAATGAAACCTATGCTTGCTCGTGGAGAAATAAAAGTAATTGGTGCAACAACCTTAAATGAATACAGAGAATATATAGAAAAAGACGGAGCTCTTGAAAGAAGATTTCAAAAAGTTTTGGTAGATGAGCCAAGTGTTGAAGATACAATTTCAATTTTAAGGGGTATCAAGGATAAATATGAAATTTATCATGGAATTAGAATCCAAGACCAAGCAGTTATAGCTGCAGCAGAGCTTTCAAATCGCTATATAACTGACAGATTTTTGCCAGATAAGGCAATAGATTTGATGGATGAAGCTTGCGCAACTGTAAGAACTGAAATTGATACAATGCCAGAATATTTGGATGAGGAAAAAAGAAGAATTTTACAAGTCCAAATTGAAATTGCAGCTCTTAAAAAAGAAGATGACGAAAAGAGCAA
This sequence comes from Anaerococcus rubeinfantis, assembly GCF_001487145.1. Taxonomy (GTDB): domain Bacteria; phylum Bacillota; class Clostridia; order Tissierellales; family Peptoniphilaceae; genus Anaerococcus; species Anaerococcus rubeinfantis. Next base: position 601,561 of record NZ_LN913016.1, read on the forward strand.
GAAAAGACTAGAATCATTGGAAAAAGAATTGGCAGATGCCAATGAAAGATATAAGGCTGATTTTAATAAGTGGAAAAGTCAAAAAGATTCAATAAATTCTGTAAAAGATATTAAAGAAGAAATTGACAAGGTAAAAGTTGAAATCGAAAAAGCTGAAAGAAATTACGATTTTGAAAAATTATCTGAGCTTAAATATGGAAAACTTACAGAACTTGAAAATAAATTAAAAGAAAAAGAAAAAGACCAAGAAAATAATTCTTCAATAAAAGAAGAAGTAACAGATGAGGACATTGCAGATGTAGTTTCAAATTGGACAAACATTCCTGTAAATAAACTTGTAGAAAGTGAAAGAAGTAAGATTTTGGGACTTGCTGACAAGTTACACGAAAGAGTTATTGGTCAAGATGAAGCAGTTGATAGTGTATCAGATGCAATAATAAGGGCAAGATCTGGACTAAAAGATATAAATAAACCAATTGGCTCATTCATTTTCCTTGGACCAACGGGAGTTGGTAAAACAGAGCTTGCAAAATCACTTGCAGAAGCCATGTTTGATAGCGAAAAAAATATGATTAGAATTGATATGTCAGAATATATGGAAAAATATTCTGTATCAAGATTAATCGGTGCAGCTCCAGGTTATGTTGGTTACGAAGAAGGCGGACAATTGACTGAGGCTGTAAGACGTAATCCTTATTCAGTAATTTTATTTGACGAAATTGAAAAAGCTCACCCAGATGTTTTCAATATTTTGCTTCAAGTTTTAGATGACGGAAGACTAACAGATAGCCAAGGAAGAACTGTTAATTTCAAAAATACAATTATAATTATGACTTCAAATATTGGTTCAACTTATTTGATAGATGGACTAAAAGAAGATGGAACAATTGATGAAGAAAACAGAAAACTTGTCGATTCATCACTTAGAAATTATTTTAAGCCAGAATTTTTAAACAGAATTGATGACATAGTTATGTTTAAGCCACTAACAAGTGATCAAATATTTAAAATTATTGACCTATTAATTGCAGATATTTCAAGAAGACTTGAAGATCGTGATATTACAATCGAACTTAGCAAGCCTGCTCACGAATATATCTTAGAGAAATCCTATGACGTAGAATATGGTGCAAGACCAATCAAAAGATTCTTACAAGCAAATATTGAAACAAATCTAGGAAGAAAAATTATCGAAGGAAATATTATGGAAGGCGATCATGTCATTATAGATTTAGATAAAAATAATGAATTGGTATATGAAGTTAAAAATTAAAGAATAAATATAAAAAGAGAAAATTTCTTTTTGAGATTTTCTCTTTTTCTTTGCCTTTAAATTGGGAAAATTTATTTTTAAAAATTATTTTTCAAATTATATTTATACAAAGACCAGTAAAAAATCCCAAAGATTGGAAAGAAATATACATGCAAAAAAACTAAAAAACACAATATATAGTGTCCTCTTGTTTTGATATATCTATATATGGTATACTAGAAGAGTATTAAAAAAGGAGTGCTATATGGTTAAAGTTGTTAAAAGAAATGGTCAAAAAGTAAATTTTGACAAAGATAAAATAAAAATAGCTATAGAAAAAGCTATGAATTCACCAAATGGTGTTTACATAGAAAATCAGGCAGAAGAAATTGCAAATGAAATAGAAGACAGGGCAAAAGATAAAAGAGAAATTTCAATTTATCAAATTGAAGACCAAGTTTATTACAAACTAATTGATAAGAAAAATCCCGCTACAGCAAAATCATACGAGGCTTATAGGTCAGTCCAAGCCTACAAAAGAGCAGCAAATACTACAGACGATGATATAATCGGCCTACTTGAAAGAACAAATATTGATGTAATGGATGAAAATTCCAACAAAAATCCATTGATTGCTTCAACCCAAAGAGATTTGATAGCAGGAGAAGTGTCAAAAGATTTGGCAAAAAGAAAATTAATTGACGCAGACCTTGTTGAAGCTCACGAAAATGGAGCAATACATATCCACGATCTTGATTATTTAATCCAACCAATTTTTAATTGCTGTTTGGTAAATATGAAAGATATGCTTGATAAGGGAACAGTTATAAATGGAAAGACAATAGAAACGCCAAAATCTTTCCAAGTAGCTTGTAATGTTATGACCCAAATTATTGCCCAAATTGCCTCAAACCAATATGGAGGTCAATCTATAAATATTTCATGTCTTTCAAAATATTTAGAAGTTTCTTACAAGAAAAATTATAAATTGGCAAAAGAAATTTTATCAAGTGAAGAAGAAATAAAGGCTATGGCTGAAAAACTTACCCAAAGAGATTTGGAATCTGGAATTCAAACTATCCAATACCAAATAAATACTCTTATGACATCAAACGGGCAAGCACCTTTTGTTACTTTGTTTATGCACACTGATGAAAATGATCCATACTTGGACCAAACTGTAAGAATAATTGAAGAAATATTAAAACAAAGACTTCAAGGAATAAAAAACGAAGCAGGGGTTTATGTTACACCAGCTTTCCCAAAATTAATCTATGTTTTGGATGAAAATAATGTAAAAAAGGGAAGCAAATATCATTACCTTACAGAATTATCTATAAAATGTACGGCAAAAAGAATGTACCCAGATTATATCTCAGCAAAAAAAATGAGAGAAAATTACGAAGGAAATGTTTTTTCTCCAATGGGATGCAGGGCATTTTTGCCACCATACAAGGATGAAAATGGAAACTATAAATTTGACGGCAGATTTAATATTGGGGTTTGTACAATAAATCTCCCACAAATTGGAATTCTTGCAAAAAATAATGAAGAAAAATTCTTTGAAATTTTAAATAAAAGAATGGATCTTGTAAAAAGAGTTGGGATATTAAGGTATGAGCACTTAAAAGATGTAACAAGCGACTCATCACCAATCCATTTTCAACACGGAGCAATAGCAAGACTTAAACCTCACCAAAGAATAGAACCACTTTTAAAAAATGCCTACGCAACAGTTACAATTGGATATATTGGAATTTATGAAGCATGTAAACTTGTAAAAGGAGTAAGCCATACAAGTAAAGAAGGAAAAGAATTTGCCTTTAAAATAATGGATCTTTTAAATAAGAAAAAAGAAGAATGGATAAAAGAAACCGGACTTCAATTTGCAGTTTATGGAACACCAGCAGAAAATCTTACAAATAGGTTCGCATCAATCGATAGAAAAAGATTTGGAGAGATTGAAGATGTAACTGACAAGGGATATTATACAAATTCTTTCCATGTTGATGTAAGAGAAAATATTTCTGCCTTTGAAAAATTTGATTTTGAATCAAAATTTCAAGATATGTCATCAGGTGGTTGTATTTCCTATGTAGAAATTCCAAATATGGCAAACAATTTAAAAGCTCTTGGAACAATAGTTGAATATATTTATGACCATATCCAATATGCAGAATTTAATACAAAATCTGACTATTGCGCAGAATGTGGTTATGATGGAGAAATGCTTTTAAATGACGACAACCAATGGTATTGTCCACAATGTGGAAATAAAGAAAGATCAAAACTTACAGTAGTAAGAAGAACTTGCGGATATTTGGGAGAAAATTTCTGGAATGAAGGAAGAACTAAAGAAATAAAAGCAAGAGTTTTGCATATATAATAAAAGTCTACATTAATAAACACATAGCGTAAACAAACCCTCAAGCACGTATATCTAACTTCAAAAATTGTTGATTTCTAAATTTTAAAATTCTAAAATCGCAAACTCGCTAACGCTCAAACAATGCGATTTTTGACGAATTTTAAAATTTGAAATCAAATCAATTTTTTCCGTATGATATTCTTAGCATGAGGATTTGTATACTTTATCAACATTCTGAGTCTACATAAGTAGACTTAGATTGTATATAAATTGTAAATGTAGATAATATTTTATTTTAAAATAAAAATTAAGCTACCTACCATCTCGACTAAAGGAGCAAAGTGACTGCATGGAGAGATCTCATGAAATTTCTCCGATCGCTTAATTAATATGATAAATGTATAAAAAATGAATTGATTTTTATTTTATAAATTTAAGTTTATTATATTTGGAAAATAATTTTAAAAACTTGAAAGAAGCGAAGCTTCTTACATGAAAAGCTCCATGCAATGGTCGGTTGTAGGGGGGCAAAAAAGTGGGGGTTGTTAGGGGGAGGAAAAAGGGGGAGAATCGAAACTCCCCCATTTCCTCCGCCCTAACATAACGAAGAATTGATTTTAGAAAGTGAAAAACTTTGTGATAAACAAAAAATATATAATAACATATTACAAACTGTAGACAAACTTAAATTTCACTCATTTCGATCAGATAAATAACCACACGTTTTTCTTGTTCATCCTGATTTATCGTACGTAGTGAGTCGAGAAATCTCATGAGATCTCTCGACTACGCTCGAGATGGGTAGTAGCATAATTTTATTATTATATTATCAATAAATTTTTAAACTTATTTTGTCTATGCCGGAGTCTACATTAGTAGACTTTTTTTATGGAGGATTTATGAGATACGGGCAAATTAGAAAATATGATGTGGCAAATGGTCCAGGGATTAGGACTTCGTTTTTTGTCACAGGCTGTCATGCAAATTGCAAAAATTGTTTTAATGAAGAATATATGGATCCAAATTTTGGAAATTTGTGGACAGAAAAACAAACTCAAGAGATAATTTCATATTTAAAAAAAGATGAAATAGAAGGACTTACAATTTTGGGAGGAGAGCCTTTTGAATCTACAGAAGATTTAATCCAAATCGTAAAAAAAATCAAAAAAGAATCTGACAAATCAATTTGGATTTTTTCTGGATTTTTGTATGAAATTTTAGTGAATATTGAAAATGCAAAAGAACTTTTATCAATGTGTGATGTTTTGGTGGATGGACTTTTTGTAGAAGAATTAAAGGATTTAAGATTAAAATTCAAAGGTTCATCAAATCAAAGAACAATTGATATTAAAAAATCTTTAGAAAGAGGAAAAGTAATCCTCCTAGATGGGTATAATTAAAATAGAAATAATTTTAGGAGGATTAAATGGAAATAAATAAAAAAAGAAAAGGTGTAAGCGGAATTGTTATTGCAATAGTTGCAATAATTGCACTAGCAATAATAATTTTGGTTCCATCATATAACGGACTTGTAAAACAAAAAGAACAACTTGACGAATCCTATGCACAAGTTCAAAATGTTGTTCAAAGAAGAGCGGACTTAATTCCAAATCTTGTAAATACTGTAAAAGGATATTCAAAACACGAAAAAGACACTTTAACAGAAGTAACAAATGCAAGAGCAGGAATAAAAAATGCAAAAGGACCAAAAGAATTGGCAGAGGCAAATGAACAAATGTCTCAAGCTATAAGAAATATCAATGTAGTAGCTGAAGCCTATCCAGATTTAAAGGCTGATAAACAATTTACCCAACTTATGGATGAGCTTGCCGGAACTGAAAATAGAATTTCAGTAGAAAGAAAAAATTATAACTCAGAGGTTAAGGCTTACAATACAAAAGTTAAATCATTTCCTACAAGTATTTTTGCATCAATGATGGGATTTGATAAGGCAGAATATTTTGAAGCTGACGCATCAGCCCAAGATGCTCCACAGGTAAATTTCGGTAGCTAGGTAGACTATGAGAAAAAGAAAGAATATAATAGTAACTATTTTATTTGCCTTTATTCTTCTTTTTCTACCTTCCACATCTTTTTCAGATGATTTGCCAGAATCACCAAACACTTACTACTACGACGAACTCAATTTGATTGACCAAGAAACCAAGGACCATCTTACAAAAGTAAACAAAGAACTTGAACAAAAAACAGGAGCTCAAGTGATTTATGTTTCCTTAAAAGATGTAGAAGACCAACCCATGCAAGTTGGAACAGATCTTTTAAATAAATGGAAAATTGGAGATAAGGAAAAAGATAATGGAGTTTTGATTTTAATCTCCCAAAGAAAAGGCCAAGATAAAAAAGATATTTCAATTATCACAGGCTACGGATTAGAAGGAAGATTAAATGATGGTAAGGTTGGAAGAATTATCGACGAATATATGCTAGATTATATGAGAGAGGGTGATTTTTCCAAAGGAATAACAGAAGGCTTCAACGCCATCGTTTCACAAATTCTAGAAGAATACCAAGTAGAATTGACTGGTGATTATGACGAATATGCTGACAGGCTAAGAGAAGATGAAGACGACGAAATAGATTTAAGAACATTAATAATAATATTTATAATTTTTATCATATTCTCAAGACTTTTCTCAGGAAGAGGAGGTTTTAGAAGCGGAGGATATGGAGGCTTCGGCGGTGGATTCGGGGGCTTTGGAGGAGGATCTTTTGGAGGATTTTCCGGAGGCTCTGGCGGATTTTCTGGAGGAGGATTTTCCGGTGGAGGAGGATCATCCGGAGGCGGCGGAGCTAGCAGAGGAATATAAATTTAAGAGGATTTTGTAATAATTTTAAAATTATTTTACAAAATTCTCTTTTTTTGATTAAAATATTTTTGAAAAATTATATATATTAACTTCGATATAAATACCAATATTTTCAATATTTTCCCTTGAAATATATAATGGCGGTAGAAAAAATATTTTTTAGAGTAAAAATTTTAAATTTAGTAAAAGAAGTATTTATATTTCAAATATTTTTACTTGACTTTATATATATATATATATATAATGGTGATATAAAAATAATATTAAGGAGTGAATTATGAAAAATAATAAAAAATTAGTATTGGGTTCAGTTGTAGCCCTAGCACTATCAGTTAGTGTTCTTGCACCTAACTTTACAAAAGCTGAAGAAGCAGCACCAGCAAAACCAGCTACTGAATCAGTTGGAACAAATGATGCGCCTGGAAAAACAGATGCACAAAAAATCAGTGAAGCTCAAGCTAAAGCTAAAAAACAATTAGATGATGCTGGCGTACCATTTGAAAATCAAAAAGATGTTCTTGCTTATCCAAATAATGTTTATAATATTGAACAAAAAACAAATGAAATTTTAGCTAACCAAAATAAGAAAAATCAAGAATTAGCTAAAACACCTTTAGGAAAAGCAAAATTGGCAGCAAAAGCTGAACTTAAAGCAGCTGGACTTCATTTAGATGCTTATAATAGTCAAATAGATAATGCTGCAGATTTATATTCTGTAGAACAAGCTAAAGAAGCTGCGCTTAAATCTGCAAAATCAAACGGTTTAATAAGCATAGATGATTACAATAAAAAAGAAGCAGAAGCAAAAGCAAAAGAAGAAGCTGCAAAAAAACCTTTGGCAGATGCAAAAGCAGCAGCATTAGCTGAACTTCAAAAAGCTGGACTTGGTAACAGTAAAAATGAATTTGTAAAAAGAGTTAATGAAGCAACAACTGTTTATGATGTAGAACAAGCTAAAGATGCAGGTCTTGAATGGGCAAAAGAAAACCTAACAACAATAGATGATTGGAATGAAAAAGAAGCTTCAAAAACAAGAAGATTAACTATTGATCAATGGTTAGAATTACAAAAGAAAAAAGAAGAAAAACCTTCTGATGATAAAAAAGTAACAATAGACGAATGGAATCTTGCAAATGCTAAAAAAGAAGCAATCGAAGAATTAAAAGCAGCAGGAATCACAGGACAAATCTATTTTGACCAAATCAACAAAGCTAAAACAGTTGAAGGCGTAGAAGCTTTGAAAGCTGAAATTTTAAAAGCTCACGCAGAAAAACCAGTTGATCCAGAAGAACCTGAAAACTCAGAAGACGATAAAAAGCCTGAAGATGATAAAAAACCATCACTTGATGATTTACTTGATATTGAAAAAATTAAAGATTTAGCTAACAAAGATGATGATAAAGATATAAGTGATTTATTTGACTTTAGTAAAATCAAAGAAGAAGCTGAAAAAGATCCTGAAAACAAAGACATCTGGGATGAATTTATTAAGCTTATTAAAGATGATAAATCTTCAAAAGAATTTTTAGCAGCTTTAGAAAAAGATCAAGATAAATTTGCAAAACTATTTGATTTCTCAAAAGTTGATGAAAACGGAAAAGTTAAAGAAACAAAAGAATCAAAAGAAGTTAAAAAAGAAAATAGAAAAGCTAACAACGTTCAAACAGGTGTAGCAGGACTTACAGGTGTTGTAGCAACTCTTGCAGCAGCATCAGCAGCTCTTTTCAAATCAAAAAGAAAATAATTTATTTTAAATAAAAATTATATCTCTCTCAAGAAAATATCCTGAGAGGGATATTTTTTTGTGCTTTTTTATTTCTTATTAAAAAAATTATGAAAAATCAAATAATACTATATCAAAATAAAACTACGCCACCTACCATATCGACTAGATGATTGTGCCTTGATTTGGCACAATCATCCCTAAAACTAGTGCAGATTTATAACCGTTGATTTCGGTTATAAATCCTGAAAACTAGTGCGAGAGCACGGAAGAATTTACGCAGTAAATGAGTTTTCATAAGCACGGAGATGTTTACGAAGCAAAAGTGTTTTAGTAGGAGCGAGGCGACTGCACGGAGATCTCAAGAGATCTCTCGACTACGCTCAAGATGAGGGCGAAGAATTTTTATGTTAATATAATAAAATCTTCTAATATTAATAATTTTATTTTGAAATTTTCCTTTGATTTCAAATTATTATATTAAAAATGATATAATAAATTAAGGTGATTAAATGCATATAAAAACTTCTGTTAGAAAACTTATAGAATTTGTTATGAGAAGTGGGGATATTGATAATTCTTTTAGGGACAATAATAGGATGGTCGAAGGAATTAAAGCCCATCAAAAAATTCAAAAATCTTATGATAAAAACTACCAAGCTGAATTTTATCTTAAAAATATTACTAAAATTGACGAGATGGAATTTCACGTTGAGGGTAGGGCGGATGGTCTTTTGAAAAAAGATGGAAAAATAATTATTGATGAAATAAAATCTACCACAAGAAATCTCGATAAATTAGATGATTCAAATAAACTACACTGGGCTCAAGCTTTTTGCTATGGGTATTTTTATGGTGTAAAAAATGATTTGAAAAATATTACTATAAGACTTACTTATGTTTCATTAGATGATTACAAGACAAAAACTTTTGAAAAAGAGAAAAGTCTTGACGAGCTTTACGAATTTTACATAAATTTATTAAAAGAATATATTAATTTCTCAAAAATTTTATCCAAAAACCTTAAAAAAAGAAACATCAGTGCAAATAATTTGACTTTTCCCTATGATGGGTACAGAAAAGGGCAAAGGAAGATGGCTGTTGCTGTTTATAGGGCGATTCTTGATAAGAAAAATTTATTCGTTGATGCTCCGACTGGAACTGGAAAGACTATTTCTACAATTTTTCCTGCAGTTAAATCTTTGGGTGAAGGCTTGACTGATAAAATTTTCTACCTTACTTCAAAAAATACAACTGCAAAAGAAGCTTTAAAGTCCTTGTATTTGTTGAAAGAAAAAAATCTATCGATTAAGGCAATTTCAATTACAAGCAAGGAGAAGATTTGTTTAAATGATGAGATTTCCTGCAATCCTGAAGATTGTCCCTTTGCAAGGGGGCATTTTGATAGGGTAAATGATGGATTAAAAGATATTTTGGAAAACGAAGATATAATGGACTATGATATCATAACTTCCTATTCAGAAAAACACCGACTTTGTCCTCTTGAATTTGAGCTTGATATAGCACTTTATTCTGACCTTATAATTTGCGATTACAATTATGTTTTTGATCCAAATGTTTATTTGAGAAGATTTTTTGATGAAAATGTTGATGAGTATTTGTTTTTAATTGATGAGGCTCACAATCTTTTGGAAAGGTCAAGAAGTATGTTTTCTCACACTTTTGTTGATTCTAATTTTAAAGAATTAAGAAGTTCCATGGATTTGAAAAAGGACTTAAAAATTATTAAATCAATTGACTCAATTTTGGATGAATTTGAAAAGATGTATAAAAATTATGGGAAAAAATTATTTTATTATTCGACTGATAATAATGATGATTTTGACAAAAAACTCATGACTTTATCAAAAAAATTGGAAAAAATTTTGATAAAGGATAAAAAAAGAGATGATTATGATAAAATAGAAGATATGTTTTTTGAAATAAACCATCATTTAAAAATTTCTGATAATTTCATGGAGGGATTTTATCAAACCTTGACCTATGATGAAAATTCTATGGAGAAAATTTATGAAATTAAGTGTATTGATCCTTCGAAAGTTTTAAAAGAAAAGTATAAACTTGCAAGATCAAGTATATTTTTTTCAGCAACCCTTTCTCCCATGAATTTTTACAGAAAAATGCTTGGAGCTACTGATAGTTTGAAAGTTCACTTGGATTTACCTTTTGACAAAAAAAACTTTGCTCTTTTTGCAAGTCCGATTTCAACTAGATACAAGGACAGGAATAATAATTTAATAGATATAGCCGATCTTATCCACGAATTTATAAATGCAAAAAAGGGAAATTATTTTATATTTTTCCCTTCATTTTCTTACCTAACAGATGTTTATGAATATTACAAGGAAAATTATAATGATGATATTTTAGTTCAAGAAAGGTCCATGTCCCCGATAGAAAGACACAAATTTTTGCAAAATTTTACTTATGAAAGCGAAAAGACTGCATTTTTGGTTTTGGGTGGAATATTTTCTGAAGGAGTCGACCTAAAAGGAGATAGGCTAATTGGTTCAATGGTGATTTCAGTTGGAATGCCAGGAGTTAGTGATGAGAGAAATCTTATAAAAAATCATTTTGACCAAATATCCCACAACGGTTTTGATTATTCTTACACCTATCCAGGCTTAAATAAAATTTTCCAAGCAGCAGGAAGACTAATAAGAGGAGAAAAGGACAGGGGAATAATTTATTTGGTGGATGATAGGTTTTTGTGGGATAAGTACAGAAGGCTATATCCAAGACATTGGTCAAATATAAGAGAAGTAAAAAATAAAAAAGAATTAAAAATCTTGGTTGAAAGATTTTGGAATAGAGGAGAATAGATGAGAGAAAAAGCGATAAAAGATGTAGAAATAATTGATATGTCTTATCCAAATATTTCTATAGGAAAAATTGACGAAGAAAAAACAGTCCAATTTAAGGGCGGAGTTTTGGGACAAAAAGTAAGGGTGAAAATAACCAAAAACAGGGGAAAAAATAAAAAAGGAAAATTTATGGAAGTTTTGGAAGAATCAAAAATTGAAAATTCCAAAGAATTTTGCCCTCATGCAGGAATATGTGGAGGATGTTCTTACCAAAAAATGGGATATGAAACAGAACTTCTATTAAAGCATAACATGATAAAAAAACTTTTGAAAAATTCTCACATAGATGTTTCAGATTTATCCATTGTTAGAAGCCCAAAAATCAAGGAATACAGAAATAAAATGGAATACACTTTTGGAGATTCTTACAAGGACGGACCACTTGTTTTGGGACTTCACAGGCAAAATAGATTTTACGAAATTGTCGATACAGATGGGTGTAATATTGTCGATAATGATTTTGAGACAATTAGAAAATATGTTCAAGAATATTTCAGAAAAAGAAATACAAGCTTTTACCACAAAAAAGCTCACACAGGACTTTTGCGTAATTTAATAGTAAGAAAAGCCATGCACACTGGAGAGATAATGGTCATACTTGTGACAAGTTCAGATAAGTCCTTTGATCCGATGAGAAGAGATTTATTTGCCAATAGTCTTTTAAATGCCAAAACCAAGGGAAGAATTGTTTCGATTTATCATGTGATTAATGACAGCTTGTCAGATGCAGTAAAAGTAGATTCAATGGAGCTTTTATTTGGGAAAAAATACATAGAAGAAAAAATGAACGATTTGAAATTTCAAATTTCCCCATTTTCATTCTTCCAACCAAATGTATTTACAGCAGAAAAAATCTACCAAAAAGCCATAGAATTATCGAGCCTAGATAAAAACAAAAACGTCCTAGACCTATATTCAGGAACAGGAACCATAACCCAATTATTTGCAAAAGCCGCAAATAAGGCTGTGGGAATAGAAATAGTAGAAGAAGCAGTAGAAAAAGCCTTTGACAACGCAAAAGAAAATCAAATCGAAAATATAGACTTCATAGCAGGAGACGTTTTAGAAAAAATCGAGCAAGTAAAAGGGAAATACGACATAGTAGTCCTAGATCCACCAAGAGAAGGAATAAATCCAAAAGCAATCAAAAAAATAATGGACATAGACCCAGAAGAATTTATCTACATCTCATGTAATCCCAAAACCCAAGTAAGAGACCTAGAAATTTTCAAAGAAAACGGCTACAAAATAAAAAACTACCAAGCCTTTGACCAATTTCCTAGGTCAAGACATGTTGAGACAGTAGTATTGATGTCAAGGAAATAAGGAGAAAGATTGTACAAAAGTAAGATGTAAAATTCATTAAAACAAGGAGGGGATCTTAGTGAAGGTTGTTTATGGTTCTGTGTATGGACACGCACAAAGATACGCTGAAAGTTTCGCAAATAGTTTTAATACAAAGTCTATAAGTTACAAAAACATCGATCGGTTTAAAAGTGAAGATTTCATTGTATACTTTGGGAGCCTTTATGCAGGTGGTGTTAAGGGACTAGAAAAAATAAAAGGACTACCTAAAAATTTTATTCTAGTTACAGTAGGGCTTTCAGATCCAAACAAATCTGAAAACATAAAAAGTATCAAGAAATCTATAAAATTATCCGAAGAGAAGCTTGATTTTGACATAACAAAAGTTTTTCATTTACGTGGCGGCATCGATTATAAACATTTAAAATTGCATCACAAAGTTATGATGAGACTACTGTACATGAAAATAAAGAACATGCCGAAAGAGGAGTCTAACGATGAGAATAAAACCATGATCAATACTTATGGAAGTAAAGTTGATTTTGTTGACTTATCTGAACTGGAGCCTATTATAGAATATGTAAAAAAATATAGTTTTTAAAAGATAATTAAAAATACCATTAGGAGCATTTATTATGCTCCAACACGTCGACTTATGCTGGCATACAAGGATTAAAAAACTCAAATGTTATCCACACTATATTCTCAAACCACTGCGAAGCTGTTGTGTTGCTATCAAGAAAATAAGTGTCTACAAGGAGGAAAAATGATTAAGAAATTAGGAATTGTTAGTTTATCTAATGGTGTTTTGGGGAAAGTTTTATTGAGCATGAAATAAAAATAGGATTAGACAGATTAAATAAGCTAGGAGTAGAAATAGAGTTTTTACCTAATTCTTTGAAAGGTATTGATTTTTTAAAAAATCATCCAGAAACTAGGGCAGATGATTTGATATTTGCTTTTGAAGATGACACTATTGATATGATTTTATGTGCTATTGGTGGAGAAGATACTTATAGATTAGCACCTTATCTGTTCGAAAGAGATAGATTAAAAAATATTGTTAAACAAAAACTTTTTTTAGGCTTTTCTGACTCAACAATAAATCACTTTATACTAAATAAGCTTACATAAAAACATTTTATGGTCAGGCTTTCTTGCCAGATGTGTGCGAACTATCTGCTGATATGTTAGCTTATACAGAAAAATACTTTTTAGAACTTATAAAAACAGGGAAAATAAATGTGATACATCCTAGTGAAGTTTGGTATGAGGCAAGGGAAGATTTTAGCGAGAAAGCTATTGGAAAAGGAATGAAAAGCCATAGTAATACTGGTTTTGAGCTTTTGAGAGGAAATCCTATATTTAGTGGAAAAATTTTAGGCGTATGCATAGAATCAATATATGATATGATCGATAATTCTAGATTTGAAGATACAGTAGAAATTTGTAGCAAATATGAGTTATTTCCAAGCCTTGAGGCATGGGAGAATAAGATTTTACTTATAGAATCAAGCGAAGAAAAAACAAAACCAGATTTATATAGGAAAATGATACTTGCTCTAAAAGACTACGGGATATTTCATAAATTATCAGGAATACTAGTAGGGAAACCTCAAAATGAAATCTATTATGAGGAGTATAAATCTATTTTATTAGAAGAAATTACCAATAAAGATTTACCTATTGTTTATAATATAAATATTGGACACTCAACTCCAAGATGTATAATTCCTTTTGGGATAGAAGCAAAAGTAAATGTAAGTAAACAAACTATATCCTTCAATTATTAAACAAAATTGAGCTAAGCCATGAACTGTTTTTTCCTACTTTAGAATGATTTAGTAAATTATAAGATGTTTATTGATTGGCATATTCCCACATACTAGGCTTTTGAAAAAAATTAAATTTTATCCATACTAATCACTCAAGCCATGTAGAATCAGCTGCTTTTCTTGAAAAAATTAAATAGAATTTTATAAGACTTTTAGGATAATTAATGAACTCTAAAAGTCTTTTTTTGAATATTTTTAGTAAAAAAGATTAAATAATCAATAAAAATATAAACAATTACAAGGAGATTTAAGATGAAGATTTAGTTATAAAATTAACATAAAAGTTTATAGTTTATGAAGAAAACATGAAAGTAGTATTTAAATCTGGACATAATGTTGAGATTGATTAGTAAACAGTTCATTTTATAAGGCTATTTTTATTTTTCTTAATATGATACATAATGTAATGAGCCCCCTAAAATCAGCTTAAAAGTTCAATTTAGAGGTCTTTTGTATTGAATTGAAAGTGATATTGCAACAATTGGAGCAAATTAAGTTCGTGATTAATACATCAAATGGAGTTTGATAATATATACATTTTCCAAGTCTATTATTAAACTCCATTTATATTTTTAATTAACTCTCCAATTTCAAATTTAGTCAAATCAGTTTTTTTGGATAATATTCCTTCAACAATCCATTTGAATTTTCATTTTAATTTTACTTGGTCTTTTACGTATGGAAGTTCCAATGTTATACTTACTTCTGATTTTTTTTGCTTTTCTTGATTTTCTTTTCTTCTAACTTTATTGTAAATGATAAACTAAAAGTGGTCCGAAAATCTTTAAATTCATCAACTCTGATAACTTTATAATTCAGCCTACATTAAATAATAGCAAATGTTCATGAATCAAAAAATTAATATTGAGTTAATACTTGGTTTAAGTTTTGTTAATGTCCATCTTTTATAATTAATTTAAGGTTAAATTTTATAATCAATTTAATATTAAAGAGGAGAACATAATGAAAAGGAATATTTGGGTGTTTATCATTATAACTTTATTTGTAGTTTTACTGAATTCTGAAAATAGTTATGGAAAAGAGTTATATAATAAAGATGAGGATATTAAAAAGATAGAAATAAACATAGACAAATATGTAGAAAAATATAAGGATGGTCTTGTATCTTGTCAGATAGCTGTTTTTAATGGAGATAGAATCTCACTTGAAAAAACTTATGGCTATAAAAACATAGAAAATAAAGCTTTAGCAGACTTTGATACCGTCTACGATTGGGGGAGCTCTTCCAAGCTTTTGGTTTGGGTCTCTGTCATGCAGTTGTATGAAGAAGGTAAGATTGATCTAGACGAAGATATAAGAGTTTATCTTCCAGATGAATTTTTAAAAAAGATAAGATATAAAGATGAGAAAATTACCATTAAAAACCTCATGAGTCATAATGCAGGTTTTCAAGAAAGTTTCTATGAAAACCAGTTAGCAACTGAAGATCAGTTATATAGTAATCTTGAAGAAGCCGTCAAATCATGTGAGCCATACCAAGCATACCATGTCGGTGAATACACAGCGTATTCAAATTGGGGGACAGCACTTGCTGCATTGATTGTAGAAAATGTGAGCAAGGAAAGCTATACATCCTATGTGAATAATCATATTTTCAAACCTCTAAACATGAGTCATACCTCAATAGACCCTAAATTTTTAGACAATCACTATGTTAAGGATAGAAGAAATGAGTTATATTGTTATTATAGGGGTGAAAAAATAGAAGATAATCAAGATTTAGGAACAGCACGTTCTTACGTACAGCTATACCCTGCAGGTGCCTGTGTAGGTACTTTACATGATTTTGCAAAATTTGGACAAGCCTTTGTTTCAAAAGAAAATCCATTGTTTAAAAAAGAAGAAACTAGACGTGAAATGTTTGAGCCGACTTCACATTATTCAGATAGCAATATAAGTAAAAATTGCCACGGTCTGTGGACTTTAGAATATGGAGTTCAAGTTCTAGGGCATGCCGGTAATACTATGGGATGCTCTTCTAATCTAGTTTTCAATCCAAAATCGAATACTGGAATTGTAATAATGACCAATGAGCCTGGTGAAACCATATTTAATTATGGATTGCCTAAAGTATTATACGGAAGTATTAAAGATAGGAAAGGAATAGATACTAGTGGTGTTTCATCTGATGATATTTCAGGTTTTTATATTCAAAAGAGAAATATATCAGAGGGCATGGGTAAATTTCAGCAGTACATAGGGGGAATCTTACCTATAAAGAAAGTAGCTAGAGACAAGTATTCACTAAATCTTTTTGGCTTTAGTATAGGCGATACAAATATTTTTAAAATTGATAAAAATTCATATCTTATGGATAATGGAAATGGTTTAGAAATGTTTATGCACAAATCAAAAACCAAAGCGAACGATAATAGGCTTGAGATGATGTCTACCGACTACGTTGCCCACAAATCGAATAAATCAATGTTTTTATTCTTATGCATAGCAATATTCTTAGGAATAATAAGCCTAATTTTATTAGTTGGAAAGTTTATCTTTTTAATATTTAAAAATATAAAGAATAAAACTGTAAACTTCAATAAGAACATTGCCATAATACAAGTATTATGGGGTATTATTACGGTTGGCATATTATTTTATTTAGCAAGTGACAAGGTATTCACGCCAAAAAATGCAGTTATAACCGGAATCGTTATTGCAGTAATGGGACTTGTATCATTAATTAATGGACTTAAGTTGTTTATGATATCTTCTAATGGAAAATCAGGAAAAGAAAAAATATATTTACTATTTGGAGGATTTATTTCTTTTGTTTTCACCATATTTGTCATATTATTTAAGTTTTATAATTTTTGGAATTTATAAGGAGAAAATATGAAAAAAATATTAATAGCTGATGATGAAGTGGAAATTGTAAAGTTAGTCAGTCTATACCTGGAATCAGATAATTATGAGTTGTTTTGTGCTTATGACGGAGATGAAGCAAAGGAGATTTTAGAAAAAAAAGATATCGACCTTGCGATAATAGATATTATGATGCCAAAGATAAACGGATATGAACTCATAAAACACATTAGAGATAAAAATAAAAAGTATGAAAAATATATTCCTATTATTGTAATTTCGGCAAAAGTTCATCTAAGTGATAAGATTTTAGGACTAGAACTAGGTGCTGATGATTACCTTACAAAGCCTTTTGAGCCTTTAGAGTTAGTGGCAAAGGTAAAAGGAGAATTTAGAAGAAATGAACACAGTTTAGTAAATAAAGACAAGCCAAAGATAACTATAGGAGAGATTAGTCTAAATATCCACCAATGTACACTTGAGAAAAATGGTAATATTATTAACTTAACCGGTAGTGAGTTTAAAGTTCTAAAGTTATTTATGAAAAACCCACGAAGAGTTTTTACAAACGAACAAATTTACGAATATGCTTGGTCAGAGACTTCAGTTGTTGACGACAACACTATTAGGGTTATTATCAGCAAACTGAGATCTAAAATTGGACATGAGCATATTGTGACAATAAGAGGGCTTGGTTATAGATATGAAAAGTGATGAAAATAAATTTGTTAGAAATAAAATAATTAAAAGCTTTATAATAAACATATCAATACTTTGGTTATTAGAAACTTTAGCAGATGAATTGATGAATTGGGTTGACGAATCTTCAAAAAACATAAGCAAGCTTTTAGATATAAGTCAATCTACTTTTATGTACATTACAATAGCTTTCTACCTTGTAATATCTGTATTTCCATTATTTGTAAGTGCCTATATGTTTTATAAATTTACTAACAAAGTTTTAGAAAATGAAAGTAAAAAAAGACTTAATGAATATAATATGATATTTGCAGCTATTGCACACGATTTGAAAACCCCTATGACTTCTATTCAGGGATTTTCTAGAGCTTTAATGGATGAGAAGATTCCTCAAAAAGATCTAAAGCCAACATACAACTTAATCTATAATAAAACTAAATATACAAATGATCTACTTAATACAATGTTTGAGTATTCAAAACTTGGAACAATAGATTATGAATTAAAAAAAGAAGAATTTGATTTAACAATTTTATTAAGAAATTTGATAGCAGATCATTTTGAAGATTTTGAAGATAAAAACATTGATATCGAAGTAAATATACCAGATTATCCTATACCAGTTATAGCAGATAAAAAAGAGATAAAAAGGGCTATAGAAAATTTAATAATAAATTCTTATACTCATAATAAAAAAGGAAGCAAAGTATGTGTTAGTTTATATAACAAAGATAAAAATTCATTTATTTCTATAAGAGATAATGGAGAAGAAATCTCAAAAGATAAAGATATTTTTAAAGCATTTGTTACATCCAATAAAAATCGAACAGGTGGGAAAGGTACAGGTCTGGGGCTTGTTATTAGTAAAAGAATTGTAGAGAGACATGGAGGAACAATTGAGCTAAAGAATACTATAGGTAAATATAATAAAGAATTTACATTGAAGATATAATCAAAGATATTTTAAAAAGTCGTTTTTCAAAAGACTATGTAATATCAAAACAAAAAATAATAAATAATTTTCGATAAATCTTGTCTACTATATTTATGTAGTAAAAATTGTGATTATG
Source organism: Anaerococcus rubeinfantis (assembly GCF_001487145.1). Taxonomy (GTDB): domain Bacteria; phylum Bacillota; class Clostridia; order Tissierellales; family Peptoniphilaceae; genus Anaerococcus; species Anaerococcus rubeinfantis. Next base: position 620,352 of record NZ_LN913016.1, read on the forward strand.
ATTTGAGGTGTAGAAGTTGAGAAAAAGTATAAACATGTTATTTATTGTAATTATTTGTATAGGTGGTAATGATATATTATAAGTAAATTTAGATTTAGAGATAATTTAAAACATAAGAAATATACTTATGAATATATTTTCACATACTAGACTTCCTTAAAATATTAAATTTTATCCATACTGACCACTCAAGCCAAACAGAAGCAGTTGCCTTAATTCAAAAATCATGATTTTATAAATCTTGACAAATTATATATTGAAAATCGAAATTTTTTATAGCTACTAATGATGATTATAATAATAAGATAAAATCATAGATTAGCTATATCTTATATACAAATTTTCAAATAGAATAACATCAAGGTTTAAATTATAAAATAAATTGGAATAAGCTTAAAGATTTATCTATATTAAAATATTAAAAAATATTTTTTCTTTCAAAAAAGAGTAGGATTTGCTATATATTAAAAGTAAAAATTCTTATGAAAATAAAAACGGAAAAATTTATTTAATTGAAGGAAGTTATAATATTTATAGAGTAAAATTTAAGGAGTTTTCAAAATTATTAGAGATGGTTTTTATAGAATATGAAAAAGGCTACTACTTGGTTAATAGTCTCAGACTGTTAACATACTAAAAAAATTTCATTTAGACCTAATCTAGTGGTGGGTAGAAATCTCACTAGATTTCTCCATGACTTCGTTTCACTCACACTAAAACACATTTGATTTACAAGCCTTCTTCGTGATTTCTCACTTAGTTTTAGGGATGATTGTGCTAAGCCAAGGCACAATCATCTAGTCGAGATGGTACGTAGTTTAAATTTTATTTTAAAATAAAATATTATCTACATTCATACTTTGTCTACGCTCTGAGGCATTATTGACTAATAGTCTTATTTTATTTCATCACCCAGATGTCTTAATTTGTCAACTTGTTCTTCTCTTCCGAGAACTATAAGAACATCTCCTATTTTAAATGTATAATCAACAGGTGGATTGAAAATCATGGTCTCGTCTTCAATCTTTTTTATAGCTAGGACAATAAGTCCAGTTTTTTTAGGGATTTGTGCTTGAAGTAAATTTTTGTTTTCTAAGTATGAGTCTTTTTTTACAATAACTTCTTCAAGATCAAGCTCTACATCTCCAATTCTTGTTGCTACATTTAAAAATGAGATTATATTTAGTTTTATCATCAATGATGCCATTCTTTTTCCACTTATTTCTACAGCTGATAGTGTTTTATTTGCACCAACTTTTAATAATTTTTTGCTTCCAGATTTTGTAATGGAATTTGCAATTATATATATTTTTTTATTAAGATTTCTTGCAGTAAGGACGGTTACTATATTATCTACCTCGGAATCGAGAGTTGAAATCAGTCCCTTAGCTTTTGTGACTCCAGCTTTTTCTAAAACTTCTTCTTCAGTAGAATGACCTTCAACCACCAAAATATTGTGATGACTATAATCGTCAAGGTCTTCACGCTTATCTGTAATAACTACAAAATTTAAATTTTCATTCATAAATTTTTGAATAATAACTTCTGCAAGCTCTCCCGATCCACAAATTATATAGTGATCACTTAGAGCAGAAATTTTTCTTTCCATTTTATTTCCCTTCCATAAATCTGCAAATTTACCTTCAACAAACATAGCAACAATTGTTGTAAATGCATATCCAACTATACCAACGCCTAAAAATATCATAAATACTGAAAAAAATTCGGATTGATCACTAGTTATACCGACTTCAGTAAAACCTACAGTTGATATAGTTATGACTGTCATGTATAAGGCATCAATAAAATCTACTTCAAGTAATTTCATATAACCAACCACACCAATAACTAACAAAAGTATAAAGGCATATAAAATAAATTTAAGTTTTCTTTTCTCTTCCATAAGCTTTCCTTATTGATTTGATTATAAAATACTAGATGGCTAAATTGGGTGCTTTATTCATGGTATAAATTAAATCTATTTAGTTATATATTTTTAATAAAATTTGACACATATTTGTTTATAGTCTAGCATTAAATTAGTAATACATATTTTGGGGGGACTATGAATAAAAATAGGAAAATCTTATCTAGTTTTACCTTTATTTTAATTATTTTTATTTTTACTTCAATCTTTAATTTTTCTAAGGCAGATGAGAGTAAAAAAAATATGTCTAGGAAACTTTCTGGGAAAAATAGTGTGATTGGATTTAAATCAGACAGATATTTAAATGAAATTGAGATGATTTATGATTCTAATAATTTTAAGGTTCAAGAAAAGGATTCTAAATTAGATAATATAAAAAATGAAAATTCAAGCAAGGAAGATGATTATCTTTATAAGGAAATAAATAAAATAATTTCTGAGGAAACTGAAAATTTAGATGGTAATTGGCAAGTTGCTGTTGATAGTATCAGGGGAAAATCTAATATTTCTATTGAAAGAAAGTCTTCACCTAAAAATATTAATCAATCTTCTGCTTCAACTATAAAAATTTTTGTAGGTATAGAGACTTATAGGCAAGTTGAAGAGGGAATTTTAGCTGAAAAAGATGTAGATGAAGATCTTTATTTGATGCTTAGAAATTCTGATAATGAAGCAACTAATAGATTAATTGATTTAATTGGTGACAATAATATGGATAAGGCTAGTAAAAATGTTGGAAGAATTATTTATAAAATCACTGGAGCAAATAGGACTGGTCTTTATACTAGAATGAACCAAAGAGGAAAGAATAATGTTGCTAGTGCTAAAGATTTAAATAAGGGTTTGATTGCAATATATGAGGGGAAAATTGTTAACGAAGAGCATTCTAAAAAAATGATTAAGGCAATGGCAAATAATACTACAACTTCTAAATTTAAACTATTGGGGAAATTACCCAAAGGTGCAAAGGGATTAAACAAATCTGGAGAATATCCTGATGGTGGAGTAGAAAACGATGCAGCTATAATTGATGTTGGGGATAGTGTTTTTGCTATTTCATTTTTGGGTGAACATCCTGGCCCTGTTAGCCATAAATATGGTGAACAAGCTATAGCTATGCAAAATTTAGGAAAAAGAATATCTGAAGCTTATATGAACTTTGACAAAGATAATGAATAATTTAAAAGTTTTTATTATATTTAAATTCTGTATTATTTTAGACTGTCATATATTAATAAAAATATTAATGGGGAAATTATGAAAAAAAACATAAAAATTATGACAAGTATTTTTTTAACTGTTTTTATTTCAACTTTTGCTTTTACTTTGAAATCTTCTAAGTCTGATAAATTATATAAAAGTAAGGCTGTAGTTGGGTTTAAATCTGATAAATATTTAAATGAGATTGAAAATTTGTATAAATCTGATAAGGACCTTGATGAAAATATTGTAAAAAATAAAACTAAAAAAACTAAAGAAGAAAAATCTTCAAAAAATGATGAAATTTCTAAGGAAATTGAAAAAATTATTGATGAAGAGTGTAAAAATTTGGAGGGGGATTGGCAGGTTTCTGTTGATTCTTTGAAGGGGAATTATAAAATTTCTATTTTTAAAAATTCTAATTCTAAAAAAGAGAGTCTACCTGCTGCTTCAACTATAAAAATTTTTATCGCCCTTGAGGCTTATAGGCAAGTTGAAGAGGGTGTTTTGGATGAAAAAATTGTTGAAAATGACATTTATTTGATGTTAAGAGATTCTAACAACGAGTCTACAAATAGGTTGATTGATTTGATTGGAAATAATGATATGGATTCAGCAAGTAAAAATGTTGGAGATACTATCAAAAAAATTACTGGAGAAAATGAAACTGGTCTTTATAGAAAAATGCTTCATGAAGGTAAGGAAAATCTTGCTAGAGCCAATGATTTGAATATGGGTCTTAGAGATATTTATTTTGGAAAATTTGTAAATAGAGATCATTCCAACAAAATTATGAAAGCTATGGCAGAAAATGATTCTACATCAAAGTTTAAATTATTAGGAAAATTGCCACAAGGTGCCAGAGGACTTTCAAAATCTGGTGAAATTCCAAATAAAGGTGTTGAAAATGACATTGCAATTATCGGCGTAGGAGATGAGGTTTTTGCTATTTCTTTTTTAAGTAAGTATCCGAATCCTGTAAGTCATGGTTCTGGTCCACAATTTGATGCCATGCAAAATCTTGGTCAAAGAATTACTGAGCTCTTTATAAAATATAATAAAAATTGAGAAAATCCCTTAAATTTATTTTTGATAATTTAAGGGATTTTTATCGTTTAAATTATTTTCTTAATAGTCTTTTTAACATCAATATAATTGAAATAGCCATCATAATTATTGCCAAAACTGTGAAGATTGTAAAAAATATTTTTATAGGTCCGTCAATTTTATCTATTAAAAAATTAGCTTTTCCAAGAAATTTTTTTATATAGGAAAAATATTCAAATGTATCAAGACCTTTAAAACCTCTAACTATATTTTTTATTAATCCAAGAGCAGGTTTTATTAAAACAAAGGAGATGATGTAGAAAATTAGAGAGAAGATATTTGCTCCAATCTCGATTGTATCAAAACCTTTGATATTTTTATTTATCAAACTTATAGCAAATAAAACAAGGCTTAAAGTTAAAAAAAGAAGAATTAAATAATATATATTTACAATTGATGATAAGTCTTTGGGTAAAGTTTTTAAATTTATTTTTCCTAAATCAGAAAAAGATCTAATCAAACTTGAAAATCGGGTTAAAAATATAAACGATAAGCCCAAAACTATAAATTTAAATATTAGACATAAGATTATACTTATATTTTTCAATTTTAGATTACTATTTTTCATTTTCTTCTCCTCTTAAAATAAATAAAATTCTTTAATATTATATTTAACCTAAATATAATTTTTTAAAACATTCAAATCATAGACGTAAATAAAAAATTATTATATAATGACAAGGAAATTAAGGAGTTTTAATGAAGGATTTTTTAAAGGTATTTTTTAGAAAAAAAGAAGACGGTTTTGTCTTTAATTCATATGGATTATTACATTTTTTCTTGTTTATTTTCATGATATTTATGGGAATTTTGATCTATAGGCATAGAAAAAATATTAGAGAAAATAAAAAATTGTATAAGATTATAAGAAATTCTTTTATATTTTTATTAGCTTTTCAACAGCTGAGTTTTTTATTTTTCCTATCATTTATAAGACATGACACAATCAGTGAGGCCCTTCCTCTTTATACTTGTAGGGTAAGTATTTATAGTGGATTTTTTGCCTTCTTACTTAATAATAGAAATTTAAAAATTTTAACTATTTTTTGGGGTTTGATTGGTGGTTTGATTGGAATGCTTTATCCAGACTTAAGTCCATATTCTTGGCCACACATAATGTATGTGAATTTCTTTTTGACCCATTATTTAGTTTTTTTGGTTTCCTTATTTTTTCTTTTTGTTGATGAGCTTAAGCTTAGTAAGGAAAATCTGAAATTTTTATTTATTTTTGTAAATATATTTTTGATAATTACTGAGATTGTTAATTTGAAATTTGGATTAAATTACGCTTACTTATCATACAGTCCGATTTTTACTGGTTTGTTAAAAAAATTACCAGGATATTTATATTTTGTTTTGGCAGCAATCTTATATAATTTATCGATTATTTTAAATTATTATATTTTTAAAAAATTTAATTTGATTGAAGTCAAGTGATTTTATTTTGTAAAATTTACAAAATAATTTTTCTTGGCTTTTATTTTTTTTATAAAAAGAGTAGGATAATATTAAGAAGTAAATTAATTATACTAACTATGCAAAGGTTTTTTTATACTAATGGAGGTATTATGAAAGAATATGGAGTTTTTGATATAATTGGACCAATTATGATAGGGCCATCCTCATCTCACACAGCGGGAGCTGCAAGAATTGGACAAGTTGCTATATCAATTGTAAAAGATGGTTTTACTAGGGTAGATTTTCATCTTCACGGATCATTTGCCCAAACTTACAAGGGACACGGAACTGATAAGGCGCTTCTTGCAGGAGTTTTGGGATTTAAACCAAATGATAAAAGACTTAGGGATTCTTTTAAAATCGCAGATGAAGAAGGCCTTGAATATCATTTTATAAAAGATGACTTGGGACCTGTACATCCAAATACTGCAAAAATTGTTTTTTATTATCCTGATGGAACCACTTCATCAGTTACCGGATCATCAATCGGTGGAGGAAATATAGAAATTATAGAAATTAACGACGTATCAATTTCTTATAATGGAAAATTCCCAACAATAATTTTAAGGTATAGGGAACAAAAGGGTGTAATTTATGAAGTAAGTAAACTTTTGGCAACCAATGATTATAATATTGAAAGTATGAAAACAGTAAAGGCTGATGATGAGGTTACTTTAATTGTAGAATTAAATGAAAAACTTGAAAAAAGTATAATTGAAGAAATTATTAATAATAAAAGATACGATTATGCAAATTATATAGAAGGGGTTAGATAATGTTTAGAAAAGCAGGAGAAGTTATAGAAGAATGTGAAAGAAGAGGTCTTCACATAAAAGATTTAGTTCTTGAAGAAGAATTAAAATCATCGCAAATTAATAAGGATGATATTTTATTTAATTTGACTGAAATGTTTAAGGTAATGGAAGAATCTGCAACAGGAAATTTAAATCATGAAACAAAAACTGCCATGGGAATGATTGATGGATTTGCCAAAAAAATGAATGCTTATTCGAAAGAAGGAAAATCTATTACAGGAAATTTTGTAACAGAAGCTATGGCTATGGCCTTTTCAACTCTTGAAATTAGTGCAGCTATGGGAGAAATTGTTGCAAGTCCAACAGCGGGCTCTTCTGGAATTTTGCCAGCAATTTTGTATTCTTTGAAAAAACGTGAAGGATTTTCTGATGAAAAAATGGTTGATGCCATGCTTACTGCAATTGGAATTGGAAAAATAATTGGTTATTATGGATCTTTTGCAGGCGCTGAGGGTGGATGTCAAGCCGAAACTGGATCGGGAGCGGCTATGGGAGCTGCTGCAGCATGTTTTCTTTATGATCAAAGCCCAGAAGTTTGTTTTCATGCAGCAAGTTTTGCTTTCTTACATGTTTTAGGATTAGTTTGTGATCCAATTGCAGGACTTGTAGAATATCCTTGTACATTTAGAAATGCATCGGGAGTTGTAAATGCCTTTATATCTGCAGATATGGCTATGGCAGGAATCACAAGTATTGTTCCATTTGATGAAGTTTGTAAGGCAGCTGGAGAAGTTGGAGCAACTTTACCAGAAGCTTTAAGAGAAACAGGAATTGGTGGAATAGCAGGAACAGAAACTGGAAGAAAAATAAGAAAGAAATTTTTCGCTCTTGGAAATGATGCTACAAAAGAAGATAAATAATAGGTTTTGTCTAGTAAAATGACGACAAAGTAAAATTTTAAGAATTTCGACCAGATAAATAACTGTCATTTTCTGTTGTTTATCACAATTTTAGTGTGAAACGAGTGGGGAAATCTAAGAAATTTCTCCACTTACTCTGGTCGGTCGAGATGAGTTAATGCGTAATTTTATTTTTAAACTCTTGATGAATTACTAAATTGATTTTTCTATGACTCTAGTAGGCTTTTGCCTACTTTTTTTATTTTAATTTTTGGGTATAAATCTTTTGAGAGGAGTTTTTATGAATATTAATTTTATTAGAGCTTTTGAAGATAACTATATTTGGACAATTGAAAAAGGAAAAAATGTAATTTTAGTTGATCCAGGCGAGGCAGGCCCTTGTTTTAAATATTTAGAAGATAAAAATTTATATGCTATTTTTTTGACCCACAAGCATATGGATCATGTTGGTGGAGTAAAAGAATTGAAGGAAAAATTTAAAGAAGCAATAGTTTATGGACCAAGTGAAACTGAAAATTTAAATGATAAAACTTTAAAAGATGAAGATGAGTTTGAAATTTTTGGATATAAGATTACAGTTTTAAAAACAAATGGCCATACTGAAGAGCATATTTCATATTTGGTTGAAAATAATTTATTTTGTGGAGATACAATTTTTTCTTCTGGTTGTGGCAGGGTATTTACAGGTGATTACCAAAGTTCTTTTGAATCTGTTCAAAAAATTAAAAATTTAAATAAGGAAACTTTGATTTATCCAGCCCACGAATATACTATTGATTGTATTGAATCATCAAAAAGAATTATTAAGGATAAAATAATGGATGATGCAATAATGGAGGCTAAAGAAAAAATTTCAAAGGGATTTCCTAGTCTTCCAACAAGTGTAGGAAAAGAATTTTTGATTAATCCATTTTTTATGGCAAAAGATTTAGATGAATTCAAGGAATTTATTAAAATTAAAAATTGACTAAAAATATAAAAAAATTTATAATACTTAAAGGGAATGAAGTTCTCCCTTAGATTTTTCTAAAACCGCGTTTATGCTGATGACTTCTGTAACTATTAGGGGACAGATTTCATCAGTTTTTTTGTCCCAAAAGGAGGGTTTATGTTAATATCACTTGGTCTAATTATTATTTTTGGACTTATCTTTGGCTTTTTATGTCAAAAATTAAAAATACCAGCTTTGATTGGTATGCTTTTTACAGGAATTATTTTGGGACCTCACGTCTTAAATTTAATTGATCCTAAAACTCTGTCGATTTCTGCTGAGCTTAGGCAAATTGCTTTGATTATTATTTTAATTAAGGCGGGACTTTCTTTGGATATTTCTGACTTGAAAAAGGCAGGAAAATCTGCAATATTGTTGTCATTTTTGCCAGCAAGTTTTGAAATATTAGCTTATTTTATTTTTGCAAGAATTTTTTTCAAAATTAGACCAATCGATGCACTTTTGATGGGATCAGTTCTTGCAGCAGTTTCGCCTGCAGTTGTAGTCCCTAGGATGGTAAAATTAATTGAAGAAAAAAGAGGAGTAAATAAATCAATACCCCAAATGATTCTTGCAGGTTCATCTTGTGATGATATATTTGTTCTTGTTTTATTTTCATCATTTTTGTCAATGGCAAAGGGGGAAGATGTAAGTTTAATAAATCTTTTTAATGTGCCGATTTCTATAATTTTGGGAATTTTGTTTGGATCTATTATTGGATATATTTTATACCTTGTTTTTGAGTATTTTTATAAAAAAGACGATATGATTAGAAACTCTACAAAAGTTATAATAATTCTTGCACTTTCTTTTTTGCTTGTTGCAATGGAAAATTTAATTAAGGAAAAAATTGCTTTTTCAGGACTTTTGGCTGTAATTGCTATGAGTTGTGTCTTTAAAATTAAGGCAAATGATGAAGTTTCTTCAAGACTTTCTGAAAAATTTGGGAAATTATGGATTTTTGCTGAAATTCTGTTATTTGTTTTGGTTGGAGCTGAAGTAAATATTTCCTATATATCAAAATTAGGATTTTTATCGGTAATAATGGTGTTTTTGGCTTTAATTATTAGATCTTGTGGAACTTTAATTTCAATTTCAGGGTCAAAGTTAAATAAAAAAGAAAAATTATTTACAGTTTTTTCTTACATGCCAAAGGCAACTGTCCAAGCAGCCATTGGAGCAGTTCCCCTTGCAAATGGACTTTCTAGTGGAGATATAATTTTATCAATGGCAGTTTTGGGGATATTGTTGACTGCCCCAATCGGAGCGATTTTTATTGATAATTTCTATAAAAAATTATTAGATTGATGAGGATAAATTTGATAAAATATCATTATATTATGGTTAATAGAGGAAAAAAATGAGTAAAATAGAATTTAAAAAAATAAAATTAGAAAATGGTGAAACCATGGCTTATAGACATGTGGGGTATGGAAAAAATAAACTTGTTTTAATTCACGGATTTCAATCATCTTCCCAATTTTTTGAAGATTTATTGGAAAGTCTTGGTGAAAATATTGAAGTTTTTGCACCAGATTTAATTGGTTATGGGGAAAGTTCTTATGAAAATAAACACAAGGAAATGAAAGACTGGGCGAAAGATTTGAAATATTTTATTGATGCTTTAAATATTGAAGATTTTTCTCTTGTTGGATGGTCTTTGGGTGGTCAGGTTGCTATGGATTTTGCAGGACTTTTTTCTGAAAAAATAAGACAATTAATTTTGATTTCATCTGTTGGGGTCAAAGGCTTTGTAATGCCGAAAGATAAGGAAGTAAATGATGAGAATAAAAAATTAAAACTTCCAAATTTTTTGAAAAATTTTAATATCAAACACGATCATTCTTTTACAGTTCCTATTTTAAATGGGATAAAGGATCATGATATTGATTTTTTCGAAGATTTATTTAGGCAAACTATTTATAATGTTAATGATCCAAACCCTGATGACTTAAGAAAAATGGCTGAAGATTTCTTGAAACAAAGGTGCTTTTTGGAGTCTCTTCTTGCTATGGTGACCTATAATAATACCAGTGAAAATGGAAGTGGCTTAATTGAAAAAATAAATAAAAAGGTCACTTGGATTCATGGTGACAAGGATATGGTTGTACCAATTGATGATGCCTATAAAAGCATAGAATATTTTCCAAACAAGGTAAATTTTATAAAATTTGAAAATTCAGGTCATGCTGTTTTTGTTGATGAAAAAGAAAAATTTATAGAAATTTTTGAAGATTTGATAAAAAATGAAAATTAAATTTTTAATACTATATTTTGTATGTGTTTCTATAATTTCAGTTTTTCTTGTAATTTATGATAAAATTGCTTCAAAAAAATTTAAAAGAAAAAGAATAAGAGAAAATATTCTTTTATTATTTGCCTTTATTGGGGGAGCATTTTTTATGTATATTTTTATGAAATTAATTCATCATAAGACTCGTCACAAAAAATTCATGATATCCCTTCCAATTTTTATAGTATTACATATTTTTCTTGGATTTTATTTTTTTAATAAAATTAGTTTTTAATTTGCGGCATTAAGATGCCGCTTTTAAATTTTAAAAATGGGTAAGTATATTTAAGAAATGAAGGAGAGAATAATGAAAGAATATGTAGATTTGTATGATAATTTTAGGAAAAAAACTGGAGATATAATAGAAAGAAGAGATATAGTACCAAGAGGTCTTTATAGGCTTATTATTCACGTTTTAATTTTTGATAAAAAAGGAAGGCTTTTGATTCAAAAAAGAACAAAATCTAAAAGATCTTGGCCAAATTTGTGGGATTTAACAGTTTCTGGAGCAGTTGCAAGTGGAGAAAGTTCTCAACTTGCAGCTTCAAGAGAATTGTCAGAGGAGCTTGGTATTAAATATGATTTTTCAAATGCTTATCCCAATATTTCGATTAATACGGGTTTTAGGATAGATGATGTTTATATAATAAAAAATAAAAATATTGATTTAAAAAAATTGAAATTACAAGAAGAGGAAGTAGCTGATGCAAAATTTGTAAGTAGGAAAGAATTGTTGAAAATAATTGATGAGAATGAATTTGTACCTTACCAAAAAGATTACATTAATTTATTATTTTATTTGAGAGATAATTCAAATTTATTTACAAATAATTAAGAATAATTATCATTTTCCTTCTTAAAAGAGTATAATAAAAAAGAATTCATAGCAAAAAACTAAGAATTAAATATAGGAGGAATAATGAAAGATAGTAAAATAATTTTAGTAGGTGATGGAGCTGTAGGAAGTTCTTTTGCTTATGCCTCTACAATTCTCGGTGTAGGAAGAGAATTGGGAATAATTGATATAAATGAAAAAAAAGCTGAGGGAGATGCAATGGATCTTTCCGATGTGCTTTCTTTTACAAACCCAAAGCAAATTTACAAGGCTAGTTATAATGATTGCAAAGATGCTGAAGTTGTTGTAATTACAGCTGGAATTCCACAAAAATCTGGGGAATCAAGGCTTGATTTAATAGAAAAAAATCTCAAAATTTTTAAAGATATGATTGGGAAAATTGTTGCAAGTGGTTTTGATGGAATATTTTTAGTAGCATCAAATCCTGTTGATATTTTAACATATGCAACTTGGAAATATTCAAAATTTCCAGCAAACAAGGTTATAGGAACCGGCACAACTCTTGATTCATCAAGATTTAAAAAAGAAATTGCAAATTTAATAGGAATTGATCCAAGAAGTGTTGAAGCTTTTATTATGGGTGAGCATGGAGATAGCGAATTTGCAGTTTGGTCACACACAAATGTTGGTGGAATGCCTTTGTACGAATGGGTAAAAACTCACAGTGATACTGATGAAAAAGAATTATTGGATACTTTTGATAAGGTGAAAAATGCAGCTTATGAAATAATTGACAAAAAAGGTGCAACATTTTATGGAATCGGAATGGCTCTTACAAGGATAGTTGAAGCCATAATAAATGATCAAAATTCTGTATTTTCAACTTCATCATACCTTGATGGGGAATATGGTTTAAATGATATTTATATTGGAGTTCCTTCAGTTATTGGAAAAGATGGAGTGAAATGGGTTTTGGAAGTTCCACTTACAGATACTGAAGATGAAAGAATGAAAGAAAGTGCTAAAACCTTAAAGGAAATAATTAAAAAATCCAACATATAAAATAATTTAAAATCTAAAAAATGGGTAGATATTTTAGGTGAAAATATCTAATAAAGGATGGAAAAAATGACAGATATTAAAAAAATCAAAGAAATGGAAGAAATTTTAAACAAAAATTCCAAAGCTGTAGAAGAATTTAGACAAGCTCTTGAAAAATTTAAGGAAAGTCAAAAAGATTACAAGAAACTTTCTGATTATTATTCTTCAAAAGAGTATATGGATGATCTTGAGAAATCAAACCAAGGAGAAATTGATCCTGAAATAAGTCAAGGAATATTTTCAGAAGATTTGGTTTATGATCTTCTTGGTGACAATTATTATTTGGCAGTAGATATGCTTGAACTTGCAACAGATATAATTAAGAATAATTAACTTTTAAATTTAAAATCCCTCAGCAAATTTTTTTGCCGAGGGATATTTTTTATTTTCTTCTTGCAGATACAGCTTTTACTATAGCAGAAACCAAAACTATTGACATAATTGCTTCTGGGAGTCCATTTGTTATAATTGCTCCGAAAATTGTGCTTCTTGCAGCTTCAACTGAAATTCCCAAGGCTGTTACATATTTTTCTGCATAAAACAAATAAATAAAGCCCATTACAAAAAGTGTATTAGTCATAGTTCCAACAAAAGATGCAATAGCAACTGAAAGATTTGAATTCTTATTTTTAAAAGTCAAATAAAGCATACAAATTGCAATAATTGTAATAAGTATTGAAATAACTATTTGATAAATTTTTGCTTGATGTCCTATGTTATAAAAAACCAAATATAGCAAAAATCCTGTTAAAATTGTCCATAAAATTAAGGAAACTTTTCTTATTTTTTCATTATTTTTGTCTTTTAATGCCAAAAATGTTAGTCCTGCAAAAATTCCTATTAAAATTCTTGGTAAGACTGAAATTATTGGATTATAAAATACAAATGAAATTGGACCAGGTCTAAGCATTGCATTTGCTATTGAAGATAGACCAAAGATAAAGCCAACAAGACCTCCAACAATTGGTCCTTCCAAAATTGCTGCAATAATTACTGGAATGTGCATAGTTGTTATGCTTATTAGGCCTAGGGGAATATATCCCATTGGAGTCAATCCTAAAACTATAGTGATTGCACCGAGCATAGCCACAGTTACCATCTTACGTGTTTTTTCTTTATTATTCATATTACCTCCTGATACGATTCATGTAGATATCGTTCATTACCATTAATATTATATAGGAAAAAAATGAAAATGTCTAAAAATTAACTAAGAAATTATAAATTCTAAAATTGTAAATAAAAAAAGTCTCCCCAAAATGATTAAATCATTTTGGGGAGACTTTAAAATTGGTGCGCCATCAGGGATTCGAACCCTGGACACCCTGATTAAGAGTCAGGTGCTCTACCAACTGAGCTAATGGCACTAACTTGCTGACTTATTAATAATACCATTTTAAAAATATTTTGTCAACAAGATTAAAAATTATTTATACATTAACCAAAGTTTTACAAATTGATCTTGTATATCTTTATATGGCCATTCGATTTTTGAATTTTTTATAGAATTTGGATCATTAATTAATAATTTATCATCCTTCATAGAATCAATTACCATAATATGACCACCAGTCGTAAAATATCCCTGTTTTACAGAAACAACTATTGGACCCTTTTTTAAAGCATTTTTTAAATCTTTTTCAGTATTTTCAATATCTTCAATTTTGACTTTATATTTATCAGCTTCAAATTCAAAAAAAGACCAATATACGCCATCTTCAGTCATATGATTTTTTGCATCTTGGGCTATTAATTTTGGATTTATTTTTTCATCATCAAAAAGTCTAGATAAAACCATGGCCATTGAAGTAGGACCACAACCTGCAATTCCTATATTATCGTCACCTATTAAATTATCATAAGCCCACCTATTATCCCACTGGAGATAGTAGGGGGTTTTTCTATGTAGATTAAGACTTTGCCCATCAAAAAAATTAAAATCTTTTTTATTATTGTGACAATTATAAACATAATCACAAGCATCGTCGTCATTTCCAACTAAAACTTTTTCTCCATAATTTAATTTATCAAAATTATCATAAATCCATTTTAATTTATTATTTCCAGAAGATTTTTCTTTTATATATGACTTTAATTCTTTTTCCTTGTTAGTTTTTATCCTTGCTTGGAAATATTCATCATTATCTATAATAGAAAGCATATTTGCCTTGGCATCTTTATCATAATTAACATATTTTTTTGTAATGTATTCAACATCTCTTAATGTATTTGAAAAATTTTCGTTTTTTATTCCACTGTTTTCTTTTTTTGAGCAAGATGTTAGTGGAAAAATTATTAATAAGATTAGTATAATTTTTTTCATATTTTCACCTTTTCTTATCAATAATTATATCAGAAAATAATAAAAAATTATAAGTATTTAGAATATTGAAACTTTATTTTTTAAAAAATTTTGTTATAATGATTAAAGGATGTTTACTTGGGACCCATCCAAAAAAATATCAAGGAGGTATATATGTCTAATCAAAGATATAATTTTAAGGATACAAATTTTTTAGTTAAGTCAGCTGCAATCGCAGCCCTTTATGCTGTAATTACTTTAATGTTCCCATCACTAGCATATGGGCCAATTCAATTGAGGTTTAGTGAAATATTAGTTTTATTGGTATTTTATAACAGAAGATTTATACCAGGACTTTTGTTGGGATGTTTTTTGGCTAATTTTGCTTCAGATATAGCAGTATTTGATGTGATTTTTGGAACTTTTGCTTCATTTTTGGCATTTTCCCTAATTATTAGACAAAAAAATTTATTTATAGCATCATTATTCCCAGTTTTATTTATGTTTATACCAGCTATAGGAACTTATTTTTTATTAGATTCATCAACTGCATTTATTATAATGCTTTTACAATTTATGATGAGTGAATTTATTGTTGTATCTATAATTGGTGTTTTAATTTTTAAAATTCTAGAAAAAAATACTGGTTTAATGAACATGATTAAAAGTTTTTAAAAAATAAAAAAAAAAGAGTGCATTTCGCACTCTTTAAATTTATATTTTTTAACTTTACTATTTGTCTTCTTCTTTATCTTTTGAATTTTTTTCTTCAAATTCTTCTTTTGTTAAAACGTCAACTATTTCTGCTTTTACAGCTTGTACGTTTATTCCTGTAAGTGTGAAAACTTCTTTTTTGATATTTCTATCTAATGAAGCGAAAACTTCTTGAGCTTTTTTACCATATTCAAGAATTATTTTTGTATTAACTACTGCATTTTTAGCGTCATCAACATCAATTGAGATTCCTGAAGTGTTTTCTCCATCTGTAAAGTTATCAGCTATTGATGAAAATACATTTTTCTTTAATTCCAAAACACCATCAGTTTTTACTAAAACTTTTTTTGCGATTTTTGCAATTACATTATCATTAATTGTATATTCACTTACTTCATTAGCGTATTCAGCTTGAATGTCTTTGTTTTCAATTTTATCCATAATTTTCTCCTTTAAATTTTTTAGTATTAACTACTTCCTACTTTACATAGTTACCCCAAAAATTGTTAAACAAACATCTTATTTGGATAATTTTTTTATAATTTTTTCAATCTCTTCAATTTTTTCTATTCCATCTTTGTTTTTTTCATCTAGGGCATGGTAGACACAGTGTTGGAGATGGGAGGAGAGGACATCTGAATTTATATTTTTTAAAATTGAAATTGATGCCATTAATTGATTTGAGATATCTATACAATACCTATCATCTTCTACCATTTTAATGAGCCCGTCAATTTGTCCTTTGACAGTTTTTAATTTTCTTAATGTTTTATCTTTATCAGCCTGCATTTTATTTATACTCTATACCTACAAACTCATATCCTGCATCATTTATTTTTTCTTTTATTTCTTCTTCATCAACTGATCCGAAAAAATCTACATTTGCAAGTTTTTCATCTAAATTTACTTCTGCATTTTCAATTCCTGCAATATTTTTCAAAACTTCTTCTACACGATTTTTGCAATGGTTGCAGCTCATATTATTTACTCTTACTATCATTTTGTTTAGTTCACTCATTTTTTTCTCCTTATTATTTTTTTCTTCTTCTAAAATTTCTTTTATTTTTTCTTCATTTTCAAAATCAGCCTTAAATCCTCTAAGTCTTAAAGAATTCAAACAAACAAATACTGATGATAAACTCATGGCAAAGGCACCAAACATTGGTGAAAGTTTCAATCCAAAAGTTGGATACAATAAACCAGCAGCAAGGGGAATTCCAATAACATTATAGAAAAAGGCCCAAAATAGATTTTCTTTTATTGTTTTTATGGTTGCTTTTGAAAGTTTTATGGCTGAAACAATATCTAAGATATTATTTTTTATTAAGATTACATCAGCTGATTCGATTGCAACATCAGTGCCATTTCCAATAGCCATGGAAACATCACTTCTTGCAAGGGCTGGTGCATCATTAATTCCATCTCCAACCATCAATACTTTTTTACCCTTATTTTGAAGTTTTTTAACTTCTTTTTCCTTATCTTGAGGCAAGACTTCTGCATATTTTTCATCAATATTTAATGATTTTCTTATAGCTTCAGCGGTTTTTTCATTATCTCCTGTTATCATCCTAACTTCATAGCCCATTTTTTTCATCTCATCTATTGCAATTTTTGACAAAGTTTTTGGCCTATCTTGGACAGCTACAATTCCTATTACATTTTTTTCGTCAGAAAAATACATGGAAGTTTTTCCTTCATTTGAAAATTTATCAGCAATTTTTTCATAAGAATTTAAGTTAATATTTTTATCTCTCATTAAAGAAATATTTCCACCAAAATAAATTTTATTTTTATATTTTGCCTTAATTCCCTTGCCGGAAATTGATTCGAATTCTTCAATTTTTTCTGCCCCTATATTTTTTTCCTTTGCAAATTCATTTATTGCATTTGATAGGGGATGTTCGCTATTATTTTCAATTGAGCTTATAATTTTTATAAATTCTTTTTCATCTATTTCTGTTTTAATGTCTGTAACTTTTGGTTTTCCTTCAGTAATTGTTCCAGTTTTATCAAGTAAAATTGTATCAACCTTGTGAAGATTTTCTAGACTTTCAGCATTTTTAAATAAAAGTCCAAACTGAGCACTTTTTCCAGTAGCAACCATAATTGCCATTGGAGTTGCAAGTCCTAAAGCGCAAGGGCAAGAAATAACCAAAACAGAAATTGCAAGGTTTAAAGAAAATTCAAATCCATATCCCAAAAACATCCAAGTTATAAATGTGAGTATTGAAATTATTATTACAGCTGGCACAAAAACTGCAGAAATTTTATCGGCAAGTTTTGCAATTGGGGCCTTTGTTTCATTAGCATCATTTACAAGCTCAATTATTTTAGAAAGGGTTGTATCTTCTCCAACTTTTGTAGCTTCAAAAACAAAAGATCCTTGTTTGTTTATAGTTGCAGAAATAACTTCATCGCCAACATTTTTATTTACTGGCATTGATTCGCCTGTTATTGCAGCTTCGTCTACAAGGGATGATCCTTCTTTTATAATCCCATCAACTGCTATTGATTCACCAGGACGAACTAAAATCAAATCTCCTTTTTTTAAATCTTCTACCAAAACTTCAACTTCTTGATTATTTTTCAAAACTCTTGCTTTTTTTGGAGCAAGATCCATCAAAGATTCCAAAGATTTTTTTGTTTGACCTTTAGATCTTTTTTCAAAATATTTTCCAAGAGTAATCAAGGTTAAAATCATAGCCGCAGATTCAAAATATAAATTATGCCTATAGTTTTCAACTATTTCAAGATCTCCAAAACCAAGGCCGTACGCCATTCTCATTATGGCAAAAATCCCATAAATAAGTCCTGCAAAAGATCCAAGACCAACCAAGGTATCCATGTTGGGAGCCTTATTAACTAATCCCTTGAAACCAGAAATATAAAAAATCCTATTTACAAAAATAATAGGAAGGGCCAACAAAAATTGCACAAAGGCAAAATTCACACTACCTTCAATTCCTGTCAAAAATTTTGGAAGGGGAAGAGAAATCATGTGGCCCATGGAAACATACATCAAAGGAATCATAAATAAAAACGAAATAATTAACCTATTTTTAACTTCAATTTCTTCATTAAAATTATTTTTTTTATTTTTATTTTTTTCCTTTTTATTATTTTTTGGACTTGCTCCATAGCCAATTTTTTCTACAGCTTCTATAATATCATTTTCAGAAATTTTTTCCTTGTCATAGGAAACATTCATAGTTTCTGAAACAAGATTTACATTTACATCATCTACACCTAATTTTCTTACAGCTTTTTCTACGTTTGCTTGGCAAGATGCACAAGTCATTCCAGTAACATCAAAGCGTTCTTTCATTTTACCTCCTTACTAACACCCTGTGGGGGTATATATCTCTATTATATTGCTTAATTAATTTTTGTAAAGGATAAAAATTATTTATGGGTAGAAAATAATCAAGGAGAAAAAAATGAAAAGATATAATATGATTTTTAAAGGAAGAGTTCAAGGGGTAGGTTTTAGGTATAAATCTTATATGATTGCAAACGAACTTGGACTTACAGGAGATGTTTATAATTTATATGATGGAGATGTTGAAGTAAATGTTCAAGGAAATCAAGAAAAAATAGATATTTTTTTGGATAGGTTGGCACACGATAGGTTTATTAGAATTGATGATATAAAAATAAAAGAAAAAGAAATAGAAAAAGATGAAAAAGAATTTAAATTATCATAAAAAATGGACATATGCAAAATTATTTTCTTTAAAAATTATAAGCTCTCTATAAATTTTTAGAGAGCTTGTAAAATTAAAGTAATAAATTTTTGCAAATGTCCATTATTTTTTATCAAAAAAGTTGCTTATTGCTGGATTTATTATTGCAAGAATTATTGATGCAAATAAAGCAGTCCAAAATGAATTGATGCTTGCTCCACTTGCAAGGTTAAATGTTATTTCTAAAACTATAGCATTTACAATAAAAGAAAATAAACCCAAAGTTAATATTGTCAATGGAAGAGATAATAATTTTAAAATTGGTTTAATTATTGCATTTACAAAAACCAATAATAAGGCAGTAATCAATAGAGCCTTTGTTTCAGTAAAAGAAATTCCTGAAAATAAGAAATCAAGTACGTACAAACTAATAGCATTTACTATCCATTCAACTAAAATTGCCACTTTATCACCTCCTTTTGTTTTTATAAATTTTACAAGAAAAGTAATTAAAATCAAATTTTTGAAAGAAAATGAAAGAAAATGATTGACTTTGATAGAAATACTATTATAATATTAGCAAATGATATTTGAAAAAAGAATTGAAATTATTTTAAATATTTTAAAAAAACAAAGGCAAATTTCTAATAAGTTTTTAATAACAAATCTTAATGTTAGTGAGTCCACTTTGAGAAGAGATTTAGATTATCTCGAAAAAAGGGGGTATATCAAAAGAGTTCATGGTGGAGCGATTCTTGCAAACATTGAATTTGAAGAAAAATCTTATGATAAAAATGTTGTTTCAAATATTGAAAGTAAAATAAAAATTGCCAAAAAGGCCTCAAGGGAAATTTTTGATAGTAAATATATTTATTTGGATGCAGGAACTACTGTACATCAAATTATAGATTACCTATCAAAAGATATTATTGTAGTTACAAATGGGATTATGCATTTGGAAAAACTCGCAAAAAATAATATTAAAACAATTTTTCTAGGTGGAAATATAAAAAGCAAGACAAATGTAGTAATCGGTGAGCAAGCTTTGGAAAATTTATTAAAGTATAGTTTTGACCTATGCTTTATCGGAGCAAATGGATACTGTGATGGGGAATTTACAACTCATGATCCAGATGAAGCAATAATTAAAAATACTGCAATAAAAAAATCAAAAAGATCAATAATTTTAATTGATAAGTCGAAATTTGGCAAAGTTTATTTTTCTAAAATATGTGATATAGAAGATGTAGATTTAATTACGGAGGATTTATGATTTATACACTTACTTTAAATCCATCTATTGATTATGTTCTAAGAATTGAAAAATTTGAAGATGGACAAACTATAAGAAGTAAAAGTGAAGAAAAATATCCAGGTGGAAAGGGAATAATGGTTTCCAAACTCTTAAAAAATCTTGGAGAAAAATCAATAAATATTGGATTTTTGGGAGGTTTTACTGGAGAATTTATTAAAAATAAATTAGAAAATTTAGGGATTGATGAAGAATTTACAAAAATTTCTGATGATTCTAGGATAAATGTAAAAATAAAATATGATAAAGAAACCGAAATTAATGCTCAAGGACCTGAGATTAAAGAAGAAGAGATTGAAGAGTTTTTAAATTATTTGGATAATCTTAAAGAAGATGATTTTGTTATAATTTCAGGATCAATCCCAAAATCTTTGGGAGATGATTTTTATAGGGTTATTGTTAATTTACTTGAAATGGAAAATGTAAGATTTGCCCTTGATACATCTGGCAAAAAACTATTTAATCTTTCATCCTACAAACCATTTTTGGTAAAGCCAAACAGGGATGAGCTTGGTGAAATTTTTGAGGATGAAATTGATAGTGATGAAAAAATTGTAAAGTATGCAAGAAAATTAATTGACCAAGGAGCAGAAAATGTAATTGTTTCTCTTGGAAAAGATGGGTCAATTTTTGTAGATAACAATATTGCATATAAGGCAAAACCAATTGAAGGAAAATTAATTAATTCTGTAGGAAGCGGAGATAGCATGGTTGCTGGATATATTTATGGATATATGAAGGGACTTTCAAAAGTTGATTCATATAAACTTGCTGTAGCTTGTGGAAGTGCAACAGCCTTTAGTCCAGATATTGCAGAAAAAGAATTGATTTATAAAATACTCGAGAAAGTTGAGGTTGAAGAATGGAAATAAAAGATTTATTAAAAAGAAAATTATAAATCAATAAACTTAATTTTAAAATATTCACCAGCTTAATTTTAAGTTGGTGTTTTTTATTTGGGAAAAATTGGGTATAGGAAGAAAAAGAGAGGTAAATATGAAAACATTAGAAAAAGTTATTGAAGAGCAAAAAATATTTTTTAATACGGGCTTAACCAATACAGAAGATTTTAGAAAAAAAGCCTTGATAAATTTAAAAAAATCTATAAATAAAAATAAGAATGAAATTTTACATGCTTTAAAAATGGATTTAAATAAATCAGCAACAGAAGCTTATTTTTCTGAAATTGCAGGTGCTCACTCAGAAATAGATTTTGCTTTAAAAAATTTATCTGAATGGATGAAAGATAAAAGAGAGATTACAAATATGGAAGCTATGCCTGGAAAATCCTTTACAAGATATGAACCTTTGGGTATAACTCTTGTGATTTCTCCTTGGAATTATCCGTTTTTGTTGGCGATTAACCCAATAATAAATGCAATAGCAAGTGGAAATACAGTAATTTTGAAAACTTCAAGAAAGGCAGTTTACACTTCGAAAATTCTAAAAAAAATTTTGGATAAAAATTTTGATAGGTCTTTTATTTATTGCGTTGACAATGAAAAAATAAGCCATGACGAGCTTTTATCTTATAAGTATGACCATATATTTTTTACAGGTTCTTCGAAAGTTGGAAGAACTATAATGAAAAAAGCAAGTGAAAATTTGACCAAAGTTACTCTTGAACTTGGTGGCAAATCTCCTTGTATAGTTGATGAGACTGCAAATTTGAAATTTGCTGCAAAAAGAATTATTTGGGGAAAACTTTTAAACAGCGGCCAAACTTGTGTGGCTCCAGATTATTTATTGGTCCACAAGGATGTGAAAAATGAACTTCTAAGACTAATGAAGCAAGCTATATTTGAATTTTTTGGTGATAGGGCTTTAGAAAATCCTGATTATCCAAGAATAATTGACAAAAAAGCTTTAGATAGGCTTGTTTATTTGATGGAAGGACAAGATATTTATACGGGAGGACTTTATAATTCTAAAACTTTAAAAATTGAGCCAACCATAATTAATAATGTAGATTTTTCAAATAAAATTATGGAGGAGGAAATTTTTGGGCCAATTCTTCCTGTTATTGAATATGAAGATATTTTTGAAATAATTAAAAAATTACAAAAAATGGACAAGCCACTTTCTATGTATATTTTTAGCGAAGACCAAGACCATATTGATAGACTTACCTATGATTTGTCATCTGGTGGAGTTTGTATTAATGATACAATCATGCATTTAACAAATCCTAATATAGAATTTGGAGGAGTTGGAGAAAGTGGAATGGGAGGATATCATGGGAAATTTGGCTTTATGAATTTTTCAAATAGGAAATCTATAATGCTTAGGTCAAATAATATCGATATAAAAATAAAATATCCTCCATATTCAAAAGGTCAAGAAAAAATAATCAAAAAAATTTTTAAATGAGAATCCTAATTTTTTAGGATTTTTATTTTTTGCTTTTTATTTTAATTTATTGAAGAAAAATTTTACAAAAGTATAATAGGGTTTATATCAAGGGGTGGTTTAATGGTGTTTATATCTGATGAGAAAAAAAATCAAATTTTAGAAAATTCAGATATTGTGGCAATTATTGGAGATTATGTAGATTTAAAAAAATCTGGTAACTCTTATAAGGGTTTGTGTCCTTTTCACAACGAAAAGACACCATCCTTTACAGTTGATGACAAGAAACAATTATTTCATTGCTTCGGTTGTGGCGAAGGCGGTGATGTTGTTTCTTTTATTATGCACAAAGAAGGACTTTCCTATATAGATGCCATGAAGTATTTGGCAAATAAGGCTGGCATAAAACTTGATGATTCAAAATCTTCAAAGGAAAATAAAATTTTAAATAGGTATTATGATATTAACAAAGATATTATGATGTATTTTTACAAAAATTTATTGACTGATAAGACCGGACAAATTTATTTAAAAAATAGGGGCTTTAGGTCAAATATTGTAAATACTTTTATGTTAGGTTATGCCAAAAATTCTTGGGATGACTTATTAAATTATGTAAAAAAGAAAGATTATCTGCTGGATGATATTGAAAATTTGGGTTTAATAAAAAAATCTCAAAACGGAAAATATTATGATAAGTACAGAAATAGGTTGATTTTTCCTATTATAAATCACTATGGAAAAGTGATTGGCTTTGGTGGAAGGAGCATAGATTCTACCATGCCAAAATATTTAAATTCACCTGAAAGTAAGGTTTTTAAAAAAAGATACAACCTTTATGGTTTAAATATTTTTAAAAAACAGGCAAGTAAGGATATTATTTTGGTTGAAGGTTATATGGATGTAATTGGTCTAAATAACCAAGGAATCGATCAAGCTGTGGCAAGTCTTGGAACAAGTCTTACAAATGATCAAGCAAAACTTTTGAAAAGATACGCCAAAAATGTTTATATTTGCTATGACGAGGACAATGCTGGAATTAAAGCAACTGATAGGGCAATCGAAATACTTTTAGATGAAGGAATAAAACCAAATATAATTTCCCTTGAAAAAGGTCTTGATCCAGATGATTTTGTAAAAAAATATGGCAAAGATGCCTTTATTAAAAAAATGGATGAGGCTAGTGATGTTTATAATTACAAGTACAATAAAATTCTTGACTTGTATGCAAAAAGCAAGGATAATGAGAAATTTGAAAAATTAAATTTATTTATCGAATTTTTGGCATCTATTAAGTCAGATCTTACTAGAGAAATTTTTATAAATAATGTTAGCAAACTCTTTAATATAGATAAGGCTACTTTAAAAGAATCCGTCTTAAAGTATAATGATAACTACAAAAAGACTTATAAAAATAATAAAGATAATTTTTCAAACGATAATAATTTTAAAAATTTTCACCAAAAACAAAAAATAATTGTTGAAAGAAAAAATTATGAAATTCCAATTAATGAACTTGAAACCCTAAGATTATATCTTAATCAAAGAGATGATTACAAGGAATTTGAAGATTTTTTCGATCAAGCATTGGTTGATGATAGATTAAAAGAAGTAAAAGCATATATTGATAAAAATGGTTTTGATAGGATAAGTGAAAATTTTTCAAATGATTATCAATTTATAATAGATTATATTAAAAACAAGTCGAATAAAATATTAGCTTATGAATTGAAAGAAAAAATTAATCTTGAAAATAGAAGAAAACTTTTGGAAAAGTTGAAAAATAAAGACTAATCACTTCAAAGCTGGAGGGGAGACTTATGACAAGTGATAACGAGAAAATGCTAGAGGATGATCTTCTACGAGAAATTATAGATGAATTTAAATCTATAAGTGAATCTCAAGAAGGTGTTGTAACATACAAACAAGTTTACACTTTTGAGAGTTTTAAAGAAATGGAAGATGAAAGCAAAAAATATGTTATAGGCCAAATTATATCCAATGGAATAGAGATTGTTGAAGAACAAAGAACTGTCTTGGACGAAGACGAAGATATAGAGGAAGATGAAGAAATAATAGATGATTTAGAAGATGAGGACGAGGATTTTTCTGACGAAAAACTTGAAGATCACATGAAAAAAGTGACTAGTAAGCAAAGGTTAGAAAGAAAGATTATTCAAGAAGATACCATTACAGGTCTTAAATTGGACGATCCAGTAAAAATGTATTTGAAAGAAATTGGTAAGGTAAAGCTTTTGGATGCTCATGAAGAAATATTTTTGGCTAAAAAAATGGAGCTTGGAGATATTGCTTTCAGGAGTAAAAGCGGCAAAAAACTCACCAAACAAAATAAAATAAAACTAGCCTTGGATATTTTTTATGGTGATGTTTCCCTAACCATACTTGGAGCAAATCAATTAATTTTAGAAAATAAAGAATTTGATGAGGAAACAAAGACAAATCTTCTTTCTTTAATAGAAATTGGTCATCAATTTGAAAATATGTTAAATCAAGAGTTAACAGAAGACCAATTGGAAGCTATAAGGTCCAAAATTTTAATTTGTGATATAGCCCAAAAATCTATAGCAGACAAAGAATTAAGTGAAAAAGAAGCAAATATTTTGTGCGATTTGTTTGATAATTTTGGAAATCTGGTTGCAACTAAGGAATCCGATGATATTGTTTCATTAATTTATTTGGCTTTTTCAGATCTTTATAAAAAGGGCGCGGAAAATGAAATTCTAAAAACTAATGACAAATTATTAATAAATGATTTAATTAATTTTTCTAATAAGGCTAAACAAGTTTATGAATATAAGCCTTTATCAGAATCTAGTGTAAGAGATTTGGAAAGATTTGCAAAAACAAAAAATCTTTGCAATAAAATTTTTGAAGACCATGGCTTTGATGCTGAAGATATAAAAGTATTAAATAGGGCGATTTTTGATGCAAATAGGGCAAAACAAAAATTGGCTGAAACAAACTTAAGGCTTGTTGTATCAATTGCAAAAAAATATGTAGGCCGTGGAATGAGCTTTTTAGATTTGATCCAAGAAGGAAATATGGGTCTTATGAAGGCTGTAGATAAATACGACTATAATAGAGGATTTAAATTTTCAACCTATGCAACTTGGTGGATAAGACAAGCTATAACAAGAGCAATAGCCGACCAAGCAAGAACAATAAGAATTCCTGTTCATATGGTTGAAACTATAAATAAATTAGTTAGAATTCAAAGACAATTAGTTCAAGATTTAGGAAGAGATCCTTCAAATGAAGAAATTGCTGAGCAAATGGGAATTGAAGTTGAGAAAGTTCAAGAAATTAGAAAAATTGCCCAAGAACCTGTAAGCTTAGAAACACCAATAGGTGAAGAAGAAGATAGTCATTTGGGAGATTTTATTGAAGATGATACAGCTATAAATCCAGATGATGCAGCAAACTATTCAATGTTAAGAGACCAATTAAATGACGTTTTATCTTGTCTTGGAGCAAGAGAGAAAAGAGTTTTGCAATTAAGATTTGGATTAATTGATGGAACTCCAAGAACTCTTGAAGAAGTTGGAAAAGAATTTGACGTAACACGTGAAAGAATTAGACAAATAGAAGCAAAGGCACTAAGAAAATTAAAATCGCCTAATAAGAGTGAATTATTGAAAGACTTTTTATAAAATGAAAATTACTAAAAGATTAGAAAAAATTGCAAATCTAGTCGAAGAAGGTAAAAGCGTAATTGATATAGGGACTGATCATGGATTGGTCCCTTTATATTTAGCAAAAAATGAAATATCTAAAGATATACTAGCAACAGATATCTCAAAAAAAAGCCTTCAAAAGCTAGAAGATAAATTAGATGAAAATTTAAAAAAAATAATAAAAACCAAAGTTTGTGATGGTTTAGACAAGGTAGAAGTAAAAGAAAATCAAATTGCAATAATCGCAGGTATGGGCGCTGTCACAATAATTGAAATTTTAAATAAAAATATTGAAAAAGTGAGAAAACTTGATTATGTAATTTGTGAAGGAAATATAGGAAATGAAAAACTCAGAAAATTTTTAAATGAAAATAATTTTTATATTGATAAAGATTTTCTTATTAAAGATGGTAGGAAACACTACGATATAATAAGATTTAAAAATGGAAAAGATAGGAAACTATCCTTGGGTGAAATTTATTTTGGGAAATTTATATATCAAGATGAGAACCCTTTATTAAAGAAAAGACTAGAGCAAATTTATAGAAAAAATTTAAAATTTAAAGAAAACATAGAAAAATTTTCTGAAAATAAAGAAGGACTCGACTTAATTGAAGAAAGACTAAAAGCAATTAAAGAGGTGAAAAATTATGAAGATAAAAGATATAGTTAATTTTTTGGAAGAAAAATTTCCTTTAGACATACAGGAAGATTGGGATAATTCAGGTCTTCAAATTGGAAATTTAGAAAACAACCTTAAAAATATAATGATTTCCTTGGATCTTGATGATCAAACAATTGAAAAAGCTAAAGAAAAATCTTGTAATTTAATAATAAATCATCATCCTTTTATTTTTTCTCCAATAAAATCTCTTGATTTTAGAAAAAATTACAACAAAAAAATAGAAAAATTAATAAAAAATGATATAAGTGTATATGCCATGCACACAAATTTAGACATTGGAGCTGGTGGGGTTAATGATAATTTAGCAAAAATATTAGAGCTTAAAAAAATTTCCAATCTTGATACAGAAAATGAGACACCAATGGCTAGATTTGGTTTTGTTGACGAAATATCTTCAGCTGATTTTGCAGAATATGTAAAAGAAAAATTAAAGTGCAAGGGCCTGATACTTTATGGAAATAAAGATAAAAAAATTAAAAAAGTTGCACTTTGCGGAGGAGCTGGGAGTGAATTTATTAAAGATGCAATTGATAAAAACTGTGATTTAATTCTTACAAGCGATGTTAAATACCACGATGCTTTGGACAATTGTAAAGATATAAATATTATAGATCCAGGACATTTTGCAAGTGAAAACCATGTTATTTATATGATTGAAAATTTATTAGAAAATAATTTTGCAACTGGAATCTACACATATTCTCAAGAAGATTCTTTTAGAGAATTTTTCTAAATCTTTACAAAATAAAAAAAAGTGATAAAATATTTAATGGAGTAAATTGAATAATCGCGTCAAGTACGAGGAAAGTCCGTGCACCACAGAGTAAGGATGCTAGATAACGTCTAGTAAGGGTGACCTTCAGGCAAGTGCAAAAGAAAGTATACCGCCAAAATTTTTTGGTAAGGGTGGAACGGTGAGGTAAGAGCTCACCAGATAATTAGTGATAATTATGCTGTGTAAACCCCATCCGGTGCAAGAACAAAAGGGACATTAGGATTTCTACTCGAAACGGTCCAGTATGGTAGTTCGCTTGAGCTAATTGGTGACAATTAGCCTAGATAGATGATTATTTTTAACAGAACACGGCTTACAGATTTACTCTTAATTTTTAATTTGACTATCCATTTTTATATGGGTAGTTTTTTTATTGTTACAATTCATAAAAAAATTTAAAATAAGTTACGAAAATAAATTTATTTTTTAAAATATTTATATAAATTGGGTTTATACAAGTGTTTTCACAAATTAATATAAAAAATATAGGGAAAAGTGTAATTTTTTTGTAACTTATTATTGACTATTTTGTTAAAAAGATATATCATTAGTTTAGATTTCATAACAGAGTAAAAAATTATATTTTGACGGAGGAAACAAATGAGTAAAAAAAATATTGGATCGACTATAGGAGTGTTGGCTGCAGTAACAATTGGCGCAACAGCTTACGCTTCAACGATTAACAATTTAGATAAAGAAGATCAATCAAAGAAAGTATTAGATAATAATGTATCTTTCATTGAAAAAGAATATGCGTCCAAAGTTAAATCTGTAAAAAAAGATTATTCTAATGAAGTTAAAAATACAAAATTTGCAGAAAAAAATGAAAATAATAAAGATGCTAAGCTATCAAAAGTTAGAAATTTAGCAGATCCTTCTATTTTTGAATCATCTAGTGAAGATGCTATAGTTGAAGCTGTAGATAAGAAAATAGAAGAAAATAAAGCTGAAGATAATAAGGAAGAAAATACAGTTGGCCAAGTTTTAGAAGAAAGCCCTATAATCGAAAAATTTGTAGCTGTAGACTCTTTAAATCTTAGGTCTTCAAAATCAGATCAAGAAAATAACGTAATAGATGTATTAAGTAAGAATACCAAAGTTAAAGGTATAGTTGAAGATGGTTGGTTAAAAACTGATAATGGATACATAAAATTAGACTTTTTATCTGATCAAGCTGTAGCAAATACTGAAGTAGTACAAGCAAGCACTGAAGAAATTATTGCCCAAGAAGAAGCAAGAAAAGCTGAAGAAGCAAAGGCCCAAGAAGAAGCTAAAAAAGCCGAAGAAGCAAAAGCTCAAGAAGAGGCAAGAAAAGCCCAAGAAGCAAAAGCTCAAGAAGAAGCTAAAAAAGCTGAAGCAGCAAAAGCTCAAAAAGAAGCTGAAAATCAAGTATCTCAACCAACAAGTTTTACAGGATGGGTAAATACCTATGCTTTAAACTTAAGAAGCGGTGCGAATACAGATTCTAACATACTTGGAGCTTTGACTAAGGGTGAAAAAGTATCAGGAACACTTGAAAATGGATGGTTAAAAATCAATCATAACGGTCAAGTTGCTTACATTGCATCTGATTACCTTTCAAATACAGAAGTTAAAAAGCCTGTAGTTGAAAATAAACAAGAAACAAAGGCTCAAAATGATCAACAAACTCCAGCACCTGCAAAACAAGAAAATAAAGTTCAATCTCAAGCATATACTGGTTGGGTTAATACAGCTGCACTAAACGTTAGAGCAGGAGCATCAACTTCAAATAATATTATTGGAAATTATACTATGGGAGATAAAGTTAGTGGACAGCTAGCTAACGGTTGGTTAAAAGTAAATTATAACGGACAAACAGGATATATAAGTGCAAACTTATTATCAAATACAGAAGTATCAAAACCACAACAAGTAGTGCAAAATAATAGACAAGCTAGCAATGTACAAGCTCAACAAGCATCTGCTCAACAAGCTCCACAAGTATCAGCAAGTGGACAAGCTGTAGCAAATATAGCATCATCTATGCTAGGTAGACCATATGTTTGGGGAGGAACAAGTCCTAATGGATTTGATTGTTCAGGATTGGTACAATATGCTTACAAACAAGTAGGAGTTAATTTGGCTAGAACAAGTTATGCTCAAGCAGGTAACGGATACTCTGTTAGCTTGAATAGTTTACAAGCAGGAGATATTTTATTATTCTCATACAATGGCGGAGCATCTATAGAACACGTAGCAATAGTTACTGATTCTAGTGGAAATTTTGTTCATGCTTCTACACCAAGTACAGGTGTTATAACTGGAAATATAAATGCTCCATGGTGTAAATCATCAATAGTAGGAGCTAGAAGAATATTCTAATAAACAATGATAAAACGTCCTTAGGGGCGTTTTTTTATGAGGAAAAAATGAGAATAATTAATAGTGATATTATTAAAAATAATTTAATAGAAAAAATAAATAAGCTTAATCATGACAAGAAGCTTCTTATTATTTCGCAAGGTAATGACTCTTCTGTTTTGCAATATAAAAATTCTATTATAAAAAGGTGTGATGAATTTAAGGTTAAATATGTAGATAAAAAATTTTCAAATAGAGATGATCACAATTCAATTTTAAATTATTGTAAAAATTTAAATGATATTGATGGATTTATTATATTGCAGCCCTTATCTGAAAAAACGGATTTTGTATTTCTTAGGGAAAATATGCCTTTTTTTGATCTCGATGGATTTACATATAGTTCTTTGGGAAAAATTATGGATAAAGATTTTACAAATTTACCTCAGACAGCTAAGTCATGTATAAGGTTTTTAGAGTTTTTAAAAGTTGATCTTACTGGTAAAGATGTTATTATAGCTAATTCAAATAATGTTATTGGAAAGCCATTATTTAATTATTTAAATGCAAAAAAAGCCACAGTCACTGTTTTTAATTCTAAAACTAAAAATCAAAGGGAGAAAATCAGAAATTGTGATATTTTTATAAGTGCTATAGGAAAGGCTAATTATTATAATAGAGATTATTTTAGGGATGGACAAATATTGATAGATGTTGGCGTAAGTTTTATTGATGGAAAAATGTTTGGTGACATTGATTATACTAGTATAGAAGGTTTAGATTTAGATGTAGTTACTTGTAGAAATGGTGTAGGATCTATTACTACTTTATCTTTATTAGAAAGTTTATTGTGTAGTAAAAATTAGGAAAAGTTTAGGGTATAATGATAGACATAATCAACTAATGTTAAATAAAATTGAAAGGTAGTAGTATATGAAAAATTTTAAACTTGTTATATTAGGAACAGATTTGAATGCCTATGGTGTTGCAAGAAGTGCACACAAGCTTTATGGTATAAAATCAATTTGTATGGGCATAAAACCTCTAAGAGATACGAGATATTCTAAAATTTGTGATGTATATACAAATGAAAATTTTGAAAATGATGATATATTTGTTGAAGAACTTTTAAAAATAAAAAAAATGTATCAAGATTATGATTTGATTCTGATTTCTTGTTCTGATGGTTATACTTCATTGGTCGTTAATAATAAAGAAAAATTGAAGGATTATTATTTAATTAATTATGTAGATAAATATACCCAAGAAAAATTAGAAAATAAAATAGATTTTTATAATATATGTGATAAATATGGGCTAGATTATCCTGACACAGTTATCACAAATGATAATACAAATGAATCTGTTAATAAAATCGAATCAAAATTGTCTTATCCAATAGCTCTTAAAGCTAATGATTCAATTGAGTATTATAATACTCATTTTGAAGGAAAGAAAAAAGCTTATAAAATACATGATAATTCTGAACTGGTTAAAACTTTAAATCAAATTTATAAATCAGGTTATACTGGTAAGATGATAGCTCAAGATTTTATACCAGGAGATAGCTCAGATATGTATGTTTTGAATGCTTATGTTGATAGTAATTCAAAAGTTAAAATGATGAGCCTTGGTAAGTGTTTACTAGATGAAGTTTTGCCACTTAATATTGGAAATTATAATGCAATTGTTACTATAGGAGATGAAAAAATTTACCAACAATATAAAAAGTTTTTAGAAGAAATTTCTTATACTGGATTTGCAAATTTTGATTTAAAATATGATGTTAGGGATGGAAAATATAAGGTATTTGAAATAAATATTAGGCAAGGAAGGTCTAGTTTTTATATGAATGCTACTAATAATAATTTCGTTAAATATCTTGTTGATGATTTGGTTTATAAAAAAGATGAACCTTGTTATTACGAATATGAAAATGGTCTTTGGTTGTATGTTGATCCATCTGTTTTAAAAAAATATGTGAATAAAAAAGATAAGGATTTAGCTTATAAAATGCTAAGTAAAGGATATGTATTTACAACTTGGTATGAAAATGATAAGAATTTTAAAAGATATTTAGCTTATATGAAAAGAAGAATTTCTACTATCAAATATTATAAAAAATATTTTAATGAACAAGCTTTGTGAGAATTATTATAATAAATTTAAGGGCAAACTCAATTTGGGTTTGCTTTTTATTATAAAAAAATAGCTAGATTATTCTAGCTATTTTTTGTGAATTTTTGTGATTTTAAAGATTTATTTTTTTATACTAATTTTTTTGCAGCTTCTATTGCAGCTTTATAGTCTGGTAGTTCTGTGTTTTGTTCTAGATATTCTACGTGAGCTAATTTGTTATCTTTGTCTACAACGAATACTGCTCTGTTTTGTAGTTTTAATTCCTTGATTAAGGTTGCATATTTTTCAGCAAAATCTAGGTAATTGTAGTCTGATACTGTTTTTACTTGGTCTATTCCTTTTGCTGAGCAAAATCTTGATTGTGCAAATGGTAGGTCGTTTGATATTGTTACAATTGATACGTCAGGACTGATTTCTGCAGCAGCCTTGTTGAATTTTGTTGTTTGAATTTCACAAACAGATGTATCAAGTGATGGTACTACTGAAAGAATTTTTATTTTTCCTTCTTCTTCCTTGTAAAAATTGTATTCTGATAAGTCGTTATTTATTGCTTTAAAATCAGGTGCAATATCTCCAACCTTTAATTCTTCTCCGATTACTGTGATTTCTTCTTCACCGAATTTTTTCTTTCTTTCTGTCATTTATACCTCCTAAATGTATAATTGTTTCTATATTTATATACCCAATTTTTTGATTTTTTTAAAAAAATTTAAATAATAATATTATTATTGTCAAATCCTTTTAAATAAGGTATAATTAATCAGTATGAAAGTTAGATAAAATAAGGAGGAAACAATGGCAGATATAGTTTTAAAAGCAGAAAATAGAGAAGCTGTCGGAAAAAATAAAGTTAATAAACTTAGACAACAAGCTATTGTACCAGGTGTTGTATATGGTAAAGATAAAGAAAATATAAATGTACAATTTACTTCAAGAGATTTTGAAAAAGTATTATCTCAAGCAGGTACATCTACAATTATTGACTTAGATCTTGATGGAGAAAAGGTACCAGTACTTATTAAAGATTATCAAATGCACCCATTTAAATCTCAATTTTTCCATGTAGATTTCCAAGCAATCAACGCAAAAGAAGCAATCAGAGTTACAGTTCCAGTTTACTTAAGTGGAAGAGATGATATTAGGGTTGAACCTTCAGTTCTTGTTCAAAATATTGATACTGTTGAAGTTGAATGTTTACCAATGTACATCCCACAATATGCTGAAGTTGTTGTAACTGAAATGCAAATTGGTGATGCTTTCACAGTTGCTGATCTTGATATTGCTAAAGATGAAAATATCAATATCCTACTTGAAGATGATGAAGTTGTTTGTTCACTTCAAGAACCTCAAGAAGAAGTTATTGTTGAAGATGAAGAAGGTGAATCTGCAGCTGACGTACCAACTGTTGATGAAACTGAAGAAAAAGAAGACGAAGAATAAGTCTAAGAAACAAAGGCCTTTATGGTCTTTTTTTTTGCGAAAATTTAATTTTTTTCAAATTTTAATCTTTTTTCAATTTATTGTATAATAATATTATGAAAGGTTTATTAATTGTATTTGAAGGTCCGGATGGTTCTGGCAAAACTACTGTTTTGGAGAAAGTTTATAATAAACTTTTGCAAGATGGGTATGATATATATAAGTTTAGAGAACCTGGCGGAACGGAAATTTCAGAAAAAATAAGAGAAATTATTTTAGATAATGAAAATGTAGAAATGTCAGCAAGGTGTGAAGCCTTATTGTATGCTGCAAGCAGGGCTCAATTGGTTGAAGAAAAACTAAGACCTTTGTTGGAAAAGGGATCAATTATTCTTTGTGATAGGTTTGTAATGAGTTCTATCTTATACCAAGGTATTGGAAGAGGTCTTGGTATTGACGAGGTTAAAAATATAAATGATTTTGCCATTGGAGAAATAAGAGCCGATTTAACTTTGTTTTTAAATATAGACTACAAAACTGCCATTGATAGGAAAAGGAGAAATTTCGTATCTGATCGTTTGGAAAATGAGGATGATTCTTTTCACAAAAAAACTTATGATGGTTATATTGATTTATCTAAAAAATTTAAGGATGAAATTATACCAATAGATGCTAATAAAGATGTAGAAACAGTTGTTAATAATTGTTTAGATGTAATTAAGACTTATTTAAAGGAGAAAAAATGAAACTTTTAATAGCTATAGTTCAAGATGCAGACGCAAATTTTTTGATGGATTCTTTGACAGAAAAAAGATATAGGGTTACAAAACTTGCGACAACAGGTGGATTTTTAAGAGAAGGAAATACTACTCTTCTTATAGGAATCGAAGAAGAAAATCTTGAAGAAGTAAAACAAATTATTGAAGATAATTGCAAAAAAAGAACAACCCAATCATCAGTTATAAATCCAACAGCAGATTCTCCACTTTTGGCAACAAGTGCGCCAGTAGATGTAAATGTTGGGGGAGCTACAGTATTTATTTTAGATGTTGACCAATATATAAGAATCTGAAATGACAGAGATTTTAAAAAATCAAATAGAAAATGACAAACTTTCCAATGCCTATATTTTTGAATCTAGAAATTCCACTTATAATCTAGAAAAGGCATTGGAATTTTCTACGAGTGTCTTTAACAAATATGGTATTGATACAAAGCTTGAAGAAAATCCTGATTTTGAAATAATTGAAAAAGATGAAAAAGAAAAAAATATAAGTATAAAAACCATAAGGTTTTTAATTAAAGATATGTATCTTAGACCTACAAATGGGAAAATTAAAATTTATGTGATTAAGGATAGTGAAAATTTGAGCATAGAAAGCTCAAATGCTCTTTTAAAAAGTATTGAAGAGGCAAAATCTTATATTATCCTTATTTTTACAGCAAATAATGCTCATAGCTTGCTCAAAACTATAAGGTCAAGATGTCAAATAATTAATTTTAAAAGTCAGGTGGAAAATGAATATGTAGATAGGGAAAAACTATCCTATATATTAAGTGAAATAATTTCTGGAAATTTTTCTTTTTATTATAAAAATAAGGATTTTTTTATCAAAGCGAAAGACTATAAAGAAGAATTATTTGGAGAAATTTTAAATTTTTTTAATAATTTGATAAAATTAAAATACTATACAGATAATTTAAATGAAAATCAGAAAATACTCTTTTATCTTAGAAAAATAGA
Source organism: Anaerococcus rubeinfantis (assembly GCF_001487145.1). GTDB lineage: Bacteria > Bacillota > Clostridia > Tissierellales > Peptoniphilaceae > Anaerococcus > Anaerococcus rubeinfantis. The sequence continues at coordinate 656,042 of NZ_LN913016.1, forward strand.
AAAATTACCTTTTGATTCTATTGATAGGATAATAAAAAAAATTGAGCAAATAACAAAAGGATTAAAAAATAATGCAAATTTCGACATGTCAGTTGAAAATTTCCTTATTTTTATTTATAGAGAGGGGAAAAGTATTGAAGGTAGTAGGGATAAGCTTTAAAAAAACTGGAAAAATATATTATTATAATCCACTGGATTTTGACTTAGAAATTGGTGATAGGGTTATAGTAAACTCTAATTCTTGTATGGAGATGGGAATGATTAAAACTTCCATAAAAGAAATAAAAGAAGATGAGTTTGACCATGATTTAAATGAAATAATAAGAAAAGCCAATAAAAATGACCTTTTAACCGACGAAAAAAACAAGGAAGATGCCAAAGAAGCTGTAGAAATATGCCAAAAAAAGGCAGATAAGCTTGGCTTAAACCTTCATGCTATAGAAGCAGAATTTACCTTCGATAGAAAAAAATTGCTAATTTATTTTTCATCAAATAATAGGGTGGACTTTAGGAAATTAGTAAAAGAACTTGCATCAATTTATAGAAACAGAATTGAACTTAGACAAATTGGAGTAAGAGATCATGCAAAATTGGTTTCAAGTGTTGGAATTTGTGGACAAAAATGTTGCTGTGCAAGATTTTTGAGTGATTTTCAACCATTATCAATAAAAATGGCAAAAGAGCAAGATATAACCCTAGATCCAAATAAAATTTCAGGTCTTTGTGGAAGATTAATGTGTTGTTTATCCTACGAAAATGAAAATTATAAAATAGCCAAAAAAGCTATGCCAAAAGTTGGACAAAAAATACAAACAGAAGATGGAATAGGGGTAGTTGTTGAAAATAATTATGTTAAAGAAAAATGTAAAATAAGGGTTAGAATCGAAGAAGATGATACAGAAATCGAAAAATCTTACTGTCCAAAAGATATAAGAAGAGTAATGGATAAATAGAAATAAAAAATTGAGATTTACTATCATTTGACATTAATAAAATTAACTACTATAATAATGATATAAGAAATTAGGAGGTAAAATTATGGCTTATAGAATAGATGAAAATACATGTATATCATGTGGATCATGCGAAGGTGAATGTCCAGTTCAAGCAATTGAACAAGGAGACGCAGCTTACGTTATAGACGAAGATGCTTGTATCGACTGTGGATCTTGTGCAGCAGTTTGCCCAGTAGAAGCAATCTCACCAGCAGAATAAGATATATACATAAAAAATTTAGACTCAGCTTCGGCTGGGTCTTTTATTATGCCTAAAAATAAAATTTTATTTTTTTGAAATAAAATTTAAAAAATTAATAATTACAAAAAATATTGACAATTAATACAATTTTTGCTAATATAACTCTTGATGTATACAAGGAGGTATTATGAAAAATTCTAAAAAAATTTACCATGTAGAAGACAAGTTACCATTTAAATTGTTGTTACCACTTTCAATTCAACATACATTTGCAATGTTTGGAGCAAGTGTCTTAGTTCCTATTTTATTTAAAATAAATCCAGGAATTGTACTATTTATGAATGGTATAGGAACATTATTATTTATATTATTTACCAAAAAGAAAGCACCAGCTTATTTGGGATCATCATTTGCATTTTTAGCACCAGGAACAGCTATTATAGCAAGTCAAGGATTTCAATACGCTCAAGGTGCTTTTATTGTGGTCGGAATTCTAGGATGCTTTTTGGCATATATAATATATAAATTTGGAATCGGATGGATTGACGTAGTATTGCCACCAGCAGCCATGGGATCTGTTGTTGCCCTAATAGGATTTGAGCTTGCAGGAAACACAGTAACAGGCGGTTCAATCGGAGCAAACCTAATGACAGATACAGCAAGTTATAAAGATTTTATAATATTTGGAATTACCCTATTTACAGCAATTATCGGTTCAGTTTCCTTTAGAGGATTTTTTTCAACCATACCAATTCTAATTGCCATAGTGGTTGGATATATTTGTTCATTATTTTTTGGAATGGTAGATTTTACACCAGTTTTACAAGCAAAACTATTTACCCTACCAAACTTTTCAGCACCAAAATTTTCAATAGAAGCAATTCTATCAATGCTACCAGTAATACTCGTAATAACAAGTGAACATATCTCACACCAAGTTGTAACAAGTAATATTATAGGAAGAAATTTATTAGAAGATCCAGGCTTACACAGGTCAATATTTGCAGATAACTTCTCATCAGCCCTATCAGGATTAGTCGGAGGAGTTCCAACAACAACTTATGGAGAAAATATAGGAGTTATGGCAATAACAGGAGTATATTCAGTTCAAGTAATAGGAGCTGCAGCAGTTATATCAATATTAATGGCCTTTGTCGGACCACTTGCAGCCTTAATTCAAACAATACCTGGAGATGTAATAGGAGGAGTAACCTTCTTGTTATACGGAATGATAGGAACAAGCGGAATTAGATTATTAGTAGACCAAAAAGTAGACTATTCAAAATCAATAAATTTAATCCTAACCTCAACAATATTTATAGCAGGACTTTCAGGCTTATCAATAAAATTTGGATCCATTCAATTACAAGGTATGGTACTAGCTTCAGTAGTGGCAGTTTTACTATCAGCATTTTTAACCTTGCTAAGAAAATTAAATTTAATAAATCAATAGAATTTAAAAGAGACCAATAAAAAATGAAATCAATTCATATTTTAACGGTCTCTTTTAATTTAATAAATATAGTAAGAAAAACAAAGTCTATTTTAAAATTCAAAATTAAAGATTTTAAATTAAAAATGGGCAAAAAAATGGAGCCACTTCCCAGGATCGAACTGAGGACCTCATCCTTACCATGGATGCGCTCTACCGACTGAGCTAAAGTGGCACTGGAAATAATATACCATAGAAAAAATATTTTTGCAAATTATTTTTAAATATGCAAAATAAACGGTATAATGAATGTAATTGTAGTAAAAATATAAAATTTATGGTATAGTATTTTTATAATATTTAGGAGGAAATAATGAGTAAAGAAACATTTGAAAGAAGTAAACCACATATTAATATTGGTACAATTGGACACGTAGACCACGGTAAAACAACAACAACAGCAGCAATCACCCAAGCATTAAACAAAAAATATGGAACAGGTGAATACGTAGACTACGAACACATCGATAAAGCACCAGAAGAAAGAGAACGTGGAATCACAATCAACACATCAGTAGTAGAATACGAAACAGAAAACAGACACTACGCACACATAGATGCACCAGGCCACGCTGACTACGTTAAAAACATGATCACAGGAGCAGCCCAAATGGACGGAGCAATCCTAGTAGTATCAGCTGCAGACGGTCCAATGCCACAAACAAGAGAACACATCCTACTAGCAAGACAAGTAGGAGTACCAAAAATCGCAGTATTCCTAAACAAAGAAGACCAAGTAGACGATCCAGAACTAATCGAATTAGTAGAAATGGAAGTAAGAGATCTACTATCAGAATACGACTTCGACGGAGATGATGCACCAGTAATAGTAGGATCTGCATTAAAATCATTACAAGAAGGCGGAGAAGGCGAATGGTCAGACAAAATATTAGCTCTAATGGATGCAGTAGACGAATACTTCGACATACCAGAAAGAGATAACGACCAACCATTCCTAATGCCAGTAGAAGACGTAATGACAATCTCAGGAAGAGGAACAGTAGCAACAGGAAGAGTAGAAAGAGGAACCCTAAAACTAGGATCAACAGTAGAAATCGTAGGATTAACAGACAAAACAAGAGAAGTAGTAGTAACAGGAATCGAAATGTTCCACAAATCACTAGACGTAACAGAATCAGGAGATAACTGTGCATTACTACTAAGAGGAGTACAAAGAAACGAAATCCAAAGAGGACAAGTAATAGCAGCACCAGGCTCAGTACACCCACACACAGAATTCGAAGGTCAAGTATACGTACTAACAAAAGAAGAAGGAGGAAGACATACCCCATTCTTCTCAGGCTATAGACCACAATTCTTCTTCAGAACAACAGACGTAACAGGAGATATCCAACTAGAAGAAGGAACAGAAATGGTAATGCCAGGAGACAACGCAACATTCAAAATCAAATTACAAAAACCAATCGCTCTTGAAGAAGGATTAAGATTCGCAGTAAGAGAAGGTGGAAGAACAGTTGCTTCAGGAGTTGTTTCTAAAGTAATTCAATAATATTATTTAGAGCGAGTCTTTTAGACTTGCTCTTTTTTTAATTTATTTTGGCTAGGAGTTTATATGAAAAATAAAAAAATATATTTATTATTTTTGTTTTTAATTTCTATTACTTTCTCATCTTGCTCTTTAAAAAATGACAAAAAACAAGATGATAGTAATTCATTTTCTAATATAAATTCTAATTTAACTATAAATAATAAAAAAGAGAAAAAAACCAAAGGAGAACCTTATCTTGTTGGAGTTGCACCTGATGATTATAATATGGATTATGATACTTCTAGGTTAAAGTCATTGAATGAAAAAAAATCTAAATATTATCCAAAAGATGGGGTCAAAGGTATATATTTAAATCCTTATTCGGCAGCCGATCCAAAAACTTATAAAAAAATCCTTGATTTAATTACTAGTACAAAACTTAATACAGTTGTTATTGATGTCAAAGATGACTGGGGCAACATTACTTGTGATTTTAAATCTAATGATAAGGATATAAAGTATGCTACTGATAAAATTATTGATGCAGAAGATTTTATCTCAAAGATGCACTCAAAAGGTATATATGTGATTGCTAGGATTACAACTTTCAAAGATTCTGTAATTTCTGAAAAACATCCTGATTGGGGCTTTAAATTAGAAAATGGATCTTTGTTGGTAAATGGACTTGGAGAATCTTTTATTAATCCATATATGGATGAGGTTAGAAATTATAATCTAAAAATTGCTGAACTAGCAGCACAAGTCGGATTTGATGAAATTCAATTTGATTATGTTAGATTTGCTGAAGGATTTGAGAATATGGGCGATGATTTAGATTATTCTAAAGGAAAATGGGAAAATATTAATATGAAAGATGGTGACAAGAGGGTTGATGCCATCACTAGTTTTGTAAAAGAGGCAAGAGAGATGCTTCAAGACTATGATACTCCATGTGGGGTTGATGTTTTTGGCTATTCTATGCAGGTTGGAAGAGCTGATGGAATCGGTCAAGATTTTAAAGAAATTTCTAATCAAGCGGATGTAATGAGTTCTATGATTTATCCATCTCATTGGGGATTTTATTCTTTTGATATTGAAAAGCCGGATCTAGAACCTTATGAGCTTGTAAAAAGATATTTAAAAGAAGAACAAAAAGAATTTTCTGAAATTGAACATAAGCCTCAATCAAGACCTTGGATTCAAGATTTTACAGCTTCTTGGATTGGAAGTGGAAATTATATGGAATATGATAAGGAAGCTGTCGAAGCTCAAATAAATGCTATCTATGATTCTGGTCAAAATGAATTTTTACTTTGGAATGCAAGTTCAAAATATACAAAGGGCGTTGATTATTAAAAGAAAGTAGATTTTATGGAAAAAAAAATAAAGGAAAAAATTGAGGTGGCTATTAAAGCCGTTGAAATTGTTATATGTATAAGTATTTTATTTTCTTTAATTTTGTCAATACCGATTCTTGTTAAATATGCAATTTCTGTAATTAAGGCTTCAGATTTTAAACAAAATTACGATTTGTTAAATGAATTTTTGAAATTTGCACTTTTATTGGTTGTGGGAATTGAGCTAATTGAGATGATTTTAACCAGATCTCACGAAGCTATCCTCACCTTGATTTTATTTGTAATAGCTAGGAAAATGCTTTTATATTCAGTAGATTTGCTTGATATTTTAGTTGGATCTTTATCAATAGGATTAATATTTGTTATAATAAAATTTGTTGTTAAAGATGATAGCTTAATGGCAAAAATTGATAATACTTATTCGGCTGCTATGACAGTAAAAAAGATAAAACAAGATTACAAATTAGATATACCTCAGGATATGTCAAACACTTTGGGTGGTTTGGTTTATGAAATTGCTAAGCTTGAAGGTATAAATGAATTAAAAGAAAATACCAGGCTAATATATGGATCTTATAAATTTAAGATTATAAGCATGAAAGATGGGGTTATTAAAAGAATTAGAATTGAAGAATTAAAATAATATAAAATGGACTGTTGCATAATTATGATTATTCATAGTTTTGCAACAGTCATTTTTTTGAATTTATATTCTGTGATTTTTCCTAAATTGGGAAGGGGTTAAGCCTACTTTTTTTCTAAAAACTTGGTTAAAATATGATTGGGAATTAAAGCCTACTATAGATGATATTTCTTCCATTGAATGGTTTGTGCTAATGAGTAGGTTTTTTGTGACTTCTATTCTTTTTAAAATTAAATAATCGATAGGGGTAACCCTGTATGATTGTTTGAATTCTGCAATCAAATGAAATTTATTCATATAGGCCATTTTTGATAGACTTTCGAGCTTAATATCTTCTGAGTAATTATTATCAATGAAATTTTTAATGTAATCAATTTGCTTGTTGATTTTAATGTCATTTGTGATAATTATCTCGTCTTTGAATTTTCTAAGTAAAGATATAACAAATTCGCTTGCCTTTGCATTTGCCATTGATTGAGCAAATATATCATTAGAATTGAATTCTTCATTAATAATATCAAAGGATTTTATAAAATATTCTTGATTTTCTTCTATGTTTTTATATATGTACTTATCTTCTTCAATATTATTGTCATTTAAAAGATTTTTTACAAAAATACTGTCTACCCCAAAAGATATATAAACTAAATTTTCTTCTTTAGATGAATATATGCTGTGGCCAACATTTGAATTAATGATAAAAAAATCATCTTTACTTGTATCTATAACCCTATCTTCAATTGAAAATTTTCCTTTTCCATCTAAAATAAAATAAAATTCTGTAAATGGATGAAAATGAATCCTAGAATTTATATTATTGGAAGTAGAAAACTTTTTTGCATATAGCACTTTCAGATAGATATTTTGCATGTCTGACTTATCGTTTCCGTGTTTATCTAAAATTTCCATAAAATGTTTTCCTTTTCTTTTTTCATATATATATTATACATAAAAAATCACTTTACTACAAGATGATTTCTTGGACTAAGAAGCATATATGATATAATGAATAATGAATTAATAGATGATTATTTTATATTAAATATAGGAAGGAATAAAGATGGATACTAGAAAATATTTGAATGGGGAATCTTTTGATGGCTATAAGTTTTTTGGAAATCATAAAAAAAGTGAAAATTCCTATATATTTAGGACACTTGGGCCAAATGCAAAAAATATTTACATAGTCGGTGATTTTAATGGTTGGAAAGAGGAAAAACTTAGAAAATATTCAACTGGAGTTTTTTCAAAAACTATAAAAAATGTTAAAGAATTTGATAGGTATTTATATATTATTGAGGATAAAAACGGGAGAAAATCTTATAAATTAGATCCATTTTCTAAAATATCAGATGAAAAATTTGAAAATTCCATGGTTTTCGATAAGTCTTTTGATTATTCTTATAAAATCAAGGAAAATAAAAATTTAAATATTTATGAAATAAATTTTAGAAATATAGATAAGAAATTTTTTACAAATGATAAATTTATTGATTATATAAAAGAAAATAACTTTACTCATTTTAAAATTATGGAAATTTTTACTGACAGTTTTTCTTATAATAAAAAGTTACTTGATTTAGAAGATTTAAAAATCTTTATTGATAGGTGCCATAAAAATAATATAGGAATAATCATGGATGTAGAAATATCTTCTTTTTATCCTAATGAAAAATCTTTGCTTAGATTTGATGGAACAAATATGTATAATTATGATTATGATGATATTTTATATAATTATGATGGGAAAATAAATATAGATTCAGATAAAAAAATTGTAAAATCATTTATTTTATCATTTATTGATTATTTATTTGATGAATTTAATATTGATGGCTTATCTCTTATTAATTTAGAAAATTTGATATTTTGGCAAGGGGATAAGTCAAGAGGATTTAACCATAGTTGGATAGAAATTATTAAAATAATGAATTCTCATATAAAAAGTTTAAATAAATTAAGTCTTGGTTTTTATAATTCAATTTGGAAAGATGATGTTGGTCTTGATTTAGGATTTTCCTATATCTATGATAAAACTATGGCAAAAATTATAAAAATTATGCAAAAATATCCTTATCAAAGGCATGATTATTCTTATATAGTAAAGAATTTGATTGAAAATGATTATAGGAAATTTCTACTTGGTTTTAATTATTTTGATAGTTTGGGCGAGGGAGCAAGTCTTGCTATGAAAATGCACTCAGATAATAAAAAATATGACCAATTAAAGACCTTGTTTTTGCTTACTTATACCTTGAATTCTAAAAAAATTCTATTTATGGAAGATGAAATTGGATCTTTGGAAACTTATAGTTTTGATAAAGAGATAGATTTTAAAGTGAAAAATCAAAATGAAAAAGATTTTAATAAATTTTATAAGAAAATTTCCAATTTTTTCAAAGATAATAAGGATTTATATGAAAAAAATTGCCAGACAAAAGTTTTAGATATTGAAGGTTATTCGCTTTTTGCTTTTAAAATGAAAGGAAAAAATTTTGAATATTTAATTATAATTAATCTGACTGACTTGGAATATAGGATAGGCTACCTAAATAAAACAAAGGCAGTTTTGACAAGTTTTGATGAAAATTTAAAAAATAAAAATATTATACCTGCCTATGGATCTGGGATTTTTAGGATAAAATAAAAAAAGCTCTTGCAAAAATTTTTGCAAGAGTATTTTTTATTCTTTTTCAATTAATTTATATTCGTTTTCTAAATTATGGGCAATATTTGTAAATCTTTCCAAAATTGTTTTTCTTGTGATTATTCCAACAAAATATCCGTTTCTGTGAGTTATACATATAAAATTATTATTTATAATAAGTCTAAGTATGTCTTCAAGGTCTGAGTCGTCAAACAATATTGGGACAATTTGATCCATAACTTCACTTACCTTTGTTTGAGTTAGAATTTCTTCATTAAAAAATGTAACATCTTCTGAAGAAATTACAATTTTTGAAATTGAAATTAACCCTCTGACCCTGTCTTTATCATCAAGAACAGGAATAGTTTGATATGACCTATTTGAAAGAACAATTATGGCATGTAAAAGTGTGTCATCTTCTCTTACAACTGCAACTTCACTTGCTGGAGTTATAAGATTTGCAGTAGGTTGATTAAATAATTTTTTTAATTTTTCACCAATCATTTTTACTCCTTCTTAAAAAAATAGCCTTTTGTTAAAACAAAAGGCCTTATTAGAGTATATTATGTAAGCACACCCAAGCTTGTATAATAAAATTTATACGTTACTCAAACAGCCAGCTCATGACAGGTGACCTTACGGCACATAAGAAGATCTACTTAATGCTGCTACGTTCCCGTCCTGACATGGTTCATAGTTTCTTATTGCGTAAGACCCATCAATCAACACCGCTTATTTGAGGCAGACTATATATTTTAAAATCCTAACTTGGGAATTCAATCCTGCTATAGCGGATTGCAGGTTACAGGGCACCGCTAACTCCCCATCTAGTGCATGGCGGAGAGCAAGGGATTTGAACCCTTGATACACTATCAATGTATACACGATTTCCAATCGTGCTCCTTAAGCCGCTCGGACAGCTCTCCATGCTTACAGATAAAAACTATACTTTATTTTCAAAAAAATTCAAATAAATTTTTAAATTAAAAAAATATTTTCACTATGGTATAATCTTTAGGGAAAGGAAAGATTATGGCAAAAGCTTTATATAGAGAATACAGACCCCAAAAATTTTCTGATGTTTTGGGTCAGGATAGGGTTGTAAATGTTTTGAAAAATCAGATTAAATCTGGTCAAATATCTCACGCATATTTATTTGCTGGAGAAAGAGGATGTGGAAAGACGACTTGTGCAAAAATTTTTGCCAAGGCAATTAATTGTCTTAATCCTAAAGACTCATCACCTTGCGGTGAGTGCGAAAATTGTAAATCCATAGAAGAAGAATCGACAATGGATGTTGTAGAAATGGATGCTGCAAGTAACAGAAGAATTGATGATATTAGAAATTTGAAAGAAACTGTTGTTTATCCACCAAATAATTTGAAATACAAGGTCTATATTATTGACGAGGCCCACATGATTACAAGAGAGGCTTTTAACGCTTTATTAAAAATTATGGAAGAGCCACCAAGTCATTTGGTTTTTATTCTTGCTACAACAGAAATTGAAAAAATTCCAAAAACTATTTTATCAAGAGTTCAAAAATTTGAATTTAATAAAATTGGCAGAGAAGATATAATTAAGCAAATTAATATAATTTTATCTGACAGAAATATTTCTATGCAAGAAGAGGGAAAAGATCTTATTGTAAAAAAAGCCAAGGGAGCTATGAGAGATGCGCTTTCTATTTTGGACCAAGTTTTATCAATAGAAAAAGAATATTTTTCCCTAAAAGATGTAGAAAATATTTTGGGTTTGGTTGATTTTAAATCTTTGGATAAATTAGTTGATAATATAATTTCTTATAATCAAAAAGAATCCTTGGATTTACTTTTTTATTTAAGAGAAAATGACAAGGATGATGAGGATATATTGGATGGGCTTGTTGGATATTTTAGGGATATTATGGTTTATAAGACAAGCCAAAATGAAAAATATATAGAAAATTTAGATTATCTTGATCTAATAAAAGAAAAAATTGAAAAAATTTCATCAGAAAGGCTAGTTGGATATCTTGAAATTTTAAATGATTATTCAAATAGGATGAAATTATCTGATAATTCTTCTCTTCTTATGGAAATGGCAATTTTAAGACTGATAAATTTAAAAGATGAAGAAAATATTCTATCAAGAATAAAAAAATTAGAAGAAGAAAAAAAAGAAAATATAATCGACATAATTAATAAATTGGTTGATCAAAAATTTGAAAATTTTAATCCGGATAAATTTATAGTAAAAGAAAATTCTAATCCTATTAAAAAAGAAAAAATAAATAATGAAGAAAGTCTAGAAAAATCTTTTGAAAATAATAAGATTTCAGATGATAAAAAAATAATAGAAGAAGAAAAAAATAATCATGAAAATCTTATTGAAAAGGATGAAAATGTAAATTTAGAGGAGAAGAGTGAAGAAAGTTTTGTTCTAGACAAAGATCAAGAAGAACTTTTTGTAAGTGAACTTTCATCAACATCCTCACCAATTTTAAGGGCTATGTTTAAAGATGAAGGTTTTAATTATGATATTTTAAATGAAAAATTCATAGTTTATTATTCTAATGTTTTGTATTACCAATTTTTAGAAGAATCAAAACCAAGAATGAAAGAAATTTTAAAGGCGGTTACTGGAAAAGAATTTGACCTAAAAGTATCATCTATTGACAAAAAAATTTCTAACAAGAATAATAGTATAGGAGGATCTAAAAAAGATCCACAAGACGATGTAATAAAAAAACTAAAAGAAGTTTTTGATAATGATTTAATAATTGAAGAATAAAGGAGAATATTATGGCAAGAGGCGGATTTCCAGGTGGAAATATGAATAATATGATGAAAAAAGTACAAAAAATGCAAAAAGAAATGGCAAAAGCCCAACAAGAAATTGAAGAAAAAGAATTTTCTTCAACCGCAGGTGGTGGGGTTATCGAAGCTGTTGTAAATGGAAAAAAAGAATTAGTTAAAATAAACATTGACGAGGATGTAGTTGATCCTGAAGATACTGAAATGCTAGAAGATTTGGTTGTTGCAGCAGTAAATGATGCTTTGAAAAAAGCTGACGAATATACACAAAGAGAAATGGGAAAATTAACAGGAAATATTAATATTCCTGGACTAATGTAATGAGCTTGTATCCTGAAAGTTTAACTAAATTAATTGAACAATTCCAAAAACTTCCTACAATTGGTAAAAAAAGTGCCGAAAGACTTGCGATGAGTATAGTAGGAAAGGATTTGGATAGTGTAGAAGAATTTTCAAATGCTCTTCTTGAAGTGAAATCCAAAATTCATCCTTGTAAAATTTGTGGAAATTTAACAGAAGATGAAGTTTGTGGAATTTGTAAGGATGTTTCAAGAGAAGATAGTATAATTTGTGTAATTGAAGATGTAAAAAATTTATATGCCATTGAAAAATCTTCAGTTTTTCACGGAAAATATCATATTTTGGGAGGACTAATTTCTCCTTCTGATAATGTAAAGGCTGAAGATTTATCTATTGATAAATTATTAGACAGGATTGATAAGGAAAATATTAAAGAAATTATTTTGGCGATTTCTTCTACAATCGAGGGAGAAACAACTTCTTTGTTTTTAGCTCATTTGTTAGAAGGAAAAAATATCAAAGTTTCAAAAATTGCTTCTGGAATTCCTGTCGGTTCAAATTTGGAATATTTTGACCAGCTCACTTTAGAAAGAGCCTTGGAAGATAGAAGAGAAATTTGATTTATTGTAGAAAAATTTAAGGAAAAATATGAAAGCTTATAATTCAGAAAGACTTAGTCTTGTTTTGTTAGGAAAGACTAATTCAGGAAAATCTTCCTTTTTAAATTTTATATGTGACCAAGATGTTTCGATTGTATCAAGCAAAAAGGGGACAACAACAGATCCTATAAAAAAGGCTATGGAAATTCACGATTTTGGTCCGGTTTTATTTTTTGATACGGCGGGTTTTGATGATCAGACAAGTTTATATGAAAAAAGAATTTCAAAAACAAAAAAGACAATCGAAAAAGCTGATGTGATTTTATATTTTCTATCACTAGAAGATGAAATTGATAATCTTTTGGATTTAAAAAATAAGCATAAAAATATTTTATTTATTGCGAGTAAGCAGGATTTGGAAATTGGTAAAGAAATTTTTAAAAAATTTGAAAGACTTGATCCCTTGCTTATAAATTTGAAGGAAAAGGGTGATAGGGAGAAATTTTTTGATAAAGTTAGGTCAAAATTTGAAATTGAAGATAAGACTATAACAAAAAATCTTGTAAAGGCAAATGATTTGGTTTTATTAGTCATTCCCCAAGATGCTGAAGCACCAAAATTTAGGTTGGTAAAGCCGCAGGTTATGACTATAAGAGAAATTATAGACAAAAATGCTACAGCGGTTTCCACAAATCTTGAAAATTTGGAAAATACTTTAAATTCATTTAAGAAAAAACCTGACCTTGTAATAACTGATTCCCAATATTTTAAAGAAGTTTATAATATTTTGGATAAGGATATAAAACTGACTTCATTTTCAGTTTTATTTTCAGCATTCAAAGGGGATATAAAATATTATGTAGAATCAGTCAAAAAACTTGATCAAGGAGCAAAAAAAATACTAATTGCAGAAGCTTGCTCCCATCCACCAATGACTGAAGATATAGGAACAGTAAAAATTCCAAAACTTTTGAAAAAAAAATATAAGGATGTAGAAATTGACTTTACAAGGGGAGAGGATTTTGAAAATATTGAAAAATATGATCTTATAATCCAATGTGGAGCTTGTATGTTTAATAAAAAATATGTCATGGAAAGAATAAAAATGGCGAAAGAAAAAAATATTCCCATGACAAATTATGGGATAGTTTTGGCATATTTAAATGGAATTTTGGATAAAATTTATAAATAAAGGCCTTGGGTCAAAGAATTTATTTCTTTGGTCCAAGGCTATTTTTTATTATTTCTTGGCTATTTTTGTAAAAAATAGATGGATTTACACTTTTTTTGTTTCGTTTTTTGAGGCTCAGTAAGTAAAGGCTATTTTTTGCCCTGGTAAGACCTACATAAAAAATTCTTCTTTCTTCCTCAAGCCTTTCCAAATAATTTTCTTCATCCAAAATAATAGGAAATTCATTTTTAACCAAGTCAATTATAAAAACTTTATCATATTCTAAACCTTTGGAAGAATGGATAGTTGAAAGCTTTATATTAGATTCTATTAAAGACTTTGATTTTTTTTCTATAAGGTCAATTTTTTCATAAATTTCTTCAAGATTTTTGCAAGATTTAGAAAAATACATTAAACTTTCTATGTAAATGTCCTTGTTTATAGTTTCCTCATTGTGTTTTCTACTAATCATATTTATATAAGAATTATAGGATAGACTCTTGTAAATAAAAGAAATTTTTTTGTCCATTGGAAGTTTTCTTATATGTTTCAATTTCTTTTCAATATTAAAAAGACTATCTTTTTTGAAATCTTCAATTTGAGAATTTTCATAAAAATCAAAAATATTTTCATTAATAGCCTTGTACTTTAATCTTTCAATGTCTTCTTTTGATAAATAAGTTGAGATTTTATAGTAAATATCGGAAAAAATTTCGACATTTGAAAAATCTTTTGAAAATTTAATTATATTTACCATATCAACAAAAATTTTTGAGTCAAAAAAATCCATTATGTTAGAACCAATTGTAAAATCTATATTATTTTCTAAAAAATATGAAATTAAAGAAATCGCAGATATATTATTTCTAAATAAAATTCCAGTGTTTTCTTTTTTATTAAGATTTTCTAAGATAAAGTCATATTCCTTAGAAAAATCAGAAAAAGTTTTGGTTTTTATTTGTCCAGGGATTTTTCTAGAAACTTTAAAAGTTTTTTTGTACCTATTTTTATTTTGTCCAATAAAATTTTCCCCTAAATTTATTATATTTTCACAGGACCTATGATTTGTATCAAGGCTTAAAATTTTTGCATCCTTATAAACATTTTTAAAATTTAAAAGATAAGTTGGATCTGCAGCCCTAAAAGAATAAATAGATTGGTCATCATCAGCAACAACCATAAGGTTATTTTCAGGCCAAACAATTTTTTCTAGAATTTTAAATTGCAAAAGGGAAGTATCTTGCCCCTCATCAAGTTGAAAGTATTTGTATTTATTTTTAATAGATTTGAGTAAAGCCTTATCTTCCAATAATTTCAAGGCATAAACTTGCATATCATCAAAATCTAAAAGGTGTTTTTCTTTTTTTACTTTTTCATATTCAAAATAAATTTTTTTGATATTTGATATTTCCACCTCGTCAAGATAAGAAGGATCAAGGAGGGAGTTTTTCATAAAAGATATTTTTTGAAAAAATAAATTCAAATCTTCTTTGGAAATTTTTTTATTATTAATCTTCTTATAAATTTCACCAACAAGATTGTACTTGTTATAAATTTTTTCATCTTCAATAAGATTTACACTTCTATTGTATTTTTTTAAATAATTTCTAATTATAAGATAGCAAAAAGCATGGATGGTCATAAAATTTGATTTTTTGCCATCAAATCTTTTTTTCATATCCCTAGCTTGAATCTTAGAAAAAGTTAAACTTAAAATTTTTGAAGGATCAATATTTTTGGATAAAATCTTAATTCTTTCTAAAAGCATAGTAGTTTTTCCAGATCCAGGAATTGCTAAAACTAACAAGGGACCATCCAAATGATTTGCTGCTTGTAATTGTTTGCTTGTAAATTTCATATTTATATTTTATCATATAAGTATAAGAATTTGCTTAAGCTTAGCTAATAAATTTATTTAATAATTACCTATTTAAGGTATAATATTTAAAAACGGGAGGAATTATGTTAACTACAAATTTTTTAAAAACAAGAACTTCTACAAGAGATTTTAAAGGTCAAAATGTAGATGATACAAAAATCAAAAAAATTTACCAAATTATTACTGAAATTCAAAATAGATTTGGTGAAAGCGATCTTAACTACCAAGTAAACAAAAAAGGCGAAGAAGTTTATTTCAAATTAAAAGGAAATGCAGGTTACAAGGGAGTTATGATTAAGGCTCCATTATATGTTGGACTTGAAATTAAAAACGACAACAAAAATGCCTTAGTAAAAGGAGCTTATGGCCTTGAAGAATTAATTACAAAATTAGAAGAAGAAGGACTTGGCTCATGCTATGTTACAGTAAGTGGAGTAAGCGATGATATTTTAAAATCAGCATTTGTAAATGCTGAAGGAAAAATCATGTCAATTCTTGCAATAGGTGAAGCTTCAAAAGAAGAAGTTAGAGAACACAGATATGATGATAGAAAAGGAATAAATGAATTTGTATTTATTGATAGCCTTGATCACAAAGCAAGCGTTGAAGAATTATCTCAAAGAGGACTTGATGATTTATTCTCATACCTAAGATTTGCACCATCATCATACAATTCACAACCTTGGAGATTTGTTTTGATTGATAATCTTGTAAAATTATACCTAGAAGATTACAAAGACGAAGCAAATTTAGTAGATGCAGGAATTGTAATGTATTATTTTGACCAATTAACAAAAGATATTTCTATAAATTCAAATTGGGACGTAGACGTAAAATTAGACCAAGATAAATTCCAATTCATTGCTCAAAAAGAATTATAAAATATAGAAGGAATCTTAATGATAAGACTTTATACACAAAATGATATAGAAAAAATGTATGGGGCTTCAGAAATTCTTTGCCAAACACACCTTGCAATAAAAGAAATAATAAGACCTGGAATTACAACAAAATTTCTTGATGATTTTGCAAATAAATTTATAAAGCATAAAAAGGCAAGACCTGCTCAATTAGGTTATCAAGGTTTTCCATATACACTTTGCATATCTGTAAACGATGAAATTTGCCACGGATTTCCTTCAGATTACAAATTGAAAGAAGGAGATGTAGTCTCAATAGATAATGTTATAGATTACAAGGGTGGACTTGCAGATTCATGTTGGACCTATAAAATTGGAAAATTAAGTGAAGAAAATAAAAAATTAGTTGATGTAAATTTAAAGGCTCTTTACAAAGGAATAGAAGCTGCAAAACCGGGAAATAGAATTGGTGATATAGGCCATGCAATCCAAGAATACGTTGAAGGCGAAAATGGTTTTTCAGTTATAAGAGATTTTATTGGTCATGGTATAGGAAAAGAAATGCACGAAGATCCACAAGTTCCACACTATGGTAAAAAAGGATTTGGTCCTAGGATAGAAGAAAATATGGTATTTACAATCGAACCTATGATTGCAGTAGGCGATTGGAAATCAAAAATGGATGCAAATGGATGGACAGCAAGAACTAAAGATGGTTCAGTTTGTTCACAATTTGAACACCAACTCGTTATAAGAAAAGATGGGGCGGAAATAATAACTGACCAAAATAAGTTTTCTTTAACAGATGAAGATAAAAAATTTATAGAAGCATATAAATAGGAGAGAAATCTCCTATTTTTTTTATAAAAAAATAAATTTTTTCAAAAAGGTAAATTATACCAAATTAAAGCAAATAAGTGAAAATAAATAATAAAAATTCATAATAAAATGTTTTCAAATTTATAATTAATAAAAATATCCATAAGTAAATCTCATAATTTGCAAGAAAATATAAAAAAAAATGAAAAAAACTTTAAAAAAGACTTAATAAGTAATCAAAAAAATGGTAAAATATAAAATATACTAAGGAGGAGTTATGGATATATTAGTTATAGGATTTGCATTATTTGCAATGTTTTTTGGGGCGGGAAATTTAATATTTCCACCAATGTTGGGATATACTTATGGAGATAAGTGGTTATTAGCATCAATTGCCTTCACAATTGTAGGAGTTGGGCTAACTTTATTAGCTGTAGTTAGT
This sequence comes from Anaerococcus rubeinfantis, assembly GCF_001487145.1. Classification (GTDB taxonomy): domain Bacteria; phylum Bacillota; class Clostridia; order Tissierellales; family Peptoniphilaceae; genus Anaerococcus; species Anaerococcus rubeinfantis. The sequence goes on from NZ_LN913016.1 coordinate 673,733, forward strand.
ATGGCAAAAAGACAAGGAAATATTTTTACTTTTACTTCTCTTGCTGGAAATAAACTTTCAAAAGCAATTATTTTAATTATTGCTCTTTGCATTGGACCTCTTGGAGCAATACCAAGGACAGCTGCAACAAGTTTTGAAATGGTCCAATCTGCAGGATTTAATATAAATATTTTTGTGTTTACCTTGATATTTTTTGGTCTATCCTTATTTTTGGCCTTGGCAAAAAATTCGGTTGTAGACACTATAGGTAAATTTTTGACACCACTTTTATTAATTTCATTATTAATAATGATAATAGTTGGTGTATCAAGTCCAATTGGTCAAATAAAAGAAATTAATTTAAATGTAGGAAAAATATTTTCAGATTCTATGCTTGAAGGATACAATACTATGGATGCTTTGGCAGCTTTAGCCTTTACACCGATTATTGTTGAAAGTGTTATAAATAAAGGCTACAAAAATGAACTTTTGAAAAAAACTATCCAAGCATCATTAATAGCTGTTTTGGGACTTGCTTTTGTTTATATTTCTTTGACATTTTTGGGAGCAAGTGTTTCAACAAGTATTAATACAGATTCAAGAGTTACTTTGTTAAATTATATAGCTGAAAAAGTATTAGGAAATAAAGGTAAGTTTGTTCTAATTGTAGCAATTATTATGGCATGTTTTACAACTTCTATTGGGTTGATTTCATCAATATCAAATATATTTTCTGAGTTTACAAAAGACAAAGTTTCATATAAATTTTTTGCAATTATAATAGCTTTGGTTTCCTTATTGCTTTCAGCTCTTGGAGTAGAATCAATAATTAGATTAACAGGACCATTTTTACAATTTGTTTATCCGTTGGCTGTTATTTTGGTTATATTTAACTTATTTGAAAAAGATCATATAAATAAAATCGTGATAAGAAATTCATTTATAGTAGTAGCAATAGTTTCTTTTATAGATGCCTTTGTTAGTTTGATGGAAATTTTATCAGATATGTTTAATGTAAATATTTCAATATTAAAAGCTTTAGAATCAATCTTAAAAGGATTTGTGAAAATAATTTCTTTAAACATAGTGGATTTCCCATGGGTAGTGCCAGTACTTGTAACTATAATAATTACAAGCTTGTATCTAAAATTAAATAAAAATAAATAATTTTTGCATCCAAATTTTTGGATGTTTTTTTATTTAATTTTTTGCAAAATTTTTTTTATCCTGTATATTTTTATTGTAAGTAGAAATATAAGAAAAAGGATTTCAAAATCCAAAAGAAAGTTTCAAAAAATGTTTGATAAATTTTTAACTACATGTTATAATTATATTGTAAGTTAAGATAACAAATTATCAGATATAAAATTGAAAGGGGAAATTATGACAAGAAAAGTAGTAATTGCAAGTGCAGCTAGAACTCCAGTTGGAAGCTTTGGTGGTGCATTAAAAACAAAAAGTGCTGTAGATTTAGGTATAGTTGCAGCAAAAGCAGCTATCGAAAGAGCAGGAATCAAACCAGAAGATATTGATGAAACAGTTTTAGGTTGCGTTTTACAAGCAGGACTTGGACAAAACGTTGCTAGACAAATTTCACTTGGTGCTGGAATCCCTCAAACAACTCCAGCTATGACAATCAACAAAGTTTGTGGATCTGGTCTTAGAACAGTTTCATTAGCAGCTCAAATGATTTTAGCAGGAGATGTTGATGTAGTTCTTGCAGGTGGTGCAGAAAGCATGTCAAATGCTCCATTCTTATTAAACGAAGCTAGATGGGGAGCAAGAATGGGCAACAAAAAATTTGTTGACGAAATGATTACTGACGGTCTTTGGGATGTTTATAATGACTACCATATGGGAGTTACAGCTGAAAATGTAGCTGAAAAATATGGAATTACTAGAGAAATGCAAGATGATCTTGCAGCAGTAAGTCAACAAAGAGCAAGCAAGGCTCGTGCTGAAGGAAGATTTAAAGATGAAATCGCTCCAGTAGAAATTAAAGATAGAAAAGGAAATGTAACAGTTGTTGAAGATGACGAATATATTAGAGACGGTGTTACACAAGAAGGAATTTCTAAATTAAGACCAGCATTTATCAAAGATGGTACAGTTACAGCAGCTAACGCATCAGGAATTAACGATGGAGCAGCTTGTCTTGTAGTTATGAGTGAAGAAAAAGCTAAAGAATTAGGCGTTAAGCCACTAGCTACAATCGTAAGCTATGCATCTGCAGGAGTTGATCCAAAAGTTATGGGAACAGGTCCAATTCCATCAAGTAAAAAAGCTCTTGAAAAAGCAGGTTGGAAAGTTGAAGATCTTGATTTAGTTGAATCAAACGAAGCTTTCGCAGCTCAATCATACGCTGTAAGAAATGAAATGGGATTTGATCCAGAAAAAACAAATGTAAATGGTGGAGCAATTGCAATAGGTCACCCAATCGGAGGATCAGGAGCAAGAATTCTTACAACACTATTATATGAAATGGAAAAAAGAGATTCTAAAAAAGGACTCGCTACACTTTGTATAGGTGGAGGAATGGGAACAGCTCTAGTAGTTGAAAGATAATAATTTTATAAATAAAAAAAGGTTGCTATAAAAAGCAGCCTTTTTTGTTTGTAAATATAAATTTTTTCAAAAATAAAACTACTCAAAATGAGTAGTACAGAGCGTAGACAAAGTCAGTTTATTAATTCATTATTAATTTAAAACAAAATTACGCTAAAACCCATCTCGACTAGATAAATATGACTTGATTTGGCATATTTATTCCTAAAACTAAGTGCTAAAGCACGAAAAAGTTTGCAAAGCAAACATGTTTTAGTGTGACTGAAGCGAACGCACGGAGAGATCTCATGAGATTTCTCTGCTCACTACGTTCGGTAGAAATGGACATTTTTTAGTTTTTCAACAGTCTGAACTAGTCAAAATGAGTAGTTAAATTTGATCTAGTGAAATTTGATTTTTATTTTTTTCTCTATCTTTCATTTTTCTATTGTAGCATGATCTACACAAGGGTTCGTAGGAGTCTTGGGCTCCTATTTCAATCCTATCTTCATTGTAAGATTTTCTAAATGAAACCCAAGCATCTTCACCGCATGAAGCACAAATTGCATGGTGTTTTATTAACTCGTCAGCTATTGGCATTAACTCTTTTACAATTTCAAAAGGTCTTGCCTTATAATCCATATCAAGTCCTGATACAACAATTGTAATGTGATTTTGCATAAGTTTTATAAAATAATCTACTATTTTTGATGGTTCGTCTGGGAAAAATTGAACTTCATCAATTCCTATTGCATCAATTTCATTGTTTTGGGCATATTCTAAAATTTCTTTTATAGATTCTATTTTTATTGCATCAAGTTCAAGATTATCGTGGCTTATTATTTTTTCATCTTTGTGCCTTGAATCGACTGATGGTTTAAAGGCGATGGTTTTATAGCCTGCAACTTTCATCCTATACAATTCACGCCATAAGGAAGTGGTTTTTCCAGAAAACATTGATCCTGTGTGAACTATAAGTTTTGCTTGTTTTTTCATATTTCACCTAAACATTGAATTTGAAGTTGGTAATATCTCCATCTTTCATCACATAGTCTTTTCCTTCCATACGAAGTTGACCATGTTCTTTTACTTTTGCCATATTACCATATTCTTTTAGGGTATCAAAACTTACGATTTCTGCTTTGATAAAACCTCTTTGTATATCTGTGTGAATTTTTCCAGCAGCATCAACTGCCTTTGTTCCATTTGTAATTGTCCAAGCTCTAGTTTCATCTTCTCCAGTTGTCAAAAACGAAATCAAATTTAAAGTTTTGTAAGAATCTTTTATTACTTGATCGCAACCTGATTCGCTAAGACCAATCATTTCCAAAAATTCTTTCTTTTCTTCATCACTTTCAAGCTCAGATATTTCTTGTTCAATTTTTGCACTTACTACAGAAACTTGGGCATTTTCTTCCTTTGCAAATTCTCTAACTTTTTGAACAAATTCATTATCATCACCGTTATTTGCAACATCGCTTTCATCGACATTGCAAACATAAATTATTGGTTTTGTTGAAAGAAGTTGGTAGGTTTTAAGAAGAGCCTTTTCTTCATCGTGCAAATTTAAAACTCTGGCAGATTTTCCTTCTTCCAAAACTTCTTTTATTCTTTTTAATAATTCAACTTCACTTCTTGCTGATTTATCAGATTTTGCAACTTTTTCTCTTTTTGCCAAAACTTTTTCAACAAGTTCAAGGTCTGAAAGAATAAGCTCAAAATTTATTGTTTCAATATCTCTTAATGGGTCAATATTTCCGTCAACATGGGTTACATTTGGATCATTAAAACAACGCAAAACTTCTACTATTGCATCAGTTTCTCTAATATTTGATAAAAATTTATTTCCCAATCCTTCACCCTTGCTTGCTCCTTTTACAAGTCCTGCTATATCATAAAATTCTATAGCTGCTGGTACAATTTTTTTTGAATTGTGCATTTTTGCAAGATAATCAACTCTATAATCTGGAACATTTACAAGTCCTACGTTTGGATCTATTGTGCAGAAAGGATAATTTGCGATTTCTGCTCCAGCTTTTGTAATAGCATTAAATAAAGTTGATTTGCCTACATTTGGTAGGCCAACTATTCCTAATTTCATTTAATCACTCTTTCTTTATTTATTCTTTATTTAGCATTATTAATTATATAGAAAGAGATTGAAAAAATCAATTCTATATTTTTCTTTAATTTTCTAACAATGGTATAATATTTAAAAGATAAAAATTAAAGGAGAAATTATGAATATTAATCAAAGACTAGAAAAGCTCAGAGAGCTAATGGCTGCTAGAAAAATAGATGCATATATTATAAATACTTCTGATCCTCACCAATCAGAATATATCAGTGATTATTACAAAACTCGCGAATTTATTTCGGGTTTTACAGGATCTGCAGGAGTTTGTGTTGTTACAAAAGATAAGGCAAGGCTTTGGACTGATTCTAGATATTTTTTACAAGCTGAAAATGAATTGAAATTTTCTGAATTTGAATTTTATAAACAAGGTTTTGAAGAAGATCCTACAATGGAAGAATTTTTACTAGAAGAAGTAGGAGAATTTGGAAAAATTGGTTTTGATGGAAATTGTTATTCTGTTAAAGATTACAAATCTTTAAGCGAAAATATGGGATCACGTGCCTTGGTTTATGATATAGACTATATTTCTCAAATTTGGGAAAATAGACCAAGCCTTCCAAAAGAAAAAGTTTGGATTTATGATTTAAAATATGTTGGAGAAAGTTTAGAATCAAAAATAAATAGACTTAGAGAAGAACTTAAGAAAAAAGAGTGTGATTATAACTTTATAGGCTCTCCAGAAGATATTTGTTACCTTTTAAATATTAGGGGAAATGATATTGGCTATACTCCAGTAGTTTTATCATATTTGTTGGTTTCAATGGATGAAATTCATCTTTGCATAGACCAAGACAAATTAGATGATGAAGTTTTGGTATATCTAAAAGAAAATAAGGTTAAAGTTCATTCCTACGATTATATTTATACTCTATTAAAAAATATTAAGGGCAAAAATAGGATTTATATAGATCCAGAAAGAACAAATGTTGCAATTTTTGATTCAATTAATTCAAACGTGAGAATAACAAGTGGAATAAATATATCAACTCAAATGAAGGCTGTAAAAAACGAAACAGAAATAGAAAATGAGAAAAAAGCCTATATTATTGATGGGGTAAGTCTTGTTAAATTTTTCAATTGGGTTGAAGTTGGAACAAGTACAGGATCTTTGACTGAGCTTATAGCTAGCAAAAAATTGCAAGATTTAAGAAAAGAAAACGAATCATATATAGAAGACTCCTTTGAAACAATTGCAGGTTACAAAGAAAATGGAGCTATTGTTCATTATGAACCAACATCACTTTCATCAAAAACTTTAGAAGAAAAATCACTCTTGTTGGTAGATTCTGGAGCCCATTACAAAGAAGGAACTACAGATATAACAAGGACAATTGCCCTTGGAGAACTTACAGAAGAAGAAAAAGAAAATTATACCCTAGTTTTAAAATCTCACATCGCCTTGATGAGTGCAAGATTTAAAGAAAAAACCAAGGGACAAAGGCTAGATGCAATAGCAAAATATCCATTGTGGAAAGCTGGAAAAGATTATTTCCACGGAACAGGCCATGGAGTTGGATTTAGTCTAACAGTTCACGAAGGTCCAAATAATATTTCCCAATTTAATGATATTGAATTATTAGAAAATATGACTACTTCAATAGAACCCGGTTTATATATAGCAAACAAACACGGGGTAAGAATTGAAAGTGAAGTTTATGTTAAAAAAGATTTGGAAAATGAATTTGGTAAATTTATGAAATTTGAATGCCTAACCTATGTTCCAATAGATACTAGACCAATAAATATAGAAATGCTTGATAAATGGGAGATAGAATGGATTAATTCCTATAACAAAAAATGCCAAGAACTTTTATCTCCATATCTTGAAGGATCAGATTTAGAATATTTAATAGAAAGTTGTAAAGAAATTTGATGAATAATCAAATAAAAGAAAAACTAAAAGAGTTACCAGGCTTACCAGGCGTGTATATAATGAGAAATAGCCAAGATGAAATAATCTATGTTGGAAAGGCTATAAATTTAAAAAAACGTGTAAGTCAATATTTTGATAATAACAAAAATAAGGGCAGAAAAGTCCTTGCCATGGTAAGTCATATAGATCATTTTGAATATATAATTGTAGAAAATGAGGTCGAAGCTCTAGTATTAGAATCAAATCTAATAAAGAAAAACAGACCGAGATACAATATTGTTTTAAGAGATGATAAGCAGTACCCATATATAAAAATAACAAATGAGAAATTTCCAAGAATTCAAAAGGTAAGAAATGTAAAAAAAGATAAGGGCTTTTACTTTGGCCCTTATCCTGATGCCTATGCAGTAAATGATGTAATAGAATTGTTTCACAGTCTTTATCCCTTTAGAACCTGCAATTTGAATTTTGACAAGGGTCAAAAGCTAGATAGACCTTGCCTAAATTATTACATCCACAGGTGTAAGGCTCCCTGTATTGGAAATGAAAATGAAGTTGAGTATATGGAGAATATAAAAAAAATAAAGGATTTTTTAGAAAATAAATCAGACCATATACCAAATTTAGTAATAGAAAAAATGAACAAGGCAAGTGCTAGCTTGGATTTTGAAAATGCTGCAAAATACAGAGATTACCATAGGGCCTTGTCAACCATTTCTCAAAAACAAAAAGTTACCACTACAAATGGAGATGATATGGATATTATTGCCATGTCTAAGGGGATATTTTATGTTACCATGCAGGTGTTTTTTATGAGAGATGGGAAAATTGTCGATAGGGAACACTTTATAATAAAAGATGATTATAGGGAAGATGATGCAGATATTATGTCATCATTTATGAAACAATTTTACCTAAATCTAATGTATGTACCAAAAGAAATTTTGGTTAGAACCATGCCATCAGATCAAAAGCTTTTAAAATCATTTATAGAAAATAAAAAAGGGAAAAAAGTTAGCATAACTTGCCCAAAACTTGGAAACAAAAAAGACTTAGTGGATATGGCTTACAGAAATGCAAGTGACATGATGAAAAAATATGAAAAAAGGCTTGAAGAAAAAGAAAGAAAAAAACATTCTGGTCTAAATGGCTTAAAAGAGATTTTAAATTTAAAAGCTATAAATAGGATTGAAGCATACGATATTTCAAATACATCGGGAGTCCAATCAGTTGGATCAATGGTTGTATTTCAAAATGGAATAGCTGAAAGAAAAGAGTATAGAAAATTTAAAATAAAAACTATAGAAGGCCCGGATGATTATCATTCACTTGAAGAGGTTCTTACAAGAAGATTTCAAAGGGCAAAAAAAGAAATTAAAAATAATAACACCTATACAGGATTTGGAAAACTCCCAGATTTAATTTTGATGGACGGAGGCAAGGGTCAAGTAAAGTCCGCAAAAAAAGTCTTGGAAAAATTAAATTTTTCAATCGAAGTTGCAGGTCTTGTTAAAGACGATAAGCATACAACAAGAGCTATTATCTATGAAAATGAAGAAATACCAATAAAAAAACGAGATCCAGTCTACAAATTAATCTATGAAATTCAAGAAGAAGCTCACAGATTTGCCATAAATTATCATAGAAAATTAATGAGTCAAACTATGAAAAAATCTGAGCTTGACAAAATTAATGGTATAGGAAAAAGAAAAAAAGAAAATCTTTTAAGGCATTTTAAAAGTATAAAAAATATAAAAAAAGCAAGCCTTGAAGAATTGATGGAAGTAGATTTGATTGGAGAAAATCAAGCTCTTGAAATAATAAAATATTTCAAATTAAATAATTAAAGAGGAAAAAATGGGAAAACAAACAAGTGTAAAATTAAAAGATGTGGTTGATATTTTGGGCCTTGAAATAGTTCATAAATCGACAGATTATGATGAAGTCATTTTGCAAAGTCCAGATATCAATAGACCAGGTCTTCAATTGACGGGATATTTGGAAGAATTTCCATATAAAAGACTTCAAATTATTGGTAGTGTTGAATACACTTACTTAACAAGTCTTGATAATAAAATGCAATATGAAAGATTTAGGGGGATTTTATCTTACAAAATGCCAGCTATTCTTTTTTCATACAACGCAAAACTTCCAAAAGATATCTTAGATTTAGCAGATTATTACGATATAACAATATTAAGATCAAAATTGCCAACAACAAAATTAACTTCAATTATTTCTCAAGAACTAGAATATATTTTTGCAGATAGGACTCAAGTTCACGGCGAATTATTGGAAGTTTTTGGTGTAGGAGTTTTAATACTTGGAGAAAGTTCTGTTGGTAAAAGTGAAACAGCACTAGACCTTGTAAACAGAGGACACAGGCTAGTTGCAGATGATGTGGTAGAAATGGCAGCTTATGACAATAAAGTTGTAGGACAAGCGCCAGAAAACATTAGGCACTATACTGAGATCAGAGGACTTGGAATTGTTGATGTAAGAAGATTATATGGAACAGGATCTGTAAAAGTTTCAACAGAAATTGATTTGGTAATAGAACTTGAACATTGGAGAGAAGATTACGAATATGATAGACTTGGACTTGATGATCATTTTACAGAAATTCTAAATGTAGAAATTCCAAAAATACTAATTCCAGTTAGGGCTGGAAGAAATTTAGCGATGATTATAGAAGTTGCTGCAATGAATCAAAGAGAAAAATCAATGGGCTATAATGCAGCAAAAGTTATGACTGATAATTTATTTAAAGATTCTAGCAATGATAATTAGCTTGTGAAAATATTTGATATTTACTTGACTAATGACAAGATAATGATTATACTTAAAATAGTGTTAACGATAATTGATTCATATAATTTTTAGGAGGTCTTAGATGACAATTAATAGAGCTATGAAGACTATGGATGGTAATACTGCAGCTGCTCACGTATCTTATGCGTTTACAGATGTAGCAACAATCTATCCTATTACACCTTCATCACCAATGCCAGAAGCAGTAGATGTTTGGGCAGCAAACGGTAGAAAAAACGTATTTGGTAGACCAGTTCAAGTAAAAGAAATGCAATCAGAAGCTGGTGCAGCAGGAGCAGTTCACGGTGCACTTGCAGCAGGAGCACTTACTACTACATACACAGCAAGTCAAGGATTATTATTAATGATTCCTAATATGTATAAGATTGCTGGAGAAAGATTACCAGGTGTTTTCCATGTTGCAGCTAGAACTTTAGCAACTCACGCACTTTCAATTTATGGTGACCATTCTGATGTTATGGCAGCAAGACAAACAGGATTTGCTATGCTATGCTCAGGATCAGTTCAACAAGTAATGGACTTGGCACCAGTAGCTCACTTAGCAGCTATTGAAGGAAGAATTCCATTCTGCCATTTCTTTGATGGATTTAGAACAAGTCACGAAATTCAAAAAATTCAAGTTTGGGATTATGATACATTAGCTCCATTGGTAGATTATGAAGCAGTAGATGCTTTCAAAAATGAATCATTAAACCCAGAAAGACCAAAAACTATTGGTACAGCTGAAAAGAATATTTTCTTCCAAAGAATGGAAGCTTCAAACCCAGCTTATACAAATATAGTTGGTATAACAGAAAACTACATGAACAAAATTAATGAATTAATCGGTACAAATTACGGATTATTCAATTACTATGGTGCCGATGATGCAGAAGAAATCATAATAGCTATGGGTTCAGTTTGCCAAGCAGCTGAAGAAGCAATTGATAAATTAGTAGAAGATGGTAAAAAAGTAGGTATGGTTGAAGTTCACTTATTCAGACCATTCTCAAAAGACCACTTACTAAAAGCTATACCAAAAACAGTTAAGAAAATTGCTGTTTTAGATAGAACAAAAGAAAAAGGTTCAATTGGAGAACCATTACTATTAGATGTTAAATCAGCTTACTATGATATTGAAGATAAACCACAAATAATTGGTGGTAGATATGGTCTTTCATCAAAAGATACAATACCTGCAGATATTGAAGCAGTATTTAAAAATCTTGAAGGAGAAATGAAAGATGACTTTACAATCTCTATAGTTGATGATTTAACACACAAATCTCTTGATAGAACTGATTTAAGAATCAGACAAGAAGGAACAAGTAGATGTAAATTCTGGGGATTCGGATCTGACGGAACTGTAGGAGCTAATAAACAAGCAATCAAAATCATCGGTGACAATACAGACATGTATGCTCAAGGATATTTTGACTACGATTCTAAAAAATCTGGTGGACTTACAGTATCTCACTTAAGATTTGGAAAAAACCCAATTAGATCAACATACCTATTAGATGAAGCTGACTTCATTTCATGTTCAAAACCTGCTTATGTTAATCAATATGATTTATTAGATGGACTAAAAGATGGTGGAACTTTCTTATTAAACTGTCCATGGTCAGAAGAAGATTTAGAAGAACATTTACCAGCAAAAATGAAAAAATATATTGCTGAACACAATATTGATTTCAATATAATTGATGCATCACATATTGCTGAAAATATTGGACTTGGTTCAAGAACAAATATGATTATGCAATCAGCATTCTTCAACCTTGCAAATGTAATTCCAATAGATCAAGCAGTTAAATTCTTAAAAGATTCTATAGTTAAAGCATATGGTCACAAAGGTGATGATATAGTAAACATGAACTACAAAGCAGTTGATAAAGGAATTGACGCAGTAGTTAAAGTAAATGTTCCAGAATCTTGGAAAGATGCAAAAGATGAAGTTAAAGAAGAAAAAGAACTTCCAGAATTCATCAAAAACATTGTTAAACCAATGATTGAACAAAAAGAAGATGATCTTCCAGTTTCAGTATTTAAAGATAGAACAAATGGAGACTTTGAACCAGGTACAACTCAATACGAAAAAAGAGGAATTGCTCTTAACGTACCAGAATGGCAAATTGACAATTGTATCCAATGTAACCAATGTTCATATGTTTGTCCACACGCTGTAATTAGACCTTTCTTAGTAACAGAAGAAGAAAAAGCTAATGCACCAGAAGGATTTGAAACAAAGAAAGCTATTGGTAAGGGAATGGATGGATATGATTTTAGAATCCAAATTTCACCACTTGATTGTACAGGTTGTGGAAACTGCGCTGATGTATGTCCAGCTCCAAAGAAAGCTCTTCTAATGAAACCTTTCGAAGAAGAAGTTGAAAAAGAAAAAGACAATTGGGAATACGCACACGAAAAAGTTGGATACAAAGAAGACGTTATGGATCCAATGACATTAAAAGGATCTCAATTCAAACAACCATTACTTGAGTTCTCAGGAGCTTGTGCAGGCTGTGGAGAAACACCATATGCTAAACTTGTTACTCAATTATTTGGTGACAGAATGTATATAGCTAACGCTACAGGATGTTCATCAATTTGGGGAGCTTCAGCACCAGCAACACCTTATACAACAAATGCTTGTGGACAAGGTCCAGCTTGGGGTAACTCATTATTTGAAGATGCAGCTGAATACGGATATGGTATGAAGCTTGCAGCTGATTCAAACAAATTACTTCTTGAAACTTACATGAATGAATTTAACGAACTTGAATCAGATTCTGAATTAAGCGAAGCATTTAAAGCATGGTTAGAAGGAAAAGAAGATGTTAAAGCATCTAAAGAAGCTACAGCAAAAATCCTTAACCTTGAAGATAAAGCTAAATCTGTAAGTGATGAAAAAGCTAAAGATTTACTTCATAAAATTTATACACTAAAAGATTATATGATCAAAAAATCAGTTTGGATCTTCGGTGGAGACGGATGGAGCTATGATATTGGATTTGGTGGAGTTGACCACGTACTTGCAAGTGGAGAAAACATCAATATCTTAGTATTTGATACAGAAGTTTATTCAAATACAGGTGGACAATCATCTAAAGCTACACCACTATCAGCAGTAGCACAATTTGCTGCATCTGGTAAAAAGGTTAGAAAGAAAGACCTTGGTCTAATGATGACTTCATACGGATATGTTTATGTAGCACAAGTTGCTATGGGAGCAAACCATAACCAAACAATCAAAGCTATGAAGGAAGCTGAAAGCTATGATGGACCATCTCTAATCATCTGCTACGCACCATGTATCAACCACGGTATCAGAATTGGTATGGGTAAATCTCAATTTAGAGAAAAACAAGCTGTTGATGCAGGTTACTGGCACTTATGGAGATTCGATCCAAGACTTGCTGATGAAGGAAAGAATCCATTCCAATTAGATTCTAAAGAACCTAAAGAATCATTCCAAGAATTTATCCAAGGAGAAGTTAGATACTCTTCACTTAAGAGATCATTCCCTGAAACAGCTGACCAATTATATCAAGAAGCAGAAAAAGCTGCTAAAGATAGATATGAAACATATAAGAGATTAGCTGGTAAATAAGATAAATTAAATAAAAATCAAAAAGGATGACTTAGCTCATCCTTTTTTTGTGCGGAAATTTAAAATGAAAAATTGGTTTTTGTTTTAAATTTATTATTTGGAAATTTTAAAATTCAATGAAAATTTTTACTAAATTATAATAATTTCTTATTTGTGGTATAATATTTTATATATTAAAACTAAAATGGAGGAGTTTATGGCAATTAAGTATAAAAACAATTACGGTAAAGTTAGTATTTCAGAAACAGTAATTGCAAATATTGCTGCAGCTTCTGTAATGGAATCCTACGGGGTTGTAGGTCTTGCCAGCAGAAGCACTAAAGATGGATTATATAAACTTTTAGGCATAGAAAATATGAACAGAGGCGTAAAAGTTGTTAGGAATATAGATGGATCTGTAACAATAGATATATCATTATTTTTAAATTATGGTGTAAGAATAGCGGTTGTGTGCCAAAATATTATTGAAAATGTTAAATATAATGTAGAACATTCTCTTAATGTTGGTGTATCAAATGTAAATATTTTAGTTCAAGGAATAAGAAGTTAGGAGAATTATGAAGAAAATCGATAGTAACAAGTTCAAAACTTTAATAATTAAAGCTTTTGAACTTCTTAATGAAAAAAGGGATGTTGTCGATAGTTTAAATGTATTCCCTGTTCCTGATGGTGACACAGGTACTAACATGACTATGACAATGAAATCTGGTGTAGAAAGAGTAAAGGAAATTGAATCATCATCTTGCTATGATATAGCTAAAGCTTTAAGTCAAGGAACTTTGATGGGAGCTAGGGGAAACTCTGGTGTAATTTTATCCCAACTTTGTCGCGGTATGTCTAAAGCCTTGAAAGGACATGATACAATAGATGGAGAAATTATAAAAGAAATTTTTAATACTGCAAATAAAACCGCATATAAAGCTGTAATGAAGCCTACTGAAGGTACCATTTTGACTGTATCAAGACTGATGGCTGAAGAGGCTGAGAATTCTTTTGAAAATAATATTGATATTGATAAATACTTATTTAAAATTATAGGAGCAGGTGAAAAAGCACTTCTTAATACTCCAAATTTACTTCCAGTATTAAAAGAAGCTAAGGTTGTTGACTCTGGTGGACAAGGTTTGATGTTTTTGCTTGAAGGAGCTTTGAAAGCTTTAAATAGTGATATTGATATTGAAACTGACCTATCAGAAATTGAAATTGAGGATTTGCCATCAAAGGATTATAATGTTGACTTATCTATTAGCATTGGAGAAGATGAAAAAGATGAATTGGTTGAGAAATTAAATGAATTATCTACTTCTTTGTCTGAATCTTTTGACAATGGAATTTTAAATCTTTCTTTTGATTGTGATAGTATTAAAGATTTATTAGAAAAAGTTTCTTCATATGGACAAGTTTTAACTATGAATGTTGAAAATACAAATCCTGATGTTTTAAATGATATTAAAATCAACAAAAAGCCTGCTAAAAAATATGGTTTTATAGCTGTTTCTAGGGGAGAAGGCTATGATAAAGTATTTGAAAGTTTAAATATTGATAAGATTATAGCTGGTGGGCAAACAATGAACCCTTCAACTGAAGATATTTATAAAGCTATTGAAAAAGTTGATAGTGAGAATGTAATAATTTTTCCAAATAACAAAAATATCATAATGAGTGCTAAACAAGCTTGTGATTTATCTGATAAGACTTGTAGGGTTGTTGAAACAAGGTCTATTCCTGAGTCCTTTTCTGCACTCTTATCTTTTGATGAAGATGAGTCATTAGATGAAAATATGGAAAATTTCAATGATGCTATTGAAGATGTTAGAATTTGTGAAGTTACTATAGCTGTTAGAGACACTAATGTTAATAATATAGAAATTAAAAAAGATGAATTTATAGGTATAGTTGACAACAATATTGTAACTAGCAAAAAAACTATCGAAAAAACCGCAAGGGAAGCTTTAGAAAAAGCTGTAGATTCTGATACATCTTTAATTACTATTTATTATGGTGAGGATATAGAAGATAAAGAGGCAAAAAAACTTCAAAAATTTGTTCAAAAGAAATTCAAAGACTGTGATGTTGAATTAATTTACGGTGGACAACCTTTATATTATTATACAATTACCTTGGAGTAGGATAGATGGATCTTTTGGATCTTAAGGGTATAGGAAAAAAGAAAAAAGAATATTTATCTAAATTATCTATTTATAAGGTTGAAGATTTATATAATTATTATCCTAGGGAGTATGAGGATAGGTCAAAAAAATTTGACTTATCCCATGGTCTTGATGGAAATAAACACTATTATGAATGGAAAATTGAATCAAAAGTTTATACAAATTATAGTAAAAAATTTTCTATTTCTTATCTTTATGCTAGCGAAAATGATAAAAGGATAAAAATAGTATTTTTTAACGATAAATTTTCGCCAAGATCCTTAAAAATTGGAAAAACATATAAATTTTATACAAAGATCGTAAAAAATGGTTATGAATTTGAGTGTCATAATCCAGAGTTTTCAAGTCTTGAGGATAATAGAATTGGAAATATAGTTCCAATTTATCCTTTAACAAAGTCAATAAATAATAAAAATTTATCAGATTTTATTGGTCAGGCCTTAGATAGTTTTAATCAAGAAGAAGTTTTACTAGATAAAAAAGTTCTTGATCAATTTGGTTTTTCTGATAAACTTACAAATCTTAGAGAAATTCATTTTCCAACTAGTATAGAAAAATTAAAAAAAGCTAAGAGTCAAATAAAAATTATTGATTTTTTGAAGGAATTGATTTTTATATATATAATGCAAAAAGAAAATTCCTACCAAGATTTAAAATTAGATTTTGATTTGGATATTATTTTAAATAGGCTTGATTTTAAATTGACTCCTAGTCAATATAAGGCTTTGATAGATATTTTAGAAGATTCTACTAGCAATTCAATTATGAATAGGCTTTTGTGTGGAGATGTAGGGAGTGGAAAAACAATAGTAGCCTTGATTGCTATGATTATTTTTTCTATAAATTCCTATCAAACTTGCATGATGGTGCCTACAGAAGTTTTGGCTATTCAACAATATGAAAAGAATAAAAAACTTATTGAAAGTTTTGGTTTAAAAGTTTGTCTTTTGACCTCATCTGTAAAAAATAAGGTTGAAATTAAAGAAAAAATTAAAAAAGGGGAAGTTGATATAGTTATTGGAACCCACGCCCTTATTGTTGAAGATTTAGAATTTAAAAATTTGAAGCTAATAGTTGCTGATGAGCAGCATAGATTTGGAGTTAGACAAAGACAGGCCTTATATGAAAAGGGAAATGATGCAAACTATCTAACAATGACAGCTACTCCAATTCCAAGGACACTTTTTTTGAAGATGAAAAAGCTCTTAGACTTATCTCAAATTACAGAACTTCCAAAAGGAAGAGGAGAAATTATAACAGAGCTTGTTCTTTTATCTATGGAAGCTAGTTTATTTTTAAAAATCAATAATTTTATCGAAAAGGGCAGACAAATTTATGTCGTGAGTGATTCTATTGATAGTGATGATGAAAATAGCCTAGAAAACTTATACAAACGCTATAAGAAAAATTTTAAAAATGCTCGTATTGAAAAACTTCATGGAAAACTCAAAGCTGATCAAAAAGAGAAAATTTTAAAGGATTTTTCAGATGGTAAAATTGATATTTTAATTTCTACGACTGTAATTGAAGTTGGAATAGATGTATCTAATGCAAATTGTATGATAATTTACAATGCTAATAATTTTGGTTTATCATCTCTTCACCAACTTAGGGGAAGAATTGGTAGGGGAGAACACAAATCCTATTGTTATTTGATAAGCAAAAAAATTGATGAAAGATCTAAGCTAAATATTATTAAAAATTCAAATGATGGTTTTGAAATTGCAAAAAAAGATTTAAAATTAAGGGGAGCAGGTAAAATTTTATCTACAATCCAACACGGGAAAAATCTTGATGATTTAAATTATTTAAATCTAAAAGAAGATGAAATTGATCTTTGTTTTAAAATTTTTACTTATTTAAAAAATAACAATTTTGATGGAGTAAACTTTACTTACTTGGAAAAATATTTTAATATAGATAAGAGGATAGTATTAAATTAATGAGAGTAGTAGCTGGAAAATATAAGGGATTTAATTTAAAGTCACCAAAATCAAATAATTCAAGACCAACAGATAACAAGGTCAAGGAAGCTGTAATGGCTATGCTTTATCCTTTTAAAAAAGATTTTACAGTTCTTGATTTGTTTTCATGTACTGGACAAATGGGGTTTGAATTTTTATCTCATGGGGCAAAGGAAGTTGTTTTTGGTGAATTAAATAATTCTAATTATAGGATACTCAAAGAAAATATTGAGAAGATAAAAAGTGAAAATGCTAAATGTATAAGAGGGGATTTTAGAAAAGTTTTAGAAATTTTAAAAAATGATAATAAAACTTTTGACTACATATATTTGGATCCTCCTTACAAAGAAGATTATTTGAAAATTAGTCTAGAAACTATATTAGCCTACCATTTGTTGAATAAAAATGGTATAATAATAAGCGAATCAGATAGGGATATTGATTTTTCTCATATGACTAATTTGAATTTAATTAAAGAAAAAAAATATGGAAGGAAAATCATAAAAATTTATTGCTATGAAAGTGATATATCCAGGTAGCTTTGATCCTATTACAATCGGACATTTAGATATAATTAAAAGATTAAATGATATGTTTGATGAGGTAGTCATTGCTATATTGATAAATGAAGCCAAGCACTCTCTTTTCTCAATTAAAGAGAGAAAACAATTAATAGAAAAAGATATTGAAGAATATAAATTAGAAAATGTAAAAGTAAAAACATTTGAAGGTTTATTGGTCGATTTTGCGAAAAAAGAAAATTCAAAAATAATAGTTAGGGGAATTAGGGCTATTGCAGATTATGAGTATGAGATGAATATTGCTCAATTCAATACTAATCTTTACCCAGGTCTTGAAACTATATTTTTACTTTCTGACCCAAAATTCTCGTTTATAAGTTCAAGCGGAGTAAGAGAGCTAGCTAGTTTTGGTGGAGATGTATCTAAATTTGTATCAAAAAATGTAAAAAAAGCTATATATGAAAAAATAATCTAGGAGGAAAAAATAATGGCAAATATTAATGAACTTATTGATGAAATTGAAGATATAATGGACAATGCTAGTTCAGTACCATTTTCAAGAAAAGTTTCTGTAGATCCAGACGAAATTTTTGAAATAGTTAGGGACATGAGAGATTCTCTACCAACAGAAATTAAAAATGCTCAATGGATTAACGATGAAAAAGAAAGAATTCTTCAAGAAGCAGATAACGAAGCAAGATCTAAAGTTGAAAATGCAAATAATGAAATTAAAAATTTCAAAGAACAAGCAAAAAGTCAATATCAAAGAATGATTTCAGAACATCAAATAACAGCCCAAGCAAGACAAGAAGCTCAAAGAATTCTTGAAGAGGCAAACCAAGAGGCTAATAAAATTAAACAACAATCTTACCAATACATTGACCAATTATTTACAAAATCAAGTGAAAACTTCAACCAATTGGCTCAATCATTGGAAAAAAATAAACAACATATATTAAATCAAAAATAAAAAAATCCTCTAGCTTGAGGATTTTTTTATTGAAATTTTTTGCTTGTAATCGTAATCAAAGTCTCTGCCTAAAACTTGTGAATATAGGTTAGAGGCTTTGATAATTTGCTTATAAATTATTTTATTGTCCTCATCTAATTTTTCTGTATCTTTTTTTTGAATTATAATATCAAGGTCAGTTTCTTTAAATAAGGCTAAGGCTTTTTCGTTAAAGGCAAGCACTTTTATGAAATTAATATCAATTTCATTTAAAAAAATTTTATTGTCTAGTAAATAATTTATCATAAGTCTTTTTATTCTTGAACTTGTAAATCTTTGACTTGAAGAATTCTTAATGAAATCTTCATAAGATTTATTTTCTCTAACCATTTTTATTAAATAATTATCCATTCCTTCCTCAAAACACAAAATATCTGTCATATCTCTTTCTTCTATTAAAATTTTGTAAGAAAAAAGATTATACAAATAATTATTATTAGGAAAAAAAGAATATTGGTTTTTAAATTCATTGATAAATTTGTAGGAAATTTCTGGCAAGTACTCTTTTATTTTTAAATCATTTATATTATTTCTAATAGAGCTTGATGATGCAAAAAAATCAGCCTTCAAGCTTTTATCCTTGTTCATAGATTTTTGTCTTTTTATGGGAAGGGGCTTAATATTTGAATTTAAATTTTTAATTGCCCTAAAATATTCTAAGGCAAGAATATTATTAGCTGAAAAAAAATTTTTATTTTCGACATATTTAATGGATGAAAGGTAGGAGGCTTTTGCATAGGACATTCCTTGTTTTAGATAATTTTTTATATCCTTATTTATCTCATCTTTATTATCAAATAAATTTTCACAAGTTTTAAAAAAATCTTTCTCATTTATATTTTCAATTCCAAATCCAAGATAATCAACTTTTAATTTGTTTAAAATTTCTATATTTTTTTGGGCAAATAAATTTGCAGACTGTAAAGAAATGAATGAAGGCATTTCTATTACAAGATCTGCTGAAATCATGGCTGAATTTGCCCTTTTATATTTATCAATAAGACTGATTTCACCTCTTTGAACAAAGTCTCCACTCATTATAGAAATTACTAAATTTGCATTTGTAATTTCTCTTGCTTTTTTTTGTATAAAATTGTGGCCGTTGTGAAACGGATTGTATTCTGATATTATTGCTAATTTTTTCATAATAACTCCTTTATTTATTATATCAAATAGAAAAAAATATAGTGAAAAAATATTTCTATTTATTACATAATTTTACATTTAAATTTAAAAAAGCTAATAATAGTGGTATAATATTATAAAAAGACCGATTAGGAGGATATATGATTTCAGCAAATGATTTAAGAAAAGGAATAACTTTTGAATATGATGGGGACGTTTATCAAGTAATTGATTTCCAACACGTAAAACCAGGTAAGGGTGCAGCTTTTGTTAGGGCAAAAATAAAATCTGTAATGCAAGGTGGAAATAAGGATGTAACTTTTAACCCAAATGAAAAGTTTGAACAAGCTATAATTTCTACAAAAGAAATGCAATACTTATACAATGATGGACAATTGTATTATTTCATGGATCCAGAAACTTTTGAACAAATTCCTGTAGATAAGGATGCAGTTTCTGAAGCAATTCCTTATATAAAAGAAAATGATACAGCTACAATGAGATTTTATAAGAACAAACCATTTTCTATTGAAGCACCAAATTTTGTAGAGCTTGAAGTTATTAAAACTGAACCAGCAATAAAGGGTGATACAGCAACGAATGTAACAAAACCTGCAGAAGTTGAAACAGGAGCAATTATAAATGTACCAGTTTTTGTAAATGAGGGAGATGTTATAAAAATTGATACAAGAAAAGGGGAATATTTATCCAGAGTATAAAGGAGAAAGAATGACAAGAAGTTTTAAATTTGGAAGTGTTAAAATTGCAAATGAAACAATTGAAGCTATAGCAAACAAAGCTTCTCTTGAAATAAATGGTGTAATTGAAACAAATACAAAATCCAATAAAGAAGCTAAAAATACAAAAATATCTGTAATGGATGGTTTTGTAATTATTGACTTAAATCTTGTGCTTAATGCAGATGTAAATGTAAGAAAAACTATTAAAAATGTTCAAGAAAATGTAAAAAGACAAGTTGAAACTATGACTGGCTTAAAAGTAAAAAGAGTCAATGTCGAAGTTAATAGTTTAGTATTATAATGAATAGAAAAAAGCAAAGAGATTGGGCATTCAAATTAATTTTTGAAGACCAAATTAAAAATATTGAAGATATCGACCAAGCCCTTATTAATCATGAAATAGATTTAGGTAAAGATTCATTTTTATATGAATCTTTAAAAGCCTATGTGGAAAATTTTGAAAAACTAGAAAAAATAATTACGGGTCAAATAGGATCAAGTGGACTAAAAAGACTTTCAAAAGTTGATAGGGCAATTTTATTTTTGAGTGTAAATGAATTTGAAAATTTGGAAATTCCAGTAAGTGTATCTATCAATGAAGCTGTAAATATAGCAAAAGAATATTCTACAAGCGATGGTTATAAGTTTATAAACAGTGTATTAGGAAAAATTGCAGAAAAGAGAAAATAATTGAAATCTTTAAGTGTAAAACAGCTTAATCAATATATAAAAACTTCCTTTAAACACGATCCCTTATTTCAAAATATAAGTATTAAAGGTGAAATAGCCAATTACAAAATTTCTCACAATCACATATATTTTTCACTAAAAGAAGATAATGAAATTATTGATTGTGTAATTTATTATTATGAAGATAAAAATTTAGACCAATACAATAATGGAGACGAAGTTGTTGTTGATGGAAATCTTATATACAACAGCTTTTTTTCTAAGATTTCTATATCAGTAAAAAATATAGAAAATAAGGGACTGTCAGAAGATTATATTAAATTTTTAAAGCTAAAGGAAGACTTTTATAAAAAAGGTTATTTTGATGAAAGTATAAAGAAAGTTATATGCGATTATCCTAAAAATATTGGACTTATAACATCAGACAAATCAGCTGCCATAGTTGATTTTCTTTCAGTTATAAACAAAGAAATATCTGACATAAACATATTTTTGTATCCAGTTAAAGTTCAAGGATTAAGTGCAAAAGATGAAATAATTAATGCCATAGATATTCTTGATAAAAAAAATCTGGATGCAATTGTCCTAACCCGTGGTGGTGGGAGCAAGGAAGATTTGAAAGTTTTTAATGAAAAAGATCTTGTAGAAAAAATTTATCATGCCAAAAGTCCAATAATTTCTGCCATAGGCCACAAAATTGACTTGTCTTTGACAGACTTAGTAAGTGATTTATCTTTACAAACACCGACAGAGGCAGGCTCATTTTTGGTTAGAAATTACAAAAAAATTAGGGATCAAATAAATAAAATTTTTATAGATATAAAAAAGACCCTAGATAGAAATATTGAAATTAAAGAATTAAAGCTTAAAAATATGAAAGTAAAGCTTAACTCCTATAGCCTTGATAATTTATTAGATTATAAGGCTAAAAGTCTAGATAATATTTTTGAAAAAATAAAAAATAATATCGAAAACAATATAGGAGAAAAAGAAAAAAATCTTTCGATATTGGGCTTAAAACTTGATTCTTTGAAATCTATTTTGGATATTAGAAAAAAAAGTATTTTTGTTAAGGACATGGATGAAAAATTTATTTATTCTAAATATTCTTTAAAAAATGAGGATAAGGTAAAAATAATATTTGCAGATGGAGAAGTGAAAGCTGAGATTTATGATGGATAATACTTTTGAAGAAAATTACAAAAAAATGGAATCTTTGCTCAAAGATTTAGAAGATAATAAGGATAATATTGATAAAAGCCTTGAAATTTACAAAGAGGCCAAAGAAATTTATGATAAACTAAATAAAAAAATCAATGATTATAAGGCGAAGGTTGAAATAATTAATAATGACGAAAATGAATAAAGAAATATTTGATGAAATTTTAATAAATGATAAAAATCTTATCGACAAGGCAATGGCAAAAAAATTTGAGGATGATAATCCTTTAAAAGAAGCCTTGATTTATGCAAGTGATTCAGGAAAAAGAATTAGACCTATTGTATTTTTAGAAACTGTAAAAATGCTTTTGGGAAAAGAGGCAATTGATGAAAAAATAATTGATCTTGCCCTATCACTTGAAATGGTACATGCATATTCTTTGGTTCACGATGATATGCCTTGTATGGATAATGATGATTACAGGAGAGGAAAGCTTACAGTTCATAAAAAATTTGGAGAAGATTTAGCAGTTTTAGTAGGAGATAGTCTACTTACTTTCGCTTTTGAAAATGTCCTAGATTTGAGTATATATGACCAACGTTTTCTTTTGCCTGGAAAATATTTGGCAAAGGCTTGTGGTAAAGAAGGAATGATAAAGGGGCAAGTTTTTGATATAAAAGCTTGTAAAAATGTAGATTTATCCTACGTTTTAGACGTATATAAAAACAAAACTGCTAGACTTTTTATGGCAGCTTTGGTAATGGCAGGTCTTTATGCGAAAGCTAGTGATGAGAAAATCAAAAAACTTGAAGACTATGCTTATTATTTGGGACTTTCTTTTCAATTACAAGATGATATTTTGGACAAATATGATGAAATTGAATTAAATATTTTATCCTGTATTTCTATGGATGAGGCAAAAAAATTACTGTTAGACTTTAATAAAAAAGCAAAAGAAAATATTAAAGACTTTAAGGACAATGATTTTCATATTTATTTAATTGATTATTTAACAGAGAGGATTAAATGAAAAAGTATACTAGACAAAGACTTATTTTAGATATTATTCAAAATAATGAAGTAAAAACACAGAGTCAACTTTCAAACTTATTAAAAGCTCAAGGAGTAGATGCAACCCAAGCTACCATATCTAGAGATATAAAGGAGCTTAGAATTTCAAAAGTACAAACTGATGATTACGATTATAAATATACTGTAATTGATACAGTTTATGATTCTTTAAATGAAAGAATGGAAAAGATATTTAAGGAATCTGTTCTTTCTGTAGAAAGGTCTTACCAATTAGTTGTAATAAAAACTATTTCTTATACTGCAACTGTTTGTGGTCTATTTATTACAAATGCAAAACTTGAAAATATTGGTGGAATTGTAACAGGTCTTGATACAATATTTATAACACCAAAAAATATTGACGAAATTGACGATTTAATTGAAACTTTAAGAAGTATGGTGAAGTAAGTGTTAGCTGAGTTATTTATTAATAACCTAGTAATTATTAAAAGAGATCATTTGTTTTTTGATAGCGGATTTAATGTTTTGTCTGGAGAAACTGGTTCTGGTAAAAGTTTGATACTTGAAGCTATAAATATAGTTTTGGGAAAAAGAGCTAACAAGGATATAATTGGAAAATTTGATGATAAAACAATTATTGAAGCAGTTTTTGACCTAGATAATGAAACCATAAAAAAATTAGAAAGCAAAGATATAACTTTTGATGATAATAAGCTAATAATTACAAGAACCATAGACCAACAATCATCATCCATTAGAATTAATGGAAGAGTTACAAATCTTTCTTTGGTTAAGGAAATTTCAGTTTTACTTATAGATATTTATAAGCAAGGTGATTCAAATATATTTATGGATAAGGATAACTACCTAGATATAATTGATGCCTACAAAAAAAATGACAATGATATTAAGTTGAAAAATGAAATTAGTAAATTATATAAGGAAAAAAACAATTTACTAAAAAAATTTGAAAATTTCAATTTGAGTGACGAAGAAGTTTTAAGGGAAAAAGAGCTAATAAATTATCAAATTGATGATATTGAACAAATTGATTTATTAAATATAAATGAAGAAGAAATAGACCAAGAATATAAGAAATTAAATTCTATTACTGAGCTTAGGGAAAGTATAGAAAAAAGTGAAGAATTAATTTCTTCATTTGACTATGACCAAGTAAGTATAAGCTCTCTTCTTGCGAATCTTTCCTCAAATCTATCAGAATTTTCTGGAATTGATAAGAGTATAGAAGAAGTTAATGATAAAATTTATACTCTAATTGATTTGGCAAATGAAGTTTATTCTGAGCTTGATTCTTATAAGGAAAATCTTGATCAAAATCCTGAAAGACTTTATGAACTTGAGATGATAAATCAAAAACTTTTTGATTTGAAAAGAAAATATGGTAATAATATAGAAGATATTTTAAAATATTACGATAAAATTTCTTTAAGACTTAAAGAATTAGAAAAAATTTCAGATTTTAAGAAAAATATCGACAAAGATATTAGAGAAATTGATAAAAAATTAGAAGAAAAGTCTAAAGAACTTTCAAAAATAAGAAAAGATAAGTCGAAAAATCTAGAAAAAGAAATTAAAAGCGAAATTCAATCACTAAATATAGTAAATGGAGATTTTAAGGTTTTATTTAAGAAAAAAAATATAGATTCAAATGGAATTGATGACATAGATTTTCTAATCAAAACCAACAAGGGTGAAGATTTAAAATCCTTGTCAAAAACTGCCTCTGGTGGAGAAGTTTCTCGTATAGTTTTATCCTTTAAAAAAATATTTGCGGATTATGATAAAATTGATACCATGATATTTGATGAAATTGATCAAGGAATAAGTGGAAGAACTGCACAAATTGTTGGAGAAAAAATTCTTGATTTATCAAAAGAAAGGCAAATTCTTGCCATAAGCCATCTTCCACAAATCGCATCTCTTTCAACAAATCATATCCTAATAGAAAAATATGATGAAAAAGATTTGACCATATCTAAATCTACAAATATTAAGGGAGAAGATAGGACAAAAGAGATAGCAAGATTATTGGCAGGGGTTGATATAACTGACAAAACCATAGAATCTGCCAAAGAAATGATTGAAATGGCTAATGATTTAAGAAAAGGAAAATAATATGGATAATTATGAAAAAACGATAAAAGTGGACAATATTTATGAAGGTAAAATTCTTTCACTAAGAGTTGAAACTGTAGAAATGCCTGATAAAAAATATTCAAAAAGAGAAATAGTTGACCATATGAAGGGAGTAGGAATTATTGCTTTTGATGGCGAAGATTCTATTTATTTGGTTCGCCAATACAGAAAAGCTATAGATGAATTTACCCTAGAAATTCCAGCAGGTCTTGTTGAAGCCAATGAAAAACCAATTGACACTGCAAAAAGAGAATTGCAAGAAGAAATTGGTTATAAGCCTTTGGATATAGAATATTTATTTGATATGCATGCATCTCCAGGTTTTACAAATGACAAATTATCTTTCTTTTTGGCAAAAAATTTAGAAGAATCAAAATTAGAAGAAGATGAAGATGAATTTTTGGAAAGAAAATCATTTAAAATAGACGATATTTATAACATGGTTATAAATGGTGAAATTACAGATGCAAAAACAATTATAGCTGTAATGTATGCAAAAAGATTAATTGATGAAAAATAATAGTTTAAATATTGATTTAGAAGTTTACACAGGACCTTTTGATGTTTTGTTAAAACTTATAGAAAAACAAAAAGTAGATATTTATGACATAAAAATAGAAGATATAACAAGCCCTTATATGGAGGCTATCAATGAAATGGATATTCCTCTTGGTCAATTAAGCGAGTTTATTTATATATCTTCTATTTTGTTATATATAAAATCCAGCAAATTAATGCCAAAGGATGAGGATGATACTATAGAGGAAGATTTTATTTCTTATCTTATAGAATACAAAAAAATAAAAAGTGTAGAAGATGATTTGAAAAATTTAGAAAATGAGGCGAAATCATATTTTACAAAATACCAAGAAGACCTATCACAATATAAAAGTGAAGATGAAATAATAGCAAAAGATGTAAATATTTTAAAAAATGAATTTACAAAATTAATCAAGGCCTATAAAAATGAAAAAATAGAAAAACCTGATTTGATTAAATCAATAAAAAGACTTGATGTAAATGATTATATTAAAAAAATACGAAATACTTTGAAATTTACAAAATCAATAAGGTTAAATAAAATAACTGATGAAATAAAATCAAAATCAGCTTGTATTGGGACCTTTTTGGCCTTATTGGAGCTTGTAAGATTGAAAGAAATTTACTTAGAAGAAGAAAATACAAATGAGTTTTTAATATTAAAAAGGGAAAATGATGAATGATACTTATTTAAAAGGAATTATTGAAGAAATTTTATATATTTGGGGTGAGCCAATTGATATTAATGAACTTTCAAAAATCATTTATGACGCTGAAAAATCTGAAATAAGAAAGGCAATAAATGAAATGATGGTTGAAAGAAATGAAAATTCATCTGGTCTTATTATTAAAAATTATGAAAACAAATATCAATTTTCAACAAGGGCAAATCATGAAAAATATATTTCAAATATAGTAAAAAAATCTGAAAAAAATCTATCCAATTCTTCACTCGAAACCCTTTCAATAATAGCCTACAAACAACCAATAACTAGGGCTGAAATTGATAAAATAAGAGGAGTTAAATCTCAATCAACAATTGATTCTCTTTTGGATAAAAAATTAATAAAAGAAAATGGTAGGCTTGATAAGATTGGAAAGCCAATAATTTATGTAACAACAGATTTGTTTTTGAAATATTTTAATATTTCAAGCCTTGACCAATTGCCAAAAATTGATGAAGAAATAGCAGGTGAATTAGATGAGGATTAATAAATTTATAGCAAAAACAGGTCTTGCTTCAAGAAGAAAAAGCGAAGAATATATAAAAAATGGCCTTGTTTTTGTAAATGGAAAAAAGCTTGAAGACTTATCTTACCAGGTAAAAGATGATGATGAAGTTAAGGTAAATGGCGAAATTTTAAAAATACAAGAAAAATTTTATTATAAATTAAATAAGCCCATAGGATATATTTCATCAAATTACGATCCCCACAATAAAAAAGACTTAAATGAGTTGATTAAAATTGATGGGAGATTTTTTTGTGCAGGAAGACTTGACAAAGATAGCCACGGCCTTATGTTAATAACAAATGATGGAAATATTACCAACAAAATAATCCACCCAAGTAAGGAAATTAATAAAACATATCTGGTAAAAGTCGATAGGCTTTTATCAAAAGATCAAGAGGAAAAATTTAAAAATTCAATAAAATTATCCGAAAATGAGATAACAAGTAAGGCGAAAATATCCTTGATTAATAAAAATCAAATTTTATATAAGGTTATAATTCACCAAGGTTATAATAGGCAGGTTAGAAGAATGTTTGGGTATTTTGGGGCAAAAGTTTTGGATTTAAAAAGAATAAAAATTGGAGAAATTGAACTTGGAAATTTAAAAGATGGGGAATATAGAAAGCTTAATCAAAGAGAATTAGAATATTTAGAAAGTTTATAAATTATGGAAATAGGAATAATTGGAGCAGGAGCTAGCGGGATTTTTACTGCTATAAATGTTAAAAATGAAAAAAATAGAATCACCTTGATAGAAAAAAATGAAAAAATTGGAAAAAAATTATTTATAACTGGAAAAGGCAGGTGTAATATTACAAATGCTAAATTTTTTGATGAATTTTTAGACAATATTTTGACTAATAAGAAATTTATGTATTCATCATTTACAAATTTTGATAATTATGCTCTTATGGATTATCTTGAAAATCATGGTTTAAAACTTACAGTTCAAAGAGGAGACAGAGTTTTTCCAAAAAGTGAAAAATCTAGTGATGTGATAAAATTATTTGAAAAATTATTAGATGATAAAAAAATAGACTTAAAATTAAATGAAAATGTTCAAAAAATTAAAAAAGAGTCAAATAAATTTATTGTAGAAACAAACAAGAAAACTTATGAATTTGATAAAGTAGTAATTGCAACAGGAGGACTTTCTTACCCACTTACAGGATCAAATGGTGATGGCTATAAATTTGCTAAAGCTTTCTCCCATAAGATTATTGATCAAAAGCCAGGACTTTGTCCCATAAAAATTTCAGACCATGATTTGGATTCATTAAATGGAATATCTTTAAAAAATGTAAGTTTAAATGTAGAGTGTGAAAAGAAAAATTATAGTGAATTTGGCGAGATGCTTATAGGGAAAAATTTCATTACGGGACCTATTGTTTTAACTATGTCATCATTAATTAATAGGCAAAAGGTGAAAAATATTTATATTGACCTAAAAGCAAGTCTTGATTTTGAAAAACTCGATAATAGGTTAATAAGAGATTTTGAAAATAATTCTAACAAGGATATTGGAAATATTTTAAAAAAATTGCTTTTAAATGCCTTTGTTTATGTAATTTTAAAAAGAGCTCAAATAGACTATCACACCAAAGCAAATCAAATTACAAAAGAAGAAAGGCATAGGCTAATTGATGAAATCAAGCACTTTAATTTGAATTTTGCAGGACTTTCTCCAATTAAAAATGCAGTTATAACTTCAGGAGGAGTAGACTGCAAAGAGCTTGATCCAAAAAGTATGGAATCTAAAAAAGTTTCAGGTCTTTATTTTGTTGGAGAAGTAACTGATGTAGATTGTCTTACTGGTGGTTATAATTTACAAATAGCATTTTCACAAGCATTTGCCTGTGCAAAAGATTTAAGGAGGATTAATGAGTAATTTTATTATAGCTTTGGATGGTCCAAGCGGATCAGGAAAAAGTACAATAGCAAATATTTTGGCGAAAAAATTAAAAATTTCATACCTAAATACAGGTTCAATGTACAGGGCCCTAACCCTATATTTTTTAGAAAATGGTATAGAAAATGAAGACCAAATTGACCTTAATCTTCTTAAAAATATAAAAATAGATATAAATGGAGATAGGGTGTTTTTAAATGGAAAAGATGTAAGCGAAGAAATTAGAAATAAAATTGTAACTGAAAATGTATCTTGGGTTTCATCAATTCCCCTTGTACGTAAATATTTGGTAGATTTGCAAAGAAAAATTTCAGAAAATAAGTCTATAATTCTTGATGGACGAGATATAGGAACAGTAGTTTTTCCAAATGCAAAATATAAATTTTTCCTAGTAGCTTCAAGTGAGATTAGGGCAAAAAGGCGTTATGAACAAAATGAAATTGATAAATCTTTAGAAGAAATTCAAAAAGATATAGAAAAAAGAGACTATATAGACTCTCACAGAGAAATTTCTCCCCTAAAAAAAGCAGATGACGCTATAGAAATTGATTCATCAAACCTTACAATAGATGAAACAATAGATGAAATTTTAGAAAAAATGGATAAAGAAGATGTTTTATAGACTTATATATTCTTTTTTAAGGATAATAGCAACTCCCTTGTTTAGGATAAGGGTTCATGGGATTGAAAAAATACCTGAAAATGAAAAATTTATAGTATGTGCAAATCATAAGTCTTTGCTTGATCCAGTTTTTATAGCCCTTGCCTTAGATAGGCAAGTTCACTTTATTGCAAAAAAAGAGTTATTTGAAGTTCCAGTTTTAAAAAATATTTTAAAATTTTTAAAAGCCATACCAGCTCAAAGAGATGGAAAAGATTTATCAGTTTTAAGAGATTCAATAAAACTTATTAAATCTGGAAAAATTTTGGGAATATTTCCAGAAGGAACAAGAGTAAAAGAAATAAAAAGAGAAAACATAAAAGATGGAGCAGGATACATTGCACTTAAATCAAAAACTGATATATTAACAATAGAAATCATATCTTCTTATAAGCCATTTTTCAAAACAGACTTATATATAAAAAATCTTGTAAAAATCGAAGATTTTAAAAATTTAAAATCAAAAGAAGCTATGGAAAAAATAATGGATGAAACTTATGAGAAAATGTATGAAAATCACAAATTTTTAAGAAAGGTTTGAGATGAAAATAATAGTAGCAAAAAATTCTGGCTTTTGCAATGGAGTTAGAAGAAGTGTAGATCTTGCAAACAAAGCAAGCGAAAAAAATATAAAAACATACACACTTGGACCCTTGGTTCATAATCCTAGTCAAGTAAAAATGCTTGAAGAAAAAGGCGTTGGTGTAATTGATGAAAAAAAAGCTTTAAATTTAAAAAATTCACAAATTATTATAAGAAGTCACGGGGTAAGTGAAAAATTAAAAGAAAATCTTAGAGAAAACTCTAATGAAGTAATAGATGCAACTTGTCCAGTTCTTTTAAATATTTATAAAAAAATAAAAGAAAAAGAAAATGAAGGTTATACCATAATAATTATTGGGGATAAAGACCATCCTGAAATAAAAGCTATGGCATCTTATGTAAATAATGGTATAATAATTAAGAATGAGACTGAAGCAAAAAATATTACAAATATGTCAAAACTTTATGTTGTTAGTCAAACAACAAACAGAATTGATTTTTTTGAGAATATTGCTCATGAGTTAGAGAAGACGAATGATGATGTAGTAATAGAAAATACAATCTGCAATGCTACAAGATTAAGGCAGGAAGCATGTAAGAGCCTTTCAAAAGAAGTTGATTGTATGATTGTTGTTGGTGGTTTTAATAGTTCAAATACAAACAAGCTTTATCAAATAGCACAAAAGTATTGTAAAAATGTTAAAAGAATAGAAACTGTTAAAGATCTACCTTTGCAAAAGCTCTCAAATTTTAATATAATAGGGGTAATCGCTGGTGCGTCCACACCAGATCAGGT
Source organism: Anaerococcus rubeinfantis (assembly GCF_001487145.1). GTDB lineage: Bacteria > Bacillota > Clostridia > Tissierellales > Peptoniphilaceae > Anaerococcus > Anaerococcus rubeinfantis. Next base: position 704,943 of record NZ_LN913016.1, read on the forward strand.
TATCGAGGAGGTAGTTAATAGGATGGATGATTTAACAAACGAAGAATTAATGAATAGCATTGAAGATAGTATGAAAAAAATATACCCAAGAGATGTTATTGATGGAACAATTATTGATGTGAAAGATGATGAAGTTTTTGTAGACATTCAATATCGTGCAGATGGTATTGTAAAACTTGACGAAATGAGTGAAGAACAAAGAGAAAATCCAAAAGATCACTTTGAAATAGGTCAAGAAGTTGAAGTTTACGTTATAAAACTTGATGATGGTGAAGGAAACGTAGCTTTATCTACAAGAAGAGTAGAAGGAATGAAAAACTGGAAAACTCTTAGAGAAGCTTATGAAAACGAAGAAACTGTTGAAGGTGATATAACAGGATCAAATAAAGGTGGTTTAACTGCAAAAGTTATGGGAATTAATGGATTTGTTCCTGCAAGCCAAATTGCACCATATTTTGTTAAAAACTTCAAAAAATTTGTTGGTGAACATTGGGATCTTAAAATCATTTCAATTGATGAAAGAAAAAATCGTCTAGTTTTATCAAGAAAAGATATAGTTGAAGAAAAACTTGATGAACAATGGGATGAATTAGAAGAAGGACAAGTTATAACAGGAAAAGTAGCAAGATTAACTGATTTTGGTGCTTTTATTGAAATAGGAAGCCTTGATGGATTACTTCACGTATCTGATATAGCTTGGACAAGAGTTGAACACCCAAGAGATGTACTAAACATTGGCGATGATATTGAAGTTAAAATATTAAAACTTAATAAAGAAAAAAATAGAATTTCACTTGGAAGAAAACAACTTCTTGAAAAACCATTTGCTGAATTTGCAAATGAACATGAAGTAGGCGACGTTATTACAGGTAAAGTTGTAAACTTACTTGACTTTGGTGCTTTTGTAGAAGTAAGCGAAGGTGTTGAAGGTTTAATTCACGTTTCTGAAATTTCATGGGATCACGTTGAAAAACCATCTGATGAATTAAATGTTGGTGATGAAGTAGAAGTAAAAATCTTAAGCATCGACCCAGAAGAAGAAAAAATTGGTCTTTCAATGAAAGCTTTAAAAGAAGCTCCAGAAAGAAGTGAAAGAAAACCAAGAAGAAATTTTGAAGAAAACAAAAACAGATCTAATGCTAAAGCTAAAAGAAAAGCTGAAAAGAAAGAATCAAATAATGAATTTGGTGATAACGACTTAAACAATAACATTGGATTTGCTATAGAAGAAGTATTATCAGGTATAGAAATAGAAGACGAAGATTCTACTGAAGAATAATAGCTGATAAATTACAATTACACAAAAAGAGATGGTTTAAATCATCTCTTTTTTAGCTTTAAGGAGATATATGCAATTTAAAAATAACGAAAAATATAAGAATTATTTTAAAGGGAAAAAATATAATATAACAACCTTCGGTTGCCAGATGAATGAGCATGATTCTGAAAGAATATCTTATATCCTCGAAGATTTAGGATATACTTTTACAGAAAATAGGAACCAGGCAGATTTTATTTTATTTAATACATGTCTTGTTAGAGAAAATGCAGAATTAAAACTTTATGGTCAAGTTTCTAGTTTGAAAAAATTAAAAGAAGAAAATCCAGAAAAAATTATAGCAGTTTCAGGTTGCATGATGCAAACAAGCGTTGCTAGAGAAGTTATAGAAAAAAAACATAGAGAAGTTGATATAATTTTTGGGACAAAAAATATAAATTCTCTGCCAGATCTTTTATTTAAATATTTAGAAACCGGAGAGAGAGTAATAGATGTATCTGAAGATAATGTCAAAGATGATTATGTAAACTATAACAGTAAAAATAATTTTCAAGCTTATGTAAATATTATGACAGGATGTGATAATTTCTGTTCATATTGTATAGTTCCTCAATCAAGAGGAAGAGAAGAAAGCAGAAGGCCATCTCATATTATTGAAGAAATTGAAAATTTGGTTAAAAATGGATATAAAGAAGTGACTCTTTTGGGACAAAATGTTAATTCTTATGGAAATAAGTCTGATTTTAATGTAACTTTTCCTGAACTTTTGGAAAGATGTGCAGAAATTGAAGGTCTTCAAAGATTAAGATTTACAACAAGCCATCCAAAAGATTTATCCGATGATTTAATAAGGGTAATGAAAGAAAATGACAATATATGTAATTATTTTCACCTACCTATGCAATCAGGATCTGATAAAGTTCTAAAAGATATGAATAGAAAGTATAATAAGGAACAATATTTAGAAAAAGCTAGGAAATTAAAAGAAGAAATTCCAGATATTGCAATTTCTACAGATATTATTGTGGGCTATCCTACAGAAACTGAAGAAGACTTCCAAGAAACTTTAGATGTTTGTAGAAAAGTTGGTTTTGATACAGCCTTTACCTTTAAATATTCTCCAAGACCAAAGACAAAAGCTGCAAAACTTGATCCGATTGATGATAAAATTGTTCAAGATAGGTTTGATAGATTACTGGATACCCTTTATCCAATATTTAATGAAAAAAATAAGGAATATGTTGGAAAAGTTGTTGAAGTCTTATTAGAATCTGAAAGTAAAAATAATAAAGATGTTTTGACTGGTAGAACAGATACATTTAAACTTGTTCATGTAAAAGCAGATAAGAAATTAATAGGGCAAATAGTCAAGGTAAAAATAACAGATAACACTTCATTTACAATATCAGGTCACTTAGTTTAAGAATTTAAGAAAGAAGGCTTTATGAAAGCTTATGTAGTTAAAGCAAAGGCTAAATATGGCAAATTACCTAGTAAAGAAATTTGCAGAGATTTATTATATGAAGATAGTTTTGAAAGAAAAATAGATATAATTCGAAATAATAACAGTGAAATACCTAACGTTAATTCGAAAAAAGATTTAGAGATATATCTTTCAAACAAATTATACGATGATATACATTCATTTTTGAAATTTTTAAAAGGTGAAGAGAAAAATTTCTTTTTAAAATATATTTCAAGTTTTGAAGTTCAGCTTATGCAATTAATAGTTCAAGCTATAATCAATGATCATTTAACGGACAGTTTGGATATTATTAAAAGAGAAAAATTTTCTCATGATATAAATGTATCAAAAGATGATGATTTTAAAAGTTTCATAGAAAAATCTAAACAAACAAGATATTATAGAACCCTCTTTCCGTTTTTAAATGAAAACATGGATAGGGATTCCATAATATTTTTAATTTCAAATGCTCTAAACAAATTTTATTATAGGGACCTTTTGTATGAATGTAAAAAACTTCCAAAAAAAATTGAAAATGAGCTTAGAGATTTTATCGGAAAAAAGATTGATATTTTTAATATAGAAATGGTATTTAGGTTAAAAAACTACTTTGTATTAAATGATTATGAAATATTCAATTATTTGATTGAAGGTGGTAAATATTTTAAAACTGACGATTTAAAGAAAATGTCAAATTTATCATTGGATGAGTTTAAAGAAGAGATTTTAAATAGTCAATATAAAGATTTATTCTTATCGACTTATAATTTTTATAAGGCAAAAGAAGATTTACTAAGTGAAAATTCCAAAAAATTGGGAAATTCAAAGTTTGATTTATTAAAGTTAATTTATATGGTTGATATGATGACAATTTCAAATAAAAATATAACTAGTATTTTAGAATTTGATGAAACTTTTGATAAGGATGAAAAGAAGCACTATATAATAAAGAGGTGATAATATGGCTGTCGAAAAAATGCACTTGGTTAATATTATGGCAAGACTTGAAAACCTAGACGATTTTCTTGAAGATTTGATAGATATAGATGAATTTGACCAAGTTGATGCTTTTAGACAAATACAAAACAGAGAATTTTCTATTAGGGCAAGCGAAGAAAATATTGATAAAACTGAAGATTTTAATGATCTAGAAAGTTTTGAAAAAGTTGATTCTTCCTTTATAAAAGATCTTGAAGATATAGAAGAATTTTTAAACCTTGAAGATTCATCTGACGGCAAAAGAATTAATGAAGAAAAACTTAGAGATTTACTAAAAGTTTTTGAAGAAAATATAGAAAAGAAAAAAGAATTAGAAGAAAGAAACCAAAAGCTCGAACAATACATTAATAACCTACAAGCCTTGGAAAATGAAGAAATAAATATTAATAAGATAAGAAATCTAAATTATTTTAATTACAGGCTTGGAGAAGTTAGTAAGGATGGTAGGTTTATTTTAAAAAATAACTACGAATCTATACCGTCATTAATTATTCACTTACAAAAAAATGATCCAGATATTAATATAAATAAGGAAGCTTTAAAGAGTATCTATAGTATTGATGATGAAACAAGTAAATTAAGAAGTGATACTGATAATATTATCAAAAATGAAAAAGATAACGTCAATAATGTAAGTGTTGATTTGAGCAAACAATATGAAAAGAAAACTAAAGATGATTCGAGTAAAATTTATGATGACATTTTAAAACAAGCTGATTTGAAAAATAAAGAAATAGAAAAATTCTATGATAAGAGAAAATTAGAAAGTGGAAAAATTTTTGATTCTATGAAAGATAGCATAGTTAAAGAATTTTTTGAAAAAATTATTAGTTAGGAGAAAGGAGGTTTTATGAAATTATTGGAGAGATTGGGTTTTAAAGATAAAAATAATAATAATTTAAATCAATCAATTGAAAGTGGTAATGAAGACTACCTCTTAGTTTATCCTAAAAGCGTAGAAGATGAAGTAAATAGAACAATATCATCTCTTGGATTTATTGATAAAGAAATTCCAGAAAAGTCAAGTCTTGAGCAAATTAAAAAAGAATATAAAGAAAATCAAGAAAAGCTTAAAGAAATTGACAAGAATCTTGAAAAAATTAAAGAAGAAAATATAGAAGACTTGAAAAATCTTCCAAAGACAATTGATTTCTATAAAAAATCTTCTAAACTTAAGGAAAAAATGCTAAAGGGAAGAAAATATTTTTATTTATCAGGATGGGTTCCACAATCTAAATTACAAGTGGTAAAGGATACAGTCGACAAGTATGAAGATAGCTTAGTCGACCAAAAAAAAAATAGCCAGACAATAGCTAATCCACCTACTAAGTTAAAAAACAATAAGATAGCTAGGCCATTTGAATTTTTGGTAAATATGTATGGTGCTCCAAATTACAATGAACTTGATCCGACAGGATTTTTTGCAATAACTTACATGCTCTTGTATGGATTGATGTTTGGAGATTTGGGACAAGGTCTTATATTTGTTCTAGCTAGCTTTTTAATAGAAAAGAAAAGTAAAATCTTTGGTCAATTAGTAAGAAGAATAGGGTTTTCAGCATCATTTTTTGGTTTGATGTATGGGTCCTTTTTTGGAATTGAAGATTTAATACCAACATTATTAATAAAACCATTTGATAATATTTTAAAAGTCTTAGTTGCTTCAGTTGCTTTTGGAGTTATTTTACTTCTCATATCCTATATTTTAGGAATATATAACAAACTTCACAAGCAAAAAGATTTGGAAGAAGGAGTTTTTGGAAAAGAGGGTATAGCAGGATTAATTATGATGATTTCATTTATTTTAATTATCCTAAATATAGTAAAAGTAAATCCTATACCTATGCCTGTTTCTATAATCTTACTTATTTCATCAATAGTTTTGATGATATTTAAGCAACCAATTTCAAGAAGACTTTTAGATATGTATCCAATATATGATCAATCAAGTTCTGATTATTATATTGAAAGTTCATTTTCTATAATTGAAGCCTTGCTTTCAGTTTTCTCAAATCTAGTTTCCTTTACAAGGGTTGGTGCTTTTGCAATAAATCACGTTGGTTTATATATGGCATTTGAAGTTATGAGCAAACTTGTCGGTGGTGGATTTATAGGAATAATAATTTTAATATTTGGAAATATTTTAATTATTGGTCTTGAAGGAATGATAGTTTTCATTCAAGGATTAAGGCTAGAATTTTACGAAATGTTTAGTAAATATTACAAGGGAGATGGACAAAAGTTTAGTCCAATAAGTAAATTATAAGGAGATAGTAATGATTTTAATTTCAATATTAGCATTAGCATGCGTAGTAATAACAATTTATTCAGGTTTATACTTATTAAAAAATAACGAAGACACATCAAAAGAAAAAATTAGAAAAGCATTAAAAATTAATTTATCAACATTTGTACCAATAATGGTAATGATTTTGGTTTTAGTTTTACCAAACGGTGTAAGGGCAGCTGCAGCAGGAAATGCGAGCGAGGCTGGTAATGGTTTAAAATATATAGGTGCAGCCTTATCAACAGGTCTTGCAACAATAGGTACAGGATATGCAGTAGGACAAGTAGGATCAGCTGCTCTTGGAGCAATATCAGAAGATGCTTCAATTCTTGGTAGAACAATAATTTTCGTAGGACTTGCTGAAGGTATTGCAATCTTTGGTGTAATTATTTCTATAATGATTTTATTCGCTTAAAATGAAAGCAAAAATTATAACAAATGATATGTCTTTTCTTCTTGGTTTTAGGCTGGGAGGGATAGATGGTCAAATTGTAGAAAATAAAGAAGAAATATCTTATAATTTCAAAAAATTTACTAAAGAAAAAGACTTGGCTTTAATTATTTTCTCGAAAGATTGTTATGAAAAAATTAAAGAAGAAGTTGAAAATTATAGGGTTGAAAATGCTACTCCTTTAGTGGTAGTTTTGGATTAGTAAAGGAGACTTAAATGCTTGATTTAAGTGCAAAAATTTCAAGTTTTAGAAAAATGGTTTGGTCAAATGAAAAAAGAAAAAGTGAAAAGCAATTGTATGACTCAACTGAATATTCTTCAAAAACTTTAAATGAAATAAAAAATAATTTAGAAAATAATTATAATAAATATATGGAAAAAAGAGAAGAATTTGCTAAAGCGAGAAAAAATGAAAAGATAGCAAATACTTCTCAAATAAAAAAAACTTCTTATTACAAGTTTAAACAATCACTATTAAACCAATTAATTGAAGAGATAAAAGAAGAGTTAAAAACTTACAGCAATAGTGATGAATATAAGAGAAAACTTGTGAAAGAAGCAAATGAAGTATATAAAAATTTATCAGAAGATAATAAAGATTTAATTTTATGTGTTAAAAAATCTGACCAAAATTTGTTTGATTTTAATACAGATATGATGGATGATTCTAAAATTGGTGGATTTGTTATAAAAAATAAAGATTTTACCTACCAATATGATTATTCTTTAGAAAAAAAATTAGATAATTATAAATACGAAATTGGAAGTAAATTTTATAAAATAATTTCTGATGAGTTTGAAAAAGAAATGGAGGATGGTGATGACTCCAACAATTAAAACAATAAATGGTCCAGTAATAGAAGCAAGAAATGCATCAGATTTAAAAATTAGAGAGATGGTTACCGTTGGTGATTTAAAACTTATCGGTGAGGTTGTATCCATTAATGGATCTTATGCAACAATCCAAGTTTATGAAGATACATCTGGTCTTAAGGTAAATGATGAAATAATTAAAACTGGTAGGCCCTTATCAGTAAGACTTGGACCTGGCATGATTGGAAATATGTTCGATGGAATTCAAAGACCTCTTGATAAAATTGCAGCAAAACACGGATCTTTTATTCCATCAGGACTTGGCCTTTCAAATCTTGATGAAGAGAAAAAATGGGATGTAAAAATAAAGGTTAAAGTTGGTGATAAAATAAAAAAAGGCCAAATTTATGCAACTATTGATGAAAGTCCCATAATTGAGCATAGGCTTATGTCAAATTTTGACGGTGAAGTTGTAGAAGTTTCAGCTGATGGAAAATATACAATTGAAGATGTAGTTGTAAAAGTCAAAACTGATGAAAAGATTGAAAATTTAAAACTATATCAATATTGGCCAGTAAGAATCCAAAGACCTATTAAAAGGTCAAAATCTTTAAAGGAACTTCTTCTTACAGGTCAAAGAGTTTTGGATATATTTTTCCCTATTGCAAAGGGAGGAACAGTTGCGATTCCAGGTGGTTTTGGAACTGGAAAAACAATGCTTCAACACCAATTAGCTCAATATTCCAACGCCGATATAATTATTTATATCGGATGTGGTGAACGTGGAAATGAAATGACCCAAGTTCTTGAAGATTTTCCTGATCTTATTGATCCAAATACTGGAAGAGGTCTGATGGAGAGAACAATTCTTATTGCAAACACTTCAAATATGCCAGTAGCTGCAAGAGAGGCAAGTATTTATACTGGAATTACTATGGCTGAGTATTTTAGAGATATGGGTTATGATGTTGCTTTGATGGCAGATTCTACTTCAAGGTGGGCAGAAGCCTTAAGAGAAATTTCTGCAAGACTTGAAGAAATCCCAGCTGAAGAAGGATATCCTGCTTATCTTGGTTCAAGACTTTCACAATTTTATGAAAGAGCAGGAGATTTTGAAAATTTAAATGGCAGTCGTGGATCTGTTACTTTGATTGGTGCAGTTTCTCCGACAGGTGGAGATTTTTCTGAACCTGTAACAGAAAATACTAGAAGAAGTGTAAATGTATTTTTGGGTCTTGATAAAAATCTTGCCTATTCTAGACATTACCCAGCTATAAATTGGCTAACATCATATTCAAACTACCTAAATCAAATGTCAGATTATTATGAAAATATTACAGGCGAAGATATAGTTTCACTTAGAAATAAAATGATGGAAATTTTAACGGAAGAAGATAAGCTTCAATCAATTGTAATGCTTGTTGGAAAAGATTCTTTATCAAATAAGCAAAAAAATCTTTTGGATGTTGCCAGTATTTTAAAAATAGCATATCTTCAACAAAATGCTTTTAATGATATTGATAAATATGTACCATTGGATAAGCAAATACAAATGTTAAAAGTTATAGAAAATTATTATAAATTTTCAAATGAAGCGATAGATAAGGGCATATCTTATAAAAATCTTTATAATAAATCTTTAATCTCTAAGATTAACTCAATGAAATATGATATTAAAAATGATGAAAATGAAAAATTTGTAGAATTAAACAATTATATTCGCTCATATTTTCAAACATTAGAAGAAGGTGAAAAATGAGAAAGCAATATACTAGAATTAAAAAAATAGAGGCGTCAATAATTGAAATTGAAAAAGTTGAAGATATTGCCTACAACGCAGTTGTAAAAGTTCATACTCTGGGAGAGGATTTTATAGGGCAAGTTGTAAAAATTGATGATGATACTGTAACAGTTGAAGTTTATGGTAATACTCAAGATTTTTCTCTAAATGATATTGTTGTAGAATTTGAGGAAAAACCTCTAGAAATTCCCTTAAATGAATCTATTTTGGGTAGAACTTTTAATGGAATAGGACGACCTATTGATGATGGTGGAGAAATTTATTCTGAGAAATTTTATTCAGTTGAAGGTAATCCACTAAATCCTGTAGCAAGAGAGTATCCTAGAAACTTTATCCAAACAGGAATTTCATCAATTGATATTTTGACAACTTTAATTCGTGGACAAAAACTTCCTATTTTTTCTGGATCTGGAATGCCACATAATGAAATTGCTGCACAAATTGTTAGACAAGCAAAATTAAAAACTGATGAGGATTTTTGCTTTGTTTTTGCTGCTATGGGAATCAAAAAAGATGAAGCCATGTTTTTTGAAGATGCTTTTACCAAAGCAGGTGTAAAAGATAAGGTAGTAATGTATGAAAATTTGGCAGATGATCCAATTATGGAAAGATTAATTACTCCAAAATGTGCACTTACAGCTGCTGAATATTTAGCTTTTGAAAAAAATAAACACGTTTTGGTAATAATTACAGACATAACTTCTTATTCTGAAGCTCTTCGTGAAGTTTCTTCTATAAGACAAGAAGTTCCTTCTCGTAAGGGATATCCTGGATATTTATATTCAGATCTTGCAAGTTTATATGAAAGAGCTGGCATGATTGAAGGAGTTAATGGATCAGTTACCTTGATTCCTATTTTAACCATGCCAAACGATGATATAACTCATCCAATTCCAGATTTAACTGGTTATATAACCGAAGGACAAATTGTAATTGATAGGAGTTTAGATCAAAAAGGAATTTATCCACCAATAAATATTCTTCCTTCTCTTTCAAGACTTATGAAAGATGGAATTGGTGAAGGATATACTAGACAAGATCACGAAGATTTGATGAACCAATTATATGAATCTTATTCAAAAGTTCAAGAAATCAGAAGTATTTCTCAAATTGTTGGGGAAGATGATTTGTCTGATGTTGATAAGTCATATTTGGAATTTGGAAAAGATTTTGAAAATAGATTTTTAAGTCAAGATTCTTATGATAATAGAAGTCTTGAAGAATCTTTGGATTTAGGATGGGATATTTTGAAAATTTTACCTATTGAAGAAATTCATAGGGTAAGTCCAGAAAATAAAGAAAAATTCTTGGGAGTTAAAAATGACTGAAACTAAATTTGCTCCAACTAAGGCAAATTTGATGAAGGCAAAAAATCAACTTAGTCTTATCAAAGAAGGCTATGATATTCTTGATAAGAAAAGAAAAGCCTTGATTGGTCAATATAACGCCAAAATAAATCAAAGAAATGAACTGAATAAAGTAGTAAATTCTTATATAAAAGTCGTTAAAAAAAATATAAAAAAAGCTATAGTTACAACTGGGGAAGATAGGCTAAAATCTATTGCCTTATCTGTTCCCTTAGATGAATCAATTACTCTTAAAGAAAAAAAGTTTATGCAAACTAAGATTTTTGAGATAAATTTTGATGAAAAGAAACTAGACTTATCATATTCATTAAATCTAACAAATTCTTTGTTTGATGAAGCTTTACTTTCTTTAAATGATTTGAAGGAGAAAGTTTATAAATTAGCTGAACTTGATACTACGATAAAAAATTTGGACACTGAGATAAAAAAGACTTCTAAAAAAGTAAATTCTTTAGAAAAAGTTCAAATTCCAAATTACGAAGCTATTATAAAATTAATTTCAGGTCAAATTGAAGAAAGAGAAAGAGAAGAATTTTCTAAGACAAAAATAATTAAAGATAAAAAAGTTAATAAGTAAAGGTAGATGATTATGTCATCTATCTTTTTTTATGGGTATATTTCTAATATAAGGATTAGGAGGGATTATGGAAGATATAAAAAATGAAGTTAAGAAAGCTTGTTTAGAAATTTTAGAAAAATCTAATGCTAAAGAGGGGGAAGTTTTTGTTCTTGGTGGATCTTCTTCTGAAATTTGTGGCTATAAAATCGGTTCACATTCTAGTGAAGAAATTGGTGAGGTAGTTGTAAAAACTCTGCTTGAAATTTTAAATGAGAAAAAAATATTCCTAGCTGTTGGAGGATGTGAGCATATAAACAGGGCCATTGTCATTGAAAGAGAACTTGCATTAAGAGATAGGTATGAGATTGTTTCTGTTGTACCACAAATTCATGCTGGCGGATCTTTTGCAACGGCTGCTTATAAAAATTTTAAAGATCCTCTTGTAATTGAACATATAAGTGGAGATTTTGGTATGGATATTGGAGATGCTAATATTGGTATGCATATTAAATTTGTTCAAGTTCCACTTAGGTTGGAAATAAAAAATATTGGATCTGCTCATTTGACTGCTTTAAGGTCAAGACCCAAATTAATTGGTGGAATAAGGGCAAGATATGAATAAAAAAACCTTGCAAATTAATTTTTGCAAGGATTTTTTTATTTGTTTCTAGATAAATTTATTTTTCTATTTTTTGTATTTTTAAATTTTATTGTTTCATAATCGCTAGTGTCTTCTATATCATAGGATGATTTTTGCATTGATGCTGATAAAGCAAGTCCAATATTTATAAAACAAATTAATAAAAATGTTCCTCCTGATGAGAAAAATGGTAGAGGAATTCCTGTTACAGGCATAAGTCCTATGGTCATTGCCACATTTTCAAAGATATGGACAAAAAACATAGCACAAATTCCAGAAACCATTAGAGAAATGAAAGTGTTTTTAGATTTTTTGCTTATAATTAAAAGCCTATAAATCATAATTACAAAGGCTATCAACATAAAAAGGGCTCCAATAAAGCCTAATTCTTCTGCAAGAACTGAAAAAATAAAATCACTTTCTTTTTCAGGAATGTATCCGTATTGGGCTTGGGTTCCTTTCATAAAACCTCTTCCTGTAAACATTCCAGAACCAATTGCTATAAGTCCTTGTTGTTGTTGCCAACCACTTCCAGATGTATCTCTCGATGGGTCTAAAAAGTCATGAATTCTATCTGCCTTATATCCTTCTAAATTTAAAAACAATAACAAGGCTCCAACTATAGCTACTGACAAAAGTCCAATAATCCACTTCCAAGAAAGACCTGCCAAAAATAACATTACAGCAATAAAGAAAATATAAACCATTGCTGTACCAAAATCTGGCTGCAACAAAATAAAAATTATTGGTGCAAAGGCAAAGGCTAAAGTTTTTAATAATCTTGACGGATCATTTATGTCATTTTTGTATTTTTCCAAATAAGCTGCTAGGGCAAAAATAATTCCAACTTTTGTAATTTCTGATGGCTGTATTTGAACAGGTCCAAGTATTAACCAGGAATTTGAACCCCATCTTTCAGCTCCTTGTCCTAGAAAAATTGTTAAAATTAAGAGGAGTAGGGAAATTCCATAAATAGGATAGGCTGCTTTTTTTAAAACATCCATGTCCATTGTACAAATTAAAATTATAAATAAAAAACCTAGAATGCTTGCAAAAATTTGACTTCTAATTGCTAAAAAATCTCCTGAAAAGGCAGAATAAAGGACACAAAGTCCAAATATGCTCAAAAAAGTTACGCTTATAAACAAAAGCCAGTCAAATTTTTTGAAATCTTTTTTCTTAATATTAAACATTAAATCACTCCAATTCAAAATCAATTATATAATAGACGCAAAATTTCTTCAATTAATATTTTAGATTAAGGGTATAATGATAAAACGATAAGAGGTGATATTATTTTAAATAAAATTCAAATAAAAGATCTTGTAAGAAAGCTTGATTGTATGTATCCAAATTTGGACAAAAGTTTTTTGGATTTTACAACTCCATTTGAACTTTTGGTTGCGACGATTTTATCCGCCCAATGCACTGATGTTAGGGTAAATAAAGTTACAGGTCATATGTTCAAATTTAAAAATACGCCAGAAGATTTTGCAAAAATGGATATAAAAGAAATTGAAGAGTATATAAAAACTTGCGGTTTATACAAAAATAAGGCGAAAAATATTAAAAACGCATCAATAATGTTAATAAGAGAATTTGATGGAAAAGTTCCAAATAATATGGAAGACTTATTAAAACTTCCAGGAGTTGGAAGAAAGACTGCTAATGTTGTAATGAGCAATGCTTTTGGAATTGATGCAATTGCAGTTGACACCCATGTTCAAAGAGTTTCAAATAGGCTTGGACTTGCAAATAGCAAGGACGTTTTAAACACAGAAAAAGATTTGAGAAAAAATTTGCCAAAGGAAAAATGGTCAAAGCTTCACCATCAAATTATTGCTCATGGGAGAAAAATTTGTAAGGCTAGAAATCCTCTTTGTGAGGAATGTGATTTAAAAGATTTGTGCGAAGATTATAAGGAGAGAAGATGATTAAATTATTTGCCATGGACTTGGATGGAACAAGTCTTGATAGTAATTCAATTTTAAGAGATGAGACAATTAAAGCCTTAAAAAAATTGGATGAAAACGGAATAAAATTTGTTTTTACATCAGGAAGAGCTAGACCATCTGTTGGATATTTAATGGGTTTAACAGGAATTGATAATCCATTAGTTACAAATAATGGGGCCTTAGCCTATATAGATAAGGAAAAAATTATATATGAAAATCCTCTAAAACATGAAGAAGTTGAAGAGCTAATTAAATTTAGTGAAGAAAATAAACTTTTTTATCAGTTTTATGACCTAGACACATACTATTCAAACAGAATTTGGCCTGAAAGATTTGATCATTTAGAAAATAATTCTTCATACGGAATGAACTATCAAGTAAATTTTTCTTTTTCAACTGACCCGTTAAAAGAATTAGAATTAAGAAATAATTCAGCCTTTAAATTTCAAATATTTCCAAATATGAAAAACCCAGAAGAAGAAAGAAAAATCTTGGAAAAAGTTAATCTTATGGATTTATATCCAACTACATCATCATATGGAATGATAGAAATTATGCAAAAAAATGTAAATAAATTTAACGCTCTAAGTGAAATTGGTAATTTTTTGGGTATAAGTAATGAAGAAATGGCAGCTATTGGTGATCAAGACAATGATATACCTATGCTTAAAAATGTAGGCCTATCTTTTGCTGTGGGAAATGCAATTGATGAAGTAAAAGAAATATCTGATTATATAGTTTCTACTAATGATGATTTTGGCCTTGTAGAGGCAATAAATATAGTTTTGGAGAAAAATTCTAATGTTTAACGTAGTATTAATTTCGCCAGAACATCCAGGAAATGTAGGAAATATTTCTAGAACTTGCGTTCTTACAGAATCAAGACTTCATTTAATAAGACCTTTTAAATTTGATTTTTCTGATAAAAGTTTAAAAAAAGCAGGAATTGATTATTGGGATAAGCTTGATTTAGTAGTTCATGATTCTATGGAAGAATTTTTAACATATGTTAAGGATAAAAATATCTATCTAATTGAAACTGGAAGTGATAAAAATTATGCAGATATTTCATACAAAGATGGAGATTTTATAATTTTTGGTAGGGAAAAAGAAGGAATTGATAAAGAAATTTTGGAAAAGTTTAAGGATAGGGTTTATACAATTCCAATGACTAATAAATTAAATAGGTCATTAAATTTAGCAAATTCTGTTGCCATAGTTTTATATGAAGGACTTAGGCAAAATAATTTTTTAATAAATAGGGGTGATTAAATGTTAGATGTAATTATAATAGGTGCAGGTCCAGCTGGACTTACAGCAGGACTTTATGCAGGAAGAGCAAAGTTAAAAACATTAATTTTAGAAAAAGATATAGCAGGCGGACAAATCGCTACAACTGAGCATGTGGAAAATTATCCAGGATCAATGAAAGATGCTGGAGGACTTGCCTTATCAGATAGGATGGAAGAGCAAGCTAAAGAATTCTGTGATATAAAGTACCAAGAAGTTACAAAAGTTGAACTTTTGGGAGATATTAAAAAAGTTTATACAAAAGATGAAGTTTATGAAGCAAAAGTTGTAATTTTATCAACAGGTGCAAGTCACAGAAAATTAAATGTAAAAGGCGAAAAAGAATTTGCAAATCTTGGCGTTTCATATTGTTCAACTTGCGACGGTCCATTTTACCAAGGTCTAGATATATATGTAGTTGGTGGAGGAGAAGCTGCCCTCGAAGAGGCTTTATTTTTAACAAAATTTGGAAAAAGTGTAACTATAATCCACAGAAGAGAAGGACTTAGGGCAAGTCAAACTGTAATTGATAGGTGTAAAGAAAATGAAAAAATTTCATTTTTACTAAATTATACAGTTGAAGAAATTAAAGGCGATAGCGAAGTAAAAGAATTAATCTTGAAAAACACCCAAAATAATGAATTAAAATCAATAAAAAATATTGATGATAGTCCAATTGGGGTATTTGTATATATAGGAAATATTCCTCAAACAGATTTATTTAAAGACCAAATAAAACTTGAAAACGGATATATTCTAACAGATGAAGACATGAAAACAAATGTTAAGGGCGTATTTGCAGTAGGTGACACTAGGGTTAAAAAAATTAGACAAATGGTAACAGCTGCAAGTGATGGATGTATTGCAAGTGAAATAGCTAATAAATACATTGAAGATGGTAAGTGGTAGAACTAACTTGACAAAAAAACGACAATCAGTAAAATAATAATTGTAAAACACATGAAAAGCACTTAGGAGGAAATAATGACAACAAAAGTAGCTATTAATGGATTTGGAAGAATAGGACGTCTAACACTAAGAAGAATTTCTGAAGTTGAAGAAAATATTGAAGTTGTAGCAATCAATGACCTTATTGACAAAAAAGGTTTATTATATGCATTTAAATATGATACAGCTCAAGGAAGATTTAACGGAGATGCTGAATTAACAGATGATGGATTTAAAATTAATGGTAAAGATATAAAAGTTTTTGCTGAAAGAAATCCAGAAGATCTTCCTTGGAAAGAATTAGGTGTTGATATTGTGCTTGAATGTACAGGATTCTTTACAGAAAAAGAAAAAGCTGAAGCACACATCAAAGCTGGAGCTAAAAAAGTTCTAATTTCTGCACCAGGAAAAGGTGACTTAAAAACAATCGTATATGGCGTAAACCATGAAATCCTTGATGGATCAGAAACAGTAGTTTCTGGAGCAAGCTGTACAACAAACTGCTTGGCACCAATGGTTAATGTATTGAAAAATGAATTTGGATTTGTTTCAGGACAAATGTCAACAATCCACGCTTACACAGCAACACAAGCTATTCAAGATACACCAGCTTCTAAAAAAGATTTAAGAGGTGGAAGAGCTGCAGCACAAAATACAATCCCAGCATCAACAGGAGCTGCAAAAGCAGTAGGAAAAGTACTTCCAGAAGTTGAAGGAAAAATTGATGGATCTGCATTAAGAGTTCCAACAATAACAGGATCAATTACAGAACTTTATTCAGTACTTGAAAAGAAAGTTACTGTAGAAGAAGTTAACGCAGCAATGAAAAAATACTCATCAGATGCATTTGCTTATACAGAAGACGATGTTGTATCAAGCGATATAATTGGATACCCAGCAGGTTCAGTATTTGACTCACAACTTACAAAAATAGTTGAAGGAGCAAACGGAACACAACTTGTTAAAACTGTTGCATGGTATGACAATGAAATGGGATATGTATCTAACCTAGTAAGAACACTAGATTATTTAGCAAATCTTTAAGAATTGAACAGGCGAGATATATTCTCGCCTTTTTTTTAGAGGAGAATTATGAATAAAAAAACAGTAAAAGACTTAAATGTAGACGGAAAAAAAGTTTTAGTAAGAGTAGACTTTAATGTTCCTTTATCAAAAGATGGAAATAACACAATTTCTGATGATACAAGAATAAAAGCTGCCCTTCCAACAATTGACTACCTATTAGAAAATAATGCAAAAGTTATTTTGATGAGCCATTTGGGAAGACCAAAAGGAGAAGCAAATCCAGAATTTTCACTAAAACCAGTAGCGAAATGGTTAGAAAATCATTATGGAGAAAAATTCCATTTTTTACCATCAGACACAGTAGTTGATGAAAAAGTAAAAGCAGAAGTAGAAAAACTTGAAAATGGAAATCTTGCCTTACTTGAAAATACAAGATATGTAAAAGGCGAAACAAAAAATGATCCAGAATTTGCAAAAGAATTATCATCACTTGCTGATTTATTTGTAAATGATGCTTTTGGAACAAGTCATAGAGCTCACGCATCAAACGTTGGTGTAGCAAGTAATCTTGAAAGTGCCGTAGGATTTTTAATTGAAAAAGAAATAAAAATTATGGGCAAGGCTCTAGAAAATCCAGAAAAACCATTTGTTTCAATCCTAGGTGGAGCAAAAGTTTCAGATAAAATTGGTGTAATTGAAAATTTAATTTCAAAAGTTGATTATATTTTAATCGGTGGAGGAATGGCTTATACTTTCCTTAAAGCTCAAGGAAAAGAAATAGGAAAATCTCTACTTGAAGAAGATAAGATGGATTTATCTTTAGAATTAATCAAAAAAGCTGAAGCTAACAATGTAAAAATTCTATTACCAAAAGATGTTGTCATAGCTGATGATATTAAAGAAGATGCTGAAACTGAAATAGTAGATATCGATGATATTCCAGAAGATAAAGAAGCACTAGATATAGGACCAAAAACAGCAAAAGAATATGCAGATATTATAAAAGATGCTAAAACTGTTGTATGGAATGGACCTATGGGAGTATTTGAAATAAAAGTATTTGCAAATGGAACTAATGAAGTTGCAAAAGCTTTAGCAGAATCTTCAGCTACAACAATTGTTGGTGGAGGAGATAGTGCTCTTGCTATCGAAGAAGCAGGATATAAGGATAAAATAACTCACGTATCAACAGGTGGTGGAGCAAGTCTTGAATTTTTAGAAGGAAAAACTCTACCAGGAATTGATTGTATAGATGAAAAATAAGGAGTAAATATGCGTACACCTGTAATAGTAGGAAATTGGAAAATGAATATGACTCCTAGCGAAGCAAAATCTTTGCTAGAAGAATTAGTAGAACTTGACCTTGATGAAAGTGTAGAAAAAGGTGTTTGTGTACCAGCAATAGATCTTTTGCTTGCAAGTGAGATTTTAAAAGATTCAGATATTAAATTTGGTGCTCAAAACATGTACTTTGAAGAAAGCGGAGCTTTTACTGGAGAAATTTCTCCAAAAATGTTAAATGACATAAAAGCTGATTACGTAATTTTGGGTCATTCTGAAAGACGTGAATACTTTAATGAAGATGATGAATTAATAAACAAAAAAGTTCTATCAGCTCTTGATCACGATATAGTTCCAATTCTTTGTGTTGGTGAAACTTTAGAAGAAAGGGAAGCTAACAAACAAGAAGAAAAAGTAAAAGATCAACTTGAAAAAGACCTTAAAAGCATTGAAGGATCAGATATAACAAAAGTTATAATTGCCTATGAACCAATCTGGGCTATAGGAACAGGAAAAACAGCTTCAGCAGAAGATGCTGATGATATGTGTGCTTTTATAAGAAATTATATAAAAGAAGCTTTCTGTGAAAATTGTGCAGAAAAAATTAGAATTCAATATGGTGGATCAATGAAACCAGCTAATGTAAAAGAATTATTAGCAAAAGAAAATATTGATGGTGGACTAATAGGTGGAGCAAGCCTTAAAGCAAGTGACTTTGAACAATTAATTAATCACAAAAAATAAAAATATAAGGAGATATTATGAGCTTAATAACAAGTGTATATGCTAGACAAATTTTAGATTCAAGAGGAAATCCAACAGTAGAAGTTGAGGTTGTAACAGAAGATGGTGGTTTTGGTAGAGCAAGTGTACCATCAGGAGCATCAACAGGTGAATGGGAAGCTGTTGAATTAAGAGATGGAGATAAAGATTATTATTTAGGAAAATCTGTTCTTAAAGCAGTTGATAATGTAAATGAAATTATAGCTGAAGAATTAGAATTTACCTACGATGTTTCTGATCAAGTTGGTATTGATAGAGCAATGATTGAACTTGATGGAACAGAAAATAAAGCAAAATTAGGTGCAAATGCAATTTTAGGTGTTTCTCTAGCAGTAGCAAAAGCTGCAGCTGATGAACAAGGTGTTTCACTATATAATTATATTGGAGGAACAAATGCAAAGCTTCTTCCAACACCAATGATGAATATCTTAAATGGTGGAGAACATGCTGATAACTCAGTAGATATCCAAGAATTTATGATTTTTCCACTAGGAGCTGAAAGTTTTTCACACGCTTTACAAATGGGTGCAGAAGTATTCCACAGCCTTAAAAAAGTTCTTTCAAACAAAGGCTACAATACAGCTGTAGGTGATGAAGGTGGATTTGCTCCAAACTTAAAATCAAATGAAGAAGCTCTAGAAATTATTTGTGAAGCTATAAAAGAAGCTGGATATGAACCAGGAAAAGATGTTTATATAGCTATGGACTGTGCATCTAGTGAATTTTACAACAAAGAAGATGGAAAATATCATTTAGATGGAGAAGGAACAGTTAAAACAGAAGATGAAATGATCGACTGGTTAGAAGAATTAGTAGAAAAATATCCAATTATTTCTATCGAAGACGGTCTTGATGAAAATGACTGGGAAGGATGGGCAAAACTTACACAAAGACTTGGCAAAAAAGTTCAATTAGTAGGTGATGACTTATTCGTAACAAATACTAAAAAACTTGAAAAAGGAATCAAAGAAGGCGTAGCTAACTCAATTCTTATAAAGGTAAATCAAATCGGTTCATTAACAGAAACCTTAAATGCTATTGAAATGGCAAAAGAAGCAGGATATACCGCAGTAGTTTCTCATAGATCTGGTGAAACAGAAGATACAACAATTTCAGATTTAGTTGTAGCTGTAAATGCTGGACAAATCAAAACTGGTGCCCCATCAAGAACTGATAGGGTAGCTAAATACAACCAACTTCTAAGAATTGAAGATGAATTGTTTGATACAGCACAATTTAAAGGTCTAAAGGCTTTCTATAATATTAAAAAATAATATTATTATTACAATTAGAGGGGTAAAATAATACAAAGCCCCTCTTTTTAATTGTAATATTTAATTTTTTGTGATATTATTAAATAGTATGAAAACGGAGGTGTCAGATGACAACAGTATTATCAGTATTATTGATGATAGCTTCTGTAGTTTTGGTTATAGCTGTAACCTTACAAGAACCAAAAACTGATGGACTTGGAACACTTGCTGGCCAAGAAACAAACGTGTTTGGTAGAAGCGCTCATAGATCAAAAAATGAAATGTTAGATAAAGTTGTAATTTTTGCAGGAGTTGTCCTATTTTTATTAAGCATAATACTACTTGCAATAAGCTAAGGGGTTTAGTAAAGATTTTTAATTTGTAAGAAAGATTAAAAAGGCTTTTACTAGCCTCTTTTTTAATAGGAGAAAATATGAATTTTAAAGATTTAATTTTAAATATAGTAAATGATGAAAATTATAAACCAATGACTATAAAAGAAATGCTAAAGTATTTGGATTGTGATAAGTATATAAAAAAAGATGTAAAAAAAATAATAAAAAATATGGCTAAAGATAATGAAATAAAGATTAGTTCAAAAAAGAAAATTCATCCCTTAAATATTGAAGATAAATCTTTAATTGGAGAAATTTCTCTTGCCCAAGGTGGTTATGGATTTTTTATTTCAGATAATAAGGACTACAAAGATGTTTTTATTTCTCAAAAAAACCTTAATTCTGCAAACAATAAAGATAGGGTTAAGATTAAAATTATAAAAAACAAGGAATATGGGAAAAATGCTGAAGGAAAAGTTGTAGAAATTATTGAAAGAAGTGCAAATAAAATTGTAGGTTTGTATCAAAAAAACAAGGGATTTGGCTTTGTAATTAGCGATAATGATAGTATTTTAACAGATATATATGTGGATGAGAAATATTCTAAAAAAGCTAAAACCAATGATAAGGTAGTTGTAGAAATAATAAAATATCCTAAAAATGGGTCGCCTGAGGGAAAAATTATTGAAGTTTTGGGCAACAAAGATGATTCGAATGTGGATTTGTATTCTATAATAAGATCTCATGGATTAAAAGACAATTTTTCTAAAAAAACAAAAAAAGAAGCAGTTTTTATAGAAAAAGAAGTGGATTTAGAAAAAGTTAAAGATAGAAAAGATTTGAGGGACTTATTTACAGTTACAATTGATGGTAGAGATTCCAAAGACTATGACGATGCAATTTCTATAGAAAAAGACGATAAAGATTATATTTTATATGTCCATATAGCTGATGTAAGCCATTATGTAAAAGAAAAAAGTGCAATTGATAAGGAAGCCTATGAAAGAGGAAATTCTACCTATCTTTATAATCTCGTTTTGCCAATGCTTCCAGAAGAACTTTCAAATGGAATATGCTCTTTAAATCCAAATGAAAATAGGCTTGCTCTTAGTTTAAAAATGAGAATAAATGATACTGGAAAGGTAATTGATTATAAAATATATAAGTCCATAATAAAATCAGATTATAGGCTAGTTTATGATGATGTAAATGATTATCTAGAAGGAAAAGAAAAAACATATGAAGATGAAATTTTATTAGAAAAATTGAACTTGTTTGATGAATTATATAAAATTTTAAGGAAAAAAAGAGAAAAAAGAGGATCAATAGATTTTAATTTTACAGAAAGTCAAATTGATGTTAGTGATGATGGTGAAGTTTTAAATATTTCAATTCTTGAAAGAGGACCTGCTAACAAAATGATTGAGGAATTTATGCTGGTATCAAATGAAACTATAGCAAGTTTATTTGCCTTTATGGACTTTCCTTCTCTTTATAGGATTCATGAAAAACCAAAAGATGAAAAGGTTGAATCATTTAAAAATATTTTAAATACATTAGGTTATAATATAAAAGGAAAAGAACTTCACCCAAAAGATTTTCAAGAAATATTAAAAGAAGTTTCAGGAAAAGATGATGAAAGCCTTGTAAATATGCTAATGTTAAGAACTATGACTAAGGCAAAATATGTAAATTATAGGGATATGCATTTTGGACTTGCGACTAAATTTTATACACATTTTACAGCTCCCATAAGAAGATATCCTGACCTTATAGTTCATAGACTTGTAAAAGATTTTGTAGATAATAAACTTTCGAATATTAACCAAGCATCATTGGAGAAAAAATTATCAAAGAATGCAGAACACTTATCTATAACAGAAAGAAACAGCGAAGAATGTGAAAGAGATGTTGAAGATTTATATAAGTGTAAATATATGAAAAGATATATTGGCGAAAAATTTGAAGGGATAATTTCATCAATTACAGATTTTGGCATATTTATAGAGCTTGAAAATACTGTTGAAGGATGTTTTATGTATAAATTTTCTGAAGATCATTTTGAGTATATTGAAGATAAACTGACTTGTGTAAATACTGAAAATAATAAAAGATATAAGATAGGTCAAAAAGTTTTAATAGAAGTTAAAAATGTTGATCTTGAGAAAAGAAATATAGATTTTGATTTGATGGAGGGATTATTTGAAAATACTAGCAAATAATAAAAAAGCAAGGCATGATTATTTTTTGGAAGAAAAATATGAGGCTGGAATTGAATTAAAGGGAAATGAAGTAAAAAGTATTAGAGAAGGTAAAGTTTCAATAAAAGAATCTCACGTTGGAGATTATAAGGGAGAATTATTTATTTATAACATGAATGTAACTCCATATAAACAATCTTACGAAAAAAATATTGACCCAATCAGGACTAGAAAACTTTTACTTCATAAAAAAGAAATTGATAAATTAATTGGAAAAGTTTCTCAAGCAGGCTATACTATGATAGTAAATAAAATTTACCTAAAAGAAGGCTTGATAAAGGCGGAAATTGCTCTTGCAAAGGGTAAAAAAATCTATGATAAGAGAGAAACAATAAAGAAAAATGATGCTAAAAGAAAAATAGAAAGAGCACTTAAAAATTATTGATATTATGGCATATATAGAATTAAAAAATGTTTATAAATATTTTACAGTTGGTAAAAATAAAATTATAGCTAACAAGGACATAAATTTATCAATTGACCAAGGTGAGCTTGTTATAATTGTTGGTGCAAGTGGTGCGGGTAAAACTACCCTTCTAAATTTGATTGGTGGAATGGACACTTTAAGTGATGGGGAAATTATTGTAGATAATAAGAACCTATCAAAAATGAAGGAAAAAGACCTCACAAGGTATAGGAGAGATGATGTAGGTTTTGTTTTTCAATTTTATAATTTAATTCCAAATCTAACTAGTATTGAAAATGTAGAATTAGCTAGTGAAATTGCAAAAAATAATATGAATGCTAATGTGGCTCTTGATGAAGTTGGTCTTTCAAATAGAAAGGACTCTTTCCCATCTCAACTTTCTGGTGGAGAGCAACAAAGAGTTGCCATAGCTAGAGCTATAGCCAAAAATCCTAAACTTTTATTATGCGATGAGCCAACTGGTGCTCTAGATTATAAAACTGGAAAATCAATTTTAAAATTACTTCAAGATACTGCAAAAAACCTAAATACAACTGTAATTATAATAACTCACAATGGTGCAATAAAAGATATTGCGGATAAGGTTTTCGAATTAAAAGATGGAATGATTGTAAATTCTTATAAAAATGAAAATCCAAAAAATGTTGAAAATATAGAGTGGTAAAATGAAAAAAAATAATTATTATAAGTCGATTTTTAGGGATATAAAAAATACTAAAGGCAAGATATTTTCGATTTTTGTTATGATTGGCCTCGCTTCAATGGTTGTTGTTGCCCTTTTTTTGTCAGGACCATCTATGAGAAAAACTCTAAATGAAACTTTAAATAAAAATAGGCATCCTGATATTATTGTTAGGGCAAGTTATGGGATAAAAAATGAAGATAGGTTAATAATTGAAAAAGATGAGGATATTGATAAAATATCCTATAAAAAAAATTTGGATCTTTTTGCCAAAGATAAGTTAATTTCTGTAAAATCCTACGATGAAAATCTAAGAAAATTAAACATAAAAAAGGGAAGAAAAATTAAAAAATCCAATGAAATAATCCTTGATGAACTTTTAAAAAAAGACTATAAAATTGGAGATTTCATTAGTTTTGAGACTATTGATGATGAAAAAATAGGTGATTTATTAAAAATTAAAAAGTATAAGGTTGTTGGATTTGCAAATTCTTCTGAATATTTGATGGATGATATAAGAGATGTATCAATAAAGGGCAAGGAGATGGTTTTTGCCTTTGCCTACTTAGACAAGGAAAATTTTAGAACCGATAATTATAATCAAGTTGATATTTCTTATAAAAAAACAAAAAATATGGATAGATTTTCTGATGATTATAAGTCTTTTGTAAAGAAAAAAAGAGATAATTTAAGAAAAGATTTTAAAAATCGTCCAAGCCAAGTTTTGAAAAAAACAAAAGATGAAGCAAATTCAAAACTTGATGAAAAAGAAAAAAAATTATCAGATGGGGAAAAAAAATTAAAAGAAGGAAAAGATAAACTTATTGAAGCAAATGAAAAATTAAATAAGGGACTTGAAGATTATAATAAGGCAGAAGACGATTTTAATTTTAAAATTAGAGATGGAGAAAATCAATTAGCTAAGTCAAAAAGTCAAATAGATAGTGGATTTAAAAAGCTAAATGATGGGAAAAATCTTTATTATAGAAATTTATCTACTTTTTATGAAAAAATAAAAGAAAATGAAGAAAAATTAAAAGACTCTAAGATTAAACTTGACCAAGCTTATGATGAAATAAATAAAAATTATGAAAAAATTAATTCAAGCAAAGATTTAGTTGATAAGTCCTTTGCTGACAAAAAAGCTATGGTTGAAGATTTAGAAGAAAAAATTAGTAAAGAAAATTCTAACTTATCAAGCAATAAAAATAAAGTAAAAGAAATTGATTCTAAAATTGAAAATTTAAAAATAAAATTAGAAAGCTTATCAAATCAAAGTTCAAATAATAAAGATGAAATACAAACTTTAAAAAAAGAATTAGAAAAGCTAAATCAAGAAAAAAATTATTTACAAGAAAAAATTAACCAAAGTGAAAAATCTCTTGAAAGTTTAAACCAAGAATATTTTTTTACAAAAAACAAGATTGATAAGGCCTATGACCAAGCTATGGCCCCTATAAATGAAAATTTGGAAAAATTAAACAAGGCAAAAGCAAGTTTGGATGAAAAAAATTTACTTTATAAAGAATCTAAAAGGAAATTTGATCAAGAAAAGTTAAATGGATCAAATAAGTTAAATCAAGCAAAAAAAGATCTTGATCAAAATGAAAAAAAATTAAATGAGGGTCTTGTTTCTTATAATAGTGGAAAAAGAAAATTAAATGAAGAAAAAATAAGGGGAAGAGAAAAACTTGACCAGGCTTTCAATAAGCTTTTAGAAAATCAAAAAAATCTTGATAAGGCAAATATAGAATATGAAAAAAATTCAAGTAATGCCAAAAAGGATATTGATGACGGATATGAAAAAATCAAAAAGGCTCGTCAAAATTTGGTTAAACTTGTAGATCCAAGCTATGAAATCGAGACAATATTTTTAAATAAATCCATAGATACTTACTATAAAAATAGTTTAAATATGGATGAATTATCAAAAGTTTTTCCTACATTTTTCTATTTTATTGCCCTTTTAGTTTCTATAACTACGATAAAAAGATATATTGAAGAGCAAAGGATTCAAAATGGAACCTTAAAAGCTTTGGGTTATAGTAATTTTGATATAGGAAGAAAATTTTTCATTTATGCTTTGATTCCTACAATTTTTGGATCAATTACTGGAGCTATTTTAGGAAAATATATAATTTGTAAGGTTATTTTTAAAGCTTACTCTTCGGGATTTGATGTTTTATCACTTTCTTATATTAATTCAAACTTGATTGTTTTATTTACAATTTTCTTATCGGTTTTTTTAATTTCAATGACAGTTTATTTTACAAGCATAAGCGAAGTAAAAGAGCAAACTGCAGATTTATTAAGAGCCAAGGCTCCAAAAAAAGGATCAAGAATATTTCTTGAAAAAATCAAATTTATCTGGATGAGACTATCTTTTATGACAAAAATCACCTTTAGAAATTTGTTTAGGTATAAGTCTAGGATGCTTATGACAATTTTTGGAATTGGTGGATGCACTGCACTTTTATTTTTTGGTTTTGCTATGACTGATTCTGTAAAAGACACATCAAAGCTTCAAAGACAAGATATAACCAAATACGATTTTATTTCTATTTTTGACAAAAATGCAGATGAGAAAGATAAAAATTCTTACGAAAATATCCTAAAAAATTCAGAGTCTATGAAAATTCTTTACCAAAAGGCAGATGTAGATAGTGAAAATGGAAATATGAAAGTAAATTTAATGGTCTTTGATAATCCTTCTAAAGTTGATGATTTTATTAAAATAAGGGATAAGAATAAGAAAAAAATTAAACTTGATGAAAAAAGTGTAATAATTAGTAAAAATTTGTCTAATAAAATAAATTTAAATGAAGATTTAAAATTTGAAACTGACAAGGATAATATAAAAGTTGGTGTAAGTGGTGTTGCTGAAAATTATATAGATGATTATATTTATATGTCAAAAAAAGCTTATGAAAAAATTTTCTCGAAAAAATTTATAGCAAATGCCGATCTTGTTAGGGCAAATGAGAAAACTAGGAATAAAATTTTAAATAACAAGGCGAGTCTTTCTCTTGTAGAACCAAATAAATTTTATGAAACCATGGATGTTTTGATGGCAAATTTAAATTTGGTAATTGGAATAATTACTCTTGTATCAATGATTCTTGCTGTTGTTGTTTTATATAATTTGACAAATATAAATGTAAGCGAAAGGAAAAAAGAACTAGCAACGACAAAGGTTTTGGGATTTTTCCCAAGAGAAACTACAGCTTATATTTATAGGGAAACTTATATTTTGACAATACTTGGGATAATTCTTGGATATATTTTGGGTTATCTTATGTTAGTATACGTTTTAAATGTTGTTGCACCTGAAGGAATTTATATATCTCACAAGACTCATTTATCACCATATATAATATCAGCCTTTATAACCTTGTTTACATCATTTTTAATAATGATAGTAGTTCATTTTAAATTAAAAAAAATAAATATGGCAGAAGCAATGAAAGCAGGCGAATAAAAAGCATTCGAGCCTGCTTTTTTATATGTTATAATAAAATAGGTGATTATATGAAAATAATATTTTTAAGACATGGATTAACTGAATCAAACAAGGATTTTAGATTTTCTACTCCACAAACTAGAATTTCAAAAAATGCCTACATTGATTTAGATAAAAGTAAAAAAAATTTAGAAAAATATAAAATAGATAAAGTTTACACATCAAAACTTATAAGAAGCCAAGAAACTGCAAAATATTTGGGCTTTAATGAATTTATTGAAGATGAAAGATTAAATGAATTAGATTTTGGAGATTTTAAAGGGCAAAAAGTTTTAGAAACTAGAGAAAAATATAAGGAATTTTATGAAAAATTAAAGAAAAATCCTTATTCAACAAAATATCCAAATGGGGAAAGTATAGAAGATTTGATAAAAAGAGTTAATGATTTTATGGAAGAAAAATCTTCATTTGATGGAAATATTTTGTGTATAAGTCACGGAATTGCAATAAGGTCATCACTTTTTACAATTTTAAAAGATCTAGGAAATTTTAAAAACTTTTGGATAGATAATGGCTCTCTTACAGTTTTCAATATAAATGATAATAAAAAAATGATAGAGTGTGTGAATTTGATATGAAATTTATTCATATTTCTGATGTTCATTTATCAGACAAGCTTGATTTTGACTCATCTAATAGTAAGCTTATTAGAAAAATAAAATGGGATAGTTTTGAAAAAAATTTAAAGGAAAATAAGGATAAAGATTTTTTGCTGATTTCTGGAGATCTTTTTGAAAGAGATTTTTTTACCTTAAAAGATTACCAAAAATTGTTTGAAATAATAAAAGATTTTTCAAAAGATGTTTATTATCTTTGTGGAAATCATGACTATATAGATGGGAAAAATGAAATATTTTTTTCTGATAAGCCAAAAAATTTCCATATTTTTTCAAATGAAAGAATAGAATTTTTCCAGCATAAAAATGTTAGGATTTATGGAATTTCTTATAAGGATAGGATATTTGATAAAAGATTTAACTATAATCTAAGCTTAAATCATGATTATTTCAATATTTTTATAGGTCATGGAGTTTTTAAGCAAAATAATACAAACTATATGAATCTGGATTTGGAAAAAATTTCAAACATGGGTTTTGATTATGTGGGCCTGGGTCATATTCATAAAAAAGAAAAGTTTTCTGATAAAATTTTTTACGTTGGAAGTATTGAACCTATGAGTTTTAAAGATAAGGGAGAATTTGGTTATAATCTTATTGATGAAAATGGTGTAAAATTCATAAATTCATCCCGAATGTCTTTTAATACCTTTGACCTTGACTTAAATGATTTTAAAACTAAGGAAGATTTTGAAAAATATTTAGAAGAAAAATTAGGAAAAAAATATAATTTTTTGACTATTAATTTATCAAATTACGATAAATTTTCTTTAAATGAAAATATTTTAAAAGATAAGCTAAATTTGTCTTATTTAAAAATTAATCGTATAAAAAATAAAAATTATTACAAAGACCTAGCAAGAGTTTATGAATCTACTATACTTGGAGAATTTTATAAGCATTTTGATAATTTAGATATGGATGATCCTGTAAATAAAAGGGCTTTGGAGATTGGTTTTGATGCTATTTTAAGGAGTAAGGATGAATAATATTTTTATAAAAAAATTAAATATGACATCTTTTGGTAGATTTCAAAATAAATCTATATCCTTTAAGGAAAATTTCAACCTAATTTATGGAGATAATGAAAGTGGTAAATCGACTATATCTGATTTTATAGAGGGGATTTTTTATGGATTTGATGAGGGGGATAAAAAAATTAGATTTTCCTACAAAAAAGAAAAATATAAACCTATAGGATCATTTAAATATTCAGGGAGTATGATTTTATCCTTTGAGGGTGATGATTATAGGATAGATAGGAATTTTGATGATGGGTCATATAAGATTTATAATTTAGAAAAAAATACTGAAATCTCATCAAAAAAATCTAATTTGAATTATCCAGGAGAATATTTTTTAAAATTAAATTATAGCTTATACAAAAATATCTTATCTAACTACCAAGTTCAAAAACTTGATAAAGATTCAAAAAAAGTAATAATAGATTTTTTAAAAAATCCTTCAAAAGATTTGGTTTTTTCAAAACTTAAGGCTATTTCAAATATAGAAAAAAATCTTGAAACAATCGGAAGTCCAAGAGCCTATACTAAACCTTATGCAAAAAATATAAAACTTCTTGAAGAAAAAACGAAAGAAGTAGAAAAAATAAAAGAGATAAGAAAAACCTATGATTTAGACATAATAAAATTAAAAGATCAAAGAAAAAAAATAAGTGAAATAAAAAAGAATTTAGAAAGTTTAAAAGAATCTAGGGATAATTTTAGAAAATATAGGGCAAATTCAAATTATATAGAAGAAAAATCTAGGAAAGATTCCTTAAAAATTATTGAAAAAAAATTAGAAAAGTACAAAAGTTTTGAGGATATTAATGATTTTTATTTTGATAAAGTTGATAAATTACTAGAAGAAAAAGCAAGTTTTTATCAAAAAAATTATAAGAAAAATTATTATTTACCTATAATTTTTTCAATTTTATTTCTTTTTTTAGGATTTTTAAGTAAAAGATATTATATAATTTTATTAATATTTCCTCTTTTTTTGTTTTTTTATTTTATAAATAAAAATAAAGATATTAATGAAAAAGAAAAAATAAATGATTTAAATATAAAAATAAAAAATGAATTTTCTAAAATTTCTGTCTCTTCTAAAACATCCTACGATAGGGCAAAAGATGATTATAAAGAGTATGAAAAATTAAAAGTTGAAAGAGACAAAACTTTAGAAATTTTAAATATTTTATCTAGCCAAGAAAAATATGAGAAAGCTATTGATTTAGAAGCTAGTAATTTAGATATTGTAGATATTGAAAATAAAATAAAATTTTATGAATCAGCTTATGATAAACTAATAGAAGAAAATTTAAAATTAGAAAAGAAACTTTCAAGTGTAGAAGATATTATTTCAAGCGAGCTTGACCTAATTGATGATATAAAAATTTTAAAGAAAAAGAAATCTAACTTAGAAATTGAAATTAAAGCATCTAATATGGCAATTGATATTATTAATTCTAATAAAGATAAACTATCTTATAATAAAAATCAAATGTCTATATTAATAAGTCAAATTATTAGGCAAATTTCAAAAGGAAAATATAAAGAAATTGATTATGATGATGAGCTTGAACCTATAATTGTAACGTCAGAAAATGAAATAATTGGAATAGATAAGCTATCTGTGGGTTTTTTTGATCAAGTGAATTTTTCATTAAGATTTGCCCTTTCTAATAATCTATTGGATAATTCATTTATGATTTTTGATGATGCTTTTATAAATTACGATAATAATAGGTTAAGAATGGCCTTATTGAATTTATTGGATTTATCTAGAAAATTTCAAATAATATATTTTACCTGCCACAAAAGAGAAAAAAATACTTTTGATGGAGAGGGAATTGAAATAAATTTTATAAATATGGAGCAAATATGATATATGCAATAGGAGATTTACATCTTGACTATACAGAAAAAAAGTCCATGGAAGTATTTGGCAAAGCTTGGGAAAATTACCAAGAAAAAATATTTAATAATTGGAACAAAATTGTAAAAGATAAGGATACAGTTTTAATTGTTGGTGATATTTCTTGGGCTATGAATATAGATGAAGCTTACATTGATCTTAAAAAAATAGATGATTTAAATGGTGAAAAAATTCTATTGAAGGGAAACCATGATTATTGGCGGTCATCCTTAAAAAAACTAAATGATTTGGATTTAAAAAGTATAAAATTTCTTCAAAATAATTCTTTTTTTGTAGAAGGATACGATATTTGTGGAACGAGAGGATGGATAAGTAGGGATAACAGCGAATTTACTGATCATGACGAGAAAGTTTTTAAAAGAGAGCTTCAAAGGCTTAAAAATTCACTTGATTTTAACAAGGAAAATAGTAAAAAAATAGTAATCTTACATTATCCACCCTTAAATAGTGATAAGTCATTAAATGAATTTTTTGGAATATGCAAGGACTATCAAGTAGAATGTGTTTTGTATGGACATTTGCACGGCCCGGGACATAAACAAATTTTTGAGGGTATAGCAGATGATATAGGAATAAAATGTGTGGCAGGAGATTATATAGATTTTATGCCAGAAAGGATAAGTTAATGGACAGAGAATTAGAAATTAAGGTATTAAATATTGATATCGAAGAAATGGAAGAAAAATTAAAGAACAAAGGTGCAGAGTTTTTGGGAGTAGAAATCCAAACAAATCATACTTTTGCTCCAAAAAATTCTAAAGAATTTCCTAATGGATATTTAAGGATTAGAGAAAAAACTATAAATGATAAAAGGGAAGCAACAGAGCTTACTTTTAAGGAATCTGTAGATAACAAAGACAATATAAGAGTAAATAATGAATATACTACAACTATTAATTCAACCTCAAATATGATTAAAATTTTGGAAGAAATAGGTTTAGTTGAAAGATATGTTGGAGATAAAAAAAGAATTTCTTATTCTTATAAGGGTCAAAGATTTGATATAGATATTTGGTCAAAAGATGTATATCCAGATCCTTACATGGAAATTGAATTTACAAATGTAAATTTATTGGAAGAAATTTTAGATGAATTTGAAATTGATAGAAAAAATGTTACAAGTGAATCGATTAATGAATTAATCGAAAAACGTAAATAAATATTGACGAGTATAAATTCATTTGGTATAATTAAAAAAACAAAAAAAGGAGTGTCTAAATGCTAAAGATTAAAAATTTATTAAGTGCAGAAGATTTGTTTAAAGATGATTTACTTGAAATAATTGATTTAGCAGAAGACATAATGAAGAGTCCTGATAAGTTTTCCAATTATTGTAATGGAAAGCTATTAGGGACTCTTTTTTTTGAGCCTTCTACTAGAACAAGACTTTCTTTTGAATCAGCAATGTTAAGACTTGGAGGAAGCGTTGAGGGATTTTCAAATCCTAAAGCATCAAGCCAAGCTAAGGGAGAAAGCTTACAAGATACAATTAGAACTGTAAGTCAATATGTTGATGTAATTGCTATGCGCCACCCTCAAGAAGGAGCTGCAAAATTATCATCAGAAACTTCTGACTGTCCAATTATAAATGCAGGTGATGGAGGTCACCAACACCCAACACAAACTCTAACAGATATCCTAACAATTTCTACTTATAAAAAGAGATTAGAAGGACTTAAAATTGGTATTTGTGGAGATTTAAAATACGGTAGAACTGTTCATTCACTTTTAAAAGTAATGACTATGTTTGATAATAACGAATATGTTTTAATTTCTCCAGAAGAATTAAAATTACCAAATTACATCAAAAAAAGTGTTTTTGAAAAAAACAATATAGAATATGTTGAAAAAAGATCTTTAGATAATTCTCTTGATGATCTTGATATTTTATATATGACAAG
The DNA here is from genome assembly GCF_001487145.1 of Anaerococcus rubeinfantis. GTDB lineage: Bacteria > Bacillota > Clostridia > Tissierellales > Peptoniphilaceae > Anaerococcus > Anaerococcus rubeinfantis. The sequence goes on from NZ_LN913016.1 coordinate 737,823, forward strand.
AATTCAAAAAGAAAGATTTTTCTCAGATAACCAATACACAAGATTAAAAGATTCTTACGTATTGACAAGAGATAAATTAGCAAATGCTAAAAAAGATCTTGCAATCCTACATCCACTTCCAAGAGTAAATGAAATTGATAAAGATGTGGATTCTGATCCAAGAGCTTTGTATTTTCAACAAGTTAAATGCGGAATGTATGCAAGAATGGCACTAATTATAAAATTATTGGAGGCAAATAATGCTTGAGATTACTTCACTTAAAAAAGGAATTGTAATAGATCATATAAAAAGAGGATTGGGAATTAAAATTTTTAATCTTTTACACTTAGATGAAATTGAAGATGAGGTTGCCTTAATTTTAAATGCAAGTTCTCCTTCTCAAGGAAGAAAAGATATAGTTAAAATTGCAAATAATCTTGATATAAATCTTGATGCAGTAGCAATTATAGCACCTGATGCAACTGTTAATTTCATTGAAGATGAAAAAGTTGTTGAGAAAAAACAATTAGAATTACCAGAAGTAAGCAAGGGAATTTTAAAATGTCAAAATCCAACTTGCGTATCTACAACTGAAAGAAATATTGAAAGCAAATTTATCTTAATTGATAGAGAAGAAAAAATGTACAAATGTGCATATTGCGATCACATTTATGATGTGGAGGAATAATGAAGAAAATTTTTACAAATCTTGTTGCTGTTGATGATATAAATATATCAAGAAGGGACATCTTTGTAGAAGACGGATTTATAACAAAAGAATTTGAAAAGGATGAGGAAACTGAGATTATAGACTGTAATGGTCTTGTCTTGGTTCCTTCTTTTGTGGACATGCATACACATTTTAGAGATCCAGGCTTTACCTACAAGGAAGATTTAAAAACTGGATCAATGACTGCCCTTAAAGGTGGATATACAACTGTAAATTTGATGCCAAACACAAATCCAATAGTATCAAACAAAGAAGTCTACCAAGATATTATAAAAAGAGGACAAGAATTAGATTTAATTGATATTAAGCAAGTTTATTCGATAACAAAAGATTTCAAAAGTGATGATCTAAGTCATTTAAAAGATTTGCCAGAAGGTCTTTTATTTTTGTCAAATGATGGTAAGGGAGTAGATGATGATTTTTCCATGTATCAAGCAATAAAAATTGCAAAGGAAAATAATTTGAAATTTACCCTTCACGAAGAGTGCAAAGAAATTTCAAAATATGATTATGAAATTGCAGAAGATTTGATGACTTTAAGAGATGCATATCTTTCTTATAAAATGGATGTTCCAGTTCATTTTTCTCATGTTTCAACAAAAGGAGCAATCGAGGCTATAAGATATTTTAAAGATTTGGGTGCAAATATTACTTGTGAAGTAACACCACACCATATTTATTTTTCTGATAGGGATGATTTAAAAGTAAATCCCCCAATAAGAAAAGAAAAAGATAAAAAAGCCTTATTGGACATGATAAAAAAGGGATATGTAGATTGTATAGCAACTGACCATGCTCCTCATACAAAAAAAGAAAAGGAAGAAGGAAAACCTGGATTTATCGGACTTGAAACTGCCTTTTCAACTTCATACATGAGCCTTGTAAAAACTGGAATTATTTCATTAAATGATTTAGTAAGGCTAATGTCAACCAATCCTTCAAAACTTTTAGAAATTAAAAAAGGAAAAATAGAAGAAGGATATATGGCAGATTTTACCCTTATAGATTTGGATAAAATATATGAATATAAAGAAGAAGATATATTGTCAAAATCAAAAAATTCATTATTTTTAAATCAAAAACTTCAAGGTGAAATTGTTAGAGTTTATAAGAAAGGAATTTTAAAATATGACCTTAATGGAAAGACTTTATAAAAAAATTGAAGAAAATGGATTTGTTTGTGTAGGACTTGATACATCACTTGATTATATTCCAGAAAAAATGAAAGAAAATAAAAGTATAAGTGAAAGCTTGTTTGACTTTAATAAAGAAATTATCGATAATACAAAAGATGTTTGTGCAATTTATAAACTTCAAATTGCCTACTATGAATCATACGGCATAGAAGGAATGCTTGCTTACAAAAATACTTTAAAATATTTAAGAGATAATGATTTATTATCAATTGCCGATGTAAAAAGATCAGATATAGCTCAAAGTGCTAGTCAATATGCCAAAGCTCATTTTTCTGGAGATTTTGAAGCTGATTTTATGACTTTAAATCCTTATATGGGAATGGATTCAATTTCACCATATCTTGAATTTATAAAAAATAAGGACAAGGGAGTGTTTGTTCTTTTAAGAACTTCAAATCCAGGAGCAAATGATTTTGAATGCTTAAGATTAAAAGATGATAGCGAATTATTTTATACAATTGGGGATAAATTAAAAGAAGTAAATGATGAATTAGTTGATAATTCAGGCTATGGTCCAATTGGTCTTGTGGTTGGTGCAACTCACAAGGAAGAAGTTGAAAAAATTAGAAAAAAATATGAGGATATGTTTTTCTTGATTCCTGGCTTTGGAGCTCAAAAAGCTGATTCTTTAAATGTTTATAAATTGTTAAATTCATTAAATGGAGGAGTTGTAAATTCTTCTAGGGCAATTCTTAAAAATTATTTGAATTTTGAGGATGGAGAAGACAAAGTAGGTTTTTATGCTAGGGAAAAATGTATAGAAACTAGAAAGGAAATCCAAGATAATGGAATCTTATAGAGAAGCTGCTGTAATTTTTAATAAAAAAATAAAGGATGATATTTATTTTTGTAAGTTAAAAACTAAATTAAATGCAAAGCCTGGTCAATTTTTCATGCTTAGATGCGATAGCTTTAGAAATTCACCACTTCTTTCAAGGCCTTTTGGTGTTTGTGATCAAGATGAAGATTCCATGTCTTTTTTATACCAAGTAAAGGGTGTAGGAACAAAAATTTTAAGTGATTTAAAAGAAGGATCAAAAGTGAAATTACTCGGTCCTTTGGGAAATGGATTTGAAATTAAAAATGGAAAAAAAGCTGCAATAGTTGCTGGAGGAATTGGAATTGCTCCACTTTTATATTTAGCAAAATCTCTTGACTTGAAAGCTGATTTTTATGCAGGATTTAGCGATGAAGAATATTTTACAGATTATTTTAAAGATTATGTAAATTCTACAACTGTAACTATCGATAAAAAAGATAAAATTTTTATAACCGATAAAATTGATACAGAAAAATATGATGTTATATACGCTTGTGGACCCAATCAAATGTTAAAAACTTTGGCAAATAAAAATAAAAATTCTGAAATTCAAATTTCAATGGAAGCCCATATGGCTTGTGGTATTGGTGCTTGCCTTGGTTGCACAGTAGAAAATTTTCATGGTGATTTTATTAGAGTTTGCAAAGATGGTCCAGTTTTCGATTCAAAGGAGATTTTCTAATGAGTTTAAAAGTTAATATTTGTGGAATTGAATTTAATAATCCAGTGATAGCTGCAAGTGGAACTTTTGGTTTTGGAAAAGAATTTGCGGATTATATTGATATAAATAAACTTGGAGGAATTTCTTCAAAAGGACTAACCCTACATAAAAATTTGGGAAATAAGGGTATAAGAATTTATGAAACTGCTGCTGGAATTATGAATTCTATTGGCCTTCAAAATCCTGGAATAGAATATTTTATAGAAAAAGAATTACCATTTTTAGAAACTAAAGATGCAGTAACCATAGCAAATCTAGGCGGTCATAGCGTAGATGATTATGTTAAAGGAGCACAATTACTTGATAAAACAAGTGTTCCAATAATTGAATTAAATATTTCATGTCCAAATGTAAAAGAAGGTGGAATGGCTTTCGGTACAGATCCAAAAAAAGCTTGCGAAGTTATAGAGAAAGTTAGGAAAATTACAAAAAAAGTTTTAATGGTAAAACTTTCTCCAAATGTAGGGGATATAAAAGAATTTGTAAAAATTGCTGAAAACTCAGGAGCTGACTGTATATCTTTGGTGAATACTTTTAATGCTCTTGCAATTGATGTTGATAATAAAAAAGCTGTTTTTGAAAATAAAACTGCAGGTTTATCAGGACCTTGTATAAAACCAATTGCTTTAAGAATGGTTTATGAAGCAAGTAATGCTACAAATTTACCAATAATTGGTATGGGTGGAATTTCAAATTACAGGGACTGCTTGGAATTTATTATGGCAGGAGCAAGTGCTGTACAAGTTGGAACTAGCAATTTTGTAGACTTTAATACAATGATAAATATAGTTGATGATTTAGAAAAATATATGCAAAGAGAAAATCTAGATTCATTAGATGAGATAAGAAAAATTATTTAGGAGAAGGTATGGATAGAACAATTGAATTATTAAAAAAATCAGATGCGCTTTTGGAAGGACACTTTTTATTATCAAGTGGAAAACACTCAAGAAAATATATTCAATGTGCAAAGTTAATAGAAAACCCAGTTTATTGTGAAGAAGTTGCAAAAATTATTGCAGAAAAAATAAAAGAAGCTGGAATAAAGGTTGACTTGTGTGTAGGACCTGCTATGGGCGGAATTATAATTGCCTATGAAGTTGCAAGGGCTTTAGGGGTAAATGCAATATTTACTGAAAGAGTTGATAATATTATGACTCTAAGAAGAGGATTTGAAATTAAAGAAGGAATGAATGTTATTATTGTTGAAGATGTTGTAACAACAGGAAAATCTTCATTCGAAACTGTTGATGTAATAGAAAGCTTTGGTGGAAAAGTTAATGCTCTTACATCAATTGTAAATAGGTCAGGAAAAGATGAAATCAATGGTTTAGAATTAATTTCAGCTACAGAAGTTCAAATTGATACATTCGATCCAGATAATTTACCTGATGACTTAAAAGATAACCCAGCAGTAAAACCTGGTTCTAGAAAATAGTATTTGCATTCTAGCAAAAGAATGATATAATAGCTGTAACTGTTTTGTTACAATTATTTACATAAGGAGATTAAATGATAAGAAATAAGAGATTTAAAATATCATTTTTATCTTTTTTAGCTATTGTTCTTGTGCTAGTTATTGCAACAGGTTTAGATAAATCATCTTTAGCTGCAAAAAACAAAGATAAAAGAGATAGTTTGATTACTGGAGTAAATGAAATTAGCAACGAAACCCTTTCTTTAAAACAATCTAGAATAGAAAGATTTGAAAAATTAGAAAAAGATTTAGAAGAATTAAAAAATAATGGTTCTGATAAAATTAGCAAAACTTCAATGCTTTATTTGACAAATAAAACAAATTTAACTGCTGATGAACTTGAATTTGGACTTAAAAATACAAATTTAAAAGGTCTAGGAGTTGAATTTAAAAAAGCTGAGGAAAAATATGGTGTAAATGCCATTTTGTTAATGGCTATGGCAAAACATGAAACTGGCAATGGTCATTCATATCTTGCTAAGGCAAAAAATAATCTTTTTGGATTTAATGCTATAGACCAAGATCCTATAAATGCAGCAAACAAATTTAAAAGCAAGGGTGAATCAATTAATCACGTTGCAAAATTTTTGAAAGAAAATTACTTAAGTGAAGATGGAAAATTTTATAATGGTATATCTACAAAATCTATAGGAAAATTATATGCAAGCGACCCAGCTTGGTCAGAAAAAGTGGACTATATGATGAAAGAAGTTTGTACAAATATACTTGAAGAGAAATAGGCTGAATTTTTTTAGTCTATTTTTTTGTGAATTTTTTTAATAATTTAATTTGAAAGATCAAATTATATAATCTAATTATTTAAAATATTTTGAATAAAAATATTATAGACTTTTCACCCTTTAATCTGTTATAATTTTTTTATGAATATAAAAGATAAATTAATTATAAAAATTGCAAAATTTAGTAAAATATTACTTAAATTGACAAACCATAAGGCTACAAGTTTGCCAGGAAAAATTGCCTATAACTTGGATAATGATATTTTGAGCGCTTTAAGCGAGAATACGAAATTTATTTTTGTAACTGGTACAAACGGTAAGACTATGACAACTCATTTTGTTACTAATATTTTAAGAAAACATTATAAACATGTTTTTACTAATGATTCTGGTTCAAATATGATTCAAGGAATTATAACAGTTTTATTAGACGTTCCAAAAAATGAGGATACAATTGCAGTCTTGGAGGTAGACGAGGCTAACCTAGTTAAAATAAGTAAATTTTTAAAGCCTGATTATGTTATTTTGACAAATATTTTTAGAGATCAAATGGATAGGTTTGGGGAAATTTATAATGTTTATAAAAAAATTATGGATGGACTTAAAAATTGTGAAAATGTAAAAATCATCGCAAATGGTGATTTACCTATTTTTTCTTATGATGATTTAAAAGAATATAAACCAATTTATTATGGAATTAGAGAAGATAATAAAGTTAGTGATAAGTACGAAAAGGAAGCTGAATTTAATAGTGATGGAATTTTATGTCCAAAATGTAATTCAATTTTAAAATATAGATTGGTAAATTATTCTTCATTAGGTGATTTTTCATGTCCAAATTGTGATTTTCATTCACCTGATCTTTCTTATAATATTAGCCAAATTTTATCCATGGATGCTAATTTTTCAAAATTTATGGTAAATGGTGAAAAATACCAAACTCAAATTGGAGGATTTTATAATATTTACAATGCCCTAAGTGCTATAGCTTTGGCAAAAGAATTAGAAATTCCATATGAAAAAATATTTGATGGTTTAAAATTTCAAGAACATGTTTTTGGAAGGCAAGAAGTAATTAATATTGAAAATAAAGAATTAATTATAAATCTAGTCAAAAATCCAACGGGTTTAAATCAAATAATAAATCTTATGCTATTAGAAAATGAACCAATTAGCTTATATTGTTTATTAAATGATAATTACGCTGATGGTACAGATGTATCCTGGATTTATGATTCTTATTATGAAAGATTAAAAAAATTAAATATAAGAAGTATGAAAGTTTCAGGAACAAGAAAAAAAGATATGAAAAGAAGACTTGAAATTGCCGATATATTTGAAGGAAAGATAAAAGAATTTGATTTTGAAAATGAAATTTTGGAAAATATAAAAGATGAAGAAACTGAAAAAATTTATATACTTTCTACCTATACTGCCATGTTGAGGCTAAGGGAGGTTTTAAAACTTAAATGATTATAAACATATGCCATTTATATGGAAATTTGTTAAATACCTACGGCGATGTCGGAAATGTAATGGCCCTAAAATATTTTGCCGAAAAAAAAGGCCACCAAGTAAATCTTGATGTAATAAGTTTAGATGATAAATTTGATCCTTATAAATATGATTTTGTATTTTTTGGTGGCGGTCAAGACTATGAACAATCTATTGTAGAAAAAGATTTGGAAAATAAAAAAGAAAATATTAAAAAATATATTGAAAATGATGGACTTTTTCTTGCGATTTGTGGTGGTTTTCAACTTATGGGTCAATATTATTATGATGCTTACAATAAAAAAATAGAAGGCCTTAAAATTTTTGATTATTATACAAAAAATCAGGAAGATGGAAATAGGTTCGTAGGTAATATTGAAATAAAGGATTTGACAAATGGTGAGATTTATCAGGGGTTTGAAAATCATGGGGGAGTTACTTATCTAAAAGATAAAAACCAAGCATTTGCGAGTGTTATTTCTGGAAACGGAAACAATGGTGAAGATTCTACTGAAGGATTTAGATACAAAAATGCTTTTGCATCATATTTACATGGTCCCTTGCTTGCTCGTAACGAAAATTTGGCAAATACCTTCATAGAAATTATAGAAAATAGGAAAAGATGAATAAATAAATTTTAATTCACTTTAATAAACTATTGCACTGAATGTGAAAAGTTGATATAATATATTTGAAAAGCAAAACATATTGTAATTATAGGAGTTTAAATGAAAAAAGATATTGAGATTGCTAGAGAAGCTGAGATAAAAGATATTGACGAAATTGCCAATTATCTAAATATTACTGATTATGAAAAATATGGTAAATACAAGGCCAAGATTAATCCTGTATTTGACAAAAATAAGGATTCAAAACTTGTTTTAGTAACTGCAATTTCTCCTACACCATTTGGTGAAGGAAAAACTACAATGAACGTTGCCTTGTCAATGGGTTTGAATAAGCTTGGAAAAAAATCTATTTCAGTTTTAAGAGAGCCTTCATTAGGACCTTCTTTTGGTATTAAAGGTGGAGCTTGTGGAGCAGGTTATTCCCAAGTTATTCCAATGGAAGATATAAATCTTCATTTTACTGGTGATTTTCATGCAATAACAAGTGCAGTTAATTTGGTTGCTGCTATGATTGATAATCATATCTATCAAGGAAATGAAAAAAACATAGATCTAAACAATATAGTTTGGAAAAGATGTGTGGATTTAAATGATAGGGCCTTAAGAGAAGTTGTTGTAGGTTTAGGTAAAAAGACAAACGGAATTGTAAGACAAGATGGATTTGATATAACTGTTGCAACAGAAATGATGGCAGTATTTTGTCTAAGTAATGATTTATTTGATTTTAAGAAAAAAGTTTCAAAAATGATTGTTGCCTACGATTTTGAAGGAAAGGCTGTTACTGTTGATGATATTAAAGCAACAGGACCAGTTTGTGTTTTGATGAAAGATGCATTAAAACCAAATTTATGCCAAACTTTAGAAAACACACCTGCAATAATTCATGGTGGACCATTTGCAAATATAGCCCATGGTTGTAACTCAATTATAGCTACAAAAACTGCCCTTTCATTATCAGATTTTGCTGTAACAGAAGCAGGCTTTGGTGCAGATCTTGGTGCTGAAAAATTCTACGATATTAAATGTAGAAAAGCAGGAATAAAACCAAATATGACTGTAGTTGTAGCAACTGTAAGAGCCTTAAAATATCATGGAGGTCAAGATTTAAAAAATATTGACCAAGAAAATATCGAAAATCTTAAAAAAGGATTTGAAAATTTAAAAATCCACTTAGAAAATTTAAAGAAGTTTTCAAATAATATTGTTGTGGCAATCAATAAATTTGACCAAGATACAGAAAATGAATTAAAAACTTTGGAAAAACTTGTAGAAGACTTATCATTAAAAGCTTTTGAATGTGATGTATATCACAAAGGATCAGAAGGCTGTCTTGATATTTGTAAATATATCATAGAAAAAAGCCAAGAAGATAATGATTTTAGAGTTTTATACGATGAAAATCTAGCTATAGAAGAAAAAATTGAAATAATTGCCAAAGAAATTTATAGGGCGAGTGGAGTAAAATTTTCTAAAAAGGCCTTAAATGAAATTAAAAGGATAAATGATTTAAACTCAAATAATTTGCCAATATGTATTGCAAAAACTCAATATTCCCTATCAGATGATCCGAAAAATTTAAATCCGGATAGTGAATATGAGATTACAATTAATGATATTAAACTAAATCAAGGAGCAGGCTTTATAGTTGCCCTAACTCAAAATATTTTAACTATGCCAGGACTTCCAAAAAGACCTGCAGCATATGACATAGATATTGACGAAAATGGAAATATCATAGGATTATTTTAGGAGAAGAAAATGACAGATTCAAAATTACAAAGTAAAGAATTAGATGAATTTTTTGATGCTATCTTGATGTTAAAAGATAGAGACGAGTGTTACAATTTTTTTGAAGATGCTTGTACAGCAAGAGAGCTTCAATCAATTTCACAAAGATTACAAGTTGCTAAATTATTAAAAATAAGAAAAACATATAGCGAAATAGAAGAGCAAACTGGAGCATCAACAGCAACAATTTCAAGAGTAAATAGGTCCTTACACTATGGAAGTGATGGATATGATTTGGTTCTTGAAAAATTAATTGCAAATAATTTAAAAGAAGAAAAAGATAAAAAATAAATTTTAAAAATTAAACGAATTTATCTATTAAGATAGGTTCGTTTTTCTTTTTAAAATTTTTTAAATATCATTGAAAGAAAAATATAAATTCATTTCATATCTTAGATTAGTCTAACTCTTATGGTATAATTATAAGGATGAAAGGATGTGAAGAATGGACTTATCTAATTTAAATGATAAACAAAAAGAGGCGGTTTTACATGACAAAGGTCCCCTTCTTGTTGTAGCTGGAGCTGGAAGTGGAAAAACCAGAGTATTAACTACAAGTATTGCATATTTGATAAAGGAAAAAAATGTAAATCCGGTTAATATTTTGGCTATTACTTTTACAAATAAGGCTGCCAATGAAATGAAAGAAAGAATATCAGATCTTTTAGATGAAGATGTTTCTCACTTGTGGATTGGTACTTTTCACTCTATTTGTGCAAGAATTTTAAGAATGAATATTAATAAAATTGGATATGATAATAATTTCACTATTTATGATACAAATGATCAAAAAACTTTGGTAAAAGAAATTATAAATGATTTGAATTACAAAGATGATATTAGTCCAAAAGAGGCCTTAAATGTTATAAGTTTTTGTAAAAACAAATCAATAAGTACTAAAGATTTTTTAAATATAAATACATTTTATGCTAAGCAAGAGGAATATTATAATATTTACAAAAATTATGAGAAGAAAAAATTTGAATATAATTCTCTAGATTTTGATGATTTAATATTAAAAACCTTAGATTTGTTTGCGACAGATTCTGATACTTTGAAATACTATCAAAATAAATTTGAATATGTATATGTAGATGAATATCAAGATACAAACAAAAGTCAGTATGAATTAATTAAATTTATTGGTAAAGTTCACAATAACGTTAGAGTTGTTGGGGATGCTGATCAATCAATTTATAGTTTTAGGGGGGCAGATATTAATAATATTTTAGATTTTGAAAAAGACTTTAAGGACGCAAAAACTATAAAACTTGAAGAGAATTATAGGTCAACTTCTAATATTATTAATGTTGCCAATAAATTAATCAAAAACAATACTGAAAGAAAAGACAAAAATCTTTGGACATCAAAAAATGATGGTTCGGAAGTTTTGTATAAAAAGTCATCAGTTGAATCTGAAGAAGGAAAATTCGTAATAGATGAAATAAATTCTTTATTAAATGATGGCTATAGATTAAAAGATATGGCAATTTTATATAGGACGAATGCTCAATCAAGGGTTTTTGAAGAATATCTTATGAAAAATTTACTTGATTATAAGGTAGTTGGTGGACTTAAATTCTATGATAGAAAAGAAATAAAAGACCTAGTTTCCTACCTAAAAGTTTTAGTAAATCCAAAAGATGATATAAGTTTAAAAAGAATTATTAATGAACCTAAAAAAGGAATTGGTAATAAAACTGTAGAAAAATTAGAAAATGAAGCTAATAAATTAGGTTTTTCTTTAACAGAGCTTGTTTGTGATCCGTCTTTATTTTCAACTCTTCCTACAAAATTAAAAAGTGCTTGTGAAAAATTTTATAATCCATTAGCAAAAATTTTTGATAATTACAAGGACTATGACATTGTGGAATTGATAGAAGAGATACTTGATAAGAGTGGATACATAAAAGCTTTGGAAGAATCTTATTCTGTAGAAAACAGGTCAAGGATAGACAATTTAAATGAATTTATTTCCTCAGCCGCAGAATATCAATCAAATAATCCGGAAGATAATATCCACGATTATTTGGAAAATTTATCACTTTTATCAGATTTGGATAAAACTGAAGATAGTGATGATTCAATTTCACTTATGACTATTCACTCTGCAAAGGGCCTTGAATTTAAGGTATGTTTTGTTGTTGGTATGGATGATGGATTATTCCCCTCAAAAAGATCTATTGATGAAGGAAATATTGAAGAAGAAAGAAGACTTTGCTATGTTGCAATAACAAGGGCTATGGAGAAATTGTATCTTTCTAGTGCAGAAATTAGAAGGCAATTTGGCCAAGCTGTTTATTATAAACCTTCAAGATTTTTAAAAGAAATTGAATCTTCTATTAAAAAAATAGACCAAGACAAAACCCCTGCTTATTCTCCCTATGTAAAAATGAAAAGCAATGAATCATACATGAGAGATAAGGCAAGAGAGAGTGTCTTAAAGAAAAATACTGTAAAAGAATCATCAAATGAAGAATTTCAAATTGGTGATAAAATTATTCATACAAAATGGGGTCAAGGAATGATAGTTCAAATAAAAAAATCAGATGATGGAAATGAACTTGTAGTAGCTTTTGATAAGAAGGGTTTAAAAAAACTAAATCAAGATTATGCCCCAATAAAAAGGATTTAAGATGAATAAGAAAGATAAGATTAAAATAGATGAGCTGATTGATAAAATCAATAACTTAAATTATCATTACTATACTTTGGATGATCCTATAGTTTCTGATGGTGAATATGATAAGTTATACGATGAGCTTAGAAATCTTGAAAATAAAACTGGATATATAAATAAATTTTCTCCAACCCAAAGGGTCGGCGGAACAATTTTAGATAAGTTTGAAAAACACTTCCATATTTCAAGATTATATTCTCAAGATAAGTCTCAAAATATTGACCAGCTTAAAGATTGGGTTATAAGGACAAAAAAACTTCGTGACCAATACAACGAAACACACGATGAAAAACTTGATGAATTAGAATTTATTACAGAATATAAGTTTGATGGTTTAACTATTAATTTGACCTATGAAAATGGAATATTACAAACTGCATCTACAAGAGGAAATGGGATAGTAGGAGAAGATGTAACTAAACAAGTTTTGACAATTCCAACAATCCCTACAAAAATTAAGGAAAAATCTTTAATTGAAATCCAAGGTGAAGCAGTAATGCCTTTATCAAGTTTAAAAAAATACAATGAAGAAAATGAAATTCCTTTAAAAAACGCAAGAAATGCTGCAGCAGGGGCAATCAGAAATCTTGATACAAGTCAGACTAGAAAGAGAAATTTAAAGGCTTATTTTTATCAAATTTCAACTAATAGCCTTAATTTTAAAACAGAAGAAGAAAAGTTGGAATTTTTAAAAGATCAAAAATTACCAGTCTATCCATACAAAAAAGTAATAAGAAAATTTGACGATATAGTAAAAGAAATAGATTTTATAAAAGAAGAAAGACACCATATAGATGTTTTGACAGACGGTGTAGTCATAAAAGTAAATGATGTAAAAACTCAAGAAGTTTTAGGTTATACAAATAAATTTCCTAGATGGTCAATTGCTTATAAGTATGAAGCAGAAGAATACACGACAAAGCTTTTAGATGTAAGCTGGAATGTTGGTAGAACTGGTAAAGTTACACCATCAGCTATTCTTGAGCCGGTAGATATTTCTGGAGTAACTGTAAGAAGAGCAACTTTAAATAATTACGATGATATTTTAAGAAAAAAAGTTAAAATAGGATCAAAAGTATTTATAAGGAGGTCAAATGACGTGATTCCTGAAATTCTTGGTGTTGTAGATGAAAACCAAGAAAATACTGTAGAAATTGAAAAACCAACGAAGTGTCCTTATTGTCACAGCGAATTAATTGAGGGAAATGTTCACATATATTGTCCAAATTCAATATCTTGTACACCTCAATTAAAGGCTAGGATGGTTCATTTTGCATCAAGAGATGCAATGGACATAGAAGGTTTGTCAGAAAAAACTGCGGAATTATTTATTAATAAACTTGGTATTAAAGAGATTTATGATTTGTATGATTTAAAATATGAAGATTTAATAAATTTGGAATCATTCAAAGATAAAAAAACCAACAATTTATTAAGTGCAATTGAAAATAGCAAAAATTGTGAACTAAATCATTTTATATATGCAATCGGAATTCCAAATGTTGGTGTTAAGACCGCAAGAGATTTACAGGAAAAATTTAAAAGTCTGGAAAATTTGAGAAATGCAACAGAAGAAGAATTAGTTGAAGTTGAAGATATTGGTGAAAAAACTTCCCACGATATAGTTGAATTTTTCCACGATCCCAATATAAAAGTTTCTATTGATAAACTTTTAGAAAAGGGAATTAATATTAAAAAAACTGAAGAAAAAAATACGAGTAATTCTTTAGATGGGATGAAGATAGTTATTACAGGAAGCATTGAAAATTATAAGAGAAATGATATAAAAAAATTGATTTTAGATCATAATGGAGATGTTACATCATCTGTTTCAAAAAACACAGACCTTGTTTTGTGTGGAGAAAAACCAGGAAGCAAAAAAGAGAAGGCAGATCAATTAGGTATAAAAGTTTTAGAAAATGATGATTTATACGAATTTATAAAAAAATTAGAGGAGTAATTATGGATAAAAGTGAAGTTACAAGAATTTATCGACTAGCAAATCTTGATTTATCCAACCAAGATATAGACAAAATTTCCGATAAATATAATACAATTTTAGATTTTATAGACCACATATTTGATGTGGATTGTGAAAATGTACAAATGACAGAAATGTTAGATAATCACGATGCAATTTTAAGAGAAGATATCGTGGGTAAGTCTCTTGACAGGGATGATGCTCTTAAAAATGCTAAAGATACAGAATATGGTTATTTTAGGTTGGATTGGAAACTTTAAGGAGTAAATATGGATATTCAAAATACTATTAATAAATTTAAAAATAAAGAAATTTCAGTCTACGAAAATACAAAAAATGTTTTAGATAAAATTAAAAATGATGAATTTAATGCTTATATTTCTTTTAATGAAGAGGATAGTCTAGAAAGAGCAAAATTTTTAGATGAAAAATTAAAAAACGGGGAAGAATTGGGAAAATTATTTGGTATTCCTGTAAGTGTAAAAGATAATATTTCTTATAAAAATATGAAATTAACTTGTGCATCAAAAATGCTTGAAGATTTTGAACCTGTTTATAACGCCACAGTTATAGAAAATTTACTAAAAGAAGATGCCATAATAATTGTAAAAACAAATATGGATGAATTTGCTATGGGAGGATCTGGTGAAACTTCATATTTTGGACCAATAAAAAATCCCCTAGATCAAAATTTAATTCCAGGAGGATCTTCATCAGGTTCTGCAGTTAGTGTAGCAAAAGGTGATGTATTAGTTTCTCTAGGAACAGATACCGGTGGATCTGTAAGACAACCTGCAAGCTACTGTAATATTATTGGTTACAAACCAACTTATTCTCTTATGAGTAGGTATGGGGTTGTTTCAATGGCAAATAGCCTTGACCAAGTTTCTTTATTTGCAAAAAATGTAAGTGATTTAAGATTTCTTGCATCAGCAAGTCAAAGCCCAGATAAATTTGATATGACAGCAACTCTTAAAGAGTATAATTATGAAAAAGAAAATTATGATTTTTCTGGCAAAAAAATTGCTGTAATTAAAAATGAAAATAATGTATATAATTTAGAAAAAGAAGTTGAGGACGATTATAAAAAAGCAATAGAAATTTTAAAAGAAATGGGTGCAGAGATTTGTCCAATAGATTTAAAATATTCTAAATATGCAAATGAAGTTTATAATGTTGTAATGAGTTCAGAAGTTTCAAGCAATTTATCAAGGTTTGATGGAATTAGGTATGGTCACCAAACTAAAGAATACAAGAATGTTGAAGAATTATTTATTAAAAATAGGTCAGAAGGTTTTGGAGAAAATGTCCAAAGAAGAATTGCCCTTGGAACTATGTATTTATCAAGTGAAGATGATCAAAGAATTTACAAGCAAGGACTAAAATTAAGAACATTAATAGTGGAAGAATTTAAAGAAATATTTAAAAACTATGATTTATTAATTACTCCAACAACTGTAGATCTTCCATCAAAATTAGGAGTATATACCGATGATCCTCTAAAAGATTTTACATCAGATATTTTTAATGTGTGTGTAAATTTAACAGGATCTTGTGGAATATCTATTCCAGTTAGAAAAGGAATATCTGGAAGTATTCAAATTATTGGAGATAGATTTAAAGATAAAGATATAATAAATGCTTGTGAAGCTTTCGAAAGGAAAAGAAATGAAAACTAGAACTATTATAGGATTAGAAATTCACGTAGAATTATCTACAAAAACAAAAATGTTTTGTTCCTGTAAAAATGAATTTGGAGCTGTACCAAACACAAATACTTGTCCAATCTGTTTAGGTCATCCAGGAACTTTACCTTTAATAAACAAAGAAGCTGTAAGATATGCAATAAAAGCAGGTCTTGCTCTTGATTGTGATATAAGAGAATCTATGAAAATGGATAGGAAAAAATATTTTTATCCAGATCTAGTAAAGGGATATCAAATAACTCAACAAGATGAACCATATGCAGTAGGTGGCCATATTATTTTAAGTGATGGGGATGAAATAAGATTAAATTCTATACACATGGAAGAAGATACTGCAAAATCAAATCATGATGAAAATAACAACACCCTAATGGATTACAATAGAGCAGGACTTCCTCTAATTGAAATTGTAACAGAACCAGATTTAAAATCTGCAAAACAAGCAAGAGAATTTGTTGAAAAATTAGCTCAAACTTTAAGATTTTTAGACGTTTCTGATTGTATTATGGCAGAAGGACAAATGCGTTGCGACGTAAATATAAATCTAGAAAATCTTGAAAATGGTGAAAGGACAGCAATTTCTGAAATTAAAAATCTAAATTCAATTAAGGCTATTGAAGATGCTCTCTTATTTGAAACTGATAGACACAAAAAAATGCTTGAAAATGGAGAAGAATCTGTAAAAGAAACTAGAAGATGGGATGATGATTCTCAAACTACAATTTCAATGAGAACAAAAGAAACTGCCAATGATTACAGATTTTCGATTGAAGCAGATATTCCAAGAATTGAATTAAGCAAAGAATTTATTAGTGAAATAAAAGAAAATTTACCAGAACTTCCAGAAGCAAAAGCAAAAAGGTATATGGATGAATACAAACTTTCAGATTATGACGCAGGACTTTTGTCAAATGATAGAAAACTTGCAAATCTATTTGAAAAAACAAATGATTTAGTAAAAAATCCTAAGGAAGTTTCAAATTGGATTTTAACAGAACTTTCAAGACGTTTAAATGAAAGTGAGATTGAAGCTGACCAAATGAATTTGTCTGTAGAAAATTTTGCAAAATTAATAAATTTAGTTTTATCTAATAAAATTAATAACAATGTTGGTAAAAAACTTTTAAGAGAAATTTTTGAATCAAATGAAAATCCAGAAAAACTTGCTAAAGAAAGAAATCTTCTTCAAATTAACGATGAAAACTTCCTAGAAGATATTGTAAAAGAAGTATTAAGTGAAAATGCCCAATCTGTTCAAGATATTAAAAACGGAAAAGACAGGGCCTTTGGATTTTTGGTTGGTCAATGTATGAAAAAAACCAAGGGTAAGGCTAATCCTCAACAATTAAATGCCTTATTAAAAGAAAGAATAGGAGAGATGTAAGAGCTGGCTTTGGCCGCTCTTATTTGTTATGAATATACTTATAGAAAATGTAAAAATTCTAACCATGGCAGATGGTGAAGAAATTAAAAATGCAAATATTTATATTGAAAATGATAAGATAAGCAAAATTACAAAAGAAAAACTAGATTTTACTTATGATAAAAAAATTGAAGGAAAAAATTATCTAGCTATGCCAGGTTTTGTAAATGCTCATACTCATGTAGGTATGAGTTTATTTAGAAATTTTAGTGATGATGTAGAATTAATGACCTGGCTGAATGAAAAAATTTGGCCTTTGGAAGATAAATTAATTGCAGAAGATGTTTATTGGGCCTCACTCTTATCTCAAGCTGAAATGATTATGACAGGAACTACAACTTTTGCAGATATGTATTATTTTGAAGATCAAACTATAAAAGCCCTAGAAAAATCAAAAATGAGAGCAAAAATTTCAAGAGGACTTACCATTGAAGATAAAGACTATGGAAAAATAAAAGAGAATATTGATCTTTTTAAAAAATATGAAAATAGTCAAGATGGAAGAATAAATATAGCTTTAGGACCTCACGCAGTTTATACAACAGATAAAAATTATTTAAAGGAAATAAACAAATACGCAAAAAAATATAAGATGCCAATTCATATTCACCTTTCAGAGACAAAAGTTGAAAATGACGATTGTATGAAAAGATTTAATCAAAGTCCTACGGAAGTTTTTGAAGAATGTGGAATTTTTGAAAATAAAACAATAGCTGCTCATGGAGTTCACATATCAGATAAAGATCTTGAAATTTTATCAAAATATGACGTTAGCATAGCTCATAATCCATCTAGTAACCTAAAATTATCTTCTGGTTTTCTTGATTGTACAAGAATAATTAATAAGGGAATAAACCTTTGTATGGGAACAGATTCATCAGCAAGCAATAACAATCTATCAATGTTAAAGGAAATTTCTCTAACTTCCCTTGTTTCAAAATATAAGGATCCAAAAAATTTAAAAGCTTATGATGTATTAAAAATGGCAACTATAAATGGGGCAAAGGCTCTAGGCCTTGATGATAAAATTGGGACTTTGGAAGAAGGAAAATTAGCAGATATTATACTAATTGATTTAAATAATCCTAACCATACTCCACAAAATAATCTTATATCTTCCTTGTGCTATTCAACATTTGATACAGACGTATCCTATGTAATAATTAATGGTGATCTTGTTTATGAAAATAAAAAATTTACTTATCTTGATTTAGATGAAATAATAAAAAAATCAGAAGAATCATTTAAAAATTTAAGGAAAAGATAATGATTGGAATCGATATAGTAGATATAAAAAAATTTAAAAATAAATTAGAAAAAAAAGATTTTGCGAGTAAAATATTTACTGATAATGAATTTCATTATTCTAATTCAAAAGCAAATTCCTTACAAACTTTTGCTGGAATATTTGCAGGAAAAGAAGCTATAATTAAAGCTTATAACTTTAATTTAGCCTACATATTAAGAAAAAAAATTGAAATCAAACACATTGATAATAAACCCATAGTTTTTATAAACGGAAAAAAAACAAATGCAGAATTAAGTATAAGTCATGATGGAAATTATGCTATAGCAGTTTGTAAAAAAAATGGAGTAAATTTTAAAATAAATAAGGATATCAAGAAATTATTAAAAAATAGGCCAAGCAATTCCCACAAAGGAGATTTTGGAAAAGTTGCAATAATTGGTGGAAAAAAAGGAATGGCAGGTTCTGTTTTTTTATCTTCAAGTGCATCTTTAAGATCAGGTGCAGGTCTATCTTATGTAATCTGCCCATCATCTATTTCAAATATTTTACAAATAAAGTCTACGGAATGTATAATAGAAGAAGTAGATTGCGATTATTTTTATTATGAAAAAGAAATTGCAGAAAAAATTTTATCTTTAATAAAAAACAAGAGCGCTCTAGCTATTGGTCCTGGCATGGGCAAGGGAGAAAATCTTGATAAATTAATTGAAATAATAATAAAGAATTTTGATAGAAACATTGTAATAGATGCAGATGGAATAAATGCATTAAAAGAAAATATTGATATAATTGATAAAAAAAATAATCTTGTCCTTACTCCACACGAGATGGAGTTTTCTAGAATTTCAAATTTACCTTTAGATTATATAAAAAACAATAGAGAAAAAGTAGCAAAAGATTTTGCAAAAAAACATAGTATTGTTTTGGTTTTAAAAGGTAAAAACACCATCGTTACTGATGGTTATAAACTTTACATAAATGATTCTGGAAATAGTGGTATGGCTACTGCAGGTAGTGGTGATGTTTTAACTGGAATAATACTTTCTAATTTATCAAATATGGAAGCCTTTGATGCAGCTGTCTTATCAGTTTATATTCATGGACTTGCTGGAGATATTTATGCATCGAAAAATTGTGAGGATTCATTAATTGCAAGTGATATAATTAAAAACCTACCCAAGGTCTATAAATTAATGAGGAGTTAATATGGAAGAAAATTATTTACTAGTGGATTTAGATAAAATATTAAATAATATAAAGTCAATAAAGAAAAAAGCTCAAAAATCAAAATTCTGTGCAGTTTTAAAGGCAGATGCTTATGGACTTGGATCTTTAGAAGTAGCAAATTACGTAAAAAATTACATAGATTATATAGCAGTAGCCCAATTTAAAGAGGCCAAATATTTAAGGGAAAATGGTATAAAAACTCCAATTCTTATTTTGGGATATTTACCTTTAGATAAGTATAAAGAATGTGTAAAACTTGGAATAGATGTTGTAATTTATGACCTAGATTATGCAAAAAAAATTAATGATAGTTTAAATGGGAAAATAAATTGCCATATCGGCCTTGATACGGGTCATACAAGAATTGGTTTTAGAGATTTTGAAATAGAAAAAATTAAACAATTAAAAGTCTTAGAAAACCTTAATTTTATTGGAGCTATTTCTCATTTTGCAACAGCTGATGAGAAAGACTTGACTTATACTAAAGAACAATATAAAAAATTTACATATATAATAAATCAAATAAAAGAAGATTTTGATCTGAAATTGGTTCATATAGCAAATTCTGCGGCATCAATGGAGTATGATTTTAAATCAGATTTGTTGAGAGTTGGGATTTCTTTATATGGAATTTATCCATCTGATTATATAAAGGAAGTTTCTAAAATAAAATTAGAGCAAGCCTTTGAATTCAAAGCGCAAATTTCTTTTGTAAAAAAAGTAAAAAAGGGAACAAGTATTTCATATGGAAGAACTTTTGTAGCTGAAAAAGATATGAAAGTTGCTACAGTTGCTATAGGATATGCCGATGGATTTAAAAGATCATTTTCAAATATTGGGGAAGTCTTGGTAAATGGAAAGCTAACTAAGGTAGTTGGAAGAGTTTGTATGGATCAAATGATGATTGATGTAAGTGATATTGATTGTAAAATTGGTGATTATATTACTCTTTATCCTGATATTTATAAGGAAGCAAAAAAAATAAATACAATTCCCTATGAACTTATGACTTCTATTTCAAAAAGAGTTCCTAGAATATATAAATCTAAGCTTTTAGGAGAATATCATGAAGGTTAAAAGAGGAGATTTGTTTTATGCAGACCTCTCTCCAGTTGTAGGAAGCGAGCAGGGTGGAGTTAGACCTGTTATTGTAGTACAAAATGATATGGGAAACAAATACTCTCCAACCATAATTGTTGTTCCTGTTACCAGTCAATTAAAAAAATCAAAACTTCCAACCCACGTTTCATTGAGTGCGAATGAATTTGGACTACCAAAAAATAGTGTTGCCCTTCTTGAACAGTTAAGAACAATAGATAAAAGAAGACTTAGGGATAAGTTGGGATCTTTTGATAAATCAGTTATGCTAAAAATTGATGCAGCAATTGCAATTTCTGTTGGCATAGATTAATGAAAATAAAATTTAAAAATCTTTTAATAATAATCTTATCTGTTGTTTTGATTTTCTTGCTTATAAATATAAAAGAAAATACATATAAAAATTTAGATGAGCTTGAAATTAATTATATAGATGTAGGTCAAGGTAATGCCGTTCTTGTAAGAAGCAAAAATAAAAATCTATTAATTGATGGTGGTAACAGGTCAAAAAGTAGGTATTATTATAATTACATAAAAAATAAAAATCTTAAAAAAATTGATTATATGATTGCAAGCCACTATGATGAAGATCATATAGCTGGATTAATTTCTATCCTAGAAAATTATGAAGTTATAAATGTTCTTACTCCTTCTTATAAAAAAGAAACTAAAATTTATAAATCTTTTACAAGAAGTTTATCAAAATCAAATGCTAATGTAATTAATCCTAAACAGGGTGATAAATTTTATTTAGGAGATGCAAAGATAGAGATTCTATGGCCAAAAGTTTATAGAAATGGCGTAGATAATGATAATTCTATAGTAGTAAAAATTTCCTATGGGAATATGTCTTTTTTATTTCCTGCAGATGCAAGTAAAAATGTAGAAGACCAATTGATTTACTCAGGATATAATTTAAAAAGTGATGTTTTGATGTTAGGTCACCATGGTAGCAAATATTCAAGTTCAAAAGAATTTTTAAAAGAAGTTAATCCTAAACTTGCAATTATTTCTGTTGGAAAAAATAATAGGTACGGACACCCATCAAATGAAGTTTTAAATTTATTAAATAAGAAAAATATAAAAATTTTAAGAACTGATTTTGATGGAAATATAATAATAAAATGTCATGGAAATAAAATAAAAATAAATACAAATCAAAACTACCAGCTTAGCTGGTAGTTTGCACAGCGCCTATAAGGCGCGAATACCGGCACGCCCCTATTGGGGCTGTCGAGTATTCCTTCACATGCACCACTTTCCCAACTACTGCTTAAGCAGTTTTTTTATTTGTTTTTATTTACTGACTCTCCCGTAAACGGGTCATAGTATTCCTTTATACTTATTTGGTCAGTGTAATAGTCTTCTTTTAATTGACTTTGTATATATTCTTTTATTTTCTTTTCATTTCTTCCCACTGTATCTACATAATATCCTCTACACCAAAAGTGTCTGTTTCCATATTTATATTTTAAGTTGGCGTGTCTATCAAATATTATTAATGAACTTTTTCCTTTTAAATATCCCATTATTTGTGATATTGAGTATTTCGGTGGAATTTCTACCAACATATGAACATGATCTGGACATAGCTCTGCTTCAATTATATTTATTCCTTTTCTTGAACATAGTTCTCGTAGTATACTTCCTATATCTTTTCGTAGTTGCCTATATATTACTTGTCTTCTATATTTCGGTGCAAAAACTATATGATATTTGCATCTCCAGCTTGTATGCGATAAAGTATTTTTATCCATGATTACCTCCTTGTTTAATTGTGCATGTGACTATCACAATTATACTTTAAGGAGGTTTTCTTGGTGCTTGAAGCTAAAGCTAAATCCCTCCACCTGCATAGCAGGTGGTTTTTTGTTTCGCTCTCTTTCGTTCGCTCAACTCACTTAAGTGGACAAAAAGAAAAAAGCAAGTCTAGAAAATCATATCGATTTTTAAAACTTGCTTTTTATTTTTACATAACTCCCGCAATCATTTTTGCCAAGTTATCAGAATCTCCACTTCCTGTAACTATAACTTGATCGTCTTTTTTGATATCTGTTAATATATATTCTTTTACACTTTCAAAGGTCGGAATATATTTTGCATTTTTCCCAGATTTAACCAAAGCATCAACAACATCCTTACTTGAAATACTAGGGTCAAAAGCTTCACGAGCTGCAAAAATATCTGTAATTATGACTTCATCTGCATCGTCAAAACATTTTACAAATTCATTGAATAATCTCTTTGTTCTTGTATAGGTATGAGGTTGCCATACACAAACTAATCTTCCCTTAGTATGCTCAGCCAAGGCATTTAAATTTACTTTGATTTCGGAAGGATGGTGACCGTAATCTAAAATAATATTACAATCATTAACATTTCCGATTAATTGCATTCTTCTTTCAAGTCCAGTATAAGCTTGTATACATTTTTTTATTGTTTCGATATCAACTCCTGTTTCAAGTGTTGCAATTATAGATGCACAAGCATTATTTATATTATGTCTTCCCAAAATTGATAATTCAAAATGTTCTGTTTGTCCATTTTTCATAATTAAATCAAATTTTGGTTTTCCATCTTCGTCAAAGCTTATATTTGTTGCATTATAATCAGCTTCAGGGTTATTTTGACCATAAGTAATCAATTCACCTTGAACTGCATCTATAACTAATTTATTATTTTCTTCATTTAAATTTAAAATAGTTTTTGAATCTTTGCTTTGATTTCTCAAGTAAAATTTAAAAGTTTCAACTATATCATTTATGTCTTTATAATAATCAAGATGATCTTCATCAATGTTTAAAATAATTCCTATTGATGGGTAATAATATCTGATATTCCCCTTGTATTCACAAGCTTCTGTAACTAATATATCCTTATCACCAACATGAACATTTCCTTCAATTTCATCAAGGTCTCCACCCAGTAAAATAGTAGGATTTTTTGTAGAATTCATAAGAATTTTAGAAATCATACTTGTAGTAGTACTTTTTCCATGAGAACCAGAAATTGCAATTGAATTTTTGTAATTTTTCATCAAACTTCCCAAGAAAACTCCACGAGTAACAACAGGTACTCCTAATTCTCTTGCTGCAATTAGTTCCTCATTATCATCAGAAATTGCATCTGTATATATAACTAAATCTGGGTTTTTAATATTTTCTTTTTTTTGTCCAATTACATATTTAATTCCATTTTTATCTAAATGCTTGCTAGTTTCAGAAATTGAAAGGTCTGATCCTGTAACATTATAGCCATTATTGCTTAATAAAATGGCGATACCACTCATTGATATGCCACCTATACCTATCATATGTATATTTTTATATTTAAAATCATTTATATTAAATTCGAACATTGATGCTCCTTTGTTTTTATAATTTTCGCCTATATATTATACCATAAAATTTGGACTTTAACCATTTATTAAGTATATTTCAAAATAATAACTAAATTGACAGTAAACTTATAAAATGATAATCTTTATTTAGAAGTAAATAGTTAGAGAGGTTATTAATGAAATATATAATTGCAAACGATCATGGTGGAATAGACTTAGTTGATAGTGTTGAAGAAAAATTATTAGAACTTGGACATGAAGTTGAAAAAGTTGGAACTTTTACAAAAGATTCTTGTGATTATTCTGATTTTGCAAAAATAGCTTGCGAAAAAGTTTTAAATAAAGAAGCAGATTTTGCCATTTTAATTTGTGGAACTGGAATTGGAATGAGCCTTGCTGCAAATAAATTTAAAGGAATTAGAGCGGCTTGCCTATCAGATGTATATTCTGCAAAAATGTGCAGGGCTCATAATAACAGTAATGTTTTATGTATTGGATCAAGAGTTATTGGTTCTGAACTTGCAAAAATGATTGTAGAAGTGTTTTCGAAAACTGAGTTTGAAGGTGGACGTCATCTTAATAGAATTAATAAAATTAAAGAAATTGAGGAGAATAATTAATGTTTGATAAAAAAGATTTAAAGGCTGTAAATGCCATAAGATGTTTATCAGTAGCACAAATTGAAAAAGCAAATAGTGGTCATCCAGGCCTTCCAATGGGAGCAAGTCCAATGGCTTACGTTTTATGGAATAAAATATTAAATGTTAATCCTAAAAAAAGTGATTGGCATAACAGGGATAGATTTGTTTTATCAGCAGGCCATGGATCTGCTATGCTTTATTCCTTATTGCACTTATCAGGATATGATTTAAGTATTGAAGATTTGAAAAACTTCAGACAAATCGGTTCAAAAACTCCAGGTCATCCTGAAAGAAAACACACAGATGGAGTAGAAGTAACAACAGGACCTTTGGGTCAAGGAATTGCAAATGCAGTTGGATTTGCCATAGCAGAAAAACATCTTGCAGCAATGTATAATAAGGACGATTTAAATATAGTTGATCATTATACTTATGCAATTTGTGGTGATGGAGATTTAATGGAAGGAATATCCTATGAATCTATGTCACTTGCTGGCCATTTAAATTTAAATAAATTAATAATTTTGCACGATTCAAATGATATTTGCCTTGATGGAAATTTGAACACATCTTTTTCTGAAAATATTGAACAAAGAGTAAAATCACAAAATTGGAATTACATTAAAGTTTCTGATGGAAATAATCTTGAAGAAATTTATGAAGCAATAATAAAAGCTAAAGAAAACAAAAATGGTCCAACTTTTATCGAAGTAAAAACTGTAATAGGATATGGTTCAAAAAATCAAGGAACAAATAAAGTTCATGGTGCTCCAATAGGAAATGAAGATTTCACAGAAGTAAAGAAAGCCTATAATTGGGAATATGAAGATTTTGAAATTTCTGATGATGTTTATGATATATTTAATGAAAATATAATAAAAAATGGACAAAAATCATATGAAAAATGGAAAAATACTTTAAATTCATATAAGGAAAAATATCCAGAAGATTACAAAGAATATTTGAATGGATTTGAAAGAAAATTACCAGAAAATTGGATTGACCAAGTTAAAAAATATTCTTCAAATGATGAAAGTCTAGCAAGTCGTGCATCAAGTGGAGAAATAATCCAAGATATAGCAAAAATTACTAAGAATTTCTGGGGAGGAAGTGCAGATTTATTTTCTTCAAACAAGACCAATATAAAAAATAGCGAAAGATTTTCTGACGAAAACCCACAAGGCAGAAATGTCTGGTATGGAGTTAGAGAATTTGCAATGAGTGTAATTGCAAATGCAATTGTAGCACACGGAGGAACTTTCCACCATGTTTCAACATTTTTTGTATTTTCAGACTATTTGAAAGCAGGACTTAGAATCTCAGCTCTTTCACAAATTCCACTTACCTATGTGTTTACTCATGATTCAGTAGCTGTAGGAGAAGATGGGCCAACTCACCAACCAATTGAACAATTGGCAATGATAAGATCAATTCCAAATACAATTATGCTTAGACCTGCTGATGCAAATGAAGTAAGACTTTCTTGGAAAATAGCTTTAGAAAGCAAAGATTCACCAGTAGTAATTGCTCTAACTCGACAAGGAGTAAAAAATCTTAAGGGAACAGAAAATCTATCAGATATTTCAAAAGGAGCTTATATAATTGAAGATTCTGATAAAGAAATTCCAGATGGTATTTTAATAGCAACAGGTAGTGAAGTAGAACTTGCTTTGGAAACAAAAGAAGAATTAAGAAAATCCGATATTGATGTTAGAGTTGTATCAATGCCATCAATGGAATTATTTAGAAAGCAAGATAAATCTTACAAGGAAAAAATCTTGCCAGAAAATATTAAAAATAGAGCTTCAATCGAAATGGCAACATCTTTTGGATGGAGTGAATTTACTGGAAAAGGTGGTTTAAATATTTCAATAGACAGATTTGGAATATCCGGAAACTTTAAAGGTGTTAAAAAAGAATTAGGATTTACAAAAGAAGAGATTGCAAAAAAATATATAGAAAAATTTAATTAACATAAGAGGCTGTTACAAAATTATTTAACATATTTGTAACAGCCCGTTTTATTTTAAAAAAAATTTAAAAAGTGATATTATATTATTAGAAATATTTAAAAAGGAGTGACTATGACAATACCAACACCGCATATTTCAGCAAAAAGTAAAGACGAAATAGCAAACACAGTTTTGATGCCAGGAGATCCCTTAAGAGCTAAGTATATAGCTGAAAATTTCCTAGAAGACGTAAAACAATTTACAGAAACAAGGGGAATGTTAGGATACACTGGTTTTTATAATGGAAAAAAAGTTTCAGTAATGGGAAGTGGAATGGGAATTCCATCATCTATGATTTATTTTAATGAGTTATTTAATTTTTATGACGTAAAAACAATTATAAGAATTGGTAGTGCAGGAAGTATGCAAGAAAATATAAAATTACACGATATAGTTCTTGCAACAAGTGCTTGTAGCGAGTCATCAATTAATGATAATTTGTTTGGAAATATTAATTTTTCTCCTACGCCTGATTTTGAATTATTGCTAAAAGCATATCAAAAAAGTCAAGAATTAGGATATACAACACATTGCGGTCAAGTACATTCATCAGACCAATTTTATAGTGAAATGGATCCAAAAGTTTTTGATAATTTACAAAGATATGGAGTTTTGTGTGTTGAAATGGAATCCTATGGCTTATTTACTCTAGCAAGAAAATACGGAAAAAAGGCTTTGGGAATTTTCACTATCTCTGATTCTTTGGTTTCAAACGAAGCTGATAGTGCAGAAAATAGACAAAGTGCTTACACTCAAATGATGAAACTAGCCCTAGAAGTTGCGCCAGAATAAGGAGTGCTGATGTTAAAAAATATTATACTTGCAGCAGGCGAAGGAACTAGAATGAAATCTAGTACTTCAAAAGTAATGACTAAAATTTTAAATAGAGAATTAATTTCATATATTGTTGACGCATGTGATTTTAAAAATTCAAAAACTATAATTATTGGTGGAAAAAATAAAGATTTATTGAAGGAAAAATATCCTGAACTTGAAATAAAGGAACAAAAAATAGGAGATGATTTTCCTTACGGAACAGCTTATGCTGTTAGCATGGCAATAGATTTAATTGATGACACTGATGATTGTTTGATTTTAAATGGAGATATCCCACTAATTACAAAAAATTCACTTGAAAAATTTATAAATTTTCATAAAGAAAATAATAATAACCTAACAGTTATGTCAACTAATATTGATAATCCAAAAGGATATGGAAGAATAATTAGACAAGATAATGATTTTCAAAAAATAGTTGAAGAAAAAGATGCAAGTGAAGATGAAAGATTGGTAAATGAAATTAATGTAGGTATTTATGCTTTTAAAGGAGAAGATTTAAAAAATTCCTTGAAAAAAATAGATACTAATAACAAATCAAATGAATATTATCTAACAGATTGCATAGAAATTTTAATTAAAGATGGGAAAAAAGTAGAAGCTTATCGAGCTGATAATCCAGATCAATTTTACGGAATTAATAATAAAAAAGAGTTAGCTAATGCTGCTAAATTATTGAGAGAAAGAATAAATGATTATCATATGCTAAATGGTGTAATAATTGAAAATCCTAGTATAGTAGATATTGAAATGGGAGTAAAAATTGGAAAAGATACTATAATTTCTGGGCCTTGCAAAATTTTGGGAACTACAGAAATTGGAGAAAATTGTATAATAGAAGGTTCATCAAGGATTGAGGATTCTATTATAAAAAATAATGTAAAAATTGACAATTCTGTAATCGAAAAATCTTTTGTTGATGAAAAAACTGATATAGGACCATTTTCACATCTAAGACCAAAAGCCAAATTAGGTAAAAATGTTCATATAGGAAATTTTGTAGAAGTTAAAAATGCTAATGTTGATGACAATACAAAAGCTGGACATTTAGCTTACATTGGAGATAGTGATCTTGGAAAAGATATAAATGTTGGTTGTGGAGTAATTTTTGTAAATTACGATGGTAAATTTAAACACAGATCAAAAGTAGAAGATGGGGCATTTATAGGATCAAATTCAAATATTGTAGCACCAGTTCATGTTAAAAAAGAAGGCTATATTGCAGCAGGTTCAACGATTACAAAAGATGTTGAAGAGGGGGTCCTCTCAATAGAAAGAGCTGATCAAAAAAATATACCGGGTTATGTTGAGAAAAAGAAAAAAAGAGATTTAGAAAAGTTAAAGGAGCAAAAATAAAAATGAGTGAATGTTCAAGTTCATCACATATTACAAGAGGCGAGTTGATAGTATTTGCAGGAAATTCAAATCCAGATTTGGCTGAAGCTGTAGCAAAATCTTTAGGGATAGAATTAGGAAAAGTTGAAGTTAAAAAATTTGCAGATAGTGAAATAAATGTAAAAATAAATGAAGCTGTAAGAGGAAAAGACGTTTATATAATTCAACCTACTTCTTATCCTACAAATGATAATTTGATGGAATTATTAATCATGACAGATGCTTGCAAAAGGGCTTCTGCAAGATATGTGAATGTTGTAGTTCCATATTATGGATATGCAAGACAAGACAGAAAAACAAGGGGAAGAGAGCCAATTAGTGCAAAACTTGTAGCGAATTTAATAACAGTTTCAGGTGCTGATAGGGTTATTACAATGGATCTTCATGCTGGACAAATTCAAGGTTATTTTGACATACCACTTGATCATTTCACTGCAATTAGATTACTATCATCTTATTTTAAAGAAAAAGCTTATAATAAACCAGATGAATATGTAGTTGTAAGCCCTGACTTGGGTGGAGTTACAAGAGCAAGGAGCTTTGCTGATTATTTAAAATTAACAATAGCGATTATTGAAAAAAGACGTCCAAAACCAAATGTATCTGAGGTTATGAATGTTATAGGTGATTTTGAGGGTAAACACTGTATCCTTGTTGACGATATGATTGACACTGCCGGAACAATTTGTAATGCAGCGAATTATCTAAAAGAACACGGAGCAAAAGAAGTTTCAATAGCAGCAACTCATGGTGTATTGAGTGCTAATGCTTGTCAAAACTTAGAAAATTCTTGTGTAAAAGAAGTAATAATAACAGATACAATAAAATTACCAGAAGAAAAGAAAATTGATAAAATAAAGCAAATATCAATAGCTCCTTTATTAGCAGAAGCCATCAATAGAATCAACACATATGAATCAATAAGTGGTTTATTTGAGGATGGTAAATAGATATGTATTATATTGTAGGCTTGGGTAATCCTGGGATACAGTATGAGAATACAAGACATAATGCTGGCTTTATAAGTATAGATTATTTAGCTAGAAAATATAGTATAGATGTGAGAAAAATTAAATTTAAATCTTTGATTGGCCAGGGAGTAATTTCTGGCCATAAAGTTATGCTTGTAAAACCTCAAACTTATATGAATAATTCAGGAGAAGCTATAAGAGAAATATACAAATATTTTGATTTTGAACACGATAAGCTCATAGTTATCTATGATGATATAGATATTGATTTTGGAAGTATTAGAATTAGAAAAAAAGGCTCAGCTGGGACTCACAATGGAATGAAGTCAATAATTTATAATTTAGAATTTGATGATTTTCCAAGAATAAAAGTTGCAGTTGGAAAAAAACCATCTTATATGGATCTAGCTAATTTTGTTTTGAGTGGATTTTCAAAAAACGAAGCAAAAATCCTAGAAGAAGAAATAATGCTTGTAGGAGAATCAATTGAGATGATTTTAGAAGAAGGAATAGATAAAACTATGAGTATGTATAATTCTAAAAGGTTAGTTGAAGATAATGAATAGTCTTATTAATGAAATTTATAATATTGGTCAAGTAAAAGAAATTATAGAAAATTATAAAAATTTATCTCCTATTTTTTTACATGGATTGACTGATGAAAGTAAATCTCATATATATGAGACGATTTTTCATTATACTAAAAAAAGTTTGGTTATAATTTGTGAAAATGAAAAAAAAGCCAAGCTTATGTGTGATGATATTAATTCTTTTGTAGAAGATACATGCATGTATTTTCCATCAACTGAAATAAATTATTATAATATTAAAAATCTTGAAAAAAACAATGAAATAAAAAGATTAGAAGTTTTAATTAGACTTATTAATGGTGAGAAATTTATTATAACTACAAGTTTAGATGGACTTAGAAATAAATTAACACCAAAAAAAATATTTGAAAATAAATCTTTTAAAATTGATATAGAAAGTGAAATTGATTTAAGGAAAATAAAAGAGTCATTTATTGAATTAAATTATGATTTTTCAAAATTGGTTGAGTCTAAGGGAGAATTTTCAATTAGAGGATCAATCATAGATTTCTGGCCAATTGAATATGATAATCCAATTAGGATAGAGCTATTTGATACAGAAATTGATTCTATTAGATTTTTTGATAAAGATACACAAAGATCATTAGAAAATATAGATGAAATCATAGTAAGACCTACAAAAGAATTAATTTATGATAAGAATGATTATGATAATGTAATTAAAGAAATTGAAAATGATTTATCTGCAATATCTGATGATGGGAAACTTGTAAAATTAAAAGATAAATATAGGCAAATTATTTCTTATCTTAAAGATAGCTTATATATAGCAAATGAGGATTTGATTACTCCTTATAGAAAAAACAATTTTGATAGTTTTTTTAATTATATTGATAAGGATTCATTATTTATTTTTCAAGATTTAAATAGGTCAATAGATAATTTCAAAGATTATAAGGAAAAATTAGATCTAGATTTAACTAGTCAGATGGAAAATGAAGAAGTTTTTTCATCTTTTAAAAATATTAAATTAGATATCAAAGAAATTTTTACAAATATAAAATTTTATCCAATAATAAATTCTTCATCTCTTTTAAAAAATAATAATCTGATTAAGGCAAGAAAAATCATAGAATTAAAATCTATTGAACAAGAAAATTTCAATAAAAATATAGAAAATTTTGTTTTAAATATAAAATCAATCATAAAAAACAATGAAAAAGTTCTTATTTTTGCATCTGATGAAAAATCACTTACAAATATTAAGGATATATTTAATGAAAATAACATCAATAGCTATGCACTAGGTCTTGATAGTGATTTAAATAAGAACAATATTATTTTAGCCGAAAATTCAATATCAAGAGGCTATATTTTTATAGATTTTAAAATAAATTTATATTCCCACAGGGATATTTTTGGAAAAGAAAAACATAGAAATAGAAAAAAGACTAAAAAGCCTGTTAGTGCTAAGGATATAATAAATTATTCCGATATTGAAATTGGTGATTATGTTGTTCATGAAAATAACGGAATAGGAATTTATAAGGGAATTTCCCAAATAGAGGTAAATAATACAAAAAAAGATTATTTTGTAATTGAGTATAAGGGAAATGACAAGGTATTTGTTCCGGTTGATCAAATGGATTTGGTAAGTAAATACATTGGTAACAAGGGGGATAAGCCTAAAATTTCATCGCTTGGAAGCAATCAATGGAAAAAAGCTAAGCAAAGAGCAAAAAAGGCAGTTGATGAGATAGCAGATGATTTGGTAGAACTTTATGCTAAAAGATCAAAAGCCAAAGGTCATGCTTTTAGTAAAGATACAACTTGGCAAAAAGAATTTGAAGATTCATTTGTTTATGAAGAAACTGACAGTCAAAATAGGTCAATTGATGAAATAAAAAATGATATGGAAGATATAAAACCTATGGATAGGCTTTTGTGCGGAGATGTTGGTTATGGAAAAACTGAAGTTGCCCTAAGAGCAGCTTTTAAAGCTATAATGGATGGATATCAAGTTTGTTTTCTAGTCCCAACAACAATTCTTGCAAGCCAACATTTTTCAACAATGAAAGAAAGATTCAAAGATTTTCCGGTCGAGTGTGCTCTTTTATCTAGGTTTGTCAGCAAAAAAGACCAAGATAAAAATATAAAGAACCTAAAAAGTGGAAAAGTAGATATTATTGTAGGAACTCATAGACTTTTATCAAAAGATATTAAATTTAAAAAATTAGGTTTGTTAATTATCGATGAAGAACAAAGATTTGGTGTTAGACATAAGGATAAACTAAAAAAACTAAAAGAAAATATAGATGTCCTCACCTTATCTGCAACTCCAATTCCTAGAACTTTACAAATGTCTCTTACAGGAATTAGAGATATGTCAACTTTAGATGAACCTCCTGAAAGAAGGCTTCCTGTAAATACCTATGTATTAGAATATGATGAATCAATTATAAAAAGAGCAATTGAAAAAGAGCTTGATAGAGATGGACAAGTTTATTTTGTATATAACAGAGTTTACAATATTGAAAAAATATATAATCATTTAAAAGAATTAATACCTGATGCTAATATAGAAATCGCACATGGTCAAATGTCTGCAAAAAGTTTAGAAAAAATTATGGAAGATTTTGTAAGTGGTCAAACTGATATTTTACTAGCAACGACTATTATTGAAACGGGAATGGATATACAAAATGTAAACACAATTATAGTTTATGATTCTGACATGATGGGACTGAGCCAACTTTACCAGTTAAAGGGTAGGATTGGTCGTTCATCTAGGTCTTCTTATGCTTATTTTACTTATGCAAAAGGAAAAATATTAACTGAAATAGGTGAAAAAAGATTAAAATCTATAAAAGATTTTTCTGATTTTGGTAGTGGTTATAAGATAGCCATGAGAGATTTAGAGCTTAGGGGAGCAGGAAATATTTTAGGCGAAAGTCAAAGTGGTCAAGTCGAAGCTATTGGATATGATTTGTACGTTAAGTTCTTGCAACAAGCTGTAAATAAGGCAAGTGGAAAAGAAATCTATAGGAAAGATTATAATGATGTATATATAGATTTAAAAGTCGATGCTTACATTCCGGATTCATATATTGAAGATTCTAGTCAAAAAATTGAAATTTATACTAGAATTTCACGAATTGAAAATTTAGAAGATTATAGTTTATTAGTTGAAGATTTAATTGATAGGTATGGAGATATACCTTTGATGGTTGATAATCTTATGTATGTATCTTTGATAAAATCACTTGCTGATCAATTAGGTTTTGATGAAATTAGGGAAGTTAAAAATGAAATAAAAATTTCTTATGAAGATAGAAATAAATTTACTTTTGAAGAATTGTCCAAAATAAATGAAGATTATCACAATGAGATTTCATTTGACTTATCTCAAAATCCATCTTTTAAATTACCAAATAAAAATACAAAATTGTTAGACTGTTACGAATTATTAAAAGTTATAAAAAATGTTAAGGAGAAAAAATGAATAAAAAATTAATAGCCTTGGTTTTAGCAACTAGTTTTGCTTTAAGTGCTTGTGGAAATAATGCAGATAAGGACAAGAAAGATACTGGTTCTAATCAAACCGAAACTTCAGAAAGTGCAAAAGGTGAAAAATTACCTGATGATGCAGTCGCTTTAGTTAGTGGAGAAAAAATAACAAAAGATGCTTATAAAGATGAAATGAGTTTTTACTCTGCTATGCTTGCAAGCCAACAACAACTAAAACCTTCTATTGTACAAATGTTGGTTCAAGATAAACTTATCGCAGATGATATGAAAAAAAATAAGGTAAAAGTTGATGATAAGGAACTCAACGATAAATTTTTACAATACATTCAACAATTTGGTGGCCAAGAAAAATTTGATAAAATGCTTGAAGATTACAATATGAGCAGTGATAAATTTAAAGAAACAATAAAAAAAGATGAAATTTATCAAAAACACAGAGCTTGGTTTGAAGAAAAAAATCCTGTTGATGAGAAAGAATTAAAAAAATATTATGAAGAAAATAAAGACTCTTTAGCTCAAGTTAAAGCTAGTCATATCTTATTAGCTGATGAAAATACTGCAAAAGAAGTAAAAGAAAAACTTGATAATGGTGAGGATTTTGCAAAACTTGCTAAAGAATATTCAAAAGATACAGCAAATTCAAGCAAAGGTGGAGATCTAGGATATTTTACAAAAGATAAAATGGTTAAAGAATTTGCAGATAAAGCTTTTGCTATGAAAAAAGGTGAAATTTCTGGTCCTGTTAAGACGTCTTATGGATTTCATATTATAAAAGTTGAAGATAAAAAAGATTCTCCTGAAGCATTAAAAGAAGAAATTTCTAAAAAATTAAATGATAAAAAATATGCTGATTATTTGACTAAATTATTTAACAAGGCAAAAGTTGTTACAGAAGATGGTCCTCAAAAGAAAGAAACAGAAAAGGACAAGAACTCAACTGAAAATTCTAAAAAAGATGAAGAACAAAAAGAAAATAGTAATTCTAATAATTAGTGTTTTTTGTATTTTTTTAACTTCCTGTTCAAAAAAATTTGATAAGGATAAGTATGTAGCTGTTGTGGATAATGAAGGTATATCTAAAGAGTTATTTGAAAAAGAATTAAGCTACTATCAAAAATATTATATAAAAAAGTATGGTGACAATTTTTTAGAAGAAAAATCTAAAAAAGGGAATTCCAATTATAAAAAATTAGAATCTAATCTTCTAGATTCTCTTGTTATTGACCAGGTAATGGTAAATGATTTGAAGAAAAACAAGGTTAAAGTTACCAAAAATGATTCAAAAGAAACAATCGACAAACTTATAGAACAAATTTCTTCAAAGGATTCTTTACTAGAAAATGTAAAAACATTTGGTGTTAGTGAAGATGAATTTGATGAAATTACCTACCAAGATTCTATAAGAAAAAAGCATTATGATTATTTTTTAAACAATAATAATATTAAAGATTCTGAAATACTTAAATATTTTGAGGAGAATAAAAATCTCCAAAAAAAATACAAGTATGATTGTTTGATTTTTGATGATAAAAATGAAGCTATAAAAGTAAGGGAATCTATTAAAAATTCTGAGGATTTCAAGAAGAAAATGAAATTAAGAATTAAAAATTATGATGTGTATAGGTCAGATTTTGTATATGAAGATGATCCCTTGCTTAAAAAATCATCATTATCAAAAGTAAATGTTATTGGAAATGTATTTAAATTTAAAGATTCTTATATTATTTTAATGATTAATTCGGAAAGCAAAAATAAAAAGAATTTACTTCTTGATGCAAAAGAGATTTATTTAGAAAATGAATATAATAAATATTTGGAAAAACTTATAAAAAATTCAAATATCAAGCTTTTTATTTGATAAATGCTTGAAATAAATAAAATATTTATGTATAATCTAATTTAGAGTTAAGCAGAATAAGATTAAGATTGATTTATAAGGAGGATATATGAATAAATCAGAATTATTAGTTAATATCTCAGAAAAAAGTGGACTTAAAAAAGTTGAAGCTGAAAGAGCTTTAAATGCTTTTATTGAAACAGTAACAGAATCACTTCAAAAAGAAGAAAAAGTTCAACTTGTAGGATTCGGTACATTTGAAACTAGAGACAGAAAAGCAAGAGAAGGAAGAAATCCTAGAAAACCTGACGAAGTTATTAAAATTCCAGCTTCAAAAGCACCAGTTTTCAAAGCAGGTAAAACTTTAAAAGAAGCAGTAAATAATAAATAATAATTTGATTATATATAAAACCCAGAATCTTATTTCTGGGTTTTTCTGTATTTATTTTATTTTTTTATAGAGCTTACTTGGATTGTTAGTCATATCAACTGTAATTGTATTGAAGTTTTCATAATAGACCATACCAAGTTTAGCGCCTTTTTCTTTTCTTACATTCTTTTTTTCAGTATAATCTACATCAACCTTATTTGATTTAGCTTGTGATGAATTTTCTGCTGCAAGATAAGAAGCTATTTTTATATCATTTTCTGTCAGCGAATTAGTTTTCAAAATAACATGACTTCCTGGTGCATTTCTCACATGGAAGAAATAGTCATTTTTACCTGCAAGTTTTAAGGTTATATAATCATTTTGTCTTGAATTTTTTCCAACAAAGATTGTGCTATCATCAAGAGTTTTAAATTGTATTGGTTTTGATTTAGATTTATTTTTTTTCTTGTTTCTACTAGTATTTTTTATTATCTTATTTTCTATTAATTCTTCTTTTATTTCATCCAAATCGTTTATACTTTCACTTCTTTCAACAAAATCTCTTAATTGTTCTAAATAGCTTAGGAAATCTTCTTCTTTTGGAAGGTCGATTTTTGCAAAATCTATAGAATTTTTAATTTTTTTATATCTTTTATAATAAGAATCAACATTTTCCCAAGGATTTTTTCTATCATCAAGATTAATTTTTATTTTTTTATTTTCATCATAAAAATTATTAAGGATAATTTCTTTATCTCCTTTTTTTAGTTTATTAACATTTGCAGCTAATAGGTCACCTTTCATCCTATAAGATTCCATATTAGATTCTTTTGCCAAATTTTTATTTAAAATACTTATTTTTTTATTTACAGTTTTAATTTGATTGTTAATTTTTCTTATTAAATTATTTTTAATTTGTCTTAATCTGTCATTAGACTTGTTACTTTCATAGAAAGTTTCAATAGCACAACTCATTTTTTCGTAGTCTACTTTTTCAAATCCTAGAGATTTTAATTCTGTAAAGTAGAATTCTTTGTACTTTCTACTGTCCTTATATAAAACAGGATTATATGAATCTTCTATAAGATTATTTCTTAGCTTATAAAGATTTTGGTTTAACAAATGTTTCTCATCTTCACTTACAAGACCCCAATTAATTCTAGGATCAATATTGGATCTGTAGATTAACTCTTTAGCAATAGTAGGAGAAAATCCTAGGTAAGTTTGGTATAAAAACTTTTGTGGATTTTGATTATCTGGTATATTTTTGTCTAATTTTAATATATCATCAGAAAAATCAGAATCTAAAATATTTATTTTCTCACTTTCAATAAAATTATAAGAAAGTCCTGGTAGTATTTGTCTAACAGAAGACATTTTTAAATTTACTCTTTTTATAGAATCAATTATCTTGTAATTTTCATCGGTTAAAATTATGTTAGAATATTTTCCCATAATTTCAACAATTAATTTATTTGAAATATCAAATCCCATCTCATCAACTGATGAAATGTGAAAGATTATAACCCTATCTAGTTTATATTGGTCAATATCAACAATCTTACTTTGATTTAAATGCTTTCTTAAGACCATACAAAAATTTGGGGGGCTTATTGGATTTTCATATTTTTTATCAGTTATATGAACCCTCGCCTCGTTATTATTTGCACTTAATAATAATTTGTAACTTTTTCCTACAGAATATATATTAAAAATTATATCATTTTTTGAAGGTTGGCTTATTTTTTGAATTTTACCACCCAGCAATAATTTTTTTATTTCATAAGTTATGGATTTTGTAACTAAACCATCAAAACTCATTAAATCACCTCTTTATTTTTTATATCTATAATTATATCAGATAATAAACTTGAACTAAATTTTTCCATAAAGTAAAATAGTACTAATAAGGAGGCACGATGAAAAAAGGATTTTTATTAGTAATATCTGGACCTTCAGGTGTTGGAAAAGGAACAGTGTTGCATGATCTTATGAATACACAGAAAAACTTAGTTTATTCAGTTTCTGTTACAACTAGGAAAAGTAGACCTGGTGAGATAGAAGGGGTAAGCTATTTTTTTAAGAGTCATGAAGAATTTGAAAAAATGATTGAAGAAGATAAATTTTTAGAGTACGCAAAAGTTCATGATAATTATTATGGTACACCAAAAGATTTTGTTGAAGAAAAAATCAATGAAGGTAAGATAGTTATTTTAGAAATAGATGTTCAAGGAGCATTAAATGTTAAGAAAAATATTGATAATGGGGTTTATATTTTTCTAGCGCCTCCTAGCCTTAGCGAACTAAAAAATAGGATAGTTAACAGAGGAACTGAAACAGAAAGTGACATCAATTTAAGGATGAATAATGCGAGAAAAGAATTATCTTATATAAAAAATTATGATTATTTAGTTGTAAATGATCATTTGAATTCTGCTATAAATTTAGTTAATGAAATAATAAATGCAGAAAAACATAGGGTTTTTAGAGAAGATATAGATTTTGAAAAGGAGTAAATATGAATAATCCATCTTTTAAAGAATTATCAGAAATAAGTTCAAGCAGATATGAAATTTGCATGATGGCAGCAAAAAGGGCAAGAAGAATTGTAAATGGTTCAGATTTATTGACCAAAGATAATGAAGATAAACCTGTTACTCAAGCTTTACATGAAATAATGGAAGGAAAAGTTAAGAAAAATGATTAAGGGTAAAAATATTCTCCTTGGTGTAAGTGGGGGAATAGCGGCCTATAAAACTTTAGAACTATGCTCTAGATTAAAAAAAGAAGGAGCAAATTTAAAAATAATAATGACAAAGGCAGCTTGTGAATTTGTAAGTCCTTTGTCATTTGAAACAATGGGCAAATGTATTGTTTATTCTGACATGTTTGAAGGTCATCATGACAAAGTTTATCATATTGAACTTCCAAAATGGGCGGATGTTTTTTTACTTGCGCCTTTAAGTGCGAATACACTTGCAAAAATGACCTATGGAATAGCAGATAACATGCTTACAGCATCTATTTTAGCTTGTGACAAAGATATTATAGTTGCACCAACTATGAATACAAATATGCTAAACAATGAGTCGACCCAAAATAATTTAAAAATAATAAAAGAAAGAGGAGTACATATAATTAATCCTAATTCTGGTCTTCTAGCATGTGATACTAGGGGAGACGGAAGAATGGAAGAGCCTGAAAATATAGTTAGATATCTTGATTATTATTTTACAAAAAAAGATTTAAAGGGAAAGAAAATTATTGTTTCTGCAGGCCCAACAGTGGAACCAATAGATTATGTAAGATTTATCACAAATAAATCAAGTGGGAAAATGGGATATAATATTGCCATCGAAGCTTTCAAAAGGGGAGCTGATGTAAAATTAGTTTCAGGACCTGTAAATCCTATGGATACATCTGGTATTGATAAAGTTAATATTAGAACAAATAAGGATTTAAAAGATGCAATCGAAATGGATTTTGATAATTGCGATGCTTTGATAATGTCAGCAGCTCCAACAGACTATAAGGTTAGAGAAGT
Source organism: Anaerococcus rubeinfantis (assembly GCF_001487145.1). Taxonomy (GTDB): domain Bacteria; phylum Bacillota; class Clostridia; order Tissierellales; family Peptoniphilaceae; genus Anaerococcus; species Anaerococcus rubeinfantis. The sequence continues at coordinate 777,788 of NZ_LN913016.1, forward strand.
AAGCGATAAAAAAATCAAAAAAAATGGCGACAATTTAAATTTGGAATTGATTGAAAATATAGATATTTTAAAATATTTTGGAAATAAAAAAGATAAGCAAATTTTAATTGGTTTTGCTGCAGAAACAGATGATCTTATTAAAAATGCGAAAATCAAATTAGAATCTAAAAAAGCTGATTATATTATAGCTAATGATCTTAAAAAGAAAGGAGCAGGATTTGATGTTGATACAAATATTGCATCAATTCTCTCAAAAGATAAGGTTGAAAAACTTGATATAATGACAAAGAAAGAACTGGCAAATAGAATTTTAGATCTTTTAGTCTAGGTGATAAATTGTATTGTTATGTAATACTTGATAGTAAAAGTAGATTTTTGGATAGGTCTTTTACTTATCATATACCTGATAAATTTAAAAATAAAATAAAAAAAGGGATGAGGGTTATTGTCCCATTTGGCAAAGGCAATAAGAATACTATTGCCTTTGTTTACGATATAGTAGAAAATATTGATGATGATTTTGAAACTAAAGATGTAGTAGAAATCATAGATTCAAAAGCCTTAGTTGATAATGAGCTAATAAATCTAGCTTTTTTTATGAATAAAAGATATCTTTCACCACTAAGATCTTGTATTAGACAAGTACTACCTGCTGGAAATATAAAAGAAATAAAAGAATATTTTTATAAAACAAAAAAATTAGATAAAAAAGATAAATTTTACAATGTTTTTGAAAGCAAAAGATCCTTGGATGAGCTTTTAAATAAGTATGACTTAAATAAGGATATTTTAGATGAATACAAGGATAAGGGGCTAATAAATTCATATTTTGATATAAGTTCAAACCAAAAAATAAATTATGATATTTTTGTGAGTTTAAAAGAAAATTTTGATGATAGTAAAATATCAAAAAACGCTATAAAACAAAAAGATATTATAAATTATTTAAGAAAAAATACAGAAGTTGAATATAAAGAACTTTTAAGTAAAACCAAATCTAGTAAAAACTCTTTTGATTCTTTAGTTAAAAAAAATATCCTAAATATTAGAAAAATTGAAGTCAACAAGGCTTTGGTAAAGAATATTGAAAAATATCATAAATTCACCTTAAATGACGAACAAAATTCAGCTTTTAAAAAAATAATAAAAAATCCGGATTCTTCATTTTTATTAAAAGGAGTTACTGGAAGTGGAAAAACTGAGGTTTTTCTACAAGTTGTTGAAGAAAATTTGAAAAAAGGAAAAGATTCAATAATACTTGTTCCAGAAATTTCTTTAACTCCTCAGACTATAGAAAGATTTCAAGGAAGATTTAAGCAAAAAATTGCCATAATGCATTCAAGGCTTAGTCAAAAAGAAAGATTTCAACAATGGAGAATGATAAAAAATGGAGAAGTTAAAATCGTTGTTGGGGCAAGAAGTGCAATATTTGCACCATTTAAAAATCTTGGTCTCATAATAATTGATGAAGAACATGATAAAAGTTATATATCTTCCCAAGATCCAAAATTTCACACAGATGAATTAGCTTTGTTTAGGAGAGATTATAACAAGGCAACTTTGATTTTTGCATCAGCAACCCCATCGATAAAAACTATGACAAAAACTTTGGATGGAGAATATAATTTACTTGAACTAAAAGAAAGGGTAAATGGCAAGCTTCCAAAAGTTCATATAGTAGATATGAGAGAAGAATTGAAAAATTCAAACTATTCTATGATAAGCTCGATTTTATATGAAAAAATAAATGAAAAATTAAAAAGAGATGAACAAGTTATTTTATTTTTAAATAAAATTGGTCACAATTCATTTACTTTTTGCAGGCACTGCGGCTATGTTATTAAATGTGAAGCTTGCGATGTTTCGATGACTTATCATAAAAATGTATCAAAGCTAGTTTGCCATTATTGTGGAAGGACTAAAAATCAACCTCAAATTTGTCCTGCATGTGGATCAAAAAAAATCAAAGAATTTGGAGCAGGAACTGAAAAATTGGAAGAGGAGATAAAAGAATTATTTCCAAAAGCTAAAGTTATTAGAATGGATTCTATGACTGCAAAAGATAAGTCGACTTATAACTTGATGTATAAAAATATGAAGGATAATAAAGTAGATATACTCATAGGAACTCAAATGATTGCGAAAGGGCTTGATTTTGATAATGTTACTTTAGTTGGAATAATCAGTGCAGACTTATCATTAAATATTGATGACTATACTGCTTATGAAACAAGTTTTGAGCTTTTAACTCAAGTTTCAGGAAGAGCTGGTAGGGCAGATAAAAAAGGAGAAGTTATAATACAAACTTATAGACCTGATAATTTTGTAATAAATGCTGCAAGTAAAAATGATTACCAAGGATTTTATAATTATGAAATTGAATCAAGAAAAGCATTTGAATATCCGCCTTTTGTAAATTTGATAACTATAAAAGTATTAGATGAGTCAAGAATAAAATGTATGGATATTTCAAAAAAAATAAAATATTATCTCGATTTAGAATACGAAAAAGATAGAGAAGTAAAAATAATTGGACCAAATCCATGTAAAATATCTCGCATTAATAACAAATACAGATACAATATAATTATAAAATTAAAAGATGAAAAATTAGAAGAAATTTCTGATTTTCTTGTAAGACTTAAAAATTATTTTATAAATAAAAGTAAAGATACAAGTATACTAGTAGCATTAAATCCAAGCGATATAAATTAAGGAGATAAAATGTTTGAATTTTTTAAGAAAAAAAATAAAGATGAAGAAGTTGATAATGAAAAATTAGAAAAAGAGCCTTTTCAAAATGAAGAAACTTCTGATCAACTAAAAGAAAACATAGATGAAGAATATAATAAAGATGATGTAGAAGAAAATTTAATAGAAAATGAACAATTAGCTAATAATAATTTTGAAGAAAAAAAAGATCAAGATGAGGACTTAGGTTTTTTTGCTAAATTATCTAAGGGTTTATCAAAAACTAGAGAACAATTTTCATCAAATCTTAAAAACTTATTTACTGCCAATGTAAAAATTGACGATGATTTATATGATGAATTAGAAGAAATTTTAATATCTGCTGATATAGGAATGCAATCTACAATCGAAATTGTAGATCAATTAAAAGATGAAATAAAAGAAAGATCAATCAAAAATTCAGAAGAAATTTTTCCTTTATTAAAAGAAATAATGGAAAATAAATTAGATGAAAAAAATTTAGAAAATAAATTAAATGTATCAAAAGAAAAGCTAAGTGTTATTTTGGTTATTGGAGTAAATGGTGTAGGAAAAACTACAACTATCGGAAAACTTGCTTATAACCTAAAAAAAGAAGGTCACAAGGTTACCTTAGCAGCTGCTGATACTTTTAGAGCAGCAGCAATAGAGCAACTTGACTTATGGGCAAAACAATCAAATACACAAATGATTGCTCATAAAGAAGGGTCAGATCCATCTGCCGTAATTTTTGATGCTATACAAGCAGCAAAAGCCAATGGTTCAGACGTATTAATTTGTGATACAGCTGGAAGACTTCATAACAAAAAAAATCTTATGAATGAGCTTGAAAAAATAAATAGAACAATTTCAACTCACGCTAATAATGCAAATAGAGAAAATTTATTGGTGTTAGATGCAACGACAGGACAAAATGCTATAAGCCAACTTAGAGAATTTAAAAATGTTTGTGATATAAGCGGATTAATCTTAACAAAACTTGATGGAACTGCAAAAGGTGGCGTGATTTTCCCTCTTCAAGTTGAACTTGAAGTACCAGTTAAGTATATTGGAGTAGGAGAAGGAATAAATAATTTAGAAAAATTTGATTCAAAATCATTTGTGGAAGCAATGTTTGAATAAACTTGTAATATATTAAAATTTATGGTATATTACATAAGTACTATGCACATCTTTGGATAGGTTTGCGTTGCTAATTTAAATTGGTTTAAAATCTAGGTGAAAAAGATGGAAGAAAATAAACGGAGGTAAGATATATGTCAATAGTATCAATGAAAAAATTATTAGAAGCTGGTGTACATTTCGGTCACCAAACAAGAAGATGGAACCCAAAAATGAAAAAATTCATCTTCACAGAAAGAAATGGAATCTATATTATAGATTTAGCAAAAACTGCAGGTCAAATTGAAAAAGCTTACGAAACAATTAGAGATATTGCTAGCGAAGGTGGAAATATTTTATTCGTAGGAACAAAAAAACAAGCTCAAGATTCCATAGAACAAGAAGCTAAAAGATGTGGTCAATATTATGTATCTAACAGATGGTTAGGTGGAATGTTGACAAACTTTAACACAATCAGAAATTCTGTAAACAAACTTAAAAAATATGAAACAATGGAAGAAGATGGAACATTTGATCTTCTACCTAAAAAAGAAGTTTTACAATTAAATAAAGAAATGGATAAATTAGAAAAAAATCTTGGTGGTATCAAAGATATGGAAGAGCTACCAGATGTATTATTTGTAGTTGATCCATCAAACGAAGAAATAGCAGTTCACGAAGCAAGAATTTTAGGAATTCCTGTTATATCAATTGTTGATACAAACTGTGATCCAGATGTTGTAGATATAGCTATACCAGGAAATGATGATGCTATAAGAGCTGTAAAACTTATAACTTCACTAATGGCAGATGCTGTTATAGAAGGAAACCAAGGTAGCGAATTCGCTGTAAGTGAGGAAGACTTCGAAGAAGCAGAGACTGATGAAGAAGAATCTGAACAATCATCTGAAGAAAATGAAGAAGAATCAATAGAGGAATAATTAGGAGGATATTATGGCAGTAAGTGCAAAATTAGTAAAAGAATTAAGAGAAAAAACTGGCGCTGGAATGATGGATTGTAAAAAAGCTTTAACTGAAACCGATGGTAATATAGATAATGCTATAAAACTATTAAAGGAAAAAGGACAAGCTACTCTAGATAAAAAAGCTGATAGAATAGCTGCAGAAGGAGTAATTGGTTCATACATTCATAATGATAAAATAGGTGTTATTGTTGAAATTAATACAGAAACAGATTTCTCAGCAAACACTGATACTGTTAAAGAATTTGCTAGAAATATCGCTATGCATATAGCTGCTTTAAATCCACTTTATATTTCAGAGGAAGATGCTGATGAAAAAGATGTGGCAGAACAAAAAGAAATATTAATCAAACAAGCTATGAATGAAGCTAATGAAAATATGCCTGAAGACAAAAAAGAAATGATAGCTCACAAAAAAGTTGAAGGTAGACTTAAAAAATATTTCAAAGAAGTATGCTTGTTAGACCAACAATATATTAAAAATCCAGATTTAACAATTGAACAATATTTAAGAGATACTGCTAATAATGTAGGAGAAAATATTAAAATTAGAAGATTTGCTAGATTTGAAGTTGGTGAAGGTTTAGAGAAAAAAGAAGAAGATTTCGCTAAAGAAGTTCAAAGCCAAATGAATGCTTAATAATAAAATTTAAAGGAAAGCCTCTTGGCTTTCTTTTTTTTACAAAGAATTCATATCTTTTTACTATGAATTAATTGAAAGAAATTTTTTTTCTAATATAATGTTTAGGATAACTGATAAAATACTTTTAATTTTTAAAAGGAGTTAAAATGACAATAAATAAAAACGCACAAGAATTAATAGGAAATACACCTCTTTTAAAATTAAATTCTCTTAAAAAAGAGGGAAGAGCTGATATATATGTTAAGGTTGAGAAAAATAACCTTGCTGGATCAATTAAAGATAGAATAGCTTTATATATGATTGAGGAAGCTGAAAAATCTGGAAAATTGAAAAAAGGTGACACAATAGTTGAACCTACAAGTGGAAATACTGGTGTAGCTTTGGCTGCTCTTGCTGCGGCAAAGGGATACAAGTGCATTTTGACAATGCCAAGTTCTATGAGCATAGAAAGATCAAAACTTGCTGAAGCTTACGGTGCAGAAGTTATAAGAACTACTGAAAATGCTTTACAAGGATCGGTTGATAAGGCAGTTGAATTATCAAAAAAAGATGGATATTTTATGCCAGATCAATTTTCAAATCCTGCAAATATTAAAGCTCACTACGAAACAACAGGTGTTGAAATTTTGGAAGAAATATCTCCAGATGCTTTTATAGCTGGAGTTGGTACAGGTGGAACTGTAACAGGTGTTGGTAAGAGATTAAAAGAAAATAATGAAAATGTAAAAATTTATGCAATTGAGCCTGCTGAAAGTCCTTTACTTTCTGGTGGAAAAGCTTCAGGACATAAAATCCAAGGGATTGGTGGAAATTTCATTCCTAAAAACCTAGATTTTGATATAGTAGATGGAATTGTCGATATAAAAGGCGATGATGCTATTAAAATGTCTAGAGAACTTGCAAAAAATGAAGCTTTAGCTGTTGGAATTTCATCAGGAGCTAATGTAGCTGGTGCTATTGAAATAGCTGATAAAATTGGTGAAGGAAAGGTAGTTGTTACTGTTTTACCAGATACTGGTGAAAGATATTTATCAACAGAATTGTACAATTTAGATTAATATGACTTTTGAAGAATATAAAGATGAATTAGTTAGGGCAGCCTTAAAAAAAGATCCTGCCCTAACTAAGGCTGGAGATGCAATTAGATTTTCTCCAGGTATAAGGGCCTTGTTAGCGCATTACAAGGCTCATAAATTATATCTTGAGGGCGAATTTTCTAAGGCGAATGAAATTAGCCTAGAAGCTAGAAGAGAAACTGGAATAGAAATTCATCCTGGAGCAAAAATTGGTAGGAGATGCTACATAGATCACGGAATGGGTGTAGTAATAGGAGAAACTGCTGAAATCGGTGATGATGTTTTAATGTATCATGGAGTTACTCTTGGTGGTTTAGTAAATAAAAGAGTTAAAAGACATCCAAGTGTTGGTAATAATGTGTTAATTGGCGCTGGAGCAATTTTATTAGGAAATATTACAATTGGAAATGACTGTAAAATTGGAGCGAATTCTGTAGTTTTAGAAAATGTACCTGATGATTGTACTGCAGTCGGTGCTCCAGCAAAGATAATTAAACATAGGCATAATTAAAAAAGAGCTGTTAATTCTGAATTTAAGATTATTTAAATTAACAGCTCTTTAATTTTAGAGGTAAATATGTATAAGAAATTTAAATGGTTTATAAAATACTATAAAAAATCCTATATAATTGGAATTATATTTTTATTATTAAGTGATATAGTTTCTTTATTTTTGCCATATATAATAGGTAAATTAATAGATTTAATCTACAATAATTCAATTGATCTAGAAAATTTTATTAAGATAATTTCATTTACTATTTTTGTTATTTTGTTAAAGTATTTGCTAGCCATGGGATGGTCTTACAATGTTTTCAAGGCAAGTGGGACTATTGAATATTTAACTAGAAATAAATTGATGAAGAAGTTTTTATCCCAATCTCAAGAATTTTTTGAAAATAATTCTACAGGGTCTCTTATGGGAAAATCTACTAATGATATTTCACAAATTTCAATAATGGCGGGATATGGAACTTTATCATTAATTGATGCTACAATCCTTCCTTTAAGTATTGTTTTAGTTATGATTTTTACCATAGATTTTAAATTGACTTTACTTTCTATTTTACCCCTACCTTTTATAGCTTTTATATATTTTAAAATAGGGGATAAAATTTATGATAAATCTAAGAAGGTAAACCAATCATTTGATAAATTAAATGATAGTGTTCTAGAAGATGCTGAAGGGATTAGGCTTATTAGAGTATTTAATATTGTAGGGAATAGAAGAAGAATATTTTACAATAATGCTGATAAACTAGCCGATAATAATATTATTCTTGCAAAATATCAAGCTCTTCTTGCTCCTGTTGAAAGAATAATTACTTCCCTTACATTTATTATTGCTATAGGTTTTGGATCTTATCTAATGAGCATTGGAAAAATTTCTATTGGACAAATAGTTTCATTTACTTATTATTTAAATATGTTAGTTTGGCCAATGTATGCTTTGGGAGATTTTATAAATGTAAAACAACAAGCAAGTGCTGCTATGGATAGAATTAGTGAAACTCTTGATTATAAAGAAGAAATTAAAAATTCAGAAAATAAGAAAAATGTAGAATTTCCTTTGGATATTGAATTTGATAATCACAGTTTTAAATATCCAAGTTCAAAGGAAAATATATTAAATGAGATAAGCTTAAAAATCAAAAATTCTACTTCTTTGGGAATATTAGGAAAAACTTCTTCTGGAAAAACTACACTTATAAAACAAATACTAGACTTATATAAGGTTGATAAATCGACTATATATTTTAATGAAGATATTTCATCGGATATTTCTTTTAAAAGTTTAAAAGAGAATATTGGTTATGTACCTCAACAACATATGATTTTTTCAGATACTTTGAAAAATAATATTTTATTTGCAAAAGAAGATGCAAGTGAAAAAGATCTAAATTTAGCAATTGACATAGCAGACTTTAAAAAAGATATTGATGAATTTCCTAAAGGTCTTGACACAATAACAGGAGAAAAAGGGGTTTCTTTATCTGGTGGACAAAAACAGAGACTATCAATAGCAAGGGCAGTTTTAAAAAATCCTGAAATTTTAATTTTAGATGATGCTATGAGTGCGGTAGATGCCAATACAGAAAAAAACATACTTAATAAACTTAAAGAATACAGACAAAATAAAACTACAATAATAATAGCCCATAGAATCAGTCAAGTACAAAATTGTGATAATATAATTGTATTAAAAAATGGAAAAATTGTTGAAATGGGAAATCATTATGAGCTTATGAAAAATGGAAAGTGGTATAAAAGTCAATATGAAAATCAAATTTTAGGTGATAAAAATGATTAAGACGAAAAATAAAGAAAATTATAGAAAATTAAAAATATATGCTCTTAGTGAAAAGAAATTTTTATCAATTGGTTTTATTTTTTCTTTTTTAAGAACTGTACTGGAAATAATTGGACCTATGATAATTGGATATATTATAAACAATGTATTAAAATCTGATATGGATAGGGAAAATTTTAAAAAAATTGCCTTATTGTTAGCCTTGTATTTTATAGTTTTTGTCTTATCGGGGATTTTACTAAATAGGTCCAGAGTTTATTTTCAAATTTCTGCAAATAAAATTGCGGCAAGAGTGCAAAAGGATGTATATGATAAGGTCTCAACTTTTCCTATATCATATTTTGATACTCTTCCATCAGGAAAAATTGCATCAAGAATAACAAATGATACAAACAAATTAAAAATTATGTTTCAACTTTTATTTTCTGATATTATAAATGCAATTATATTAATAGTTGGACTTTATATTACACTTTTATTTACAGATACTATAGCAGCCCTTATGCTTTTAATACTAATTCCCCTTGTATTTATTATTTTTAGAAGTTATCTAAATAAAACATATGCTTATACAAAAGATATAAAGATTTACACGGCTGATATTAATGCTAAGATAAATGAATATATTCAAAATATGGAAGTTATTCAGGTATTTAATAGGGAAAATTTTATTTTTAAAAAGTTTGAAAATGTAAATAAAAAAATTTACGATTTAAATATTAAATTATCAAAATTAAGATCATATTCTGGATACAGGGCTATGGACATAATTCAATTTTTGGCAATAATTATAGTGTTAATTTATTTCGGTCTTGGTTCAATTACAAAAATTTATCTTGTAAGTATTGGATCCTTGTATATGGCAATTGATTATACAACCAAGATTTTTAATAATATGAATACAATAATAATGAGATTTGGTGATGTAGAGGATGCTCTTAGTTCAGCAAATCATATATTTGAATTGTTGGAAATGAAATCTATGGATAAATTGGAAGATAAAGAAATAGACCTTAATAAAGACATTTATTTTAAAGATATATATTTCTCTTATGATGGAGATGAAGATGTTATAAGAAGGCTTAGCTTTAAAGTAAAAAACGGATCATCAATAGCCTTTGTTGGTCAAACAGGTTCTGGAAAATCAACACTTATAAATTTACTTTTAAATTTTTATTCTCCAAGAGAAGGAAAAATTTTAATAGGAAATACAGATATAAATAAAATCAATAGAGATAATTTGAGAAAAGATATGGCTGTAGTTTTACAAGATGCATTTTTGTTTAAAGCAAGCATCAAGGAAAATATCAGCCTAGGTCAAAATTTTTCAGACAAAGAAGTTATAGATTCTCTAAAAAAAGTTGGAGGGCAAAAGCTTATAGATAGAGGGGTTGATAGTGATATTTTAGAAAATGGATCAAATTTAAGTCAGGGTGAAAAACAATTAATTTCATTTGCTAGAGCCTATATCAGGGATCCCAAAATTTTGATTTTAGATGAAGCAACTTCAAATATTGATACAGAAACTGAAAATATAATCCAAAAAGGGATTAATGAATTAAAAAAAGATAGAACAACATTTATAGTTGCTCACAGATTATCTACTATTAAAAATGTTGACAAAATAATAGTCTTATCTCATGGGAAAATTCTAGAAAGTGGAAATCATGATTATTTGATGGGATTAAATGGAGAATACAAGAAAATGTATCTAAAACAAATGAAAGAGAAATAAATTAAGAAAAACTTTTTCGTATAAATATAGATTTATGATATAATTATTTATAGGATGTAAATCCTAATTACAGGAGGTGATAAAATGAATTTTAATCAAATTATTCTATCTGTCGCCTTCATAATATTAGCTTTTTTTATAGGCTATCTTTGTAGAAAAAAAGTAGGTGAATCAAAAATTTCTTCTGCAGAAGATTATTCTGCAAGAATTATTGAGGAAGCAAACAGGGATGCTGAATCCCTGAAAAAAGATGCATTGATAAGTGCTAAAGATGAGATTTCTAAACGCAAAATGGAAAGCGAGCAAGAAATTAACAAAAAGAGTAATGAACTTGCTACAAAAGAAGTTCATCTTTTAAAAAAAGAAGAGAGTCTAGACAAAAGATCCTTATTATTAGATAAGAAATCTGATGAAATCTCTAGTGACCAAAAAAAGTTAAAACAAAAAGAAGACAGAATTGAGAAACTTATCGAAGAGCAAGAGTTGAAGTTACAAGATATTGCAGGTCTTACAACAAATGAGGCCAAAGATATTTTACTTCAAAGCTTAAAGAATGATGTTGTTCATGAGCAAGCTAAAATTATTAAAGAGTTTGAAGAAAAAACTAAAAATGAAAGTAAAAAATTAGCTTCAGAAATTATAGCAACAACAATTCAAAGATATGCGGCTGATGAAGTAGCTGAAAGTACAGTTACTGTAGTTTCATTGCCAAATGATGAAATGAAAGGGCGCATAATTGGTAGAGAAGGTAGAAATATAAGAGCTTTTGAACAGTTATCAGGAACAGATATGATAATTGATGATACACCAGAAGCGGTAGTAATTTCTGCATTTGAACCAATAAGAAGAGAAATTGCAAAAGTAGCATTGGAAAGATTAATTCTTGATGGAAGAATAAATCCTTCAAGAATCGAAGAAATGCTAATGAAAGCAGAAGATGAAGTTGAACAAAGAATAATTGAAGATGGACAATGGGCGATCGAAGAAGTAGGCATACACAATCTTCACCCACAACTTGTAAGACTTGTAGGAAAGCTTAAATTTAGGACTTCTTATGGACAAAATGTTTTAAAACATTCAATAGAAGTTGCAAAAATTGCTGGAATGCTAGCGCAGGAATTGGGTCTTGATGATAAGGATGCCAAAAGAGGAGGCCTATTACATGATTTGGGCAAAGCCATAGATCATGAAGTAGAAGGAACTCATATTTCTATCGGGGTCGAAGCTGCAAGAAAATATGGTGAAAATAAAAATGTAATAAATTGTATAGAATCTCACCATGGAGATGTAGAGGCTAATTGTATAGCTGCAATTTTAGTACAAGCATCAGATGCCATATCAGCAGCAAGGCCAGGAGCAAGAAGAGAAAGCTTAGAAAATTATATTAAGAGACTAGAAAATCTAGAAGAAATAGCAAATTCATTTGATGGAATCGAAAAAACTTTTGCTGTACAAGCAGGAAGAGAATTAAGGGTTATGATAAAACCAGAAAAAATATCAGATGATCAAATGGTTGTGATTGCTAGAGAAATCGCACAAAAAATTGAAAATGAACTAGAATATCCTGGTCAAATAAAAGTTAATGTAATAAGAGAATCAAAAGCAATTGAATATGCTAAGTAATTTAGAGAGGCTTGAGCCTCTCTTTTTTTGCGAATAAATATTACAAAAAAGACATATCTATATATTTAAATTGACAATTATTACAAAAGATTATATCATTATAGTAATAAGAGCTTAAGGAGTTGTAAATGAAACAAAATAATAACAGAAATATAACAAAAATTACAAGTGGTGCTTTAGTTTTACTGCTTGCAAGCGGTGGAATATTTTCTAATTCTTCAGCTAAAGATAATAATTTAAAAAATATTGAAAAGGTTATAGTTGAAAAAAAAGATGAATTAGAAGATGAAAGCATAGATGAAACAGAATTATCTGAAAAAGAAAAGGCAAATTCAGATGAAAAAGTAGAAAAAAATGATGAAAATAATGAAGAAAAATCTATTGATAAGTCAACTGTTCAAGATGTAATTAATAATTTAGATAAGAAAAATGATAAAAAAATAGAGGAAAAAGAAATAGAGAATACCTTGCCTCTAGAAGTTTCCTCTTCAGAAGATTCAGAAGAAAGCGAAAGTCTAAATTTAGAAAAAAATGAAGAAGAAAATATTGTAGATGGAAATATTGACCAAAATAATACTTTAGAAGATAATAATTTAGCAAGCGAAGATAAAAAAATTGAAGAAGTGAGTTTGGAGAATTCAAACGAAGAAAATAATGAACCTTCTACTGATTTAATAGAAGATGAATCTAAATCTAAAGAGGAACCAATATTATTAGAAGAGAATAAGTCCGTTGATAATAATGTTTTAGAAATATCTGAAGTTAGCGAAAAAGAAAATGTTCAAAGTTCTTCACAAGATAAAAAAATATCTGTAAGCACTTTCCAAGCTAATGTTGAAAAACCTAAATATATAAATGATTATAGTAATAAGAAAGAATTTCTAGAAATGTTAGCAAGTCACTCAAATCTTGCTAAAGAATATAATATTTTCCCAGAAGTTATGATGGGTCAAGCTATTCTTGAGTCAGGCTGGGGACAATCTGGACTTGCTAAGTATAATAAAAATTTATTTGGTGTAAAAGTTCCTTATTCTGAACGCGGAAAAGGAAAAGGCGTAGTATATAAAACTTATGAAGAAATAGATGGAAAAACAATAAGAATAAGTGATGAATTTAGAAAGTTTGATACATATGAGCAAAGTATTAGGCAATATTTAAATTTATTAACTGGTAATTATTATAGTAGTTTCGGTGTAAATAAAGCTAAAGATTATAAAGAACAAATTCAAAGAATTAAAAATGCTGGCTATGCTACTGATAGTAGGTATGTTAATAAGGTTCTTAATGTAATTTCTGGTTCAAGCTTATCTGATGTTGCTAATAAATATTTAGGCTCAACAATAGAAAAAACAAAAACTATAGTAGTTAAGAATAATGACTCAAGTACAAACTTAAAAGCATCTAAAACAACTAACAGTGTAAGTAAGGCTTTTAAAAGATCTAACCCTGTAATAGTTAAAAAAGAAGTTAAAAATATTTCTTCTGCTTCTTCTTCAAAGAAGACTTCTATTAAAAAGACTATTACAACAAGAACAAATAAGGCGAAAAATCTTGAAAAACTAAAAGCAATTGAAAACGTAAAAAAAGAATCTGAAAATAAAATTGAAATATCCAGTCCTATTTCTATTAGTAAAGTAGGAAGTTCTTTAAGTGTTACAAAACCTTTAATAGACAAAGGTTCAAAAAAAGTTGATAGTAAAAAACCAAGTAATTTAAATGCAGAAAAATCTACTAAAACTATATTGAAATCTAAGTCTGATGATTTAGTTGATAAAAATAAAATAGATAAATCTGAAAATAAAAATTATAGAAAAAACCAACAAGTAACAGAAAATAAAGTTAAAACTGAGTCTTCATATAAAAATATTAAATCTGATAATGTACAAACAGGAGTTGGATCTTTAAGTTCAGTCCTAGTGACTTTATCTGCTTCAAGTATGGCTTTATTTTCTAGTAAAAAAAGAAAATAATTAATTTATCGGATAAGGGTAAAACTTTATCCGATTTTTTTATTTTTTGTTCTATAGATTAAATAAAAAGAGAAAAGTAATTGATTTAAAATTTTATTGGTATATTTGAAAAAATATATAAATTTTAACCATAGAATAGTATTGGTAAAAATATAAAATCGCTTAAATCGCAAATTAGAGCTTTAAATTTTTTGGATTATATTTTTATTGATAGAATGAAGATTTTTGGATAAAAAGATGTTTAAAATACTAAATGTTTTAATATAAAATTTTAAGATTTTATAAAAAATAAGCCTTATGTAATTATAGTTGAGAAGGGGTATTTGAAATCCAAATTATTGCACAAAATAATAATTTTGTGCAATAATTTGGATTTTTCTTTAATTTATGCTATAATAACCCTAGTTCAAACAAATTAGGAGAATTTTATGAAAAAAATCCAAACCCCTTTGATTTTAAAAGATTATTTATCTTATCTTAAATCTATTAGAGGACTTTCAAAAAAAACTATTAGTGAATATAATTATGATCTTATTAATTTTATTTCTTTTCAAATTTTAAGGAAAGTTTATTTTGATGATTTAGATAAATTTAATAAAGATTTAGAAAAATCAATTATAGATTCTAATAAAATTTTTACTAAATCTTTTATAAATGATATTAATATTCAAGATATGTATGCTTACATCTCATATCTTGATAATGAGCTAAATGATAATACTTCTACAAGATCAAGAAAAATCTCTGCTTTAAGATCTTTTTATAAGTATTTACACCAAGAAATTGAAATGATTGATAATAATATCAGTGAAAAACTAAGTAATCCTAAAATTCAAAAACGTCAACCGGTTTATCTAACCCTAAGCGAAACCGAGCTTTTACTTTCTACTATAGCCGATGAAAAAAATGAATTTTTGAGAAATCGTGACATGGCTATTGTTTTTACCTTTCTTACAACTGGAATGCGTCTATCAGAACTTGTTAGTGTAAATTTAAGCGATATTAAAGATGATCACTTTTCTATTATTGGAAAAGGTAATAAAGAAAGAACTATATATTTGACAAAAAATTGCATAGATTTACTTGATAATTATATAATTATTAGGAAAAATTATTTGAAGGATAAAAAGATTGATGCCCTTTTTATATCTACAAGAAAAAATAGGATTTCTAATAGAGCTGTTCAATCTACTGTTGAAAAATATCTAAAAAAAGCAGGTTTTGATACTAGCGTCTACTCTACCCACAAACTAAGGCATACTGCAGCAACTTTGATGTATAAATATGGGAATGTTGACATAAGAGCCTTAAAAGATGTTTTAGGACATGAAAGTGTATCAACTACTCAAATTTACACTCATCTTGATAATGAAGATTTGAAAAATGCTGTAAATAAAAATCCCTTATCAAATTTAAAAATCTAATCTAACTTAAATTAGTCAGATTAGATTTTTTAATTATTATTTTTATTTTAAAATAAGATAAGCTATAAAATTAGATTATTGAATTAATATCAAGAAAATTATTATCCATAAATTTTTCCAAAACTTTCATTAAGGCAAGTTTTCCGTGGTATTTATTTAGGCCTCCTTGTAAATAAACTGTATAAGGTTCTCTTAAAGGTCCGTCACATGATAATTCTGATGTTGCTCCTTCTACAAAGCCTCCTGATGACATTATAACAGGATCTTCGTATCCTGGCATATCATCTGCAATTGGTGTTAAATTTGCATCGACACTACAAGATTCTTGGACTGCCTTACAAAATAATCTTAATTTTTCACTAGAATGTAATTTTATTGCTTGAACAATATCGCTTCTTGGATCATCTATTTTTGGTATTATTTCATAATTTAAATCATCAAAAACTTTTGCAAATAAGAGAGCAACTTTTATAGATTCTATAGTAGTTTTGCTTGAAAAATATAAGCCTTGTAAAACATTTCTCGTAGTTCCAAAACTTAAGCCCTCATCTTTACCAATCCCTGGAGCTGTCAGGGTATTTGAACAGTATTCTACTAAATCTTTTTTTCCTGAAATATATCCGCCTGTTATAGCTATTCCCCCACCAAGATTTTTTATAAGAGATCCTGCCATAATATCTGCCCCTATTTCGATAGGTTCTCTTGTCTCTGTAAATTCTCCGTAACAATTGTCGACAAAAATAATTGCATTTTCATTTACTCTTCTAATTTCTTTGATTGCTTTTTCGATTTCTTCAATGCTAAAGGCCCTTCTATTGGTATAGCCTGTAGATCTTTGAATCATAACAAGCTTTGTTTTATCATCTAATACATCTTTTATTTTATCATATTGGATTTCTTGCTCATTTTTTAAATCTAATTTTTCGTATTTTATACCCTTAGATATGAGATTTCCTTTTTTATTTCCTTCAATTCCTATAACTTGTTGTAAGGTATCATATGGATCTCCATTAATAGACAAAATTTTATCTCCATAATTTAAAAGAGAAAATAAAACCAAAGAAATTGCATGGGTTCCTGATACTATATTTGGCCTAACTAGAGAATCCTCTGCCTTAAAAATTGTAGAAAAAATATCTTCAACTACATCTCTTCCTATGTCGGCGTATCCATAACCTGTTGCTGAATTAAAATGTATGCTTGAAAGATTGTTATCACTAAAGGCTTTTAAAACTTTTATTTGATTATATTCACTGATTTTATCAAGCTCTTTAAATCTATTTTCTAAATCTTGGTCTATTTTTTCTATATAATTTTCTATATTTTTATCAATTCCATATAATTTATTATAAATCATAAATCTCCTTTATTATTTTATCCATACCTGATAAAATTTCTTTATCTGATTTTTCATCCCTATAAAATAAATGTGAAAAATCATAATCTAGGTATTTTTTCATCCAAGTTATTTGTCTTTTGGCATAACGTCTGGTATTTTTTTTGATTTCTGAAACAAGAGTATCAAATGAAATTTCATTTTCTATATAAGGAAAAAACTCTTTATAACCAATCGCTTGGAGGGATTTTGATTTTGAATCTAATTTATATTTATCAAGTAGGTTTTTAAATTCATCTTCTAAACCCACTTCAAACATTTTATCAACCCTTAAATTTATTTTATCGTAAAGTTTTGACCTATCCTTATAGTTTATAAAAAATAAAATTGGACTTATATCCTCATTTAGTTTTTTGAAACCTCTTCTTAAATAACTTGGTTTTTCTCCAGTTAATTTAAAAGTTTCAATAGCTCTTATAATTCTTTGAACTTCATTTTGATGATATTTTTTTGCCTCTATTGGATCAATTTCAATAAGTTTTTGATAAATATATTCGTTTCCTTTTATATTTGCCAAATTTGTAAGTTCTTTTCTTAGATTTTCATCCTTTTTACTTGTTCCATAATTTAAGTCAAATAAAATAGAATCTATATAAAATCCAGTTCCACCTGCAATTATAGGAAGTTTTCCTCTAGAATTTATTTTATTAATTAAAGATCTTGCCATATCTTTAAATTCTTGCACGGAATAATCCTCGTTTGGATATTTTATATCAAGTCCATAATGACAAATTCCTTCCATTTCAAATTCAGCAATTTTATTGGTTCCGATATCCATGTCTTTATAAATTTGTTGGCTATCAGCGGAGATGATTTCACCATCAAATTTTTTGGCAAGCTTTATGGCAAAATCACTTTTACCAGATGCTGTTGGACCTGTAATAATTAAAACTTTATCTGTCAAAATATTTCTCCAATTCATTTTCTTCTATCATAATAAGGGTATTTTTTCCATCATAGGTTTTATAAGGATTATGGCAAGAATTTAATTTTTCAATACTTGCAAGAGCTTCTGACTTATTAATAGTATCACCTTTTCTAAAGATATTTTTATTTATAAGTTTTCCTATTTTTTCTTTAAAATATTCTTCATCTTCTAAATCAATATCAAGTAGATCGTAGAAAAAATCATTATTTTCTGGATTTTCAAATACAAGGGGAACTGACCTAATTACCAGTTTATCAAAGGAGAATTCTTCTATATCAAAGCCCATTTTTATAAATAAATCCTTTTTTTGCATGTATTTGTTGTATTCTTCAAGGCTAACTTTAATTATTTTTTGTTCTAATAATTGTTGGGAAGAAATGGAATCACTCTTAAAATTTTTCATATATTGGTCGAACTTAATCCTTTGATCAGCCCTCCTATGATCAAGTATTAAGATTTTATCATTATAAGTAAATAAAGAATACCTATTAAAAATCGAACAAGTATAAGATAAATTAGAAATATCAACCTTATTAGATTTTGTTTCTTCCTTAACTAGAGTATTTTGTGGCATTTTATCTTCTATAAAATTAAGTTCATATCCATTAAAAAAGTTATTTTCCCTATTTTGAATTTCCTTATTTTCTGTATCTTTATTTTCAATTTCGTAAGATATATCATAAGAATTTTCTTCTTCGTTAACCTTATTATAGGTATTTAAAATCTCACTATAATCATCATAAAAATTTAACTCTTTTTTCTTAATATCATTTACTCTAAGCTCTTTTATACTAGAATTTTCATATAACTTTTCGCTTATATTTTCTTTTAACAAATCAATTAATTCATTTTCATAGGTAAATTTGATTTCTTTTTTATTTGGATGGATATTTACATCAATATTACTTGCATTTGTTTCAATAAAAATAAAAAATCCTGGAAATCTTTGGCTTGGTATTAAGGTTTTGTATTCACCTTCAATAGCCCTACTTATACTTTCATTTTCAATAAGCCTATTATTTACGAAAATATACTCCATAGACCTATTTCCCCTATAGTAATTAGCTTTTGAAATATAGCCTTTTACCTTATATAAGGAATTTTCAATATTTATTTCAATAAGATTATCCTTTAAATTTTCATCTAATAACTTATAAATTTTATTTTCTAAGTCTTCATTTATTAAGGTTTGAAAAATAATCCTATTATCTTTTATAAATTTAAAAGATACCTTATCATAACCTAGGGCTAGGGCTTGGATTATTTTTGAAATTTTATTTGACTCATTTATATCTGATCCTAAAAATTTTCGCCTAACAGGAAGATTTAAAAATAAATCATAAACTTCTATACTAGTTCCTATATTTGTAGCTATAGAATTAAAAGATACCATATTTCCATTTTGAAAAATTATTTCTTTTCCAATTTCTTGATCTTTTGTTTTAGAAATTGCCTTTACATTTGCACAAGCAAGAATTGATGATAGAGCTTCGCCCCTAAATCCTAGGGTAAACAAATCGTAGAGGTCTGAAAAATTTTTTATTTTTGATGTGGCATGTCTTTTAAAGGCTTTTTTAAAATCATCTTTTTCTATTCCAATCCCATCATCAGTTACTCTAATATAAGATTTTCCCCCATTTTTAATTTCTACAATTATATTTTTTGCTCCTGCATCTATTGAATTTTCAACTAATTCTTTTACTATAGAAACAGGAGATTCAATTACTTCTCCTGCTGCAATTTTTTCTATGGTTTTCTTGTCTAGTTCTATGATTTTCATCATATCTCCTTAATTTTTCCTATCAAATTATTTAAAATATTTATAGCCTCTAAGGGGGTTAATTCATTTATATTGATAGAATCGCTAAAGTTTTTAATCTTTTCAATTTCAATATCTTTTATATCATCAATTGAAGATTTAACAATTTTATGGCTATCTTTGAATATTTCATCACTTTGATCAAGTTTATTCATAAATACTTTTGCATTTTCAATTATTTCTTCAGGTAAGCCCGACATTCTTGCAACTTCAATTCCATAAGACCTATCAGATTTGCCTCTTGAAATTTTTCTTAAAAATACAAGATTATCATTTTCTTCAAGTATATCAATTTTTAAATTAATAACATTATCAAGCTTATTTTCAAGTATTGTAAGTTCATGAAAATGTGTTGCAAAAACAGTTTTAGCCTTTTTCTTTTTACTTAAATAATCAACTAGGCTCATTGCAATAGATAAACCATCATCTGAGCTTGTCCCCCTACCTACTTCATCTAAAATTATAAAGGATTTGTCTGTAGAATTTTTTAAAATATTGCTAACTTCATTCATCTCTAGCATAAAAGTTGATTCGCCTTTTGAGATATTATCGCTTGCTCCAATTCTAGTAAAAACTTTATCACAAATCGAAATGCTAGCTTCTGTACAAGGAACAAAAGATCCCATTTGGGCAAGAATTATTATAAGGGCCATCTGCCTCATATAAGTTGATTTTCCTGCCATATTTGGACCTGTAATTATTTGGATTAAATTATCATCTTCTCCAATATCTGTATCGTTTGAAATAAACTCATTTTCCTTAAGTTTTTTCTCAATTACAGGGTGTCTTCCATCTTTAATTTTTATGAGATTATCTTTTGTAATTTTTGGTTTTGTATAATTGTTTTCTCTTGCAAGCTTTGATAGGGAATTTATGGAATCTATTATTGCAATAAGTTTAGACAAATATTGGAGGGTTTTTGCTTGGCTTAAAATAAAATCCCTAATTTCTCCAAATATTTCATACTCAAGGCTATTAATCTTATCGCTTGAACCTAAAATTAGATTTGAAAGTTCTTCTAGTCTTTCGGTTGTATATCTTTCTTGATTTTTTAAGGTTTGTTTTCTAATATAGTTTTCTGGAACCAAGTGTAGGTTTGATTTTGTAATTTCAATGGAATATCCATTGTTTTTGTTATAATTTATTTTTAATTTATTTATGCCAGTTTTTTCTTTTTCTTCATTTTCATATAAAAGCAAATCATTTTCTGCAGATAAAGAAGATTTTTTTAACTTATCTAAGTCATTATTAAATCCTTCTTTTATAATTCCACCTTCAGTAATTAATATTGGTGGGTCATTTACAATAGCTTTATCGAGTATGTTATAAATATTTGAAACATCAGGAATATTTTTTGAAAAAGATACTATATCTTTATTATCAAGACCTTGCAAAAATCTTTTAAATTCTGGAATATTTCTTATAGAAGTTTTTAAGGAAATAAAATCTCTTGCATTTGCTCTTTGATAAGAAATTTTTCCTATTATTCTTTCAAGATCAAAGATATCATCCAAAAAATACGAAACTTTACTTGATAGGTCGGGATTTAAAAAGAAAAATTCAACTAAATCTAGGCGCTTATCAATTTTTTCTTTTTCTATTAGGGGTCTTTCAAGCCATTCATTTAAAAGTCTTGAACCCATAACTGTATCAGCCTTGTCTATCAATTTAAATAAAGAATTTTCCTTTCCTTTTTTGTCAATATTTGTATGAAGTTCCAAATTTCTTCTGGTATTTGCATCTAATTGCAAGTATGAAGATATATCAAGGATTTCTATATCATTTATATGGGCAAGTTTTTCTTTGTGATAGCTATAAATATAATCAAGTAAATTAGATATAGCAATCAAAGAAATTCTTAAATTTTCTACCTTTTTAAAGTTTTTCATTCCTAAATTTGTATAAACATTTTGAGATAATTTTTCATAGTCTTTGCTATCTTCAATTTTATTAATTAATATATCCTTGTTTAAATTTAGGTAATTTAAAACTTTTTTATTTGAAAAGTTTGAATTTATAATAATTTCTGATGGGGAAATTTTTTCTATTTCATCAATTAATTTATTTGCACTTATACTTGGGTTATTTTTTATTTCAAAAGCCATCAATTTTCCAGTAGAAATATCTGAAAAACAAGCACCAAGACCAAATTTATTTTCAAAAATAGAAAGAAGAAAGTTATTTTCTTTTTTATCTAGTGATTCCAAATCAACAATAGTTCCAGGACTTATAACCCTGGTAATTGCTCTTTTCACAAGTCCCTTAGCTTTTTTGGGATCTTCAACTTGATCGCACAAGGCAACTTTAAAACCATTTTGAACTAATTTATTTATATAGGTATCTATAACATGGTGAGGCACTCCACACATAGGAGCTCTTTTATCGTGGCCACATTCTTTGCCCGTAAGAGCAAGCTGGAGATTTTTACTTATAGTTATTGCATCATCAAAAAATGCTTCATAAAAATCCCCCACCCTATATAAAAGAAGGGAATCTTTAAAATCATTTTTAACATCAACATAGTGTCTAAGCATTGGTGTTAGTTTGTCATATTTAAAATCTGAATTCATTTAATCACATCCTTTGACTATTATATCATACGGTAAAATTCAAAAAAAATAAGACTAGTGCAAAAAAAATTATTGTCTCAATAAAAACTATCCTTATATAATCTTAAAATTTTAAGATTATTGGATGCTTCTAATTTGAAACAATAAATTAAAAATTTTAAAAGCCTCATTTAATATTTATTACTTGAATATTTTTTATCCACTTACTAGAGTCTTTTTCTTGTTTATCAATTATAATAAAACTTCCAAGATCTTTTTTGTAGTCCATATTAGCTTTATTATCAATCTTATAAACCAGTAAAACCCTATTAACTTCCAAGGCAGTTTCCATACTCATATTAGTTTTGTGTCCAAATTCATCAGAAAACTCAATTGTATTATTTAAATTTGGATTAATTTTTTCTCTTGTCAAGATTTTTTCAATAGAAACACCTGCTACTTTAAATTCCTCACCCTTGTTTGTTACTATTTTCATTTCACTTTGACCCATTTTTCTTATATCTTTTAAGGTCAAAGCATCAATCTCGCTATCTTTATTCTTAATCGTAATAATTTCCGTATCATATTCTAAAATAGACCTATTTGAAATGTAAGATGCAAGCTTTGAAAATAAAAATATAGAAATTATAAGTACAATTATAAAAAGGATAAAATTATATTTATTTTTACTAAAAAGTCTTGAAATATTATTATTTTTTCTGTTTCTCATCATTTTCCGGTTGAACCGAATCCACCCTCTCCTCTTTCACTATCACATAAATCGTCAACTTTTTTAATTTGAACTTTTTCATAAGCTTGGATAACCATTTGAGCTAATCTTTCATTTTTTTTGATTATTTGGTCTTTATTACCAAAATTATAGAAAAATAATTTTATTTCTCCCCTATAATCACTATCAATAATTCCAGTAGAATTAGCAAGCATTAAATTCCTTTTTACGCCTGTTGAAGATCTTGGATAAATTGCAGCAAAATATCCCTCAGGAATTTCTACCTTTAAATCCGTCTCAATTTTTCCAACCTCTCCAGGTTTAATAATAATATCTTTTTCATTTGCAGAATATATGTCCATACCAGCAGAATGCTCAGTTTTATATTCAGGTAATATACTATCAGTTTTTATTTTTAAAATTTTATTTGACATAATAACTCCTATCTAATTATCATTTACATTTTATCATATATTTGTTCGAATTTAAATTAAAATCCTAATTCTTAATTTCTATATTTAAAATTTTTTAAGTAGTATAATTGTCTTGTAGGAGGATAGAATGGAAAATATTACTAAAAGATTTTTAAAATATATTGCAGTTGATTCAAGAAGTGATGAATCCAAAAAAAATATAATAAAACCAACAAGTGAAGGTCAAATTGAATTAGGAAAAATTTTAAAAAATGAATTAAATGATTTAGGCTTAGATGCTTATATTAATAATGAAGGATTTGTTTTTTCATCTTTAAAAGCAAATACAGATAAAAAACTTCCAAAAGTTGGCTTTATTGCTCATATGGATACTTCACCAGAAATGCCTGGAGGAATAAAGAATCCTCAAATTAGAAAATATGAAGGTGGAGATATAAAATTAAAGGAAAATATTTATATAAAAGAAAAAGATTTTCCATTTTTAAAAGATTTAATAGGAAAAACTCTAATAACAACAAATGGTGAAATGCTATTAGGTGCAGATGATAAGGCAGGAATTGCAGCTATAATGGATGCCGTTGAATATTTAATCAAAAATCCAGAAATTGAACATGGTGATATTAAAATAGCCTTTACACCAGATGAGGAAATTGGAACTGGATGTGATAGTTTTGATGTAGATTTTTTTGATGCAGATTTCGCCTACACCCTAGATGGAGGAAAACTTGGAGAATTGGAATACGAATCCTTTAATGCAGCTGAGGCAAAAATTACTATAAAAGGTAAATCTGTTCATCCTGGAACAGCAAAAAACACCATGATTAACTCTATAACAGTAGCAAAAGAATTAGACGACCTATTAGGTCAAAATAAAAGGCCGGAGCACACAGAAGGATATGAGGGCTTTTATCATATGATTTCAATTGCAGGAAGTATTGAAGATACAAATTTAGTTTATATAATAAGAGATTTTGATAGAAAAGAATTTGAAAATATGAAAAATTTCCTAAAAGACTGTGTAGATTTTTTAAATAAAAAATATGGAAATATTATTTCAATTGATATGTCTGATACATATTATAATATGGGAGATATTTTAAAAGATCACATGCAAATAGTTGACTACGCTAAAAATGCTATGGAAAATTTAGATATAGAAGTTATAGAACAACCTATTAGAGGTGGTACAGATGGTTCAAAATTATCTTTTATGGGTCTACCTTGCCCAAACTTATTTACAGGTGGCTATAATTTCCATGGTATCTATGAGCTCGTACCAATAGAAGATATGAAAAAGTCATCTGAAGTCATTGTAGAAATAATTAAGGAAATAAATAGAAAATAAATTGGTTAAATTATAAACGAACGGGTATACTAATAATAAGATTCTAATTTTATATTAAAAGGAGAAAATAATGACTGATAAAAACGAAATAAGCAATGACAATCAATACAGAGGAGATAAAGAACTTGATAAAAAATCTAGAGAAGCTAACAAAGCTGATGGAAGCGAATCTTTAGATAAAAAAGCACACGCAGATCAAGAGAATTTAAGAAGTATAAGTGATGAAGCTGATGAAAACTCAAACGTTGGAGTTGAAGCTAGAAGAACTAGATCAGATTTCTCAGAAAATCCTTCAAAAGATAAATAATTAAGTTAGAGGCTGTAAAAATTACAGCCTCTTTTTAGTTTTGATATAAATCATTTCTCTTTAATTGTAATTAATCCTGAGCATTCAGATATTTTTTTAAAATGTAATTTAGGGAAATGAAAAGATAGCTCATCAACTACAAAATAAATTTCATCTTTATCCCATTCATTTCTAAATTCATTCATACACTTATTATGTAGAGCACGATTTTCAAAAGCTATATCACCAATGTATATGCATCCACCATCATATAATTGTTTTAGTAAATTATTCAAAAATATAATTTTATTTTTATCACTTAGATGATGAAGTGAGTATGTAGCAATTATTGCATCATATTTATAATTTAGCAATGGATTTACCAATCCATTAGAAATATCACCATAATAAAGTTTAGCATAAGGCATTTTAGCTTGTGAAATTTCTATCATTTTTTTAGAAAAATCTTGCCCATATATTGTACAATCATGATCATATAACTTTGAAATTAAAGTTCCTGTACCAAATCCTATATCTAAGATATTTTTATAAGATTTATTTAATATACTATTGTATATTTCATTGAGTATTTTTTTATATCCTGCAAAAGGATATGAGCTTTCATCATCAGATAGTTCGACACTTTTATCATATTCATCAGCCCACAAATCAAAGCCTTTACTATTTAACAAATTATCCTCCATATTAATTAAATTATTTTTATCATTATACTGATTTTTATAAATAAGATAAAGTTAATATCATATTTTGGCATAAAAAATCCTCCTGATTAGTTTTTATTTATCATAATCAGAAGGTATATACAAATATTTTAAATAATCAAAAATAAATATTTAATATTAAAAATTATTCTTCAATTTTACGTCTTACCATATCACCTTTTTTAAGTTCATGGTCAATCTTTATATAAACTATTTGTTTTGCTTTGTTGGCTACTTCTATATCATTTCCTTTGGAATCTTTCATGCTTTTAATTTTGAAATTAATAAAATCTGGGGTATTTCCAAAAAATTCAACCTCATCTCCTACTATAAATTTATTTCTTTCTTCAAGTTTTGCAATTTTGTTTTCTTTATCATAATCAAGAACGACAGCAATAAAATCATAATTTCTAATGTAAGATGAATTTTCATAAATTTGAGAATTTGAATCTGCTTTATTGTAGAAAAATCCTTTTGTGAAGTGCCTATGGCTAGCTTTTTTTATTTCTTCCATATATTTTTTTGAAACTTCTTCACTATAAGTTCCATTATAATAAGCATCTATTGCTTGCCTATAGCTTCTGATAACTGTAGCAACATAAAATACAGTTTTCATCCTACCTTCAATTTTAAATGAATCCACTCCAGCCTCAATTAACTTATCAATTTCATCAATTAGGCATAAATCTTTAGAATTCATAATAAAGGTTCCATTTTCATCTTCACCTATTGGATAGTATTCCCCAGGTCTTTTTTCTTCTTGAAGGGCATATTTCCACCTACAAGCATGGGCACAATCTCCCCTGTTTGCATCTCTTCCTGTCATATAATTACTAAGTAAGCATCTTCCAGAATATGAAATGCACATAGCTCCGTGAATAAAACATTCTATTTCTAAATCTTTTGGAACATTTTTTCTAATTTCAATTATTTCATCAAGAGATAATTCTCTTGCAAGAATTACTCTTTTTGCACCTAAATTATACCAAAAATTAATTGTGTGTGAATTTGTAACTGATGCTTGAGTTGAAATGTGTAAGTCTATATTAGAATTTTCTTTTGCTATATTAAAGATACCAGGATCAGAAATTATAAGAGCATCAACTCCAATTTCATCAAGGTATTTAATATATTCAACAATTCCATCAAGATCATTATCGTGAGGGACTATATTCATAGTAATATGGCATCTTACATCGTGTTCATGAGCATAATCAACTGCCTGTTTTAGCTCGTTTTTATCAAAGTTTTTAGAATTTTTTCTAAGGCCAAAATTATTTCCTGCCATATAAACTGCATTTGCTCCAAATTTTATAGCAGCTTTTAATTTTTCCATATCACCAGCTGGTGCTAATAATTCTACTTTATCTTTCATCAATTCTCCTTGTACTTAAACTAATACCATCTCCAATTGGTATTATACTTGTAACATAATCATCTAAATTTGTAATATGTGACAAAAATTTTCTCAAATTTTTAACCATAGTAATATGTCTTCTATTTATAAGATCATCATTTGTAATTTCTCCTCTAAAAAGGATGTTGTCACAAACAATCAGACCATTTTCATTTAATAATTCTAATGATTTATTAAAATAATATTCATACTGAGATTTATTTGCATCTATAAAAACAAAATCAAAGCCTTGATTCAAATTAGTCAAGGCTTTTTTTGCATCCATATTTATTAAGTTTATTTCTTTATTATATTTTTTAAAATTATATTTAGCTATATCAGCCATCTTTCTACTTTTTTCTATAGTTGTTATTTTTGCATTAGAATATTTTGAAAAAAGTAAAGAAGAATAACCAATAGCTGTTCCTATTTCTAAAATATTTTTTGGTTTTGACATAGAAATTATGGTCTTTAAAAATTCTTTACTTTCTTTTTTCATTATAGGAATATTATTTTCAATTCCATAATTTCTTATTTCAATAAAATCTTCATCAATATAAATATTATTTAGATAATCAACGATATGATTATAATTAATATTCATTACTCTCTACTTCTATTAAAACTGGTAAAATCATAGGATCTCTTCCTGTTTGATTGTATATATAAGATTTTAAAGCTTCCCTTATTTGATATTTTATTTGACTTATAGCGTGGATATCATTTTTTTGACACTTCTTCATAGTTCTTAAAACAATATCTTTTGAGTTTTCAATTAAGTCTTGATTTTCTTTTACATAGATAAATCCTCTAGAAACAATCTCAGGATTTGATAAAACTTTTTGACTATGTTTTTCAATAGTTAAACTTACAACTAAAAGTCCATCTTCAGACAAGTGCTTCCTATCTTTAAGAACAATATTTCCAACATCTCCTATTCCTGAACCGTCCACAAGGACATTACCTGCTTGAACTTTTCCATTTATTCTTGCAGATTTTTTCGTAAATTCAAATACATCACCATTTTGACCTATTAAAATATTTTCTTTATTCATCCCCATATCCATTGCTATCTCTTTGTGTTTTTTTAGTTGGCGAGGCTCGCCATGAGCTGGAATAAAATATTTTGGTGTGGTTAATTGGTGCATTAATTTAATTTCTTCTTGACAAGCGTGACCTGAAGCATGAACTTTTGCCAAAGAATTATAAATAATATTACAACCAATTTTAGTTAGGTTATTAATTGTATTATTTATTGACATTTCATTTCCAGGTATAGCAGAAGATGATAAAATCACGGTATCTGTAGAATTTAAATGCACTTGTTTATGCTCATTATTTGCCATTCTTGTTAGAGCAGAAAGTGGTTCACCTTGGGTTCCTGTTGACAAGATTACTATTTGATCATCAGAGTAATCTTTTATGCTTTTCATATCAATTAAAGTGTTATTTCTAATTTTTAAATAACCTAAGCTACTTGCGATTTTTACGTTATTTAGCATAGATCTACCAGATAAAACAACTTTTTTATTATATTTTTCAGCAGCATATATTACTTGTTGAACCCTATGAAGATTTGATGCAAAAGTTGCAACTATAATTCTACCAGGAGCTTGTCCAAATAAATTTATGAAAGTTTCTCCAACTTTCATCTCACTCATTGAGCTTCCTTCAATTTCTACATTTGTAGAGTCAGAAAACAGGCATAATAGTCCCTTTCTACCAAGTGAAGCAAGTTTTTGTATATCTGTAGGTTCACCATCGATTGGTGTAAAATCCATTTTAAAATCGCCTGTAAATAGTATTGTACCTATTGGAGATTTTACAGCTATAGCACATGAATCTGGAATAGAATGGCTTACTCTTATAAATTCTGCACTTAAATTTCCAACTTTTACAGTATTATTAACATTAACCATCTTAAGTCTATTTGGATTTAAACCATGTTCTTTAAACTTATTTTCTAATAACCCTTTAGTTAGCTTTGAACAATAAACATTGGTATCTATTGTCTTTAAAAGATAAGCTATAGCTCCAATATGGTCTTCATGACCATGAGTTATAAAAATACCTTTTAATTTTTCTTTATTTTCCTCAATATAGGTAAAGTCTGGTATTACTATGTCAACACCTAGCATATCTTCATCTGGAAATGTTAGACCACAGTCTATCATAATCATTTCATTTTTGTATTCAACAACCGTACAGTTCTTACCTATTTCACCAAGTCCTCCCAATGGGATAACTTTTAGTTTATTTTGCATTCTCATTTTTACTCCTTAAATCATTATCACATTCGGAGCAAATACCATATATTCTTAAAGAATAATAGTCTAATTCAAAATTATATTTTTCTTTTAAGCTTTTTGCTAATTTATCATTATCAAGTATTTTTTCTTCGACAATTTTGCCACAATTTGTACAAATTAAATGGTCGTGATGAGCATCGTTTTGGCTAATAAGCTCATAAGTATTAACAGAATCTGTAAATTCTTGCTTGTTAACAATTCCTAAGTCTTCAAAAATGTTAAGAGTTCTATAAACTGTTGCTATACCAACTTGTTTATTTTCTTGATGAACCATAGAAAATAACTCTTCTGGTGTCAAATGTTTTGAATTAGAATTTTTAAGAGCATTGAATATTATTTGCCTTTGCTTTGTAAATTTGTGCCCATTTTTTTCAAATATTTTTTTTAATTGTTCAATGTTCATGTTAATCTTCTTTCATATTTTCGTATATTCTTATTATCTCGTCCAATTCTCTATCATTATCTATTGTTTTAAAATTTATAGTATCATCATTTTTTATAATTTCATAAATTAATAAAAAATCTTCATTTAATGGTTCCAAAACAGCATAGTCTTTATCGTCTACTCCGAATGTGTCTATTATGTTAAATTCAACTTCTTTATTATTTTCATCTGTTAAAATTATCTTATCCATTATTTCTCCCATCTAGGTAGGTTTGTAAAATAAAAGAGGCGGCAATCTTATCTATATATTTTTTTCTATTTTTTTTATCAACGTTCATATCACTTAAGATTTGATCAGATTGAATTGTTGTCATTCTCTCATCTTGATACTTAATTTCAATATCAGTGGATTTTTTCAATAAATCGACAAAAGAAATCACCTTCATGGCTTGAGGACCTAAGGTGTTATTCATGTTTTTGGGAAGGCCAATAACTATTAAATTTACTTCTTTATCATCAATAATTTCTATAAGTTTTTTTATGTCTAAATTTGTTTTTTTTCTTTTAATTGTAACATAGGCTTGGGCGGTGATAAAAAAAGGATCGCTTAATGCAACACCAATTGTTTTATCACCCAAGTCTATTCCCATAATTCTACTCATTTATATAATATTTTAATATTTCTTCTAGAATTGTGTCTCTATCAACCTGTCTTATAAGTTTTCTCGCGTTTTTGTGACCTGTAATATAAGTAGGGTCGCCACTTATAAGATATCCTATAATTTGATTTGTAGGTTTGTATCCTTTTTCTTCTAAAGCTTCATAAACTTTAGTAATAGTTTCCCTTATATCAACTTTTTTTTCCTCTTGAGGATCAAAACGCATAGTTTCGTTGAAGTTTTTCTCTGACATAATTTCTCCTTATATTAAATCATAAACTTTTTCTAAAGCTTCATCTAGCTTAGAAATATCTTTTCCTCCAGCTTGAGCAAAATTTTTCTTTCCTCCACCATTTCCACCAGTTATTTTACTTACCTCTTTTACTATTTTACCTGCACTATATCTATCAGTTAATGAGTCAGAAACAGAAGCTGTAAAAATAATTTTATTATTTTGTACAGTTGCAAATAAAATTATCAAATCCTTATATTTATCTTTAATTCTTTCTTCAAAATTTCTTAATGTATCAAGATCTTCATTTTCGAATTTATGAACTAGTACTTTTATGCCATTAGCATCTTTTACTTCGTTTTCTATATCTTTGTAAATATCTTTTTCATTAAATTCTTTTAATTTTTGAATATCAGATTTAAGATTTTTAATTTCTTCATTTAATGACTCAGCTCTTGATAAAATATTGCTTGGATTTGTTTTTAAAGCTTTTGAAATTACGTTGATTAATCCAAGATTTTTATTTAAATATTCATAAACTTTTCTACCTGTTATTGCTTCAATTCTTCTTATTCCAGAAGCTGCTGAAGATTCTTGAATTATTTTAAACATTAAAACCTCAGATGTATTGTTGACATGACAACCACCACACAATTCTTTTGAATAATCAGCTATTGAAACAACTCTTACCATATCTTTATATTTATCTTCAAATAAACCTATAGCTCCAATTTTTTCAGATTCTTTATAAGACATTATTTTCTTATTTACTGATAATTGCTCTCTTATTTTTTCATTTATTTCATCTTCAATATTTTTAATTTCTTCATCTGTCAATGCATTTGGATAAGTAAAATCAAATCTTAGCCTATTTTCATCGACTAAAGATCCTGCTTGTTTAACATCATTATTTAATACATTTCTAAGAGCTTGGTCTAAAAGATGAGTTGCAGTATGGTTTCTGGTTATATCTAATCTTCTTTCCTTGTCTACTTTAAATAAAGCACAACTTTTAGATATTTCACCTTGGATAACTTCTACATAATGAATAATTACATCTTTTTTCTTTTGAACATTGTAAACTTTTGCTTTAGCTGAATCTGTAATTACATATCCAGTATCAGCAACTTGTCCACCGCCTTCAGCGTAAAAAGAAGTCTTATCACTAATAATTATACCCTTATGACCTTCTTTTATAAAGTTTACTTTTTCTTTATTGTCAAATAGTCCAATTATATTTGCATTAACTTCTAAATTATCATATCCAATAAATTCTGTTTCATTAAATTCATCAACATTTATTGATTCAAGTGACCAACCAGCATCAGCTTTTCTAGCATTTCTCGCTAAATTCCTTTGATTTTCCATGTGTTTATCAAATTCTTCTCTATCAACTTTTAAATTATTTTCTGTAAGAATTTCTTTTGTAAGGTCTAATGGGAATCCATAAGTGTCATACAATTTAAAAGCATCTTCTCCATTTAAAGTATCTTTATTTTTATCTTTTAAATCTTTTATATATTCATTTAAAATGTCCAATCCACTATCAATTGTTTTTTGGAAATTTTCTTCTTCTTTTTCTATAACACTAATAATTTTTTCTTTATTTTTTTCCAATTCGTCATATTCAACCTTATAAGAATCTATAACATATTCAATAACTGATGATAAAAATTCTCCCTTTATACCTAAAAGTTTACCATGCCTATATGCTCTTCTTATTAATCTTCTTAGAACATAACCTCTTTTTTCATTTGATGGTCTAATTCCATCAGAAACCATAAAAGTCATAGCCTTTGAATGATCTGCAATTACTCTTATTGAAATATCATCTTTTTTATCTTTTTTATATTTTTTATTTGATAAATCTTCAATTTCTTTTATAATATTTTGATTTACGTCAATCTCAAAAATATTATCTTTATTTTGAAGTACCATTGCCATTCTTTCAAGTCCCATTCCGGTATCTATATTAGGATGAGCAAGAGGAGTGTATTCTTTATTAATATTTTTATTAAATTGAGTAAAAACTAAGTTCCAAACTTCCATAAACCTATCTGAATCATCATTTCCAGGTTTATTATCATTTTCGTCAATTGCTTTTTCTATTCCCCTATCAACAAAAATTTCTGAGTCTGGACCACAAGGACCAACTTCAAGTTCCCAGAAATTATCTTCTTTTCCAAATCTTAAAATTCTATCTTTGGAAAGTCCTATTTCTTCATTCCATATTTTAAATGCTTCATCATCTTTTTTGTAAACTGAAACCCACAAAAGATCTTTATCAATTTCAAGATTTTCAGTTAGAAATTCGTACGCCCAATGTATTGCTTCTCTTTTAAAATAATCTCCAAAAGAAAAGTTTCCAAGCATTTCAAAATAGGTTCCATGTCTTTCTGTGATACCAACTCTTTCAATATCACCGGTTCTTATACATCTTTGAGAAGATGTAGCTCTATTATTTTTCATTTTCTTTTCACCAGTGAAATATTTTTTTAGAGGTGCCATTCCAGCATTGATTAAAAGTAATGAATCATCATCTTCAGGCACTAATGAAAATGATTTTAATACTGTATGATTTTTTTTAGATCCAAAAAAGTCTAAATATTCTTTTCTAAGTTCGTTCATTCCAAGTTTTCTCATAAATTTCTCCTATTTATAGTTTTTCATTAACCATATCTTTAATAGTTATTGAATTGACTGCTTTATTGATTGCATCATCTATTTTTGCAAAAACATAATATGCTTCGCAGTCCTCGTTATTGCAATTTTCTCTATCAGCAACACATTCACTTGAAGTCATTTCTCCTTCAAGTACTCTTAATACATCTCCAACTGTAATTTCGTTTGATTTTCTAGAAAGTTTATATCCTCCCTTGGCTCCTCTTGCTGATATTACCAAATTATTTCTTTTGAGTATTCTAATTAAT
This sequence comes from Anaerococcus rubeinfantis, assembly GCF_001487145.1. GTDB lineage: Bacteria > Bacillota > Clostridia > Tissierellales > Peptoniphilaceae > Anaerococcus > Anaerococcus rubeinfantis. The sequence goes on from NZ_LN913016.1 coordinate 811,504, forward strand.
TGTTCCAAGTAATTTTCTGGCAAATTTAAGGCATTTGAAATATCAGAAACTGAAATATAACCATTATCTTCATTTTCTGCTAAATAATGTATAGCCCTTAGGCCATACCTACCCCTAGTTGATAATTTCATATCCACTCCTCAATTTACTACAATCATATCTTTCATAGCTTCAAAATATTTATCACCTATTCCAGATACATTTTTTATATCTTCAATCTTGTTAAATTTATTTTTTTGTCTATATTCAATAATAGCGTTCGCTCTTTTTTCACCTATATTAGGTAGGGTCATAAGCTCACTTTGGTCAGCTGTATTTATGTTTACTTTTTTATTATCATTTTCATTTATTGGACTTATTAATTGAGTTGTCATATTATTTTCAATATTATCTTTATCATTTATATTAGGGATAATAATCCTCATCTGATCTTCAAGCTTTAAGGCTAAATTAATTTTATTTAAATCAGCATTTTCTGTTAGACCACCTGCATCATTAACTAAATCTTCTAACCTATAATCATCATTTATTTCATAAACTCCTGGTTTATTTATCTGCCCACTTATATGTACTTTTTTAATAGTGGATTTTTCAGTTTTTTCTTTGTTATCATTATTATTTATAGGTTTAGCTTGTTTTTGATCATTAAGTGATGAACTTATATTTTCAAATACAAGTTCATCACTTTTTTTACTACTTACAAAATTATGAGATAAAACAATAACAATTCCAATTATCAAAGCTATAATAAGCTTATCTTTTCTATCAGTTTCCATAAAATACCTCAATTAACGATAATTTATGACTCCCATAAATCTTCTATATTATAAAATTCCCTTTGATTAGATGAAAATATATGAACTATTACATCACCACAGTCCATCAAAATCCATTTACCTTCTCTTAAACCTTCTACAGATAAAACATCAAATCCTTCTTTTTCTAGATTTTCTTCAACATATTCTATTAAAGCCTTGTTTTGATTTATTGAATTTCCAGTAGCAAGTACAAAATAATCGGCTACGGATGATTTATTTTCAAGATCAATGACTTTAATATCATAGGCTTGTTTATCTTCTAAAGTTTTTACTATTATATCTAATTTACCCATTTTTCTTCCTTAATAAATAATTTCTAGCCTTAATTGTCAATGGAAAAATAATTATTTTTCGATCAACTAAGGACTTTATGGTAGCATCTAAACTAAATAAAACTGCTGCATCTAAATCCTTAAAAGCAAGTTTTCTTAACTCATTTACACCTTCATAATCTCTTTTTTCTTCGCAAGCATCTGCAAGAAAAATTATTTTTTCAAAATCTGTCATGTTTTCTCTTCCAGTTGTGTGATATTTAATTGCATTTAAAACTTCAATATCATCTACACCATATTCGTATTTAGCAACAATTGGTCCTAAAAATGAATGTAAGATTGATTTATTATAAATGACTTCATCTGAAAATTCGCAATACTTTTTATATTTTTCTAAATAATATTTTTCATTATATTTTGCACAATCATGAAGTAATGCGGCAGTTTTAATTTTTTCTATATCTATATTTGTATTTAATTTAAGAGCCATGTCTTTAACTCTCAGAACATGGTTAAATCTTTTTTCACCAATATCTTTTTTTAACTTATCCTCATATTTTGAAAAATCAAACATATAAATTCTCCTCTTCAATTATTTTTATAACATCATCATCTACAAGATACCTGATACTTTTGTTATTTTTCACCAAATTTCTTATTAATGTTGATGAAATGTCTAAAGCTAAATTATCAATCAAATATATATTTTTATTATACTTTTTTATCTTATTAATTTTAGATAAGAGTGAAGAATTTTTACCACTTTCTCTTTTAAAAATAATTAAATTTTTATCAAGTATTTCTTGGTAGTTTTTCCATTTTTCTATATCCATAAATGAGTCCTCACCCATGATAAAGAAAAATTCGTCGTTAGGATAAGTAATTTTAAAATGATTTATGGTTTTATAGGTATAATGAATTTTATTGTCTTTAAAATCATAATCATTAATACTTAATTTAGGATTATTTTTGATAGATTTTTCTATCATTTTTAACCTTAAATTTATATTTGTTTTTTTATTTTCTAACTTATGGGGTGGATTTGAATTTGGAAGTATATAAATTTTATCCAAATTCATAAAATTCATCACATTTTCCATAATGATCATATGTCCTATATGGATTGGATCAAATGTACCACCAAATAAACCTATTCTCATTATAAGTCTATCTTTTTATTTTTCTTGCTTTCTCTGTATATGGTAAAAATATTACCCAAATGAGAAACAAATTCACAGTTTAGTTTTTCTATAACCTCATCAACAATTTCATCATTGTCGTCCAAGTTATTATTTAATATTTTTATTTTTATCAATTCTCTTTTTTCTAAAGCTTCATCAATTGCTTCAATAACTTCATCAGTTAGTGAATTTTTTCCTATGTTTATAATAGGTTTTAAATCATGAGCTAAAGATTTTAAATAAGATCTTTGTTTTCCTGATATCATATTTTCTCCTATTCATAATAGTCAAAGACTATATCTCCAATAGCTACAGAATCTCCTTCTTTGATTCCCATTTCAATAAATTTGTCTAAAACTCCCATTTCTCTAAGATTTCTTTCAAAATACATACGACTATCGTAATCATCTAAGTTTACTTTTTCTAAAAGCTTATCAATTCTATAGCCACTGCAAACATAAATTCCATCTTCTATTTCAAAGTTTAGTTCATCACTTGCAAGAGACATATCATAAAACTCATCAAGATAAGCTTCATCAACTTCTTCATCAAGATTGTATTTTTCATCTTCAAAATTATATAAAACTTTTGAAACTTCATCAATCAACTCTTTTATTCCACTAGTTGTGGCTGCTGAAATTCTAAATATTTTATATTTATCTGAGTATTTTTCTTCAAATTTTTTGTAATTTTCATTATAATCAAGGTCAGACTTGTTAAGGGCAACAATTTGGTATTTGTTGTAAAGATTCTCATCGAATAATTTTAATTCATTATTTATAAGTTCGAAATCTTCTATAGGATCTCTTCCTTCAAATCCTGAAATATCTACCAAATGAACAAGAATTTTACATCTTTGAACATGTTTTAAAAAGTCATGTCCTAGACCTAAGCCTTCATTTGCACCTTCAATTAAGCCTGGTATATCTGCAACTATAAATGATCTTTCCTTATCAATTTTTACTACACCTAAATTTGGATCAAGGGTTGTAAAATGATAATTTGCAATTTTTGGTTTTGCTTTTGAAATTACAGATATCAATGTGGATTTTCCTACATTAGGTAAACCAACTAAGCCTACATCAGCCAAAATTTTAAGTTCTAAACTTACTTCGATTTTTTGGCCTTCTTTTCCTTTTTGAGCAAATCTTGGCGCTTGTCTTGTGGAAGATTTGTAATGAACATTACCTTTTCCACCCTTTCCACCTTTTGCTATTAGAAACTCTTCACCGTTTTTTTTCAAATCTTTTATAATTTTTCCACTTGTATTTTCTCTAATAACAGTTCCAACTGGGACAAGTAAATATAAGTCTTCGCCCTTTTTTCCAAATCTTTTTTTACCCATTCCATCTTCACCGTTAGGAGCTTTATATTTAGTTTTATATTTATATTCTTCAAGGGTTGATAGGGAATTTGTTGCTTTTATATATACGCTTGCTCCATCTCCACCATCTCCACCGGCAGGTCCACCTGTAGGTTCGTATTTTTCTCTACGAAAGGCTACTGCACCATCTCCACCTTTTCCGGCTTGAAGTTCAATTTTTGCATAATCTATCATTGTAAATTTCCTTTTTACAAAAAAAGCTTGCCCGTGGGCAAGCTGGTTTTCTATTAAGCAATGTCTTGCTTTGGATATACAGAAACTTGTTTTCTATTTTTTCCTTTTCTTTCAAATTTAACTACACCACTGCATGATGCAAAAAGTGTATCATCTCCACCCTTTTTTACATTCTCGCCTGGGTGAATTTTTGTTCCTCTTTGTCTAACGATAATGGTACCAGCATTTACTGTTTGTCCATCGGCTCTTTTAACGCCAAGTCTTTTAGCATTAGAGTCTCTACCGTTTTTTGAAGAAGATACTCCTTTTTTACTAGAAAATCTTTGTAAGTTTATGTTTAAAAACATCCTAAACCTCCCTATAATTTAAATTAACATATTCATTATAATTTGTGAGTAAAGTTTTTATACCTATTTCAAAATCATTTAAAATAATTTCTGATTTTTCATTAGGATTTTTAAGTGAAATTTTCATTTCATTATCATCATCAAAAAAATCAAATTCTACTTCATAATAATCTAAGGTATTTACTGCTGTGTATGACAAAATTGATACTGCAGCACAAACTATATCATATCCATGCTGATCAAAATTTGCATGTCCTTGTATTGCAAACCCTAATCTTTCTTCGTTTTTTATAAATAAAGTAACATCAATCATTAACAAGAAATATTGTTAATTTCAACTAAAGTATATGGTTGTCTATGACCTTTTTTAGTTTTTGATGCTTTTTTAGGTCTATATTTAAACACAACTATTTTTTTGTCTTTAGCTTGATCTTTTACAGTTGCTTCAACTTTTGCATTTTCAACTGTTGGAGTTCCAACTTTTAAATCACTATCATTTTTAACTAATAGTACATCTTCAAAGCTTACACTATCTCCTATTTCTGCATTAAGTTTTTCTACTCTAACAAGATCGCCTTCTGATACTTTATATTGTTTTCCACCTGTCTTAATTATAGCGTACATAGTACACCTCCTATTTAGATTCTCGCCAGTCAAGGTGATCAGTACCCATACTGAGCGGTTTACCTTAATATATTACCAATAAATACAAGTTTTGTCAACTTATATATCAAATATTTCCATATTTTCAATAGCATGATTTTCAAGCTCTTCTATATCCAATTTACTTTCACTTTCTTTTATATATTTTAGTTTTGGTTTTGTAATTGGATTTGATGGAGCAAAAATTGAACAACAATCATCAAATGGTTCTATGCTTTTTTCATATGATCCAATAAATAATGCCCTATCAATTATTTCTGTTTTATCAAGTGCAAGTAGGGGTTTAAATATAGGAAGATTTGTTGCATCTTCAATTACTGTCATAGACTCAACAGTTTGACTTGCAACTTGTCCCAAACTTTCTCCTGTAATTAAAGCATTATAATTATTTTTAGCTGAAATTTTTTCACCGATTCTCATCATAAATCTTCTAGATAAAATTGTAGTTTGATTTCTTCTACAATTTTTATTTATAGCCTTATAAATTTCTGCCATATTGACAGAATAAATCCTCATTTTTCCAGTATATTGGGATAGGATTTTTCCTAAATCTAATGCTTTCTGTAAGGCTCTTTTTGAAGTAAATGGATAGGAGTGAAAATGTAGACAATCAATTTTCATACCTCTTTTTGCCATCATAAATCCTGCAACCGGAGAATCAATTCCTCCTGAAAGCAATAAAAGTCCGTTTCCACTTAATCCTATTGGTAGTCCACCTATTCCTTCGTGCCTATTTGCATAAACATAGGCATATTTTTTGATATCGATAAATACTTTAAAATCCGGATTGTGAACATCAACTTTTAAATTATTATCCTTTGCATAGTTTTTTAAAATAAATCCACCCATCATTTGTGAAAATTCTGGAGATTTTACTTCAAAGGACTTATCAACCCTATTTGTTATAACTTTAAAAGTTTTATTTTTAATGTCCATATTATCTAAAATTTCTTTTAGAGCATTTTCTATGGATTCCTTATTTTTCTCACATCTTTTAATTTCTGAAATATAAATTATGCCAAAAACTTTTTTTATTTCTTTTATTAGATTTTCAAAGTCATTTTTATTGGCTTTTATATATAACTTTGAGCTTTCAAGATACATATCTTCATAGCCAATATCTTCTATATTTCTTTTTATATTGTCGATTGCTGCTTTGAAAAATTTATTTCTATTTTTTCCTTTTAAAAATAACTCTCCAAAACTTACTGATAGTAAATCTTCCATTAAAACACCTTTCTTATTTCTTCTACGTATTGGTTTAATTTCTCTACTACAAGGTCTAAATCTTTTTTACTAATATCATGTGAAAATGAAAATCTTATAGCTCCATCCATATATTTTTCATCCAAATTTATGGCAGATAAAATTCTACTATTATTTCCTTTTGAACAAGCTGAACCACTTGCTACAAAAATATCATCTGACTCTAGCATATGAAGCAAAACCTCTGATTTTATATTTTTAAAAGCAATATTTAAAATATAGGGACTAGAATTTTCATCGGCTGAATTTATATGAATATCTGAAATTGTATTTTCAATTTTTTCTCTTAAATAAGTATTTAAGTCTTTTATATAGGAAAAATCTTCTTTTTTATTTGATAATTCTAGAGCCTTTGCAAAGCTATAAATTGCTGGAGCATTAGTAGTTCCAGATGAGAAAATTTCTTGTCTTCCTCCAAATAATACAGGCTTTATTTTACTTTTAAAAGAATTTTTTATATATAAGCCACCTATTCCTTTTGGTCCATGAACTTTGTGAGATGAAAAACTCATGGCATCTACACCTAATTTTTTCACATCACAAGAAATTTTCCCCAAAGCTTGAGTCGCATCTATGTGAAATAAAATTTCTTTATTTTTTCTTTTAATAATATCTGAAATTTTTCTTATATCTTGGATACTTCCAATCTCATTTTGGACATAAATAATTGAAACAAGCCTAGTATCTTTATCTATCAAGCTTTCTAAAGAATCAAAATCTATAAATCCTTGATTATCATTTGAAATTAATTTAACTTCTTTGAAAGATGAATTATCAAAAGCATCAATTACAGATGAATGTTCCAATTTTGTGGTAATAGCAGTATTTTTTTCACTTGCAAGGGAGTTTATTATTATATTATTTGATTCAGTTGCTCCCTTTGTAAAATAAGTTTCATTTTCATTTGAGTTTATATAATTTGCAATTATTTTTCTTGCTTCTTTTACTTTATTTTCAACATCCATTCCAAAACTATGTAGGGCTGATGGATTTGCAAAATATTTTTTTTCAAAATCTTTTTCTATGTCTATAACTTCATCATACATTCTAGTAGTAGCTGCATTGTCTAAGTATATCATTTTATCACATCCTTTAACTTATTTATTATATTATTATAGGGAAAATAAAGCAAATATAAGGTATAGTAAAATTATGTTATGTGTTAGATACCCTTTTTATGGGAAAAATTTAAAAAAAGATGAATGTATTTTAGATATTGAAACTACAGGACTTGATCCAAAAAGAGATAAGCTTGTAGTTTTAGGACTAATATATTTTAATTATGAAAAAAATAAATTCTTTATAGACCAATATTTTTCAAAAAACGACGAAGAAGAAAATAGATTGCTACAAATTTATAAAGAAAAAATAAAAGATAAAAAATTAATTACCTACAATGGAGAAATCTTCGATCTTCCATTTTTAAATATTAGGCTAATTGAAAATAAATTAGATCCAGTTTTTCCAGAAAATATAGACTTATATAAATTTATTAAATCTAAAAGTAAATTAATTAAATTTGAATCAATGAAGCTTAGTGATATTGAAAAAATTGTTGGAATTGAAAGAAACGATCCATCAAGATACAAGGTTATAAGTAAGCTTAGTGAAAAATTTAAAAATAGAAATAATCCCTGGCCTATTTTGATTCATAATAAAAATGATTTGATTGCGACAGAGGCTATTTCAAATCTTGATGACTTGATAAACGACAAACTTTCATTTGAAATTAGTGATTATAAAATTCACTTAGACAGTGCTTATATCGATAAAGATATTGGTCATTTTGAATTTTTTTCTAATAAGAATTTAAAAAGTTCATTATTTCAAGGAGAAAATTATTCTTTTTTAATAAAAGATAAGCTTATCAAACTTAAGATAATGGTTTTATATGGGAAATTGTCAAAAAATTCTTCAGGTTTTGTTACTATAAATAATTTTAATCTTGAAAATAAGGGCAAATATAAAATAAACAAAAATCTTATATCAATTATGGAAGATGGAATATATTCTTGTGAAAATATTTTAAATATCATGAAATTTTTAATAGAAAAAAACCTAGATTTATAAGTCTAGGTTTTCTATTTGCCAATCAATTGGACTCATATTGTTTTTTATTAAAAAATCATTAGTTTTTGAAAATGGTTTTGAACCAAAAAATCCTCTGTGAGCTGCAAATGGTGATGGGTGAGCACTTTTAATTATTAAATGTCTCTTATTTGTAATCAAAATTTCTTTTGATTGGGCAAATTTCCCCCAAAGAAGAAAAACTATAGGCTTTTCTCTATCATTTAAAAGTTTAATAATATTGTCAGTTAAAATAGACCAACCAATATCCTTGTGGGAATTTGCTTGATGGGCTCTAACTGTTAAAGTTGAATTTAATAATAAAACTCCTTGGTCAGCCCATTTTATTAAATTTCCATTGTTTGGAATATATAATCCTAAATCATCGTGCAATTCTTTATAAATATTTAATAAGGACGGAGGAGTTTTTACTCCTTTTTGAACAGAAAAAGAAAAACCATGAGCTTGACCTTGACCGTGGTAAGGATCTTGACCCAAAATCACAACTTTCACGTCTTTATAAGGAACTTTTTTTAGTGCATTAAAAATATCATACATGCTTGGATAAATTGTATGATTTTTATATTCATGGATTAGATTTTTTCTTAAATTTAAATAATAATCTTTTTTCCATTCGTCTTTTAAAATCTCATCCCAATCATTTCCTATTTGAACTGTCATTTTTTTCTCCATCCATTTTTCCAAATCCTATAAAAATAATTAATAAGATTGATCCGGTAGTAACTAGTATGTCTGCTATATTAAAAACTGGAAAATTAAAAAATGAAAATTCTATAAAATCTACAACAAATCCATGAAATAATCTGTCATAGAAATTTCCCAATGCACCAGAAACTATGAGTGATAAGGCTATATTTAATAGTTTAGGGTTGCTTTTTAAATTTCTAATGAAATAATACAACAAATAAAAAACTACGGCTATGGTTAAAATAAGAAAAAATATTCTTTTATTTTGTAAAATCCCAAAAGCAGCTCCCCTATTTTCTACATAAATTAAATTTATAAAATTTGTAAAAATAGGATTTTCTATAAAATGGGAAATTGCATAGGCTTTGCTAAGTCTATCTAGTATTATTCCAGCCATTATTAAAATTGTGTAAATCATTTATACTTCCTATATTCTATATGGTAATTATCTTTTTTGCTTTTTCCTATAACTTTGTCAAATATAAATCTTCCTTCTTTTCTAATAGATATGAGTGAATTTTCTTCAATAATTTTTGATGGATTATCTATTATTTGAAAATTCACCTTAACTAAGCGTCTTTTTATTAAAGTTTTAGCTTTTGATCTTGAAAGATTTACAAATTCACTAACTATATTATCAAGTCTTAAAGAAGAAATAAAGCCTCTTTTTTCAATATATTCTATTTTATTTTTAGATAAAATATTATCTTTTTTAAAATCAAGACTTACTCTTTCTTTTTTAATTTTGGTCAAATTAAATTTTACAAAGTCCTTATCTTTATTTAAAACTACAAATTCACAAAGCCCATTCCCAATGTAAATATCCCCTATATCATTTCTCTCAAGTCCTAAATTTAAAAGAGCTCCAAGAACATCAGGATGAGTAATATTATTTTGTTTAAATTCTAAAACACTAATATAGTCTTTAGAATCAATTTCATTTGAATATGGATTTGCTACGAATATATTTCTTTCACTTTCTTTATTGCATGACAAAAAAACTATCTCTATATTATTAATTTTTGCTATATCATTTAATACTGAAAGTTCAAATGGGTTTAGAAAAAAACTTGAAACTTCTTTTCTTGTATAAAATGATTTTTCTAATAAAGAGATAGCTTTTTTTATATTTGCCTTTACAGACTTATCTTCAACAAAATCTATATTATATTCTAATTTCATAAAAGATTTTTAAAATTTACAATTGGTTATAATTTCCACTTGAAATTTGATCTTCTACATAATTGTCTATATCTACTCCCTTAGGACAAATTACAAAAATACCTTTTGATACTTTCTCAACTGTTCCTTCTAGAGCATAAACAGCGCCTGATACGAAGTCTAAAATTTGTCTTTTCTTATCAACTTCTAACATTTCAAGATTTAAAACTACAACTTTTTTATCTAAGATATCATCAACAATTTTTGGGCCATCTTCATCATAGCTTAATGGTTCTTGAATAGAAATTCTAAAAGAACTAGCTGAGCTTTGACCAAAACTTCTATTATTTGAATTCATACTTACTATATTGTCTCCTCCCCTAATTTTTCTACTTTTGTTATTAGAAGAATAATCATTTGAAAATGATGAGTAAGTGGTTGATCTTTCTTCATCCTTACTTACTGAGCTATTAAAATCATAGGTGGAACTAGGACTATAAGTTTTCTCTGTAATATCACTAGCTTTTTCTACTTCTTTTTCATCATCAATTTCTTCATCATATTCATCATAATCATCGTCAATTCCTATAAATTCTTTAAATTTATCTAACATTTTTGTACATCCTTTTACCAAATATTTTTGATCCTACTCTAATTATATTTGCTCCTTCTTCAAGGGCAATTTTATAATCATGAGTCATCCCCATTGAAAGATATTTCATTTCAATATTATTATAACTTAAATTGGATAAATTATCGAATATTTTTTTAAGCTCTCTAAAGCAATTTCTAATAAGAGTTTCATCCTCTGTATTAGGTGCCATAGTCATTAACCCTTTAATTTTTATATTTTCCAATTTACTAGCTTCTTTTATTAAATTATCGATTTCATCAACATAAAAACCTGACTTACTTTCTTCTTTTGATACATTAATTTGAATCAAGCAATCTTGAACAATTGACAAAGATTTGGCTCTGTTATTAATTTTATTTAAAATTTTTAATGAATCAACAGAATGAATTAAACAAACTTCTCCAACAATTTTATTTACCTTGTTAGTTTGTAAGTGCCCGATTAAATGCCAATTTATATCATCTGGCATCCTTTCTTTTTTTTCTATTAATTCTTGTACCTTATTTTCTCCAAAATCTCTTAGGCCGTAATCATAAACTTCCATAATTTTATCTATTCCATGAGTTTTTGTAACAGCCAAAAGCATAGCGTCGTAATTTTCTAAATCTTTTTTTAAATCATCTATATTTTCTTTTATATTCATAGCACATCCAATCAATATTCACTTTTTTTGTCCCTATTCATCAAAACTTCTACAGAATCTCTAGGATTTTTGTCTTCAAAAATAACCTTATATATTTCATTTGTAATAGGTAGTTCAATGTTTTCTTTTTTTGATAATTTATAAAGAGCCTTTGTAGTTGGTATTCCTTCTACAACAGTTTTAACTTCTCTACAAGCCTCATCCAAAGAATATCCCTTACCAAACAATATTCCACACCTATTATTTCTTGAGTGCATACTTGTTGCTGTAACAATCAAATCCCCTATTCCACAAAGACCACTTATAGTTTTCCTATCAGCTCCCTGGCTTATAGCAAATTTATTCATTTCATAAATTCCTCTAGTCATTATTGCAGCCTTGGTATTATCTCCAAATCCTAGACCTGTTACCATACCAATTCCAAAGGCTAGAACATTTTTAACAGCTCCCCCAAGTTCAGCTCCAACAACATCAGTTGAAGTATATACTCTCAAATAATCTTTTGTAAATAAGTCTTGAATTTTTATAGCAATTTTTTCATTCTTACAAGCACAAACTAAAGCAGTTGGCATTTTTCTAATAACTTCTTCTGCATGGCTTGGTCCAGTTAAAATAGCATAAGTGCAATTTTGATTAAGTTCATAAACTATCTCAGAAACTCTTTTTAAAGTTGAAATTTCTATTCCCTTTGACAAATTAATTAATATTTTTCCATCAAGACCATCTTTAATTTTACTTAATACTTCTCTAATATTTTGAGTAGGAATAGCATTTATAATAATTTTATTTTCTAATAATTCATTTAAATTATTTGTTGCTTTTATATTCTCACTTAATTTTATATCCTCGAAATATTTTTTGTTAATGTGTAAATTATTTATATTATTTACATCTTCAATATTTCTAGCATACATTAAAACTTCATTATCTTTTGACAGGAAATCTGCAATAGCACTTGCCCAGCTTCCTGCACCTATTATTGAAATTTTCATATTACTCCTTTAAAACATTTTCTTTTCTTGATGGTTTATTATCCTAACTATATTTGCCCTATGCTCAATTATAATAGTAAGGGCAACTAATGATATTATTATTGTGAAAGGGCTAAAACCTTGGAAATAATAAGAAATAAAGGGAGCTAGTAAGCTTGCGGTTAATGATGCTTTTGAAACTGTTCTTGTTAATAAAAATATTATCAAAAATACAAGAAGTAAGCACAAAAATATACTAATATTGTAAGCTATCAAAGCTCCAGCTGATGTTGCCACCCCTTTTCCACCTTTGAATTTTAAAAATATTGAAAATACATGTCCCAAAACTACAGAAACAAAAGCAATTAATCCAAATTTTTCACCTAATAAAAAAGTAGAAAAATATACTGCAACAAATCCTTTTGCCATGTCTAAAAATAAACAAAAGCATCCTGCAAGAGCTCCAAAATTTCTAAAAACATTTGTAGTACCTGGATTTCCACTTCCCATACTCCTTATATCTTTTTTAAAAAATTTTTTTGCTATTATATAAGAGAAAGGTATAGATCCAAGTAAATATGAAAAAATTGCAACTAAAACAAATTTCATTTTTCTTTCCTTTCTTTAACTTCAAAAGTAAAAGGTACGCCTTGAAGGCTATAATTTTGTCTAATTTGATTTTCTAAATATCTTTGATAAGAAAAGTGCATCAATTCTTTATCATTTACATGTAATAAAAACTTAGGTGGGGCTGTTTGAACTTGGGAAATATAATAAATTTTAAGTCTTTTACCCTTATCTTGAGGAGGTGCTGTCATCATTATTGCATCTTGTAAGATTGTATTTAACACACCTGTTTTTATTCTTGTATGATAGTTACTATTTACAATTTCAATTAAATTTAAAAGATCTGTAATTCTTTGACCTTTTAAAACTGATATAAAAATTATTGGAGCATATAGGGCAAAAGATAATTTATTTCTAATTTCTTTTTCCATATTCCTCATAGTATTTGTTTCTTTTTCAACCTTATCCCACTTGTTTACGGCAATTATTATTGCTTTTTTCTTATTGTGAGCATATCCTGCAATCTTTGTATCTTGTTCTGTAACTCCCACACTTGCATCTATTAAAAATAAACAAATTTCAGAGCTATCTACAGCATCAAAAGTTCTTTGATTAGCATAATATTCAATATTATCATTAACCTTATTTTTTCTTCTAAGTCCTGCTGTATCAATTAAAACATAATTATTTCCATTGTATTGCCAGTAAGAATCTATAGCATCTCTTGTAGTGCCTGCAATATCTGTAACAATCATTCTTTCTTCATTTAATAAATGATTTACCAAAGATGATTTTCCAGCGTTTGGCTTTCCTATAATTGCAATCCTTGTAGCCTCTAAATCTGTATCAAATTTTGAAAAATCTATTGAGTCAACTATTTTATCCAATAAATCTCCAAGATTTTTTGATCCTTCTGCTGAAATCGAAATTAAATCGTCAAAACCAAATTGGTAAAAATCATAAATATGATCTGGAATTATTGATCCATCAATTTTATTTGCAACTATTATAACTTTTTTATTATATTTTCTAATTTCATTAGCTATTTCATAATCGTGAGGATTAATTCCTTCTCTTCCATCAACCACAAATAAAATCAAATCGCTTTCTAATAAGGCTTTTTCAACTTGTGATTTAATTTCAACATTCATTAGATCTTTATTTGATATATCAAGTCCACCTGTGTCAGCTAAAATAAATTCATGATTTAACCATTCAACCTTGTCATAAACCCTATCTCTAGTAACTCCATTGATATCTTCAGTTATAGCTTTTCTTTTTCCTACTAGTCGATTGAACAAGGTAGATTTTCCTACATTTGTTCTACCAACTAGTGTAACAATTGGTGCGTTCATTTTTTTCTCCATTTAATTTAAGATAAATAAATAGATAAAGTTAGCAAGGCTAACCTTATCTATATTAAGCTTTTCTTATTGTAATTATATCCTTATTTTCATATCCCTTATCCATTATTCTTAATACAAATATAGATAGGGCCAAAAATAAAAATATAAATAAAAAAGTAAGCAAGTTATTATCTAGAAACTTATCTTTAAAAACAGTATTTGCCAAAATAGCTCCTGTAATCATCATAAAAACTGGGAACAAATAAGTAAAATAAGACAGTTTATTTACAGTTTTTATATCAGAATCTAGATATACAAAGTCTCCAGGATTAAGATTCTCGTTGGTAAATGTAGTATAATATGATGGTTTTATTTCACAACCACCACATGAAGAACAAGAACCACATCCTGATTCTTTTTGTATCATTACTTTAACATTACCATTTAAATTTTCTACAACTATTCCTTTTTTACTAATAGTTTGCATGAATCCTCCCTTATTCTTTCACCTCTATACTTAATTCATTTAAGCTATTTTCATCAACTATACTTGGAGCTTGAGTCAATGGGCAAGTTGCTGATTGAGTTTTTGGAAATGCTATTATATCTTTTATATTATCAGTTTTTGCAAATAACATTACCATTCTATCAAGTCCATATGCAAGACCTGCGTGTGGAGGTGTTCCGTATTGTAAAGCTTCTATAAAGAAACCGAATTTTTGTTTTATATCTTCATCAGATAATTTTAAAGCCTTAAATACTTTTTCTTGAAGCTCTTGATTATTAATTCTTACAGAACCTCCACCCATTTCATCTCCGTTGATAACTATATCGTAGGCTTGAGTTCTTACTTTTTCAGGTTCTGTTAATAACAAATCAATATCTTCTTCATTTGGCATAGTAAATGGATGGTGTTGAGAAACATACCTATCTTCTTCTTCGCTATATTCAAACATAGGGAAATTTACTACCCAACAAAAAGCATATTCTTTTTCGTAAAGATTTTGATCTTTTGCAACTTTTCTTCTTAAAGCTCCAAGTCCTTCAAGAACTGTTTTATCCTTGTCAGCTCCAATTAAAATTAAATCATTATCAGAAATATCTAATTTTTCTATCAAATTTTCTACAATTTCTTCAGTTAAGAATTTTTTTATTGATGAGTTTATATCATCTTTATTATTAAATTTAATAAAACTTAGGCCTTTAAGTCCATAATCTTTTACAAAATCCGTTAGTTTATCTAATTGTTTTCTTGAATAATTTGATGCTTGTCCTTTAAAATTGATTGCTCTTACAGAATGACCTTCTTTAATATTATCTGTGAAAACTTTAAAGTCAGAATCTTTAAATATTTCTGAAATATCATTAATCTTATATCCATATCTTAAATCTGGTTTATCAGAACCATATGAATTCATAGCTTCTGAATAATCCATTCTTTGAATTGGTAATTTTAAATCATAATCAGTAAATTTATCAAAAAGTGTTTTTAAAAGTCCTTCATTTACTTTTATTACATCATCTTGATCAGAAAAACTCATTTCTATATCAAGTTGGGTAAATTCTGGTTGTCTGTTTGCCCTTAAATCTTCATCTCTAAAACATTTTACAATTTGAAAATACCTATCTAAAGAACCAATCATCAACAATTGTTTCATTAATTGAGGAGATTGTGGCAAGGCATAAAATTTACCTTGGTTAACTCTTGATGGAACTAGATAATCTCTTGCTCCTTCTGGAGTTGGTTTTGTTAAAAATGGTGTTTCAACTTCTGTAAATTTATTATCATACATATACTCTCTCATACTTCTAACAATATCAGATCTCAATTTTAGATTTTTTTGAACTGATTGTTTTCTCATATCAAGATATCTGTATTTTAATTTCAAATTTTCACTTACATCATCATTTTCTTTTATATAAATAGGAGGTGTTTTTGCCTTATCTAAAACATTTATTTTTTCAGCTACTATTTCAATATTTCCTGTAGGGATGTCAGGATTTTTTGATTCTCTTTCCCTAACTTCACCTTTTACTTCAAGAACATATTCACCAGCTACATCTTTTACAGTTTTATAATTTTTTTCATCTTCTTCACGTGTTACGATTTGAGTTATACCAGTTTTATCTCTAAGATCTATGAAAACCAAAGATCCAAGATTTCTTTTTTTGGCAACCCAGCCCATAAGTACAACTTCTTCTCCAATATTTTCTTCTCTAAGCTCACCACACATGTGGCTTCTTTTAAATTCCATACTAACCTCCTAAATTAAAAATGGATTATTTTCTTTTTCAAAAACAATACTTGTAGATTCTCCATGTCCTGGATGAATTTTTGTATCGTCATCATATATAAAAATTTTATTTTTTATTGAATTTATTAATGTATTAAAATTCCCACCTGGAAAATCGCTTCTTCCTATTGATAAATTAAATAAGGTATCTCCAGAAAAAATATCATCATCTATTTTATATGACATCGAATCTAAGCTATGACCTGGAGTTTTTATAGCCTTTATCTTATAATCAGAAAAAACTTCTCCATCTTTTAAATAATAGTCAATTTTTAAATCCAAATCACAATATCCCCTTGATAAATTATAGTCTGGGTCATTCGCTATATCTTTACTATCCTCGCTTGCATAAACTTCTACATTTAATTTATTTTTAAAATATTCAAGCCCCAATACATGGTCAAAATGTGTATGAGTTAACAAAATAAATCCTATATTAATTTTATTCTTATCTATATAATTTTCAATTTTTCCGCCTGGATAAACTGGATCAATTAAAAATCCATTATTTTCATCATCATAAACCACATAAGAGTTCGCCATCATCGGTCCTTCTGTTATTTTTCTTATATGCATTAATATAACCTTTCACTATCTAGCTGAATTGTCACTGGCCCATCATTTATCAATGAAACTTCCATATGAGTTTGGAATTTTCCAGTTTTTACATTAAATCCATCATCTTTTAATTTTTGTATTAATATTTCATAATATTTTTCAGCCTTTTCGGCACTAGATGAATTTATAAAAGAAGGTCTATTTCCTTTTCTAGCATCCCCATAAAGGGTAAATTGACTTACAATTAATAATTCTCCTCCCTCATCTTCTACTGATAAGTTCATTTTTCCTTGGTCATCTTCAAATATTCTTAGTTTTTCAATTTTCTTTTTAATATAATCAATATCTTTTTCAGTATCAGAATCGGTTACTGCTACAAAAACCAATAAACCCTGTCCAATTTCTGAAATCAACTCATCAGAAACTTTTACACTTGCTTTTTTTACTTTCTGTACAATTGCTCTCATTAACTTTTCACCCTATAAATACTTTCTATCATTTTTATTGTTTTTAATTTCATGATCAATTCATTTAATTTTTCTGTATTTGGAACCAAAACTGTAAGATCTATTATTCCTTCGTGGTTTTCATTGCTTCGTACATTCATAGCTTCTATACTTACATTTTCAGCTGATATTAATTTGGTTATTTCAAAAATAATGCCTGTCTTATCTTTTGTAGTAATTTGAATTCTAACTGGGAATATATCATTAGAATTGTTTTGCCAATAAACATCAATCAATCTTTCTGGAGATTTTAAATTTGTGATATTTGGACAATTTCTAACGTGAACACTAATTCCCTTGCCCTTTGTTATATATCCTACAATTTGATCTCCTGGAACTGGATTACAACATTTTGCAAATTTCACATCTACTTGATCATCAAGATCGCTTACCCTTACTTCATTTGAAAAAGATTTTTTGCTGTTTGATCTTGTGATATCAATTTCTTCAATTTGTTTCGGCAATTCATCTTTGTGTTTTTTCACTAATTTTTGAACAACTTGATCGGTATTAGTTTTTCCAAATCCAATTGATGCAAACATTTCATCTTTTGTTGGATAGCCTAAATCATTTGCAATTTCTTCAAGCCACTCATCTTTGATATCTCTTTTATAAATTTCTTTATTTTTTCTAAGCTCTCTGAATAAAGAATCTTTTCCAATTTCAATGTTTTCTTCTTTTCTGTATCTTTTGAAAAATTGTTTGATTTTATTTTTAGCCTGGTTAGATTGGACCATATTTAGCCAATCTCTAGATGGTCCTTGGGAGTTTTTGCTTGTAAGAATTTCTACTACATCACCTGTGTTTAATTTATGAGAAAATGGTACGATTTTTCCATTAACCTTTGCTCCAACGCATTTATTTCCAACTTCTGTATGAACCCTATATGCAAAATCTATAGCACAAGAATTTACTGGTAGGGAATATATTTCGCCTTTTGGTGAATATATATAGATTTCTTTTGAGAAAAAATCTCCTTTTAAGGTGTCAAGAAATTCCTTGCTATCAACATCTTTGCCACCTTCTTTTTGCCATTCCATAATTTGCCTTATAAAGGTGAGTTTTTCATCAAATTCTGTCGACTTGCTCTTGTTTTCTTTATATTTCCAGTGAGCTGCAATACCATATTCACATTCATAATGCATTTGTCTTGTTCTTATTTGAACTTCGAATGGTTTTGAATCTTCACCAAATACTGTTGTATGCAAAGACCTATATCCATTTGGTTTTGGTTGACCAATATAATCCTTAATTCTATTTGGTATTGGCCTCCAAATTGAATGAACTTTTCCTAAAACTTCATAACAATCTGCAACCGTATCAACCAGAACTCTAACAGCTGTCATATCATAAATTTCGTTAAATTCAATTTTATTTCTACTCATTTTTTTATAAATTGAATACAAGCCCTTTGGCCTACCTGAAATTTCATAATTAATTTTTGAAGTCGAAAGGGCCTTGTTTAAAGTATCAATTATTTCATTGATATAGGCTTCTCTTTCCCTTCTTTTGTTGTGGACCATTTGAGCAAGCTCATAATATTCTTCAGGTTTTTGATACCTAAAACATAAGTCTTCAAGCTCCCATTTCATAGTATAAATTCCAAGTCTATGAGCAAGAGGTACATATATTTCCAAGGTTTCGCTTGCAGTTTGCTTTTGTTTTTTTTCAGTCTTATATTCCAAAGTCCTCATATTGTGCAAACGATCAGCAAGTTTTATCAAAATAACCCTAACATCATTACTCATTGCCAAGACCATTTTTCTTATGTTTTCAGCTTGTTTTTCTTCTCTTGTTTTATAATTTAACTTTTTAAGCTTTGTTACTCCATCTACCAAAAAAGTAATTTCTTCTCCAAAAAGATCTTTCATTTGATCTTCTGTAACTGGAGTATCTTCCAAAACATCATGCATTAAACCTGCACAAATTGTTTGATCGTCTAATTGCATGTTTGATAAAGTCTCTGCAACTGCAATAGGATGAATAAAATAATCTTCTCCGGAGTTTCTTTTTTGACCCCTATGATGATATTCAGCAAAATCATATGCTTTTTTTATTAAATTAAGATCTGCATTTTCATTATTTTTTAAAATAATTTCCTTAAAATTTAAAAATTCTTTTTGAAAGTCTTTTGCCATAATATCACCTACCTTATATCAATCAACCTTAATTGTAAATTTTTTTGACCCCTAAATTCATTTATGTCAGGATAAAAGACAGCATCAATTTTATTTCCCAAAATATTTGAATTAAATTTATCATTTAAAAATTTATATTCTTTTTTTGCATTAAACATTATAGCGTCAATATCACGACCGTTTTTATTAAGAGTCATTTTCATAGTATTCTTGTTTTTTCCTATCATGTTTAGATTTTTAATAAGAAGATTTTTGTCTGCAAATTTTGCCTTTGGATTATCCTTACCAAAAGGCTCTAATCTTTCTAAACTTTGGGCAAATTCAAGTGAAAGTTTTTCAATTGGAATTTGAGCATCAATATTTATAATATTTTCAAAATCTTCCTTGTTTAATTTAGATTTTTCGTTAAGTTTTTTCCTAAATTCATCTACCATGTATTTTTTTATTGAAAGTCCACATGCCATAGGGTGACCACCAAAAGATTCAAGAAAATCCTTTATTTCAAAAACTTCCTTGTAAATATTATAGGCTTCAATACTTCTTCCAGAGCCCTTTAATATTCCCTTATCACTTGATTCGGTCATAATTATAGTTGGCTTATTGAATTTTTCTTTAATTCTTCCAGCAATAATTCCACAAACACTTTCTTCAATGTTATCTACATCTACAATAATAATGTCGTCGTTATAATATTTTTTATTTTTTATAATTTCTAAAGTTTTTTCAAGACCAATATTAGTTAAATCTTTTCTTTCGTTGTTTAAACTCACAAGTTTTTTGGCATAGGTGTGGATTTTTTCTATATCGTCTTCCATTAACATATCTATTGCAAGTTTTGCAGTAGAGAGTCTTCCAGTTGCATTCATGCAAGGACCTATAATAAAACCTAAGGTATAAGCACTTATTTCTTTATTCCAAGAATTTTCCTCAACCAAGGCTTTTATAGCTAATTTTTCCGTATTATTAATTCTTTTTAAACCCTCTATTACAAAAATTCTGTTTTCGTCTGTTAAAGAAACAATATCACAAACTGTTCCCATAGCAACATATTCCAAAAGACCATATAAATAATCCAAATCACCCTCAAGTCTTTGGTATAAGGCTTGCATTAATTTAAAGGCAACTCCAGCCCCACACAAATCATCAAATGGATAGGTATTATCTAATCTTTTTGGATTTATAACACAATCAGCTTGGGGTAAAATTTGCTTTACCCATTCCCCATCTTCCACTTTTGAAACTTGGTGGTGGTCAGTTACTATAACTTTTATATTATTTTCTTTTAATTTTTTAACTTGATCAATAGCAGTGATTCCATTATCACAGGTAATTACAAGGCTAACCCTATCTTCAATTGCCCTATCAATCATCCTATCGCTAATTCCATATCCATCTATAATCCTATCTGGAATGTCATAACTTATATCATCATAAAAATACAATAAACCATCAAGAAGTGTCATAGTTGAGCTTATTCCATCTTGATCATAATCTCCAAATATTCTAATAGATTCACCGTTTTCCATAGTTTCAATAATTATATCAATGGCTTTTTTCATATCTTTTAATAAATATGGGTCGTGAAGTTTATCAAGGCTTGGATTTATAAAACTTTCAACTAAATCAGCCTCCACTATATCTCTATTTGCAAGTATTAATGCTTCTAATTTGGTAATATTTTTATTTTTTAAATTCGCTAAATAATTATTTTTCTTATTATATATATACCATTTGGTCATAATTCCCTCTCTTATGAATAAATTATACCATTTTTAGAATCAATATAAAGATATAGATAAAATCATGAAAAAATTATTATAAAAATGTAAAATTTTGATAATTTATAAATTATTTTGAATTTTATAAAAATAGAAATAAAATAATAAAAAATAATTTTTTGGAGAAAAAAATGATTGAGTTATTAAAAAGTTTTGAAAATTTATTGTGGGGCTTTCCTTTAATAATTGGAATAGCTGGCACTGGAATATACATAAGTATTAAAACAAAGGCTATACAATTTAGAAAGTTACCCTATGCACTTAAAAATACACTTGGAAAAATTTTTGAAAAACCAAATGAAGATCATAAAGGCGACATAAGTCCTTTTGGGGCCTTGGCAACTGCCCTTGCAGCTACTGTTGGAACTGGAAATATTGTAGGAGTTTCACTTGCTATAATTTTAGGTGGACCTGGTGCCATTTTTTGGATGTGGCTTGCAGCTTTATTGGGAATGGCTACAAAATTTTCTGAAGTCACCTTGGCTCTTGCCTATAGAGAAAAGAGAAATGGTCAATATATTGGCGGACCCATGTATTATATAGAAAAAGGATTAAATAACAAAAAACTAGCAAAAACTTTTGCAATTTTTGCTGGAATTGCCGTATTTGGTATTGGAGATTCTACTCAAGCAAATGCAATTTCAGGAGTCTTACACGATTCTTTTGGTATAAATACAGTAATTACTGGTCTTGTTTTATGTATTTTGGCTGGAATTGTGATAGTTGGTGGAATTAATTCCATAAGCAAAGTTACCGAAAAATTAGTTCCATTTATGTCATTTTTATACATAATGGGTTGTTTGTGGATTTTATTTTTAAATAAGGCAAATATTATACCAGCATTTAAGTCTATTTTTGTTGGAGCTTTTAATCCAAAAAGTCTTGGAGGATCTTTTGCAGGCCTTTCTGTAAAAGCAGTTGTTTCTGCAGGAGTTGCAAGAGGAGTTTTTACAAATGAAGCAGGCCTTGGTTCATCTCCAATGGCTCACGCTTGTGCATCAACTGATCATCCAGTTCGTCAGGGTCTTTGGGGCATTAGTGAAGTTTTCGTTGATACAATTATAATTTGTACAATGACAGCTCTCGTAATTCTTTCTACAAATGTTGATATTACTGATACAAAAAATGCAGCAAGTCTTGTTGCAAGAGCTTTTGCCACAGGATCTAGCTTTGGAAATTTAATTGTAAGCATAGGATTAAGCCTATTTGCTTTTTCAACAATTTTAGGCTGGGCTTATTATGGAGAAACTGCTCTTAGATATTTATTTGGAGATAAAATTATTATTCCTTATAGGATTATTTATGTTATTTTTGTTTTTCTAGGTGCGAATATGGATCTTGGTTTAGTTTGGATTATTGCAAATATATTAAATGGTTTTATGGCACTTCCTAACCTATTTGCCCTAATAAATCTTGCTCCAATTGTTGTAAAATTAAGTGAAGACTTCTTCAAAGATCCTGAAAAAATACGAAAAAGTCCAGAGGAATATAAATTTTTACTTAAAAATTATTAAAAAAATAAAGCTTTTCTAGACTGTTTTTAAACAATCTAGAAAAGCTTTTAAATTTCTAATATTTTTTCTATACTATCAGTTTCAATTAAAAAATAAGAATATTTTTCATCTTTGCCGCTAATAATTAGGCAATCTCTTGTGTTAAGTTCTATTACCTCTCCAATAATTTTACTTTCGGTTAAAATTTTTGAACCTACTTTAAGATTTTTTTTGATAAATTTTTTATTCTTTTTCTTATCCAAATCATCTTTTAAAGAATAAAAATAAAACATCAAGGCTAAAATTATTAAAATAATATATTCTAATTTAAGATTCATATCCATACTTTTTATAAAATTCTTTTTTAAATTCTAAAAACCTATCTTCCATTATAGATTTTCTTATATTTTCACACAATTTAAGTAGGAAATATAAGTTATGGTAGGTCAAAAGCCTTGCTCCCAAAATTTCATTCACATTAACTAGGTGTCTAATATAGGCTCTTGAGTAATTTCTACAAGTATAGCAATCACAATCATGGTCAAGGGGTGTGAAATCTTCCTTGTATTTTGCATTTCTTACAACAAGTCTGCCCTCAGATGTTATTGCAGTTCCATTTCTTGCAATTCTTGTTGGAAGCACACAATCAGCCATATCAATTCCAGCCTCGAAAGATTCAAATAAATAATCAGGACTTCCTACTCCCATGTTATATCTTGGTTTATCTTCTGGTAAAAGAGGAGTTGTATATTTTAAAAGTCTTATCATTTCCTCTTTTGGTTCTCCCACTGATAAACCACCAAGAGAATAACCATCAAAATCCATAGCACAAGTTTCTTCAACAGATCTTTTTCTTAAATCCTCAAACATTCCACCTTGGATAATTCCAAATAAGGATTGGTCTTTGTGGGAATTTTTTTTGTGATAATCAAGTCCTCTTTTTGCCCATCTTATTGTTCTTTCTACAGATTCTTCTACATATTTATAATCTGCAGGATAAGGGATACATTCATCAAAACTCATCATAATGTCTGAATGAATATCATTTTGAATTTCAATTGATTTTTCTGGTGTAAATAAATGTTTTGACCCATCAATATGAGACCTAAAAACTACACCTTTTTCAGAAATATCCCTTGTATCTGACAAAGAAAATACTTGAAATCCACCACTATCTGTAAGTATTGGCCCATTCCAATTCATAAATTTATGAAGACCACCGGCTTTTTTCATAATGTCCATACCTGGTCTTAAATATAAATGGTAGGTATTTCCCAAAATTATTTTTGCATCAATTTCTTTTAATTCTTCAACACTCATAGTTTTTACTGTAGCCTTTGTTCCAACTGGCATAAAAATTGGTGTTGGTATATCTCCATGGTCTGTGTGAATTATTCCACACCTTGCATTGGAATATTTATCTTTTTTTATTAATTCATATTTTATCGGCATCTTATCTCCTATTTTAAAAACATAGCATCGCCAAAGCTAAAGAACCTATATTTTTTATCAACAGCATTCTTATAGGCATCCAAAATTATTTCTTTACTTGCAAGAGCTGAAACCAGCATTATTAGTGTAGATTTTGGCAAATGAAAATTAGTTATTTGGCAATCAATAACCTTAAATTCAAATCCTGGATAAATGAAAATATCTGTCCATCCAGAATCTTCTTTTATTTCCCCATTTTTTTTGTAAACAGATTCAAGTGTTCTTGTTGTTGTAGTACCTGTTGAAATAATTCTCTTATTATTTTTCTTAGTTTCATTTATTAAATCCGCTGTTTCTTTGCTTATTTGATAAAATTCAGAATGCATTTTGTGATTTTTTACATCGTCAACTTTTACTGGTCTAAAAGTTCCAAGCCCTACATTTAAAGTTATATAGGCTAATTTTACACCCTTTTCCTCAATTTTTTTAAGTAATTCTTTTGTAAAATGAAGGCCAGCTGTTGGTGCTGCAACTGAACCTGGATTTTTAGAGTAAACTGTTTGATATCTTTCCTTATCTTTTAATTTTTCTTTTATATAAGGTGGCAAAGGCATATTTCCAAGCCTGTCTAAAATTTCTTGAAAAATTCCATCATAAGAAAATTCTACAATCCTATTGCCGTCTTCTTTTATATCAACAACCTCAAGACTTAATTCATCAGAAAAAATACATTTCGTTCCAATTTTCATCTTCTTTCCAGGTCTAACTAGAACTTCCCACTTATCTTTTTCGATATTTTCAAGTAAAAATACTTCGATTTCTTCTTCTTTTCCTTCTCTATGTCCGAAAAGTCTTGCAGGGATAACTCTTGTATCATTCATTACAAGAAGATCTCCTTCATTTAAATAATCTATAATATCATAAAAATGTTTATCTTCTCTTTGACCCGTTTTTCTGTCTACAACCATTAACCTAGAAAAATCTCTCTTATCAGCCGGGTGTTGGGCTATTAATTCTTCTGGTAAATAATAATCAAAATCTTCTGTTCTCATCTTAATCCTCAAATTTCAATCCATAATGTTCATAAGCTTTTTTTGTAAGAATTCTACCCCTTGGAGTTCTTGTTAAAAATCCAATTTGTAATAAATATGGCTCATAAACATCTTCTATAGTAACATTTTCTATTCCAGTTGACGCAGCAATTGTATCAATTCCAACTGGACCTCCATCAAAATTTTCATACATAGTAAGGACTATTTTTTTATCCATACTATCAAGGCCCATGTGGTCTACTTCAAGAAGTTCAAGACCTTCGCAAGAAGTTTCATAATCAATAACTTCATCCTTTTTAACAATTGCATAGTCCCTTACTCTTTTTAAAAGTCTATTTGCAATTCTTGGAGTTCCTCTACTTCTTCTTGCAATTTCAAAGGCTCCCTTATCTTCTATTGGAATATTTAAAATATCTGCTGATCTTTTTACAATTTTTGTCAAATCTTTTGTATCATATAAGTTTAAAGATAACAAAACTCCAAACCTATCTCTCAAAGGAGCTGAAAGCATACCGGCCCTGGTTGTAGCTCCAACTAAAGTAAATTTTTCCAAATCAATCCTAATTGATTGTGCATTTGGTCCTTTTCCTACAATAATATCAAGGGCAAAATCTTCCATAGCAGGATATAAAATTTCTTCAACCGACCTATTTATTCTGTGAATTTCATCAATAAATAACACATCTCCCTTATCAAGATTTGTAAGAATACTTGCAAGGTCTGATGGTCTTTCTATAGCAGGTCCACTTGTAATTCTAATATTTACTCCCAATTCATTGGCAATAATATTAGAAAGAGTTGTTTTACCAAGTCCTGGAGGACCTTGTAATAAAACATGATCAAGGGGTTCTTGTCTTTTTTTTGAAGATTCTATAAAAATTTTCAATTTTTCCTTAGCCTTGTCTTGACCTATATAATCTTTTAACCACTTAGGTCTTATGGTTATTTCCTTGTATTTATCATTTATTTGCTCATTAGAGCCAACTATTCTCTCATTTTGATCGTACATAAGCTCATCCTAAATCATTCGCTTTAAAGCTTCTTTTATTATCTCTTCAAGGCTTAGGTCAGAATCTTTAAGTGAAGATAAAACTTTATCAATACTATTTCTTTGATATCCAAGATTTACTAAAGCTTCTCTTGCTACTTCTATTTCATTATTAGATCCTGTAATCTTTGTATCTGAAATTGTTAAATCTTCGTTTATCGCCATTTTCTTAACCTTATCAACAAGCTCAAGAATAATTCTTGATGCAGTTTTTTTGCCAATTCCCTTTGCCTTGGTCAAGGTATCAATATCATTATTTACTATAGCAAGTTTGATCTTATCTACATTTAAAGTTGATAAAACTGCAATGGCATTTTTGGGACCTATGGTTGATACACTTGTCAATAGTTCAAAAACTTCAAGTTCATCTTTTGATGAAAAACCAAAAAGAGAAATGTCATCTTCCCTTACATTCATCTTGGTAAAAATTTTAAACTCATTATTTATTTCCAAAGTTTTTATAGTATTAAATGAAGAATTAATCAAATAACCAATATTATTATTTTCAATAACAAAACTATCTTCACCGATATATTTAATTTCACCTATTATATAACTAATCATTAATTCATCCTAAATTGTTCTTTAAATCTTTGACTAAAGGCGTGAGTAAGAGAAACTGCCAAGGCATCAGCAGCATCATCTGGTTTTGGAATCTCACTTAAATTTAGTAAAGTTGTAACTGTTTCTTGCATTTGTCTTTTATTTGCCCTACCAAATCCTGTTATGGCTTGCTTTATTTGAAGAGGAGTGTATTCGTAAATTGGTAAATCATTTACTTGGGCACACAAAACTTGAATTCCTCTAGCATGACCTACAGTAATTGCAGTTTTTACGTTTTGATTAAAAAATAATTCCTCAATAGCAAATTCATCTGGCTTAAATTCTTTTATTATATCATTTAAATTATTATATAAAATTTCAAGCCTTTTTGGTGTTTTTGTTTTAGCAGAAGTAGTAATTACACCATTTTCTAAAACTTTATACCTATTTCCATTTACTTCTAAAACTCCGTAGCCCATAATAGCAATACCAGGATCAATTCCTAAAATAATCATACTAACCTTTCTTAAACTTACAATTAAAAAAGGGCTAGTCGCCCTTTTATTTTAATGATACCTATTTACAACTTCTATACAAAGTCCCTTCCAATAATAATCAGCATACACATCAATAGCTATGTTATAAAGAAGACTTACTAGTTTGTCGTTTATTTCTAAAGCCTGCTTTAATGTTATATCCTCAGTGTAAATCATATCAATATCAAAAGCTAATTGTTTATTGGTATTTACATCAAGATTTAAAACTTTTAACTTTAAATATGTATCAGAATAATTTTTAACACTTTTTCTAATTTTTGAAATCAATTCTTTGTTATTGTATATTTTTTTAAGATAGTTTTCTTTTGCATTTCTTACATAAGAATTATCTTCAGTAAAAATTTGATTTTCCTCAAATAAAAAAGACACCCCATAATAATTAATAGCGAGGTACTCTAAGTCATCAATTAATTCTTTATCCTTGAATGCCTTATACTCACTTTTTAAAGTTAATAGAAATTCAAACCTATCTAAATCTTTACCAATTGATTTATCTAAGCTTATTATTATTTGATCTATATCAGATAAATACCAAAAATTCTTTTTCAAATTTTTTAATATATAAGGTTTTATAAAAAATTTATTTTTCTTATAATTACTAAAATTTTTATTATCATAAAGTGACATCAATGTATTAAGTGAGGATATATCCTCATTAATTAAATAATCATATTCAAGTTTTTCAATTATTGGTTTTTTTTCCGCACTTGATGTCATATTTCTTATCCCTCTTTATAGTCTGTAAATAAATTTTAACATAAAATCGAATAAATTTATTTATATTTATTTATAGAAAAATAAAAATAGCTAAAACAAATGTATAATTTATACAATATTTACCAAATTTTGTATAAATTAATTACAATCTAGCTATTTAAAATAATTCGATTTAATTTTATTCATCAAAAAAAAATTTAAAATTGATGAAAATTCACTTTCAAATCTCTTAACAAAAAATTATAATTTACATCTTTTCTTTCTACGTGAATTTTTGTTTTTTCTCTTAAATTTTTATCACCAAAAAGTCTGTTTATTAGCTCAAAACTTGGATTTATAGCATGAGCAGTTCCTACTTTTTCAAACATAGAAAAATCACCATTTGTATCTCCATAAGCATGGGATTTATCTAAGTCTATATTATATTTTTTTGTTAAAAAATTAATAGATTTTTTCTTATTTTTGCTATCCCACATTGGTAGGATTCTTCCTGTAAATTTGTTCGTATCATCAAAAATATATTTTGTTGCTATTGTATCATCCGCCCCATAAATTTTAGCAAAGTCTCTTACCAAAAAATCTGGAGATCCAGAAATAACAAATATTTTATATCCTTCATTTTTATGAAATTCCAAAGCATTTTTTGTTACCCTATAAATTTTACTTTTATTAATTTCAATTACTTTTTTTGCATATAAGTTTATAGTATCTTTGTCAATTCCTACAAGATTTTTTTGATAAAGTAATGAAGCCTTATCTAAATAATCCTCATATGGACCCTTCCTATCTTGGTATTTTTGGTATAGGGGCTTTACATTTTTAATCCAATTTTCCTTATCGAGAATTCCATCTTCTGTCATAAGAAAATAATGCTCTATTAATAGTGAGTTTCTAAATAAGGTTCCATCAATATCAAAAAATGCAGCCTTATTTTTTCCCATTTCTTTTCACCTTTTCACTTTCTTTGTAATAATCTTTTACATCATCAAAAAGACCAATAATTCCTGCAAAAAGTATTCCTATTAATGCATTGGAAAGTAAAATTACACTAATCCAAGCCAAGTTAAGTCCAATTGCACTTGTCAAACTAAAAAATGCAACTATTCCTATAGCTAGACCTACAATTCCAACTATAAATGATGGATAAAATTTCACAATTTTTTCATCATTATGTCTACTTACAAAGTAAGTCAATCCTATTATAATTATAGATAAAATCGGTAAAACTATAAGTTTTGAAATATTATCTGCTACTAAGCTTATTAAACCTGCCATATTTATTCCTTTGTTAAATCTACTTTTTTTACTTTGATTTTTTCATCAATTTCTAAAATTACAAAACCTGCTTTATTATCTCTAGGAAGAGATGGAGATCCAGGATTAAGCAAATATATATCAAAATCCTCAAGATATTCAAAATAATACATATGAGTATGACCAAATATTACAAGGTTACAGTCATAGTCCATAGCCTTTTGAATAAGTTGATTTTTTGAAAAATATACTCCTTCTTTGTGACCATGAACTAATAAAATATTTATTTCACCTAAGGGGATTATTTGTTCGAAAGAATTTTTATAATCCCCATAATCATTATTTCCTTTGACTGTAAAATAATTTATGCCTGTGTATCTTGAAATACTTTCAGCATCTTCTGTATAGTCTCCAGCATGAATCATGAAATCTATAGAATTTTCTTCTATATAGTCTAAAACTGAATAAAAATCTCCGTGAGTATCACTTGTTACCAATATCCTCATTTAATCTTCTTTCAACAAAAAATTTTTAAACTTTTCTAAAGCCAAATATCTGTGACTGTATAAATTTTTTTCTTCATAAGTCATTTGACCAAATGTTTTTCCAATTTCTTTGACTCTAAAAATTTGATCATAGCCAAAATCTTTATCTCCATATTCTTTTTCGCAAATTTGTCCATCAATTTTGCCATCAAAATAATAATCTTTTCCATCTTTATCAATAAAGCAAACACTTGTTTTAAAATAAGCATCTCTATTATCAAATTCTTTCAATTCATTTAATAATTTATTTCTATTGTCCTTGTAAGTTGGATTTTCTCCAGCATATCTATGAGAATAAACGCCAGGCCTTAAATTTAATGATTTTACAAATAAACCTGTATCATCAGCTAAAGTTGGCATTTTTAAAATATTATACAAATATTTTGCTTTTTTATAGGCATTCTCTTTTAAAGTATCTCCGTCTTCCTCAACTTCAAATTTCCCCAAATCAAAATCATCTGTAGTATAAATATCTATACTTTCTCCTAAAATTTCTTTAATTTCTCTAACCTTATCCTTGTTGGATGTTGCAAGCACTATTTTCATTTTCACCTCTTAAATAATCTTATCAAAAATTTTAAATCCTAGTCAATTTTTATTTTAGTGAATAATTATATTGTTATCATTAAAAGATTTTTCCCATTTTTCTGCGTAAGAACCTAGGCCTTGTTCAAACATAACTATATCAGTTGAATTTGACAATTGGATAGAAAATTTTGGATTTGGATCAATTAGTCCGTTTTTTATTGAATAAAATAAAATTTCATCAGGACTTTGAATAGCAACATATTGTCCGTTTGCAAGTTCAAAATAATCTTTTGCTTGATTATTTATATTTTTCACCTTATCGATTGTAAGGTCTTTGTTATCTTGATTTATAAAATCATCTTTCAAAGCCATGTCTATTGGAAAAGATTTTTGTTCCAAATTGTCATCTTTTTCCATTTGATAAGATGATTGTAATTGCCATAGACCTAAATTTCTTATAAAACCAAAATTTGTAAAATCGTAAGAAATTTTGTTTTCATCTACAGAGCCTATATTTTTACTAATTTGATCATAAATGATATTTTTAAATGTTTGTTTACTTGTACTATCTCCTGTAAATTCATTAATAGTTAAAAAAGAATCTTTAGCAATTTCATCAGTTTTTAAGACAGCGTACTTATTTATAGGAAGTTTATCGCTAACTAGTGTGTAATCAAAGGAAACATAATCCTCATCAACATAATTAATTTTTAAATCAATTTCATCATTTAAAAATTTATACTTTCCTTTGTGTTTACTATCGTTAATTTGATTTTCAATTTTTACCGGATATGCCATTATAGTATTGTAATTTTTACTTTTGTTATTAGTCTCACACTTAAGTCTCCAAAACTCCTCTTTTAAGGGGAAGAATATATGTTCAGCTTTTTCAATCCTTGCCATTTTATTTGGTTCAATTCTAATACAATATGTGTAGTAATAATAATTTGGATGAGAATTATTAGTGTCAATCCTTTCCCTTACACCAATTAATACACTTATATCTTCTTCAATTTTTTCTCCAGTTTTTGAAGTAGTCCTTTCTTTTGAAGCTTTTTTTGCATACTTTTTTATTACACTTCTTTTTACAGACTTATCTATCTTTTTCAAAATTACTGCACAATCATTTTGAAGGTAGGCTATTTTATTCTTTTCTAAAATAATAAAATCTCTTGAATACAATTGCCCTTGACTTGCAGATAAAATTTTTACATAGGAATTTTTCGAAAAATCAAAATCAACTGACCTACTTTCTAGATATGATTTTAAATTTACAAATTTTGATGAAAATTTTGGAGGATATGCATAATCATCATTCAAAGCTACCAAATTTTTGTCAATATATAATTCATCTCCAACTGATACGCTAATAGAATTATCATTTTCTGTTGATTCTTTTATTTCACTAACCTTCCAAGTTCCTTTTAAAATTGGATCTTCAACTATAGGTGGCTCAATCAATTCTGTAACATCTTCAGGTCTGCCAAAACTACAAGATGTCAAGATAAAAATAAATAGAAGTAAAATTATTTTTTTAAATTTTTTCATATCTTAACCCTCGGCAAAACTACAGAAACAGATGTCCCAACAGTATATTTACTCTTAATAATCAATTTACCATCATGAGCCTTTACTATTTCTTCACAAATTGAAAGGCCTAAGCCTGTTTGACTTTTTGAAGAAGAACCTTTAAAAAACTTACTTGATACAAAAGAAATTTCATCTTCTTTTATTCCTTCTCCATCATCTTTTACTTCAATATTTACAAAATCTTCGTCCCTGCTTATTATAACATCAATATTTCCTTCTTTTGATGTAAATTTCATAGCATTATCTATAATGTTTATAAAAACTTCTTTCATTTTGTTTTTATCGCAACGAACTAAAATTTCTTCATAGGCTGTTTTAAACTCAAAATTTATTTTTTCATTTAAGCTTCTTGGATAAAGTTGGTGATAAACTTCTTTTACTATCTCAACAATATTCAAATCTTCTTTTTCATATTTGAAAGATGAAGAGGATAATCTTGAAAAATTTAATAAATCTTCTACCATCAAGGATAATCTTTCACCTTCATTTTCAATTATAGTTAAACCTTGATTTAGCATATCTTCATTTTTTTGAATGTCTTTTGATTGTAAAGTTATTGCCCATCCCTTTATAGATGTAAGCGGTGTTCTTAATTCATGTGAAACTGAAGAAATAAATTCATTTTTCATATCCTCTCTTTTTACAATACTCTCACTCATGTAATTGAGAGTTTGTCCAAGTTCAGAAATTTCATTTTTACCGTTTTCATTAGCTTTAGCCTTAAAATCTCCTTGAGCTAGTTTCTCACCAACCTTAGTTAAATTTTTAATAGGAACAATCCATCTTTTGGACGCATAATAGGAAACTATTAAAGTTATAATAAAAATTACTAATCCAAAAAACAAAAATATAAGCATTTGATTATTTACATTTTCTTTCACCTTTTTTGTCGAGGATATTAACCTAATAGTTCCTATTTGTTTTTGATTATCACTTAAGGGATATGACAAGGCTATTACTTCTTCTCCAGTTTTATCATTAAAAAGTTTTTGATAGGAATACTCTCCTTTGTTTGCATTTGAAACATCGGATGTTTTAATCTTACTACCTATTTTTGTAGAACCAAGTGAATCAAATAAAACATTAGACGAATTATCTAAAATTTGAACTTGGCTAACATTGTTTCTATAAAAAGAATTTTTATCACCAATCACAATTTCTGATAAGTCATACCTTGACAAATAATTTGAGTATAAAACTTGGTTATATTTAGCTTGATTTAGCATAGCTCCTACTAGAGCAGATTCATAATAATTTGTAATTGACCTATATGAAAAAAATTCAAATCCTATAATCACCACTGTTACAAAAATCATTATTATCTTCATAATACTAAAGGTTATACTATTAAAATTAATTTTAAATAATGATTTTTTTTTCTTTTTTATCTCCATCTGTAACCTGTTCCCCAAACTGTTTCAATATACTCAGGTTTAGCTGGATTTTCTTCTATTTTTGCTCTTATTCTTCTTATATTTACATCAACAATTTTTGTATCTGTGCTATAATTATCTCCCCATGTATCTTTCATTATTTCCATTCTGCTCATGGCCTTACCCTTATTTAAAATGAAATTTTTTAAAATAATAAATTCTGTTGGAGTAACATCAATCTCTATATTATTTTTGTAGAAATTTCTAGAATAAAGGTCTAATTTAAACACTCCATCTTCAAGAACATTTTCATTTTTCTCTTCCTTTTCCTCATCACTAAATTTAACTCTTCTCATGAGAGACTTAACTCTTAAAATTAATTCTTGAGGATTAAATGGTTTTATGATGTAATCATCACAACCTCTTTCAAGTCCTAATATTTTATCAATATCTTGACTTTTAGCTGAAACCATAATTATTCCAACCTTAGGATATTTTTTTCTAATGCTATCGCATACTTCATATCCACTTATTCCTGGAAGCATTATGTCTAAAATAAAAACTGAAGGTTCTTCTTCATCAGCTAATTTTAATGCTTCTTCACCAGTACCAGCTTCAACTATATCAAATCCAGCATATTCTAGATTTATTTTCATAAATTGTCTAATGTGTTCTTCGTCATCACAAATTAAGATTTTATCACTCATTTCCAAGCCTTTCCATTGCAATTCTTCCCGCACCAATTACTCCAGCATCATTTAAAAACTTAGCAGGTTTTATTTCAATTTCTTCAGATAAGTGACAATAATTTTTGAAATTTTTCAAAACTTCATCCCACCAATAATCTTTAGAATTTATAACTCCTCCGCCAATTATTATAAGCTCAGGGTCAAAAACATTTCTTAAACTTGTTAAAAACCATGCTAAATCACTTGTAAATCTATCAATTACCTTTTTAGCATTCTCATCTTTTTCAGATATTTTAAATATTTCTGCACCACTTAATCTATTTCTTGTCAATTCTTCGTAGTGTCTTACAAGAGCTGTTCCAGAACAATAACTTTCAGCACAACCACTTTGTCCACAAGTACAATATTCACCATTCGGATGTAGAATAAGATGACCCAATTCGGCTCCTTGAAAATGGCTTCCTGACAACAATCCCATTTTTTCATTATATACAGCTCCTCCAAGTCCAGTTCCAATTGTAATCATTACAATATCTTTGAAACCTTTACCTGCTCCAAGCCACTTTTCACAAACTAAAGCAATATTTGCATCATTTTCAATAAAAACTGGGAGATTAGATATTTTTTCAATTTCTTTTTTTAAATTAAGTCCAGTCCAACCATCAATATTTCCAGCAAAAGTTACTATTCCATTTTCTGAATCGATAAAGCCTGGAGTACCAACACCAATAGCTTCAATTTCATCAGTTTTTAAAAAATCTATGATCTTAGAAATATTTTCTAATACCTTATCTTTTCCTTCTCTAGCGCAAGTTTCTAGCCTATAAGTTTTTAAAATCTCACCATTTTCATCAATTACTGCACCTTGTATTTTTGTTCCACCTATATCTAATCCTATTGTTTTAGTCATTATCTTCTCCTATAAATTCTCTAAGTATTGAATGATCATCTATCATTTTTGTATCTTCCATTTGAATAAAACATGATAAAATATTTTGCAATCTATTAACCATATAATAATATTTTGAAGTTTTCGGTACTTGATTTAAACATTCTATTGCATATTTTTTTAAAGCATTATATTCATAAATCAAAGACGAATCAACGTAAAAATCTGCTCTATTTTGAAATGGGAATATATACTTTTCCTCACCATATTTAACCTTGTCCCAAGATTTTAATGTTTCAAAAGTGTTGTATCCTCTATACTTGTTATCTCTAACTATTCTTCTAATAAGTCTCGTCTCAGTTGATGAAATTCTATTTGTAGAATCAATATTTATACCAGTCAAAACTGAAACATAAATCTTATATTTATTTTTTTCTGGAATATAATCTGTAAGTTTTGGATTTAGGGCATGAATCCCCTCAATAATCAAGACAGTATTTTCCTTCATTTTTATCTTTTTATTTGATAGGGTTCTGATTCCTTTTATAAAATTAAAAGATGGTAAAACAACTTCTTTTCCCTCTAAAAAATCTAATAAATCTTCATTTAAAGAATCTAAATCTATCGCATCTATACTCTCAAAATCTTTATTTCCATTTTCATCAAGAGGTGTTTTATTCCTATCTACAAAATAGTCATCAGTAGAAATAACAAAAGCATCTTTTCCTAAAACTGCAAGTTGAATAGCAAGTTTTTTTGCAGTAGTAGTTTTACCAGAAGATGAAGGACCAGCAAGCATTACTATATTCATATTATTATCTATGATATCCTTAGCACACTTACTTAATTGATTATTATAATATGTTTCATTTACATTAATCAAACTTTCGATTTTATTATTTTTTACCAAATTATTTAAATCACTTGCATAATTTATGCCCAATAAATTTGTCCATCTTTTTGATCTTTCATAAATTTTTGGTATGTTTATTTGCTCTTTAAAATCTAATAATTCAGAATTATTATTTTTTTTGTAATTAATTAAAAGGCCAGGATAATAATAAACCAAATTAAAATCTTCAATCCATGAAGATTTTGGACACAAAAAATTAGTGAAAGTAAAAAAACTACCATTAATTTCATATATACCAATATTTTGGCAATCTATACTTTTTAATAAATCAACTTTATCTAATTGATTATTGTCTTTGAAAATTTTTAAAGCCTTATCTTTGGAATAAGATCTTCTAAAAAAAGAAATATCTTTTTTTATTATATTATCCATTTCATATTTAATTTTTGACAAGTCTTTATGTAAAATTTTAAAGTTATCTATAGATAAATATAGGCAATTATTTACAGAATATTCAACTTTTACTTCAATATTCTTATAAATTTTTTTAATTGCCAATATACAAACTAGAGCTATACTTGATTCATAAGTAAGATTTGCTATATGACTAAATTTATCTATTAAATCAATCTTATCATTAGGAAAAACTTCACAATTTAAGTCTCTTATCTCTTCATTTACATTTGCAAGAATATAGTTTTTGTAGTTTGATGGATATATTTCTTGAATAATTTCATATAATATTTTTTTGTTTGTTTCTATAATTTTATCGTTAATTAAAACTTCCATTAAAAACTTCCTCTTTTAGCTTATTAATTTTTTCAACTTGCCTTGAGATAAAGATTTTGTTTTCTAAATATTCTAAATTTTCAATTCTCCCAAATTCCAATTTGTAAGCAAGTAGGGCTTGATTTTTAAGATTTATCTTTTTATAATTGATATTTGAGTTATTATATTTTCTATCACCAATAATTGGTGTAGAGTTTTTGTTTAAAGAATATCTAATTTGGTGAGTTTTCCCTGTAATAAGTTCACACTCTAGAAGAGTAAAATTATTTTTACTTTCAAGTGGATGAAATTTTGTTATTATTCTCTTCCCATCTTTGTTTTCTTTTACCATATTTTTATTTTCATATTTACTTATATTTGTATCAATATTAAAATCTTTGCTTATCTTGCCTTCAACTATGGTTAAATAAAATTTATTTATTTTTCCATGATGAATTGCATCATTTAAACTTCTTAAGGCCTTTGAATTTTTGGCTCCAATAATAAGACCTGCTGTGTTTCTGTCAAGCCTATTTACAATACTTGGTCTAAATGTTAAATCTCTACTGTTTACTTTATTTGTTTTATATAAATATGAAGTCATTTGGTCAACCAAATTTTTACCATAATCGCTTGAATTTGCAGCATGAGATAGGACTCCTGACTTTTTATCAATTATAAGAATATTATCATCTTCATAAATTATATCAAGATCAAAATCACTTGCCTTAAAATCATCTTTTCTAACCCATTTTTGGTAGTCTTCATCTTTAATATACATTCTAATGATATCGCCACATTTTACAAAATCATCTTTTTTTGCTCTTTTATCATTTATTTTAAAGTTTTTCTTTCTTATATTTTTTTGAATAATTGATAGGGGAGCATTTTTTAAATATTTTCTTAAAAATCTATCAAATCTTTGATTTGAATCATTTTCGTTTATTTTAACTTCTATCATACTAATAAGATTTATTCACATAAGAATCAATCATAGAAATTTTAGCTTCTTCTAAAAAACATTTATTATCTTGAAGTTTCTTTAAAAGATTTTTATTTTTTGAATGTAATATCAACTTATCAAAATCTTTAAGATATATTTCAAAAATCTCACCTGTTAGTCTTTTAGATTTTAATTTTATATAATAGGCTTCTATATCCTTATATTCTATTAAGTCTAATAATTTTTCTGTTGCTATATCTTTTAAATAATAATAATTTTCCCTATTATTTATTTCTTGTTGATATTTTTTTTTCTTTTTAGAAATCAAATTTAAGGCCATTTGGTTAGATCTTTTTGCCATAATATTGTAGTACTGATAGTTATAAACAGCTTGCAGCACAGTCGATATATTTGAAAATGGTTTTAAATCTAATTTGACCAAATAGTTATAGTTAATTTCTAAAAATTCATTCTTCCCGATTTTTTTCTCAGTTAATAAATCAATGCTTTCCTTTCTCCATTTATTGAAAGTTTCTAATTTTTTTTCTTCATCTAACATAATATCAAAAAACCGTCTCAAGGAGACGGCTTAAATTTAATCTAATAATTTTGTTTCGTGAATTTCTGCATCAAGAGATTCAGGTATATCACTTGACTTACAATCTAGGCCAAGGTAGATGTCCACATTGCATTCTTTTGAAAGTTTAGTTAAGTCATCTGAAAGTTTCTCAATATTTTCACTATTTATATCAACTATATCATAGATACCATCAATATATATTTTTCCAATATCATAATCTCTTGCTAATATTCCAGCTATAAAGCCTCTAAAAGATTCTACTGAATCAATGAAAAAGTTTGAGGCATCAATTAATCTTACAGAATGATCTAGTGAATAAATTTGATCATTGTCACTGTCAACAAATACAATGTTTGTATTACCTTTTCCTTTTTCATCATTAGCTTGGTCAATTAGCCATTTTGTTTTTCCACTTCCTGAAGGTCCTAATACTAAATAAATCATTTCATCTCTCCCTTTAATTTTTTATATTCTTTTTGGCAAGTCAAATCGCCTTGAAAAATATTATTTTCGTTCATATATTTTACAATTTCATCCCTAATCATCCACCAAGATGAGTTCCAGTTACAAAAAACAGAATCCTCTTTTGGAGCTCTACCTACAAGTCTTTGAATAGCTATATCCTTATTAATATTTCTTAGAAATAAGATTACATTTTTTTGATAATCATTTTTTGTTGGCATAACAAATTCATTATTTTCATACATTTTATCAAGTTTTGTATTTTTTATAACAAATAAAGAATGAATTTTTACCTCTTTAATTCCAAGTACATTAATAATTCTAGCAGTTTCTATAATATCTTCTTCATCATCCCATGGCAGGGATAAAATTACATGAGTACATATTCTAAATCCGTACTCATTAATCATATTACAAGCTTTAATAAAATCAGCTAAATCCTCACATCTATTTAAAATTTTTAAAGATTTATAATTTGCTGTTTGTAAACCTAACTCTATAACTATATCTATCCCAGTTTTATTTGAGAATTCTTTTAAAAAATCTAATTTTTTATAAGTGATACAATCACTTCTTGTAGATATTGATATAGCTACTATATAATCTTTATTGCAAGCATTTATTACATTTTTAAATTTATCAAACTCCATATAGGTATTTGAAAAGTTTTGAAAGTAAGCTATGAACTTTTTTGCTTTATATCTACTACCTATGTATTCTTTATTAATTTCTAACTGTTTATCTACAGTCATAAATGAAGGTAAATTTTCAAAGCTTCCTCCACTTTCAGAGCAAAAAATACAACCTTCTGTACTTTTTTCTCCGTCCCTATTTGGACAAGTTAAAGATAATTTTATAGGCAGTTTATATACCTTTTCTCCATATTTGGATTTATAATATTTTGATATAGGAAAATAAGGTAAGTCCCTATTCATCTAAATCACTATCTTCTAAATCACTTTCATATTCACTTACAATTTCATCAATTGTATCATAATCCCAATAATGTGAAAATAAATGGTAAATTTCATCAAGTTTTTCTTCATCTTCTAATGAATTTAATTTTATTTCTCCAGTTTGATCATCAACAAGCTCGTATAATAAAATTATCAATTCGCTATTTTCACTATCAACCAATGCTATATAATCATTATTATCTACTGCAAAAATATCTATTAAATAACATTGTCTGGGATTTTCATCAAGTTGCAATTCTATAATTGCTTTTCCTTCATTTTTTTCAAATTCAATTTCATGATTGTGAATTTCTAATTTTTTTGACATCACTTCTCCATATTTTTATCTAGTTTAAACAAAACATCCTTTAATAAAGAAAATGTTTTTAAAATATCTTTAAAATCACTAGCAAATGTTTTTACATCTACTTGTTTATATTTTACCCCAATTGATATCATATTAACATCAAATTTATAAAAAATTACATTACAGTCTAAAGAATATTGTGTTTTTATTATCTTTAAATTGGTTTTAAAGAGTTGATCATAAGAATCTTTAAAAACTATTGCTAAAGAATTATTTTTATTTTGCCAGGAAGGTATGGATAATCTATTTCTAAATTCCCCACCATTTATATCTGATGCAAGTTTTGTTTTATCAAGCATTTGTTCTAGGCTATCTTCAGATAGGGACCTAAAAATCATGACTGAATTTAATTTATAACTTGAAGTCCTTACTCTTGTCAAAATAGAAGAGGCTATGGTTGTTTTTGTGTTGCTATCAACTGAATAAGTCCCATTTAAAGATAATTCTACAAATGACGATATATGTTCATAAGATTCTTGGGTCATAGGATAAAATTTCAAATAATCTATTTTTTTTATATCAAATTTTAAATTTGGTTCAAATTTAAAATTTGTAGAAAGATACTCGCTTACAAATAAATTAAAAACATCTAATAGGTCATTCTCAAATTCATTTTTGCATACTAAGTCAACAAAACAATATGAAGGCATCCTATCATTTTTGCCTCCACCTTCGATATTCACAATATCAAGGTCTACTTTTGACTTAATTTTTCTAATGAATGTAATTAACATTTTGACAGGATTTTTAAAATTATTATTAAAATCATTAGAATAATTATTTCCGACAATATTATCTAAACTTATCCTATAAACAGAATTTTCTTGTAAAAAATTTTCTTCGTTTATTTCTACTCTATTTATAGGTATTTCTGCTGTGCTTATAGTATGTGATGCAAAACTTTCCGCAATACAATCAGTTTCATTTAAATTTAAATTAATAATATTTTTAGACCTTATTACAGATCTTAAAATTGAAAAATCTCTATTATAATCACTTATGTAATTATTTGTTAATAATATATCAAAATTGCCTAAACCTTCTTCTAAAAGCATACATATATTTAAAATTCCACTAATTTCAGTTGTGTTTAAGTTTGTTTCAAACGAAAAATCTTCCTCTTCCTTAACATTTATGAAAGAAGAGGAGTTAATTTTATAACTAATATTTAAGTGTAAAACAGCTTTTGGATTTTCATTTTTAATATAATAGCAATCATTTATTAAAAGTATAGTTAATCTCTTTTCTTTGGCTTTTGACAAGACAAATTTAATAAGCGATTTTTTATCATCAATTACTTTGATATATTCACCTAAATCTTTTGCTATTGTTTTTAACTTATTGGAATAATTTGAGCTTTCCATATAAATTCCTTAATAATATTTTTTGACTTCTACTTTCTCTCTTATTTGATTTGTTTTTTCTAAATATTTTTCTTGTCTTTTTATCATTAGAAGAGTGTCATGGATTCTATCTTTAATTTCATCTAATTCTGGTAGATATTCATCATGGGTATGATCAAGTTTTATTATGTGATAACCAAATTGAGTCTTTACAGGTTTTGAGATTTCACCTTCTTTAAGTTCATCAAGTGCATCTTCAAATTCTTTTACCATAGCTCCTTTTGGAAATTCTCCTAAATCTCCACCTTTGCTAGCCTTATCTGTAGAATATTTATCTGCTGCATCTGAAAAACTTAGGCCATTTTCAATTTCCTCTAAAATATCATTCGCACTTTTTTCATCTTCTACTAAAATATGGCTTGCTTTATATGATTTTGGTTTCTTTACAACTTCTTTATTATTTTCATAATATTCTTTTATTTCCTCATCACTAACTTTTATGCTATCAAATAACAAGTGCATAGCATAATTTTTTAACATATTTTCTTTTGTGATTTCAAGTTGGTCTTTAAATTCTTTATCTTGGTCAAGATTATTTTCTTTTGCATCTATATACATTAATTCTTGGTTAATTAATTCATCTGCTATTTGATGAATTCCTTGTGGGTTCATAAATTGTTGACCACCTTGCATTTGTGAAATAAAAGTAATTACATCACTTTGTTTAATTTCTTTTCCATTTACTTTAGCTAATATATCTTTATTTTTTTCTGTCATTTTACCTCTCCAATAATTCTATTTTTTTAGGATATATACTTATATATTTATCTTTGTATAGTCTTCCTATTGCTCTTTTGTAGGCAGATTTTGAAAAACCAAAAACTTTAAAAATTTTATCTGGTGAAGACTTATCTCCTAAATTCAATTTTCCGCCATTTTCTTCTAAATAATCTAATATTTTTTGGCAGTCATCATCTATTTCAAGATAAGACCTTCTTCTATTAGATAATTCAATCTTTCCATCTTCCCTTACTTTTTTTACTCTTAGCTTTAAAAGTTCACCTTCAATATGAACTCCTTTTAACTCATTTATTCTAATTAGTGAATCATATTGATTATTTATAGCTATAAAAGCACCTATATGCTTGTTTATAGAATAAATTCTTCCTTCTACAATATCATTTTCTTTTAAATTATGATTTGTAGATAATAAATTTCTAATTTTACTTGTAAGAATTGGCATATTTTGATTGTCAAAAAGTACTCCAACTGGATATGTCATATCCTTTATTATTCTATAAGATTTTTCACTAGCTGGCATTAGTAATTTTATTCTATCTTGGAAAATAAAATATGCGCCATTCCTTTTAACATCTATACACTTAAGAGAATATATCTTTCCATTTTCTAATTCTAAATTTCTACTTGCTCTTAAGGTATTATTTTTATCATAATAGATATAAGCTTCTATATTTTCACCTTGTCTATAATTTCCAATATCATTTTTATCTATTACAGCATCCCCAAACTTGGTTTGAATGTATGCTTTATTCTTACTAATTCTTTTTATTTTTAATTTTTTTATCAAAATCACTCCTCTTTATTCAAAAACCTCATAGGTAAATCCTTCACCCAAAACTTCAGAAATTGAATGAGTGAAAACAAATGCGTTTTTATCAATTTTTAATATATCATCTTTAATACTGATGTACTTTCTAAAAGGAACTACCGTGAGTATTATATCTCTTTTCTTGTGAGAATATCCACCCTCAGCCTTATATAAGGTAACTCCCCTTTTATATTTACCCAAAATCATTTGGTTGATTTCATTACTATAATCACTTATAACAGTAATAGCAATTTTTCTACCTAAGCCTTGAATGAAATAATTGAAACCAAACGATTGGATAACAACACACAAAACTGCATACAAGGCAACTTCTATGCCAAATTCTTTTATAGAAAGCATAACAACTAGAAAATCTATGGCAAACAAAGATTTTGCTAGACTTATTTTAAAATATTTATTAAAAATAGCAGCAATAATATCAGTACCACCAGATGAAGAATCATTAAAAAATATGCAACTTAAAGCATAAGATTCAATACCTGCCCCAAATATTATATTAATAATCATATCATTTGATAAAATTGTATCTGGAAAATATTTTTCAAAAAACATTATGGTTAAGGATATTATAGTTGCTGACAATACAGTTTTTTTACCAAAATCCTTTCCCATTAAAAAAAATGCTAGAATAAATAAGATAATATTTAATAGCAAAGACCACTGTCCGACTGTTAAAATAGTAAATAAATTTGCCATAATTAGTGAAATGCCAGTGACTCCACCAGGTGCAATTTTATGTTGTACTAAGAAAAAATATAAGCCGAACGCTAATAATATAGAATTTAAAACTATATTAAAAGTTTTTTTGAAATTTTTAACCATAACGTCTTTCCCTTTTGTAAATATTTATTTAAATTTTATCATATTTTTTTATTTTCTACAATAAAGCAATACAAGACGAGTTTTTAGAAATAAAAAAAGGTTATTGCAAAAGAAGTCTAGGCTTATAAAATCATGTAAAATCATAAGCCTTAATTGCAACAACCTTTATTAAATTTTATTTTGCCCAAGAAGGAATAATTTCAGAAAAATTATCATACATTTTTAAAATTTCATCTATTTCTTCCTCTGTTAAATATGATTTTTCCTTATCTCTTATATTTACCAAAGATTCTAATATATAATAAGCTTGGTAAAAACTTAAAAGTCTATAAAATTTTCTAGAAATTATATCACTATCATGGTATGAATCCAAAACTCCTTTTGAGAATTCAGGATATTTTATGGCAATTTTGTTAATATTTA
The DNA here is from genome assembly GCF_001487145.1 of Anaerococcus rubeinfantis. Classification (GTDB taxonomy): domain Bacteria; phylum Bacillota; class Clostridia; order Tissierellales; family Peptoniphilaceae; genus Anaerococcus; species Anaerococcus rubeinfantis. The sequence continues at coordinate 855,836 of NZ_LN913016.1, forward strand.
CAAAATCACTTACACCATCACCTATTTTTATTTCCTTAAGACCTCTAATATCAATTTCATTTTCATCAAATATCCTAATATTTTTTTCATTTATATTTTGATACAGAGAATTTGATGCTGTATTTTTACATATATATTTATTTGAAGATAAATAATCAATTAAAATATAATCACTATCATTAATTTTATTTAAACCATGCCTATAAAGTAAGAAATTGACTTTTGTATCTATATCTTTATACCAATCAAATCCCTTATCTTCTTCAATTTTTTTAGCATGGATATTTTTCAAAATTTTTCCAAATTTAAAACCAATTTCATATCTTTTTTCTTTGCTTACTTTATCAAGATATTCTCCCAAAGAAATTTCGTTTCTATATTCAAATACCTTATATGATTTATTGATATCAGGCATAATACCAATCTCATATAAATCCAAGGTATCTAACAATTCTATGTTTTTAAGATAATTATTAATAATTTCTTCTTTTTTTAATTTATCAAACTCATTAATTGCATATAAACCCAAAACATAGGACTTGTCTTTTATAATAATTCTTAATTTATTAGATGCTATTTCATCTATTAAGGATATCTGATTAATTTTATTTGCAAAAAATTTGCTTCTTTTAATAATATCAAGAGATTTGTCATTCATATTTATATCCATTAATTGTGCTTTTCTACAGACTCCTTTACCTCTCTTACATCTTCTAAATCTAAAATAGTTGAAGCAAATTTTTCTTCATCTTTAAAGTTAGAATTTCTAATTATATCTTTAACTTTAGGTAACTTAGAAGCTGATCCTGAAAATTCATCTAAACCAAGACCTAATAATAATTTTGTAGCTTTAGTATCTGAAGCAAATTGACCGCACATACCAGTCCATTTCCCTGCCTTATGGCTTTCATCTATAACATGTTTTATAGATCTAATTACAGCTGGGTTAAAGTTATCATAAATATCTGAAATATTTTCATTTCCCCTATCACAAGCTAAAGTGTATTGGGTAAGATCGTTTGTTCCTATTGAAAAGAAATCAGAATATTTTATTAATTTATCTGCCATAATAATTGAAGCTGAGGTTTCAACCATAATTCCAAGATCTATATCTTTATTGTAAGCAATTCCTTCTTTATCAAGATCTTTTTTCAATTCTTCTAGAATTGCTCTAGTTTGTTTAATTTCATCGGTTGAGATTACAAAAGGAAGCATTATTTTTAAATTTCCATATGCAGATGCTCTTAAAAGCGCTCTTAATTGATCTTTAAATATATCTTGGTGGTCTAAGCAAAATCTTATAGCTCTATAGCCTAAAAATGGATTCTCTTCTTTAGGAAAATCATAATAATCAAGTCCCTTGTCTCCACCTATATCTAAAGTTCTTACTACCAAAGGTTTTTCTCCAAGCATTTGTGTAGCTTCTTTGTAAACTTCGTATTGTTCTTCTTCTGTTGGGAAATGATCATTTTCCATATAAAGAAATTCTGTTCTAAATAAGCCTACTCCGTCACATCCATGCTCTATTGCAACTTTTAAATCTTCAATATTTCCAATATTTGCAGAAACCTCACAAACTTTTCCATCCAAAGTTTTAGCTTCTAGGTTTTTAACCTTTTCTAGTCTTTGTCTTTCTTCTTTCTCTTTTTCAATAAGTTCTTTATATGATTTGATTTCTTCTTCACTTGGATTAACAATTAGTAGACCTTGATTTCCATCAATTATTGCAAGTTCATCACCATTAATTTTTGTAGAAACATCTTGCATACCTACAAGAGCTGGAATATCTATATTTTGTGCAATTATTGAAACGTGAGAAGTTTTTCCGCCTAAATCAGTAGCAAATCCTAAAACTTTTTCTTTATCCATATTAGATGTATCAGATGGAGTTAGTTCTTTAGAAATAACAATACATTCTTCATCTAATTTTGACAAATCCTTTGGAACTACATTTTTAATTTTACAAAGAACTTGAAATCCTATATCTTTATAATCATCTGCTCTTTCTTTTAGGTATTCATCTTCAAGAGCTGACATAACCATAACCATTTGTTCTACAGTTTCGCTTGTAGCAAGCTCTGCATTTTTATTTTCATTTTGTATTTTTTCTTTGATTGTATCTGAAAAATATGGATCTTGTAAAAGTTCTTTGTGAGCCCTAACTATATTTAAAACTTCTTCATTTTTTTCGTTTTTTTCTTTGTTATCAAGGTCAGTAAAATAAGATTTTATAGCATCTTCTACTTTTTTTGTGTGTATATCTACTTCTTCATCACTGATTTTAATTTTATCAATAACTAATTCTTCTTTATCAAATAGAAAAAGTTTTCCTATAGCTACCCCGCTTGAAGCTATAATACCTTTTAATTTATCTGTCATATTAAAATTTCCTTTCAATTATAAAAATATAGGGGTACAAAAAGTACCCCATAATTAATTATTCTGCTAAGTTATCTATAAAATCAGTTAATTTATCAGCAAATGCTTCTTCGTCTTCACCTTCAACTATAATACCAATTTCTGTACCTTTTGAAATTCCAAGACTCATAACATTAAATATGCTCTTTGCGTTAGCTTCTTTTCCATCTTTAACTAATTTTACATCACCTGGGTAATTTTTTACAAATTGAACCAAGGATGCTGCTGGTCTTGCGTGAAGACCTGTTTCGTTAGTTACAACAATTTTTCTTTCTGCCATAATTGCCTCCTAAATTATTATATTATTATTTTAACATTTAAATAAGTTACATTCAACTAATGCTTTTTTGTGCTATCTCTTTCAATTAATTGTGCATCCAATACCCAATCATTTTCAAGTATATCTTCTTCGCCTCTTATTCTTTTGATCAAAGCTCTTATTCCTATCGCCCCTATATCGTAATTTGGTATAGAAACAGTAGTTAGTTTTGGTCTGTATACTCTTGATATTTCAAAATTACCAAATCCTACTACTGAATAATCGTCAGGAATTTTTATATTATTATCTAAACAATATGATATAAAGCCAACGGCTGTTTGATCATTGTAAAAGCTTATAGCACTTACATTTTCACTTTTAGCTTTAGATATAACCTCTTCTCCAATATTATACCCATCATCACTATTTTTTCCATCAGCTTCTATAATAATAGATTTTAAATTATTTTCATTAATAAATTTCTCATATCCTGCAATCTTTATATCTGTTAAATAGTTATGATCTTTTAGTGTTACATAGGCTATATTTTCGTTACCTTGTTCATATAAGTATTTAGTTAATTCATACTCTTCTTTTTCATAATCAATTTTAACAGTATTTATTTTTTTGAAATCATGTAACTTATCTAATAATAGAAATGGTATTTTATTATCTCTTAATTTAACTAAAATTTCTGCGGATATATCTTCACTTATTACTACAATTCCTTCAACTTGTTTGGTTGACAAAAAGTCAATGGCATTTTCTAGAGCATTATCATCTCCATAAGTACTTGAAAGAATTATATCATATTTGTATAAGTGGCCTATTTCTTCAACGCCCCTTATAAGTTGAGCCATATATTCTATTCCTATATCCTCAACTATTACTCCAATAAGGTTTGATTTTCTCATAACCAAACTTCTTGCTAATTCGTTTGGTTTAAAATCTAGTTTATTTATTGCATCTAATACTTTTTTTCTAGCTTCTGGACTAACAGGTTTTGAATCATTCATTACTCTTGATACAGTCGAAATTGAAACACCCGCAAGTTTTGCTACATCTTTTATTGTAGGTTGTGCCATATAATCTCCTTTCTTTAACAATAATAAAGGCCATCTTTCGATGGCCTATCTTCCTGATATTACATTTTTAACTATGTCAAAAACATCCATAATTAATGATGCGTAATCATTTATTGAAGCAATTCCTTCTCCAAATGTATCAGTTGTATCGACTACGCCTTCTCCAACATAATTTACTGTATCTTTTATATCTACAGTTATATCGCTTACATTGGAAATGGCTAGATTTGCATTGGATATAGCCATCTTTAAATTTGGATCAGAAACCAACCCGTTTACATTTTCTACTAAAATATTTGCTTGATCGACTAAACTTGGTAATTTAGTTATTACATCATCTAAATTATCTTGATTTTTATCTACTATTTTTTGAATTGATTGAACTAAGCTAGAAGCTTTTTTCAAAAATAGAGCAAGAAATATAATAGCGATTATGCCTACTACAACTAAGATAATATCACCTATTAATCTTAAATTTAATGTAACCATTATCTACCCCTTACTTATTTTTTTTATCTTCAGCTCTTTTTACTTCTCCAGCTTTCTTTTTAGTATCATTAGCTACATCTTTAACTTCATCTTTTCCTTCTTTAACGTCTTTAGCTGCTTCTTTTGCTCCATCTTTTGCAGCATCTTTAACGTCCTTAGCATCATCTTTTAATTTATCAGCCTCTTTTTTTACATCTTTTGCGTTGTCTTTTAAATTTTCTTTAGTTTTATCAACAGTTTTTCTAACAACTTCTTTTCCTTCTTCAAAACCTTCTTCTATTGGTTGAAGTTCAGTGTAAGCTCTATCTTTAAAATCTACATAAGAATCTTTAGCATTTTCAACAAAATCATTTGTTGTATTTTTCACTTGGTTTACTGAATTTTCAACTGAATCTTTAATATCTTTTCTTAAATTTTTGCCAGATTTTGGAGCAAGTAACAATCCAGCAGCTACTCCTGCAACAGCTCCAACAAAAGCTCCTTGAGCTCTCATTCTGCTATCATGATTTTTCACTTTCCAAATTTCATATTTAATTTCTCTTTGTTTTCTTTGTGCTTTACTTTCAATATAATCTGCTATACTCATATTTAACTCTCCTTATTATTTAATATTGGTTCTAATACTTTATACCCATCTGCCGGATAAATTAACATAAAATAAAAAATCCAAGGTGGCCCTTATATTTAATACCTTCGCGTAAGTGAAGGTGGGTTTGCTGTTTGAAATTTCTGACTTCCACTCAAAGGAGGCTTGCCATCAAAGTCAAAACTCCGCAATCCCTTATAAATGTTGTAGGTTTAAATTTGGACCTTGCTCCTTGGAATAATTTTATTATATAACATGAAAAGCATAATTGCAAATATCTAATCGTATCTTAGATTGTTAGAATTTAGGTATTTATCAAAATCAGGTCTTGATAATATCGTTATTTTTTCACCATCTCTAAATCTTTTAAATTTAACTTTAAAGGCATGAAGCAAAAATCTATTCATATCATAATTTGATCCATAAAGTTTATCACCTAAAATAGGATAATTTAAATTTGCTAAAGATATTCTTATTTGATGAGTTTTTCCTGTAAAAATTTTACAATAAATTAAAGAAAAATCATCATAAGATTTTAAGGTTTTAAAATAGGTTTTTATATTATTACCTTCTTGTGAAACTTTCATAATTTTATTTTTTTCATCATATTTTATTTTCAAATAGATATATTCATCTATTTTTAGATTTCCTTGAACAAGCGCTAGGTATTCCTTATTAAACTCATTGTTTTCTATTAATTTTTGATAATAAGCTTGAGCATAAGGATTTTTTGCTATTAACATTATTCCTGATGTGTTCATATCAAGCCTATTTATAAGTCTTACTTGAGATTTTATATTATTATTTTTAAAATAATTTGCTAGATAATTAGATAAATTTTCTTGTCCTTTTGAATTTACAGTTAAATTTGAAGGTTTTTCTACAGCCAATATATCTTCATCTTCATATAAAATTTTTATATTTTTGTCAATTGGCTCATAATTTAAATTTTCATCTTCAATAATTATTCTTACAAGATCATCAAAATTTAAATCAACATTATTTCTAACCTTTTTTTCATTTACTAAAATATAATCCTTTATAATTTTTCTATATGCCCTATTAGAAATCCCCTTACTTAAAAGAAAATCTTTCAGTTTTACTTTTCTATCTGCTTTAAATTCTATATTTCTCATCTTTCCCTCAAATTATGTTTTTATGTTATAATTAATTATATCTTAAGAAAGGTAAGTAACAATGAACAAAACAATTAATATTTTTAAAAACAAATCCAGGTATAGTAAAAATATTTATAATAAAACCAAATCAATACTTAAAGATTTTGGCTATGATGTTTCTTTAAACTTCAATCCAAACGCTTGCTTAAACCTTGTTATTGGTGGGGATGGAACCTTTTTAAATGCTGTGAAATTATCAAAATTTTCATCAATTCCTTTTATTGGAATAAATACTGGACACTTAGGTTTTTATCAAGAAGTTAATCCTGATAATATAGAAGATTTTGTAAGGAAATTTTCAGAAAAAAAATATTATATAGAAAAACTTCCAATGCTTGAATCTAATATTGGCAAAAATCAAATTAATGCAGTAAATGAAGTTGTAGTAAAAAGTAATAGAAATCAAATAGTAAGGCTAAGGCTTTTTATAGATGGAAATTTTATTGAGAATTTTTCAGGAGATGGTCTTATAATTTCAACACCTCACGGATCTACTGCCTACAATTTATCATCAAACGGTGCAATTTTACACCAATCATTAGAAGGATTTCAACTTACTCCTATAGCTCCAGTTTTTTCAAGCTTAAACAGGTCATTAAAAGCACCAATAATCCTTCCTAAAAATGCAGAAATAGAAATAAATGTAAGTAAAAGAGATAATTACCACACAGTATTTTTATTTGATGGAAATGAATATAGGTCTAATAATTTTAAAATCACAACAAAAATTTCAAACAAAGAACTAAAAAAAGTAATATTAAATAAAAATCATTATTGGTCAAATATTAAAAATAAACTTTTATAAATTAAAAAACGGTTATTAGTCTTAAACCTAATAACCATTTTAATTTTAGTTTAAATTGACATTGTTTATGATGCTGTTTATCATTTCTCCTCCGATTGGTACCGCAACTCCACCAGCTATTTCATCAGAGTCCTCGACTACAATCGCAAAGGCAAGTTTTGGATCATAGGCTGGAGCAAATCCTACAAACCAAACATCAACTCCTCCACCTTTTTTGTCTACTGTTCCAGATTTTCCTGCTATTTGGACAGATTGCAGATATGCTTTGTTTGCTGTTCCATAATTTACAACATCAACCATATAATCTCTTATAGTATTTGCAATATCTGAACTTGTTACATCGGATAGAACTTCGCTTTTACTTTCTTTTACAACTTTTCCATCTTTATTTACTACATTTCTTACAAGTCTTGGTTGCATCATTTTTCCATCATTTGCAATGGTTGAAGCAATCATTGCCATATGGAGTGGAGTAACTCTTGTTTTTCCATAACCAAATCCTGTCATTGCCATATCAACTTGATTCAAATCATCAAATGGAATTTTTGCATTTATTTTTTCAATATCAAATTTATAGTTTTTATTGAACATATATTTTTCAGCAACTTCTTTATAAGGTTTTTTTCCGATTTCATCAACTTTGGCTGCAAAATATGTGTTAAGTGAATTAATTAAAGCTGTTCTTAAATTCACATTACCATATGAATAATCTCCATAATTTTTTATATCATAATTTTGGATTTTTACAGTTCCACTATCGTAGTAATTTGTATTTATTCCGCTTCTTAAAATCACATCTGAGCTTACTATTTTCATAGTTGAACCTGGTCTGTAACCTCCTTGGCTTGACCTATTTAATAAAGGGGCATCATTGTTTTGAATTAATGTATTCCAATCTTGATCTAGAGTATTTGGATCATATGATGGTTTTGAAACCATTGCTAAGACTTCACCATTTCTTGGATCCATTACAACAATTGAACCAATATGATCTCCTAAACTATTGTAGGCAATTTCTTGTATGGTTTGATCAATTGTTAAGTTCAAATTATTCCCAACTCCAGTTTTTTCTACCATATCCCTAATTTTTGAAGTTGGTTGATCCGATACATTTAATAATTCATTATTATAGGTTTTCTCCAATCCACTTTTCCCGTATTGAACTGAATTATAACCAGTAAAGGCTGAATTTATAATCCCCTTATTATAAACTCTTATTTTATTTCCATTTTCATCCTTTTCATTGTAAACCAAGACTTTACCATTTCTATCATAGATATTTCCTCTTTTTATTTCATTTTCATTGACCCAATTTCTTTTGTTATGATTATTATCAGCTAAAGTTTGAGCTCTAAACAATTGAAAATATACCAAGTATAAAACTATAAACAAAAACATTGCAATAAAAAGCATCAAAACATAAATCAATCTTTTATTCATTGTAGATTTTTTTAATATATGCTTCTCATCTTCTTCTTTTAGTCTTTGTTTTTTTTCCATATCTAAGATTTTTTGGATAAATGGCTTTTCTTTATCTTTCTTTTTTTTCATCTTCTTCACCATTTTCTATTTTTTGCCCGCAATATTGTAGACATGCAAGTAATATAAATCCTGAAACCATTGAGGATCCTCCTGCTGAAATAAATGGGAGAGTAACTCCAGTCAAAGGTATAAGTTTTAAAACTCCCCCCAAAATAATTAGGGTTTGAAGAGCAAATAATCCTCCAATTCCAAAAGCAAGAATTGAAAAAAATTTCTCTTCTTGTTGAAGTGCAATTTTTATAGCCCTATATACTAAAATTAAAAATAGTAAAACTACAGCAATTCCCATAAAAATTCCATATTCTTCACAAATTGCAGGAAAAATAAAATCACTCTCTGCAACAGGTATATAGTCAGGTCTTCCAAGTCCTATTCCTGTTCCAAATAATCCACCGCTAGCTAGAGCAAATAATGATTGAGTTATTTGGTAACCCCTATCATCAATAACAGACCAGGGATCAAGCCAAGTTTCTACCCTTACTCTAATGTGTGAAAATAAGAAATATGCAAGAATAGATCCTAAAACTATAAAAATCAAATTTAAAAGAATTAATTTCCTATCTCTTTCATATACAAATTGTGTAAGTATCATTGTCCCAAAAAATATCAAAGCTGTTCCCAATTCTTTTTGAATAAAAAACATCATAATAAAAGCATATATTCCTAGACTTAAATAATATTTACCAAAAACTTTTTTTCTAAATTTATTGTAATGGGCGTAAAAACTTGATACAAAAAATATAAAAGGAACTTTTATAAATTCTGAAGGTTGTAAGGTAAAAGGACCTATAACTATCCAGTTTTTTGCTCCGCCAGATGCAAACCCAAATACCAAAGTTGCTACAAATAGTACTATAGAGATTACAAAATAAAAAATAATATGCTCATCCCAATTTTTATATTTTTGTAAGATAAAATAAGTTAAAAAATATACTATTATACCCACTAAATAAAATAAAAGTTGTTTTTTGCCCAAAGATGGATCAAGCCTATAAATCATAGCAACTCCTATTGAAAATAACATATTTACAATCAATAATAAAATGCTATCACTTCTTGTTAGTTTATTAGCTAAAATAGTAGATAGCATTGTAGTTACAAGAATTGTTAAATAAGCATAAAAATCCCCACTTTGTAATTTATCTGCATTGAAAATCATAGACAAGCTTAAAGTCAAAAATTCAAACACAAATAAAAGAAACAAGGCGTTATTTTTATATTTTTTTTGGTTGATGATATTTATATTTTCTTTTTTAATCATCTTCATCACCGTTTATAAATAAAAATTTTAATTCTCCAAATTTTATTATATCTTTATTTTTTAATTCAATAGCTTCGTTTATTCTTTCATCGTTTAAAAAAGTTCCATTTGAAGAATTTAAGTCTTCTAAGAAATATATTCCTTGGTCTAAAATAATTCTTGCATGAAAACTTGATAAAAATTTGTCTTTTATACAAATAGTATTCTTATCGTTTCTTCCTATTGTATTATTTTCCCCAATATAGTAATATTCTTGTATTTTAAATTTATTTTCTTGGTTTTGGTTTATGAATTGTAAATATGTATCAGATATTTGCTCTTTTTTTATTGCATATCTAACATCATAATAAATTATTCTAATAATTGAATAGATAAAGTATAAAACTATAACAACAAATACATATTTTAAAATTGTAGACAATAATTGATATAGAGTCATATTTCCAAATACTTGAATTGAAAATACTTTATCTATAAAGTTGAAAAATTGATCCATAATGCCTCCTTACTTCTTATTTATTTATTTTATCAAAAATTTCTAATTCTTGAAAATATCCCTATTAAAAATATCTAATATAAAAGTTCTGCATAATTTAAAATAAAAAATACCTAGAAGCTTTATTTTGCTCCTAGGTATAAAAATTTTTAATCTATTTGATTAATAATATTATTTACTTCATTTTTAATTTTATCTCTTTTTTCATCAGACTCTTTTTTGCTTTTATCTATTGCATTTAGGTATAATTTTATTTTTGGTTCTGTTCCTGATGGTCTTAATACAAACCAAGAATCATCTTCCAAATAATATTTCAAAACATTAGATTTTGGAAGTCCTGTTTCGTCATTTAAATAATCTACAATCTTTTTAACCTTTAGTCCAGAAATTTCTTTAAGTGGATTTGTTCTAATAGATTCCATTATTCTTTTTATTTTTTGAGCTCCATCAAGTCCTTCAAGAACTATTGATTGAACTTCATTTGAATAAAAGCCAAATTTTTGGTAAATATCATCAAGAACATCTAATAATGATTTTCCTTTATTTTTATAATAAGCTGTCATTTCACTAATAAGCATAGCTGAGTTTACAGCATCCTTATCTCTTACAAAAGTCTTATAATTATAACCTATACTCTCTTCAAAACCAAAAATAAATTCGCCTTTTCCAACTCTTTCAAAATTATTTGCAACTTCATAAATATTTTTAAACCCAGTTAAAACTTCATAAACATCAACGCCAAAACTTTTTGCAATTGGTTTTACTAAGTCTGTTGAAACTATTGTTTTTACAATCGCCCCATCATTAGGCAATTCATTATTTTCTTTTAGGGCTGTCAAAATATAATTTGTAAGTAAAGATCCTATTTGATTTCCAGTTAAAAATTGATAATTTCCATTTTTATCCAAAACTTCAACCGCACACCTATCAGAATCCGGATCTGTTGCAAGTAATAATTCAGCATTTTTTTCTTCTCCTAGTTTTTCTGATAATTTAAATGCTTTTGGATCTTCTGGATTTGGGTAACCAACAGTTGTAAAATCTGGATCTGGATTTTCTTGCTCTTTTACTATAAAAATATTTTCAAAACCTCTTTCATCAAGGATTCTTCTAACCAATTTATTTCCACATCCATTTAATGGTGTATATACAATTTTAACTTTTTTGTCTACATCTTCATTAATTGCACAATCCAAAACATCTTTTACATAATCTTCAATCAAAGAATCATCTATCCAGGAAATTAGTCCTTCATTAATTGCCTTATCAAAATCAATTCTTTTTATTTTAGAATAATCTTCATATTCTTTCATATAATTTTGAATTTTTACTGCAATATCTTCAAGAATTTGACTTCCGTCTGAACCGTAAGCCTTGTAGCCATTATATTCTCTTGGATTGTGGCTAGCTGTAACCATTACCCCACCAATTGTTTTTAATTTTCTAATTGCATATGAACAAACAGGTGTTGGTTGAATTTCCTTGAAAATATTTACTTTAATTCCGTTAGCAGCAAAAACTTCAGAAGTTATTTTTGAAAATTCATCAGATTTATGTCTAACATCATAACAAATTACAACCCCTCTTTCTTTTGCGTCTTCTCCCATATCAGAGATTGTATCCGCAAAAGCTTGAGTAGCCTTGGCAACTGTGTATTGGTTCATCCTATTTGTACCAGCTCCTAGCTTTCCCCTTAACCCTGCAGTACCAAAAGCTAATTCTTGGTAAAATCTATCTTCAATTTCATTTTCATCATTTTCAATTTTTTTTAGTTCATCTTTAGTTTTTTGGTCAAAAAATTCATTATTTAGCCAAGTTTCGTAAACTTTTTTATAATCCATAATTTTCTCCTCTTATATAAACATTTACAGAATGTTTGCTGAAATGATCTAATTCAGAAACTTTTATCTTTTTATTAATTTTACCCTTTTTATCAAATATTTTAACAAGCGAAACTTCTTCTCCAAAAATTTTCTTTCTTTTAAAATCATCAAGATCTACATCATCTTTTAATCCATTAAAAACTACATATATTTTCTTATTTTTAAAACAAATCTTGTAAGCTATAAGATTATCCTCTAAATCTTCTACAAAAGTCAGAACTTCTCTTATATCATCTTTTTTTACAAGCTGAAAAACCTCTAATTTTTTTCTAAGCGAAATTAAGTCTTTAACAAAATTAAAAGTTTGAAAATTATCAACTTTATCTTTCCAATCAATTCCGTTTATTGATAAAGGCGAATTGTAAGAGTTACTGTTATTAGATTTTGAATTATTAAATTCCGTTCCTTCGTAGATAAATGGCTTTCCAAAAGATAAAAACAAAATCGCAAAACCCAATCTTGAAATATATTCTAAATCATCATGGTCTGTCAAAGAAATTTTTAATTTATCCAGATAAATTAGATTATCATGACAGGCAAAATAATTAATTGTCTCACTGGCATTATCCACAAATCCTATTCTTTTTTCATCAAAATCAATACTTCCACTTATACCAATTTCTATTTGATTTTTTAAAGCAAAATTTCCTTGGATAAAGCCCTTGGCATATCCATCATTATCGCCTTTAATAGCATTTCTAAACCTATCATTAAAAACCGCAAATCCATTTGATCTTTGACTTCCTGTTAAAATTTGTTTTTCCCTTGGTAAAACCGAATCTCCACCCATCCAAGGCTCACCATAAATTATTAGATAAGGTTTAATTTTTTTAAGCTCACTAATTGCAATTTTCATTGTATCGATATCAATTAAAGCCATCAAATCAAACCTAAATCCATCTATATCATATTCCAAAACCCAGTGTTTTAATGAATCAATTATTAATTTTCTAGCAAAAGGATTTTCACTTTTAAATTCATTGCCAACGCCAGATCCATTTGAAAAACTTCCATCAGAATTTTTCCTGTGATAATAAGATGGGGCTAAAATTTCTAAATTTGAATCAATAGTTTTAAAAGTATGGTTATAAACAACATCCATAACCACATGCATACCAGCTTCATGGATTTTATTTACCATTTTTTTAAATTCAAAAATTCTATTTTGGGGATTATATGGATTTGTTGCATATGATCCTTCAACATTAAAATACAATTCTGGATCATAGCCCCAATTATAATTATCATCATCAAAAAACTTTTCATTTTCTTCAAAGGTTGAAATAAAATCATAGACTGGCAAAAGTTGAACATGTGTAACTCCTAATTCTTTTAAATGAGATAAGCCAGTTTTTTTTCCATCAAGTTCAGTATCTTCTTCTGAAAGTCCTAAAAATTTACCCCTGTTTTTTACATTTGAATTTTTATTTGCTGTAAAATCTTTAACATTTAATTCATAAATTATTGCTTCGTTCTCACAAATTTTTGGCGAAAACTTTTTAAAGTTTTTAGGATTTGTTTTTTCAAAATCAACTACAGAAGAAATTAGGCTATTAATTGAAGAAGCTTTAGAATAAGGATCTGTAACTTCATAAACTTCATATTTATCTTCAACTAAATAAGAATAAAAAAATCCATCCAAATCTCTTTCAATTTTACAGTAAAATATATCAAATTCTTTTTTGATCATAGAAAATTTTTCTTTTCTAACTTTTCTATAATCATCTGTAATTAATAAGTCAATTTTTTTTCTTTTTGGTGCAAAAACCCTAAATTCAGTGTAATTTTTTGTGTAGTTTGCTCCTAATTTTATATCCTTTATATCATCGTAAGTGTATGTCATATTTCCTATTTAAACTTTTCCAAATTTTTATCAAGATTAAATTCATTTGCCCAAAGTATATTATCAATTTCCTTATCAATCCATTTTTTCTTGTCCAAATAATCCTTAGAAATTTCAAATCTCATATCTAGCAAAGAATCATGGTCTTTAAATATAAAAAATGAATCATTATAAGAAATCAAATAGTCATAAATATTTTTGAAGTTATATGGCAAATTAGAATAATCTTCATTAATCAAATTATCAATCGTCCTTTTGATTATATCATTTTTGTAATAGAATTCACGAGCATCATAAGTATTTTCATTTTTTATTTTTTCAATTTCTTCATAAGCTTGTCCAAAGGTATAAATTTCATTTTCCTTATCAATATTTGAAATTATCCCCCCCTTACTTGAAAGAACATTTGATAAATTAAAAATTGAGTTTAACATATGAAAACTTTGATTATCAAATATTGGTAGACTTAAATTGCTATAAATATCGCATGCAGGATAAATTTTTCTCAACCTCTCTACATTTGCATCTTCTATAAAAATTATCTTTAATTTCTCCTTAATTAACTTATCTTTGTCAATCATATGCTTTAAAGCTAGGATAAATTTTATAATTTCTTTAGCCATAAAATATCCATCATTTGCCTTACCTGAAAAAATATAAGTTGTTGGAGATATTAAGATATTTGAATTGTCTTTTAATTTATAATAGATGCTAGCTATAGATATAGCATTTAACAATTGTCTTTTTGCCTCGTGAAACATTGCAAGTTGCATGTCAAAAATAGAATACGGATTTACCCTATCAAACTCATTTAACTTAAATTCTTTAATTAAATTAAGCTTGTTTTTAAATTTAACCTCTTCCATTTCATCATAAAAGGCTTTATAATTTTTGAAATTTCCTAGTTTTCTTACACTGTCTTTATTAGTAATATTTATACCATAATTTTCTAAACTTTTTTTAAACAATAAATTATTTGAATCAGAATATAAATACCTATCAACACCAAAATTTAAATAAGAAAACTTTACTCCTTCTTCCTTATAATTATCAATGAAAATTTTTGATAGATAGTAGTAGCTATCAACAAAGCAATAATTAATTCTATCGTATTTTAATTGCCCATATTCAATTATTGATAAATTTTGATTTTCTTTTACAAAATCATCTAATTTTAAAATAATATCATAAAGAGAACTATCTATTGATTTTATCATTGAAAGATCATAGGATTCTTTTGAATCAGAAGTTAATAAGAATCCTATATGAACAAATACTTTTTTACTTATTTCAATACATTCATTAATTTCAAGATTATACCCTTGGTTTAAAGCCCTTATAAATTCAATTATTGCAAGGCTAGGATGAATATCAGCAAGAATTATTTTGATTTTGTTTTTAATGTCTTTTATATCATGATTTTTTTTAAAATATCTTCTAAAAATATCTTGAATAGTTGAAACCGAATAAAAATATTCCTGTTTTAACCTAAAAAGCTTTCCCTCGTAAGTAGAATTATCTAAATACAAAAATTGAGTCAATGAATTATTATTTATATAATCATCGTAAGCACTTTTAAAATCGCCGCTCGATAAATTTAAGTAATCTATTTTATTAATTGATTCAGCTTTCCGCAATCTAAGTGTGTTTACAAAATTATTTTCATTATTAAAAATCGGCATATCGTAAGCTACTGCCTTTGTTTTTTTTCCTTCAATATTTAGAATATAAGAAAAAGCTTTTTTGTGCTCCCATTTATTTCCAACAGAAAGCCATTCATTAGGATTTATAAATTGCCTTCCGTCTTTAATAACTTGCTTCATTCCTCCACTTTCATATCTAAGAGCATAAGCCATGGATTTTATTTTATTTTTACTCAACTCATTCATTAAATACCAAGAGCCTATTCCTATATCACTATTTCCAAGACTAGCTTCCTTTTCATAATTTAGCAAATCTTCCATAGAAATATTCAATAATTTTAAACACTCATTAACTTCCTTTTTGTAATCCAAAGATTCTATAGAATTTTCAATAAATTTTCCTGGACTATATTCAAATGATAATAAGTAAACCTCTTTATTTTTAAAAGTTTTTTTTGATTTAGACCAATTTTTTCCTATATCTTGCATCAAGGCTTTCACAAGTCCATCATAAATTTCACCAAGTCTTGCATCTTCTATCTCTTTAGCATAAAAAGAATACAAAAAATTTTGTATTCTTTTTAAGATAAAATTATTATTTTTATTCATTTTATGCCTTTATATCTTCATATAATTTAATATATTTTTTTGAAGATTCTTCCCAGTCATTTTTTTCTTTCATAGCATTTTCAACAAGCTTGTTGAAGGCTTTTTTATTATTTTTATATAAATCTATAGCATTTTTACTAGCAAAAAGTAATTCATGGGCATTTATATTTTCAAAAGAAAATCCTGTCCCTTCACCAGTATATTTATTGTAAGCATTTACCGTATCTTTTAATCCACCTGCTTCTCTGACAATTGGCAAAGATCCGTATCTCATAGCTATCAATTGACTAATTCCACAAGGCTCAGAAATTGATGGCATCATAAATAAATCACTTGCAGCATACAACTTGTGACTTTCTTTTCCATCATAATAAATTCTTGCAGCAACCTTGTCAGGATATTTCCACTCAAAATATTTAAACATCTCCTCGTAAGTATAATCCCCAGTTCCAAGAACAACCAGTTGTATATCTTCTTGTAACAATTCATCTAAAATATACCTTACAAGATCAAATCCTTTCATAGAAGTTAGTCTTGAACAAATTGCAATCATTGGGACATTTTCATTTACTGGTAACCCATATTCTTTTTGAAGTTCCGTTTTGTTTTTTACTTTATCTTTTATAGATTTTAAATCATAATTTTTATAAATATTCTTGTCAGTTTTTGGATTCCAAACTTCGTAATCAATTCCATTTACAATTCCAGAAAGTTTATTTTCATACTCTCTAACTATTCCATCAAGACCTTCTCCATAAAATGGATATTTAATCTCTTGTGCATAATTACCACTAACTGTATTAAAAGCAGTTGAGTGAACAATTCCACCTTTCATAAAATTAATAGCATCAAAATATTTTAGGTCATGTTCATTGAAATAATATCCATCAAGACCAGTTAGGGTAAGATAGCCCGAATCAAAAACCCCTTGGTATTTTAGGTTATGAATTGTAAATAAGGTTCTTATATCATCAAAATAATGATCACCTTTTCTAAAATCATTTACATAAATATTTACTAAAGCAGTATGCCAATCATTAGAATGAATTATATCTGGTTTAAAATCTATTTCTTTACCAAGCAGGGTTGCAGCTTTTGAGAAAAATATAAATCTTTCAGCATCATCATCGTAACCATAAGCGTTTGGTCTATCAAAATATTCTAGATTGTCTATAAAATAAAATGTAACATTATCCCATTTTAAACTATAAACCCCAGCATATTGGTGTTTCCAATCAAGGTCAACGTAAAATTCTTTAATTTTTTCCATCTTATTTTTATAAATCTGATCAATACTTGTATACAAAGGCATTACAACTCTAATATCTATACCTTTTTTTACAAGCTCCTTTGGAAGAGAACCAGCTACATCAGCAAGTCCTCCAGTTTTTATAAAGGGATCGGCTTCACTTGTTAAAAATAATACTTTCATTCAAATCTCCTTAATTAATGTGCTCTCCCTTATCTGTCAAGTAAGGATGTGTTCTATTTCCAAACAATCTTACATCTTCATGTACCTTTGTGTCTTTATCAGTAATAACATGGTTTAAAATAGCTCCCTCACCAATTTCAGAATTTTGGAAGATAATAGAATTTTTAATTACTGCACCTTTTTTAACTGTAACACCCCTAAAAATTATAGAATTTTCAATTTCTCCTTCAATTAAAGCACCATTTGCAACCAAAGAATTTCTAACCTTTGATCCTTTTAAATATTCTGTTGAAGGTTCATCCTTGCTTTTTGTATAAACCATGCCTTGTTCATAGAAAACTTCATCAAAATAATCCCTATCCAAAAGATTAAAACTTGCCTCAAAATAGGTTAAAGTATCCATTATTACGCTCAATCTTTCTTTTGACCTATACAAACCTAAAGTTTTCTTCTTAGGATATTTAAATAAAGCATCCAAAATATTAGTAGCATTATTTTTTTCAATTGAATATCTTAATAAATCTATGAATATATCTTTTTTAATCAAAATTGAGCCAGTAAATAAGTTGATTTCATCTTCAAGACCAAGATTTGTCCCTACACTAATTGGAATTTCCTTTTCATCAGTATTGATAATTCTTCTATTTAAATAATATCCATAATCATCTTTTATTTTTTGAGTAAAAATTAAAGCATCAAGATCTTCATCTTTCATTTGCTCATAGGCATCTGAAATATTAACCTTAGAAATATACATAGGATTAGTAATATAAACATATTCACGTTTATTTTGCATAAAATGTTTCATGGTATTATAATAAGTCTCTATTTCATTAGCAAGTCTTGACCTATTATAAACTGGGGGATTTATCATCAATCCACCACTTCTTCTGTTTAATTCCCAATTCCTACCATCTCCAACATGATCAAGAGTAGATCTTAAAGGCTCTCCACCATATAAAATTACACTTGAAATATTGTGATTAGTAATATTTGATAAGGTAAAATCTATAACCCTGTACCTACAAGCAAAAGGCAACATATAATCAGGTCTATATTTACAAAGAGTATCATAATTTTTCTCATCAAATTCTGAACTATAAATCAAAGCAAGTATATTTTGCATACTAATCCTCCTCTATACCATCTTTACTTACAAGATAAACTGTTGTAGAGTTTTTATCTCCAATATTTTCATTTATTTCCATATTTTCAGTAATTACACAATTATATACCTTTACTCCCTCTTTTATAGTAACACCAGATAAAATCACGCAATTATTTACACAAGCATTTTCTTCAATTTTTACATTAGAAAATAATACAGAATTATTTACCTCTCCATCAATAATACAACCTTCATTTATTAAGGCATCGTTTAAAACGCCATGACTTCCAACTCTATGAGGAGGTAAGTTAAGAGCAGTTGTATATATTTTCCAAGAATCATCTTGTATATTAAGAGGATTTTCAGGATCAATCAAATCGAGATTTGCTTGCCAATAAGATTTAACAGTACCAACATCTTTCCAATATCCATCAAATTTATAGACAAATAAATCCCTACTATTATTTAATAAATAAGGAATAATATCATGACCAAAATCATTTGTAGATTCAGAATTTTTGTGATCTTCAATCAAAGCTTCTCTCAATACTTTCCAATTGAAAATATAAATTCCCATAGAAGCAAGATTTGATTTAGGATTTTCAGGTTTTTCCTCAAATTCTACAATCCTTCCCTCATCATCAGTATTCATTATTCCAAATCTTGATGCCTCATCCCAATCAACTTCCATAACAGCAATAGTTGCATCAGCACCTTTTTCTATATGTTCATCAAGAAGTTTAGTATAATCCATCTTATAAATATGATCACCTGAAAGAATAAGAACATATTCAGGGTCAATACTATCAAGATAATTAATATTTACAAAAATTGCTCCGGCAGTTCCTTCAAACCATTTTCCACCTTCTTCAGTATAATATGGAGTTAAAATTCTTAGACCACCAAAATTTCTATCATAATCCCAAGCTGCACCGATTCCCAAGTGCTTATTTAATAATTGTGGTTTATATTGAGTAAGTACTCCAATATCCCTAATTTCAGAATTTGTTGCATTTGATAAAGCAAAATCAATTATTTTATATTTTCCACCAAATGGAACAACTGGTTTTGCCATTTCCTTAGTTAAGGCTTTCAACCTAGATCCTTGACCACCAGCAAGAAGCATAGCTGCAATTTTATTATTATTTCTCATAAGTCCTCCTATCTGTCCAAGATTTTTAATCTGAATGACTTGATATAATAATACCCAAAAAATTAAAATTTAATTCACTTAAAGGCTTTTCATAAATTTTGACATAAAATTAAAATTTAGTATAATATTATCATTACTTACGGGGATGTTTTGGTTTCGACGTGCTTGTTAAGATTTAAGTTGCAAGTCGTTTATCAATTCGTAAAATTGAAAATTAAATATAAAAGCAAACAATAATAGCGAAAGACAATTCGCATTAGCTGCCTAATTTAGGCAAGCAGCAAATAACGATTAGGTCACAGTAGTTGTTATTTGTTTCATAATTTATGTGGCAACTAATGCACAAAGCTTTGAGTGTATTTAGTATTATGAAGCTAGTCTAGTAAGTTATTTGTAAGTAGATAAGTGCTAGATGAAAATTAAATACTTACTAAACTTGTAGATGCTTTTATTAAAACTTGTGCGGACACGGGTTCAAATCCCGTCATCTCCACCATACATATTATAAGCCTTGATTTTTCAAGGTTTTATTTTTTTCTGATAACATTTTAATACTAAAAAATAAAAATTGATTTTCATAATTTTATTTTTATTATTAAAAAAGACACTCAAAACAATTTTTTGTTTTTAGTGTCCTTTTTAAATATTCTTATATTTTAAAAATAATTTTAATATTTTCTATTTTATTTCTTTTAGTAATTCTTTTAGATAATCATAAACTCTTTGTACTGATTCTATTTCTACTTTTTCTTCTGGTGAATGGGCTCCACTTATATTTGGTCCTATTGAAATTATATCTAAATTTGGATATTTTTCGTAAAATGCACCGCATTCTAGTCCAGCGTGAATTACTATTGTGTCGAATTCTTTTCCTTCAAATTCTTTATAAACTTTTTGAGCTAGTGGTCTTAATTTTGAATCTTCTTTGTATTCCCAACCAGGATAAATTGAATCTATTGTGTAATTTATATTTAAATCTTCTAATGTTTTCTTTATCCTATCTGATAATTCATCTAAAACGTGATTTTCTGATGATCTTAAGGAAATTTCACTTTTTACAAATCCATCTTCTTCTTTTATTAAGGCTAAGTTATCTGAAGATTCTACAGTTACTCCATCTTTCATCATTGTATTTGTTCCACAAGCTACATTTGCTATCATTTTAACTATTTTTTCTGATAATTCTTTTGAATAGCTTTTTCCGCTTGCTTCATTAATGTCAATTTTTAATTCGCCTTTTACATCTTTAAACTTATCTAAAGCTTTTTTCTTGGCTTCTTCTATTTCTTCTAGTTTTGCTCCGTAAACTTTTACGCTTCCTGATGATGGAATAATATTATCAAGGCTTCCACTTGTAAATTCTCCAATGGTTATATCTGAATTTAAATTATCCAAAATATGTGCAAAAACTTTTATAGCATTTCCTCTGTTATCGTTGATATCCATACCAGAGTGACCACCAAGTAGACCTGAAACTTTTATTTCAAATCCATCTTTATCTTCTTCTTTTCCGATTTTCTCAGAAATGAAAAATGTAATTCCTCCAGCCGATCCAACTGTTAGGACTCCTTCTTCTTCTGAGTCAATGTTTATTAAATATTCGCCTTCAAGAACATCGTCAGCTAAATTCAAAGCTCCTGCCATTGAAGTTTCTTCTTCTGTTGTTACCAATAATTCAATTTGTGGTCCTACATAATTTTCATCTTCAAGTAAGCTTAATCCCATTGCTACTGCAATTCCGTTATCTGCTCCAAGTGTGGTTTTATCTGCTGTTAAATATTTTCCATCAAGTATAGGTTTTATTGGATCTTTTAAGAAATCATGGTCTGAATCATCAGTTTTTGATGCAACCATGTCCATATGTCCTTGTAAAATTACCTTTGGTGCATTTTCATAGCCTTTTGATGCTTTTCTTTTTAATATTACGTTTAAATTTTCATCTTGGTAGGTTTCAAGATTTAATTCTTTTCCTGTTTTTACTAAAAAATCTGAAACCTCTTTTTCGTGAAAACTTGGTCTAGGGATGTCCATTAATTTTTTAAAGTAATAAAATACTCTTTGTGGTTGTAATTTTTCCATTATTTCCCCTCCTCTACATTTAATTGTACAATATTTTTCAAAACTTCAAAAGATTTTTCCATTATATCTACTGAGAGAAGTTCGTATCTTCCATGGAAATTATATCCACCTGTAAATAAATTTGGTGTTGGAAGTCCCTTATAAGAAAGACTTGCTCCATCAGTACCACCTCTAATAGGTTTTACAATTGGATCCATGCCTGCTTTTTTGATTGATTTTTTAGCAAGATCAACTATTTCCATACATGGCTTAATTTTTTCTTTCATATTATAATAAGAATCTTCAATTTCTAAATCTATTCTTTGTCCGTATTTTTTATTTAGAAAATCTACTATATCTTGTAGGATTTTTTTCTTTTCATTAAATGAATCTGTGAAAAAATCTCTAATTAAATAAACTATATCAACTTCTGCAGAAGTTCCATTTATTTCATCCAACATGAAAAATCCTTCATATCCTTCTGAATATTCTGGTCTTTCATTTACTGGAAGCATTGAGTTTAATTCTTGTCCAAGTAAAAGTGCATTTATCAAGACATTTTTTGCAGAACCTGGATGAACTGATTTTCCTTCTATATGGATTTTTGCTGTTGCTGCATTGAAATTTTCATATTCTAACTCAGCAACAGGCCCACCATCAATTGTATAGGCAAAGTCAGCTCCAAATTTTTCTACATCAAACAAGTCTGCTCCTCTTCCAATTTCTTCATCTGGTGTAAAACCTATTTTAATATCGCCGAATTTTAGGTCTCTGTTTTCCATAAAGAATTTTGCAACTTCCATTATTATTGCAATTCCAGCTTTATCATCAGCTCCAAGTAAGGTTGTTCCATCTGTTGTAACTAATTTATGACCTATTAATTCCTTCAAAAATGGATATTCA
The DNA here is from genome assembly GCF_001487145.1 of Anaerococcus rubeinfantis. Lineage (GTDB taxonomy): Bacteria > Bacillota > Clostridia > Tissierellales > Peptoniphilaceae > Anaerococcus > Anaerococcus rubeinfantis. The sequence continues at coordinate 878,587 of NZ_LN913016.1, forward strand.
TCTTCTCTCAATTTATATTTATCATTTAAAATTATGTCTCCACCTTCATATGATTCAATTATTTGTGGATTTACATTTTTTCCAGTAATTTCAAGAGCAGTGTCCATGTGAGAAATAAAACCTATTGTAGGAATATTTTTTACTGTTCCTTCTATTGAAGCATAAACATATCCATTTTCATCTACATGGGCATTTTCTATTCCAAGATTTTTCAAATCTTCAACTATAACTTTTGCAAGTTCAATTTGTCCTTGGGTTGATGGACAAGATTCGTTTTTATCATCACTTTGGGTATCATATTTTACATATTTTAAAAATTTATCTAACATAACTCTCCCCTTATATTACAGTTTGAATTCCTAACATAACTATAGCTAAAACTAATAATATTCCCATCAATGGTGCAATAAATTTAACCCATTTGTTATATGAAACATCTACCATCTCCAATGTTGCCAAAATTAATCCTGTTGGTGCAATTATTGCCATCCAGCCTTGACCGAAATTGTAGGCTGAAACTACAACATCTCTTCCTAGTGAAACGGTATCTGCAAGTGGAGCTATAATTGGCATTGATAAGGTCGCAAGTCCTGAAGATGATGGGATAAATATTCCAAGGAATGAAAATAGAATCATTTGTACTGATGAGAATAATACTCCATTAATTCCACTAATTATGTTTGATGCATTATATAACATTGTATCAGAAATCATTCCATCGTCTAGTATTATATTTATTCCCCTAGCAACTCCAATAATTAATGCAACCGAAACCAAATCAGCAGCACCATCTAGAAATGATCCAACTGCATCTTGTTCTGATAAGCCAGATAAAACTATTAGCAAAATTCCTACAACCAAAAACAAGGTTGACATCTCTTCAAACCACCAATCAAGATTCATAACTCCATAAATCATAATTGGAAAAGCTAGCATAAATACTACAAGCATGGCTATTCTTCTAAAATTAAATGGAGCTACATTTTCAGGGTCATATCCTTTTAAATATTGGTCTTTAATTCTTGGCATGTCTTCTGCCACTATAGATTTGGATGGATCTTCCTTTACTTTTTTTGAATATCTATAGATATACCAAAGTGTGATGGCTTGGGCTAAAATTAAACTTATAATTCTTATTCCCATGCCTTCTTTAAAAGAAATACCCGCTGCATTTGATGCAACAACAACTGAAAAAGCATTTGTTGTTGAAAACATTGTTCCAATTGATGAACCCATATAAATTGCAGCAATCGTTACAATAGCATCAAAACCAGAAGCTAAAAATATTGGCAATAAAATTGGATAAAAGGCTATAGTTTCTTCTGCCATTCCAAATGTTGTTCCACCGAGAGCAACAATGCTAGATAAAATTGCTACCATCAAAAACTCTTTTCCCTCAGTAAGTTTAGATAAAGCAGCAATTCCTGCATCAAAAGTTCCAGTCTTATTTAAAACACCAATACAACCACCAAGAATTAAAACAAAAACAATAATTCCAATAGAATCTGCTATACCATCAATTGGTGCCCTGGCAACTTTCAAAAATCCTTGAGGGTGTTGGTCTAGTTTATGATAAGAACCTGGTATTGCTACAGGTTTTTTAATATCTTCATTAACGAAACTTTTTAGTGGAACAGTTACTTTTAACTTATCCAAAGTCTCTTGTTTTGCTGGAAACTTATCTTCACTACCATCAATTCCTGTTTTTAGGAATACATTTTCTTCCTTGTTATATTCTAACCTATCATAAGAACCTGCAGGAACTATATAAGTTAAAATTGCAGCTAATACCAATACAATAAACAAAACAGTAAAAGCTGAAGGAAATTTAACTTTCTTCTTCTTTTTTTTATTAAATATATTATTCATATACTACCTCCAGGAATAAGCATACATTTTTTCGGCAAGATTGTCAATAATTTAGTAATTTATTATAATCACGCTAAAAGTTTGACCTACTTTTGCAAGTAATTTTTGTATATAATATTTTATCACATTATATTATCTATTTTCGATTTTTATTAATAGTTTTTAATAAAAATAATACAAATACTTAAAATATTCACATCTTATATTTTAACAAAATAAAAATACCAAATTCAAATTTAAAAATTTGGTATTTATTAATTAATATAGATTTTTATAAAAATTTTCAAACTTCAAAATTTCTCCAACAAGATACAAAGACCCACACCACAACACTAAATCATTAGAACCTGCCTTTGATTTTGTGTATTCATATGCTTTTTTTATATCTTTAAACGCTCTTACATTTAAAAAATTTTCTTTTACAATTTTTTCAAGTTCATCAATTTCAAAAGCCCTAGGATTATCGACACTTGTTATAACAATTTCATCAGCAAGTTTTGATAATTTATCAATAATATACCTATAATTCTTATCTTTTAAAACAGAAAAGCCAACAATAAGTTTGTCATAATGAAAATTTTTCAAAGAATTTATTAGGGCATCAATTGATTCTTTGTTGTGACTTCCATCAATCAAAACTTTTGGATCTTTAGAAATTATTTGCAAACGTCCAGGATTGGTACTTTCATAAATTCCTCTTTTAATTGTTTCTTCATCTAGATTAAATTCATCCTTAAAATAATCCAATAAATTTATAGCATTACATGCATTATATATTTGAACTTTTCCAATCAAAGAAGTTTTTATATTTTTATAAGACCTAAAATCAAATTCATTGAAACTTTCATTTTCATTTTTTATCTTTATTTCATCAAATTTAAAATCATATATTCTTGCATTTTTTTCACAAGCTTCTTTTCTAATAATATCTAAAGCCAGTTTTTTTTGAGGATAAACAAATACAGGTACATTTTCTTTTATTATTCCCGCCTTGTTTTGAGCTATCTCTTCGAGAGTATTTCCCAAAATATTAGTGTGGTCCATAGAAATTGTTGTAATAAGACTTGCTAGAGGTTTTTTTACAATATTTGTAGAATCCAATCTTCCACCAAGTCCAGTTTCAACTACACATACATCCACTTTTTTATCATAAAAATACTTATACATTAAAGCTGTCATAACTTCAAAATAAGTATTTTTTAATTCTATTTTATCAAGCTTTTCACAAATTGGCTTAATCATTTCTATATAATAGAAAAAATCTTGATCACTAATAGACTTTCCATTTATTTTGACCTCTTCATTAATTTCAACCATATAAGGAGAAGTAAAAAGTCCACACCTAACTTTTTGAGCCAAAGTACTTGCTATAAAATTGGCAGTTGAACCCTTTCCATTTGTTCCTGCAATATGAATAACCCTTAATTTATCTTGAGGATTATTGAGTTCATTTAATAAGGCCTTTATTGCTGATAAGTCCCTTCTTTTTCCAGCAGAATTTCCTCTATCGTATATCCAATCCAAATAATAATCTTTATCTTTAATCATCTTTACCTCTTTCTTAACACAAATATTATATAATATTAAAAAATAAAGTAAAATAATAATAAACATATAGATTGAGGATTTAAAATGAAAAGAAACTATATTTTAGATAAGTTTAGAGGGTTTACAATTATATCTATGGTTTTATTCCACCTTTTTTATGATATAAGCTTATACAAAGACCTTCTTTGGTACAATAATTTTTACATAAACAAAATATGGCAACTATCAATTGCCATATCATTTTTTATAATATCTGGAATAAGCTCAAATTTTCTAGATTGGAAAAAAAATTTAAAAAGAGGAATAATAATTTCTCTATTAGGAATTTTAATTAGCCTAATAACATATTTTTTTATACCAGATCAACTGATAATATTTGGAGTTTTAAACGGTCTTGGACTATCAATGGTATTAATATCCTTTGTTCAAAAATATTTGAAAATATCTAATAAATTATTGCCTATTTTTGTCCTATTATTCATCCTAACTTACAATTTAGCTAACCAAAAAATATTATATCTAGCGATAAATTCAATTTTATATGAAAAAAATTTATTTATTCTAGGATTTCCATCAAAAACATTTCACTCCACAGATTATTTTCCTATAATTCCTTGGTTTTTTGCCTATATTAGTGGATATATTTTCGGAAAAATTTTAATTGAAAATAATTTTTACAATAAATATGGAAGAAATTCAACTTTAGCAAAAATAGGACAAAATTCTCTTAAAATATATATTCTTCACCAAGTAATAATATATGGACTTGTCTATTTTATTTTTGAAATTATATAAAAATTCAAATAAAAAAGCAGTTGCAAAATTAAAATTATAATTTGCAACTGCTTTTACTTATTTCTCACAATTTGGACAAACTCCCCTAATTGTTAGATCCACACTATTTATTTTATAGTTTTCTAATCCTTCTAATTTTAGATTGTCGATATCAATGTTCAAGTCAATAATATTTCCACAATTTTCACAAATAAAGTGAGAATGGTGTTTTTGATAAAAATCATATCTTTTTCTACTTTGATTAAAATCTAATTCACTAGCTATATTATTTGCAACAAATAAGTTTAAAGTATTATAAACAGTAGCTTGAGAAAGAATAGGATCTTTTGATTTCAAAGATTTGTAAATATCATCAGCTGTTGGGTGATTTCTATTATTTACTAAATAATCTAAAATCATAAGTCTTTGGTGACTAACTCTAATACCATGTTTTTTTAAAATATGTTTTTCAATTTCATATTTTTCGTTTTGATCGACATTTTCAAGAGAATCTATAATTTCTTTCATATTATCCTCTTTCCAAAATTAGAATCCTTCAATATTAATATACATTATATAATAATGTCTGTCAATTTTTAGACACAAAAAAAGGCTCAAACTGAGCCCTTTTAAATATAGAAACTATGCTAATTCTACTTCTGCACCAGCTTCTTCTAATTTTGATTTTAATTCTTCAGCTTCGTCTTTAGCTACGCCTTCTTTAACTGCTTTTGGAGCACCGTCAACTAAAGCTTTTGCATCTTTAAGTCCAAGTCCTGTAACTTCTTTAACTAATTTGATTACGTTGATTTTTGAAGCTCCTGCTGATTTTAATACAACATCAAATTCTGATTTTTCTGCTGCACCAGCATCTGCTGCTCCTGCTGCACCTGCTACTGGAGCTGCTGCAACTGTTGCTTGAGCTGTTACATCAAATTCTTCTTCTAATGCTTTTACTAATTCTGATAGTTCTAATACTGTAAGTTCTTTAATTTCTTCTAATAAATTTGTTACTTTTTCTGACATTTTAAATCCTCCGATATTTTAATTAATTATTTTAATATTAAGCAATTAAGCTGCTTCGTTTTCTTTTTTCTCTCTAACTGCATCAAGTGCATAAACAAGTTTAGCATTGATTTGTGATAAATCACCAGCAAGTTTTCTAATTGGTGCTTGAAGTGTATTAACAAGCATAGAAGCAAGTTCTTGTTGTCCTGGTAATTTAGCTATTGCTAGCATTTCATCTGGAGTTTGGTAATTTCCATCTACTACACCAGATTTGATTATAAGTTTTTCTTGGTTTGCTTCATCTTGATCAATATATTTTCTAGCTACTTTTGGTCCATCAACCATTTCTTCGTTTGAAAAAATAAGTGCGTTAGAACCTTTTAGCTCTTCTGTAAATTGATCAAATCCAAGTTGTTGGAATGCAAATCTCATCATAGTATTTTTGTATACTTTGTATTCTGTATTTGCATCTCTAAAATTGTTACGTAAATCAGTAATTTCTTTTACGTCCATTTTATCAAACTGAACAAGAGTTACTGATTTAGCATTTTCAATTTTTTTAACTATTTCATTAACAATTACTTGTTTTTGTTGTATAGCTTTTTCAGACATATTTCACCTCCTATGGCTTTTGGTAGGTATATAAAAATCCCCACAATTAGGCATACTTATATGCCTACATCGGTGGGGATGTAGTTTCTTATTCCCACCTATACGGAATAATTAAACTAAAAAGTCTCCGTAGTCTTTGGTAGCCTATTTATTTGACTATGATAGTATATCACTATAAAAATATCTTGTCAAATATTTTTTTATTTTTCAACCATATCCATTGCTCTAGCTGGAGATAATTTTACTCCAGGACCCATTGTAGATGCAATAGTAATTGATCTTAAATATTTTCCTTTTGCTGAAGCTGGTTTAGCTTTAACAATTGCTGTCATTAAAGCTTTTAAATTGTCTGACAATTTTTCTTTTCCGAATGATACTTTTCCAGTTGGTACGTGAACAAGGTTATTTTTGTCTGTCCTGTATTCTACTTTACCTGCTTTTACTTCTTTAATTGCATTAGCAATATCATTTGTTACAGTACCTGATTTTGGGTTTGGCATTAATCCTTGAGGTCCTAAAACTCTACCAAGTCTTCCTACTTGTCCCATCATATCAGGGCTTGTAATAATTACATCAAAATCCAACCAGTTTTCTTTTTGAATTTTGTCTGTATATTCTTCACTACCTGCGTAGTCTGCACCTGCGTTTAAAGCTTCTTCAACTTTATCGTCTTTAACAATTGCAAGTACTTTAACATCTCTACCAGTTCCGTGTGGAAGTACTACTGTACCTCTTACTTGTTGGTCAGCATGTCTAGAATCTACACCTAATCTTACGTGTAATTCTACTGTTTCATCAAAGTTTGCTTTTGCAGTTTTTTCAACTATATCTAATGCTTCTGATAAATCATATTCTTTTTGAGTATCAAAAGCCTTTTTTGATTCTATATATTTTTTACCTTTTTTAGCCATGTTGCCTCCTTGTGGTATAACGAGTTTCCTCTTCCACTTATTCTTCTACAGTAATTCCCATGCTTCTGCATGTACCTTTTATCATGCTCATTGCAGCTTCTAGGCTTGCAGCATTTAAATCTTGCATTTTAGTTTCAGCTATTTCTTTAATTTGATCAAGTTTTATTGAACCAACTTTATTTTTGTTTGGTTCTCCACTTGCTTTATCAAGTCCAATTGCTTTTTTGATTAATACTGGTGCTGGTGGTGTTTTTGTGATAAAATCAAAAGATCTATCCTTATAAATTGTCATTTCAACCGGTATTATCATTCCTGCTTGATCAGCTGTTTTTGCGTTAAATGCTTGCACGAATTCCATAATGTTAATTCCGTGTGGTCCTAGTGCTGTACCTACTGGAGGTGCTGGTGTAGCTTTTCCTGCTGGTACTTGTAATTTAACCTTTGCTTGTACTTCTTTTTCTTTTGCTGGCATATTAAATCCTCCTTTGTGGTTTTTGGCGGGTTACCCCTCCCACTTACATTACGTAAGCCAGTTTAAATTGTCTCAATATCTGCGAAACTTAAATCTATTATCGTATCTCTTCCAAACATATCAATTAAAGCTTTAATTGTTTGTTTTTCAGGATCAATTTCTTTTATTTCTGCTACTAGGTCTTGGAATGGTCCTTGAATTATATTTACATTGTCTCCAATATTTAAATCAATATTAAATACTGGTTTGTCTTCTTTTATTCCAAATTTTCTAACTTCTCTTTTTGTAAGAGGAACTGGTTTAGAATCTGGTCCGACAAATCCTGTAACACCTTGAGTATTTCTTATTATATACCAAGATCTATTTGTAATATTCATCTTAACCATTACATAACCTGGAAATAATTTTCTAGTTTTAAGTTTCTTTGATTCATTTTTTACTTCAACATACTCTTCTTCCGGCACTGTTACATCGATGATATCAGGATTTTGTTCGTTATCAATCATCATTTGGATTTTATCTTTAACCCTATTTTCGTAGCCGGTATATGTGTGAACTACATACCATTTTGGTTGTTTTTCTGAATCTTTAGAATCAATTTCTTCTTTAGTATTGTTTGGTTCATTTGAACTATTGTTATTAGATAAATCTGTCATATCTTACCTACATCAAAAATCCAAGCATGTTTCCAAAGACTATATCTAATAACCAAATGAGAAGTCCTGTAATCACACTGACAATAATAACAAGTAATGAGTAATTTAAAGTTTCATTTTTTGTTGGCCATGTGATTTTTTTGAATTCTCTACTAACAGATTTAAAAAATCCGTCTTTTTTCTTAGCCATTTAAAAACTCCTTACTATTTTGTTTCTTTATGAACAGTGTGTTTTTTACAGAAAGGACAATACTTTTTAAGCTCAAGTCTTTCTTGAGTGTTTTTTTTGTTTTTTGTAGTATCGTAATTTCTATTTTTGCAAACTGTGCATTCTAGTTTTACTTTATCTGCCATTAAAACACCTCCTAATTTATATGGATAGTCCCATACAAACATATATGTTACCATCAATTTTATTTAATGTCAATATTTTTTATTGACTTTTTTCTAAGCTTTTGTAAAGTTTTTTTCTTTTATTTATTAAAAATTCTCTAAGATCATCTAAGTCATGATTTGAAAAACATGTATCACTATATTCAAGAAGTATTTCTTCTATGTCTTCTAATTCGTAAACATTTTGATCATACATTTTTCCTAAAAAATTGTGATTTTTATCGTAAAAAACTTTTGGTGGATAGCCTTCTAATTTTCTGGTATCCATGCTTATATAAGAATTTTTTGAATAGATTTTATTTCCTACTACAAGTACAGCTTCTTTTATATTTATTTCTCTACCTGTAAGATAATCTTTCATTATAGTCCACTTTTTTCTATAGCTTCTACTATATTATCTACTTTTTCGTTTGCTATTTCTTTTGTTTCAGCTTCTGCCATAACACGGATTAATGGTTCTGTTCCGCTTTCTCTAACTAAAATTCTTCCAGAATCTTTTAAGTCTTGGCTTTCTTTTTCTATAATATTTTTTATAGACTCATCTGATAAAACTGCACTTTTATCTTTTACTCTTACATTTTTTAATACTTGTGGGTAAATTTTCAACTCTCTTTTTAACTCTGATAAGCTAGCTTTATTGTCAATCATAGCTTCCATTAATCTAAGTGAAGTTAGAATTCCATCGCCAGTGTTTGCATATTTTGAAAAAATAATGTGTCCAGATTGTTCTCCACCTAACTCATAACCATTTTCGCTCATTTCTATATGAACATACTTATCTCCAACTTGGGTTTTTGAATAATTTATTCCTAATTTATCCAAAGCCTTGTATAGTCCAATATTTGACATGATTGTTGTTACAATTGTATTTGATTCGAGATTTCCTTCTTCTTTCATGTGTTTTCCACATATATAAAGAATTGCATCTCCATCAACTACTTCTCCATTTTCATCAACAGCTATACACCTATCAGCGTCTCCATCATAGGCAAATCCACAATCAAGTTTGTTATCTTTTACATATTTTTGTAAAACTTCAATATGAGTTGACCCACAATCTACATTTATATTGAATCCATTTGGATTGTTATTAATAACAAAAGTTTCAGCTCCAAGTGCATCATAAACACTTTTTACTATTGATGATGCGGCACCATTTGCACAATCAAGTCCAACTTTTTTTCCTTTAAATGATTTACTTACTGTTTGAATAAGAAAAGCAATATATCTATTTCTTCCACCTATAAAATCATGAGTTCTTCCAATTTCTTCACCGATTTTTAAATCAATATCTTTTATATCTGAATCTATATAAGCTTCTAATTTTTCCAAAAATTCATCATCCATTTTTTCCCCATCAGAATTTATAATTTTAATTCCATTATCATGATAAGGATTATGGCTTGCTGTTATCATTACACCACAATCAAAATCTTCACTTCTAACCACATATGATACTGAAGGTGTTGTTGTAACATGAAGTAAATAAGCATCTGATCCTGATGAAGTTATCCCTGCTGATAAAGCATCTTCAAACATATATGATGATCTTCTTGTATCTTTTCCTATTACTATTTTTCCATTTCCATTGTTTTCTTTATTAAAATAATATCCTAAAAATCTTCCGATTCTAATTGCATGATAAAGAGTTAAGTCTTGGTTTGCTTCTCCCCTAAATCCATCTGTTCCAAAATATTTCATACTTTCCTCCTATTTTCACATTTAATTATAAATTACTAAGCCCATTGATTCAAGTAATTTATTATAAAATGAGAATAGTTAAATTTTTTTGCTTAATTTTTTCATTAATATATAATTTAGATATGGAAAAGTTAGATTATATACCAAAAACAAATTTATATATGAAACATGTGGATAAATCTTACTCTTTTGGAATTGATTCAATTCTTCTTGCAAATTTTGCAAAAATGAAAAAAAATAGAAGATTAATTGATATTGGAGCTGGAAGTGGAATTTTATCTCTCGCATCTTTTTATTATTATGATTTAGATAAGGTTTATTCAATTGAAATTCAAAAAGAAAAAGCAAAACTTTTAAAGGAAAATTTAAAAATAAATTCTATTGATAAGATTGAAGTTATTAATGATGATTTAAATAAGCTTAATTTTAAGGAGAATTTTACAGACTATATTATTACAAACCCTCCCTATTATAAAAAGGGAGCAAATATTAAAAACAAGGATGAAGAATTTTTAATTTCAAGACAAGAAATAAAAATGAATCTTTCTGATATTTTTAAATTTTCAAATAAAGTTTTGAAAGATAAGGGCAAATTATTTATGATTCATAAGCCTGAAAGACTTGTTGATATTATAAAAGAAAGTGGAAATTTAAAATTAAAAAGAATAAAGTTCGTTCAATCAAAAGCTTTCGAGAAACCTGTTTTTGTTCTTATGGAATTTGTAAAAAATGCAAATGATGGGTTAAAATTTGAAAACCCCCTTGTAATTTATGATGAAAATAGCAATTATACTAAGGAGGTCAATGAAATAAATGGACTATAGTATTTATTTTGTTCCAACCCCAATTGGAAATTTGGAAGATATGACAATTAGGGCAATAAATGTATTAAAAAATGTAGATATTATTGCTTGCGAAGATACAAGAGAAAGCAAAAAGCTTTTAAATTATTTTGATATAAATAAAAAGCTTACTTCCTACCACAAATTTAATGAAAAACAAAAATCTGAAGAAATTATAAAAAATGTAAAAGAAGGCATGACTTATGCTGTTATTACTGACCAAGGTATGCCTGGGATTTCTGATCCAGGCCATATTTTGATTAAAGAATGCATTAAGGAAAATATTTCTTACACAGTTTTACCTGGTCCATCTTCTATCCTTACAGCCTTAATTGCAAGTAGTTTTGACAATGATAAATTTTCTTTTTATGGTTTTATTCCGAAGAAAAACTCTGACAAGAAAAAATTATATAATGAGTTAGAAAAAGAAAATAAGACTTGTATTTTATTTGATACTCCCCATAATTTAGAAAATACCATAAATGATTTTAAAAAAATATTTCCTCAAAGAAATCTTGCTATTACAAGAGAGCTTAGCAAAAAATTTGAGCAATATCAGATTTTTAAAATTAAAGATATTAATATAGAAGATTTAACCTTGAAGGGGGAATTTGTTCTGATTTTAGAAAAAAATAAGAAGGAAGAGAATTTAGATATCACTTCCTATAAAGATAAGATTTTAAAAATGAAAAAAGAAGGTGAATCTACCAAAGATATAGTAAAATCCTTGAAAAAATCCACCCCTTTTTCAAAAAATGAAATTTATGATTTTGTCATAAGTTTAGACTAAATTATCCAATTTATTTACCGGATAAGTTTTTAAATAAGAAACTATTTCATCCAAACTTTGTCCTGCTGATGCATTTACTGCTGTTTGAACACTTGTTTCAATTAAAGGTGTGCCTGCAAGATAAACTTTGGATTTTTTTTCTTCATCAAGCATATCTATAGCCATTTGACAATTAAGCATAGATGAACCCAAATCAAAAAATACAACAAGTCCATCATCTTTAGCATATTTTCCTATAAGCTCATTTATTTCATCAAAATTAGATCCAATATTACCATCATTATCGCCACCACTTGTAATAATTTCTACTCCTGGTGCCATTTGAAGAAGAATTTCTCTTAGACCTTCTGCTAATTTTTTGCTGTGGCTTGCTAATAAAATATTAACCATCTATTTCTCCTATTGTACTTTTTATACACAAAAAAGATGAATAAGCACCCGGATCAATATGTCCTATTGATCTTTCTCCAAGATATGCAGCCCTACCTTTTCGTGCCTTAATATCTTTGGTTGCTTCCATTTTTTCTTCTGCAAGTTTTAAAATTTCATCAAAACTCAAATTATTTTTCAAAGCTTCTGACACTGGTGAGAGTACATCAACCATAGTTTTATCTCCAACTTGAGCCTTACCTCTCATAATTACCCCATCAACTCCATCAGAAAAAGCTTTTGAAAAAGTATCCTTATTCAAACTTATTTCTCCATCCAAAGATTGAGCAAATTTCATAAAAAAAGTTCCATACAAAGGACCACTTGCCCCTCCAACATTTGAAATTAAAGTCATGGCAATTTTATTAAAGAGAGTTTTTAAATCCCTAAAATCTTCATTCATAGCAACTTTAACTTTTCTAAACCCTTTAGCCATATTATAACCATGATCACCATCACCAATTGCCCTGTCCAAATCTGTAAGATATTCTTCGTTTTCTATTATGGTGTCCGATAAATTTATTATCCTATTTTTTATTTTTTCTATATCCATCTTATCCCCTAACAATAACTACATCTTCTTCTAATAATTTTAAAATTTCCTCATCAACCTTAAACAAGGTCAAAGAAAATCCAGCCATATCCATACTAGTCATAAAATTACCAAGGAATGTTTTTTTAATATTTATATTTTTTTCTTTCAAATAATCATGACAGAAATTATTTACGACAAATAGTTCCATTTCGGTTGTTTGACCCATGCCATTAACCATCAAAACAAAATCTCCATCAAGATTTTCAAAATCTTTTAAAATATAGTCTAAAAGCTCTTTTGAAATTTCATCAGCACTTTTAATTTTTTCTTGTTTTATACCAGGTTCACCGTGAATTCCAATTCCAATTTCCATATCTTCTTCAGATAATTCAAAGCTTTCTTTTCCGGAAATTGGATTAATACAAGGTTTAATAGCCATACCCATAGATTTTATATTTTTTACAATTTTTTCTGCCATAGCTTTCATTTCATCTAAACTTTTTCCTTCTCTTGCCATAGCGCCCAAAACTTTGTGAACAAAAACAGTTCCCGCAATTCCTCTTCTTCCAGTTGTATAGGTAGAATCTTCAACTGCAACATCATCATTTACAATAATATAATCTACTTTGATGCCTTCCATCTCTGCCATATCTTTTGCCATTTCAAAATTCATGACATCGCCCGTATAATTTTTTACAACCATAAAGACACCTTCCCCAGAATCAGCAAGTTTTATCGCTTCTAAAACTTGGTCAGGTGTTGGAGATGTAAAAATTTCTCCACAAATTGCACAATCTAGCATACCATCACCAACATAGCCTGCGTGAGCTGGTTCGTGGCCACTTCCACCTCCAGAAATTAAACCTACCTTTCCTTTAATTGGCAGATCTTTTCTGTAAACAATTTTTAAGTCTTCGTTTATTTTTACCTTGTCATCATTTGCTTTTTGAAGTCCTTTTAACATTTGACTTAAAATCAGATCCTTATCATTAATTATTTTTTTCATAAATACCACCCTTTCTTAGTAAGAATATACCCAAATAAAAAAATTATAATTCTTGTTTTTACAATAAGATTAGAATAAAAAATTAAAAGATAAATCTAGAAAAATCTTTTGGAAAACAATGCAATCTCAATATTTTTTTATAATATTATAAAAATAAATAAAAAATCGCTTGACACAATGAGAAAAATAATATATTATTTGCTTAGATATTGATATAGGTTATCAATATCAAATAAATATTTTGATTTTAAAGGAGAAAATTTAATTTTATGAAGAAAGTTGCTATTGTTTATTGGTCTGGTACTGGAAATACTGAAGCTATGGCCAATGAAATTTTTGAAGAACTTAAAAAAAATAATTTAGATGTAGAAATGCTTGATCCAAATTCTTTCACAAAAGATTTAATCGAAGAATATGATGGATTTGCTTTTGGTTGCCCTGCTATGGGTAGTGAAGAATTAGAAGAAACTGAATTTGAACCAATGTTTGAAAATGTTGAAAATTTTCTTTCAAATAAACCTGTTTTGATTTTTGGATCTTACCAATGGGCTGATGGCGAATGGATGGATATTTGGCAAGATAGATGTAAAAATGATGGTATAAATTTAGTTCGTGACGGTCTTATTGCCTATGATAATCCTAATGATGAAGCTTTGGAAGAATGTAGAAAGGCAGCAATAGATTTATCTAAAGCCTTAGGTTAAAATTATGAACGAAGAATTGTTAATTGATTATGCATCGCAAACTTTAGCTAATAAAAAATTAGCCAGTTTGTTTACTTTTAAAAATACTAAAAATATAAATATAGAAAAAATGGTTTTTGAGTGGAACCAAGTACTTAATGAAAAAAATGTCTACGTGGAAATACTTAATAACAATAAATCTTCTGCTCAAATTTATGCATACAGACCTCACAAGCTAAAATACGTATTAAATGAAACAAAAACAAAATCTCTCCTAGAGTCATTTGGCTACAAAACAAATGACCTAAACCAATGCATAAATCATTTGAAATTAAGATATAAAATCGAAAATTTTCCACACGAAATCGGCATTTTTCTTGGATATCCATTAGAAGATGTAATTGGTTTTATTGAAAATAAGGGAAGTAAATTTCTTATAAATGGATATTGGAAAGTCTATGCCAACGAAGATCAAAAAATGAAAATTTTTAATAATTACAATAACATAAAAAAATCTTATAAAATCCTGTTCGAACGTTACAAAGATATAAGTAAACTTTGCCTTAGTTAACAATTCACATAAAAAAGGCTTTGAGTTTTAACTCAAGGCCTTTATTTTTAAAAGATCACTTATTTTTTCTATTTTAATATCTGCAAGCTCTCCTTCTTTTTCTTTTCCGTAGCCGTATTTTGCAAAAATGGATATATTATTATTTAAAATTCCAGCTTTAACATCGGAGAGCCTATCTCCTACTATTACAAATTTATCGATTTTTTCTATTTTTATAATTTCAGCTTTTGATTTATAATCGTAGTTTTCACCTACCAGATATTTTTCAAAATAAGAATCTAAATTGTATATTTTTCTTGCACTATCTATATATTTTTTAGAGCAAGATGATAAAATTATCAGTTCGTGTTTATTTTTTAGGATATTTAATACTTTTTCTGTATCATCGTATAAAGAACCAAAATCTTTCATGTTTTCTATCATGAAATTTCCTGTTGTTTCTATTAATTTTTCTTTATCATAGGAATCGTCTAGAAAATCGTCCCAAATTTTTCTTGGAGGATAGCCAAGATATGATTTTGGGTCAAGACTTGGTTTTTTAATTTTATATTTTTTTAGGCAATCATAAAATGCTTTTTCATAAATTTCGTCACTTTTATGGATAGTACCATCAAAGTCAAAAATTATTTTCATATAAGATCCATTAGATTTGCCATTTCAATTGCAGATATAGCTGCATCACTTCCCTTGTTTCCTGCTTTTGTTCCCGCTCTTTGAACAGCTTGCTCGATTGTATCTGTTGTTACAACTCCAAAAATAATTGGTTTTCCACTTTCAAGAGATACATTTGCAATTCCTTTTGAAACTTCAGAACAAACATAATCATAATGAGAAGTATCTCCTCTTATAACTGCTCCCAAACAAATTACAGCATCATAATCCTTATGTGCCAATTTTTTTGCTGCAAGAGGAATTTCAAAAGCACCCGGAACTCTTACAAGTTCTATTTCTTCATCTTTTACTTCATGTCTTTTTAGTGTATCAAGACAACCTTCCACGAGCCTATCTGTTATAAAATGATTAAATCTTGCAACTACAATTGCATATTTTTTTCCATTTGATACTAAATTTGCACTATATTCTTTCATTTATCTCTCCTTAAATTCTCTTAAATCATGACCCATTCTGTCAGCTTTTGTTTTCAAATAAACCCTATCTATATGGTTTGAATGAATTTCTATTGGAACTCTTTTATTTACTTTTATATCGTATTTTTCCACTTGTTCGATTTTATCAGGATTATTAGTCATTAAATCAATTGATTTTACTCCTAATTCCTTTAACATCAAACAAGCTATCTTATAATTTCTTAAATCTGGAGCAAAACCTAGTTTTAAATTTGCATCTACAGTATCGTATCCTTCTTCTTGAAGATGATAAGCCTTTATTTTATTAAATAAACCAATTCCTCTTCCTTCTTGTCTTAGATAAAGAATTATTCCTGATCCATTATCATCAATCATCTCCATTGCCTTGTGCAGTTGATTTCCACAATCACACCTATTTGATGCGAATACATCACCAGTCAAACATTCTGAATGAATTCTTGTTAAAATATTTTCTCCATCAACTTTTCCCTTTATCAAAGCAAGGTGTTCTTTATTTTCAATTTTGTCATAAAAACTTATAGCCTTAAATTTTCCATGGTCTGTTGGAAGGTTGATTATATTTGTTTTTTCTAAAAAATCTTCTTCATTTTTTGAAAAATCTATCTTATTTTCTTTGATATATTTTTTAATTTCTGCAACGCTTGTCATTTTCATTCCTAGTTTTTCAGCAAGCTCAACTACAGCTTTTCCTCTTAACATATGACCATCATCAGCCATAATTTCACAACATAAGCCGATTTCTTTTAAATTCGAAATTTTCATCAAATCTATTGTAGCTTCAGTGTGACCATCTCTTTCCAAAACTCCCCCATCTTTTGCAACAAGAGGAAATACATGACCAGGTCTTCTAAAATCACTTGCTTTAGTATTATCATCAGCAAGAGCTCTTATGGTTTCTGCTCTTTCAAAAGCTGAAATTCCTGTTTTTGTATTAACATGATCAATTGAAACTGTGAAGGCTGTTTGGTGGTTATCAGTGTTATTTTCAACCATCATATTAAGATCAAATTGTTTGGCAATATTTTTTCCAATTGGAGTACAAATCAAACCTCTGCCATATTTTGCCATGATATTTATCATCTCGCCAGTTACATTTTCACCAGCACAAATCATATCAGCTTCATTTTCCCTATCTTCATTATCTGTTACTATAATTATCTCGTTATTTTGTAATGCTTTTATAATCTCTTCCATATTTTTTTAAAAACCATTTTCCAATAAAAAGTTTCTATCCAACCTTTCTTCTTTTTTATATGCCATAGATTTTTGGATAAATCTATTTATAATATCAGTTTCAATATTTATTTCATCACCAATTTTTTTATATTTAAAATTAGTTCTTTCAAGTGTTTCAGGAATAAGAGCAACCTGAAAACTTGTGTTCTTATCATCTGAAACGGTAAGAGAAATTCCATCAAGAGCTACAGAACCTTTTTTTACAATCAAAGAGCAAATTTCTGGACTTGCTGAAATTGTAAATACATTTTCTCTAATATTTTTAATTTTACCAACTCCATCAACATGACCTTGGACTATATGACCGTCAAGTCTATCGGAAAGTCTTAGGGCTCTTTCTAGATTTACTTTTTTGTTTACATAAGAATTATTAAATTTGGTCATTTTTAAACTTTCATTCATAAGATCTGCCTTATAAGTTTTATCATTAATTTCTGTCACAGTAAGACAAACCCCATCAGTCATTATTGAGTCCCCAAGTTTTGTACCTTCTAAAACAATATTTGCTTCAACCTCAATTTGAACATGGTCATTTATCTTTTTAAAAGATAAAATTTTTCCCATTTCTTCAGATATTCCAGTGAACATTTTTAGCCTCAATCATAATATTATCATCAAATCTTTTTACATCTTCTATTTCAAACTCATAGGCATCCTTAATTTTATCAACTCCTTTTCCATAAAAAGGAGATTTTGAATCAAATCCTCCTATGACTTTTGGTGAAATAAATTCATAAATTTTATCAACCAAACCTTCTTCTAAAAATCCATAATTTAGCTTTGATCCACCTTCAACTAAAATTGATCCTATATTCATTTCATAAAGCTTATTTACCAAATCCACAAGGTCAACATGATTATTTTTCATTTTGCATTTAATTATATTTAAATCAGGATTATCACTATCTTTGCATGTAGCTATATAAGTTTTTTTATCACTATCCAAACTAAAAATCTTGTAATTCTTATAATTTTTTTCAATTTCAAGATTTGTATCAACAATTATTCTAACTGGATCAACTCCTCCTTCTACCCTTGAATTTAAGGAAGGATTATCGTGAATCAAGGTATTTTTTCCTACAATTATTGCATCATAATCATTTCTTAATTTGTGAACATATTCTCTAGAAAATTCATTTGAAATCCATTTTGAATCATTTGTACTTGAAGAAATTTTCCCATCCAATGTTTGGGCATATTTAAGAGCGATTAATGGTCTGTTATATTTGATATTAAAGAAAAATTTTTCATTTAATTTTTTTCCCTCATCTTCAAGTAAACCTGTTTGAACTTCAATACCATTTTCTCTTAAAACTTTTAAGCCATCTACTTTTGGATTTGTATCAATATTCGAAATTATAACTTTTTTAATATTTCTTTTTATAATTTCTAAAGTACAAGGACCTTGCTTTCCATAGTGAGAACATGGCTCTAAATTTACATATAAAACAGCTCCATCTGCATTTTCTTTTAGCTTATTAAAACAATCAACCTCAGCATGGACTTTCCCATATTCAGGGTGAAAGCCTGTTGATATAATTTTTTCATTTTTTACAAGAACTGCACCAACGAGTGGATTTCTTAAAGTTTTTCCACTTGCTTTTTTTGCAAGTTCAAAACATTTTCTCATATAATATTTATCATTCATCTTGCCTCCTCCACAATTCTAGGCAAAAGAAAAGATCCCTTCCAGGGACCCTGATTATTTCAAAAGAAAAATTAATAAATCTTCTCTCATCCAGACTATACTGTCGGTATAGGAATTTCACCTATTCAGCAAAAAGCTCGCGGACTTTACCGCCGGTGGGGAATCACACCCCGCCCTGAAGAATTGTGTTATTTTATTTACACTTTTATTATAATACAAATTTTAATTTTGTCAATCGTTTACATAGAATAAAATTATTTAAAGCTCATTCAAATCACTTAAATTTTCCAATAAAAAAAGACCCGAACGGGCCTTAAATTACTATTTTCTTCTTTTTTTTCTCTTTGCTGCCTCAGATTTCTTTTTTCTCTTTAGGCTTGGCTTTTCGTAGTGTTCTCTTTTTCTGTATTCTGTAAGAACACCGGATCTTGCGCATTGTCTTTTGAATCTTTTAATTGCACTGTCAATTGATTCATTTTCTCCAACTTTAATCTCTGTCATCTCTATCCCCCCTCTCGTATCACACAATTAAGTTTGAAATCAACCTGGTGGCCATTGTAAGGACCTTTTTGCTAAAACATGAAAATGCATGTGCTTAACAGTTTGTCCTCCGTCCTCTCCTGTGTTGTTGACTATTCTGTAGCCATCTTCTGCTACATTTAGATCTTCAGTTATTTTTTTAATAACCATAAAGATATGAGAAACTATATCTTTATCTTCTTCGTCTAATTTAGCCAAACTTTCTATGTGTTTTTTTGGTATAACAAGAAAATGGATAGGTGCTTGTGGATCTAGATCATTAAATGCAATTACTTTTTGATCTTCATAGATTACATCTGATGGTATCTCTCCATCAGCAATCTTGCAAAATACACAGTCCATACTTCACCCCCATTGATAAATATAATATCATATTTTAATAAAAAGGTAAAATTTTTTTATTATTTTTACAAATTTATTTCTTTTAACTTTTCTTTTTTTACAAAAATTATTATTAAAGCCAAAATTAATCCGACTAAAGCTGGAACAAACCAACCAAATCCTAAATCAAAAGCTGGTAGATAATCTTTTGCAAAATCAACAATTTTACTTATAGATTCTGTTTTTGAAATATTTTCTGGCAAAGCCTTTAAAAAATCAAATATAGAAAATATTGCTGTAAATAAAATTGTAAAAGTAAATATTTTTTTATTTTTCCCAATTAATGGATACGCCAAGGACAAAAATATCAAAACAATAGCAAGTGGATACAAGTACATCAAAACTGGTATTGATAGGCTGATTATTTTTTGAAGGCCTAGATTTGCTATTAAAAATGAAATAAAGGTAAAAATTATTGCATATGTTTTATATGAAAGTGAATTTGGATACATCTCCATAAAAATTTGAGAGCAAGCAATAATTAAACCGATTGCTGTTTTTAAACATGCTACTATTACAATAGCTGCAAGCAAAATTTTACCAAAATTCCCTAAATAATAAAAAGAAATATGGGATAAAATCCTTCCACCATTATTACCAAGATCCATAATATTTACAGATGATGAAGACATGAAGGCAAGTGAAACATAAACCGTACTCATAGCTATTAGACAAATAAGTCCGCTTTTTAAAGTTTCCTTGGCAACTTGATTTGAATCTGTTACTCCAAGATTTCTAATACTTGAAATTATAATTATTGCAAAAGCAAGACTTGCTAGAGCATCCATAGTGTTATATCCATCAAGAATTCCTTTAAACAAGGGATTATTTCGATAAATTTTTATCGGTTCATTTTGACCAAGAGCTCCCATTGGTTTAAAAATTGAAAATAAAACCAAAATTGATAAAAGAATCAAAAATGTAGGAGTCAAAATTTTTCCAATATTATCCATGATTTTTCCTGGCTTTAAAGCAAATGCTAAAACTATAAGAAAGAATATCAATGAAAAAATAAATAAAAATAATTTTATTTTTTCTTCTGAAATATTTGATGCAATTCCTACCTCAAAGGCTACAGTAGATGTTCTTGGAATTGCAAAAAATGGTCCAATTGTCAAATACAAGGCTGTTGTAAAAAAATACGCAAATTTATTTCCCACAGTCTTTCCCATTTCAAATAAGCTGTCATTTTTCGAAATAGCACTTGCTACAACTCCCAAAAGCGGAAGTCCTACCCCACTTATTATAAAGCCTAAAACAACTTTATATAAGTTATATCCTGAATTTTGTCCCAATTCGATTGGAAAAATTAAATTTCCTGCTCCAAAATATAGACCAAATAATAAGGATCCAACCAATAAAGTCTGGTTGAAATTAAGTTTCTTTTTCATATCATTCCCCTAAATAAAATTTATATTTATATAATTATTCCTAATTTTATACAAAATATATTTAAAAAAATTATAACACAAGTCCATAAAATTTTAAAATATATATATTAGAAAAATTTTACAAAATTTCATAAAAAAGACTGATTAAATTAGAATAAAATTCAATCAGTCTCAAATTTTTATTAAGAATTATTTTTCACCATTATATCAAGTAAAGATTCATATATTGGTTCATTATGGAAATTTTCTGTAACAAGATAAGCTACAAGGCAAACTATTATTATAGGTAGGAAAAAATCAATTCTTCCGCCTGTCATTTCTATTATTAAAAACATACCAGTAAGCGGCGCCCTTACAATTGATGCAAAATGAGCTGCCATAGCAAGCATTGAAAAAATTATAATTTCATTTTGTCCAATTAAATTTAAATCAAATAAAATTGATCCATAAAAATTTCCCAATAAAGATCCCATTGCTAACAAGGGGAAAAATATACCTCCTGGAATTCCAGAACAAAAAGCTATTAGCAAAAGCAACAATTTCATAAAATAAAAGTAAATCAAAGTCCATAAGCTAACATTTTCTCCTTGGGCGAGAGCTATAAAATTTTCTCCACTTCCCAAAAGTCTAGAATCAAAAAGTAAAAATAAACTTGTAATAAAAAATGGAAATATTGATTTTATTCTTTGTGAAATTGGTAATTTTTTATAGATTCTTTTCCCATACAATATTCCCTTATTAAATAAAAGAGAAGAAAATCCAACCAAAATTCCAAGTAAAATTAGGTGAATCCAAAAACTCATTGGTAAATTTAAATGATTATTTATTTTTATTACTGGATTATTTCCAATAATAAGGCTTGTAACAATGCTTGATGAAATAATAGTTGATGTTATGTAAATAAAATTTATTCTTGAAGTTTTTTTCATCAACTCTTCAAGGGCAAAGGCTATGGCAGAAATTGGTGCTGTAAAGGCACTTGTAATACCAGAAGCAGATGATCCAATAATCATTATTTTCGTATCCTCTTCATCTAATTTGAAAATATGAGCCATGACCTCACCCAAAGATCCTCCAATTTGAACTGAAGGGCCTTCTCTTCCCAAAGTTAGGCCAGAACCTATAGCAAGTATTCCTCCAAAAATTTTATTTATAAGACAAGATATAGCACTATAATCCAATTTATTTAAAAGTTTTCCAGAAATTTGAGGAATTCCACTTCCACCAATCATTGGCTCCTTATCTACAGAAATTGAAACCAAAAAGCCAATAAAAATAAAAACACAAACAAAAATAATAGATTTAATAAAACTTTCTTGCCCAAATTCTAGCAAATTTAAAATAAGTCCCATTATTTTAGGAATTAAAATCCTAAACAAACTTACAACAAGTCCTGCACAAAGGCCTATTACAATTGAAATTAATAATAATTTATAAGATATTCTTTTTTTCATCCTAACCTCTTTAATAAACCAACCAAATATTTGCTATTTGATCTTCTAAAGTTCCGTACGACCAAGTTTTTTTTGAATTTTTTATAGAATTTGGATCATTTATAACAAATCTTCCAAATTTATAAGAATCAATAACCAAAATATGACCAAATAAAGTAAAATTTCCTTTATTTACAGAAACAATAAGACTTCCCCTATCAAGAGCATCTACTATATCTTTTTTATTATTAGAAATATTTTCAATATTATGACCATATTTGTGGGCTTCATCTTCAAAAAATTTCCATTCAATTCCATCTGGTCCCATATAAGAATTTGCATCTTGGGCAATATTTATAGGAGATATATCAGAATCTGGATTTAATCTTTTTAAAACCATGGCCATAGAAGTAGGACCACATCCAGCAAAACCTATATTTGAATTTCCCAAAATATTATAAGCCCACCTGTTATCCCATTGGAGAAAATATGGAGTTTTTCTATTAAAATTTTCACTTTCTCCAGGATAATACTCGAAATCCCAAATCTTATTTTCTAAATTATAAACAAATTCACTAGTATCTATATCATTGCCAACAAGATAAATCTCTTTATCTGAAAGATTATCAAAATTTTCATATATCCAATTAGTTTTATCGTTATCATCTTTATGTTTTTCTATATTTTTATATAATTTATCCATATCATCAGTTTTATCCTGGCTAAAAACAAGACCAAGCAAATCATCAACCCCTCCACCAGTTGAAAGTGATTTTACTGAAAGGAAAATTATAAACAGAAAAATCAAAGTAAAAATAGTTTTAAAAAATTTTTTCATATCTTTATAATATCATAAATTTAAAAAATAAAAAAAGCCGTGAATAATCACGACTAATCTTAATAATCTTTTAATTCATCTATTGAATCTATCTCCATATAAGCTGGAACTACAAATCCTATTTTTGCATTTTTTAAATTTGGACCCAAATCATCAATCATATCTCCGTATTTTTCTATATAATTTTTGTGAGTTTGAGGAAGCCAAGCTGACGGTGTAACATCGGCTGAGCCATATGCAATAGCTGCAAACAAAGGACCAACTTCAACTGCCATCATCCTTACTTCAAATCCGTAATCTTCCAAAATATTTTTTAAAACGTAGGCACTAGAAAGCTCACTATCCCAAGTTGCATGAGCAAGACTTATAACTTCACCATTTGATCTGTCAACTCCCTCATACATTTTTTGAACCCTATCTTGATTATTATCGACCCATTTTCTAGAAGCATCTTTTATATCCATGCCATCGTTTAAGTCGACTAAAACTTCTTGCATATCATCCACTGTCCAATAAAAATTATCCAACAATTTATAAGCATTCGGCTTATCTTTTTTTAGATCTTTTCTTGCTAGAGTATGAATTTCTTCAGGCTTTCCAAAAGATCCCTTTGGATCTTTCAAAAATTTCAAATCATATTTTGCAAATTTCCAGTGAGGAGTCCAACCCGTTACAACAATTGGAGCTTTTTGTCTTATTGCATCTCCAAGAAGTTGAGTCATAACTGAAGATGAACCTGTAGTTAATTTTTGATCTAGTCCATAATCTTCCATAGCCTGGTTTGCTGCAAGCATTGTCCCAGATCCTGGCTCGATTCCAATGACATAATCATTTGGTGCATAATCAAAATTTACTTCTTTATTATTTTCATCATTTGAATTACATCCAACAAGTATTAAAGCAAGGATTGTAATTATAGAAATTATTTTTTTCTTAATCACTCTATCACCTACTTTCATCTAGAATTTTTCTTGCTGAAAGCTTGAGTTAACCTATCAAGAATAACTGCAAGAATAACTATGGCAATCCCTGATGCAAAACCTACTCCAACATCATTTCTTGATACTGATGTATAAATTACATTTCCAAGGCCAGGAGCTCCTATCATTGAAGCTACAACCACCATTGATAAAGTTAGCATCAAAGTTTGGTTAACTCCTGCCATTATTGATGGTTTTGCCATAGGAAGTTCAAGCTCAAATAATTTTTGTTTAGAAGTTGATCCAAAAGAATCAGCCGCTTCTACCAAATCATTTGGCACTTCTTTTATTCCAAGATTTGTCATCCTTACTGCTGGTGGCATAGCAAATATTACAGAAGAAATAACTCCTGGTGCCATTCCTATTCCAAAAAATGAAACTGCTGGAATCAAATAAACAAAGGCCGGCATAGTTTGCATAAAATCTAGAATAGGCATAATAATTTTTTCTGCAGTTTTATTTTTTGAAGTCCAAATTCCCAAAGGAACTCCAAGAATTATAGCAATAAGAGCTGAAGTTATAACAATAGATAAAGTTATAATCATCTCATCCCAATATTTTAAATTCCAAATCAAAAGTAATGAAATTGGGGCAAAAATTGTAATTCCTTTGATTTTTTTCGTCAAATAAAAAGCTAAAAGTGTTACTAAAATTATAAAAATTAATGGAGGAAAAATTGAAAATATTTTTATAAAAAATTCCACCATGAAATTTATAAAATCTCTAATTGGATTAAAAATAAAGGCTGCATGAATTCTTAACCAATCTACTAACTTATCAATAAATTCTACTAAGGGTATGCTTGGTATATTATTCATTTTCCACCTCATCTCTTGATAATGCTGCAAGAACTGTTCCTTTTATGATTATTCCCTTAAAAATATCTCCATCCATAACACAAATTGGAATTTTTGCATCTTGAATATCAACAACAATATCTTCCAAAGGATAATCCATGCCAATTTTTAACATATCATCTTTTAAAATTCCATCTAGATTTTTTTGTCCTTTTGCATAAGCATTTGAAGCGTCTTCTGCAAGAACATAACCCAAAAGCTCTCTTTTGTTATTTACAACAAAAATACTAGAATTTCCACTTCTAAGCATTTTTGAAAGGGCCGCCTTTGGTCCGTGCCTATTAATATTAATTGTATCTGGTCTAATCATTACATTACTTGCTGTAAGAACTTTTGACCTATCAACATCTTGGACAAATTCTCTGATAAAATCATTTTTAGGGTGAGATAAAAGTCTTTCTGGAGTGTCAACTTGAAGAAGTGATCCGTCTTTCATAACTGCAATTTTATCTCCAATTTTTAAAGCTTCATTCAAATCATGAGTTATAAATAAAACAGTTTTTTTCATTTCACTTTGCAAGTAAACAAGTTCATCTTGCATTTCTTTTCTAATTAAAGGATCTAAGGCTGAGAAAGCCTCATCCATAATTAAAATATCTGTATCAGTTGCAAGAGCACGAGCAAGTCCTACTCTTTGTTGCATACCTCCAGATAATTGGTCAGGATATTGATCTTCATATCCTTCAAGACCAACAAGCTTTAAAGCTTCCATTGCTTTTTTGTTTGCTTTTTCACTTTTTCCGTTTTTTATTGTAAGTCCATAGGCTGCATTTTCAAAATAGTGTAATGAGGAAAAAGTGCAAAATTTTGAAAAACCATAGACATTTTTTCTCGTCTTGCATTTCTTAAATCTTCCTCGTTCAATTCTGAAATATTTTCATCATCAATAAAAATATCTCCATATGTAGGTTCTATCATTCTATTTATCAATCTAATTAAAGTTGATTTTCCTGAACCAGATAGACCCATTATTACAAATAATTCTCCATCTTCAACATCGAATGAGCACCTATTTACTCCAACCGTAAGTCCGGTTTGATCTAAAATTTCTTTTTTTGATTTTCCTTCTTTTAATAAATCTATCCCTTTTTTTGGATTATTTCCAAAAATTTTTGTCAATTCTCTTACTTTTATTTTTACAGACAAAATACCTCCTAACATTTTTTATAAACTTAAGTCATGATTCGTTATACTGTTTATAATCAATTATTTCAAGATATTCAATAATAATTAAATATGTTTTATATTTAATTATTGTTGGTTGGAAGATAGATTTCTATATGTTTTTCTAAAATTTCAATATCACATGGAAGTTTTTCTTTTACTTCTCCGTCCATATCAAGATCAATTTCTTTTTCTTCTAGATTTTTAATAGAAAGTTTTTTGCAAGTGAAAGATTTTACATTTTCATTTTCATCAACTTTCCCAAATAACATATCTTTTGCAGCATTTACTTTTGATAGAAGTCCCTCTTCAGTCATTATGAACACATTTAACTCACCATCGCTTAAACTTCCATCATCTTGAGAAAATTCTAAATTTCCAATTTTATTTACTGTCATTACATAAAGTAAAGATGCATCGCATTCAAAAAATTTATCTTCATATTCTATTTCTATTTTTACAGTTTCATCATTTGGAATAGTTTTCATTATATTTTTAACATAGGCAAAGCCACCTAATTTTTCTTTTTCTTCAGATTTGGTTGATGTAGTTGCTTCTATTAATTTTCCAAAACATACATAATAAGAAAAATATGTGTCATTGCATTTTCCTATATCGACTTTTTTTGTTTTTTCAAATGATAAATTATCTATTGCTTCTTTCAAATCATTTGATCCACCAATTAATTGCATATAGGTATTATTTGTTCCTCCAGGTAATAGTCCTATTTTAGGTCTATATTCCATTTTTGAGACCCCATTTATAACTTCATTGAATGTACCATCTCCACCTACAACAAATATTGAATCGAATTTATCATCACAAGCTTTTCTTGCAAAATTTTCCCCATCATTTTCTTTTTCAGTTTTTTTATCTATTACTTGGTCAAATTCATCTTCTAATTTTTTCTTTAAAATTTCTATAAATTCATCATTATTACCATCACCAGAATTGGGATTTTCAATTATCATACATTTTTTCATAATTTCTCCTTAAATAAGTAATTAAAATTTTTCTTATTTAAATTTTATACCCAAATTTTGTATCAAATAAAAAAACAGAATATCTTCTTAAATAGTCTTAAAGATATTCTGTAAAAATTTTTATATATCTATTTTTAAATAAATTGGAGTATGGTCTTGCCTATCTCCAGAATCTATCATATCAGATTCTTTTATTTTTTCCTTTATCCTATCTGATACAATAAAATAATCTATTCTCCAGCCTGAATTATTAATTTTACTTGTTTTTACTCTTTGAGCCCACCAGGTGTATTTTCCTTCAACATCTCCATGTATATGCCTAAAAGTATCAATAAAACCTCTATTTAATAAATTTGTAAATCCTTGTCTTTCTTCATCAGTAAATCCTGCTGATTCATGATTATTTTCTGGATGTTTTAGGTCAATTTCTTTGTGGGCAACATTAAAATCTCCACAAGCTATTACTGGCTTTTCTTTATCTAGATTTTCTAAATAATTTGCATATTTTTCATCCCAAATTTCTCTTAAAGAAAGTCTATTTAATCCGTTTCCTGCATTTGGTGTATAAACTTGAGTAAGATAAAATTCTTCAAATTCTAAAGTAATTATCCTTGCTTCTTGATCCATTGTATCTGGTGCATCTAAAATTGGATAAGAGATTTGAGATTTGTAATTTTTTTTGTAAAGAGTCATACAGCCTGCATATGATTTTCTTGCAGGTTCTTGAGAACTTATCCACGCGTAATCATATTCTGGAAAATAACTTTCTAAAATTTCCTTGTGTTTTTTGCTTGGACCTGTTCTTGGTAATTTTGTTTCTTGCAAACAAATTATATCAGCATCTTCTTTTACAATTGTATTTAAAACTTCTCTTGACATTTTTGCCCTATTTGAATCGCTTGTAAGAGCAGCGTTTAGGGAATCTATATTCCATGAAATAAACTTCATTTATTCTCCTTTTCTTTTACTCATTATTACAAATATTTTACCAATACTTTAAAATATTACAATTTATAAAATATTAAACTACATTTAGGGTATTATTTTATTAGAGATAATTTTGGAGGTTAATATGAAATGGAAAAATAGAAGAAAAAGTTCCAATGTAAATAGAGGTTCTAGTGCACCCATTGCTTTTGGTGGAGGAATTGGGGGATTAATTTTAGTCTTAGTTCTTTATTTTTTAGGTGCGGATCCATCTGTTATAAATAATCAAAATGTTGATCAAGGACAAAACAGTCAGTACGAGGAAAAAATCTCTGAAGGACAAAAAGAATTAGAAGATTTTTTATCAGTTGTTCTTGCAGATACTGAAGATATGTGGCACGAAAAATTTCAAGAATATAATTTAACTTACAATGAACCAAATATGACTCTTTATACTGGTTCTACAAAATCAGCTTGTGGGATAGCGCAATCTGGTATGGGACCATTTTATTGTCCTCTCGATCAGGCTGTTTATATTGATGTATCTTTTTATGATGAATTAAAAAATACTTTTGGAGCTGGAGGTGATTTTGCTTTTGCTTATGTGCTTGCCCACGAAGTTGGTCATCATGTTCAAAACGAATTGGGAATTTTAAATCAAACTCAACAACTTCAAAAGGAATTGCCAGAAAGAGAATACAACAAATATTCAGTTGCTCAAGAATTGCAAGCTGATTATTTTGCAGGAGTATATGCTTACTATTCAAAAGAAAAAGGATATTTGGAAGCAGGAGATATAGAAGAAGCGATGCGAGCAGCTTCATCAATTGGTGATGATAAAATTCAAAAAATGTCAGGATCAAATATAAATCCAGATAAATTTACCCATGGTTCAAGTAAGGATAGAAAAAATGCTTTTGATATGGGATATAAATATCATGATATTGAACACTCTATGGATTTTTACAAAAATTTAGAATACAAAATTCAAATAAATATAAATTAAATAAAAAACAAAGGAGTCTTTTAAAATTATGAAATCAAACCATAATTTTAAAGGCTCCTTTGTTATAAATTTTTACTTTTTAAAATAATATTATACATAAATTCACTAAGTTTATTATCATTGGCCTTGTAAAACATTTCTTTTCCTTCTCTATTTGAAATAATAAGTCCTGCATTTTTTAAAATTTTTAAATGATGGCTTACTGCTGGAGATGACATGTTCATAATTGCAGCAATATTTATTACACATTCTTTTCTGTGGCACAAAAGCCAAAATATTTGAAGCCTTTTTGGATCTCCTAATTGTTTAAAAGCTTTAGAAATATCATCAGCCTTATTTTCTTCTAATAAAAAATCAATTTTATCATCGTTTTTATGATGTTTGTGTGGTAGTTTCATTTTTCTCTCCTTAATAATACTTTACCACAAAATCAAAAAACAATTAAATAATTATTTAATCTTGACTTTTTATAAGGACTCTTGTATTATGAACTTAGATACAATTAAATGAATGTTTAATCGTAAATATTTTTAAAGGAGAAATTTATGAAAAAATCATACAAAATTGAAGTGGATTGCCCTTCATGTGCAAATAAAATGGAAATTGAAGCAAAAAATACAAATGGAGTCAAAGACTGCACCATTAATTTTATGATGTTAAAAATGAAAGTAACATTTGAAGATGGTGTAGATGAAAAAGAAGTCATGAAAAATGTTTTAACAAATTGCAGAAAAATTGAAAAAGACTGTGAGATTTATTTTTAAGGAAAAATCATGACTAAAAAACAAAAGAAAAATTTATCTAGGATAATCTTATCAGCCTTAATCTTAATTATCCTACATTTTCTAAATTTTAATAATATTTTTACAAGTATAATGTATTTAATTTCCTATCTTTTGGTTGGATATGACGTTTTACTTGAGGCTTTTAATGGAATTAAAAATAAACAGGCTTTTGATGAATCTCTTTTGATGTCTATTGCAACAATTGGAGCAATAATTCTTGCTTTTTATACAAAAAGTGGGGATTTTGTGGAAGCTGTTGCTGTTATGCTTTTTTATCAAATTGGAGAATTTTTCCAATCATATGCTGTTGGTAAAAGCAGAAAATCTATTGCAGATCTTATGGATATAGCTCCAGATTTTGCAAATATTGAAGATGAAAATGGAAATATAGAAGAAGTTGATCCAGACGATGTTGAAATTGGATCAACAATTGTAATTAAGCCTGGAGAAAAAGTTCCTTTAGATGGAATTGTAATTGATGGACAATCTTCACTTGATACAAAAGCCTTGACAGGTGAGTCTGTTCCAAAGGATGTAAGAGAAGGATCTGAAATATATTCAGGATCAATTAATTTAAATGGTTTATTAAAAATTAAAACTACAAAAGAATTTGGAGAATCTACCGTTACAAAAGTTTTAGAATTAATTGAAGATGCATCAGAAAGAAAATCAAAATCTGAGGATTTTATTACAAAATTTGCAAGAATTTATACACCAGTAGTTGTATATCTCGCCCTAGCTTTGGCATTTTTACCAGGAATATTTTCATTTTTTATGGGAAATAGTCCAAATTTTTCATCTTGGATTTATAGGGCTTTGATATTTTTAATTATATCTTGCCCATGTGCCTTGGTTATTTCAATTCCTCTTTCATTTTTTGCAGGAATTGGATCTGCAAGCAAAAAGGGAATTCTTGTAAAGGGATCAAATTTCATGGAAGTTTTATCAAATGTTGACCAAATTATTTTTGATAAAACTGGAACCTTGACAAAGGGAACTTTTGAAGTAACAGCTGTTCATCCAGAAAAATTATCTAAAGAAGAACTTCTTCATATAGCAAGTCACGTTGAAAGATATTCAACCCACCCTATTGCAGATTCTTTGAGAAAAGCCTATCCAAATGAAAAGGATGATTGTAAGGTTAGTGATATAAAAGAAATTTCAGGCTATGGAATAAGTGCAAAAGTAAATGGTGATGTGGTCTACCTTGGAAATTCAAAATTAATGGATAAATTTAATATAGAATGGAAAGCTTGTGAAAAAATTGGAACCATAATTCATCTTGCAATAAATAATGTTTACCAAGGTCACATTGTAATATCAGATACAATAAAAGAAAATTCAAAAAAAGCTATTTGTGATTTGAAAAAAAATAATATAAGCAAAACAATTATGCTTACTGGGGATTCAAAAGAAGTTGGAGAAAATGTTGCAAAAAATTTATCTTTGGATGAATTTTACAGCGAATTACTTCCTCAAGACAAGGTAAAAATTCTTGATGAAATTTTGGATAAAAAAGATGATGAAAATAAAAAAATTGCCTTTGTTGGTGATGGAATAAATGATGCCCCTGCTCTAACTCGAGCTGATATAGGAATTGCCATGGGAGCTATGGGCTCAGATGCAGCAATAGAGGCTGCTGATGTTGTTTTAATGGACGATGATCCTGGAAAAATTCCAACGGCAATAAAAATTTCAAAAAAATGCCTAAGAATTGTAAAAGAAAACATATATTTTTCTATTGGAGTGAAAATTATAGTTTTAATTCTCGGAGCACTTGGACTAACATCAATGTGGGCTGCAATTTTTGCTGATGTTGGCGTAACTATTATAGCTGTTTTAAATGCTATGAGATGTATGTATTTAAAATAAGTTAATAAATTAAATAATAATTTTTATAAAAGTGCAAAGTTTTTCTTTGTGCTTTTATTTTGTCCAATTTGACATAATTTTTTTTAAGCTTTATACTTTACTAGATTACACAAAGGAAAAGATATTTATGAATAACTATTTGATTGATCAATCCCCGAGCAAAGCTCTAGTAAAATTTTCTATACCAATGATAATAGCTAGTTTTTTTCAACAAATATATACAATAGTAGATTCTGCTGTTGTGGGAAAATTTGTTGGAGAAAAGGCCCTAGCATCAATTGGTGCATCATTTGCTCTTACTACAATTTTTATTTGTATAGCAATTGGTGGCGGTGTTGGAGCAAGTGTTGCAATTTCTAGATATTTTGGCAAAAAATATTATCCTAGAATGAAACTTGCTATATATACTGCGATTATCTCTTTTTTAATACTTTCAATCCTTCTTTCCCTTTTTGGCTTGAAATTTTCAAAAGAAATACTCTTACTTTTAAATACTCCCGAAGAAGTTCTAGACCTTGCAATTATATATCTTGACATATATTTTTATGGACTTCCATTTTTATTTATGTACAATATAATATCCTCACTTTTTAATTCATTGGGAGAATCAAAAATCCCCTTGTATTTTTTGATTTTTTCATCGACTTTAAATGTTTTTTTGGATGTTTATTTTGTAAGAGATTTAAATTTTGGAATTAAAGGAGCAGCCTACGCAACCTTACTTGCCCAAGGTATTTCCTCTATTTTTTCTTTAATTGTTTTTCTAAAATTAATCAAAAATTTCAAAATAAAATCTATAGGAATATTTAGTTTTAAAGAATTAAGTAATATGGCACATCTTGCAATTCCTTCAATCATACAACAATCTACAGTCACTATTGGACAAGTTTTAGTCCAATCTGTAGTAAATTCTTTTGGTACAGAAATATTAGCAGGTTTTTCAGCGGCATTAAGAGTTGAAACACTTTGTATAGTTCCAATGAATGCAATAGGAAATGCTACAAGTGCTTTTAGCTCTCAAAATCTTGGAGCAAAAAAATTAGAAAGAATAAAAAAAGGCTTAAGGATATCTATGCTAATGGTAATTACTATATCTATTATTATTTGTATATACCTAAGACTCAATTATCACCAAATAATTTCAATGTTTTTAAATAAAAATGCTTCAAAATTATCAGTTGATACTGGTCAAGCTTACCTAAAATTTATAGCTTTTTTCTTCTCATTTGTCGGATTAAAAATGGCTGTCGATGGGGTTTTAAGAGGAATTGGTGATGTGAAAGTTTTTACAAGTTCAAATATTATAAATTTATTTATTAGAGTAGTACTTGCAAAAATATTGGCACCAAAATATGGAATTGCTATGGTTTGGTATGCAGTCCCTTTGGGATGGCTTTCAAACTTTATTATTTCCTTTACCTATTATCAACTAATAAAAAGAAAGGATTTCAAGTTATTAATATGATTAAAGCAGTTTTAATAGATATTGATGATACAATTTTTGATTTTGAAAAATGTTCTAAAAATGCCTTTAAAAAAACTTTAAAAAAACTAGATTTATCCTATAAAGAAAAAGATTTTTCTTATTTTAATAAGGTAAATGATATTTTGTGGAGTAAGCAAAAATTGGGAGAAATTAATATTGAGGAAGTTTTTACCCACAGATCAAATATGATGAGTAAATATTTTAAACTTGATATAGAAAAAAAGATATTTAACGATTTATTTGTAGAATTTCTATATGATGAAGTCGAGATGGTAGATGGGATTGAAGATTTGTTATATTATTTATCGAATAAATATCAAATTTATGCTGCAAGTAACGGCCTTTATGATATGCAGTTAAATAGGATAAAAAAATCAAATCTTTATAAATATTTCACAGATATTTTTGTATCAGATAAAATTGGCTATGAAAAACCAGATAAAAGATTTTTTAAAAAAATAATGGACATTACAAAATATTCAAACGATGATTTAATAATGATTGGAGATAGTATAAAATCTGACATAATTGGTGCAAAAAATTCAAAAATCAAATCTATTTATTTTAATAAAGAGAACAAAAAAATTTCAGATAAAAGCTTCACTTACCAAGTAAAAAATTTATCTGAAATTAAAAATATATTATAAAAAGTGCGACAAACTCGCACTTTTTAATTCTATAATTTTATATCTTTTCCTTCAAGAATTAAATTCATATTTCTAGCTGAGCACATTGCCCCACACATAGTACATGTTTCCTCTTCTTCTGGATTTGAAGATGCTCTGTACTCTCTACATTTTTCAGGATCGATTGCAAGTTCAAACATTCCTTCCCAATCAAGTTTTTGTCTTTTCTTACTCATTTCAAGATCCCATTTTCTTGCATCTTTTAATTTTGCAATATCGCCTGCATGAGCTGCAATTTTTGCTGCAACAATTCCTTCTTTAACATCATCCACATCTGGAAGTTTTAAATGTTCTGCTGGAGTTACATAGCAAAGGAAATCTGCCCCGTGACTTGCCGCAATTGCTCCTCCTATTGCACTTGTAATATGGTCATATCCTGGAGCAATATCACAAACCAAAGGTCCCAAAACATAAAATGGTGCATTATGACACAATTTTTTTTCAAGCTTCATATTCATTTCAATATCATTAATTGGAACGTGTCCTGGTCCTTCAATAATAACTTGAACATCCTTCTCCCAAGCTCTTTTTGTAAGCTCACCTAAGGTGATTAATTCTGCAATTTGAGCAGGATCTGTTGCATCATGAATTCCACCTGGTCTTAAAGAATCTCCAAGTGATAAGGTAACATCATATTCTCTTAAAATATCCAAAAGTTCATCATAATATTCGTAGAATGGATTTTCCCTATCATTCATTTTCATCCAACCAAATAAAAGTGATCCACCACGAGATACAATTTCATTTATCCTTCTATTTCTCATAAAAATTTCTGCATTAGCATTATTAATTCCACAATGAATTGTAACAAAATCAACTCCGTTTTCAGCGTGATTTCTTACTACATCCAAAAATTCATGGGCTTTTATAAAACTTAGACCCTTATCCAAAAATCCAACAGCATCATACATAGGAACAGTCCCAATCATTGCAGTAGATTTTTCAATCAATCTTTTTCTAAATTCTTGAGTTTTACCATAATTTGATAAATCCATAATTGATTCAGCTCCCATTTTAAGAGCCATATCAACTTTTTGCATCTCAAGATCAAGGTCATTTAAGTCTTTTGAAATTCCCAAATTTACATTTATTTTTGTCTTTAATCCTGTACCAATTCCTTCTGGGGAAATGGAATTGTGATTTTTATTTCTTGGAATTACAATTTCACCTTTGGCAATTTTTTCTAAAAGAAATTCTTCACTAACGTTTTCTTTTTTGGCAACAATTTTCATTTCTTCAGTTACAAAACCATGTTTTGCAGCTTCCATCTGTGTCTTATACTTCATAAATTAAAAAAACCTCCTAAAATTACTTATAGGAGAATAAATATGCTTCATCCCTTGCAGGCATTATCCTGTCCGGTTTGATGGTCGAAGTCGAACTTCCTCTCAGCACATAGCTCCCATAGATCATTAATTTACAATTACCATTATATTAAAAAAAACAAATTAAGTAAAATAAAGCTTAAATTTTTACAAAAAAATAGAGCCATAATAATATGACCCTATTTATTTATTTAAATAATTTTCTAAATTTTTTATAGCTTTATTTATATTTTCTGCTTTAAATCCCTTATTTTCATTTCCAAGAAGAATTTTTATATCATATTCATCCATTTTGCAAATATCTGATAATTCTTTGAAACTTAAATTAGAATTTTTTGCCAAGCTTTTAAACTTATCTATATTTTTATAAAAAGATTTTTCATAAAATGCCTTGGACAAATTAGATAAAAATAATCCAAAAAGTCCAGCATAAATATTAATAGTTTTGTAAAGAAAAAAACAAATAATTATATCACAAACTCCATAAAGAAAATATTTATAATATAGTTTATTCACCTAAAACCTCTTTTGCTAATTTATAATTTTCTTCAAGGTCCTTACATGATTTATCAAACATTTTTTGTTCTTTGTCAGAAATTTCCATCTCAAGAATTTTCTCACATCCATTTGCTCCAATAACTGCTGGAACCCCTGTGTATAAACCCTTATTATTATATTCCCCATCAAGAAAAGCTGAAGTCATAATAATTCTTTTTTCATCAAGTAAAATTGCCCTTGTAAAATCAACCAAGCAATTTGCTATCCCAAAATGAGTAGCACCTTTTCCTTTTATAATTTGAAAAGCCTTGTCCCTAATATTTTCAGAAACTTCTTCTTTAAATTTATCTTCATCTTCAATATTATCTAAAAATTTATCAATAGAAATTCCCTTAATCCTTGCATTTGACCACAAAGCAACTGATGAATTTCCATGTTCTCCTATTACATATGCCTCAACATCTTTTGGATTACAATTTACTTCTTTTGCCAAATATTGAATGAACCTTGCAGTATCAAGATTTGTTCCACTTCCAACAATTTTATTATGAGGAAGGCCTGAAACTTTTTGTACTACTTTTGAAATAACATCAACCGGATTTGTTGCAAGCAAAATTACTCCATCATAACCATTTTCAATAACTTTTGGAATTGTATCAAGAACCATCCTAGTTGCAATTTTTATATCATCAAGTCTGTTTGTAAGATTTTTTTGGCTATTTCCATAGCATAAAACTACTAAATCAGCATCTTTGCAATCTTCATAAACTCCTTCTTTAACCAAAGTTGGAGATTCTGTTTTGCAACTTGCATCCATTAAATCATTTACATCTGCAACAGCCTTTTCTTTTTCAATATCAATAATTGAAAGACTTGTAGCAAGACCAGAATTTACCAAAGCATAAGCATATGATGATCCTACATATCCACTTCCAATTAAAACAACTTTTCTACCTAACTTATTCATAAATACCTCCATGTATTATTTCTAAGCTTATTATACTTTTATTGTAGATAAATAAAAATAATAAATTATTTTAAGATTTTCCAAATAAAAAAGCCCTAGATAAACTAGGACTAAATTATATTTCAAAATTTTTATATTCACCCTCATCTGAATAAAGAACATTATCTTCCTTATTCCAAACAGGTTTTTTTCCTTTTTGTTTTTGGTCTTCGTAGTCATCCAAAACTGTCTTTACAGATTTGAATAAAAATATTAAGGTGATTACGTTAATAAATACTAAAATTCCCACAAATACATCTATAAGTCCCCAAACAATTTCAAGAGACATTTTTGTAGAAACTATAAACATTACTGCTGCAAAAAGTCTATAAATCCAAAGTGGTATTTTGTATTTGTCTTTAAAAATATGGATTATATTTGCTTCACCATAAAATAAATCGGCAATTAAAGTTGTAAATCCAAAAAATGCCATAGCTAGTGCAACAACCCATCTTCCTACATAACCAATTTCATATGAGA
This sequence comes from Anaerococcus rubeinfantis, assembly GCF_001487145.1. Taxonomy (GTDB): domain Bacteria; phylum Bacillota; class Clostridia; order Tissierellales; family Peptoniphilaceae; genus Anaerococcus; species Anaerococcus rubeinfantis. The sequence goes on from NZ_LN913016.1 coordinate 916,018, forward strand.
AAGCATCTTGAACAAGATTAATTCCATCAGATCCATTTCCCAAAACTCCAGTTAATAAAATTGCAAAAGCTGTAAGAGTACAAATTATACAAGTTGTAACAAATGTTCCAAACATTCCCAAAAATCCTTGTTCTGCAGGATGATCGACATCTGCTGATGAATGCATAATACCTGCAATACCATTACCAGCATCATTTGAGAACAATCCTCTTGCAACACCATTTCTAAAAGCATCCATTACACTGTGACCAATTATTCCGCCAACTGCAGCTTGTGGACTAAAAGCTGATTTGAAAATTAGTGCAAAAACTGTAGGAATTTTTGTAATATTTGTTATTATAATTATAAAAACAACTAGAACATAAAAAGCTGCCATAATTGGAACCAAAAATCCTGTAACTTTAGTAAGTCTTTTTACTCCACCAATTGTTATGATTCCAGCTAAAATAGTAACTACTGCTCCTACGATTATTGGGTTAAATTCAATTACACCTTGAAAACCCTTGGCAATAGAATTTGTTTGCATAAAGGCTATACAAAGTCCTACACCAATTATGTACAAAAATGCAGTAATAATTCCTAAAACTTTTTTACCTAAACCATTTCTAATATAATAAGCAGGGCCCCCTCTATAGGTTCCATCAGATAATTTCACCCTATAAACTTGACCTAAAACTGTTTCTGCAAAAGTAATTACCATTCCTAAAATTGAAGTAACCCACATCCAAAAAATTGCACCTGGTCCACCAGCAACAAGAGCTGATGCTACTCCAACTAATGATCCTGTTCCAACTTGTCCACCAACAGCTGCTGCCAAGGCACCAAATCCTGAAACATTGTCATCACTTTTCAAATTTTTCTTCAAAACATCTTTTATATCTTTAGCATATTTAATTTGTGGAAAGCCTAATCTAATTGTATAATACAGCCCAACTCCCAGCAAAACATAGCCGATAATATTGCTCCATAAAAAATCAGCAATATCTATTATATTATCTAATATAAACATAAATCCTCTCTTTCTTGCAAATGTCTATATATTATTATTTTTTTGCTAAAAACTAATTATACTTGATTAATCCAACTTGTAAATGTTTTATTCATTAAAAAAGACCTTACGCAAAATCATTAAACAAAAATTTTGCATAAGATCTATTAATTTTTTCTATTTATTTTTATTTTTCAAAAATATCATAAATATAATTATTGCAACTACTCCAAAAGCTAAAGAAATCAAGGCTGAATGAGTAAAGCCTGCAATTATAAATGAAATTGTCGCAATGCTAGCAACTGTTATTCCATATGGTAGCTGAGTTCTTACATGATCAACATGAAGACATCCTGCTCCAGCTGATGACATTATAGTTGTATCTGAAATTGGAGAAATATGATCTCCACAAACTGCTCCTGAAAGGCAAGCAGAAATTCCAATGAAAAATAATGGATCAGTCGGATCAAACATTGATGCTACAATTGGAATCAAAATTCCAAAAGTTCCCCAACTTGTACCAGTTGCAAAAGCCAATAAAATTGCTACAACAAAAATTACTGCTGGCAAAAATGTACTTAGATCGCTCGCTGCATTTTCCATAAGATTTCCAACAAATTTTGTAGAACCTAATAAATCATTTGAAATGTTTTTAAGGCTTGTTGCCATAGTTAAAATTAAAATTGCTGGAACCATTGATTGAAATCCTTCTGGAATTGCATCCATTGATTTTTCAAAACTTATTACTTTTCTTACAAGAAAATAAATAATAGTTATAATTAAGGAAATAATTGCTCCCATTGGTAGGGCAACTGTTGAATCAGTATTTGCAAATGAATTTACAAAATCCATATAAAATTCACTAGATTTATCAAAAAATCCACCAATGTGAATTAAGCATAGAACTGAAATAATAATTAGACTTAAAATCGGAAAAACTAAGTCCAAAACTTTTCCATTTGGATGTCCATCTTCTGCACTTACATTTGAATCTACTATGTGACCTAAATCTCCATCATTTATTGCCCTATCTTCAAATTCTTTCATTGGGCCATAGTCATTTCCAAACAATATTAAAGATATAACAAAACACAAAGTTAAAAGTGAATAAAAATTATAAGGAATTGCCCTAATAAATAATTCTATTCCTGAAAGACCTGTTCCCTGAGCATAACCCGATACTGCCGCAGCCCATGATGAAATTGGGGCAATCATACAAATTGGTGCTGCCGTAGCATCAATAAGATAGGCAAGCTTTGCCCTAGAAATCTTGTGAGAATCTGTGATTGGTTTCATAACAGATCCTGAAGTAAGGCAATTAAAATAATCATCTATAAAAAGCATCAAACACAAGCAATATGTTGCAAGTTGTGAGCCCTTTCTTGATTTTATTTTTTTATCGGCCCACTGGCCAAAAGCTCTGGAGCCTCCTGATTGATTTATTAAAACCACCAATATTCCCAAAACAATTAAGAAAATAAAAATTCCTGAAGTTTGAGAAATTGATTCTGTTAAGCCTTTTACAACTACATTGTCTAAAAATATAGCAATAGATTTTTTAGATCCTAAAATTGCTCCAATCACTATCCCCAAAAAAAGTGAAGAATATACTTCCTTTGTTATAAGAGCCATAACTATAGCTACAACTGGCGGAAGTAAAGCCCAAATACTTGCATATGTTTCAATACCACTTCCTACAATAAATATTGAAACTATAATGGGTACTAAAGAAATTACCAAAAGCTGTGGTAATTTTCTTTTCTTGTTCATTTTAAAACTCCTCTCGATTTAAATTGCAAAAAAAGTCATGACAAATGCCATGACTTAAATATAAAATATAAATATATAATAATTATAAACCACGACAGCTCACCAAAAAAATTGGCAGTCCGACAGATATTCTCCAATCGTCCCGGTAACCTTAAGCTCTGGGCAAACTTAAAATCCCTCGGTGAATCACCCTTTCAAATATTTCCAATTCCCATAAAAAATATTTTACTAATGTTTTCCGCTCCTCTATCAAGCTTTTCAATTGCAATAAAAATCCTACCATTATTCGCATTTTTTGTCAAATTGCAACAAACTTTAATAAGCTAGTGATTAAAAATTATTTATTTTTTTGAAATTAATTCCAATAATCGAGTTTCTCATTTATACCAATATTTTTTGATTTAAATACTGGATTTTTTCCTTTAGATTTTTGATTTTCATAATCTTTAAGACAATTTATTGCTTTTTTAGATAATAATAAAATTGAAGGAAGATTTATTAAAGCCATAATACCCATTAATAAATCTGACACATCCCACGCAAGTTTAACCTCACTCATTGCTCCCAACATTATTACAACAATTGCAAATATTCTAAAAATTGTCATAAAAGTTTTTGATGGAGTTTTTTTATTTATATAAGAAAGGTTACTATCTACATAAAATAAATTTCCAATTAAAGTTGTAAAAGTAAACAAGGCAAGAGAGAAAGAAATAAAATAATTTCCAAATCCACCTAATAAAGTTGATAAACTTTCTTGAACATATGGCGCACCACTTAATGCTTCGTTTGGTTCAATTCCTGAACTTAGACACATAAAAGCTGTAGCTGAGCAGATCAAAAGTGTATCAATAAATACTGATAGCATTTGAACAAGTCCTTGTTTAACAGGGTGAGAAATATTTGCACTTGCAGCTGCATTTGGTGCAGAACCAATACCAGCTTCGTTTGAGTAAAGTCCTCTTTTTATTCCATACATCATAGAAGATGATGCAAGACCTGCAAAAATCGCCTTAAAATTGAAAGCATCTTCAAAAATATGTGAAAAAACACTTGGTAAATATGAGATATTTACAACAATCATTACAAGAGCAACTAGAATATAAATAATTCCCATAAAAGGAACAAGAGTTGATGTGAATTTAATTATCCTATCTCCACCACCAAATATACAAATCCCTGTAATAATTGCAAGAATTAATCCTATAATAAAAGGTGTTTTGTTTGGATCATAAAATTCATAAGTCATAAAAGATGTTTGAAGATTAAAAGATGCAAGCATATTAAAGCCAATTGCATAAGTTAAAATTAAACTTATAGCAAAAACAATTCCCAATTTTCTAGATTTTAAACCTTGTTCAATGTAATAAGCAGGGCCACCATAAGATTTATTATTTTCATCTCTTTTTTTATAAATTTGAGCAAGAGTTGATTCAATAAAAGCACTTGCTCCACCAATTATTGCAACAATCCACATCCAAAAAACAGCACCGTATCCACCAAGACAAATCGCCGTAGAAATTCCTACAATATTTCCAGAACCAACCCTAGATGCAGTAGAAACCATCAAAGCTTGAAAAGATGAAACAGAACCTTCTTCTTCCGGTTTTTCCATTACAACGTTTATAGCCTCTTTTAATAATCTAACTTGCAAGAATTTAGTTCTAAATGTAAAATAAATTCCAATCGCAAGAAGCAAAATTATTAAAATTGGATAATAAAGAACACTATTAATAGGTCCAATAAATTTACTAATTTTTACTAACATATTCCCTCCTAAATTTAACACAATAATACAAGCTTGCATTAAAGTATTGATAATTTAGTAAAATTATATCATAAAATAAATTTTGAGTAAATTTAAATTAAAAATTATAATATTAAAAATATCCTTAAATAACTTTCCCATCTATTTAAAAATTAACAGATAAATTATTCCTAAGATTTTTTTATTAAATTTATTTCTAAGATAAAAAAACTTCTAATTAGCTAAATTTAGCGAATCAGAAGTTTTTAATTTACTTTTATAATAAAATTGTTTTTGTATGAAAATAAAAATATTTATTCTAAGCTGCTAATCCATCATTTAAAAAATAAATTTTGTACCATACCAAAAATGTATATATAGTGTATATTTTTCTGCCTTCATTAGATATACCTTTGTAATGTTTGTCAAGTAATTCTAAAATTTTATCCTTATCAAAAAACTCATCAACAAAAGGCTCATTAAAAGTATCTTTAATCATATTGTAATATTTTTCTTCTTTAACCCACTTTGAAAATGGCACTACAAATCCAACTTTTTTCCTTTTTGAGCACTCTTCAGGAATTTTAGTCATACTTGCTTTCCTGAATGCATATTTTGTTTTTCCATTTTTCACTTTATATTTTGGTTGAATACTTCTTGCAACATCCCACATTTTTATATCTAAAAAAGGTACTCTAAGTTCCAAAGAATTTGCCATGGTCATCTTGTCAGCTTTTAATAAAATATCTTCTACTAACCACATATTCATATCAAGATATAAATATTTTGTTATATCATCCATATCTTTGACATCATCAAAATATTTTTTTGTTAAATCAGTTGCTTTAGTATTATTTTTATATTTTTCTTTTAATAAAGAATTTGCTGTATCATCATCCATTATAAATGCTTGACCTATAAATCTATCCTCAACTTTTCTTCCATGCTTATTTACAATGTATTGACCCTTAAAGTGTGGCTTATCTTTAGTTTTTTCATAAATATATCTTCTTAGTGAAAAAGGTAATTTTTTATAAATACGTGATAATAGATTATCATAATATTCATAATAACCACCAAACAATTCGTCTGCACCTTCACCTGAATATACTACTTTTACGTGTTCACTTGCTAATTTTGATAGAAAATATAAAGGAACGGAAGATAAGTTTGCGTGTGGTTCATCAGAAAAATATTGTACTTTATTTATTCCTTCAAAAAATTCTTCTTTTGAAATTGTTTTTGAAAAATTTTCGATATTTAATATACTAGATAATTTTTTAGCTAAATTAGTTTCATTGAAATCTGGATTGTCAAGCCCTTTCATATCAAATCCTACACTAAATGTTTTATTTGGAACTGTTGATGCAACAATATAGCTTGAATCAACACCACCTGAAAGAAAGCTACCAATTTCAAATTCTCCTGTTTTATGAGCAGCTACTGATTCTTGAACGGCATCATCAATTCTTTTTACAACTTCTGATTCACTCTCATCAATATAGTCAAATTCCGGCTTGAAAAATCTGTTTATATTTAAATTTCCATTTTCATAAATAAAATAATGACCCGCTTTTAGTTTCATAACATTTTTGAAAAAAGTTTCTTCAAGAGGATTGTATTGAAATACTAAATAATTTTTTAGAGCTCTATCGTTGACTTCTTTTTTAAAATCAGGAAAGGCTAAAAAAGATTTTATTTCAGAAGAAAATAAAAATGTTGAATTATCTGGATAATTACAGTAATAATATGGTTTAATTCCAAAGTGATCTCTTGCACCTATTATTTTATTTTCTCTCTTATCATAGATTGTAAAAGCAAACATTCCTCTTAATTTTGAAAGAATACCTTCAATGCCATATTCTTGATAGCCAAGTAAAATTACTTCTGTATCAGTCTTAGTTTTAAATTTATAACCCTTCTCTATTAAATCTTTTCTTAGATTAAGATAATTATATATTTCACCATTAAAAACAATCACAATATCATCATTTTCATTTGAAATTGGCTGTTCTCCACATTTTACATCTACAAAACTAAGCCTTCTAAAACCTATTTTTACTTTTTCATCTAAAAAGTATCCGGAACTATCTGGCCCTCTATGTTCAATTTTTTGACTCATATTCTCTATAACTGATTTATCATATTCTTTATTAGAGTAAAATCCAACAAATCCACACATACTCTACTCCTCTCTATATTTTTTATATATATTAACTATGTCTTTCAATATACAGCAAATTATTTTTGTTGTCAATTAATTAAAGCTACAAAGTTCGCTTAAATATAGATTAATTTATAGCAATTATTGCTATAAATAATTTTCGATATTTGACCAATATAAATTTATTATATTGTGCCAATTAAACTAATAAATAAAATAAAATCTAATATAGTTTCATAAATCAGCAAGATTATAAAAAATAGTCGAGTTTCCCCGACTATATTCTAATATCTTTCTTTAACTGTTTCATCTTCTTTAAATGTTTCTAATAATTTGAAAACTGCTGTTGTTATAACTAAAACTAATAAACTTGGTAGTAGCCATGAAAGTCCTTCTTTATATAAAGGCAAAGATTCTACTAAATTTGTGACAAACCACAATTTTATTCCAAATGAATTATTTAATACTTCTACTAATGGAATAAAGACTGCTAAGCTTGCTGTAAATAGGTAAGATTCTTTTGAATATTTTACAAAATCATGACTTATTCCCATTACTATTAATACTAAGGCAACTGGATATATTATTGTCAAAAGTGGAACTGAAAATGCTAATAATTTATTTAGTCCAAAGTTTGCCATCAAAAATGAAAATAAAGTCCAAACTAAAACCCATTTCCTGTATGATAATTTGTGGTTAAATAATGATTCAAAATATTCTCCACCACTTGTTATAAGTCCTATACAAGTAGTAAGACATGCAAGTGTAAATATTGCTGCAAGTAAAACTAATCCGAAATTTCCGAAAACATTTTTAACTGCATAGGTTAATATTACAGCACCATTTTTTGCCCCAACAAGTTTTGATGATCCTATCATTCCTACACTCGCAAGCATTGCATAAACTAAAAATAAAACACTACCTGCTACAAGTCCTGCTTTTATCGTATAATTTGTAACTTCATTTTTATCTTTTATTCCAAATCTTTTTATGGATTGGGCTATAACAAAACCAAAATTTAATGCAGCAACTGCATCCATGGTATTATATCCTTCCAAAAATCCCTTAACTAAAGGAGCATTTTTATATTCTCCAACAGGAACTCCTATATTTTTATCCATTGTTATAACTTTTAAAAACATAAAAACTATCATAGTTAAAAGTGCAGGCGTTAAATATTTTCCAACTCTTTTTACTAGTTTATTTGGTTTTAAACATACAAACAAAGCTACAGAGAAAAATACCAAAGTGTATAAAAATCTAGCAAGATTCATATTAAATTCTTCTGGTATGTATGGAGCTATTGCCATTTCAAAAGGAACAGATCCAGCTCTTGGTATTCCAAGTCCAGGTCCTATTGATAAATATATAGCTGTAGTAAAGACTACAGAAAATAAAGGAGAAACTCTGTTTGATAAATTTGTTAATCCTTCAGTTTTTCCAACAACTATTGCGCCCATAACAGGAAATATAATTGCAGTAACGCAAAATGCTAATAAAGAAATAAATGTTAAAGATCCTGCTTGGTTTCCTAAAAGTGGAGGGAAAATTAAATTTCCAGCTCCAAAAAATAAACCGAATAGCATTACACTAACTTGTAAAAATTGACTTCTTGATAATTTTTTCATTCTATCCTCCAAAAAATTTATTACAATATTTATTCATTAAAAAAGTCCCTTGTCTAAAATTTAGACAAAGGACGAAAATTCCGCGTTACCACCTTTATTCTTATATAAAAATAAGCTCTTCAAGCATCAAACAATGCCGGGTTTTGATAACGCCAACCATGGCGACATATCTTACTATAATTCAGACATGCAAAAGAAAAATGATTTTCGAACTTATTTCAAAGGATGGATCTCACCAAACTCCAACTCTCTGTGCTTTTCCACAAGCCTACTCTTTTTTTCATAAATTTTTATAAATAAATTATTGTTGTGTTTATTATAAGACCTGTTTTTTATATTGTCAAATATTTTTTTATAAATTATCATTTTTTAGGATAAAAATTATTTAATTGCCTTGTCAAAAAATACTTTTCACATAAATTTGGCAAGGATTATCTTTCGACCAAATCTCTTCAATCACTTCAAATTTTCTAAATCCCAAAGCTTGATAAAATTTATTTGTTTTATCATATCCATCGTCTATTCCTTCTTTTAAAGTTTTTACTTGGACAAATTCATAATTATATTTTTTTAAAATTTCAATAGATTTTTCAAATAAATTTCTTCCTATATTTTTTCTATGATAATTTTTCAAAACTCCCATTACGAATATTTCAATAGTATAATCCGAAGTTTTTTTATAAACGATAAAGCCAAGATTTTTTGTTTTTTCACTTGCTTTGAAAAAATAATAATCTTTAGATCTTTCTATGTAATTTTTTACAGCATCATAATCTTCAAACCATGAATTTAAATCATTTAAGATGAAAGATGAAATATTTTCTTTTTCTAATTTATTTTCAACTAAACTAACTTCCATAAGTTCCCCTTTATTTATTATATATCATTTTAAATTTATTTAGTAGCTAAAATCTGCTAAAATAGTTAGGAAAGGATGTCTTATGTATATAATTAGAAATATTAAAATTCCATACGATTTGGATAATCATGAAAATTTAAATAAAGCTATTGAAGAAAAAATCAATAAAAAAATTGATTCTTTTAAAATTTATAAAAAGTCAATTGATGCAAGGCGTGGTATTTTTTATGTTTATCAAGTTTTGCTTGATTGTGAAATTGATAAAAAAACTAGAAAAAAATTAAAAAATGATATTGGTGAATTTGTTGAAGAAGATTTAGATTTATCAAATAAAAATAAAGTAAAATCTGCTGTAATTGTAGGTTCTGGGCCAGCTGGACTTTTTTGTGCCTATGCTCTTTGTAAAAATGGTGTTAAAGTTACTCTTATTGAAAGAGGAGAAAAAATTGAAGATAGGGTGAAAACTATCGACAATTTTATTAAAAATTTAAAATTAAATCCTGAGTCAAATATTCAATTTGGTGAAGGAGGCGCTGGTACTTTTTCTGATGGTAAACTTACTTCAAGGTCAAAGGATAAAAGGTCTAGGGAAATTTTTAGGATTTTAGTTGAAAATGGTGCTCCAGAAGACATTTTATACACCCAAATGCCCCATGTTGGGACAGATCTTTTAAGAAAAGTCATAATAAATATTAGGAAAAAAATTATTGAAATGGGCGGAAATTTTCATTTTAATGAAATTTTTACGGATTTAAAAATTGAAAATGGAGAGATAAAATCTCTTATTACAAATAAAAATGAATACAAGGCTGATGAATATATTCTTGCCTTGGGAAATTCTTCTCGTGATACTTTTATAATGCTTGATAAGTATGTCGATATAAGTCAAAAGAATTTTGCAGTTGGCTTTAGGATTGAACATTTACAAAAAGATATTAATCTTAGCCAATATAAAATAAATGATGATAGACTTCCACAGGCTTCCTATGCCCTTAAATATTTTGATAGGACGAAAAATATTTCTGTTTATACTTTTTGTATGTGTCCTGGTGGCTATGTTGTTCCTGCATCAAGTGAAGAAAATCGTCTTTGTGTAAATGGGATGAGTTATCATGATAGGGGAAATTATAATTCGAATTCTGCCATTGTTTGTGCTATTGGATCAGAAATTTTGGGAGATGATAATCTTGCTGGTATAAAATTTCAAAGAGAAATTGAAGAAAAAGCCTATAAACTCGGCGGAGGTGATTTTATAGCTCCTGTTCAAAAAGTTGGTGATTATATTAATGGCATAGTATCAAAAGATTTAGGAAAAATTCAACCAACTTATAAACCTTCTTATAAATTTGCAGATTTAAATGAGATTTATCCAGAAAAAATCAACGAAGCCATAAAACTTGCCCTAATTGATTTTTCCAAAAAAATGAAAGCTTTCGCCGATGATAATGCAATTTTAACTGGAGTTGAAACAAGGACTTCTTGTCCAATTAGAATTGAAAGAAATAAAAATTATTCTACATTAAAATTTAAAAATTTAAGACCGATTGGTGAAGGAGCAGGATACGCCGGTGGAATAATATCATCAGCTCTTGATGGATTAAAATGTGCAATAGAAATATTAGAAAATTAAGATGGTTTTTACCATCTTTTTTTGACTTCATTAAATTAAATTGCTAATATTAAATTAGCTTTAAAGAAAGGATAAGAAAAATGATCAATAATATTAAAAATAGTGAGGAAATTTGTAACTTGTAAGTGAGGAAAAGCTCCTTGACTTACTAAAACAAGGAGGATGCCGTTTAGGCTTTTTATGAAAGAATTAAAATATATTTTTAAATCAATGGCTAAGTATGAGCCAAGCATGTATTTATTAATCATACTTTACTCCATATTTATTGGTTTAAAGCCATTTATATGGATTATTTCACCTGCCTACATATTGAAAAATTATCAAAATGGACTTGATTTTATGTTGGGCTTTTTTATTTTATTATTAGTCCTTTCAACTATTATAAGTTTTTTCGAATCTTTTATCATGGGTAATTACCGTATGAAAATGAATAATATCAGATATAAATATATGAATATGGTAACAAAATATGCCCTCTACCTTCCCTATGAAGAAAAAATGAAAAAATCCGAATCTGAAAAAATAAATAGTGCCAATAAGGCTGTAGATAGTCCATTTTTAGGAGCAGGTGCTGTAATGATGACTTTGCCAGAATTTTTAGCAGCCCTAACTTCTATCGCAGGATTTTTGTGGATTTTTTTAAAAATTGGTGGAATAATTTTATCTTTGATAATAATTTTGACAATAATTTCAACCATTATTGCAAATAAAATACCTAGAGAATTTTCTAAATTTTGGAAGGACCAAAACGAAAACTACAATAAATTTGCAAAATTAAATAATGAACTAAGATCTCCTTTATCAAAACAAGATATACTAATTTTTGATTTTATAAATGTCTTTAAAAGTTTTTACAAGAAAACCAACCAAGATAGAATAGCCTATCTAATTAGGACAGATAAAAAAACCTTTAAAATTTATAGCCTTGTAAGACTTATTAATTTTATTAGAGATGCTCTTATTATGTATTGGCTTATTACGAATTTAATTAATGGAAATCTTGACCTTGGAGATTTTTATGTTTATTTTACAGCAATTTTAGCTTTTGTAAATTTTAACAATTTATTTATGTGGATTTTTAATGATTTTTTTGATAATCTCACAAGATTTAAGCCGTTTTTTAAAATTATAAATCCTTATCAAAAATCTTTTGAAAATAAAAATTTACCAAAAAATTTAAAAATCGATTTAGTAAATTTATCATTTAAATATCCAAACTCTGACAAATATGTCCTAAAAAATATAAATTTGACAATCAACAATAATGAATCAATAGCCTTAGTAGGAGAAAATGGAGCTGGAAAATCTACTCTCGCTCTTATTCTTGCAGGTTTTTATAAATCTTATGAAGGGGAAATTTTTATTAATGGTAAAAATTTCAAAAAACTAGATTATGATTATAACAGCTTGGTTTCAGCTGTCTTTCAAGATTCTCAAATTTTTCCATTTTCTATTAAAGAAAATATTTTGTTAAATGATTCTAATAAAAATCTAGAAAAAACCTATGAGCTTACTCATTTAGATAAAATTATAGAATCTTATGACAAAAAAGATGATCAAACTTTGCTTAGAATTTTGGATGATGATGGAGTTGATCTTTCTGGTGGGCAAAAGCAAAAATTATATCTAGCAAGAAGTATTGAAAAAAATTCTTCAAAACTTTTAATTTTGGATGAACCCACCGCCCAACTTGACGCTCTTGCAGAAAGAGAATTATACACTTTGTATAATGATTTAACAAAAGATAAATCATCAATTTTTATATCTCACCGTCTTGCATCAACTAAATTTTGCCATAGGATAGTCTATCTAAAAGATGGAGAAATAAAATCTACAGGAAGTCATGAAGAACTTATGATAAGTGATTCTGATTACAAAGATTTATACAATCTTCAAGCAAAAAATTATAAGGAGGAAGTATGAAAAATATTTTTAAATTATTAAAAAAAATAGATGAAATACAAAAAAATTTCATCAAAAAATTTGTAATATTTTCCCTTCTTATGGGAATACTTCCTGTTTTTTCTATAATTGCACCCAAGTTAATAATTGATGAAATATACGGACAAAAAAGATTAAAAATTATTTTTACAATTGCTTTTCTAGTTTTAATTTTTGATTTGATTAGGGGATTAGTTAATAAATTAAATGCAAATTTACTAACAGAATCTTTTGAATCTTTTTTTGATGTCTATACTTTTAAATTAAGCGAAAAGGCTATTAAGCTTCCAATAGAAAAATCGGATAGCAAAAAAGTTCAAGATGAAATGGAAAAAGCTCATTATGCTATATTCGAAATTTTTAAAATATATGATTTATTTGCAATAACAATAAACTCAACAATTACAGGTATTTTTTCTTTAATAGTTCTTATGAACTTGTCGGTTTTTGTTGTACTTGTAGTACTTATTTTAATACTTTTAAATAAAAAAATTGTAGAATTGATAAAGAAAAATGAATTAGACCACCAAAAAAATGATATTCCAGAACTAAGGGCTTACAGATTTTTTGTAAATTTTTCTCAAGATCACAGGTATTTTAAAGATATAAAAATTTATAATGGAGAAGATTTTATTTTGAAAAAGTCTGAAATGTTCCATAAAAAATTAGTAAAAAATTCTAGTGCATATTATACAAAAAATGGGATTTATGTTGGGCTTATGAATGTATTTTCTAATTTTTCTATTCTTGGATCTTTGTTTTTTCTTGTAGTAAAGCTTATAGAAAAAGCCATAAGCCTTGCTGATTTTACTTTATATTTTAACTCATTAATAAGTTTAATAAATGCAAGCAAGGAAATACAAAAAAATTATGCCCAAGTAATCGCCTTTAATGCTCAGCTTCAAAGCTTATTTGATTTTTTAAATCAAAAAGAAGAAAATTTTGATGAGGGAAAAATTAAAAAAATAGACACAGAAAAAATCACTATTAAATTTGATAATGTTAGCTTTAAATATCCAAAATCAAAAGAATACATTTTAGAAAATTGCTCTTTTGAAATTAAAAATGGAGAAACCGTAGCTCTTGTTGGAAAAAATGGCGCTGGAAAATCTACAATTGTAAAACTTTTGTGCAAATTTTATAAGCCTACAAAAGGAAATATTTATTTGAATGGGATTAATATAAATGATATTGATACAAAAACATATTACAAAATCCTCTCCCCAACCTTTCAAGATTTTAGACTATTCCCATTTAGAATTTCTGAAAATATTTCTGCAAATTTATTAGATGAAATTACAAGTTATCAAAGAGAAAAAATGGAAGAATCTTTTTATCTTTTGAATTTGAAATCTTGGATAGACAAACTTATAAATAAAGAAGATACATTTTTAACTTTTCTTTTTTCAAAAAATTCTGTCGAACCTTCTGGTGGAATCGGACAAAAACTTGCCCTATCAAGGTCAATGGTACACGAAGGAAAATTTTTTATAATGGATGAGCCGACTAGCGCTCTTGATCCGAGAAGCGAGGAAGAAATTTTTAAAAAAATGCTAGATATTTCAAAAGGACAAACTTCACTTTTTATTTCTCACAGGCTTTCATCAACAAAGTATGCAGATAGGATTATTGTTTGTGATAATAAAAAAATTACTGAAAATGGAAATCATGAAAAGCTTATGAAAGATGGTGGACTTTACAAAAAAATGTACTTAAGTCAAGCAGAACTTTATAAATAATATATTTTATTACAATAAAAGACTATTATAGTATTGTAATTTCCCTATAATAATGTAGAATATTATTAAAATGAATGAAAGAGGTATAAAAAATGAAAAAGAAAAGCTTTTTCAACTCATTAGTTTTTAAACTAGTGATGGGAATTGTTATCGGTATTTTTATTGGACAGATTGCAAACGAATCCGCTATTTTGGTGGTTAGTTCGATAAAAACCATTCTTGGCGATATGATTGGTTATATTGTTCCTTTAATTATTCTTGGTTTTGTTACTCCTGCAATTGTTTCACTTAAAGAAAATGCAGGAAAAATCCTTACAGTAACACTTTTGATTTGTTACTTATCATCAATTGGTGCAGGTACATTTAGTTTTTTAGCAGGAAAAGCTATAATTCCTCATTTAAACATCGCATCTAATGTTGCAGGAGCAAAAGAAATTCCAGAATCAATTTTTAAATTATCAATTGATCCAATAATGCCAGTAATGACTGCCCTTGTTACATCAATTATTTTTGGAATTGCTGTAATTCTTACAAAATCTCAAACTTGGGAAAATTTATTATTAGAACTTAATAATATTGTTTTAAAAATTGTAGATGTAATTGTTATAAATATGCTTCCTTTTTATATTGCTTCAACTTTTGCAGTTTTAGCTTATGAAGGAGTAGTATTACAAGAATTGCCAGTATTTATAAAAATAATTTTAATTGTTATTGTTGGACACTTTATTTGGATGACACTCTTGTACACTTTGGGAGGAATTTTTTCAAAAACAAATCCAAAAGAAGTTTTTGGACATTATTTGCCAGCTTACCTTACAGCTTTAGGAACAATGTCTTCAGCAGCAACCCTTTCAGTTGCCCTTAAATGTGCTAGGAAATCAAAAACTTTAGATCCAAAAATCAGAGATTTTGTAATTCCACTTTGTTCTAACACACATCTTTGTGGGTCAGTTTTAACAGAAGTATTTTTTGTAATGACAGTTTCACAAATTCTAACAGGACAATTGCCATCAACTTCAAATATGATTGTATTTATTGCTCTTCTTGGAATTTTCGCAATTGCAGCACCGGGAGTTCCTGGAGGAACAGTAGTTGCTAGTTTAGGATTAATTATTTCTGTTTTAGGATTCAATGATACGGGAACAGCTTTAATGCTTTCTATATTTGCCCTACAAGATTCATTTGGAACAGCTTGTAACGTAACAGGTGATGGAGCAATAGCTCTTATGGTTACAGGAATTTTTGATAAGGTTCCAAAAGATGCTAAAGAAATTAAAGACTAAAAAATAATGCTATACTTTTTTTGTATAGCATTATTTTTTTGAAAGAAAACTCCTTGATCTTTTGGAGGATTTTATAGTGAAATATTTGGAGCTTTTCCTTCTTTTCTTAATTTATCTAATTGATTAATTGCATATTCTTCTACTTCTTTTGGAGCATGCGCTTTCTTTTTCATTTTTGTTTTTCCAAAAATATTTGTGTATGATCCATCTGCCCAAAATATATTTCTTTTTAAATACGCTGTTGTAAGAGCATAAATAGGACTTAATAAGTTCACAAAAGCAAATGGGAAATAATAAAGTGGATTTACTCCTAAAGTTTTCATTTGATACGCCCCACAAGCTGTCCATGGAAACATTACTGCCCACAAAGTTCCTGCATCTTCTAAGGTTCTTGATAGGAAATTTCTTGAAAGACCCATCTCGTCATATTTATCTTCATATAAGGGAGCTGGAACACCAATTCCTAAAAATTGATCACACATGGTTGCATCGCAGAAAATTGAAGTAGCCATTGTTGTAAGAACAAGTCCACCCACTGAATTTATTTTTTCTTTTAAGTGAGCAAATAACTTTTCAACAACTCCAGATTTTTCCAAAGCCCCACCAAAAGATACTGCAAGTAAAATTAAATTTATAGTCCACATCTGATTATCCATTCCACCTTTTGCCAAAGCTGCATCAACAAAATCATTTCCTGTTTCTATCTCCGGACCATAGTGTAAAATCCCAAAAATTTCAGCCAAGGATTTTGTTTCTTGAAATATTTGAGAAAAAATAATTCCAACAACAACAGAAATCATAACGCCAGCAAGACCTTCAATTCTTAAAACGCAAACTAAAACAATAATAAGTATTGGAAGTAAAACCAAAGGGTTTAAGTTAAAATTATTTGCAAGTGATGTTTTTATTCCTTCAGCAATCGTCGGATCATAATTTACAACATTTGCTCTAAGTCCCAAAATTGTGTATAAAATCAATGAAATTAAAAATACAGGACCAGTTGTAGAAATCATTGCTGTTACGTGATCAAATAAGCCAGTTTTTGAAACCCCAGCTGCAAGATTTGTTGTATCAGACAAGGGAGAAAATTTATCACCAATATAAGCACCAGATATAACCATTCCAGCAGTTATTGCAGGATTAATTCCAAGTCCTTGTCCAATCGTCATAAATGCAATACCAATCGTTGCAGTTGCAGTCCAAGATGACCCACAAGCAAGACCTACAATAGCAGTAATTATACAACCGATAGGCAAAAATAATTTTGGATTTAATAATTCTAGACCATAATAAATTAAAGCGGGAATTGTTCCACTCATCATAAATGAAGAAATCAATAGACCAACAGTAAGTAAAATTAAAATTGCATCCAAAGTTGTATTAATCCTATCAATCATTCCTGCTAGCATTTCTTTAAAAGAATGACCACAAATTATTCCAACAAAGCAAGCTACAATAATTCCACAAATAAGTGGCATATGAGCTCCGTCATAAATTGCTTCCATTTTCCCATCAACTTTTTCTTTTGCAAAAACAAAAACATAAATCATCAATGAAACCATGGTAATAATTGGTAAAATTGCTTCAAAAAAACTAGGTAATCTAACCGATTTTTTCTTTTCCATATTCTCTCCTTTTTCTTATTATCTAATTAAAATTAAATGTTAATTTTTAATATAAGTTTATTCTACAATATAAAAATTTCTTTGTCAATTTTAAATTCAATAATTTTATTTTACTACTAAAGTAAAGCGAATTTATCTAAAAAAACCATTTACAATTTTTCTTTGTAAATGGTTTTTGATTTATTCTTTATAATCACAAGTAAATCTACATTTTGGGAAATTTGTACAAGCATAAAACTTCCCATACTTGCCTTCTCTTAAAATAAGATTTCCACCACATTTTGGACAAATTTGTTTATTTATCAAATCTTTTTCCGATTTTTTTCTTTCTTTAATATTTTTTACATGCTCTTTTATTGACCTATCCTTTAGTTTTTCTTCCATTATCAAATTATATATTTTATTTACTTGATCTTCATTTAAAACTTCTTCTTGAGATAAATCTTTAATTGTATCTACTATGTATGGAATTTTTATTATATTTGCTTTTTCAGCTTTAATATTTAATTTTGCTTCCTTTTCAAAAGCTATTATTGAAAATATTGGAATTTCACTAAAAGAATTTTCCAAAAGCAAATTTTCTATAACTTTAATATGCCCATAATTTTGAAAAATTGGATTTTTAAATTTATATTTTTTTCCATAAATATTTTGAGTCCATTGTCTAGAATTTTCACCTCCATAAATTAGTCCCTTATAATTTTTTGTTTCTATGCAAAAAATTCCATATTTAGAAACTACTAAATGGTCTATTTGAGAACTTTTGTTATTTTCATACTTATTTTCAAAAATCACATCATTAATAACTTTATATTTTTCTTTATCTAACTTATTTAATAGAATCTTAACAGCGCTCTCTCCCATTTTGCCTTTGATTTGAGGGATCTTTTTGTTTAGATAAATAAATAAAATTAATAAAAAAATTATAATTAGGTAAAACTTGTTCATAAAAACTCCTCTTGAAATTGATTTATTATTAAATAATTACCCAAATTTTTCACTAATTTTTAAATAAAAAACCAACCCTAAAATCAAATACATAGAGTTGGTAAATTCTTACATATTATCTTTTACTTTAACAGCAATCATTTTTGCTCTAGCTCTAACCTCTCCCTTTGCTGTCATTTCCATTTCAATTATTGCTTTTCTTTCACCAAGTTCAACTAAGTTTGATGACACTAAAATTTCTTCATTCATAGGAGTTGGCTTTTTAAAATCAACTTCAAGTCTTGCAGTAATAAATCTTTCTATTACAGTATCCTCATCAAGGTTCAAGCCTTTATTTTTGTGAGAAAAATAAGCTGCAGAAGCTGTTCCGTGACAATCAAAAATCATTGCAATCATTCCACCAAACAAATTTTGAGGAACTCCTCCTGTATACATTTTATCTGGAATAATTTTCGCAATTACACTTTTCTCGTCTTTACTTGGATATGATTTTAAATGAAGTCCCATATCATTTTTGGGACCACAACCCCAACAATACTGAAATCTTTCCCCATAGGTATCTTGAATACAAATATCTTTTTCCATATATTTCTCCTAATTTACAAATAATATTTCTCTTGTAAATTTATACCCTAAATATATATTTAAATATCTAAACTTCGTAATCAAAATCTTCCAATGATTTTTTTCTTTCTATATTCTCTTCATTCAAAAAGTCAGCTTTTCTCAAGCCTTTCATACTTGCAACTATTGATTTTGGAAAAGTTACTATATCTTGATTTAATTTTGAAATATTATTATTTACAATTCTTTTTGCAGCAGCCAATTGCTCATTTTCATCGTCTATTTGATCTTGTAAATTCAAAAACTCTTCTGAAGATTTTAATTCAGGGTAGGCCTCTGCCAAGGCAAATATTTTTTCTATTGTCTTATCTTGATTATTAATAGTTTTGTTAAAATCTTTAATATTAGATCCAGATCTTGCCATAGTTACTTCTGAAAATATGCTTTTTTCATGCCTAGCATATGATTTACAAACTTTAATCATTTCACAAATTGTATCGTATCTTTTCGCCAAAGCCACATCCAAATTTCTCTTTGATTCTTCAATAATTATCCCATACCTATTAAACTTATTAGATGTTTTTATTAAAAAGCTTAAAACTAAGATCAATAAAAATGGCAAAATCAGTAATAATGTTATTTTTCTCATACTTTCTCCTTATAATTTTTCACTTATTATATCAATTAATCCATAAAAATCCGCAAGTTTTTCTCTTACTTTTTCATATTCACCAGCAAGTGAAAGCCCATCAATTTCTGTTTTTGTACTAGGAAGATAAAATAAATTTTCGTTAGATTCAAAAGATATAGAAATATATTTCTCATTCATATAAATAGAAACTCTCATCTTATCCTTCCATTTATTCAAAATCTCCATAATATGAGGATTTAAAACTAATCTTGTATAAAATTCATCTGTAGAAAAAATTGAATATGTTTCATTAAAATCAATATATTCTGTTTCAATTTCTTCTTCATCTTTATGCCTTTTATTATAAATTCCATATTTTTTATATCCAAATAAATTTTTATCAACAACAGGAACAATTCTTATATGACCGTCTATATTAGTTTTTAGGTTAGAAACTAATATTTGCCCCATATAATCATAAACTTTTCTACTATTCCCTTCGCTGTTTTCAACATAATGAAAAATATGTAGATTTGAAAATTCTGTCTTATAATCATCCCCAAAAATTATATGACAATTTGAATAATATTTTTCAAAATCAGAAAAAATATTTTTAATAATCTCATATTTTATACCTTCAAAATAATTAATCTTTGTATTTGGTAAAATACTTTCTAAAATTGGAAGCAAAAAATTATTAGCATATAATTTCCCAACATCAATCTTTCTTTTTTTTAAAAATTTTGAAATAAATTCCCAACCCAAAATTAAAATTATTAAAATATACCTTCCAAAAAACAAAAAAATAAAAATAGCAAGAATTATTCCAAAAATTCCTAGAGAAGATATTGTGTAAATAGGATCAAAAGTTTTACTTTTCATCTGTTTTTTAATAGAATTTAATTTCTCCTGCATTTGTGGAGAATTTTCAAGATCATTAATTTTTTTTATAAGATTAGGATCTGTAAACTTATCCCTAAATTTCTTTCTCACACTTCCCCCATTCTAAATCATTTACTTTCATTAAAATTTTACCCCGATAAATTTAATTACTATCAAAAATACAAAAAATTTTACATAAATTTAATAATTCTAAGTAAAAACGCAAAATAAAAACACCTAGTTTCCTAGGTGAAATTTTATAATTCTACTATATTTATCTCATATCCTATATTTTCAAGATATTTAAATAAATCTTTTGTTTTAATAAATAGTGTTTTTTCATTTGTATTTGGATGAAAGGTCATTATTTCTTCATCTGCAATTTCTTTATCCATAAAAAATTTAATATCATGATCCTCATTATTCAATAAACCAAATGGAGAAACAACCCCTGCTGGAAGTTTCATTTTTTCCATCAAAGAATTTTCTGAAGCCATTTTTACTTTTTTCTCACCAACTAAGTCCTTGAAAAAATCCATATCTAATCTTTTACTTTCATCAAGAATAACTAGATAAAAATTTCTTTTTTTCCTATCGGTTAAAAACATAGACTTGGTACGAACTCCTTCATGTCCTTCGATAAATTTGTCAGCTTGCTCTGTTGTAAAAGCTGGTGGATGATTCACTATTTTAAAATTAATCCCTAATTTATTTAATTTATCTACAACCATTTCATATTGATTCATAAAATCCCCCTTATAATTCTTAGAAATACTATACCCATAAGAAAATATGCTAAACTTTTTCAAAAATAAGTAAATTTAAAAAATTAAATAATATTTATACAAATTAATTAAATATTTAAGATTAATTAAAATTAATAGAGTCAAACAAACTCCTAGAATAAGAGCTCTTGTGTTTTTCTTTTTTGGATATTTATCAAGAAAATTTTCAAATTCAATATAATCACCTTTTATAAATCCATTCTTTTTAAAAGTAACTAGAATATCACCAGTAAAAATAAGAAAATAATAATTTTTACTTTCAAAATGATCATCAAGAAAAGATAATAATATTTCATAACTCCTATCTTTTATGTTATTAGTAGTTATACAAAGATTGTCATGAATTTCATTTTTAACTTCTTTAATATTTTTTCCTAAAATCTCTATTCTTGCCTTCATTGTACTTGTATATTTTTTAAAATTAATTACATAGCTTATAAATAAGATAAGACTAACTATAATATCAGAAATTCCAATAAGTATTAAATCTGGACCTATAGAATACTTTATAGGAAAGATAATTAAGACAAGACCAAATATTATCAATAAAACACACAAAATCCTATTATATGCATTAAAAATTTTACGATTTAACCGAGCAGATGCATATTCTTTTATAAATTCATCATTAATTTCAAAAATATTTATAAAATCTTTCATATTGACTCCTTATAATTATTTCTAATTATAATCCTATATTTTTTAGTTTTCAATTTTTAGATAAAAAAAGTTTTGACATCAAAAAATATCAAAACTTTTTTAACTTATATTATTTTATTTTCCTAAAACTGCTTTTCCCATTGCATCAGTTGCAATTATAGCAGCGTACAATTCATCTGGAGTCACATCTCCTGCAAGATTATGAATTGTTTCTCCTTCTACGCAAGCATTTTTTGCTATTGTTTTAATTTCTTCGTCTTTACTTACTCCAAGTTCTTCCAAAGTTACTGGAAGTCCAACCTCTAAGCAAAATCCTTGAACGTCTTCGAATTCTTCTTTTGAAACTCCTTCCAAAACTAATTGAACCAAAGTACCAAAAGCAACACATGATCCATGATATGCCTCATGACCACCTAATGAAGTTAAGCCATTATAAAATGAATGGGCAGCTGCACAGTTTACATTGTCTGCACCTACTCCAGACATATAAGTATTTGCTTCGATAATTGCATCTAAAGCTGGTGTTACAACATTATTTTCACACGCTTTTATAGCTTGAGAACCATATGCTCTTAAAGTTTCATAGCATAATTTTGCAATTGCAAGTCCTGTTCTTGTAATTCCGGTTCCCTCCAAACTTGGAGATTCTGTTCTGATTGACGCTCTACCTTCAAAATATGTTCCCAAAGCATCTCCCATTCCTGCAATTAAAAATTTAACTGGAGCGTTTGCAATAACTTGGCTGTCAACCAAAACTGCATCAGGATTTGTTGGATAAAATAAATATGAATCAAAACTTCCATCATCATTATAAATTACAGAAAGCCCTGTACAAGGGGCATCGGTTGCAACTACTGTTGGAACTATAACTATATGTTTTTTTGCATAAAAAGCTGTAGCTTTTGCAGTATCAACTGCAGATCCACCGCCTACTGCAACAACTGTATCAATCTTGTCATCTTCAACAATTTTTTTCATCTTTTCAATTTCGCCCTTGCTGGAAATTCCACCAAAAACTTCATAGCGCCTATAATCATCATATCCTTCAAAAGATTTTTCTATTTTTTCATGGCAAGCCTTGTATCCACTGTTAGAACATATAAATAGCCATCTTTTTCCCATATATTCCATTTCTTCATGGAATTTTAATAAAGCATCTTTTCCTTGCACATACTTTAATGGTTCACGCATGGCTCTTAATAATTTCATAATACATCTCCTTTTCTAATTAAATCATTATCTAATTTAATTAGAAGTTATTGTGTTTTTTTTATCAAATTTTTTTATAAATCTCTCATTTCAACAAATTATACCTAATTATTTAAAACAATATTTGAAGCCCCATAACTATTATCCAAATATAGGCACAAGTTTTAGGTATCATTAGCATGCCAATCTTTGGATATTTTTTACTAAATATAGTTACCGGCAAATAACAAACAAATGAAATAATTATCGCCCAGACCATTCTTGTCATATTATA
The DNA here is from genome assembly GCF_001487145.1 of Anaerococcus rubeinfantis. GTDB lineage: Bacteria > Bacillota > Clostridia > Tissierellales > Peptoniphilaceae > Anaerococcus > Anaerococcus rubeinfantis. The sequence continues at coordinate 939,345 of NZ_LN913016.1, forward strand.
ATTATTAGTATTTCCAGAAATAATATATAAAATAATGATACCAAGACCTGTAATCGCAAAAACTGAATTTCTAATTATAGATAATTTCATATTTCCACCATTTGTAAGCCAATTGTTTTGTGGTAAAAAGCAAATAAATATTCTTATAATACCTGTAATCCAAACAATAATTTCAATTATAAAAGGAGCTTTTAATTCAGGAAAAGTTAATTTCCAAATATAAAGGAGTAAAATATAAAAAATAGTCATTGTTATTGATGAAACTTGAAGGCCAAGGCCTAGTTGTCTATTTATTTTTTTATTACTTCCATAAAGAGCTCTTTTCACTCTAGGAATTAAATGAAAAGCATCTCCAAAACACAAGGTCAAAGTTAAAATTCCATACAAAATAAACAAGGGATTAGCTTTTGAAAAAATAAAAAATATAATTCCAGCAATCAAATCAAAGATTAAATATCCAATATCAAAAATAACCTCAAATAAATCAAAAATTTTTGGATTGTAAGGGTCAATTTTCATCACAAACTCTCCTTTTTTAACAATTTATTATATTTAAAAAAATTATTTATAAAAATCAAACCGGAAAAAGTCAAAGCTAATCCCAAACCAGTATAAAAAAACCCAATAAAAATATCAGGAAAAATTTTCATAGCCCTAAATCCTATACCTCCACCCATCATAAAAACCATTATTAAATAGGCTTTTTTATCAAAAAAATTCCAAAAAGGCTTGTAATCCTCGTATCCTAAAATTCTTTTTGTATGCTTTTTAGTCATTTTATAAAACATACTTCCAAAAATTAAAAAAATAATAAGAGAAAATAAGTACAGATACCATTTTCTATCAATAATTTTATAAGAAATTATTCCAAGCCTTGTTACATTAAAACCTGCAATTATCCATACAAGCCCAGCAATAAGCAAGAGATTTCGTTTTTTAACTTTATACATTTTTTTCATTATCACTTTCTTTCAAAAAATTATCAGCATTTTTACAAATTTGATCAAATACATCTTTAAAAATTTTCATATCATCTTCAGAAATTCCTTCAAATAAATTCCACATAAATTTTTTTTGAATCTCAATTCCATCATTTATTATTTCAATAGCATCATTAAGAAGAAAAATTTCAATGCACTTTTTATCTTCCATGCTTTGTTTTTTTTCAATAAGTCCTTTTTCTTCAAGAACTTTTAAAGAAGTAGATACATGAGATTTAGTAGATTTTCGAATTTTCACAATATCAGCAGCCGTATTAGATTGAGGGTAAAAATGTAAAAACATCAAAATATCATACTCCATCTGTTTCAAATCGTATTTATCACAAATTGATTTTGTTAATGATTCATAATATAAGGTAATATTTTTATGTTGATCCCAAAAATGCATAAGTCCTCCTTTGTTCTATATAGAACGGTTCTATTTAGAATCATTCTACTTTCAAAAAATATTTTTGTCAAAAAAATAGCGAAAGATTTCTCTTCCGCCTTAATTAATATTTGTAATTTTAAATTTATTTTATATTCCAAACTATAGTCACTGTATCAACATATTTATATCATCCGCTTTTATATCAATATTAACTTTACTTTCAAAACAATGAAAATTATTTCTCCAAGCATAACCTCACTATAATTTGTAAGTATCTTTGCTTTTGTTTTTGAATCTTCTATTACTTTTGCAGTAATTGTTTTTTGCTGATTCTAGTCTTTTACAGTATGATTAATTGAAAATTCAGTAGTTTTTAGATCATTTGGATTAAGCCCAGAATTTTCTATAATTTTTCTTAAATCTTTAGTACTTTTTGATGAATTAGTAATACAATCCTCATATTTTTTAGAACATCATGTCTTTTGATTTTTAATCTTATTAAATCAACTTTGATTTTCTATCAATAGATCTATATCTATATGCTATCAATTTTAAATTTAATCACATAAACTTATTTAATATTATGTTTTTCCATTTTTTCACGGAAAATATCTGTTATAATTTTTCTTAATTCTTCACGCTCTTTTTCTGGTAGTTCTCCTTCTTTTTTTGCAAGGGCAAAAAGTTCAGGATAATCATTAGCAATTCTTTCTATTGTTTTTGTCGTTGAATGTTTTCTAACAAAAAAAGGAATTTTTTTAATCCAACCATCTGGAAGAAGAGCTAAAATTTTATCTCCAGCTTCCTTATCACTAATTTCTGCAGTAGAAAGTCCATCATCAATTTCTTTTTTTTCTTTATCTGTAAAATCTTCTAGTTTCATATTTTCCCTCCTTAAATTCTAATATATTTAACTATTTTCACTTAATTACTGTCTTTTTTATTAAATAATAACAATATTTTAAAGCTTTTTCTTTATAAAAACATCTATAAGCAATCTCATTTAAAATTATGATATCAAATACGAATTTATAATTTTTTATACCTTGATTTTTCTTGAATAAATAATCCATCTTCATTTGGATTATCACTTGAATATTTGCTCTTATAGCCCAATTTTAAATAAAAAGATTTTGCAGTTATAGAATATGGAACTATAATTTTTTTCGACTTCTTAGTATATTCATCATATTTAAGAGTTCTAACAATCTTATTTCCAACTACCCTATCTTGATATTATGGTAAAACAAAAATAGTATAAAACAAGATACTTCTTTATCTTCATCATATCCGATAGATCCACAGCCAATAATTTTCTCATCATTACATACCACATAAAAATGTATAAATTGAGATTTCTCTACTATATTTTCAGAATTTTATATTCTTACTCCATTTTCAATATAAGCGTTTGAATAATCTTTTATATTAGTTGTTCTTAAAATTTTTATAATAAGATTAGAAACTTTTTTAGCAACTTTTTAGTTATTAACCTTTTAAATAATGGTAACTTATCCAAATATGCATCCTGATCTTTCATAAATATTGATACCATTCCTTGACCCATCATAGGCATATTTTTTATCTTCTTAACTGTGTCCCAACTTATTAAAGAATTTTTCATAGACAATATGCTTGAATTTTCATAAAATTCATCGTTTTCTAAAATCAAAACAGGTTTGATTATAAAAATATTTCTAATGTAAAACAATGTTGCCGCTCCAAAAAACAATGTTCCAAACAGTCCAATAAAAATTGTGAATATATTATATAAAATACTGCCTCCACAAAGTCCATCTAATAGCATAAATGCTGAAATTATTGTCATAAGGATACCCAATAAACTCAAATTTATATTTTTTAATCTACTACTACGTATTTCTAATCTGCTATCAATTGTTCCTCTAACGCATTTCAATGCTAAATATTATTAAATTTTTCTACAAGTAAATCTTTTTACTTCTTTATATTATTATATTATCTTTATTGTTTGTAATAAGAACAAGCTAAGATTAAATTCATTTATTGTTATTTAAAAATACTATATGACAAAATTTTATATTGATCTAATCACTTTGTTTTTTCCTATTATATTATTTAAAACATTATTAAAAGTAAATTCAATCAAACCAAATTTTATTTATCCTCAAGTTTCAACAAATATTTGCAGTAAAAAAATGCAATTATAATTGTCGCAACTATATAAATCCACTGAGAAAATGAACCTTCTACGCCAAATTTGGAAAAAGCATCTATCAATCCATGTGCAATAATGCATGGAATTAAACTCTTACTTTTGTAAAAAATAACTACCATTATAAAACCCCAAGCTATGGCGAAAAATACTTGAGCTAGCGTTTCTAGACTCGCTTGGCCAGCAAATAGATTAACAATATGACCAATGCCAAAAGTTACAGCTACAATTATGATAGACTTTTTTGCCCCATCTTTTTCTAGAATAGCCTTAAATAAAAAACCACGAAAAATTATCTCTTCTATGTATCCAATTAAAAGCATTGAAATAATAGACCATACCTGGGAAATCCCAGAATAAACATGATTAAGCCCACCCCATAAATTGCCAGTTACAAGAATCCATACTGGAATAAAGTATAAATATCTCTTGGAATTTTCTGGATACTTATCAAGACCATATTTTTCTTTAAGCTTATGATTATTTATAAAAAAAGTAATAGAAAAAGCAATAAAGATTAGGCCGATGAGCATAAAGAAACTTTCATCCCCAAATTTTCCTCTAATTGAACTAGTAATCAAACAGTAAATTACAATCCAAAAAATTGCAAAATTAAGTTCATTTTTTTGATAAAGTCGATACATTTCTAACCCCTTTTAATTTTTCATTAATTTATACAATAAAATTTCTGATTTTTTCTATATATTTACTATAATAAAATCAAATTTAAAAGCAAGTTTGTAAAAAAAATTTTACTTTATCTGTATACTTACTTACAAAATATCTTAATAAATATATTTGCTATCACGTATTAAGATAAAGTCAGTATAGAAGTACTTATCGTTATGGCTACTATGAACGTGACTATACAACAAAAATAGGAACATTAACCTTAAGAGCACCTAGAACGAGAGATGGTAAATTCTCAACTGAAATTTTTGAAAGATATCAAAGAAATGAAAAAGCTCTACTTACAACCATGCTAGAAATGTATGTACAGAGAGCACAAGTAAGAAAAGTATCCAAGGTGATAGAAAATATGTATGGTAAAAAATATTCTAAATCCTTTGTATTATCCCTAACTAAAGAACTTGACGAAGAAGTAAAACTATGGAGAAATAGAGACCTAAGTGCTACTAAGTATCCCTACATAATTGTAGATGTAGTATACATAAAAGTAAGGGAAAACAATCGAGTAGTATCAAAAGCATGTCATTTTGCAATAGGAATAACTGAAAAAGGAAATAGAGAAATAATAGGCTTAGACCTAAGTGCTAGCGAAAGTGAATACTCATGGTCAAACTTCTTTGAATATTTAAAAGCTAGAGGACTATCTGGAATTAAAATAGTAATATCAGATGCCCATAAAGGCCTAGTAAAAGCAATAAAAGAAACATTCGTAAATGTAATATGGCAAAGATGCCAAGTGCATTTCTTAAGAAATATCCTATCAAACTCACCAAAGAAAAACACAGAAGAATTTAGAACAGACATCAAAGCACTATTTAAAATCCAAGACATAAACTTGGCAAGAAAAATGAAATATGAGATATTCTTAAAATACGAAAAAGAAAAGAAATTTAAAAACTCTTTAAACACCTTAGTTGAAGGATTTGAAGATGCCTTTGCATATTTAGCTAATGATATAATTCATAGTAGAGTTAAATCTACAAATTGCTTAGTAAGATTAAATCAAGAAATTAGAAGACGTGAAAAAGTAATTAGAATTTTTCCTAATGAAGATTCAGCTATCAGGCTAAATAGGAGCAATCCTCATTGATATCAATGAGGATTGGATAACATCTTCTAAATTGTATATTAGAATTAAATACTAAATATTGTGCTAGTAAATTTTATACAATATTATGGGCTTGACTTAATTTTTTAAAGGTTTAAATAAAACTATTTTATAAAAATAAGAGCTTAGCACTTACTAAGCTCTTATCTATAAATGTTTAAATTGAACCTTCTCTGTTCCAAAATCTTTGTTTACTTAGATTTTCTATAAACTTACTTGTATCTTTAGCATCTTTTGTAACCATAACTCCATCTGCTTTTTCTTGTTTTTTATCAAGAATACCTGAAGCATCTCCAATAATCCATAAAGGTTTGTAGTGGTTGAAAGTTTCATTTACAAATTCATTTACATTTTTACTAAATTCTTTGGATGGCTTTTTAGGAACAACTACAATCATTGCATCTTCTAATACAGGATGAATAGTAACATATCTGTGGCTAACCATTTGACCATCTTTTGTTTCACTTAAATTAGCTTGTATAATTTCAGCTTTTGCTTTTTTATCTTCAATTTTTTTAACCAAAGATTTAAAATCAAAATCATCATCGTCATCTGAATATATTCCAACTTTTAAAGTATCAACCTTAAATATGGTATTTTCTTGAGAAAATTCAGGCATTCTAACTTTTAAAGCTTCTTTTTTTGCTTTTAATCCTGAAGGATCGAAACCACGGTCAGCATCTGGCTTATCAACTCCAACATTTTTAGCTATTTCTTCTGCCATTTTTTTATCAACATTTGCAAACATATCTACGACATTTTGTCTTATTTCTTCTCTTTTAACTTTTGATAATTCAAATGAAAACGCATTAATAATATGTTTTTGTTCAACTTCACTAATTGATTTATAAAATGCTGTGGCTTGGCTAAAATGATCTCTAAAACTATCATCTCTCGCCTTTATAACTTCTGCATCTATTTTTTCTTGATAATGTTCATATCCACCATTTTCTGGACTTTCATAGTAAGGTGATTGGTCATCAATAGATGATTTCATATAAGAAACTGGTCCCTTGTTTATCATATGTTGATGCCATCCATCTCTTTGGTTGTTGTGAACTTCAGAAATTGGTCTATTGATTGGTATTTGAGCAAAATTTGGTCCACCTAGTCTTAGAAGTTGAGTATCTGTGTAGGAGAAAAGTCTTCCTTGAAGTAGAGGGTCATTTGAAAAATCAATACCTGGAATTACATTTCCTGGATTAAAGGCAACTTGTTCCGTTTCTGCAAAATAATTGTCAACATTTCTATTAAAAATCATTTCCCCAATTTTAACCTTTGGTATATCTTCTTCAGGCCAAACTTTTGTTGGATCTAGAATATCAAAAGTAAAGTCATGTTCTTTTTCTTCTGGTAAAAGTTGAACGCAAAAATCCCAAACTGGGTAATTTCCCTCATCAATTGCTTCGTATAAATCTTTTCTTTGACTATCAGGATCATTTCCAGAAACTTTAAGCGTTTCATCCCAAACTCTTGAGTGAACACCTAATTGAGGATTCCATTGATATCTTACAAAAGTTGCCTTTCCCTCATCATTTATCCACCTAAAAGTATGAATGCCAAAACCATCTATCATACGAAGACTTAGAGGAATTGCCCTATCACTCATTTGCCACATAACCATATGAGCAGACTCTTGATTTCGAGTTACAAAATCCCAAAAAGTATCATGAGCTGATTGAGCTTGAGGGACTTCTGTATCAGGCTCAGGCTTTACTGCATGAACAAAATCCGGAAACTTCATTGCATCTTGAATAATAAATACTGGCATATTATTTCCAGCTATATCATAGTTTCCTTCTTCTGTATAAAATTTTATAGCAAAACCACGAACATCACGAGGAGTATCAGTTGAACCTCTAGATCCTGCTACTGTAGATATTCTTGAAAATAAAGGAGTTTCTTTGCCTTTTTTAGTAAATAAACAAGCTTTAGTATATTTGCTCATATCTTTTGTACATTTAAAAATACCATGAGCCCCAACACCACGAGCGTGAACTATTCTTTCAGGAATTCTTTCGTGATCAAAGTGCATTATTTTTTCTCTTAAATGAAAATCTTCAAGTAAAGTTGGGCCTCTTCTTCCAGCCTTAAGAGAAAACTCTTCTTCGGCCATCTTTAGACCCTTGTTAGTTGTAAATGCCTTTTTCTTATTGTCAACCTTATTTTTTTCTAAATCTTTAATCTTATCATTATCTTTAACAGGGTCAATCTTTTTAACTCCCTCTGGTGTCAATGGAGCCTTAATAAAACTATCTTTGCTTTTATCTTTTTTATTTACCATCTTTACCTCCTAATAATTTTCTCTTTCATTCTATTACTACCCTTTTTAAAACAATTCAAATATTTTTAGATTTTTCTAATATAAATAATCCATCTTCATTTGGAATATCACTTTGATATTTACTTTTATATCCCAATTTTAAATAAAAATATTTTGCAGTAATAGAAGATGGAACGATAATTTTTTTTGACTTTCTAGCGTACTCATCTTTTTCAAGATTTTTTACAATTAGTCTTCCTATTCCATTTCCTTGATATTCAGGCAAAACAAAAATAGTATAAAAACAAGACTCTTCCTTTTCTTCATCGTATCCTATAGATCCACATCCAATAATTTTTTCATCAAGACAAACCACATAAAAATGTCTAGTGTGTGCTTTTTCAATTATATTTTTAGCATTTAAAATTTTTACGCCTTTTTCAATATAGGCTTTTGAATAATCTTTTATATTTGTAGTTCTTAAAGTTTTTATAATAAGTTTGGAAACTTCCTCTGCATCATTTTTTTCAAATCTTCTAACAAGCATATTTACTCCATTTCTATTTATATTTTTATTATATAACTTAGCTAAATATATTAACAATTTAAAACTCATAGAAATGGATATTTTTCTAAATTGTCCTAATCAAATCAATAGTTGGTCTATCTAATATTTTCTTTAAGGAGAAGTGATAAATAAGTAGATTTATTCCATAAACTATAAAAGAAAATCCTAAAAAGCTTTTATAGTCATAATATCTAATTAATGTTATCAGTTTAAGATCAGTAGAAATTATTGAAATTATAAGCATTAGTCCTAAACTTACAAGAACTGCAATAATAAATGACTTTACTTGTTCACCAATAAATTCTTTTTGATAGATGTTCTTTAACTCATCTACATCCATACCACAAGAGTAAAGGCTTCCTATTTCTTTTTTTCTGCTCATGAGGCTTAAATTAATGGATGAATATCCGTTAGTTATATTTAGTACAAAGATTATTGAAGCAATACCTATTACAATTTTTATTAGACTTTTCAAGTCATTATATCTATTTTTTTCACTTTCTTCACCTGTTGTGATATTAAAGCGATCCTCTGGTGAGATTTTACTTCTAATCATGGATTCTACATATTCTTTTACGTCTTTACTGTCAGAATCTTTTACCTTCATATTTAAAGTATAGGCATAATTTGTGTATTTCTCATCACCTGCTTCTTCCATAAGTTTAAAATAAGTGTCAAAATCTGTATAAATTTTTACATCAAAAGGCATTGTTCTCGACTTATATTTTCCCAAATTTGTTATTGTTTTTGAAATTTTAATCGTCTTTTTATAATCATTTTCAAAGTTAATATCTAAACTCTGTGGGTTTTCAAAATATGGAATCCTCTTTGCCTTTTTTATTGGAATTGATGAATCTTCTTGGATTGTATTATATAAAATAAATTCGCCCTTTTTCCCTCCAAGCTCTTTTAAATCCTCCTCTTCCAAAGCTATGATAAATCCATCCATTCCATCTTCTTTATATTTTTTGATATTTTTTTCTGCTTCTTTGTCTAGACCAGCTTTCTTTGCTTCTTGTGAAAACTCATTATTATTTTTCACTTGTACATATTTTTCTTTTGATATATAAGATTTTTCATTTGGAATTTTATTTGTAATTTCTTTTAATATTTTTGGGACTTGATTTTTTTCACTAAAATAATCAACAGAAAAATTATATCCATCATCAAAGTGTGAAAAATCTCTGTAATAAGTTGATATGCCTATTACAATTATAAATACTGAAATTATAAGAATACCTATTGCAGAAATATATCTTTGTGATTTTATTGATGCTAGATTATTCAGTTTTAATTCTTTCCAAAAATCTTTGGCCCTTTTCTTTTTTGATTTTGAAAAATCTATATTCCCCCTAATTCCATCAATGATGTTGATTTTTGAAATCTTTTTGGCAGGAGATTTTATTGCAAGACTAACAACAATGAAAGAAAGCAAAAGTATTGCTAAAGTTAATAAGGGATTAAATTTTACTAGTTCAAAGGCACTTATTCCTTCTCCTACTTTTATATTTTTATATAAATAATATATAAAAGTAAAACCTGAAATATGTCCCAAAATTATTGGAATTGCAGTTATTATAAGTCCTTCTTTTAAAAGCAATAAATAAATTTGTCCATTGGTAGAACCTATGGATTTGTATATTGAAAGCTCTCTAATTTTTCTAAGTCCCCAAACCCAAAAAATATTTTTAATAAAAAATATAAATACACCTATACAAACTAGTACTGATAATATAATAATTGCTTGGCTCATTATGTTTTGTAAGGGTTCATTTTCTAATCCATAATAGTTTATTAGATTTTCAGAAAATTCTAAATTGACATTCTTAGCCAAAGCTTTATTTATTTCTTTTTGAATCTTATCTTTGTTTTTGTAGGCATCTTCAAAAGAATCAAACTTTACAAATGTTTTAAAAGATTTCATTTCATCTTCTAGGCCCATGGCAAAGTTTAGTTTACTATATTTATTATAAACATCTCCATAAACGCCCACTAAAGTAAATTTTTTAGATTTTGTTTTTTCAAATTTTTCCCTGTCGGTATTTGGACTAGTTGGACCTATTTTTTTGCCACCTAAAATTCTTTCTCCAAAATCTAGTTCAATTTTATCTCCTAGTTTAAGTTTATTTTTCTTTACAAGGCTTTCTGATAGGACAAGCTCATTTTCATTTTTTGCAAATCTACCTTCTTTTAGTCTAGAAAACTCTCTCATCTTATTTACATCTGTATCTTGATAGTTAATAACAATTAAGTTATCATTAAGTTTTGCATTATCAAGATCAAGGGACATTTTCCCAACTAATTTTAAATCCTCAATTGATCTTAATTTTTCTACATCTTCACTTGATAATTTGTCTTTAATCTCTGCATGATTAAAATTTGAAGCCATATAGTATCCATAATTAGCCCTTAAATTTGTATATCCATAATAAAAAATCACTGTAAAAAATAAACTTACAATAAATAATGAAATAAAAATCGGGAAATTTTTCTTATTCATTTTTTTCATCTCCCACAATTTTTCCATCAACTATGGTTACAATACGACCTGCTTGTAGGGCTATTTCTTCATCATGAGTTATTAGAATTATCGTTTGTTTTAATGTTTTGTTAAAATATTTTAAAATTTCTATAATTTCCTTAGATTTTTTCCTATCTAGATTTCCTGTCGGCTCATCTGCAAGAATTATTGATGGTCTATAAATCAAACTTCTTGCTATGGCAACTCTTTGTTGCTGACCTCCTGAAAGTTCACTTGGAAATGAGTCAAGCTTATTTTCTATACCTAATTTTTTAATAATATCTGAAAATTCTTTTTCATTTATTTTTCTTTTATCAAGCTTTAAAGGAAGTTCTATATTATGTCTTACGGTTAGATTTGAAATCAAATTATAAAATTGATAAATCAATCCAACTTTTCTCCTCCTAAAATAAGCAAGCTCTTTTGAAGAATATTTTGAAATATCATTTCCATCAATATAAACCTTGCCAAAATCAGGAGAATCGACACCACCTATTATATGTAAAAGTGTTGATTTTCCAGAACCACTTGGACCAACAACAGCAAGAAATTCTCCTCTTTCTACTTCAAGATCAATGCTATTTAAGGCAACGACCTTATTGTTTCCTTCTCCATATTCTTTTCTTAAATTTTCTACCTTTAATATTTCCATGCTTTACTCCTTATATTTCTTTAAAATAAGCATATGATAGTAAAGTGATTTTTAGGTGACATTATAAAATTTTATTTCAAAACTTGCCCCATTATTTTCATTTTTAACAGAAATTTCTCCATTATTTTTTTCGACAATTGTCTTTGCCATGGCAAGGCCTATTCCAAAACCATTTGAGTCAGGGGTTTTATAAAATCGTTTAAAGATTTTTTTCATATTTTCTTTTTTTATTCCTCCGCCATTATCTTTAATGATTAAGCTTGTATAAAGTGGATTTTTGTAAGATGAAACCATGATTTTATCACAAGTCGTCCTATTTTCAGCATTTTTCAAAATATTGATAAGAGCTTCTGCCAACCAATAAAAATCTCCATAAATACTATTTCCCTTTAAACTCTTATCTATTTCTACATTGGTAAATCTCTTTAAATTCAAACTATCTAATGCATAATCCACCAATTCATCCAAACGGATTTCTTCTTTTTTCATAAGATCTTTGTTAGCATCAAGGCTTGATAGTTTTAGCAAAATATCTGATAGAGAGTTTAATCTAAGAGTTTGTCTTTTCAAAATTTCTACATCTTCGTTATCTGGAAAGTCCATCTCCAAATTTTCTATAGAAAAAAGCATAGATGTGATAGGAGTTTTTATTTGATGGGCAATATCTTCTAGGTATTCTATTTGCTTTTCACTATTTTTTCTACTTGTCTCTTTGGCTTCTACTATTTCTATAAATAGTTTGTAAATTTTATCCTCCAAAATTGAAAAGTCATCTTGCTTCATAGGAATTTTATAATTTTGCTTTTTCATATTTTCAATTAAATTAATAAGCTCATTTATTCTATTTTTCTTCCTTTTTTCTAAAAAATAATAAAGAAATAATAGACTTATTATCCAAAATACATATACCATTAATCCATCCTATAACCAATTCCTCTAACAGTAGTAATAATTTCCCTATCAAGTTTTTCCCTAATTCTTTTGATAGTAGATGTTAGGGTATTATCATTTACAAACTTATCCCTATCTTCCCAAAACATTTCCAAAAGCTGGCCTCTCGTATAAACCCTGTGAGGATTTTTAATAAATAAGGTCAGGATTTCATACTCAAGTGGAGTTAATTCTACTTGATTCCCTTTAAAATAAGCTTTTGAATTATTTAAATCTATTTTTATTTCCTTATATCTAATAATTTTATCTTGAGAGATTGGAAGAGTTCTTAAAACCGCATCAATTCTTGCCCTTAAAATCGCAAGGGAAAATGGCTTAGTAAGATAGTCATCTGCTCCCTTATCAAGAGATGATATTATAAAATCTTCATCATTTTTTACAGTAGTAACAATAACTCTTATATCTTTACTTTTTAATTTTTCAATCAAATCTTCTCCATCTTTGTCTGGAAGATTTATATCTAATAAAGCTACATCAATATCAATATTCATCTTGTAACTAGCTTCATAAAAAGATGAAGCAAGCTCAACATTGTATCCATTTTTACTTAAATATTTTTTCATTTGTAAGGCTATTTCTTTATTATCTTCTATGATTAAAATATTTTTCATTTCTAATCCCTTCATTTTTAATTTTCAAAATAACATTACTTTAAGTATAGCATTATATTCTAAATTAAAAGAAATATTTTTGGATTAGTAAATTCTCTAATAAATTCAAATGATTTTATGAAATTTATTAACTGAAGGCAATTTTCTAATATTTTCATTTAATGCCCAAAAGATAGCAACTAAAAATATAATGAAAGATCCAATAAATATGGCCTTTGAACTTGATAAATATTCTCCTAAAAATCCACCAAATAAAGCTCCTAATGGTGCCATAAAAGTAGAAATTCCTACCATAGCCCCCATAGCAGAACCTATTTTTTCACTTGGAACTATTATTTGAACCATAGTTTGAGCATAAACATTTACAAGACCTACAACAAACCATCCAAGCCCATACAAAACTACTCCTATTTTTATATTCTTTTGAAAATTAGAAAAAAGGATCCAAGCTAAAGCTACAATCATCATTCCATAAATATATAATTTTCCAAGAGAAATTTCTTTTAATTTTGGAAATCCCGCAAACAAAGACCCAAGTAAAAGACCCGCTCCCATTCCTGCAAGCATCAAACTATAAAATATTTCATTTTGTGCAAAAGCAGGCAAAACTGCACTTATTGATGTAGCAGAAAAGTTTATAAAAACTATCCCAAAAACTAGGGCAAAAATACTTGAATCTTTAAACAAATCAAGTCCATCTTTAAGAGATTTGAAGTGATTTTTTATTAGATTTTCTTTTGATTTTTCTTCTCTTTTTTGAGAATGGCTAAGTTTTTTTGATAAAAAACAAAATAAAATCCCAGTCAATATAAAACTTATGGAATCAGCAAAAAAAGCTGTCATAAAACCACAAATTGAAATTATAAAACCTGCAAGGGTATCAAAAATTGCATTTGATCCTTGATAAGCCATAGTCATCAAAGAGTTTCCTGTAACAAGTTCTTTTTCAGATAAAATTTTTGGAAGTAGAGATATTTGACCTGGATAAACAAGTTGATTAATCAATGAAATTATTGGCATTATTATCATTATGTGATAGACACTTAATTTTCCAAATTTATATAAAAATGGAATAATTAAAATCAAGATTGCTTGAAAAAATTGAGATAAAATCAAAAATTTTTTCATATTAATTTTATCCAAAATTGGACTTAATAGTAGTTGAACTATGGCAGTTGATGAGGTAAGAAAAAGAGTAAGGCCCGAATAAATTGTAGATCCACTCATTTTATAAACCAAAAGAGTTGATGCAATCGCATATAGGCTATCTCCAAAATTTGTTATTAGTCGTCCTAAAAGCAGGACATAAAAATCTTTATTTTTAATCATTTTTAACATTCTCCTTATATTTAACGTTTAAATTTATTTGACAGTTTCGTATTTTTTTACCAGTAAGGATTAACTTACTGGTTTTAAGATAATTTATAAATTTGTACTTGAAAACTTTCTTGGGTATCTTCATCTTCACTATATTTTTTTATTAAATCATTTAAGTCTTTTTCAAATGATTCATACGATTTTCCTGAAATTTTAAAAGAAAATACCTTTTCTTCTAAATTTTTATTAAATATTTCGCTATTGGGTATAAAAGCCTTAGCCACTGGCAAAAAATATTTTTGTGTGATTCCATTAATAAGTTCCGTATCAACGACTTCTATAATTTTATTTTGTTCTAAAATTTTTAAGTGGTAGTGAATTTTTGACCTACTTACGCCAAGAGCATCTGATAAATCTTGGGCATTTTTTGGACTAGTTCCTAAAGTCATAATTATTTTAAGCCTTAAAGGATCACTTACAATATTTATTTCTTCCAATGAATTTAAAACATGAACTTCTTTCAAACTACACCTCCATATCTTATTTTCTTTATTGTAACTTAAATTTACTAAACTGTCAAATAATTTTTAACGTTAAAAGTTTATAATTAAAAAAACTCTCAAAATTTAAAATTTTGAGAGTTTAATTTAAATCGAAATAATTTTTTTAATTTACTATAAAAACAAAAATAATTACTTACTTTCAAACAAAAATATATCATTTACTGTTTTATCAAAAAATATCGAAATTTTAATCGCCAATTCCAAACTTGGATCATACTTATTATTTTCTATTGCAATTATAGTTTGACGAGAAACTCCAAGTTCTTTTGCCAAATCTTCCTGTCTTAAGCCATTTTCTTTTCTAAGCTTTTTTATTATATTATTCATAAAATCTATTTAATGACTTGCATTCCTATAAAAATTATAATTGCAAAAATTGAAAGAGTTAGAGCTATAATTTCCATGAATTTATTTTCTCTAACATATTCCTCATCACCTTCAACCATCTTATTTTTTATATAGATTCTTGAAAAATTTTGTACGCTTATGGTTAAACACAAAATCAACACCGGAAGTGGATTATATTTAAAACCACTAAACAAGGATTTATAAGAAGAATAAATAACCCATAAACTTAAAGCAATGACTGCAACCTTATAAGCTAAGCTTTCTGACCTTAATAAAATATTCCTATCCATTTCATCCATTTTCGAAACTTTTTTCATAATTAATACCTCCATTTCATTTCAAAATATAAAACTATCTTTACATTAATATATAAAATTTTGGTATATATGTCAAGAGTTCTTTACATTTTTTTACTTTTCTTTTTCTTTATATGTTTTTAAATTCATCAGCACTCCTGTATGAGGCAAATATTTTATATTAGCTTTAACATTATCATAATCATTCCACTTTTCTTTTTCCTCATCATAAGTTTTGGAATCTATTTCAAAAATTTTAATCTCGTTTTTTTCATTATATCCAGAAATTCTATAAAATATCGAGTATTCGTAATTATTATCTTCTTCAAAACTTACATAATCAATTTTTAAAGATTTAGGTGACTTTAAATAATTTAAATCTAGGATTGGTGCTTTTAATAAATAAAAAAATCCAATCCCAGAAAATATAGCACAAATCCACCATATAATAATAGATTTCTTACTTTCCTTAAAATAATAAGCAAATGCTAAGATAAGTGTTATTATAACAATAAAAAATAAACGAAAAACTATATCACAAATAAAGCCAATAATTCCTTCTTGATAATACCCAAAAGCATGGCTTAGAATCAGATAGAAAGAAGTTATTGCAAAAACTAAAAGAACAAAATCAATAAAAACTTTCCTTTTAAAAGAAATTTCCACCCTATTTTTCATTTTCTCCTTCTATACAATATAATTTCAAAATATTTTAAAATTTATTATAATATTTATTATAAAAATATAAATTTAAAAACAGCCCTATAAAATAAGTAAACTGACCCCTTAAATAGTAGCTGCTTTTTTTAAACTTTAAGTAATTTCATTGTTATTAGAATCCCCAAAACTTATACATTTCAAAGTTTAAGATTACTAATACTTGTGTCATTGCAAGAAAAGTTGTTACAAAAATATTATGTTTTAATTTCTTGCTAGTGTCTTTATTAGAATTTTTTATCAGCTTAAATATAATGATTCCCATTAAAATAAGCAGTGGTATAAATATTGCACTTTGAATTATATATGAGCTAACACTACCAATATCACCTGTTCTATAACCATTACTAAGTCTCAAAAATATTATTATCAAATTAATAAGTGACATTGACATTAAAAATGATAAGATATAGGAATATTTGAGAATTGGATTTGTTTTTAAAGGATTTTTCTTATTTTTTATTATATCGATAAAAATCCCACTAATAACAATTTTCAATAACCCATATATGCCTGCAATTATAAAAAATGCCATACATAATATGTTAGTAATAGCTTTTGGTGTGGAGATAATAAAATCTGAATACTGAGTCTCAACTATTCCATCTTTTTCATACCACCAGTTTTCTAAATCTTCTTCACCATAAGAGCTTACACCCATTGCTCCTAAAAATGAAAGTGGTCCTTTAATAATCCCTCGTGTATTTAATATTAATCCATTAGGAAGTTCTCTATTAATATTAAAGAGCTTAGAATCTTTAAATTTACCAAAAATAAGCTCATACATATCGTAATTATATGTAGTTTCATGGGCTTGATTTGTCATTACAACCATACCAATCCCACTAAGAGGATCAAATTGTAACATAGATGAGCATCCGAATGTGTTGCCACCATGTCCAATTGTCTGAATACCATATTCGCTTGCAAAAAATCCATGATAATTTTTTTCTATATCTGTTCCACTATAGTAACTAGTTGCCTTATATATTTCATCTAAGGTTTTTTGATTTTTAAATAATGGTGATGGTCTCTTATCATTAGGAGTTATAGCCTTAGCAAATTTTGCCAAATCCCCTATTGTGCCCATTGCACTACCAGCAGGATAAAGATAAATATAATAGATACCATTGCCATCAATGCTTTCTCCTTCTAAGTCATAGCATTTTAATCTTTTTCTTTTATTCAATACCCAATCATTATCGGTATATGTAGGACTGATAGTGCTTTGTTTCATATCAAGTGGTTGAAAAATATTTTTATTGACATATTCCACATAATCCATACCGGAAACTCTTTGAACTATAAAGGCTGCAAGAGCTGCTCCCCAATTAGAATATGCAGTATGAGCACCAGGTTCATACACTTGTAGTGGTTGTCTGATGCTAAGAGATTTTTCAAGACTAATTATATCAGATGCTTTTTTAGTCTGGATAAAGTATGTATCTTGAAAACCTGCTTGATGGTTCATAAGATCCATTACTCTTATCGGCTTATCAAAAGATAAATTTTTAAGAAAACCCTCTGGTAAATATTCTTTTATATCAGCTTTCAAATCAATTTTTCCCTCTTCATAAAGTTGCATTATAGAAACCCATATTAATAACTTGGATATAGAGCCCCATTCATAAACAGACTCAGAATCAGACTTTAATTTAGCTTGTTTATCCAGATATCCAAATGAATTTTCATAAACAATACCATTACTATCATAAACAATTAAATTTAATCCACAAGTTGTTGACTTATGATTTTCTACATAGTCTTCGATCTCTTTATCTAGATTTTTATAACTTATTCCAGAAGGAAAAGTATTTTCTGATGAAGCAGAAGATAATGTAGGAGACAAAATCAAGCTAAAAAATAAAGTTAATATTAAAAATTTTCTTAAAGATTTAGCTATATTTTTCATAAAACACCTCTACTTTCCTAATTTTATTGTAAAACTCAAATACCTATTTCATGTAAATCCAATATTATAGTTTTGTAAAACTTCTATAATTGTATTATTAAAATATAAGTCAAGTCCATAATATTGTGCTAATAAATTTTACACAACATTATGGACTTGACATAAACTTAGTCCTATAAAAAAATTATATATATTTATCTAATTTAATTAATACTAACTAAAGTATTTTTTCTGCAAGTAAAATTGTTCCTCCTGATCTTTCTACTTCTTTGATAAACTTAAAGCCATTCTTTTTCCAAAAAGAT
Source organism: Anaerococcus rubeinfantis (assembly GCF_001487145.1). Classification (GTDB taxonomy): domain Bacteria; phylum Bacillota; class Clostridia; order Tissierellales; family Peptoniphilaceae; genus Anaerococcus; species Anaerococcus rubeinfantis. The sequence goes on from NZ_LN913016.1 coordinate 957,732, forward strand.
TTTGACTGAGGATTTCCCTTGTCAATACCTATACGAACTTTTGCTTTCCCTATTTTTTTAACATAAGCTAGAACACTTTCAATAATTTCAGAGCCGATACCTTGACCTTGGTATAAAATATTTACCATAAAAAAGCCAATAAAACAGATTTCTTCGTCTGGATAACCATCTAAAATATCTAAAACAGCAACTAAAAGTTCATCTTCGAAAAATCCTAAATAATATTTATTATCTTCATTTACTCCTTCAGGTCTTAGACAAAGGTCACTTAAGATTTGTTCTCTACTTATCTCTGCCTGGCAGTAACGATAATATAACTTATTGCCTTGGCAGAATCTGTATATGGTTTCAATATCATTTTCTGTAAGTTTTTCAACATTATAAGTTTTACTCATGTTTTTTATGTTTAACATTTTTGTCACCTTGAATTCTTCCTCTTTAAATGTCAATTATCTTCTATTCCAACAAACTTTCCAAGTGGTTTGAGTGGTCAGTTTGGATAAAATTTAATAATTCTCAAAAGACTTGTCTATGAGAATATTTCACTCATTACTTATTTATAAGCCACTTTAAATATCTTTATAGTTACCATAACTACAAATTTTATTTTTGTAAAATCTTAATTTAATATATCTTTTTGTTTAAAGAATATATCTTCGCCATAGGTAGTGGGGTTTTGTATGAGATGGACCATGAGAAAACAATTTAAAACTTATGAAGATCAAATTAAAATACTCTTATCAGGAGACTTGGACATTGAGAATCTGGATAAGGCTAAAATTATTTTAGCACAAATCAATGATTATAAGCTAATCAATATTTATAATACCCAGTGCCCACGATGAAATTATATATTCTTTCTCATATTCTTAAACTAGGTAATCTTTCATCTTCATTTCATGTATTTTGAAAATTTTTACTTGTTAAATGTGTAAATGATAACTCTTTTCCATATTTTTCAGGAATTTTTTTATAATCCAGGTTTTCCTCTATATATTAATTTGTTATGTTATAATGAAATTAGTTATGAAAGGAGGTTCTCATGGACAAAATTTTGATTGGCAATGGGAATAAGGAAAATTATATTCTTTTAAATAAAATTAATCGACACGGACTGATCAGCGGTGCTACTGGAACTGGCAAAACCGTAACTCTAAAGGTGCTTACGGAAGGTCTCTCTGACTCTGGAGTTCCGACCATTCTTGCGGATGTGAAGGGCGATCTTGCAAATATTTCTAAGCCTGGCGAGATGAATGACAAATTAAATTCAAGACTTGAAGAACTTGGTATTTCTAATTTTGATTTTAAGAATTATCCTGTAAATATGTGGGATATCTACGGCGAAAAAGGAATTCCACTTAGGGTTACTGTTTCTGAGATGGGTCCTCTTATGCTCGCAAATATTTTAGAACTAAACGATACGCAGGCTGGGGTTTTAAATATTATTTTCAAAGTTGCCGACAGCGAAGGGCTTCTGCTAATCGATTTAAAGGATCTTAAACAGATGATAAATTTCGTTGGTGAAAATAGAGACGAGATTAGTAGGACTTACGGTAATGTGGCTAGTCAAAGTCTCTCTGCAATTTCTAGAAAACTATTGTTTATTGAAGATGCCGGAGGAGATTTATTCTTTGGAGAGCCTGCGATAGATATAGGTGATTTTATTAGAACAGATACAAGTGGCAAGGGTGTGGTAAATATTTTAAACGCTACGAAATTAATCTCAAATCCACTTCTCTACTCCATGCTTCTTCTATACTTGCTTTCAGAAATCTATGAAAACTTCCCAGAAGTTGGAGATTTGGACAGACCTAAGCTTGTATTTTTCTTTGACGAAGCGCATTTACTATTTAACAACACGCCAAAAGTTTTACAGGACAAGATTATCCAAGTCGTCCGTCTCGTGCGCAGTAAAGGTGTGGGCGTCTTCTTCATTACACAAAATCCTCTTGACATACCAGAATCCATTTCGTCACAACTTTCCAACAGAATCGTCCATCAACTAAGGGCTTATTCTCCAAAGGAACTAAAGGCGATAAACGCTGTTGCAGACACATTTAGGCAGGATGAATCTATGAATATAAAGGAAGAAATCATAAATCTTAGGACCGGAGAAGCATTGGTTTCATTTGCCGATGAAAATGGTGCTCCAACTGTTGCAGACAAGGCACTAATCCTTCCGCCCCACTCATCCTTTTCAACACTAAGCGATGAGGAATATAGAGCCTTGGTTGATTCTTCTCCACTTTATACAAAGTACAAGGAAGCAATTGACAGAGAATCCGCATATGAAATTCTTTTAAAAAGAATCGAAAGAGAAAAATTGGAAGCTGAAAAAGAAGAATCAGAATCCAAAAGACAGAAGGAACTTGATGATCAAAAAAAAGAATTCGAAAGAGCACAAAAGTCTAATCGAAGCCAAAAGACTTACTTCGATAAGGGCATCGACTCTATGCTCGGCACCATTACAAGAACCATTGGTCGTGAAATCGCAAGAGGGCTCCTTGGTTCCATGAAAAAAAGAAGATAAGATAAAAGAGGCAGGACCATAGTCCTGCCTTGATGTATTTTCTTAATTCTTAAATGTAGTTGATATTTTAATAGGAATTTTTTTATATCAAAATTGAAATCTCTCCAACATCAATCTCACAGCTCCAACTCACCGATATTTATCTCATCAACTAATCCATAGGATTTCTCGGTTGAGATGTCCTTGGATAAATTCCCTAGAATCCTCCAATTAGCCCTATCCCAAATTTTCCAGATTGCCTAAAAATTTCAGTACAGCTTGAATTTTGCAGCTATTTTTATTTAACCTTTGAAATCAATACTACAGCCTCCAAATGGCTTGAGTGATCAGTATGGATAAATTTTAATATTTTAAGTAAGCGTCGTATGTATGAATATATCCATAAGTATATTTCTTATGTTTTAAATTATCTCTAAATCTAAATTTACTTATAATATATAATTATCATTTGTATAAATAAAATAGCATAAATATAGTAGACGAATTTTATTTATTATTTTTGTTCTTACTAATACATAGTCTTTTGAGTGTTCTTCAAATAAAACTTCTTTTTTCTTTTTCAGTTTTTCTATTCGCATAATTTACCTCCCATATAACAGGCAAGAAAATAACACTTATTTTCAACATCATACACAATTCTTGCTTCTCATATTTCTTAGGACTGATAAGAGAATTTTAAGTAAACAAAAAAGACCTACTAAAGATTTCCTTTAATAGGTCTGAAATATAAAAATAGACTATTAACTTGTGATTAGGGAAATGAGATAATTAATCGTTCCATTTTCAGTTAATATATATAGACCGAGTCCAATAAACACGACTGGTACAATTATTTTTTCGTACTTTTCTACAATCTCTCCGATAGCAGAAATTGAGGCGAGATTTTGAGATAATTTGCATAGAATCAAAATTCCTAACGCAAATATTACTAAACTTATACTAATCTCAATCAAACTCTTTCCTGTAAAATAGGGGATATAAATTCCTAAATTATCTCCACCCATTGCCACTGTTAAACTTGTAAATGCTAAGATTTTTGATCCATTTCCGGTAATTTTTCCCTTGATGTCTTCTTCATCAATATCTTCATCCACAAAAATTGATCTTATACCAAGACCTAGTGGAATTAGACCAAGGAGTCCGATAATCCAATCTTGTGGAATAAAATTTAAAAAGTAAGCGGCAATAAGACTAACCAGTACAAGCAGTCCTGTACCTATATACTGTCCTGCATAAATTGATTTCAAACCTTCCTTGCCTTGAATAGCGAATAAAATAGTCAAAACAACTAAGTAGTCAATTGATGTAGAGACAAAAACTAATAAAGCGGATACTATTGTTTCCATTATTTCTCCTTTCAAAATGTTTAATTTTTTAGACAATCAAAAATTGACTGCAAATACATTGTGCCTTGGCAGTTGCCAATGGAGACATTCGAAGAAATAATTTCACAATTTTCCCACCTTTCCTTTTAATATTAATTAAAGTATACTAAAACAGTCGGATTTTGTCAATTATGCTGATAGATATCAACACAAATTATGAAGACTAATAATTAACTTTCTATATGTTCGCATTCCTTACTTATAAAATCCGAATGCTTTAGTCACTAGACACTATGCCATCAAATATAAGTTTTATAAATAATAATTAATTGAACTCACGTATATAAGTGAAATAGAAAATCGATAGATTTTTTAATTTCTATCGACAACTTTGTATTTCTTTTAAATTTTAGAGAAACTCATCTTCCTGACTCTTTCATCTACACTTTCCTGTCTAGGTATAATTAAAATATTTCCAATTTTTTAGTAAAATGAAATCTATTTATTAATTTATAAAATCTATTAAAAATTTTCAATATTTAATATCATATTATTTTTTTGAAATTGTTCCTACTGTTTCAACATAAGTGGCAATTCTCAATCTGCCCTTTAAGATAATTCATCTTATATTAATTGCTTTTCATTAGAGCCTTGCTGGTAGACCTCCATATACTTGGTATTAAGCTAAACCATCTTATTTATCGCCATTAAAAGTTTGAATAAATTTTTAAAAACTAGAGGAATAACATGGGTTTCATCTCCTCTACCTGCAAATTCCGTAATAACATCTTTTGATAAAAATTTAGAATTACTACTGGTAATGTAAGCATAAAAATTATCTTGACGCAAAAATCCATTTAATACTTGATAAAATGATTTAAGTATTGTAGCTTATTTTAAAGGATATAAAATTTTCTTTATCATTTGTTTTATTCATTATATTATCTAAAATTTTTATAATCTTTCATAAATTAGTACATCTAAAACTATTAAATCTTCAAAAATTTTTAATAAATCTCTTCCTGAATCAAAAGCAAATTTTATAATATGTTTTTCATATACACAAATTTGGATTAAATAATTATAAAATAGATTATTAAACAAATAAGATTTCCTGATCCTTATAAATCATGTAAGAATCTTAATAAATCCATTACCTTTTTTCCGTATTAATTTATTTATATAGTAATCATACTTTATTTTCATAAACCAGACTTCTTCCTACTTAGACTTATTTCCGTTTTGGAAATTAAACTAAGTACATTATATGGGATAAGCGCATGTAATTGAATTTTATTTAGAAATGATTCCATATAGGATATATTTTAAATAGATTTTTCAATTTTTAGATTTTCGTCTATAGTAAAATAGGAATATCATTCATCATATTTATACTTTTTTACCTTTTTTTATTTTTTCAGCAGCAGGCTGTTCTTTAACTCCTGCTTTTACTCTTCTTCCACCTCTGTATGTTCCGTCTTTAGCGATAGTATCACCTCCTAATACTTAAATATAAAATCTCCCTTCAATAAACTATATTGTTTACTGTTGGGAGATTTTAGTTTAACTATGTTTGTTTAAAAATAGAAAAGATCTTCAAATTTCTTTTCTAAAGCAATGCAAAGTATCAAAGCTAATTTAGCAGTGGGGTTAAATTGACCAGTTTCAATTGAGCTAATTGTATTTCTTGAAACACCCACCTCATCAGCTAATTGTTGTTGTGAATAACCTTTTTCTTTTCTGACTTCTTTCAAATGATTTTTGAGAACTAGTTTATCATCCATAATCTATCACTACTTTAATGTTATAAGGTTAGCTGCAAATAAGGCAATTCCGATAATTGCCATAAGTATCCCCATTAACAATTGCTTTCTTTCTTTTAATTTTACATACTTTACAATCTCTTTTGTTGCTTCAATACTAAAATAAATACTTAGTATTCCATAATTAAAAGAATTGAAGAAAAAAGCTTCAATTCCAAATAGGATGGCAGCAACAGCTAATCCGATTTGGCTGGAAACTTCACCTGCTTTTTTAAAAATATCAACCATCATCTCATCGTGATCTTTATACTCCTCACGACTTCTTGCTAAAACTTCATCTCTTTTCATATTCATTCTCCTTTTTACTTTTGCCAAGTTTACTTGGTATTTATATTATATCATGCCAAGTTTTATTGTCAATAGATTAGAATAAATATTTTACTTTTCGAATGATATTCTTTAATACCCCCTTTGAACCCGTTTTTTGTACGTGAGAGGGCGGCACCGTTAGTATAGGAATTATTCATATAGATTTGACATACCCATCACACTAAAACTATCCACTAAATCTGTCTAATCCTATTTTTATTTGATGTTCAATAAAACTTTCCCCCAAAATATAACTTGATAAGTTAACATTTCCTAATTTCCTTATCATTATTTTCTCCTAATTCCTAGATAAATATAAATAACATATAATTTTATATTCTTATTTTCTTGACATCAATACTACAGTCTCCACGTGCATAGTCTCAGAAAACATATCGCAAGCTTTTATTTTTTCTAATTTATATCCCCTATCTTGAAATCTATTTATATCCCTTGCAAGTGTTTGTGGGTTACAGGATATGTAGACTATTTTTTTTATTTTTGTTTTTGCTATGGTTTTTATTATTTCTTTATCAAGACCAGCTCTTGGTGGATCTAGAACTATGGCGTCTATTTTTTCTTTTTTTATAAATTTATGGTCTATGTAGTTTGCGTTTTTGGCTATAAATTTATAATCTTTTAGGCCGTTTAGCTTCGCGTTTTCTTTTGCGTCTTTTATGGCATTTTTATTTATTTCTATTCCTACAACATTGTCCCCATTTATAGCAATGGAGCTTGTTGCGGATCCGCAAAATAGGTCTAGGACTTTTTGATTTTCTCCTAGGAAATCTTTGGCTGTTTTGTATAACTTTTCTGTCATATTATCGTTTACTTGGTAAAAATCGTTCATAGTGATTTTAAATTTTTTCCCTAATAGATTATATATTAGATAGTCTTTTCCTGAAATATTTATTTTTTCTTTTTTATTTATTAGATTAATATTAAAATATGAATTTTTGTATTGATTTTTTATGTATGGGATTATTTTTTCGTCTTTTATTTTTATATTTAAAAGAATTTCTTTATCGTTTGCTCTTATTGTTATTTCTTCAAGGCTATTTGGATATTTTTTTGAAATTTCTTTTGTTATATTTTCAATTTTCCCTAAATTTTCTCTAATTAAATCTTTTGCCAAAAGACAATCTTTTATTTCTACGAGGTCATTGGAATATTTTTTGTTATAGGCAAGTTTTCCTTCTTTTGTTATTTGTAGTCTTATTTTGTTTCTATATGAAAATTCTTTGCTTTCAATAATTTCTAATTCTTCTATATTTATTTTTGCTGATTTAAGCAGAGCATTTTTTATTAAATTTTTCTTTAATTCTATTTGGCTTTTATAATTTATATCCATAATAGAACAACCACCACATTCATAAAAATATGTACATGGTGGTTTTCTGTAGTAGGGAGATTTCTTTAAAGTTTTTATTTTTTCGGCTTCAAAGAAATTCTTTTTTTCTTTATTTACTTTTATATTACAAACTTCTCCGTAAACTGCTCCTTCTACGAAGGCAGTTTTACTTTCTGTTCTTGCAACTCCCCTACCATCTTGTAGGATATCAATTATTTTGATATCTTTTATTTCCATTATAATACCTTTGCTTCTCCCTTGTAGATTATTCCTCCAAGTGGATCAATTGTTATTATATCTCCATCTTCCAATAGGTTTGTAATATTTTTTACTCCAAGTATTGCTGGTATTCCAAAGTGAATTGCTACAACTGCTGTATGACTTGTTAGGCCTCCGTTTTCTGCAATTACTCCTGAAGATCTTTCCATAAATTCGTTAATATCCTTGTCGGTATATTTTGCAACGATTATATCTCCATCTTCAAATTTTCCTTCAAGTTCTTCTTTTGTAGATCCTACAACAACTTTTCCTGAAACAGATTTATTACCTACTCCTGTTCCGTTTGCAATTATATCTCCAATTACATGAACTTTTATTAGGTTGGATGTTCCTGAAACTCCTAGTGGAATTCCTGCAGTTAAAACTGTAAGGTCTCCTTCTTGAACATAATTTTCTTTTAAAGCTCCAACTATTGCTCTTTCTATTAATTCATCTGTTTCGTGAGCTTTTTCTACTATTATTGGATAAACTCCCCAAGATACTGATAGTCTTCTTGCAACTTTTTCATCAATTGTACAAGCAATTATATTTGTTCTTGGTCTAAATTTAGAAACTGCTTTTGCTGTATTTCCTGAAGCTGTACATGTTATTATTGCTTTTGCTTTTAATTGGCTTGCAATTGTACATGTTGATTTTGAAATAGCATTTGTTGTTGTAATTTCTCTATCAATTTCTGTTTTATAAATATTTTCTTCAAAGTCGTCAGAAAGCTCTGTTGTTATACAAATATCTCTCATAGTTTTTACGGCTTCTATTGGATATTTTCCTGCTGCTGTTTCTCCTGAAAGCATTACACAATCTGTTCCATCTATAATTGCATTTGCAACGTCAGTTGTTTCTGCCCTTGTAGGTCTTGGATTTCTTTGCATTGAATCAAGCATTTGTGTAGCAGTAATTACTGGTTTTGCAGCCTTATTACATTTTCTTATTACTTCTTTTTGTACAAGAGGAATAAGCTCAGTTCTAATTTCAACTCCCAAATCTCCTCTGGCAACCATAATTCCATCACTTGCTTCAATTATTTCATCAAGATTATCTACACCTTCTTGTGATTCAATTTTTGATAAAATCAAAATATCTTCTCCACCGTGATCTTCAAGAACTTTTCTTATATCATATATATCTTCTTTTTTTCTAATAAATGATGCAGCAATCATATCGATGCCATTTTCTATACCAAATTTTATATCATCAACATCTTTTGGAGTGATTGCTGGAAGATTTGTAACTCTTCCTGGAAGATTTACTCCCTTGTGATCTGAGATTACACCATTGTTTTGCACTCTACAAACAATATCTGTTCCATCTTTGATTTCTACAACTTCAAGTTGAATTAAACCATCATCAACAGAAATAATTGATCCTTTTTCTACATCATTTGGTAAACCTGGATAAGAAACAGAAACTATATCTTTATTTCCAACAACATCTCTTGTAGTTATTGTAAAAATATCATCTGGTTTTAAGAAATATTCTTTTTCTTCAAATGTACCAATTCTTATTTCTGGTCCTTTTGTATCAAGCATTAGTCCCAAAGGAACATTTAATTTTCTTCTTAATCTTTTGATTGTTTTGATTTTTTCAAGATGTTCTTCATGAGATCCATGAGAGAAATTTAATCTTGCAACATTCATTCCATTTTTAATCAATTGTTCCAAAACTTCTGGTGATTCAGAAGCTGGTCCTATTGTACATATGATTTTAGTTTTCTTTAAAATATCTGGTTTCATAACTTATCCTTACCTTTCTTATTTAGACAATTTATTAGCTAGTTCATAAAGACTTTCATTAAAATCGCCTTTTGTTGAAACTGCTTCGTCAATACTAACTTGAGTAATTTTTCCGTCTACATAACCCAAGGCTATATTTGTTTTTTCTTCATTTAATAATTCTGTAGCTTTGGCTCCCATAATTGATCCTAGTAATCTATCAACTGCAGATGGTGATCCACCTCTTTGAACGTGGCCTAAGACTGTAACTTTTGTTTCAACTCCACTTCTTTCTTCAACTTCTTTTGCAACTGTATATGGATTTCCAACACCTTCAGCCAAAACTATAAGGTGGTGTAACTTTCCTCTTTTTCTTCCATGATTTACTTTTTCTACAATTTCATCAATTGAAAATTTGTGTTCTGGTACTATGATTGATTCTGCTCCACCAGCAATTCCTGAATATAAAGCCAAATCTCCACAGTTACGGCCCATAACCTCAATTACAACAGCTCTTCCGTGAGATGATGAAGTATCTCTTAATTTTCCAATTGCATCTGTAACTGTTTCAATTGCAGTAAAAAATCCAATTGTAAAATCAGTATAGCCCATATCATTATCTATTGTTCCTGGAATTCCTATAGTTTTAATTCCCAAATCACTAAGAGCCTTTGCTCCCTTGTATGATCCATCTCCACCAATAACTATAAGACCTTCAATTCCATAATCTTTAAGAATTTGAGCTCCTCTTTTTTGACCTTCTGCATTTTTAAATTCAGTAGATCTTGCAGTACCAAGAATTGTACCACCCTTGTGGATAATATCAGCAACAGATGAAACATTCATTTCATAAATATCACCTTTCATCAAGCCATCATATCCATTCCTTATTCCTTTTACTCTCATTCCGCTATTTAGGGCTGTTCTTACTGCAGCTCTAATCGCCGAATTCATTCCAGGTGCATCTCCACCACTAGTAAGTATACCTATTGTTTTCATTGCCACTCCTTTAATTTAATTTAACATTATCTTTTCCAAGCTTCAACTTTAGGTAATTTATTATATCTGAATTTTGGTCAATCCACAAGCTTTTATCAAGTTTGACTGTCTTTTTTTTGTCAGAAAAATAAATCACCACTGGTGTGCTACCATGATTTTCTAATAAATCTTTTCGTATTTCATTATACCTTATATAATCCATTTTTATATATAAATTTTTAAAAGAATTTTCATCAATTTCTTTTATATTTGATACAATCAATTTCAATTCGTCGTCACTAGACTGTAGATTTCCACTAGCCATAACAAGTGTATCATTTTCCAAAATATTTCTATAATCCTTGTAAATATTTGGAAAAATTATCATTTCTATTGATCCTGACATATCTTCCAATGAACAAAAAGCCATTAGAGTATTTTTTTTGGTCATAGTTTCAGATTTATTTGTAATAACTCCCGCCATCCTAACTTTTTTATTATCATACCTATCAAAATCAATTGGTCTTAATTCATTTAAGATTTCTGTAGTAAAATTCACATAATTTTTCAAATTACTCCCTATAGAATTTAGAGGATGATCAGAAATATAAAAACCCAAAACTTCCTTTTCAAGTTTTAATTTTTGCTTATTTTTATATTCATTAACTGGAGGAAATTTTATATCATCTGAGTTTTCTTCTTCCTTTTGATCAAAATCAAGCAAATTCATTTGCCCCTTAAGATTTATTTTCTCATTATCGTGTATTGCCTGTAGGGCAGTTTCATGAACTGCCATAAGCTCTGATCTTTTGTAGCCCATAGAATCAAAAACTCCAGCTTTTATAAGGGATTCTAAAGCTTTTTTGTTTAAGGCTGATGGGTCGTTTTCTTCAATTCTTTGGAGAAAATCTTTGAAAGTATTAAATTCTTTTTCTTTTCTTAAATTTACTATCAAATCGATTAAGTTATCTCCAACATTTTTAATGGCTGAAAGTCCAAAAATTATTTTATTTTTTCCAGATACAAATCTTCTTTCAGATTTATTTATATCTGGTGGGAGTATTTCTATTCCAAGTCTTTTCGCCTCTGAAATATAAAGGTAAACTTTTGAGGAATCCCCCATAATTGATGTCAAAAGATTTGCCATATACTCTTCTTTAAAATAATATTTTAAAAATGCTGTTTGGATTGCAACCAGAGAATAGGCTGCTGAGTGGGATTTATTAAAAGCGTATTTTGCAAAAGAAATCATTTCATCATAGATTTTGTTGGCATTTTTTTCTGAAATCCCATTATTTACACAGCCCAAGACTTCATAATTCCCATTTTCATCCTTTTTACCATGAACAAATATTCCCCTATTTTCTTCCATTACACTCATTTTCTTTTTGCTCATAGCTCGTCTTAAATTATCAGCTTCTCCTAGAGAAAATCCAGCTAATTGTTGAACTATTTGCATAACCTGCTCTTGGTAGACAATTATCCCATATGTTACTTCAAGAATTGGTTTTAAGGCCTCGTCTATGTAGGAAATATTTTCTGGATTTGTTTTATTTTTTATATAATTTGGAATTTGATCCATTGGTCCTGGCCTAAAAAGTGAATTTGCTGCAACCAAATCATCAAATCGTGTAGGTTTTAAATTTTTGAGAAAATTTCTCATCCCAGCAGACTCAAATTGAAAAATCCCAACTGTTTCAGCCTTGGTAAATTGGCTTATTACTTTTGGATCATTTTCATCAATTTCTCCCAGATTAATTTCTATATTTTTATTATTCTTTACATCTTTTATGGTATCTTGAATTACTGTGAGGTTTCTTAGCCCCAAAAAATCCATTTTCAAAAGACCCAGCTCTTCAATTTCTATCATATTAAATTGGGTTACTATTTGGTCATTTGAAAGAGCAAGAGGAACTATATCGGTTAAAATTTCCTTACTTATTACAACTCCAGCCGCATGAATAGATGTGTGTCTTGGCATATTTTCAATATTTCTTGCCGTATCAATCATTCTTTTTGTCTCTACATCGTTTTGGTATTCGTAGGCTAGTTTTTCTGTTGATTCCAGAGCCTTATCAATTGTCATTCCAATTGCTTGAGGGATTAGTTTGGCAATTTTATCTACTTTTTTAAAGGAGATATCCATAACTCTTCCCACATCTCTTATGGCATTTCTCGCCTTCATTCTTCCAAAAGTCACAATTTGTGAAACATGGTCTTTTCCGTACAAATCATAAACATATTCAACAACCCTGTCCCTGTTTTCATAGCAAAAATCTATATCAATATCAGGCATTGAAACTCTTTCAGGATTTAAAAATCTCTCAAAAAGTAGGTTATATTTTATTGGATCAATTTGTGTAATATCAAGGGCATAAGAAATAATTGAACCCGCAGCAGAACCCCTTCCTGGTCCAACTGCAATTTCGTGATCTTTTGCATATCTTACAAAATCCCAAACAATTAGGAAATAATCAACATAACCCATATTATTTATTACAGAAATTTCCTTTTCCGCTCTTTTTTTTATATTTTCATCAAGATTTTTATATTTTTTTACAAGTCCTTCATTAACTAATTGTTTTAAATAATCTAAATTAGTCATGTTTTTTGGAACTTTTGTAAAATATGGTAGGTGGGGCTTGTGAAACTCCAATTTCACATTGCACATATCTGCAATTTTTTTTGTATTTTCAAATGCTCTTGGGTATTCTTTGAAAATTTCTTCCATAGTTTGGGGATCTTTTAGGTAAAATTCATCCCCTGGCATTTTCATCCTATTTTCATCTTCAAGCAGTGAGCCTGTTTGGATACATGATAAAACATCTTGGTAAAAGGCATCATTTTTTTCTACATAATGAACATCATTTGTGCAAACAAGTTCAATATCCAAATCCTTGTGAATTTGTAATAAGGCCTGGTTTACTTTTTTTTGCTCTTTTAGTCCGTGATTTTGAACTTCTAAATAAAAATTTTCTTTGCCAAAAACATCTAAATATTTTTTAGCTGCTTTATAAGCTTTTTCATTTTCATTTTCTAAAATTCTTTGACTAATCTCTCCATTTAAGCAAGCTGAAAGGGCAATTATATCGTCCTTATATTTTTTTAGTGTTTCAAAATCTATTCTTGGCTTATAATAATATCCTTCTATGTAGGCCTTTGAAACAATTTTCACAAGATTTTTATAACCATTATTATTTTTTGCCAAAAGAATTAAATGATAATATCTTTTATTTTGGGGTGTTTTTATTTTGTGATCATTTTCTGCAAGATAAATTTCACAACCTATAATTGGTTTTATGCCATTTTCAACGCATTTATTGTGAAATTCTATAACCCCATACATATTTCCGTGATCTGTAATGGCACAAGAATTCATTCCCAATTCTTTTAATTTTCCCATCAATTTATCGATTTTTGTAAAACCATCCAAAAGGGAATATTCTGTATGCAGGTGAAGGTGGGTAAAATTGCTTGTCATTTTTCCTCACTTTCTGAAAGTTTTATAAGTTTTTGTAGCCTATAATTAACCTTTGCTTTTGAAAGGGCTGGCACCATCATTTTTCCCAATTCTTCAAGGGAAATATAGGGATAAGCTAGCCTAATTTCTGCAATTTTTTGTAAATCTTCTGGCAAATTATCGAGTATGTTTTTCTCTTTTAATTTATTTATTGCATCAACTTGCCTCAAAGAAGCCTTAACTGTCCTATCTATATTTGCCTTATCAAAATTTGTTTGCCTATTTATATCATTTCTTATTGATTTCATTGCCCTTACGTTTTCAAGGTCAAAAAGAGACTTGGTCGCCCCAATAATTGCCAAAAAATCTGAAATTTTATCCGAATCTTTTATATAAACACAATATAAGTCATTTCTTAAATTTAATTTTGGATTTATGGAAAAATCTTCCATAATTTTTCCAATCAAAAGGGCTTCTTCTTTTTCTTGAAGATTTATTTCAAGATTATAACCCCTATATGGGTCATTTATAGAACCTTTTAGCAAAAAGGCTAACTTTAAAATAATCTTTTTTTGCTCTCTACTTTTTAAATTCTCATAAAATTTATCAGTTTCATAAAGGTTAAAATTATCTGCAAGTTTTAAAATTTTATCTGAAACTCTGGCATCTTCAACCAAAACTACAAAAGACCTATCTTTTGAAAATTTTCTCTTATTTTGAATTTCCATGGCTGGAGAATATTTATATTTTTCCCTAATAATCTTATAAATATACCTAGCCTCTATATTTTCGCTCGCCTTAAATAAAATTTGGTAGGAATTTTTTACTATTCTAATAGAGCCTTGAAAATATAGGTAGGCTAATAATTCCATATCTAGCTCTTTATAATCAGGCTCTTTTTTTAATATTTCTTTTTTACATCTTTTTGAAAAAGACATCAAATCACTCTCTATTCAATCATTTTTTCTTTTAATTTCTCAATTGTTTTCTCATCGACTCCAGCATATTGCAAATATTGTTCGAAAGTTTTATATTTTCTTTCTATATATTCCATAGCTTCTTTTATATTGTAAGGACTGGTTATCCTAAAAATGGCTTCAGATTCATTTTGATCATACCTATCAACATAACCCAGATTTGCCGATGAAATTTCATAATCTGCCATAATATCTGTCCTAAAAGATCCTGCAAGGCCAAGTAAAATCATAGAAATTATCCCAGTCCTATCTTTTCCCTCTTGGCAATGGAAAAGAACTGTACCTTTTGCATTAGCCATAGTTTCAAAAACTTTTTTAATAGCAGGAAAATTATCAATTATAGAAATATAAGACTTTCCAATAGTATCTTTTCTCTCAATCAACCTTCGAATTTCTTCATATCTTAAAGGTCTTGGGGAAAGAGAAATTTGATAATATGAAAATTTTTCTTTTAAAACATTTATTTTTTCCCTATGATAAATAACCTCATCATCTCGTCTTAAGTCAATTATTGTAGATACATTTAAATCATCCAATAATTTCAGATCATTTTCAGTAGAATCGTCAAGGTTTGCACTTCTTATAAAAAAATCCCAAGAAGTGATTTTACCATCAAGAGTCGGATATCCTCCCAAACTCCTTGCATTTTTAATGTTTTCAAAGGGTAAAACTTTTAAATACTTTATTTTTTCCATTTTTCCCTGTCCCTGTGCTTTCTTACTACTATATAGTCGCTTCCCCTTAATCTTTCATAAATTTTTTCACACATATAAACTGACCTGTGCTGACCACCAGTGCAACCAAAACCAATGGATATAGAATTTTTGCCTTCTTTAATGAAATAAGGAATAAGTTTTAAAAGATTATCATAAACTAAATTTTGAAAATCTTTTGCTATATCAAAACCGTCAAGATAGGATTGAAGTTTTGGATCAGTTCCATTTAAATGTTTTAATTCTTTTATATAAAAAGGATTAGGCAAAAATCTCAAATCAAAAACCACATCTACATCAAGGCTTAGGCCATTTTTGTAACCAAAAGAAAACAAATTAATAATAAAATTTTCCTTATTTTCAGAAATATTTAGGAGAACTTTTTTCAAATCCTTATTATTATAAGAGCTTGTGTCAATTATAACATCTGCCATTTCCTTGATTTTTTTTAATTCTCTTTTCTCTTTAATAAGCCCATCCTTTACATCACCAAAAGATCCCAAAGGATGAGGCCTTCTTAGCTCATTATATCTTTTTATTATAGTTTCATCTTGGCTTGTTAAGTAAATTATTTTTGTATCTTGGTTGATTTTTTTTAAATTTTCAAGATTTTTGACCAAGTTTTTATCAACTTCCATAGACCTAAAATCCACAACACAAGCAAGTTTTTCAATTGGTTTATCTTGGTCCTTATTTAATTTTATAAAACTTTCCAAAAGTGTTGAAGGAACATTGTCCATGGCATAATAATCAAGATCTTCAAATATTCTTAAAGCTGTAGTTTTTCCAGACCCACTAAGACCTGTAATTATCTTTACCTTCATTATTTTTCTCCTATGATCTTAACTTCCCTTTCAAGTTTAAAGCCAGTTTTTTCAAAAACTATGCTTGCCACCTCCTCAATAAAATTAATCATTTCTTCATAGCTTGCATTTCCATTATTAATTAAAAACCCACAATGTTTTTCACTAACTTGGCAATCACCTTTCCTGTATCCCCTAAGTCCACATTCATCAATTAATTTTGATGCGTAAGATCCAACAGGCCTTTTAAAAGTAGAACCAGCAGATTTTTTATCAAGAGGTTGCTTGCTTACTCTTCTATTAGTAAAATCATCAAATTTTTCATAAATTTTTTCTTGATCATCTTTTTTAAGTTCAAAAATTGCCTCAGATACAATTAAATCCTCATCAAAAACCCTAGAATGCCTATAAGAAAAATCCATATCCTTGTTATCATATTCTAAAATTTCTCCATCTTTTGAAATAAGCCTTACGCTTTTAATAATATCTTTCATTTCAACGCCATAAGCTCCAGCATTCATAGCCACAGCTCCACCAAGGCTTCCTGGAATTCCAGAAACTTCTTCCATTCCTGTTAAAGAATTTTTAAATGAAAATTTGCTAGCTTTTGACAAAAGACAACCAGCACTAACCCTCAATAAATTTCCATCAAGTGAAATTCTATCGTAATTTTTAGAAATTATTATAACACAACCCCTAATTCCCTTGTCTGTCACCAAAATATTTGTACCATTTCCAAGAATTGTGCTTTCAATACCATTTTCTTTATTAAATTTCAAAAGATTAACAAGTTGATATTCCTCTTTTACTTCAACCAAAACATCAGCACATCCACCAATGCCAAAATTTGTGTAATTTTTTAATTTTTCATCAAATTTAATAATTCCAAAATCTTTATTTTCATACAATGCTCTATAATTCATAAAGCCTCCTTGTCTAACTTATTTACTCAAAATATATTTTTATTATACTCTTATTTGATTTTTTGTCTGTTTTTCTATATAATAGCAAGTAGCGATTATATTTGTAAATTTATCATAAATTTGATATAATAACTAAGATATTTCTAAGACATGGAGGTGTAAAGTATGGCAAGAGAATGTGATATCTGTGGAAAAGGTACAAAATTTGGTAACAAAGTTACTTTCTCACATAGAAGACTAAATAGAAACTTTAAACCAAACGTTCATAAATTAAGAGCTAAAGTTAATGGAAGCGTAAAAACAATTAACGTTTGTACTAAATGTATAAAAAGCGGAAAAGTAGAAAAAGCTTAAGAAGAATTTTATAGTGCTAATAGCACTATTTTTTCATTAAAAAAATCTCTTTTGAAATTATTATTTTATAATTTCAAAAGAGATTTTTTGTTTTTATTTTTTATTCATTTATTATTTTTTTATATTTTTTAACTTGGTCACAAATTGAATTTTCTTTATTTGAAAAAATATCAGATCCACTAACAACAAGATCACAACCTGCATCAATAACTTTTTTCAAATTATAATCTTTGATACCCCCATCAACTTCAACAAGACAAGATAAATTGTTCTCGTCTATATATTTTCTAATAGTTTTAATTTTTTCAAGAGAATCTTCCATAAAAGATTGACCACCAAAACCCGGTTCAACACTCATAACAAGGCACAAGTCAATTTTTTCAAGATATGGAATAATTTTATTAATGTCAGTTTTAGGTTTAAAACTAAGGCCAACTTTTAAGCCACTTTCTTTAATTTTTTCAATAGTTTCATCCAAATTTTTACAAGCTTCATAGTGAACTGTAATTATATCAGATCCACTTTCTTTAAATTCATCAATATACCTAATTGGCTC
Organism: Anaerococcus rubeinfantis; assembly: GCF_001487145.1. GTDB lineage: Bacteria > Bacillota > Clostridia > Tissierellales > Peptoniphilaceae > Anaerococcus > Anaerococcus rubeinfantis. Next base: position 975,822 of record NZ_LN913016.1, read on the forward strand.
ATCAATCATCAAGTGAGTATCAAAGATAAAATCATTATCTTTTCTAATTTTTTTAATTATAGGAAAACCAAAAGAAATATTTGGAACAAATTTCCCATCCATAATATCAAGATGAATATATTTTATTTTAGATTTTTTCAATTCGTCCAAATCTTTTTGTAAATTAGCAAAATTTGCTGATAAAAGTGATGGTGAAATTTCTACCATGTTTGTCTCCTTTTTTTTATTTCTTCAAATAGTTGCAAATAATTTTCATACCTTGTTTTTTCAATAATCCCCTTTGAAAGGTCATCTTTAACCTTACAATTTGGTTCATTTATATGATTACAATTATTAAATTTACATGAATTATTATCAAATTCTTTAAAGCAATATTTTAAATCTTTTTCATCATCAATAAAATCAATATCAAAACTATCAAAACCTGGTGTATCAAAAATATTTGTATTTTTTCCAAGATTAAATATTTCTATGTGCCTAGTTGTATTTTTTCCTCTTTTAGATTTTTCTGAAATAGATCCAATTTCTATATCATGCTCAACAAGATTTGATAAAAATGTAGATTTTCCGACTCCTGATGAACCTGAAACTGCTGAAGTTTTGCCTTCAAGAATTTTTAAAATCTCAATTTCTGGAAAATCCTTATAATTATCAATAAAAATTAACTTATAGCCAATTTTTTCATACATTTTTATAAATTCCAAATCTTTTCTACTTGCTAAGTCTTTTTTTGAAACAATTATTACGACATCTATATTTATGTGTTCGCACATAGATAGGTATTTATCAATATTAAAAAGATTTAGGCTAGGATTTTTTATGGTTATAAAATATAAAATCTGATCAATGTTTGCTATATTTGGTCTTTTAATTTCGTTTTTTCTATCTAAAATTTTTGTAATATAACCCTTAGAATTTTCTGTTTCATCAAATTCTACATTATCCCCTACAAGAGGTTTTATATTTTTTTTTCTAAAAACTCCCCTAGCCTTGCACATAAAAGTATGATTTTCACTTAATACATAATATATTTCTTTTTGTGATTTTATTATTTTACCTATCATCTATTTACTTCAAATACTCCTTGTGACTTATCATCTATTAAAATATTTACCCTTGTTCCAACTACAGATTTAAAATCTAGATTTAAATTTCCACTTGCATCCAATTCATCTTTTGTGTGATTTTCATTATATAAAAGATCTGTTTTTTGGTTATTATCGTCTAATTTATAAACTTTTACATTAAATGAATTCTTATCACTTGGTCCTTTTACAGAAAATTTAACATTGACTTGTTTAGGTCTATTTTCTTTGCCATCATCTTCACTATCCTCTTTATTTGGATCTTTACCATTCGAAACAACAAAATCAATACTTGTTTGTTCGGCTACTTGGGTTCCTTTAGGAATAGATTGACTTATAACAATTCCTTTTTCATAATCATCTGAATATTCATAATCAATTTTATTTACAACTAAATTATTTTCTCTTGCAGTGCTTATTGCATCTTCTTCGTAACTTCCTACAAAATTAGGTATAGTTACATTTTTAGTTTCTGGTTCTTCTTTGCCCAAACTTACAGTTACATCAACTTCGCTTCCAGCTTGAACTTTTTCTTTTTCTCTAGGATTTTGATCAATAATTTTATCTTTTGCTACGCTGTCGCTGTATTCAGTATTAGTTTTTCCTAAAGCTAAATCTAGTTCTTTTAATTTCTCTTCTGCTTGTTGTAAAGTCATTCCTGAAAGATCTGGAACTTTGACTTTTCTTCCTTGACTTATTACTAAATTTACTGTTGAATTTTTTTTGACTTTTGTCTTTGGACTTGGATCTTGCTCCATTACCTTGCCATCTTCATAGTTATTACTTTGGGCGTAGCGAGAAACATTTGCTTTTAAATGTTTTTCTTCTAATATTTTTACAGCTTCTTCTTCTGATAAATTTAAAACCGTAGGTACTTGAACCATATTTGAATCGCTAGATTTAAAAAAGTAAAAAGATCCAGCAAGTACTGCTAGAAATAATAAAGCTAAAGGCCAAATTTTTCTTTTTTTCTTTTTTTTCTTTGTGTTATTATCTGAATCATCAGTAGGTGTTACATAAACTGCTTCTTGTTCAACTGGTTTTTCTTTTTTTGGATTTTTCTTTTTATCTTCAACAACTGGTATAAAAGTTGTTTCTTCTATTTCATCATCAACTTTTTGAATTTTAGCTGTATCATCTTTATTAAAATATCCAATATCATAGGAATCATCTTCCAAAGCCCTAATTAATTCGTTGGCATTTTTAAATCTTTCTTGAGGATCTTTTTGAAGAAGTTTCATTATGATATCATTTAATCTTGGTGATAAATTTTCATTTAATTTTATAGGACTTTCTGGCTCATCTTGAATGTGCATTACAGCAATTCCTACAGAATTATCTGCATCAAATGGAACTTTACCAGTTGCCATTTCATACATTACAACTCCAAGAGAATATAAATCTGATTTTGCATCAACAAATTTTCCCTTGGCTTGTTCTGGAGAAATATAATGAACAGTTCCCAAAATTGATGATGTGTAAGTTATAGTTGCATTAGTAGAAACTCTTGCTATACCAAAATCTGTAACTTTTAAAAGTCCATACTTATCCATCAAAATATTTTGAGGCTTAATATCCCTGTGAATAATATTTGATGAATGAGCTTGATTTAAAGCTTGGGCGATTTGAATTGAATAATCAACTATATCGTGGTTTGATAAAATTTTTTCCCTATCAATTTTATCTTTTAAAGTCTCACCATCGACATATTCCATTACAATATAATGAATCTTTTTGCCTTCAATTAAATCTTCGCCTATATCATAAACACTTACTATATTTACATGAGTAAGTCTTGCAGCAGACATAGCCTCATTTGAAAATTTCTTTACAAATTCATCATCTTCTGCATATTGATCTTTTAAAATTTTTATAGCAACATCTCTTTGAAGTAATCTATCGGTGGCCTTATAAACTTTGGCCATTCCTCCTACTCCAATTAGATCTTTTAATTTATATCTATTACCTAAAATAATATTGTCCATATTTACCTCAAATCAAAATTGTAGTTACTGTAATATTGTCATGGCCACCATTTCTTATAGCCAAATCAACTAGGCTTGAAGAAATTTTATCAGCTGTAGAATTATTTGCAATTATAGCTTCAATTTCTACATCACTGACCTCATTAGTCAAACCGTCAGTAACAATCAACAAAATATCTCTTTCTTTCATATCTAATGACCTAGATTCTGGTTTTATTTTACTTGTAACACCAACAGCTCTTGTAATTGTTGATTTATTAGCAAAATTTTCTGCCTCATCTTCTGTAAGTGAACCTGAATCTAAAAGATCATTTACCAAAGAGTGATCTCTTGTTATACGTTGTAATTTATTTTCTGAATATATGTAAGCACGAGAATCACCAATGTGAGTTATATGGTAAGATTTTTTATTATAATCTATACAAACACAAACTGCAGTTGTCCCCATATTAGCATATTCTTCGTATGATTTTGATAAAGAATAAATTTTATCATTTGCACTTTGCAAAGCTTCTTCTTGCAAATCAATAATAGAAGAATAATCTTCTATTTTTGAATTATCAATATATTCAAGATAATATTTTGCTGCAAGCTTTGAGGCAAGTTCTCCGCCATTATATCCACCCATACCATCGGCTACAATAAAAAAGCTATACTTATCTAATTCTAAATTTCCATAATAGTCCTGATTTTCGCTTCTTACCTTGCCGATATTTGAAATAGTACTAAATTTCATTTCTACCTCGCATAGTTATTTCTTAATTGACCACATGATGCATCAATATCAGATCCCATTGACCTTCTACTTGTTGCATTCAATCCCTTATTTGTTAATTTTTTTTGAAATTTTTCCATAATATTTGCCTTTGTTTTTGAATGTTTAAATTCTTCAATCGGATTTAAAGGAATCAAATTTATATGAATATTCTTACCTTTAAAAAGTTTAACTAATTGGTCAACATCCTCTTCTAAATTATTTACCCCATCTATTACAACATATTCATATGAAACTCTTCTTTTGGTTTTTTCTAAATAATAGTCACATGCTTTTACAATTTCATTAATCTTATATTTTTTTGCGCTTGGCATATAAATTATTCTTTTTTTATCAAAAGCATAATGCAGAGAAACAGCCAAATTTATATCATAGCCTAAATCTGCAAGCTCATAAATTTTATCAACTAAACCTACAGTTGAAATAGTTATTGCTCTATGAGATAAATTTCTTCCCTTAGAATCTGTAATTATTTTGATAAATCTTTCAATATTTGAAAAATTATCCAAAGGCTCTCCTATCCCCATCACAACAATATTACTAATATCAGAATTTTCTCTTTCCAAAAGATATATTTCTTCAATTATCTCAGCAGAAGTTAAGGATCTTTCAAGGCCATTTTTAGTTGATGCACAAAATTTACATCCCATTTTGCATCCAACTTGAGATGAAATGCAAATAGTATTTCTATTATTATATTCCATAAAAACCGCTTCAATAATATTTCCATCATCAAGCTCTAAAAGATATTTTTTTGTTTTATCTACTTTGGATTTAAATTCTTTTAAAATTTTAATTTTTGGAAAATAAAATATCTTATCTAGTTTTTCTCTCATATCTTTAGACAAATCGGTCATTTTAGAAAAATCATTAATTTTATTTACGTGAATTTGCCTAAAAACTTGCTTGGCCCTAAATTTTTGAAAACCTAAATCTAAAAATATTTTTTCTAATTCTTCAATTGTTTTATCATTTATTGTTTCTTTCATAATTATATCTTCTCAAATTTTGTAATGAAAAATCCATCAGTTTCATCATCAAAACTGTTATACTCAATATATTCCTTTTCATTTATTTTAATATTTTTAAGTCTTTTTTTCTTGGAAAGATAGGTGAAATTATCTTTATTTTCAATATTTCCAATAGTACAGGTTGAAAATACTAAACTTCCACCTGGCTTTAAATATAAAAATGCCCTATCCAAAATATTTTTTTGTAGTTTTGAAAGATTTTTCACATCTTCCATAGTCCTATTATATCTTATCTCAGGCTTTCTATCCATAACCCCAAGACCTGAACAAGGCAAATCACACAAAATATAATCAAATTTTTCTTTAAAATCTTCTTTCAATAAAGTCGCATCGAAATTTGTGATTTCTATATTTTTAAGATTTAGCCTTTTAATATTTTCATTTATTTTTGAAAGTTTATTAAAAGATATATCATTTGCAATAATTTTTGATGAATTTTCACAAAGCTCAGCCAAAAATGAAGTTTTTGTTCCTGGAGCTGCGCACATATCTAGGATATTTGAATTTTTTTTAGGATTTAAAATCTCACAAACTTTTATAGATCCTTCTGATTGAATCGTGAAAAGTCCTTTTTTGAATTCTTCTGTTTCTGCCAATCCTTTTGGATTTTTAATAATCAAACTTAAGTCTGAAATTTTAGAATCTTCTAATATATATCCACAATCTTTTAAAAGTGTTTTCAGTTTTTCCTTATCTGTTTTTGTCTTGTTAATTCTAATAGATAAATTTCTTTCTTTATTCAAAGATTTTAAAAATTTATCTGTATAAGCTTTTCCATAAAAATCGTTCAAATATTTTATTATCCACAAAGGCATGGAATATTTTATTGACTTGTACTCATCTTCATTTTTAATATTTATTTTAGATAAATTTTCTTCGTCCCTTATAAAAGATCTTAAAATTGCATTTACAAAAGATTTAGACCTAAAAGATACTTTTTTTGTTAAGTTTACTAGCTCATTTACAATTGCATAATTTTTCCTATCCAAAAAATGTATGTTATAAAGACCTATTAATAAAATAATTTTTACATTCTTGTCTAATTTATTTAATTTTATTTTTGATAGTTTTTTCAAAATATATTCAAGATAAAGCTTATTTTCCAAAACTCCATAAATATTTTTAGTTATATAAGAAATATCATCAACATTTTTACTTATTTCATTAATAATATCTGTGGATTTTTGGTTTTTATATAAAATTTTATAGAGTCCATCTAGTATTAATTTAAAATCTTCCATCTTAATCTAAATAAATTCCCTCTTCAAAATCATTTCCAAGTAAAAATGATTTTGTGTCCATGGCTTTTTTTCCTGGAAATTGAATTTTTTCTATCCTTATTCCACCGTTTTTACAACCAATAATAATTTTATCAGCCTTGTTTGCCTTGTAAACAAGGGATATTTTTGGATTTTTAATTTCTACTGGGCTTGCCTTTAAAATTTTCACATTTTGATCTTTATAGGAAAAATAAGCCTTTGGAAATTCTACAAAAGCGCGAATTTTATTTATAATTTCTTCTTTTGTTTGGTTAAAGCCAATTTTCCCCATTTCTTTTGTGATTTTTTTTGTAAAAGTTGCTTTTTGGTCATCTTGTTTTATTCTTTTTTCTATTAAATCATCGTAATTTAAAATAGATTCAAGAATAGTTTGACCACCAAGTTTAGACAATTTTTCGCTTAAAGATGTAAAATCATCATACTCACTTATTTCTATTTCTTTTTGGCTTAAAATATCTCCAGAATCCATGCCTTTTTCAATTAACATAGCTGACGCGTGAGTTTTTTTATCTCCATTTAATAAAGTATATTGAACAGGACTAGGTCCCCTATATTTTGGCAATGAAGAAGGGTGTAGGTTTATAATTTTATTTTCATAAGCTTTAAGTAAATTTTCTTTTATCAATTGACCAAAGGCTACTACAACTATAAAATCTATATTTTTTTCTCTTAAAATAGATAAAAATTCATCAGTATTTACACTATCTGGTGTAATAACTTCTATATTATTATCAAGTGCATATTGTTTTACAACTGTTGGTCTGAATTTATTTCTATTTCTTTTTTTATCTTTTCCACTAACAACTAAACTTAGGTTTATATTTTCGTTTTTATTAAGAATATCCAAAGTTTCTAATGAAAACTTTGGACTTCCCATAAAACATATATTTATTTTTTTAGTCAAATTTAACTTCCTCTTCGTAATTATCTATGAACAAAACTCCATTTAGATGATCAATTTCATGGCAAAGTGCAACAGCCTTAAGGTCTTCTGCTTCAATTTCTTTTTCATCTCCATTTTCATCCAAATATTTTACAACAACATGAGCTGGTCTTTTAACATTTGCATTAAAATTTGGAACTGAAAGGCATCCCTCAACTCCAATTTGTTCCCCATCTTTTTCAATAATTTCAGGATTTACAAGTTTTATTAGACCATCTTCGTCCCTAATATCTACAACTATAACTCTTTTTAAAAGTCCGACTTGTGGTGCTGCAAGGCCAACTCCATCAGCCTTATACATTGTTTCTGCCATATCGTCTAGTAAAATTTTAATTCTATCATTAACTTCTTTTACTTCTTTTGAAGTTTTTCTTAAAATTGGATCGCCAACTTGTCTTATATTTCTAATTGCCATTATATCTCCTTCTAATTATTTTCTTCAAAATCTATTGAATAGATTTTTGATATTCCTCCATCTCCAATAGTAACACCATGAATTTTTTCAGCTAATTGCATGGTCGTTTGCCTGTGAGTTATCATTATAAATTGAGTTTTATCGGACAAAGATTTTAAATAATCTATATATCTTTTTATATTTGATTCATCCATAGCTGCATCAATTTCATCTAATAATGAAAATGGAGCAGGATTTGTTTCAAATATTGCAAAGAGCAAAGCTACTGCAGTTAGTGATTTCTCTCCTCCAGAAAGTAAGCTTAAATTTTTTGTACTTTTTCCTGGAGGGCAAGCTGAAATTTCTATTCCAGCATCTAATAAATCATTAGAATCTAGACTTAACTTTGCCTTTCCTCCCATAAATAATTCCTTGAATATTCTTTGGAATTTTTCATCAATTATATTGAAATTTTTGATAAATTCATCTTTCATTTCATCTTCAAGTTTTTTTATCATTTTTTCAATATCTTTTTTGGCCTCTTCGAGGTCAATTTTTTGCTTATCCAAAAATTCAAATTCTTTATAGGCTTTATCAAAATCTTCTTTTGAATTTTCATCAAAAAATCCTACCTGACTTAATTTTTTTTGCAAAGAAAATAAGTCTTCCTTTTTAATACTTTGGTCTAAATCTTTATAATCATTTTCTTTAAGTTTATCTAAAGGTTTTGAAATAAAAGGTCTTATTTCATCTTCCAAATTTTTCAAATCCTTACTCATAGCTTCAAGCTTGTAATTAAACTTGACTATTTTCATAGAATATTCATTTAAGTCATTTTCAATGCTTTTAGATTTTGACAAAAGTTCATGGTTAGATTTTTTCTTTTCATCAATTAATTGTGAAATTTCTAATTTTTTATCTCCATCAATTTTCAATTGATTTTTTAATTCTTCTATATTTTTTTCACAAAGACTTATTTCTTTTTCTAAATTCTCTATACTATAATCAAGAGATTTTTTCATCTTTTGATTAAATTTAATATTTTCCTTTAAATTTAAAAGGCTGTTTTGATCTTCACCGATTCTATTTTCCAAAATATTTAAATCTCTTGTATTTATTTCAATATTATTTTTATTTTTAAATATTTCATTTGAAATTTCATTAATTAATTTCTTATTTTCATCAGCCTTATCACTAAGAATATTTTTTTCTCTTATAACATTTGAAAGTTTTAACTTTATCTTTTCTATATCATTAAAATTTTCTTCTTCTTTGGATTCTTTTAATGATTCGTTTAGCTCATCAATTCTTTGAATAAGACTTTGTTTTTGGTAATTTTTTCTATCAAAAATATTACTTGAATCCAATAATTTTTCTTTTGTTGTATTTAAAATATCTTCTTCTTTTTCTTTTTGTAGATTTTTATTTTTTAAATTTTCGGATAAATCATTATATAAATTTAGTAAATCATTTCTTTCATTTCTAAGCTTATTGATTCTTATTTTTATTTCATTTACTTTTTTATTTCTATTTAAAATATTTATATTTGATTTTCTTGATTTATTTACTCCAGCAACCATTGAGCCCCAAGTGTTAATTAAATCAAGATTTAAAGAAATAATCCTATATCCTTTGATTTTGTTTGACAAAGAAACTGCATCATCAATGTTTTTTACAACAACTGTATTTGAAAGAAAGTGATTTATTATATTTTCAAGTTTTGGATCAAAACTTACCAAATCATATGCCATAGCTATAACTTCTTTTTCATTAACTACTGGCTTTTTATTTTGCCTTATTGAATCCAAAGGAAGAAAAGTTATTCTTCCAAGTTTGTTTTTATTTACGAAATTAATAATCTCTCTGGTGTCTTTTTTTGACCAAGTTACTATATTTTGTAAGCCTTGACCTATTAGATTTTCTATTATTTCTTCATAGCCGTTTTTTACAGTTATAAGATTTGCAAGGGTATCTATATATAAATTTTCGATTTCAGTATTTTTGGTTTTTTTCAAAAAATCAGAAACAGAATAAAAGTATCCTTCGTTTCTTTCCATCAAGGATTTTTGGATTTTATAATTTGAAATTTCTTCCTTGCATGAAATATTATTTTGGCTAATAGATTTTTCCAATTTTTCTTTTTGAATAACAAAATTATCGAGTTCATTTTTAATTTCAGATAAGATTTGGTTTTTTTCATCAATAGTTTTTTTCAAATTATTCTTTTCATATTGAATTTTTGACAAATCTTCATTTAAATTTGAAAGTTCATTTTTTAAGCTTATGATTTTTTCATTTATGATTCTGTTATTTTCAGACCTATGTTTTTCGAGAACCATTCTTGTTTTTTGGTCAATATCATAATCATAGATTATCTTATTTAATTTCTTATCTTCATTTTCAAGATTTTCAATTTCTTTTTCTATGTCTTCTAATAAATTAATTTTTTCTTTTTTATTATTTTCTAAATCTATATTTTTATCTTCTAAATTTTTAATTATATTTTTTGTTTGGTCAAGATTATTTTTTTGATTCTTTAGAGAAATTTCATAAGATTTTATCTTTTCATCATAAGTTTTGAAATCTTTCTCGTTTCTTTCTAAATCTTTTTGATTGTAAAGAAGCTTTTGCTTATCTAAATTTATTTTATTAATACTTTTATCAATATTTTTTTCATTGTTTATTATATTTTGGCTAAGATTTTCATATTCTTTTTCAAGATTTCTTATATTTTCTGCAATAGGAAGCAAAGATTCATTAATCTTGTCAAATTCTCTTGTTTTTTCTTCTTGATTTAATTTTAAAATTTTAATTTTTTCTAATAAATTTTTATTTTTATCATTTAAGGATTTTGATTTATTAAAATAATATAAATAGGCTTTTTCATCTAATGAATTTTCAATTTGCTGATATTTATCAAAATTTTTCGCTTCAATTTCTAGTCTATTTTTATCCTTATTCTTATATTCCCATTCTCTTTGAATTATTTCTAAATCTTCATCAACTTTATTTAATTTTTTCTGGGATTCTTCCCTCCTGTATTTGTGAGTTGCAATCCCACTTGCTTCTTCAAAAATATTTCTACGCTCTTGGTTTGAAGAATTTAAAATTTCATCAATTCTTCCTTGGCCAATTACAGAATATCCTTCTTTACCAATACCAGTGTCCAAAAATAATTCTTTTATATCTTTAAGCCTTACTCTTTTTTCATTTAACCTATATTCGTTATCACCATTTCTAAAAATTCTTCTAGAAATTTTAACAAGGTCATAGTCACTTGATAAGGACCTATCCCTATTGTCAAATGAAAGATTTACCTCAGCCATATTCATAGGCTTTTTATCATCAGCTCCTTGAAAGATTACATCATCCATCTTTTTTCCTCTCAAAGATTTGACTGACTGCTCTCCCAAAACCCATTTTATAGCATCGGCAATATTTGATTTTCCAGATCCGTTTGGCCCAACTACAGCAGTTATTTGATTATCAAATTTTATTTTTGTTTTATTAGCAAAGGACTTAAATCCTTTAAGTTCTACACTTTCTAATCTAATATAAATCACCACCGTATGTTTTTTCCACAAAATTTTTGATAAATTCATCAATATTATAGGGAATTTTTTTATCTTTATATTCTATAAATTTTTCATCATCATTTTGAAAATTTATAATAAGTCCATAATTTTCGTAAAAATAATCCTTATTTGATCTTTTATTCCCAGCAATTATTGAAATCATCCTGTTTGGTACATGAATTTTGATTTTTTCTTTTAAATCATATTTTTCTATCAAATCTTCCAAATAAATTTTGTGAATATTTGACTCCACTAATTGCCTAATGGAAGGATGAAATGGACCTGCAACCACATCTTCTTTATCATTAATATTTTCAGTTGGTTGAAGACCAATTCTTATTACAGGAATATTTTTATAAGCATAAATCATATAAAGCCTAGAAGATAAATTTATTGCCTCATCCAATGTGAGCGGCTTATATAAATTATTTTTATATAATTTCTCAAGCTTTGTATCTTTTATCACCAAGGTCGGATAAATTCTTACCATATCAGGTTTCATTTTTATTGACTCAAGTCCAGTTTGGATTGATTTTTCAAAAGAATCTTTATAAAGACCTGGCATAATTTGATGACCTAATTTAAAACCATAATCTTTAATTAAAATGCTTGCCTTAAGTGAATCTTTTTTACTATGACCTCTTTCATTGGCCTCTAAAACTTTATCATCCAATGATTGGATTCCAAGCTCAATTACATCAACCTCATATTTTTTTAAAATATCAAGAATAGAATTATTTATATAATCAGGCCTTGTAGATAGTCTGATTCTATCAATAATTCTATTCTTTTTATAGGACAAGGCTATTTCAAGATATGAAATCATTACTTTTGTGTCAAGACCTGTAAATGATCCACCAAAAAACGCGATTTCTTTAAGATTTTCATTTTTTGGAAAATATGACAAGTATTGATCAATTTGCTTTATTGTATTTTCTTTATTAATATTATCTTTATAGTTTGTAATCTTCACTTGATTGCAAAAAGCACAATCGTGAGGACAACCCAAAAATGGTATAAAGATAGGTATTATATATTCTTTTTTACTCATTTGTTAACTTCTTATAAGCAATCCTTGCTGCCATTTGTTCAGCATCTTTTTTGTTTTTTCCCTTGCCTGTGCTAAGTTTTTTATTTTTTGCAAAAACTTCCATATAAAATGTTTTGTTGTGCTCTGGCCCTTCTTCTTTTAAAAGCTTATATTTTAAAATTGTTTTATTGGTTTTATTAAAATATTCTTGTAATTTTGTCTTATAATCAATAAAAAGCAAGTCATTTTCAAGGAGATTTTTTACAGTTTCATAGTAATTTTTCATCAAAAAATCTTTTAGAAAATCATAACCTGCATCAAGATAGATTGCAGCACAAAAAGCTTCAAAAGTATCAGCTTTTACAGATTTTTTCTCTCTTCCATTATGGCTAATCTCACCTTTTCCAAATAATAAATAAGATGATAGATTAAATTTCTCACTTGCCTTTGAAAATGAGGAAGTACATACTATTCTTGATCTTATTTTTGTAAGTTTTCCTTCTGGATATGTTTTATGATTTTTGTAAAGTTCTTCACTAACAACCAAATCCAAAATACTATCTCCCAAAAATTCCAATCTTTCGTTTGATGTTCTTTTCTTATCCTTGCTTTCATTTATATAAGAAGAATGAGTAAGGGCTATGTCTAAAAGATTCTTATTTTTAAAACTATAGCCAATACTCTCTTCTAGTTTTCGAATTTCTTCTAATCTTTCTTCTTTTAAATTCATTAGTTTTTGCTTTCTATTAAAGATACAACATCAGAAAACTTTTCGATTTCATCTAATTCGTCATCAGAAAATTCAATATCATATTTATCTTCAATTGCCATAATAAAATCAAGCATATCGATTGAATCTATATCGTAAGCTGTAATTTCTTTTTCAAAATCTATTTCATCTTCATTGATATCTAAATTTTCTTTTACTAATTCAATTAATTCATCTCTTATCATTCTAATTCTCCTTTTATTTTTTCTATTGTATTTGTATTTATATAATCTATAAGCCCTAAAATTGCTGAGCTAAAGGCCTTGGCGTTTGAGTTTCCATGTGCCTTGTAAACATATTGATTTACTCCCAAAAGTGGTGCTCCACCTATTGTTTCTGAATTATATTTTAACAAATTATTTTTTAAAGATTTTTTTATTAAGGCTCCACCTATTTTAGTTGAAAATGATTTATATATAGCATCTTTTATTTCTTTACTAAAAAGACTAATTACGCCTTCTGCCGTTTTTATTGCAATATTTCCATCAAATCCATCTGCTATTATTATATTCGTTTTTCCAGTAAATAAATCTCTTGCCTCAATATTTCCTACAAAATTTATAGAAGATTCTTTTAATAATTTGTAAGTTTCTTTTGTTAGTTTATTTCCCTTGTGCTCTTCAATTCCAACATTTAAAAGTGAAACTGTAGGATTTTTTATATGAAGAACATTTTCAGCAAAAACGCTGCCCATTATTGCAAATTCTTTTAAAAATTCTGCCTTACAATCCATATTTGCACCAGTATCTAATAATAAGGTTTGATTTTCATATGTTGGAAGACTTGTTGCAATACAAGCTCTTTTTATTCCTTTAATTCTTCCAGAAATAAAAAGTCCACTTGCAAGAATTGCCCCTGTTGATCCCGCTGAAACTAAACCATGGTAGTCTTTCTCATTTAATTTATTAAAAGCTTTTACTAAACTTGATTCTTTTTTTCTTCTTATAGCCTTTACTGGATCTTCATTATTTTCAATTTTTTCTTTGGCATCAATTATTTCGTAAGATTTTATTCTTCCATCAATAATTTTTTCAATTTTTTCTTTATCTCCAGAAAAAACCGGAAAAAAATCTTTTTCTTTTAAAGCTTCTATTGCCCCTTCTATAGGAACTTTTATTCCATCATCTGCTCCATAAGTATCTATTATTATCTTCATAATTTCCCCTTATTTTTGATATTAAAAAAAGATAGTGTTACCACTATCTTAATTTAACTCAAGAACTTCTTTGCCTTTATGATAACCACAGCTTGGACAAACTCTATGTGGTAACATTGGTTCATGACAATTTGGACACTCTACATAATTTGATTTATTTAATCTGTAAGCTGAAGCTCTTCTTTTATTTTTTCTTGTTTTTGATGTTCTTCTCTTAGGTACTGCCATTCTAACACCTCCTAGTTATGAGTTTTAGCAATCTTAAACATTATATAAGTAAATGTTAAAATTGTCAAGCTATACTAGTTTTTTAGTGTCTCTTGCAATCATTAATTCTTCGTTTGTTGCAATTACAAAAACTTTTACTTTTGAATCATCAGTTGAAATCAAATGACAACCACCACGAACATTATTTTTTTCAGGATCTAATTTAATTCCAAATTGTTCGAAGCCTTTCATTATATCAGCTCTCATTGTTGCAGAATTTTCTCCGATTCCACCAGTAAATACAATTGCATCAGCTTTTCCGATTTCTGCCATGTATCCTGCTATATATCTTTTGGCTCTATTTGCAAACATTTTAAGGGCAATATCTGCTCTTTCATTTCCTTCGTTTGCAGCATTTTCAAGATCTCTAAAGTCTGATGATACTCCAGAAACTCCAAGAACTCCTGATTCTTTGTTTAATACATTGTCCATTTTTTTTGTATCGTAACCATATTCATTCATCAAGAATGTAACAACTGTTGGATCTAAGTCTCCACTCCTTGTTCCCATTACAAGTCCTTCAAGTGGTGTAAGTCCCATTGTTGTGTCAAATGATTTTCCTTCTTTGATTGCACAAATTGATGATCCATTTCCTAAATGGCATGAAATCATATTTAATTCATTTTGATTTTTTTCTAAAACTTTTGCAGTTTTTTGTGTAATGAAATCATGGCTTGCTCCGTGGAATCCATATTTTCTTATAGCTTGTTCTTCGTAATATTTATAATCTATTCCATAAAGGAAAGTTTCTTTTGGCATTGATTGATGGAAAGCTGTATCGAAAACTGCTACGTTTTTTACATTTGGTAGAAGTTTTTCACAAGCTTCAAGTCCCATCATGTTTGCTGGGTTGTGTAATGGTGCGAATTTTGAATATTCCTTAACTGCTTTTTTAACTTCTTCATCTATTACAACTGATTTTGTTATTTTTTCTCCACCGTGAACAAATCTGTGGCCAACTGCATCAATTTCTGAAAGATCTGAAATAACTCCATTTTCTTTGTCAGTTATTGCTTCAAATACATGTTTAACTGCTTCAGTATGGTCTTTCATATCCTCTTCAATTATATATTCGTCGTCGCCTTTTTCTTGTTTAAGTCTTGATCCGTCAATTCCAATTCTTTCTACAAGACCCTTTACTAAAACTTCTTCATTGTCCATATCAAATAATTGATATTTTAAAGATGAAGATCCACAGTTGATAACTAATATTTTCATTTATTCCTCCATTAAAATACTTTTTTCGATTTAATTTCAATATGTTTTGGATTTTCTATATCATTAATATAATCTAGTGATCTTTCTTTTTTATAAAAATATTTCACTTTTTTATCATAATCATTTTTTGATATCATTTGCCCATTTATTGTAAGCTTGCTATCATTTTCAGAAATGATATCTCCTTTTATAATAAGTAGACCATCCAAAACCAAGTCTTTTTCTAAAATCAAATCTTTTCCAATTACTACTATACCACTAATTCTTCTTGCTGTCTTAGTTTTATTTAGAAAATTTTCCTCAGATTTTGAAAAATTACTGGTATTTTCTTTGTTTGAAATACCATTATAATTATTTTTATCTTTAGATTTTTTTATAATTAAATTTTCATAAGTCTTTATAAAAATATTGTCATAATCTTTATCTATTTCAAAATTTTCATATTTTTCTAATCTTTTTTCTTTAAATTTTAAATTTTCAAAAAATTCTTCAAAATCATTTTCCAAAATTATTTTTGATTCATTTTTTAAATTATATTTTTCTTTTAGATCAAATGAAATATCAAGCTTAGCCTTTGAATCTCCTATTACTTTTATTTTATTCATAGAAAATGAGTTTTCACCTATTTTTATAATTTTTACAGATTCTTCCTTATTAAAAAAATCAAAATAATAATCATGTGACAAATCATCATCTATTTTGTTTATTTCTTCAGATTTTTCAATTAACCTATCTTCATCATCAAAAACTACATTATAAACAGATTCCAGATAGTATATGGCCTTTTTTCTATCATATAGGTTTTTATTTAAATCATTATTATTTTTTCCTTGTTCATAAATAAAAGCGAGGCTTATAGACAAAAGAGTTAGTATTATTAAAACATAAATTGATAAAAATCCTCTTTTTTTCATTCAAGCCTCCTGATATAGGTTCTATATTTTGAATTTCCTTCATTTTCATAAAAATCAACACTTACATAAAATGAATCCTCATCTTTATCATAGGAAATATTTGAATTTTTGCAATATCCAATAGGAATTTTTGTCTCTTTTTCGCTTATTGAATTTATATTATTAATGTAGACGTATAAATTCTTTCCTATTTGCTCAAACCTATAAGTAGATTTATTTTTCCCGTCTTTTATTAAAATTTTAAAATCATTTTCATTTTTGTAATCTATGATTTCGTCTGCCCTTCTGATTACATTTTCTATATACAAAATACAATTTGTTGAATTTTTATAATCAATTTCTTCATCATAAGTTTTTTTGCTTATTAGAAAATTTGTCTTAACTATATTATTTATCAAAAGAACTAGAAGAGATGAAATAGCAAGAGCACATAGTAATTCTATTAAAGTGAATCCTCTTTTTTTCATTTTTTTACCACCACATCTAAGACATAGTTACTAGATTTAACTTCTATATATTTTAAATTTTTATTATAAGGTTTGACTTTTGTATGTATTTCAACTCCATCTTCTATATCTTCATAATCTCCAATTTTTCTTTTTTTAGATTTTTCTAAAACTTCCTGCATGGTAAAAAGAACTTTTGAATTGTTTTTTATTTTTAGAGAATTTTTATAAACTGAAAAAAGTGATGGAAGAAGGAAAATTGTAATTAAACTTATAAGAAAAAGACCTATTATTGTTTCAATTAAGGTGAAGCCTTTGTTTTTATTCATTTCTAATCCTTCCAGCTATTGGCGCTACAATTATTGAATATTCATTATTTTTAGAGGTAAAATATATTTTACTTGCTCCCCTTACACTCCCTGTAGGCCTAAATACAAAAATATTATCTACATTTGCTTTTACATGTTTAAAGTAAACTTCTTTAACAAATTTATTATCGTCTTCTCTTCTTATCTGATAAGAATCTTTTAAAATTTCTATTTCATAGGAAAAACCTGTAACCAGGGATTTTTCTCTACAATAATTTATATCAGCCTGTAAATTTTCCATCTCTTTTCTTTCTTGAAGTTTTGGAATTACACCTGATTTTATTAAAATTATGCTAGAAATCAAAGAAATTATGGCAAGACTTACTATTAATTCAATTAAGGTAAAGGCTCTTTTTTTCATAATCACCTCAAAATAAAGCTATGATATAGGCTAGGAAAATATAAATACAAAATGGAATTTTGATTTTTGTTGACCTTTTTTTAATGGCAATAATTATAGCAAAAATTCCACCAAGCCAAATTGATCCTAAAATTATATATATAATTTTCTCATTTCTTAAAAATAAAAATAAGGCTAAATAGAAAAAATAATCTCCATCTCCTATATTTTTTCTTGATATATAATAAATTAAAATATAGATTAAGGTAAAAATCCCTAATATTTTTATAAATTCTATATCAATTTTTAAATAAATAATTCTATATAAAAGTCCTACAAATCCAAGTATATAGACATAAATCATATAAATATCCATACTTTTTAGATCTATCATGGCTATTACAAATGAAATCATCAAGGAAAAAAATATAAATATTCCTTCAATAAAATTCCTATCTTTCATTGCAAATATAAATAAAAGACCCCCTATTATTTCATAAAAAATATATGAAAGTGGGATCTTTTCATTACAAAACCTGCACCTTCCTTTTAAATTTATATAAGAAATAATCGGTATAAGGTCTCTTTTTAAAATTTTTTTCTGACAATTTGTACAGTGACTTGGAGGATATGCAATATTTTCTCCCCTAAGACTTCTTTCAACCAACAAATGAGCAAAAGATCCAAAGATTGATCCTAGGAAAAAATAAATAATAAAAATCATTTGAATTCCATTTTATCAGGTTTTACTGTAATAGTTGATGTTTTAGGATTAATTGTTACAGTATAAGTTTGATCCTTTATTTCATCATCTAAACCTTTTGGAATTTCAGGCCATTTTTCTACATAATTAAGTGAATCGTCATTTTCTTTACCTTCCCATGTTACAGATGTATCATTTGAATTTAATTCATTTAATTTTACGCTCGCAGCAGTTTTTAGCATGGATACATTTGCATTATGAGCAGTAATTGCTGCTTGTTTTTTTGTTTGTTTATATTTTGGTATCGCAATAGCCGCAAGCATAGCGATAATTGCAATTACTATTATTAATTCTATTAAGGTAAATCCATTTTTTCTATTTATTTTTAACATAAATCCTCCTTAAAAATTAATGGTATTAACTGTATCAAACATAGGTATGGCTACTGAAAAAACTACAAATCCTACAATAAAAGCCATAAAAATAATCAAAAATGGTTCAAACAGACTTGAAATTCTTTTTAGTCTATAAATATATTCATTTGCATAATAGGCTGAGGCTTTTTCTAAAGATTTTGCCATATCTCCACTATCTTCTCCAACTTTAATCATGGCAATAAACAACTTTGTAAAAACATTTTCCTTTTCCATAGACTTTGACAAATTATTTCCGAGTTTTAAACTATTTTCAACATTTGATAAAATTTCTTTTAAATATAAATTTTTGAATGATTTTTTTATAATATTAATACTTTCAATAATATCAACATCACCAATTCTTAGTATGTATAAAAGTGAGCTTATTTGATATTCTATATTTAAAATCCTAAATTTTCTGAAAATAAAGCTTTTAAAGAAAAATTTATCAATTCTATACTTGTACTCTTCTTTTTGTCTTAATATGTAAAAAATAATGATTGCAAATAGAAATCCAAGCAAAATATTTATTCCATTTTTATTGAAAAAATTTCCTAAAGTCAGAAGAATTTTGGTTGATACTGGCAAGTTCTTAGAACTGTCATCAAAAACTTCTATAAAAGTTGGCATGACTTTAGTTAAAATAGTTATTACAACTCCAATAGTCACACAAAGCAAAATTATTGGATAAATCAAGGCTTCTGTAATTTTATTTTTATTTTTACTTTCTTCGGTCATATAGGTTGACAACTCATCGAGTATTTTTGATAGATTACCACTTACATCTCCACTTTTAATAAAGGATGTTAAAATTGGACCAAAAGATTTCTCTTCTTTATAAAAAGCCTGATAGGGCTCGTCCCCACTTTTTAAGCTCAAAGATACATTGACCAAAGCCTTGTTTAGTTTTTTATCAAGTCTTTGGTCAATTATAATTTTTAAACTATCGTATAAGGATACAGATGAGTCGGTAAGTAAGCTTAGTTGCTTTAAAAACAAGGATAAAATATTTGAATTTATCCTAACTTTTCCTATATCCTTATTTAAAATAGCTTTTAGCTTATCAAATTTTATTTTATTCAATTAAACTTCGAGTAATTCCTTATTTTTATTTTCGACAGTTTTCTCAATTTGATCTATATATTTTTTTGTAATTTTTTGAATGTCATCTTCAATTGAAAATAAATCATCTTCTGTTAAATCTGCTGCTTTTTCAGCTTTTTTTGCCTTATCAAGGCTTTCTCTTCTTATATTTCTAATTTGAATTTTGCTATCTTCAGAATATTCAGAAACTTGTTTTGTTAATTGTTTTCTTCTTTCTTCTGTCAATGCTGGGAATGGAAGTCTTATAACTTCGCCATCATTTTGTGGATTAATTCCAATATCTGATTTATTTATCGCTTTTTCGATCTCTTTTATATTTGATTTGTCCCAAGGTTTTATTACCAAAAGTCTTGGTTCTGGTGTAGATATGGTTGCAGCTTGGTTAATTTGTGTTTGACTTCCATAATATGAAAATGTAAGTCCATCTAATATTGAATCATTTGCTCTTCCTGCTCTTATTTTAGAAATTCTAATTTCAAATGATTCACAAGCTTTTTTCATCAAAGCTTCTGTATCTTTAATAATATTATCGTACATCAAAATTCTCCTTTACAATTGTTCCTATTTCTTTTCCTTCAACTATTTTAACTAAATTTTCAGGATTATCTATTCCAAAAGCAAGTATTGGCATATCGTTATCCATACACAAACTTGTTGCAGTGGAATCCATAATCTTTAATCTTTTTTGTAAAATTTCACTATAGGTTAATTTTTCATATTTTACGGCATCCTCAAATTGATTTGGATCTTTATCATAAATTCCATCAGTTCCTTTTTTCCCTAATAAAATCATATCCGCATCAATTTCTAAAGCCCTAAGAGATGCTGTTGTGTCAGTTGAGAAATATGGAAGACCAGTTCCTGCTGCAAAAATTACAATTCTTCCTTTTTCAAGATGCCTTACAGCCCTTCTTCTAATATAAGGTTCTGCAACTTCTTGCATATTAATTGCAGTCATTAGTCTTGTTTCAAGTCCCATTTTTTCAAGAGTATCTTGAACCCTAAGACCATTCATAACGGTTCCAAGCATACCAATCGTATCACTTGTTGCGCGTTCAATATGTTGACCACTTCTTCCTCTCCAGAAATTTCCACCGCCAACAACTATGGCAATTTCAAGTCCCTTGTCTCTTGCTTTTTTTATATTTTCGCAAATAAGATCAATGGTGTCATCATCAAAACCAAATCCCTTATCTTTTGCAAGTGCTTCTCCACTTAATTTTAAAACTACTCTTTTTATATCTCGCAAAACTTTTCCTCCTATTAGTAAAATTATATACTATTTTTAAATATTGATAAAGTTCTAGATAATTAAATTTTGTTAAATAGTTTACTATAGTTATAGATACCCAAATCTAGACAAATGAATCCAAATTAAAATTTCAATTTTTACTTGATCTTTTAAAAAATAAAAATTTATCTAATATCAAACTTATCAAGAAAAAAATCACAGCAAATCCTACAAGTATAAAGATATTTTCTAAAAATATTTCTTTTGTAAAATTATTTGCTATCATATTATTATTTGCTACATAATAAAAGCTTGGAAATATTCGTCCTAATAAGAGAGCATTTTTACTTAAAATCTCTTGAGGAACAAAAACTCCTGTTAAAAACGATGAACCAAGGGAAAAAATATTCATCACAGCCATCATAATATTGCTATTATTTATTAATTTAGATATAAACAGAGCAAGACTAACTGTAGATAGGGCAAAGACCAAAGAATTTATCATTAAATACATTATTCTATTTGATAAGTCTATTTTTCTATTTAAAATGAAAAAAGCTAGCATATAAAGAAGCCACGAAAAAAATGCAAAAGAAATATTTGCCAAAAGTATTTGAAAATTTATTTTCGTCTTACTCATAGGAGAAATCATATTTCTTTGTTTAATATTTTTATTTTTATATGTTAGGCTTACTAAGGATACTACCAAAATTATTTGACTTAAAAATACGTAGGATAAAAAATTAAAGAAAAACAAAATATTTTCTTGCAATACTGGTCCCTTATTTTTTCTTAAGGAAATTTTTACTTTCTTTTGAAAATCTTTTTTCGTATTTTTTATTGCATCTTTCGTAGTAAAACCTGCTTTTTCATAGGCTGAAATTTGATTTAAATATAAATTTACTGATTCTTTTACATATTGATAATACTTAGCACTTTGACTCTTTTTTATCTCAACCTTTCTTTCTTTATTAAAATTTTCTGGAATTTTTATATAAGCTGTTACTATTCCATAAAATAAATTATCGTCAATATTTTTTCCTTTAAGATCAACGATTTTATTTTCTTTTTCCATATAGGTAATAAAAGATTTTGATAAATCACTTTGGCATAAGTCTTCTATATAAATTTTTGCCTTTTCTTTTTTATAAACATTGGTATTGGTATTAGTAGAATTAGAAAATATAAGTAAGGACATGAAAATTATTGTATATAAGGCTATAGCCTTAGTATGGCCTCTTATTATTTTAAAATAATTTTTAAATACTGTCATATTGCCTACCCCTTGTTAACAAATAAGAAATTAATCCAAATAGCAAAGTTAAAAATAATAAATATCTAAAATTTTCCCAATACCTGTCCAAAGTATCATAATAATAAAGACTGTAAATCCCATCATTAATTAAAGATGCTGGGTTAAGTTTGTTTATTATTGGATAATTTTCTTGAACCATTATTTTCACGTCCGAATTCATCATTCCAGCAAAATATGAAAATACCATACTTATAGCTATTCCTATACCATTTTTAACTTCTATGCTCGATTTATTTGATAAAGCAATCAAAGCACCAAACAAAACACCAAATAAACTAGCAAGTCCAATAAGAAAAATTAATGGAATAAGCTTACTAGAAAAATCTATTTTATAAATTTTATTAAAAAATAAAATTGTAAATAAAACTATAGAAAAATTTATTATAAATCCAGCTAAAATTGAAGCTAAAAAACTTACGGATTTTTTTATAGGAGCTATTGCATTTCTTTTTGCAAGGCTTGATAGGTTTGCCTCATACCTATAAATAATCAAAAGCCCAAAACTAAAACCATACAAGGCCTGCATACCTATTAGGCAATAGAAAAATGTATTAACAATATCAATATTTTTCTTTGAATTATCTTTTATATGGCTTGAACTTTCAGTCAAAATCTTGGAATTAAAAGTAGGATTTTTTCTAAAAATTTTTTCTGCCATCATTCCTTTTCTTAAATAAGCATTCATTATGCTTTCTACAATAGATTCATATAGACCAGATTTTTTAAACTCTACTTTGTCATAATCTTTTATGTAGGCAGTGATTTTTTCATCATCTAGCTTATTTTTATGGCTTATCTTAAATATTTTTTCTTTTTCTAATGTTTTTAAAAAATCATCAAAATATTTATCATCTCTCAAATCCTCTTTCACACTAACATTAATAGGCTCAAATTCCATTGAATTTTTTATATTTCCAAGAGCAATATTAAAGAAAAAGCCCAAGATTAGAGGAAAGATTAAAGACCAAAAAATAAGAGTCCTATCCCTAATCAAAACTTTAAAAGTATTTTTAAAACTGTGCAAGAACATATTAATCCCTCAATTCTTTTCCAGTCAATTCGAGAAAAACATCGTTTAAACTAGGTCTGCTTGAGCTTAGGTGGTCGTATTTTATTTCAAATGAATTTAAGATATCAACAAGATTTAGGATATTTGAATCTTTTGAAAAACTTAATTTGCAATTTCTCCCATTTATAGAAAAATCAATCAAAGAGTCCATAGATTTTATTTTTTCTATCAAATCATTTGACAAATCATCAGATTCAAAAGAAATTTTTTCCTTTAAATTAATGATATCTTTTAAACTCTCAGCATCACCTTTTGCTATTATTTTCCCCTTATCAAGAATAACAATATAATCACAGAGACTTTCAACCTCATCCATATAATGAGAAGTGTAGATAATGCTTGCTCCTTCTTTGTTTAATTTTTTTATTCCTTCCAAAATATTATTTCTAGATTGAGGATCAACTGCAACAGTAGGCTCATCAAAAATAATTAAATCAGGTTTGTGAGAAATTCCACAAGCTATATTTAGCCTTCTTAATAATCCACCAGATAGTTGTTTAGGCTTAAATTTAACAAAATCACCAAGACCAACAAGATCTATTGTATTTTTCACGAGAATTTTTCTTTTATTTTTATCTTTTATGTATAAAGCACAAAAATAATCAATATTTTCATAAACACTTAGCTCATCATAAACACCAACATCTTGAAAAACAACACCAATTTTTTTCTTAATTTCAAAAGAATCAGGAGTCATTTCTTCGCCAAAAATTTTAATAGATCCCCCATTATTGCTAAGTAAAGAAAGAATACAAGAAATAGTAGTAGATTTTCCAGATCCATTTGGACCCAAAAGCCCCAAAATTTCTCCCTTATACAAATCCAAATCCAAATTATCAACAGCAAGAAAATTTTTGTATCTTTTAACCAAAGACCTAACTTCAATAACTTTATCAACCATAATCTTCTCCTTTTAATAATTCTAGCATAGGATAAGTAATAAAATTGTTATAAAAAAGTAAAAAAATTGTAAAAATGAGCACAAAAAAAGACGTTGTTTCCAACGTCTAAAATTTCTTGGTGCGGGATAAAGGAGAAATATGTTATTTACACAATCACAACGCTTTTTAACAACTATATATAACTACGTTTTATTTTATAAAACACCATGTACGTTGGTAACCTGTTGGTAACCAAATAATAATTATTTTTTAAAAATCATTTGACACTTATAAAAATTATAATATACTAAAAACAGATAAATAAAATTATCATTTTAAAATTTAATTCTTAAACGTTTTGATTGACAACATAAGATGTATTGAAACACTAAAAATGAAAATAATTATTTGATTAATAACATAAGATGTATTGAAATACTAAAAATTAAAATGTTTCATTGATTAGTAACGTAAGACGTATTGAAATGTTAAAAAAGAAAAATGTTTCATTGATTATCAACATTTGATGTATTGAAATGTTAAAAATTAAAACGTTTCATTGATTGCTAACATAAGATGTTACAAAACAAAAGGACTGTCAATTCAGTCCTCTTTTTTTTTTGTTTTTATTATTCATAAGCCAAATAAGTTTTTGTTCTTTTACATAAGCCAAATTGTGATAAGCCAAATCTCATAAGCCAAATTATTTTCTCAATCCTAATAAATAAAATCTTCTGTCCTCATCTGTAACCTTACCCTCTTCAATCAAAGAGTTGGCAATCATAAAGACTTTAGCAGTGCGTTCACTTTTAATAAAGTGATTATATTTAAAAAACAAATTGTGATAATCACTACTTATTTTATTATAATCTCTCCCAAGAATTAAGTTGTGAGTGAAAGTCATATCTTCAGCCTTTATCTTTTTTCCATAAAGTTTTCTCATTATATTAATAAACCTACCCATGGAATAGAATATTTCCTCGTGAGAATATGATCTACCATTTTCATTATTATAATCCTTTTCTAAATTATCAATAATAGCTTTTAGCTTATCAAATTTTCTTTTAATTCTTTAAGTTCACTTTCTAATTCATTTATTCTTCTTTTTAAACTCCCTACAATTTACTCCTGTAAGCCTTGCAAATAAGCCAATCATTCATATTTTAACGTATAAGCCAATTAAATCATCAAGTATAAAAATATAAATATTCCTTCAATAAAATAACTTTCGTGTTATAATTTACCCTTATCACTCTAAATTACTTTCCAAAGCTTCTACTATTATATCTTTCATAATTTTTCTTGTTTTTATCTCAAACTTTCATCTTTTATTATGTATAAATTTTCATGAAATTAATAAACTAAAAGCAATATTACTATCTTCTTCAAGTTCAAATAGCTTTTCATAATCATCAGCATCAAGATTTCTCTCAACCCAATTCTTAGCTTCATCAATTGATATCGGTGTTATCTTGGAACTACCTGTCCAGTTATTATTTCCGGAAGGAACTGCATAACTTGACATTGGTCCACCAGAACCATATAAGAAAAACTCACCTGTTTTCTTTTTGTAAAGTTCTTCACATTCGTATTGAAATTCTCCATACCTGTGTCCATTGGTCCATTCTCCTATAAGTTCAGCTTTTTCAGTATCATATCTTTTTCCATTAATAACTTTGTTCATTGTTTGCCCCCTTGTTTTTATTATTTATTTCTTTGTTACTTATATAATACTACTATATATTTACATTGTCAATATATACGACGTAAATATAATAAATAAGCCAATTTACCCTACATACAATAAAAATACCCACAAAAAAAGACACCCCAGGAGCATAGATAATTAATCTAGCTTAATTCCTTCCCAAGTGTCTTTCGTATTAGTCTGTCGTAACAAAACTAATTGATCATTAATATTATACTTTAAAATATAAAAAAATCCCATCATAAAAGATGGGAAATTTTGAATATCTTTCGTGCAAACGGATACTATTATTATACCCTAAACAAAAAATTCTACCATATTTAAGGTAGGAAAACTTGCAGTCGGCTTTAGCACTATTAGTTCACAGTATCTGTCATAATTAACCACAAAAAAAAAAAAGACCACCAGCCAAAAGCCAGTGGTCATTGTAGAAAATTTCGTAAACACTATATACAGTTTACTTATTAAGTACATTATACTATTTTCTTCTGTCAACTTCATCTTCTATCCCGTCAGATATATATTTATCTAAATCACCAAGGGCTTCATTTAAAAGTTGTTTTCCCTCATCTCCAAGAACTTTTAAAACTGTTTCAAATACTTCATCTTTAACCTTTTTACCATAAGAAGCTGTAAAAGTCCCATCTTCCTTTGCATTATTAACCACAACTTGGTTTGCTGCCCCTACAGCTCTTTCTATAATCTTATTTAACCTATCTAAAACGTGATTTACTTTCTCATTTTTAATTTCTTTTGTACATTCTTTGCTATAATTTAAAAAAGTAATTATAGAATATGCAATTGCAACGGCTAACATACCAATTATAAACATTTTTAAGTTATTATCCATTTTATCTCCTTTTTTATCCACTAAAAAAGCGACTACTTAATGTAATCGCTTAAAGTCTTTTATTTACTTAATTTATATAAAATTAATTGATTTAATGATGTATTCTCTATTTCCGCTTGTTCTGACAAAAATTTGTGTAAACTTTTTGGAATCCTAGCTAAAATTCTACCTGAATACTTCTCTTCTATGGGTTCTGGAATATCTTCTCCATCTTCTAGCCTATCTTCAATTGACATTTCTAACACTTCATAGATGTTTTTGTACAATTCTTCAATAGTATTTCCTACTGTTTTTACATCATACAACTCTTCTACCCTACCCACATAATAATGTCCTGTTTCATCGTTTATTTCTTTTGTAACAATTGAATAAGGTAGTGATAAATAATAGTGCAAATTTTTCTTCATTGTTATTATATACAAATGGGGTGCTAATTTTGTAGATAAGTCCTAAGACTCATCTACAATTTTTAATATATCATCAACAAAATATCTTTTCATAGGATTTTCAGATAAAACTAAAGTAAACCACATTCCATCACTTTTTCTTTTAAAGTGTTTATGTGAACCTTTAGTATTTCTGTGCTCAAAACCTAAGTATAATAATATTTTTTCGGCATCTTTTGGATTTATGCCGTTAGGTTGATGTCTCATTTTTTCAATGAGCTTAACATCTTTATTTCCCATTTGCACCTCCTTTACTATATGATACTATATATAATATCATAAGTCAAATAAATAATAAAAAAAGAACAGCTTGAGCGTACTGTTCTTGTGCATATGGGAATGTTCTGTTAAGTTATCTATATAATACTATATATAATACTATTAGTCAAGTTTTATTAAAATCTAATCCAAGGTGTAGTATCCCCACTTAATCTCCTACAAGCAACATATCTACGTTTACCACTTGCCCCAATATAAGAGATCCAACGATAACCATCACCTTCCCAAACTTGGTCATAATGTATTGGTTCATTTTTTCCATAACAAGCTACAACAGGTGAGCTTAATGATGGACTTGTTCTTACATTACATTCTGTTAGTGTTATTCCAGTCCAATTTTCGTACTTAATAAATTTTGGACTTGTATTATTTGTGTTTGTACTCTCCTTTTTAACTTCTGGATAAACTTGTACTCCATTATTATCGTAAACCTTATATCCATTCTTTTTCGCCAAATCTATGGCACTATTTAAGTTTTTAAAAGCCCCTTTTTGACTTTTGGAATCTCCCCAAGATTTTCTAACTCTATAAAGATTATTAGATGTACTTGTAGATTTTCCACCTCTCAACCTCTTATTAACTTCACTTGCGATATAAGGGAATTTACTACCTAAATAAGGTCCCGGACAAGATGTTTGAGCATACCACTTATGCATTTGCAAAACTCCATCAGTTCCGCCTGTATAAGTACAATTTTTTATTCCATTTCTTTTGCAAATATCCGTAACTAAATTTATAAGAGTATTCAATACTCTATCAGAAACAAGCCAATTTCCCCCGTTCTGACAATTAGAAACCTCTATGGTAACTGCCCTATTATCACACCATGCTGACGATGTTGTCCATGCTCTGTTTGCTTCGTCTACTACTAAAACTATCCTGTTATCATTTCCTATCCCATAATTACAAGATGCTTGCCTTGATGTAGACTTAAAAACACTACCAATACCAGCAGCTGTTAAAACTCCTGCCGTATGATGTATAGCTATCTTGGTTATAGGATTTTGTCTCCTGCCACTATGGTTAGGACTGTAACTTACTAAATTTACTAAATTAGAATTACTCATCTTTTCTCTCCTATTTTTATATTTTAAAAGGACTAGCTAAACACTAGTCCCCTTAATCTTTTTTTAATTCTTGCCTTATTTCTTGTATTCCATCCGATACTTCACGTACCATTTCTTTTGTAGCTAATGTATCTTGTGTATTTCCTATTACCTTAACTTTATTGTCAAGTTCATCAAGTTTATCATCTATATTTTTTAAAGAGTTATTACTTTCTGTTGTATGTTTTTCTAAAACTTTATCAAATCCATCTATCCTTAAAGTAGAGTTTGCTATAGTATAAGCAAATTGTTTATTTAATTCTCTAAGTTCCTTCGTATTTTCTATATCTTGTTTATCTTTTTCTTCTGCTCTTTTTCTTTCCCAATCTTTTTGTGATGTCCAGTTTTTATAAAAAACTCCTAGACCAATTATTAAACAAGCCAAAAATACAATAGAAATTACAAAACTAATTCCCCTATCTACTCCTATTTTTGCTAATGTTTCTAGTAATGTGTTCATTAGGGTTCCCCCTTTCTATTCTTTTACTACTTCCCAACCTTGTGCATAATCTGCTGGACTATACGCATTATTATCTATTAAAGATTTATATATTTTGCCATTAAATAATACTTTATCGCCTTTTTTATAAGTGTCGTGTCCCCCTGTAGGTTGTTTGAATTCTGCCACAATCTCAGTTGTGCTTCCATCATCATTTTTGATTTCTACATTTAAGTATTCCTTATATAAAGCAGGTGTAGATTCTGGTACCCAATCGGATTGACTTGTATGCGCTTGTATTACTTCATAAACCTTGTCGTTGTAGGTAAATTTATCATTTGCTTTATAAGATGCCCCAACTTGGTAAGGCTTATATTGGTTCAAGATATTTTCTTTTTGTTTTTCGTTAAGATCCTTAGATAAAACAATAGTTTCTAGTGTCGCCTTTATAATCTTATCTTGTTCTTCTTGTTTTTTTCTTAACTCTTCCAACTCTTGTTTTGGATTTGCTTCCCTTGCTATCTCGTTAAGTCCAAGCTCAATCAAAAGACTATCTCTTTCGTTTCTCTTATCACCCTTTAAAAAGACAATAAAATCCCTCCAAGGGTTCTCTTGTTGAATCCTTAACTGTGTTTCGTCTTTGCCCTCATAGTATTCTTTTGCTTTTAATTCGTACATAATTACTCCTTTTTCGTATTAAAATTAAAATAGAGAGGTCTATCCTCTCTTATCTACATTGGTTGTATTTCTTATTTTTCTTGAGTATCTGTTTTTTCATCATCGCCTTTTAATTCTTTAAGTTCACTTTCTAATTCATTTATTCTTCTTTTTAAATTTCTATTTTCAACTTTTAAAAGAATACCATTATGATTGGATTCTGCCAATCTGTCTATATATATTTGTGTTAAATCGTCCATATTCTCATCACTCTCTTACATATAATCTTCTTGAACCTTTTGCATCTTTTATATATATACTTCCATCGGATTTAATTACTAATCCGGCTTTCCCATCAAATGACTCAATTCCTATAGCGTCAGAATAAGTTCTTATTCTTACACAATCAAAATTTATTTGTTCTGGCATGTGTACAACTCCTCTAAAATCCACTCCCTCGTAAAATGTTATTGGATATCCACTTTTCCTATTTGTGTAATACCACTTATCAAAAGCTACATAAGGTCTCCAAACTTTTTCTTCTGGTACCCAATATCTTATAGCGGTGTGTCCTGTCTTAAAATGCCCAATATTGAGCGACATATCATTGTTACCATCCTTATCTTCTACTACAGTTATGGACCCATAATTAGTCCCGTTTCCCCTGTAATCTCTAAAAACAATATCATTATAGTCGATTTTAATACCTACATCATTGTCTCCTCCTATTGTTTGGAAACTTCCTTTTACATTTACATAAGATCCTTCAAAGTCAATGTTCTTGGCTTGTACTTTGTACTTGTCAAATTCTTGCTTAACCAAAGAAGTAAATCCATCTTTAGAAACCTTGGTTTCTATTTTTTCGTTGGTTTGTTCTATGCTTGTTTTTGTTCGTGTAATTTCTTGGTTTA
Source organism: Anaerococcus rubeinfantis (assembly GCF_001487145.1). Lineage (GTDB taxonomy): Bacteria > Bacillota > Clostridia > Tissierellales > Peptoniphilaceae > Anaerococcus > Anaerococcus rubeinfantis. The sequence continues at coordinate 1,006,513 of NZ_LN913016.1, forward strand.
TATTGTTTATACTTGTTTTAATACCCCCTACTTCCTGACTTATCTTTTGGTCTGTCTGGGTTTTAGTAGAGTAGTTGTTTATTACATAATTTTTAATTCCAGTTTCTATCTTCGTATCGGCGTCTGCCATATCTTTTTTAATATTTACAAAACTTCTTTCAGTCGTTTCGGATAAAGAACTTACACTTGCTTTTATATTATTACTATCAATTTTAAAATCACTTTCTACCTTAATTAATTTTTTACTTACTTCTTCTGTTTCTTCCTTACCAGCTTTTATAGCATCATCTACATCCGCATAACAAGGCGACCACTCTATAGCTGGTATATCTCCGCGAGTTAGAGTTGCCCATTCGATGGATACTGTATTGTTAGGATTATTTTTATTTCCAAAAGTATACAACCATAAAGATGGTGGATTTGTTTGTTCATATGTTTTACCGTTGTATGAGGATTTATCTTTCCATTTAAAACTCTTGCTCCAAATTTGATAATCGTCTGTTTTTTTAATGTATGTTAATTCAAAAAAACCAATATTGCCACCAGAATTGTACAGTTTAATTGAATCATCTTTTTCCAGTTTTATCTTAGCTGTAAAGGTCATGGTCTCTCCAACTTCTGGAGTCTCGCATAGAATCCATTTATTTGTTACATATTTTTTATTAGCCACTGGCACGTTGGAGTTTCTTAAAAGATTCTGACCAATTTTACCAGTTTTACCGTCTTTTCCGTCTGATCCATTTTTACCGTCAGCTCCTTTTGGACCAGTTGCTCCTTTTTCTCCATCTTTAATATTATCTAATCTTGCATAAGCCTCTGCTTTTAAACCTTTATAAGTAACAATGACCTTATTTGCAATATATTCATATTGCCTATCCCAATTTGCCCAGAAGTCAGATAGGGTAGCTCTACTCCATTCTCCATTTCCGTAGCAGTTATATACTTCGGTATTAGTACTATCTAATTCTATTAATTCTCCATCATACTTTGCTTGTATTATCCTTTTTACATCTTTTGTTTTGTAATTTCTAAATTCACCTTCAAGCCAAACCTCCAAAGTCAAGACGTGCCCGTCTTTACCATCTTTACCAGCTCGTCCGTCAATTCCGTCTTTACCTTTTAAAGCTTCTTGGATTTCTTCATCTGCTAAAATATCTTCTTTGGATATTTTTTTATTTAGGTCTTCTGCTTGATTTTTAACAGATATTTCAATTCCATTTACGTTTTTTATAATTTCCAATTGTTTATCAACTATAGGTTGAGTTTGACCAGTTTTAGGATCAACATAAGTAGTAGATTCCTTTATTGACTCATATATCTTGCTGTCTGTTTGCTCCCTTTCACTTTTATAAGTTTTAAAACTGTCATCAGTATATCTTTTAGACTTTTCTAAATAACCCTTTATTAATTCATCAGTAGCTTCAAATCTACCCCTAGTTTCTTCCCACATTTCTTTTGTTAACTCTATGTTTTCATCAACGTCATCTAATAAATCTAGTGGTTTATTAGCAAGAGTTATTTCATTTTTAAATGGTTTATTGGGATAAGTTGTTTGTGCTAATATTCTAAATCTTTCTTTTGTCTTTCTATCTTTATCTATTAGATAAACATAATCTCCAACATTATATTCTTGTTCATATACCCCAATAGCTTTAGACAAGTCTTTGACTTTAAGTTTTATAGTTATCCTTGGTCTGGATAATACTTCAAGCTTTCTTGCAGCTTCATTTTTAAGGTTTTGAATATTAGTATATCTTTCATCTTTCCAATAATAAGTTATAGTTTTTCCAGAGTATGATTTATTTTCTAGATAGTCTTTTCCATCATTTATCTGGCTTATTTTAAGACCATTCATTCCTTCAGGTATAATTCTTGTTGCAAATTCAAAGCTTTCTACGCTTATATCTTTGTCTACAACATTAAAATTATCAGAGAAAAATACACCTTTGTCTTCCTCTATTTTTTCAGATATAAATAGTATTTTCTCATTGTTATCTATCCTAAATTCAACATCAAATTTCTTTACTATTTCTTTCAAAACTTCCCAACTTGATTTATGATCAGCTGTTATTGTTCTGTATTTCTTAATTTCGCCACTAATTTTATAAGACCAACCAGATGGGATAATCCCTTTAATCATAGTTTCTATATCTTTATATGGGAAATTTAAGCTTTTATGAAAAAAAGATAACCATTCATCAATATTTTGCTTGCACTCTATCTTATAACCATCATAAAATGGCTCAATATTTTTAATAGTATAACTTTGCTTATTTTCAATAACTTTACATTCGGTTTCAAAAATATTTCTATAGTCTTTTGGTATTTCAAAATTTGAAATATCTAATTTATTAATTTCTCTTTTTATTTCTAAATTTTTGAAAAAATAAAAACTATCAAATGTTTCATTGTCTAATCCATAAACTAGCATAATACCCTACCTTCAAATTCTACAAAACACTTAAACTCTCCAATTCCTGCAAGGTTAAGTTCTAATACATCATCAATGTATGGTAAAGATGAAAACTCAACACCTCCAAGCTTATTAATACCTTTTTCAGCATCTATAATTAATTCTCCATTTAAGCTATTAATATTTATAGGATCTTCAAAGCCTTTTAGACTTATATTGCTACCATTTCCTTTAAAAATAATCCTACAAGGTGTAGGCAGATTCCCATTATTATAGATAGTTGTCTTTTTACCTATTGAAATTTCATTAAATTGAGTACTTAGCATAGCTACAACTTGACCTTCATAAGTCACATTTTGATAAAAATATCTTGTATCTACATCTTTAGATAAAAATCTTCCTCGATAAAAAACTTCATTATCAAAGGTTATGGTACATAATTCCAATTTCTTTGATAATTCATTCCTATTTTTTCTAACTTCTCTTTTATCTCCTTTAAATTCAATAGAAAAAGAGATAGGCGTAAGAGCCGACCTCTTTTGACTATAAAATATAAGACCAGTATCTGAGATAAATTCATCTCTTATAACCTCTGTATTTCCTATTTCTGGATAAGCTAATACATGAGCATTATAAATCTTTAAATCTTTTATTAAATTTATAGTTTCAATCACCCTCTACGCCTCCTTTCTTTACTTATTTCTTGGCTAACAATAGGAGCAACAGCTTTTCCAATTTCTCTTGAATCTAGGTTTATAACACTTGTTACAGCTCCATTGGTTACTTGCACTTCGACTTCTTGTTTATTTTGTATAGATCCACCTGCAAAACTATAGGCTAAATTTGCTCCCATTTTATTATTATCAAATAAAACTGCACTTTTAGCTTTATTTCTTATTGCCTCCATAGTGTTTTTAATTTTTTTTACTACAAAATCTTCTTCATCTTCAATACCAATTCCTAGACCTTTAGTGAGCATTCGTCCTACTTCTTTTCTCATTACTCTAGATGGAGAATGAATTCCAGCAGCCGCTTTTGCAGCAGCAACTGCCGATCTCATAACGGATATAGCAGCGTATATTACACTAGACCTACCACTATAAATACCACCAGCAAGCCCTGCCATAAGATTATATCCAGCAGATGAAAAAGCTCCCCTATATCCATTTATAGTTCCAACCATTCCAGAGCACATAGAAGATATTGTAGACCTCGCTCTCGAAGAACCACTTCTTATTGCAGACACAAGACCATTCATCATAGATTTAGATGTACTTTTTACCTTACTAGAAGTAGAAGACATCTTAGAATTAATACTGTTAGTCATAGATGTGAATTGATTTTTCACTTTATTTGTTCCACTAGTAACTGAACTTGAAAATCCATTCATCATGCTTCTAGCTTGGCTTGTAACTTTAGAATTCAAGCTTGTGAATGTAGAAGTAATTCTGTTTTGTAGAGATGTAAAGGCACTTTGAACCCTATTAGCTCCACTAGTAACACTAGATGTTAGACCGTTCATCATGGTGGTTCCGCTCATTCTAACATTTTGTGCTGTTGAATTAAGGCTAGTTTTTACATTATTTCCCATTCTACTAATGGTCGTGGTTACTTTATTCGCACCTTGACTAATAGCAGAATTATAATTATCCATGGAAGCCTTACCTGCTTGTGAAAATGCTTTAGCTTGATTATTTAAAGAATTAGCTGCACTTTGTCCTACATTTTGGGAAGATGTATCAACCCCTATTTTAGATTGATCAATACCTCCAGCGTATTCGCTACCAAGTTCTAGACCTTTTGAATTTGCTACACCTTCTCCACCTTTAAGGTTTTCAACTGCAGTATTTCCTAATGCTTGTGAACGACTTGTAACGTCCATAGTGGAAGATTCAATACCATCAGCAAAGTTTGTACCTGTATTAAGTCCTTTTTCGTTTGCAGTTCCAAAAAGCATTGATGCTCTTGCTTCTAGTGGATTTGAGAATGTATTGTTGTAAGCCGAAGATACACTTTCTTGACCCGAGCCTACTCCTTCAGAAAAAGCATTGGCATTTTGAGCACCTATCCCCCTTAATATTTCAGCAATATTCGCTTCGCTAACTCCAGCATCTTTTAATGCTTGGTAAACTTTATCAACATTTGCTTTTCCAGCATTTGTCCCCTCAGCAAAACCATTGGTATTCAAAAGACCCATATCATACATAGCTTGCATAGCTTCAACCGATGAAAGTCCAGAATCTCTTAATTGCCTATAAATATTTAGGGCCGCTTCTTTTCCAGCGGCAGATCCTTTACCAAAGGCATCAACATTTATTTGACCTTTAGAATACATTTCATCAAAGGCATCAAGTTCAGTAAGTCCCATTTCCATCATAGTATGAAATTCATCTATAATTCCATCGGCCTCCTCACTTGTACCGTCTTTGTAGCCACGCATATTGTTTAGGGCTATTTCAGTAAGTTTTTCAACTGCTTCAATCTCTGTCATTCCAGAGTCCATCATTTCTTGAAGCTTTTGTCTATATGTTTGTCCACCTTCTTCAGTTCCATTTACAAAACCGTCAAGGTTAAGACCAGCAATTTCAAAAAACTTTTCAGCAGCTTCCATGGTTTGAAGTCCAGATGTTCTTAAAGCAGTATAAGCACTTTTAACATTTCCAGAACCTTCGTATATGGCTTGGGCGTATTCTTCAACACTTGCCTTTCCTTCTTGTCTTACAATCGCTCTTGCATCAGAATCAGATACTCCAGCTTTTATTAAATCTTTATAAGCTGTAGAAACATCAGTAGAACCATCTCTTAATCCTTCAACAACCCCACCTACCATATTCTCTCCAGTAGGTTTTGTCTCAGAACCATCAACAGAATTATTTACCTTATCAGGAAGTTTTTTCGCTTTATCAGCTACCTTATTTTCGTTTTCATCCCATCCTTCTTTAATTCCATCAATAAAGGATTTACCTATGTCTTTAAGTTTTCCAATACCTGCTTTTAGTTTACTTCCTAAGACAGATATTAGACCCTTAGAATGTACTTCTGCAAAAAATCCCTTAACTGCATTTATACCATCACCGATTTTATTAACAATTGACTTACCAACATCTAATAGTTTAGATGCTCCTTGTTTTATTTTATTGGCAATAGATCCTACAATTTTACCTGCTGAATTTGCTATTTTATTTAAATCTAAATTAAAACCTTTAACAATTGCTGCAATTAATAATCCACCTACAACTATCAATCCAAGAGGATTTGATAAAACTCCAGCTATCATTGGTATTATTTTTGCAGCAATTGAGATTATAGAAGATATCCCTCCAGATATACCCGCATATAACATCTTCATTAGTCCACCGCCCGCGGACTTCATCATTCCTAATCCTCTGCCTACAATACTATTATTAAGTTTTGATATTATATTCGCTCCTAAGCCAGACACTTTGCCACTTGCTGACTTTATACCAGAACCTAATTTATCAACTATATTAATCCCTTTAGATTTAATAGTATTTGAGCTTTTAGAAATAGATTGACCTAATTTATTTACAATTTCACTTCCAGCAGAAGAAACTTTTTGCTTATTATTTTTAATAGAACTAATGAAAGGATCTAATACTTTTTCCCCAGCACTTTTTATAGCACCAGTCTTGCTCTTGATTCCTGTAGCTAATTTATTAGCAATTTCTTGTCCTTCCTTAGTGGTTTTGTTATGAAATTTATCAAAACTTTCAGCAAATTTCCCAAATAAATCAGTTGCTGATTGAGAAATAGCACTACTTTTATTTAAAATTCCATCTTTTAACTTAGTAACAAGTTCTCCACCAGTTTTATTAAGCTCTAAACCCTTACTATTAAAAGACTGTACTAAATTAGATATAATTCCCTCAGCAGATTTGCTGACAGCAGTTTTTTCTCCAAGCAGTCCTTTTGCTAAAGAAGCCATCATTTTCTTAGCAATTGCAGGGCCTTTGAAAGCTGCAAAGGCTATGGATAAAGCCATCAATATTTGTGGTACTGCTTTAACTACGATGTCAGGATTTTGTGCAAGTCCCTTAGCTATATTAACTAATAATTCAATTCCAACCTTTAAAAGTCGAGCAGCATTTCTATTAAATGATTCAGCTAGTTTGCCAATTATTTCTAAAGCTTTAGGTGCTAAAACATCAGCTCTAGCAGATAAACCCTCAGCTAGCTTTACAAGTATATCTCCACCTACATCAAAAAGTTTTGCACCAACTTCCATAAAAGCAGATACAAGTCTAGTTATTATTTCAGCTGCACTATCAGCAAGACTAGAAGAATTTTTTTGAAGTCCATCTAGAAATGACAATATAATTGTTTTTCCAGCATCAATAAATTTAGGTGCTTTTTGGGCAATATACACTGCACCTTGGGCAATCATATTACCTAATACTGTTGGCAATTGCCCTATATCTTTTATTACAACTTGATTAAGTTTATCAACCTGTTTTGTTACAGATTGGACAACCTCTCTAAATGGATTGTCAACATGTTCAAATAAAGCTATACCTAATCCTTCAAGGGCAGATATCAGAATTCTAATATCTCCTTTTAAATTATCATTCATGGTATCAGCCATTCTTTTTGCAGCACCTGTAGAATTATTAATAGAATTAGTAAGCTCATTAAAATCTTCATCACTTGTATTTAAGATAGCAAGCATGCCTTCCATAGCTTCTTTACCAAAAAGAGTTGTTGCAGCTTGAACTTTTTGATCATCACTTAAACCTTTAAAGGACTCTCTCATTTCTACCATAAGCTGATTAAAAGGTTTTATTTTCCCATTTGAATCTGTTATGGATATTCCCAAAGCATTCATTTGTTCCTGCACCTGTTTAGTAGGTGCAGCCAATCTTGAAAGTGCTGATTTTAATGCTGTACCTGCCCTTGAACCTTTAACACCTTGATTTGCCATTAAACCCAAAGCAACAGATACATCCTCAACAGAGTACCCCAAGGCTCCTGCAACTGGGGCTACATATCTAAATGTTTCACCAAGTAAAGAAATATTAGTATTTGAGGCTGTAGAAGCCGCTGCCAACACATCAACAAATCTTCCTGTGTCTTTTGCTTCCAATTTAAAAGCAGTCAATGAATCTGTAACTATATCTGATACAAGACCTAAGTCCTCTCCACTTGCAGCAGCTAGGTTCATCACTCCTGGTAAACCATCAAGCATTTCTTGACTAGACCAACCAGCCATACCCATGTATTTTAAAGCCTCAGCCGATTGAGTAGCAGAAAACTTTGTGGTAGCTCCCATTTCTTTAGCTTTATTTCTTAAAGCTTCTAATTGCTTGCCACTAGCATGAGAAATAGCCTCAACTTCACTCATTGACGCATCAAAATCAGCCCCAGCCTTAATAGAATATCCACCAAAAGCACCAAGAGCAACTCCTGCCGCCTTAAATCCTGTCTTAATTCCGCTTACCGCCTTATCAGTAACACTTTTTATTCCGTTACCTGCGGCATTTGCCATAGCTGTAAGAGAAGACAAGCCACTTTTAAATCCTGAGGTGTCTAGCTTGGTATCAAATAGCAGTTTACCATCACTTGCCATAAGTCACCTCACTTTCTTTATATTTGCATGCTCGCCATCATAGATCTTGCAAAAGACCTTTCTTTTTCTTCTTCTGACCTTTCATCTGGCAAAGCATAAAGTTTTTTCATTTGTCTATAGTATTTCTTTTCGTCCTTACTCATCTTAGAAGTGATTTTCATAGATCTAAAAGACATTATTTTTGAGAAAAGACACTTGTCATTAAGACTATTAAAAAGAGCCTTAAACTCCCACCAGTGAAGATTGGCAGTAAAAATATTGATATTGTAGCACTCCATATATGCTGAGTAGATATAAGACCAGTCGTGTTCAAAAGAATATATCTTACTAGAACTACTAAAGTCTGAATCTTCCTCGCTCTCTTTCTCTTCTTTGCTATTTTCTATCTTTTGACCTAAGCCGTAGAAGTTTAGTAAGCCATCGAATAATTTTTCCAAATCGTCTAGACTTGTAATAGTAAAGTCATCTACTAAACAAGTATCTAAGACCTCCATAATTTGCTTTTCTGCTTCTTTTTCTTCATCTAGCATAAGCTCTTCATACTTAATCCAAACCCTAAAGTCGGTGTTTATAGCTATCTTTCTGCCATTTACATCTATAGTACTTGGTAGTCCTTCTATAAGCTTATTCACTTCTCATCAACTATAATTCCGTCTACTGCTTCACCTTTTTTAACAAAGATGAATGATTGAGTAAGCTTTTGAAGTTCTTTATTAGCCTTGTCAACTTCCTCTAAAAGGTAATTCCCAATAGCTAAATAATCAGTAAGCAAGAGCTCATCTCCTCCGAATACTTTTTCTTGAATCTTATCCATTGCCCCAAAGCCTAGAATAGTATCATAAGCCTTTCTAAGTGCTTGTTTAGCCTCAGCAGAAGACATTGTATTGAAGTCTAGTTTTCCCATATCTGTTAGTTTTTTAGCTAAGTCTGTATCATGTTCAACCTCATATCTTAGAAATTGTTCATTTCCATTAAGGTCTTGAAATTCAAATTCAAAGTTAATAAGTTGTCTTTTTTGTCTTTTAAATGCCATAAAAATCTCCTTTGTTTTTAATTTTTTCTAAATAAAAAAGGGAGCATAAAGCCCCCATAATATTTTAATTAAGCAGTTCTTCCTGAAGTTTCTTCAGATGCACTAGAACCAGTTCCTTCAGTAAACTTAATTGTTAGCCACTCAGTATCCCCGTCGCCTAACTCTGCATATCCCTCAATTGGTGCTCCATTTGCTTTAAATGATCCAGAATATTGGTAAGCATCTGTACCATCTCCAGCAGAATCTGGAACTATAGTGTGGTTTCTTTTAATAGCAAAGTATTTGCCTTTTTGTCCTTCGATTTCTTTTGCAAAATCAACAACTACAATATTTACAGTTGCATCATCTGCTAGTTGTTCTTTATCAAAAACTTCTTGTATTCTGTTGTGTACTGGATTATCTTTGTATCTATCCAATGTAAAATCTGTTGTAGAAGTCATACCAGTAACGGCAGTTCTTTCAGACTTTTCATCTACATACTTCCTTGAATATTCTTCTGTTTCCTTAGAAGTTGGTAGGTCAGTAAAGCCCTTCATTCTGTAGTATTTTCCCTCTACTTCCATAAAAGAAACTACATCAGCTCTTAATACTAGACCTCTAAATTCCTTTAAACTTTGTATATCTTTTGTTTCAGCCATTGTTTACCTCCATATAAACTAATCTCATTTGTATTTGGTATTGACTAGATCCTGTATCAGCACTAGACAAATAACCATTTGTTACTATTTCTAATTTCGTTGGGTGTCTATCCCCTTCTAATTTTGGGAAAACTTTCATATAGTTTTGCTCTTGTATCCACTCAATCAAATCATCAAAAAAAGCAGAGTTTTCTAGTTGTGTAACTAAATCTCCGCTCATGTGATTTCTTGTTGTAAAGATAAATCCAAACTGCTTAAGTTCGTCTCCATCTACATATTTTTTAATTGTTGGACTAATAGGCTCTGAATAGATTCCGTACTCTAAGGGCTGGTCCCCTAGAAAATCAACACTAAGCCTTACATCATCTTCTAAATAAGGGCAATCCAAAAAATATTCCCTTATACTTTCAATAATTGACTTCATTTTGCTTTTGCTCCTGCTATGCTTGCAGCACCTCTTAAAATAGAATCCTTGTGGCTTGATTTCATTCTCTCAAACCATCTATTTCCTCTCATTGGTGCTCCTTGAAAGTTAGCTGGTTCATAATACCACCTCTTGGCGTATGGTGTTTGTTGCACTATTTTACCAGATCCTATAGATGTTTGATTGGTAGCTGCACCTATTAACGTTCCTATATCTTTTGGAGTGTATGGATCCATTCTCCTTATACACTCATTATCAATAAACTTTTGAACCTTGCCACCAGTGTCAAGGTCTCTTTTTTTCAAAGCCTTAACCTGGTCAAATTCAAATCTATTAAAATTAATCATTTCGCACCTATTCTTGTATGTTGCATTTTTTTAGACCCAAAATCAAAAACATCACAGACTGTTACAGTTCTAGCCCCATACAACTTTCTAAACTCCTTGGCACTAGCTAACTGTTTTATCTCTTTTAAGTCGTCGTTTCTTATTATTAAATCTTCAACTTCAACTGCCTTTAATAAGTGATTAGGAATATAACAAGTTATCTTATCAATATCGTCTCTACTTCTGCCAGTACGATTAGTATTTATCCCTCTTGTTTCTTCCCAATGGCAAGGATAAGTTCCATATTCAGCATAAACATCTTGCCTATCTTCTACATATCTTTTAATGATTGTTACCTGTGCATTAGTTTTCATATATCCCCCTATACATTAGACCAGTATGGACAAAAGCCTCACGAATCCTTTCATCAATAAGGCTTGCCATAAGTCCATCTTTTTTATCGCTAGAAAGGGTATTAGCACTAGCATATTCAATCCTATATTCGCCTACAGTCTCCGATTTAATATTAGATGATGAATCGCCCTCATCGTCTTTTAAAAAGCCTACATCGGAAAAATAGAGCTCATTTAAAATATCAATTATCACGTCATTAACTCTTTTTTGTAGACTTAAATCATTATCATTAATTCTTTCAAAAGTCAGAAAATCAATACGCCTTTTTATTCTTCTTTGTAGGGATAAAAAAACGCCCTCAGACAAATCTAGCTTTGGGCATTTTTCTTTAAATTCTTTATAGGTTAACATAAATTAACCCCTTTCTATTAAGCTGCTGGACTAGCTGTACCCTCATCTGCTGGTTTTGCAGCTTTTAATTTTGTAATTACTCTTGCTATTGGAATTTGATTAAGCGGGAATGTTCCATCTTCATTTTTAACAACTTCCCAGTTAGTACCTTTCTTTAATTCTTCATCAGTTGGTGATAATGAAGCCATAGAAGCTTCAGTAAATGAAATACCTCTTGGTGCAAAACAGAATCTATCCCTAGTGTATAGAGTATCTTCTCCACCATTTTTCATTGGATTTCTGTCTGTTTCATATGGTACTTTAGCACCTGCTTTTGTATATTCAAAAGCACCCTGACCAAAGATATATGTTGTATATTCTCCTTCTTTGCTTACTGGTAAAGAATCATCAATAATAATTGGTCTACCATTTAGATTAGCTAGAGCCATTGGTCTTTCAATTCCCCTGCTATCTGTGTATTTTGCATATTGAATTAAATTTAAGTTTTCTAATTGTGTTGCAACTGCTGAGTTCATGATAGCAGCAGCAAAGTTTTTCTTTCTTGCTCCAAATGCTTGTTGTAGTGCATTATTTAAAGTTACTTGCCCAAATACTTCATCCTTATATGTGTGTCCGTCTACAAATTTCTTATCTTCAGCCTTTGCCATTGAGAAAATTCCTTCAAGAATAGCAAGAAGTGAATCTTGTTTTAAATCTGCCCACCAATCTAATAATTGATTAGCAACAGTTTTCATTGGATCATGTCCACCTGTGATATCAAAAACAAAGTCTTTTTCAGTCCAGCTGTGAGCTCTACCAATTACAACTCTTTTTTGATAAAAAGTATTTGTAGTATCAGACTTAATATCTGTTTGTCCATCGTAGTTATCAGCATCTCCAGAAAGAATTCCAGCAATTGGAGTAACAATAATATTTCCCCCAACTTGCTCGTCCATTCTTGTTTTAAGGTCAGCTCTTTCTACGATAGCAGTAGAGTTTAATAATTCATTTGTTCTTTCTCTCTCGATTGTATCAACGTATTTTTCAAATACTTCTGCATTAAAATATGTCTTATCAAATAATTTAGGCATCTAAATCCTCCTATAAAATACCTTTCTTGTTAGCTTCAAGCATTTCTTCATAGGTCATATCTTTTAGTTCCTTATCTCCTAAAGATCCAGACTTACCCATGCTTCTTTGCTTTGGTTCTTCTTGTCCTTTAAATAGGTAAGAATCAGATTCTTTAAGTCCTTCAATTTGTGCCTTTAAATCATCATTTAAGTTTTTAGAATCCTTTAGACTATCAATATCAAGTAAAGCCTTAGCTGCCTTTAAGTTTCTACTTCCAGCATTAACCAAGCCTAAATCAATAGCATTATTTAAAGTTATATTGTCCATATCTTCTTTAGCTTTTATTTGTGCCTGTTCATACTTGTTTTTGTATTCCTCAGCGCTTGCCTTGATTGATTCAATATCCATATCTTTAAAGGCTTCTATTTGCTCATTTGCACTTTCAACTTGGGACTTGTAATTTTCATTTTCGGTTTTTAAAGTTTCGAAGTTATTTTTAAGTTGGTTATAATCTTCAACTTCTTTTCCTCTTAACTTAAAAACTTTCGCTATCTGTTCATCATTTAAACCTATTTCTTTTAATTCTTCTGTCTTCATAAAACATCTCCTTTTAAGCTTTTTAAGTCGTTGCTTTGACTTAGATCTGTGTTTATTTGGCATTTTAGGTCCGCCTTGACCGTGGTGGGGAGAGTGGGATTCGAACCCACGAAAGCTCAGCTGACGGTTTTACAGACCGTTCCGTTTTCCACTTCGGTATCTCCCCATAAAAAAAAGACGGCTCATCACCGTCTCAAACCTTTATTGACATTGTAGTATCTTTGCTTTTTATCAAGCTTTTTAAATTCTTCCTCTGTCAGTATCCTTTGCATTGCTATCTTATATTTCTTGTTGTATGGATACTTATTTCCATCAATTAATCTTCTAACATTTTCAGCATCTTTTTTGCATAAAAAATGGGCGTGTTGCTCGTAAGCACCGCCCTCTCTTTTTAATAACCGTTTACGCTCTGGTAATTTTGGATAATATTTTATTGTTAGTTTCATTTTTTTGTAATTAAAAAGCACATCTAACAATTGCTAGTGTGCTTAGTCTAATATTTCAAAGTTTTCAATTATGTCTTTTTAAACCATAACTTCTTAACTCTTCGTTAGGATCATCAATAATATAAAAACTTCCGCCCTTTGAACTACCGTCTGCTGGTCTAGGGTTTATAAGGCTATATATATAATCTTCGTTACTATCATCTACAACTTTAATCTTACCATCTTTATCTCGCACGATATTATATTCTCCGTTATCTGTTAAGCTGTCTACGCCAAATGATTCACCGATATATTTTACTTTGCCAACATATTCTAAAGGAATGGTTTTATTTAATTCGCACTGGAAAACATCAATATATTTCATTTTTTCCTCCTACTCTTATGTTTGAATTTCATTTCATACTGGATATTATTCTTTTCATACCAATGTACATCATAATAATATAATTCTGAATCTACCCTACCTACCATTTTAGACCATTCATTTGGTTTGCCACCGTATTTTTCACATAATTTGTTAACAACTCTTATTTCATCGCCTTTATATATAGCTTTTGAATGATTTATGATGGTTTTTGATGGTATAAACTCTTTGAAATTTGTAATAGGATTTATATAGTCTAATCTAGACTGCATAAATCTTTTCTCCGTATAGATATCTCTAAGTTTTCTAGACTTTATTTCTTCATTGTATCTGTCTTTACTATACCTGTAAACGTTAGTATTTACACTAGTAGGACGAAGTTTGCCAGCCTTATTAAAGTCTTTATAAAGCTGTCTTTGCCTTTGAAGTCTTACCTGTGCAATAAGCTTACTTTCATTGTCTCCTACCTTGTCATACATCATAACTCTATGCTTGTATTTTCTGATAGTTCTTTCTATTTGTCTTTGCTTTTGGGTTGCTTCGTAATAGGTGTATTCCTTATCTTCAAACTCAAAAGGTTCAGGATCTATATTATCTAACATTTCTTTAGTCCATGCTCTTTCAGATATTCCCTCAAAGAATGGATACCAGTTGTGCCTGCAATTTGCACCCATAAAACCAGTTACATCTCCGTAGCCTATATCATCAAGGCTTAAATATTTATCATTATCTCCCGACAATGAAACTATCTGTCCCTGCCATTCAGCGTGAGATGGTCTAGCTCCAGCATGGGCGGATATTTCCATAAGATCTTGTCCCATATCCTCAGCATTCATCAAAGATATATCTCCAGTCATCTGATTTAGCGTGGTTCTTACAAGCATTTTAGCTGCCGATTCAACCGTGTAATTTCTCCCTGATTGCTGGTAGTTTATTACTCTTATTCCTGAATCAGAAAGATTATTTATTAAACTTCTAACAACTTGTTGCCTAGAAAAAGCCCCACTTGCAACTTGAAAAGCTGCTTGATTGAGGGACTTCATATAAAAATTATTTAATTTTATATTCTCGCCATTGTAAACTACTCCAAGAGATTTTGTTATGTTCCCATTTCCCTCTATAAGTCTATCCATAGCACTAGCAATTGTATTATTTACATGATTATTTTTACTTAAATCAACCAAGCTTTTATTAACAGACCTATAAGCCTTCGCTTCATCTTCATAATGCTTTAGGCTCGATCTGGTGATTATATCCGATATTTCTTCGTCTATATCTTCAAGATGAGGCTTTAAAAGACTTTCTATTTCCTCTGTAGTGTATCCATTTTGAATCAATACCTCTGCTTGCCTTTCAGCAGTGGCAGTTAAATATCCGTTCTTATTTATCCTCTTTGCTATATCTTCAAGTATGGCATCTTCTAAGTCTTGGTATAGCTCTATTAGATTATCAGTTACCCTTTCCATATATTCTGGACTTAGCATTATTCTTCCTCGGCTACTTCTTCTCTATTTTCAGAAATATTGGCTTGAATTTCTCCTAATTCGTCATCAGTTACACCGTATCTCCATTTTAGATAAGCTTCAGGCTTAAGAATTCCTGCTGCCACCTCTTGCAGTCTTATTTTTTGTTCAGTTTCAGAATCAACTACAAGGCTGTCGTCAAAGTCGAAGGATACTTGGCAATTATCATTAAAGGGAATTGATAATTCCTTAAACCAATACTTTAATATCTCCACAAAATCTTCAAGGCACCTTGCCAATTCATTCTGTATATCTTTTACTGTAGAATATGATCTTTGTTGACTTGTATTAATTTCAGTTGCAGTTTTGGCAGTAAATTCTACATCAGACAAAGTTCCATAGGCAAGCCCACAAATAAACTCAATCTTTCTTATAATTCCATTTAAACCATTAAAAAGAGATGAATCCCTAATTGCAGGACTAAAAACATTATAAAAGTCCTTGTTACCTGAACCCATATCTAAACCTAAGTTTCTAAATAATCTTTCTTTTCCAACTGGTAGTGTGTCAGTATTCTTTAAGGCGGTTATATCTGCATCAATAGCAAGCTCACTGCCCTCATACTCCCACATTATTCTTTGATATTGCTCGTCTGCGTCTTGGATTAATGATATAGCCCTAGCAAAACAAGATATCCCCTCGTTAGAATCTAAATCTAAATTATTAGCCTGAGGGTTTTTGAAATATGAAAATAAAGGTCTATCCGATTCTACAATCATTTCATCAGCCATATCTGCCCATTCTTCTACCACTCCTAGACTTATCTTATCACCTAACACTTCTTGATTGTTTGATAAATACGCGGTGTTAGTAATTAGATATTCATCATCTATCTTATGTTCTTCAAGCCTAGTAAAAAATATATCTTTATCTTTCTTATCCTTTTTCTTAATCCTATCTATAAAAACAATATGATTAATATCTCCAAAACTTGTAAAACCTAATATTATAAACTTATTAGCTGGAACTATATCAATATCAATAAGCTTTCTTGAATAATCCTCAACATAAGGTTTTATAACAATACCACCTAAGGCTAATCCATATTCAGTAAACTTTCTAATATGCCTTATAAATCTTTGATAAATCAAATCAAGACTTTCATCATCTATTTTCGTTTCAAGTTCCATTGTTACAAGCCTTGCAAGTTCGCTTGATATAGCAGCACATAAATTTAAAGATTGGGACTTATCAATATCATAATCATTTTTTAACCAATAAGGCTCTCCATGGTAGCAATCCAGCCAGATCTTATAATTGTTGTCAATGTTATTGGCAAGACTACCCAGCCTTTCCCTAATTTCTCTATCTAACATATAAACTCCTATGTATTCATCAACACTTTTATAAATTTCTCAATAGAATATTCAAAGGCATCAAGTGTATCTATATCACTTGTCCCATCATCAAGCCTTATATCTTCCATTTCCTCTTCCTTCCAAACAGCAGTAGATAAAGCATCCACTAAACTTTCACAATTTTTAGTATAAAAAAATCTATCAGAAGCAACCAGTGTATTAACAAGCCTTATCCTGTCATTGATTGGGTTCTTGATAGAATTCTTAATCTTTATATTAAAATTTGCATCTAGTAGGGCTTTTTGCATACCTTTTATTAATACTTGTTCAGCGTTATCCGCATATATAAGGTCTACATTCCCATAAGTAGATTGGATAACTCTCACAAAGTCGATTAGTTGATTATATAAGTCTGTAGGCTTATCAGGTTCTAATCTTTCAGACCTTAAAGCATAGATCTTTTTAAAACCTCGACTAATACCGCAGCAAACGAAAGCGTGCTTCGAATTATTACCACCAAAGTCCACTCCAATCTGTATCATTTGTAATTCGTAAGGTTTTTCTTTTATTAAATAATTCTCCGGACCATCAGCAAACTGCTTATATATAAGTCCCTCAGCTACTACCCTAAGTCCTTCTATATCCCTCTTATACCAAACAGAATTAGGATCGTACTGGAGTTCTATCTCTTTAATCCTTTGTTTGTCTAGTGTCGCGTTATCTCTAAGTGTAAAGTGCTGGTAGTTTACCCCGCCTATCTCTTCATCAAGCTTCCTGTACTTTTCTATATGATCTGTATATATAAAGTGTTTAGGGCTAGACGGGTTTAAGTCCCAAAAGAATTTTCTTTTATTTGCCGCCGCAGTACGGTTAAAGCACTCTTTTATTGTGTCTTTGTGGTGTAGGTTTATTTCAGTAGCTATCCACATACCATACGAGTTACCACGGATAGATTTATAACTATCAGCCTTAGCTGCCCCAGCAAATATAACTATCCTAGTTTTATAACCTGTATAATAACCCTTGATAATTAAAGCTTCATTTCCTTTGTGTTTTCCCCACCTACATTGACCACGGAAAATATATTCTAAACCAAATCCATTGGCATCACCAATATTTAACTTGGCATTGGCAACTGTCGACCCTGTAGCTATATGGATTCTATCCTTTGTGTCCATCAACTCGATAGCAAAAGCTATGATATTGTCAACCGTTTTACCAGCTCTTACAGCACCTTCTGCAATATTGTATGCATTATATCTAGCTCTTTTTATATATCTTTTATGTTTATCAGAGAATTTAAAGTTGATTGTAGTTTTCTTACTCATCATCAACCTCGTATATTTCTTTGATTATAGGACTTATATCCTCGATTTCATCAGCGATTCCTTTTAGTTTTTCCGTCTCTGCTATAACTTTATCAGTCTGTGCAATTTCTTTTTGTATCTTAGCTTCAAATAGAGAGTCGTTATTCTCTAGGCTTCTATTTTTATATATCATTTCTGTTAATTCTTTATTAGCACTTATGACAGCAGATGAATTAGCTTGTCTAAATCCGTTATCTTGTATATCTTTCAGACCTAGAAAGATAATTTTTTTATATACCTTTTCACTTTCTATAGCCGACCATGTAACCTGATTGATAATATCCTGTTCAATTTCTTTTTTAATACGAGTTATTTCTTTTTTAATCTCAGGTTTATTGTATAGCTTTGAAGCATTTACCCTAACAGAGCTATCTTTCCATTTTTTACTAGATGGGTATGCGTTTCTATAAGCATTTATGAGGCTTTTTCCTTGTGAAACCTCGTTTATAAACTTTTTTTGATTATTACTAAAGGTCACTTTATCACCTCACATTTACCTTTTAAAATGTTAGTAGTTTGTTAGTAAATATCAAAGAGTGGATTATCTGATTAACCCCCACTCAGCGAACCTCTCAAATCCTCCAAAACTGTCTATATACTTTCTTGCAATTTCAACAATTTCTGAATAAGGTCTACCGTCAATCGTTTCATCGCCAATAGCACAGGACAATTTAATCTCTTGATTCTCTTCCTGGGCTTTTAGATGGGCATATATATTAATCGATACATCGGCCTTTGATAAATCCTTTCCGTGTAATCCTCCTCCAGTTACACCGTCCCCCATATCAGAACCTAACTTTCTATTAGTGCAACCAGTATCAACATCAAGACCGCCCGACCAATCCCCTATTGGATTAATAACAGCAGCTGGAAAACTTCTTTGTAGTCGTTCACTCTTAGCCTTTGATTGACAAATAATAAGCCTATCATCATCTAAAATATATTTACCATCAGCCCCGTATTCCTTATAAATTTCTTCAGCTATCGATGTTAGTTTTTTCTGCTCATCTGTTACAGGGCTTCCCTTAAATATCCCATTATCACCACACCTAACTTTTCCTACTTGGTTTTCAGCCAAATACTTATCTTGTCTAGCATGGATAATTTCAATATCATCAATCCCAGCTATTCTCTTAACTATTTTTTGTATATCTTCAAAATCAAAAAAACACGAAGACTCAATAATGATATTGCATACCCCGTGTCCAATTAAAACCTCTACTGCTATCTTAGGTTCATCTTCAATTTTATATCCTAAATCAACAATCGCCCCTGCTATCCTATCAGCTATCTTATCAGGGTGCATAGGATTTACTTTTTCAAACATTTATATCTCCTCCTCTAAAATTGCTTTATTCCCTGTAAATTCTTCCCACCTATTTATAATGACATCACAGTATCTCTCATCCAATTCCATAATATAAGCTCTTCTGTCTAGTTGTTCACAACCTATCAAAGTAGTTCCTGATCCACCAAATAAATCTAATACTGCATCACCTTTTTTACTAGAATTTTCTATTAGATATGCAAACAATTCTACAGGTTTCATTGTTGGATGTTCGCCATTTCTTAATGGTTTATCAAAGTTTAATACTGTCGTTTGCTTTCTATCAGAATACCAAGAGTGGCTCCCCCCCTCGGTCCAACCATATAAGCAAGGCTCATGTTTCCATTGGTAGTCTTGCCTTCCTAGTGTCATTTGGCTTTTATTCCATATTATGCACTGTCTTACTTGCCATCCGACATCTCTTAGCGAACCTCTAAAGTTGTATCCTTCTGACTCTGCGTGCCAAATGTAAAAACTAGCTCCTGGCTTCATGACGCTATCTGCACAGCTAAAAGCATTAGTTAAGAATTCTCTGAATTCTTCATCCCCCATAGAATCATTTTGTATTGTAAGTTTTTCTTCTGTTGCTCCTTGATAATTGATGTTATA
This sequence comes from Anaerococcus rubeinfantis, assembly GCF_001487145.1. GTDB lineage: Bacteria > Bacillota > Clostridia > Tissierellales > Peptoniphilaceae > Anaerococcus > Anaerococcus rubeinfantis. Next base: position 1,026,277 of record NZ_LN913016.1, read on the forward strand.
AGGCGGGTCTGTCAATAGCAAATCCGCTCTCTCTCCTCTCATCAATTTATTCACATCTTCAGGATCTAGGCTATTTCCACACATAAGCCTGTGCTTGCCAAGTATCCAAACGTTGCCTGATTTAGTTTTGCCTTGTACTGGAAGTTCATCATCAAACTCATCTTCTAACACGTCGGTGTATTCTCCACTTTCTGATAGTAAGTCAAAACCGAATTCTTCCATATCAAATTCTAAATCTAAATCTTCAAGTTCGTCTAGTTCTGATTCAAGCAAAGACCAATCCCACCCTGACAACTCAGAAACTTTATTATCAGCAAGCCTAAAAGCTTTCACCTCTGCATCAGATAAATCATCAGCTACAACAACTGGTACTTCACTCATTCCTAGCTTTTTAGCTGCCAAAAGTCTAGTGTGTCCAGTTACGATTTCATTTTCTCTATCTATCACTATCGGTACTTTAAATCCAAAGTTTTTAATAGAGCTTGCTACTGCATCAACCGCATTTTTATTATCCCTCGGATTGTTGACATAAGGAACCAGTTCATCAACTTCTTTGTAAATAATCCTTAAATCATCATTTTTCTTCATTTCCCCCTCCAATATTTTAAATCCATCAACTAGGCTGCCAAAAAAATGAAAGATAATTCACACGCACTTTAAAAACAAAAATAATATAATAATCGAAAGGAGGTTTTGGCAGCTTAGCTCATAAATTTAAATAAAAAAAAGACAGGTTTACACCTGCCTAAAATGTTAACTTTACAACTCCTTAGCCGTTTTGATAACAGCTTATATTTTAACACCTATTATTTTATCATCTAAAGATAGTTTTATCATCTACTTTTCGTTTACCATAAAACATAATTAATATTTTTCAAGTATTTTACTAATATCCTTTAAAGCATGGTCAGACTTCTTCCAAATAGCAGATTTACTCAAATGTAGCTTGTTTCCCATTTCTTCCATGGTCATATCATTATAAATCCATATATGATAAACAATAGACCTATAATCATCATCTTTTAAATTTTTAAGGGCATACCTTATATCAGCATTTTCAAGTCTTATTTCCTTAATTTCCCTGTCGATATCATTTATTTTATCAATAACTTTAATAATTTTTTCTTCCTGTGTAGACCCGCCACCTTGGACTGCCTCAGAATCAGACATACAAGCCTTAATACCATCAATGCTCGCCCTTAAATTATTTCTCTTATCTATTTTCATATCGATATAATCGAGATCATATTTATATTTTTTTAATATTTTCTTTACTCTATCCCTCTCAATTTCATTCTCTACTTCAAGCCTGCTTTTTCTTTTCCTATAAACCATCATTTCTCCTTAATTGTAATATTTCCCCTAATATCTTCCCATTGTACATAGTCGTTATTAATACAATCTAATTTGCTTTCCAGCCTATCCTTAAACTGATTTAATCTTTTATCTCCAAATCCAAATTCATCGTGCAAGGTTTCCAAGGATAAGGCAAGAAAATTTAAAATTAAAGTTCTTGTAACTGTACTTTTAGCCGTATCTTTAGCCGCCTTGTTATATGTTTGATTTAACTTTTTCTTAACATAAGGACTACCATTCTTATATTTAAAATTCATATCCATTAACTTCCTTTATTTCAATTTCCACCCTAGGATTGTTCTTATCATACAAAACCTTAGACCCATCATGACCCACCACAATCTTGCAATTATCGTCCTTAATAACCCCATAATCTGCCAAAATATCGCAAGTAGCAGCCAATAAATTAGTAAGGTCTACCCTGTGCCTTGTTTTCCTGTAATAAACGCATTTAAGATTAATGGGATAATCAATCCCTTTCTTATATCTCCCTGTAATTTGTCTACCACAATCTCTTGCGTATTCCTTATATCTTGCAGACTGAGACAAAAAAGATTGCCCCGTCTTCTTATTTTTATAAATTTGCATAGAGTTCTTTTTAGTAGCAGGATTTCCATAAAGAGTTAAATGTATTAAAGATTCATTTGTTAATTTATTAAATATAATATTATCATCAATCATCAATCTAAGATATTCACCTTCCTTCAACATTTCGCTTGGACTATTTAATTTAAATAATTTACTAATCTTGTTATAAATATAATCCTTTAATCTCATCTATCATTTACAAATCCTCACTCTTAACAAAAGTTCCATTAATAGTACGACCACGCCTTTTACTAATCTTCTTGTAAGCCATCTCCAAACAAACGGTAGGATCAATTCCCAAGTCTTCGCATAAGATAATTAATGTTACAAAAATATCTCCCATTTCAAGCTTAAGATTTTTCCATCTTTCAACTTCTTCAATAGAGAAATCTTGCTCGATTTTTTCATCATATTTGAATTTTTTATATAATTTCCAAACATCAAACTCACTTTTAAACTCAAAAACCTCTTCAATAAATTTCCCAAACTGTACATCAGCATTTTCAGAATGTAGCAAATCCTTATCATCTGCCCACTCCAAAACTAATTCTTTTAATTCTCCAAAACTTTTATTGTTCATTCTTTAACCTCTCAATCTAACCACACAAATGTTAAGTGTGTATTTCCGTCCTCATCAACATAATCTAAATCTTCAGCAATTAATTGAGACCATCTTTCCGTACAATCTCCATTTCCATTGATAATCTCCTCATACATATCAAATTTCAACTCACTTTCTGGGTCAATATCAGAAAACCATTCTAAAAAATCTTTTACTTTCATTCTTTAACCCCATCTAATAATTCTTTATCTTCATAAATATTTCCTGCTATTGAATAATCTCCACAATTGGTTATTGATTCAACCACTCCTTCATCTTTCCAAACAATACAATAAGTATAAGCAACTTTATCAAAACAAATCTCGGCATAATCCCAATAGTCATTTTCAAAAAAACCTTCATCAGTCAAGATATCTCCTTCGTATATTTCATTGCCATACTTATCTTTTAAACCAATGGATTTCATTAACGTTATATCATTTGTTAGAAATATATGTTCTAAATCTCCATCTCCATTAAAATCAACTAAAATGCTATTTTCATTTACAACTCCAATGTTATATATCATTCTATTGTATCTATTAAAATACGCCCTAAATTTAGGTATCATTCTTCCTCCTCTAGTCTGTCTAGCAAATCTGGTCTAAAAAACTTAATAAAACTCTCATGCACAGCTGGATAAACAAGACCATCATCTGTAATCAACTTATATATGTTTTCTCCACACCCACACTTACCAGCATATGAAATACTTATAATCGGGTATTCAAATAATTTAATAGATTTTAACTCTTTTATCCTTTTTTCACACGCTATATGATACTTCCTCAAAGATGCATCTATCAATCTGTTAACATAACTTAGTAATTTATCATCAGATTTAGAATATCTTATTTCTGACCTATTTAAAAAATCTCCATTTACCCTATTCTCACGGTAAAAAGTCCTTTTAAAATTTGGTTTTAAATCTTTCATTTTTTAATCCCCATCTCCATCAATTTTGCAAATGCTTCTTCATCCTTAATATCCGTAATTCTATATTTTAATTTCAAATTCAATTGCAACACTATATCTGAATCACAGATAATATAATGATTTTTCACACATGAATCGATATAAGCATCCATTATGCTGGTAATAATTTCTATTTCTTTTCTAGTCATCATTACAGGGTATTTTTTATCACTCATTCTTCCACCTCATAAACTCTATCAATTTCTTCAATAGGTAAATTAATAAGTCCAATACCATTGCCAAAACCAACCACTGCTACTGGATAAGCAATAACCTTATCAGAATAGCCTCTCACCAAAAGAGTTGGATCAATAACTGATGAAAATTGAAAAACTCCATAAAAATCACCAGTATATTTCTCACCGTTACAATTGACTTCACATTTTTTCATTCATCCACCTCTACTTTCGCCCAATGTCTAGGGTTTATGAAAATAACTTTAATATAATCGCTGCCAAATTCATATTTACTTGAAAAACAATTAGTTTGAGTCAATTTTATAGATTCTATTTTCCCAGCGTTCAAATCATCAAAACTTTTATTAAAATAATCTAAATTTTCTAACACTTCTATTTTCTCATCATAATAGGGATTTATTAACGTTATCTTCATTCTTCATCTCCAATCCAAATTTCAATCACTCTATCTTTATTCAAATAAACTTGATTTCCGCCTTCATCATCACATCTTATATATTTTGATTTATCAAAAAAATATAAATCAAATTCTTCATAATCTTTTACAGTTAAAGTTTTGTAAGGGTAGTCCTCATTTGAGTAGTGTCTGCTATCATCGTAATAAAGTATTACTTTCATTCTTCCACCTCTCCGTCTTCATTAACAATTCCTACATAGGTGTGAAAAAAGCTACTGTATTCTTCTTTTAGCTTTTTTCTTGCTTCTACTTCCGTATTAGCCTTTATATCAACCTCGCAATAAACTTCGTATCTATAAGTCTTCTCTTTCGCTTTATCTTTGCTGTTTATTTCTTTGATTAAACCCGTCAACAAAAGCAACTGATTCGCAAGACGTTCGCACTCTTTTAGTGCGTATTCTTCAATTTGTATATGAGGGTCATTCCAAGTGTGATCGCAGTCAAACCCTAGCACATACCCATCAATACCATCAATCCTTCCTGAATAACTTAATCCACCACTAACACGTATAAAAGATTTTAATGGGTTATAATTCACACCATAGAATGGGTTGTCTTCAGGGATTACAACATAACCAAAATATCGATGGTAATTTGGTTTGAATATATCTATTTTTACGTGCCCAGGTTCATAACTCACTTTCTTAACTATGAGGTCATATCCTTTATATCTTTTTTGTAAAACTACTTCTGATTTCACATTCTCTCTCCTATCCTTAATCACTCCGCCCCTAACTAAAAGCTTAAGCTCCTGGTATCTCCTAGCTTCCTTAAGGCTATCAAAAGGGATACCGTCTACTATTGTTTTCTTGTTTTTATATTTGTTAAGTCAAATAAGACTCCTAAAACGGGATTCTATTATCATCTTGTACTTGTTCAAAATCATCATCAAAGAAACCATCATTATTTGTCCCATAATTACCTCTAGATTGATTTCCATAACCTTGGCTATTATTTGTATTAGAATTATATTCTTCTCCGACCTGCGTTGATTTGGAAAGAAATTCGACATGTTGAGCGACAATGTCTGTAGTAAAAACTCTATTGCCATTATTGTCCTGATAAGATCCAGTCTGAATTGACCCGTCAATCGCACATTGACTGCCTTTTTTCAAATACCTACTAGCATTTTCACCCATCTTTCCCCAAACAATAATTCTAGGAAAATCAGCAGTAGGCTTGTTTTGTGCTTCCATCTCCTCTTTTTTTTCCTTGGATAAATTCTTATTTACCGCCAAAGTAAATTGACAAACTGCCCTTCCCGATTGTGTATATCTTAAATCTGGGTCTTTTGTTAATCTTCCAATTAATATAACCTTATTCATTCTTACTCCTCTATAATTCCTTTCTTCACAAAATCATCTAAACATATATAATATTGATTTTTCACTTCTTCCATCTCTTTATCTGTAAATTCAACTTTATCCTCAAATATGTCTTTATAAGAACCTTGTAAAATAGGATATTTACGATTTGGTCTTTGTCTAATTGCTAAATAAGTCGGATTTCCACCTCTTGTTTTTATAAATCTATGTTCATAGAAATATTTGTCTTCTTCTTCCCTTTCATCAATTGGTGTTTTTGCATATTCTACAATTAAATCAAATAGTTTATCTTGGTTTTTCCACTGAATATTTAAGAAATTGAAAGCATTGATTGAATACATTCGATTAGTGTAAACCTTAGCAATAACAAAACCATTAGCAATAATATCTATTTGCGTAACTATTTTATGAGCCTTAAATCCTAGCTCTTCAACTCTTTTAATAAATTCCTTGGTTTTCATTAATCAAATCCTCCAATTTTCCAATAATTTCTTCAAGCCTATTACTTCCTTCAAAATCGTTATAATTCATTACATAATAAATATTAGCTAACTTTAAAGCATTAATAACTTCTTTTATTTGCTTTTCATTAAGACGCATATCATAATAATGTTCCTTAGTTTTCATCTAAACTCCTTCTCCTATTCTCCAAATAAAAATTAACCACACTATCAACATCTGCTTGATTTTCACATATCTTTAAAACTTCAACCCATTCGCCTTTGTGATTTTCTTCAATCACCCAAAAGGCTTTATCACTTAGTACGTGCTTTACAACTAATCTTGTTTTACTATCAATTTTTCTAATAACTTCCGATTCGTTTTTATTATTCACCCTACAATCATCAAGGTTTATTAGTTGGTCAATAAGTTTTTTACATTCATTTTCTACGTATTTTTCGTTACAATCTACAGGATTATCTCCTGCATGGTTACAATCAAAACCAAGTACATATCCATCTTCAAGATCCATATTTTCTAAATCCATAATTTTACTCAAATAATCTGAAAAAGTTATTCCTCCATGAACTTCTATGTCGTACTCTTTTTCAAAATCCCAGTAAAACTTATCAACTAATTCGTGTCCTTTTGGCAAAATTACATATCCGTTATACCAATCACCAAATGCATTAATCCCTTCCAACATTTCCATAAAAATATTGGTATAAGCTCTATCTGGGAAAATATGTTTTATAAAAAACATATATCCCTTGTAAGTATCTACTCTTGCTAATTTATCAATCATTTATTTCTCCTATAACTCCATTTTCCTTTAAATCATCAATGAATATAAAGGTATATTCCATACAATCACGGTCATTTTTAGGTAAGTCAGGCTCTTTTAAATCATCTTTTGTAAAATCAAATCCACACATACCACCATAAGAACTACATTCAATCCTTATCTCGTGGTTTTCAACATTAAATCCACACCAAAAACTATTATCAGTACCAAAATATATATCTTTTTTACTTCCAAAAGTTTTAGAATGGCAAATATGAGTTGGACTCATCGCCGTATTTTCCCGTAATTCATATTTTCCTAATAGTTTTGTTTCTGCTATGAATAATTCGGGTTTTAACACTTTATAAATCATTTACTTACCTTTCGTTTATAATGTTTTTAAATCTTTCAGCTCTTTTTTTAGCTATATAGTCATCGTAATATCCCTCATTTTTGCTATTTTTATAAGATTGTTTATCTTTTTTATCGTTGTAATTGCCCTCTAAAACTTTTATAAAATTATTAGGCTTAATAAACCAATCAATCGTGATTCTAAAATCACTTACATATCCTTTTAAAAATTTACTTTGATCTATGCTTTTAATAGCTTTTATTACAGTATCTAACCCATGTTCATTAATTCTTGCCTTTAACATGTTATATCTTTGTGTGTTCGCATTTAATGTTTGTATTCTAGGGATATTTTTATCAAGAGAGTTCCAAGCATCAATCACCTGTTTATTCCACGTATCGTTAGACGTATCGTCCTCCCTATCGTTATACGATTCACTCTTACTGCTTGGAGTGTTGAAATCTTCAACTTCTGACGTATCGTGGTACGATACGGGGTACGTATAATCATTAACATTAACATTATCATTAACATAATCATTAACATTAACATTAGATATAGCACTTCTTTTTTCTATTTCTTCTTCCATTAAAGACTTAATCATTTTGTCTACTGGTCTATTAGATTTAAGCCACCAATTTGACATAACTTCGTGAACCTTAATTATGTTTTCTGTAACAGTAACTTCTGATAAAAGTTGCCTCATCATATCTTCGATAGGCTTTCCACCTTTAGAAACTGTATATTTTAAGGCTCTATAAATTGCTATTTCTTGGGATTTGTAATCATAATTAATTCGGTTATACTTAGTCATAAACCTATCTATTAAAGTTCTTATCGCCTCTGGACTATAACCTATTTCAAAAGCTATAAGCTTTATAGGTAGTTTGAATATCCCAAGGGCATTGCCCCTCGGACAAGTTAACAAGTACATCATAAACAACTTGTCTTCTGGGCTATAATCATCAATAATTTTGTCATCATTCCAAAATTCTCGTTCAATTATTGTTTTAGCCATCTAACACACCACCACCTCAATTCCTGTCATTTCTTGTATTGTTCTTTTTATCAGCTTTTCATCTGAGTTTCCGTCTGATAAATGTAATAAATATATCTTTCTACACCTGTCTAAACTTGCAGCCCTTAAAGCTTCCACAAGACTTTCCAAAGACAAGTGATTTTTTACAATCCTATTTCTTAAACTTGTATTTATATTTCCTAATCTTACATTTTCATCAAGTTTAGCTTTTACATAATTACACTCAATCATCAGTACATCACATTCTGGTATCTTATATTTTAAATAGGCTGTATCTGTAACAAAAACTAGAGTTTCATCATCATTTCTTGTTTTTATAAAATAACTTACTGGCTCTTTTACATCGTGGACTGCTTCAAAGGGTAAAATTATCAAATTCTTTAAAGGTTTGAAATTATATTGCCAACTCCTATCAGGACTTTTATAAAAATTATGAAGCCTATGCCCCTTTACCTTTAAAGCTTCAGCAGTCCCCTTTGTCATATAACAATCAACCCCTGCTTTCATTAAATCCTTTACAGCCTTTGCATGATCCATATGTTCGTGGGTTAGCAAACAAGCGTCTATTTCCGATATTTTAAAATTAAGCTTTTTTTGAATAACCTTATATGGAAGACCACACTCCAAAAGAAGTGTAGCCTTGCCAATTTTGACCTTGTAGCAATTGCCACTTGACCCAGTTCCTAATACTTGTATTTTCATGTCAATCTACATAACTTCTGTTACAATGAGGGCAACCTGTTACCAAACTATTCTTAGCAGTTTCAGTGGTTATCCCTGTAATATAGTCACAATCTTCTACTGTCTCTACTTCATGGCTACCGTAAAATCTAGGAGATATATTCGTATGAAATATAGGCTTATATATGTTCCTATGGCAATACCAACAGACCCCGCTTCTTGGTGCAAAAATAGGTACCTCATTTTTTCTGCAAAACTCGATTTGAACTTGAATTGATTTTTTTACATTAAAATCTTCTTTTTTAAAATCTTCTTTATTCATATCTACCTCCTAAAATGGCGCCTTTTCTAATGCTTCAAATTCTTCTCCAAAAAAGTCTGATTGACCCTCGATTGGTTCTTCAAGAATTTCTCCCGTATCTTTGTCTACATTTTCTGGTACTTCATTGCTTTGATTTTCTTCTACTAGCTCATATTCAACATTCAGCTCTTGTTTGTTAGCCTCTTGTTCCATATCAATAGCTAGGCTTGTATCTGCTTCAATCATTTCTGCGTTTTGCATTTCAACACTCAATACTCCATACTTGGTTAAAAGTCTTCTAGTCATTGTTTTAAGAGCCATTTCATCAAAGTTACTATCCCATACAAATTTATCAGGCTTGTAATATTTGCCTTGTTTTGCTTTTTCCATAGCACCATAACCTTGTGAGTGCTTCTTTGCGTGTTCTATAACTTGATCTTTTGTCCAGTATAGGACTTTTTCAAAGCCGTTTATTAGCTTAAAATAGCTAAAATAACCTATTACTTTATCACTTTTCTTTTCACCTTCGATTTTTACACTACCTGTCAAATAGTCTTGGGTTACTTCCATTCCTTCATAGACTATATTAGCGTTTATGGTTTGATATTGACCTGTTCTCATAGCAAGTTGGATCAATCCTTTATATCCAATCTGAAACTGAGGGTGGGGTACTTTTACCCATTGAGTTCTTCCTTTTTCATCTTCGATTTTGGTATTTTTGTTATAAGGGATAATCCATGCAAAACCTAAGTTTTTGTTTATCGGTAACTTTAAGGTTGCAGCCTTTAAAGCTTCCATCACGACTTCTTTAGGATCACATTTGCTTAAAGTTCCAGCAGGATCTGAATAAACTTCTACGAGTGATGAAAGAAAGGCCCCTGCATTTTTTCCTAAACTCTCTTTAAACATTTCTTGTATCCCAGCGTTGCTGGTTAAATCTTTCATTTTATTTGCTGGTGTCAATTCTTTTTCTTGTTTTCTAACTTCTAAATTGTTTGTCATTTCATTCTCCTTACTTTTCAATCCTCAAATTTTTATATTTACTAACAACAAGCCTTATCAATTGGCTATCTACATCAACTAATTCATTTACACTTTCTGCATTATCTACAAATATTGGTATTTGCTTTTCAAATTTCTTTGCTAAGGCATTTATAATATCAAGACCTGCATTTATTTTTGCTGCATTATTTAGTGATCCATAAGGCACACCCTTATAAGTTGCCTCGGCTGTTTCTTGGATTCCTCCGTTTATTTGCTTATCAAACAGTTTGAATTTTACAAAGGTAAATAATTTATTTACTTTTTCGCTTACAAGCTCGGTATAAGCTCTTATATATTCATCACACAAATATAAGATTTTTTGTTTTTCTTCAAACTCACAGGACAGTTTCTTTTCTTCCTGCTCATATTCTTCGATTTTTCTATCTAACTCGGCGTTAAGTCCCTTTAGTGATACTTTGCTATTAATATCATCTAACTTTTCGTCTAAGATTTTTTTACGGCTCAATAATTCGGTATTGTCATTTTGATTATTATTTTTTATTTCTTCCTCGATTTTTTCTATCTCTTTTTCTATCTCCTCTTTCCTTTTTTCTTCGCTTGGTCGAATTTTTAATTCTTTCGCTCTTTCTATTAGTTTTTCGTTATTTTCTTTTTCTTCTTCTAGGCTATTTTTCTTTTCATAGATTTTTTTAGAATCTATTTCAATCTGTTCTATTTTCGCTTTGCTTTCCTCTATATTTTTTGTATATTTATTAATGTTTTCAAAAATATTTTTGCCAGTTTTTTTAAGCTCTTCTAGTTTTTTACTTTTGTTTAAATTAAATTTTTTCTTTATTTCTTCTTGCTTTTCTTCTGGAAATTCTTGTCCGCAAGTTGGGCATATAAAACTATCATCACACTTACTTACAGCGACCTCTTCCCATTCTTTTCTCATTTCTTCAAGTTTAATCTTAGCTTCTTTTATCCTGTTTTTTTCATCTTCTATTTTTTCTTTTATAAACTTTGTTCTGTCTTTTGCGTTTTCAAGCTCAAACTTACAAGCGTCTAATTTTCCACTTATTTCAATATTTCTGTTTGTAAATTCTTGTATTCTCTCTTTTTTATTCTCTTCATAAAGGCTTATTATTTCTCTAGCTTCTTTTTTTAATTCGCTTATTTTCTCGTATTTTTCATCAATTATTTCACTGGCTGATCTTGTCCCTGCAAGCTCTTTGTCTATCTTTTCAAGCTCTGCCTTTATCTTCTCTTTTTCCTTTTCAAGCTCTGTAAAATCTTCATCAGTCTTTGTATTATTTAGTTCATCAATTCTTGCTGGTATTTCTATTAGATTTTCATTTATCTTCTTACAAGTGGACTTCGCCATTGCCTTTAATTCATCAATTGTGTAGTTTTCTAGGTCTAATTCTTTCAAATCTTCATTGATTTTAAAAATATCATCTGGGCTTACATCATCTACCAGAGATAAGAGAATTTTTCTTCTTTCTTTTTTGTCAATAATTGTATTAAAATACATAGGATTGGATAATAAATTAAATTCATCTTCATTTACTATCTCACTTATAAAGTCCTCGTACTCTTTCTTTTTCCTTGGCACTTCGTTTATATAAAAGTCGGTTGTATGTCCAGAAAATTCCGAATCATTAGATCCTCTTTTCTTTTTCCAAACCTCTTTGTACACTCTTTTTAAAACACTTTGTTTTCCATCTATAGTCAAAACACCCTCAACAATTGTTTCTACATTGTGGATATTTTCGCCATCTTCTTGGTAGGGTTTTATTTCATAATCCTTTCTATTTTGACTATCTTTCCCCCACAAAAGCCAAGAAAAACCATCAAATATAGTTGTCTTTCCCGTTGCATTGTCCCCGCTTATATTTGTTAAATCTTTTTCAAAATCAATTTCTTTTTCTTTAAATCCCTTAAAATTTTTAAAGGATAATTTTTTAATTATAATCTCCATTTTCACACCTCATATAAATCCCCAAGCATTGCAATTTGTTGCCTATCTCTTCTTTCTAGTTCCTTATCTAATGCTTTTAAAAAATTACTATTATCTAAATTCGCACCATTTTTTTCTAAATGTATAATTCTTTTTTCTATATATTCAGTCTTCCAATCTTTTATAATTTCTTTTATATCTTCCATTTTTTCTCCAAGTCATGTATAATATTTTTATAAGTTATTTTTAATTAGCCGATTGCCGTCGGCTTTTTTTTATGCCAAAAATGCCGTTAAAGAGGTTATAAACATCATCACAATTCCTACAACCCTTGAAATTTCATTAGGCCCTGCTATTGCAATCGTCATAAAACAAGCTACAAGAAAAATCCCTAAAACCTTATCCCTTATCCTTTCCTTTTCAGGCTTAGCAGTAAATCTAACGCAAGCCTCATCAATATTTTTATCTCTGAGCATTTCGTATACTTCACTTCTTTTTCTAATTCTTCTAACTTTTTTATTCTCCATTTTTTCCTCCTAATTTATAAATAAGTTTTGCTCGCCATTCAAACATCTGTCTAATGCTCTTTTATCAATTTTATAGGTATGTCTTGTTGATCCCTCTCTTTTATATGCAATTCCAAATGTGCATTTATTATTTTTCAACATTTCTCTAACTTGTTGTTCCCCTTTTCCAAGCTTTTTTGCAGCTTCTGATATTCCAATTATGCTTTCCATAACTACCTCCTATAATTCATCAATCTTGGATTTATCGTTCTTTTTTCTTTGATTGATTCCATATTCTTGGACTTTTAGATCAAAAAAATATTGCACTGGCTTATGAAAAATATCGGCAATAGCATTCATAGTATCTAATTTAGGCATTGTAATTCCTCTCTCAATATACATATATGTGCTTTTGCTTTTATAACCAAGTAACTTGGACATATCTTCATAAGTGTAATTTTTATTTAATCTTTCTTCCCTTAATTTTTTATTAACCTTTTCAATAACAACCACCCCTTTTTTGATTTGTTAATTATATTATAGTCCAAGAAACTTGGACTGTCAAGTGGAAATTTAAAATAAATACAAGATTATTGAATTAAGTTCAATTTTTTTGTATTTTAGTGTACAATAACAATATAAAGTCCATAATAATTGAACAAGAGAGGTGAAAAATATGATAGGTGAAAAAATAAAACAGTTAAGAACTGAGAATAAATGGACACAACAAGACTTAGCCAATAGGCTTCATGTAGGTAAAACGACAGTATCTAATTATGAAACTGGACATTCCGATCCAAATATAGATATGATAAATCAACTTTCTGAAATTTTTGAAGTAAGTGTTGGATATCTGTTAGAAAAAAACGGTAAGAAAATTCCAATTAAAGATAAAGACTATGCAACAATAAACGTCTATGGATCAATTCCTGCTGGAATACCCATAGAAGCAATAGAAGATATAACAGATACAGAAGATATATCCTTTAAATATTTTGATAAAAATAAAACTTACATAGGCTTAAAAGTAGATGGGGATTCCATGTATCCAAAATATTTAGAAGGAGACACAATCATACTGGAATTGACCCCAGACTGTGAAAGTGGCACAGATGCTGCTGTTTATGTTAACGGATACGAGGCGACCCTTAAAACAGTAATAAAAAATGAAAATGGCACTATAACATTAAAACCAATTAATACATCTTATTCCCCTAAAACATACGGAAAAGATGATGAACCTATAAAAATATTAGGAATTGTAAAGGAAATTAGGAGAAAAATTTAGAAAGGGGAAATAATGACATTAATTATATTGATAATAATTGGAGTATATATTGTTGGTTCAATTAGCAATAAAAAAGAATTAACTAAAAACGGCATAAAAAATCTAAAAGATTTAGAAGTTAAGAAGTCTAAATTAGAAGAAGAAATAAAAGACTTAAATAATTTATATGAAAATAACAAAAGAGAATATAACAATTTTAAAGAAGAAACAAAAAAAGTTGTTATAATGGAAAAATCTGAAGAAATAGAAAAAGAAATAAATGAGCTAACTAACAAAAAAGATACATTAGCAATAGAGGTAAAAGATTTGGAAACTCATTTCCAAAAGATAAACGCCCAAGATTTAGGATTAGCCCCAACTAGTTTTGAATTTGAAAGATCAGAAACTTATAAAGAAAAGCTTAAGAATATTAGATTACAAGAAGCTGATTTATTAAGGAAAGTTAAGAATAAAAAAGGCGAAAATATTTCTATTTCTAAAGATAATTTAATTAGATTATTATATAATTCTTTTAATACTTTTTGTGATTATAAATTAACAAGATTAACATTTAAAACATATCCTACTAGAAAAAAACAAATAGAAACAATGTTTAATAAATTGAATAGGATAAGCAACCAACAAATTCAAATTGATGATAAAGCTTTGGATTATAAATTCCAAGAACTAGACGCTTCTTACGCTTACTATAAATTAAAGGAAGAGGAAAAAGAAGCGTTAAGACAACAAAGAGAAGAAGAAGCTGAAAACAAACGTGCTCAAAAAGAATTGGAAGCAAAACAAGCCAAATTAGACAAAGAAATTGAAGCACTTAACATTGCTAAAGATAAGGTAAATGAAAAATTAATATCTGCCAAAGATGATGAAATAGAAGCTTTGAAATTAGAATTACAAAAACTAGAAAACGAAATTTCTGGACTAAAAGATGAAAAGACAGATATAGACTACAGAGTAGAAAATACAGGTGCTGGTTATGTTTATATTATTTCTAACGTTGGATCATTCGGAAATGAAGTGTATAAAATAGGAGTAACAAGAAGATTAGATCCATACCAAAGAATCCAAGAACTATCTTCTGCTTCTGTACCATTCAAATTTGATGTCCATGCAATGATATTCTCCTACCAAGCTTATCAATTAGAGAACGAATTGCACAAGTATTTTGACAAACAAAGGATAAATAAAGTAAACAATAGAAAAGAATTCTTTAATATAAAATTAGAAGATATCAAAAAAGTCCTTGATTTACACAAAGAACTAACATTTGACTTTAATCCAGAATTTGAAGCCGAAGAATTTAGAGAAACTCTAGAACTAAAAGGAGAAAACCCTGATACATTAGGTTTTTATAAAATAATGAAAAGAATCCCTGTACTTAAAAATACAGGATTAAAAATCGACTAATAACTTATAGACTTATAAGTGTTTGAATTTATAAAAGATTAAAGGAGAAATCATGAAATTAAATAAAATATTAATAGCTACATTATCAGTAAGTTTGTTAGTAAGTTGCCAAGATAAAAATACAGATACTAAAACAGAGACCCCATCATCTGTACAAGAAACATCTAGCGTAGAGAAAAACTCCTCATCTTCAAATGCAAATAAAGATCAAAAACAAGACAAAGAAAAAACGATAATGGATAATCCAAGTAATAAAGCGAAGATACTGCCACAATCCGAGGAAGAAAAATCAAAATTACCTATCCAAGTTATACAACAACAACCAGGAGAAAATCAGAAAGATCACTACGTTTTACTCCAAAATGGAGCTATTCAATATCAACAAACTGGTGATGCTTTCTTAGTTGATTCAGAAATTCATAAAGGCTCTAAAGTATTAGTAATACCTTTTAAATTTAAAAATATCACATCTGATGTACCCCTAAAACCATCTGAACCAATGATGATTTTAACTAATGCTATACAAAAAGGCGATAATGTTAATTATGATATTTATATATCAACATATGCAAATAGAGATTATAAAAATGATTCATCAATTTCGGTAAATGCAGGTGGCGAAGTAGATTATTATTTAATGTATGAATTAAAAGATCCAACACTAGGTCTACAAATAATAGATAAAAAATCAGGCACTGTTGTTGCAGAATTTAAACCAGAATAAATTATAAAGCCCTTTAACAAGGGCTTTATTTGTACCAAGAAAGGAAAACAAATGGCAAAAAGAAGAAGAAAATATGCGAACGGACAAGGTAGTATAACCCATGTAAAAGGGAAAAAATCTCCTTGGTGGGCAAGATTACCAGCCACTTACGATTCGTCCGGAAAAGAGCATCGTAAAACTGTAGGATTTTTTAAAACACAAAAAGAAGCACAAAACGCCTTAGATTCCTACACCTTAATAGATGATATCAAAACATTTAAAGATATCTATACAGAATACAAAAAAACAGATGATTTTTTAAATTTAACCCAAAAAACAAAAGATCGTTACGAAGATGCTTTCCTATCCTTTAAACCTCTTTGGAATAAAAATATTATGGATATAAAAGCATTACAATTACAAAAGTGTATTAACACCAAAGTGTTAGAAGGTTATTATACAACAGAAGACGGGAAAAGAGTAAGAAAAGAATACTCAAAAGATTCCATCGCCAGATTAAAACACGTAGCCAATAAAATATATAACTTTGCAGAAAGACACGATTTGGTAGATAAAAATAGAGCAAGAGTTTTAGAAGTAAAGGGATTAGATCCAAAACCAGAAAAAACAATATTTTTTGCAGATGAAATTGATAAATTATTTAATTCTATCCCCTACAATCCATACGCAAGGCATGTTTTAATAATGATATTTACAGGAATGAGAACGTCCGAATATAGAAATTTAAAAGTAGATAACATAGATTTTGAAAACAAAATGATTACAGACTTTGGAATAAAAACAAACAAGGGAAGAAAAAGAATTATGTTTATCCATGAGAAAATAGAAGATATCTTGTTAGAACTTGCAGAAGAATCCTCAACAGGGTATATAGTAGAAAATATTACAATGAATAGGCAAAACAAAAAAGCTACCCACCCAAGTGATCAAACATTTAGAAAAAGTATATTTAATAAAGCACTAGAAAAAGCAGGCTTAGAAAAAACTATACCCAAGCAATGCAGATATACATTTGCAACTATTGCCCACCTATCTGGCATAAGTGATATGGATTTGATGGATTTAATGGGACACGAATCCATAATGACAACAAAAAATTCTTATATCCAAACTATAGATTTTTATTTAATGCAACAACTACAAACTTACGATTTTAGAAAAGCATTAAAACTAGCTTAAATTTTTAAAAAAGACACAAAAAAACGGATATTAAACCTTGATGGTAACCTATTGGTAACCGAGGGAAAAATATCCGTTGATTTCAAGCCATTATCGGCTATATATTGGTGCGGGATAAAGGAGTTGAACCTTCACGAGAAAATCTCACTAGATCCTAAGTCTAGCGCGTCTGCCAATTCCGCCAATCCCGCATATGGGGTGAGTAGAGAGATTCGAACTCTCGATCTCCTGGGCCACAACCAGGTGTCTTAACCAACTGGACCATACCCACCGAATAATTAACTTACTATATAAGTATACATCCAATCAAAGCACTTGTCAAATAAATTTTAAATTATTTAAAATAATTTTTACATTTACTATGGCCTATTTCTTTTGACTTAAATATATTACCACGAATTTTATTTTTTTGCAAATATTTTTTTAATTTGCTTAATTTTACAAAAAATTCCTCTTATAGTAAAATACTGGTTAGAAAGATAGATTTAGAGGTGATTTAATGAAAAAGAAATCAAAAAGCAAATTAATTTTAAAAGTTTTTGCTGTTGTTGTTGCACTTTCAATGGTTATTCCTATAATTATGAATGCTGTTGAATCCTTATGATTGTTGAAAAAATAGAATATTCTGACAAATATAATTTAATAAAATTAACTATATCAAGGGAAATTTTTTATATTTCTTACGATTTTTTTGTTGATTTGAACTTATCTTGTGATGAGGATTTAGATTTTGAAACTTACAAAAAAATTTTAAAGGAAAATGACTTTAATAGGTGCAAAAACGAAGCCTTAAAGCAAATTTCTTATAGGGCTCGTACTTCTTTTGATTTAAAAAATAAATTAAAAGAAAAAAAATATGACCAGGAGGCTATTGATAAGGTAATCCAATTTTTAGAAGATTATGACTTAATTGATGATGAGCTTTATGTAAAATCTTTTGTTAATGATAAATCGAAAATTAATAATTGGTCCAAGGGTAAAATTAGGTATAAATTAAAAGCAAAACACATTAATGATGGTTTAATTGATACTTATTTAAATGAAATTTCAGACCAAGAGGAATATGAAAAAGCTTATGAGGCAGGTCTTCATAAAAAAGAAAGTGTTGATGATAAAAATAAAGTCTACAGATTTTTGGCTTCAAGAGGATTTTCTTACGATATAATAAGAGATGTTTTGGGTGATTTGTTCAAATGAAAAAAGCCTTTGTTTATATGTTAAGATGTTCTGATGGTAGTCTTTACACTGGCTGGACAAATAATTTGAAAAATAGACTAGAAAAACACAACAAGGGCCTTGGAGCAAAATACACAAGAGCAAGAAGACCTTGTAATATGGTTTTTTTTATAGAAGTTTCAGACAAAAAAAGAGCAATGCAAATTGAATATAGGATAAAAAGATTAAATAAAAAGTACAAGGAAAATATAGTAAGTAATTTTGATAGAAAAAAATTAGAGCTTATCACTAGATAAGCTCTCTTTCTTTTAGTTTTTTTCTAAGACTTTCTCCCCTTCTTTTTATTGAAAGTTCAAATAGTCCCATTTTTGTAAATCCATAAATTGTATAGGTTTTAAAATATTTTTTTAAACTAAGCTCAATTTTTTCTACTAATTTTTCATTTTTTGCCGATTTTAAAAAATCAATAATTACAATTCCGCCAATATTTCTTAAATTTAAATTGTAAAATATAAAGTCAATCAAATCTTCATTTACCTTATAATAAAAATCATCCTTATCCATAGTTGATTTTCTCTTTGATGAATTCAAATCTACAAGACACAAAGTTTCCAAATCATTTATAATAATCGATAAATCCCCCTTATAAATTTTATTCTCACTGATTAATTTAAAAGCATCTGAGATTATTTTATTATTTCTAATGTCAATTTCCTTAACTTCTAAATTTTTATTTTCTTCAATATATAAGTCTAATTCATTATAGGATTTGAGTAATTTAGGTGATGGGGTGAAATTTTCTTCATTAATTAATGAATTTTTTAAATCAATTAACTTATCATAATTATCCCTATTTTTAGCTCTTCCCTTTTTTAATTTCGGAAATCCTTTATTTTTGAACCTATAAAGATAATAATCTTCATTTTCTATCCTAAAATTAGCACTAGCACTTGCCAATTTATCATCAAATTCTTCTTTTATAATTTGACAAATTAGGCTATCTCCAATTTTAAATTTTTTATTAGATTTTAAAAAAGCCTTCTTATCATCATCGTACAATAAAAAATATGCATTAATTGAATCAATTTTTCCAACAACTTTTGCCCTATAAATATTGAACAAGTAGGGTGAATAAAATTTTAATTCAAAAAGCTTATCGTCGATAATTTTTCCAAAGGCTTTTTCTTTCTTATCTACAAATATAAATGATCTCATTGGGCTAATTTCTTCTTTAATTTTTCAAAAAATCCAATTTTTTGAATATCTTCACTCTTATCTTCTAAAATATTAGAGATTATCCTATCATAGGTAGAATCATCTTCTTTTAAACCTAAAAATTTAGAAGATTTTCCCAAAATTTCATCTCTGTATTCTCTTATATCAAAATATTTGTCATAAGAATTAATGAAAAAATAATCAGCTTTGATTTCTTTTTCTATTTGATTTTCACTAATAATTTGAATTTCTTTTTTGTCATCAATTAAAGATCCATCAAGACCATTAATGATTAAATAATCGTAGGTATTTATTTTTTCTAAAAGTTTAGAAATGTCTTCTTTTTTTATTTGATATTTTGAATTAAGCAAAGGCGGGATTGCAAAATCTATATTTTCACAAGCCTTTACAATAATTTTATCAAGGTCAATAAGGTCAAGGAAATAATCACATATATCATATGTAATCATCCCTCCCATATCGTATAAATCTTCTATATTTTCATTTTTATTCCTAGTAAAAGATAAAAGTAAGACGGATTTATTTTCTGATAATTTCTTTGAAAATTCTTTTATAAAATCTAATTCACTCTCAATATTTGAATTTATTAAAAATACTTCCATCTTATTCCCCTTCTACATTTTCTTGATTATTATTTTCTGTATTTTTATTAGTAACTAAACTTTGATCTTCTGGGTTTATTTTTATGTCAAAATATTTACTAATTACATCCCTTACAACAGGACCACAATTTACAGATGTATCTCCTTGGACCATAAAAACACTTACCGCAATTTCCGGATCATTATAAGGCGCAAAAGCTATCATCCAAGCATACGAATCATAATTACTTCCATCTGAGTTTTTGCCTTCAACCTCAGCAGTACCAGATTTCATTCCAATTTCTATAGGCATGTTACTAAAATCTCTTACATCTTTAGCCGCTTGTAAAGTACCATATTTAATGTCTTCTAAATATTTTTCATCTTTAATTTTTATTTTTGTTCGATCAACTTGATTTTTAAATAAAATGTCTTTAGAATTATGATTTGTAACTTTGTCAATTAAGGTATACTTATTCAAATAACCTCCATTTGAAAGAGTAGAAATCACCCTATTCATTTGAAGTGGTGTATATGAATTTTGTCCTTGACCTATTACAATATTTAGCATATCTGTAATATCCCATTCAGCCTGATTTAAAAATGTATATTTTATATTATCAGAAAGACCAGCTCTTTCGCCTTCAAGAATTTCTTCAGGCTTATATCCCATTTTATCCAACATTTTAATAAGATCTTTTCTACCAATAGATTTAGGCCTATCTGCTAATTTAACAATTTCTTCTATATCCTTATTAAAATCTGTTTTTGATTTTTTTGTTTTTTCTTTTAAATACTTATCTAAATTTTCTTCAAGATATTTTCTTAATAAAGATTTAGTTACATCTAATTTTTTCTCAGTTGAAGGAATATTTCCGCTAGATTCAATAGGAGAATTTATTTCAATTCCTGTTGCCCTATCAAGTCCTAATAATTCTGCTGTTTTTCTAATATCATTAAGCTCTAACTTTACACCGACACTTTTCCCATTTGATGGATTTTCTCCTAAAGCTAGAGTAAAGAAATAGTAGTTACAAGAAACTTTAAGAGCATCGTATAAGGTTTCTTCACCGTGTTTTATCCCATATTCTGACCAAGCCAAACAAGAAAATCTTCTATCTCCTATATCCAAGAATCCATTACAATAGTTTAATCTTTTTGGATCTAATCCTTTTTCTAAAGCTGCAAGAGATGTAACAAGCTTAAATGTTGATCCAGGCATAACTGAGGCTTGGCTTGCCATATTTAACATTGGTCTTGGAGCTAGTGCACTTGCATTTTCTGGTACTTGTAAACTTTCCCAATCAGTTTCTGATATTCCAGTAGAAAATAGGTTTGGATCATAATCAGGATAAGATACCATTGCCAATACTTCTCCCGTTTTAACATTACTTACGACAACAGATCCACTAAAAGCGTGACTAGCTATTTTTGCTGGAGTATAATTTCCATATTTCGACTCATAAGTCCTTCCTGTTCTTACAGAATCAAGCATTCTAGAAAGAGAATCTTTAGCTTCTTTTTGCAAATTAGCATCAATAGTCAAATAAACATCATTTCCAGGCTCAGATGGTGTTTTAGATAAAGTTTCAATTCTATTTCCTGATGAATCAACTGTAACTATACTCTTTCCATTTTTTCCCCTAAGTGTATCTTGATATGATTCCTCAATACCTGTTTTTCCAACAATTTCATCTCTTAAATAAGAATCCTTATTTACATACTTCTCTACTTCCTCATCTGTTGCAATTGGTCCCATATATCCTAAGACGTGACTTGCCAAGTTTCTATTTGGATATGATCTAATAGGAATTGTAGCAACGCTAATTCCCTTAGATTTTTCTATATTTTCTTCAATTCTTAAAACCGTAGACTCATCTAAATTATAAACCAAATTAATAGGTCTAAATCCAAAAGATCCTTGCCTATTAATTAAATTATCAATTGTCAATATTCCACAAGCCTCATAATCATTATTGATTTTGATATTTGATATTGACTTTATATAAGAAAGAATTTCTTTTGCATTTTTCTTTTTTAAACTCTTAACAACTTTATCCCTATTTTGGCTCTTATCCTTGCTTGCATAGTATTCAAAAAAGTCTTTTTTCCCTACATTAAAAGTGTAATCCCATTTACTAGGTTTATCTTCAGAAATATCTATTGAAGGATATACATTATTTGCCGCATTGGCGCTTTGTGCCAAATATTTAAATTTTTTATCTAAAATTACACCCTTTAATAAATTATGCTTATCGGCAAGATTAGCCAGTTCTTCAGCTGGATCTCCTGGTTGAGGATTTTTAAAATTAACATTTACTGAATAGATATTTTTTTTATCCTTACTTTCAGTTTTTACTTCAGTTGTAAAATTCGCATAAATCCCTTTATTTTCTAATTTTTCTATCAAAATATCAGCAGGTATTAAATATGAGCCGTCATCTTCATTTAGACTTGCTGATTTCAAAAATTCTTTTATTGAAGATTTTTTTACTATTTGATAAAAATCATCACTTGCTTTTGTTTCTAATTTTATTTCTGGATATCCATTATTTAAGCTTGCTTTTTTTTGAATAAATTTCTCATCAGCAGTCAAGCTGTAATCTTTTAAAATTATATTAGATTCAAGATTTTTTTCTTTTATTACCTCGTATGTTAAAAGTCTAGCTTGATTATTTTCTAATATATTTTTAATAACAGACTTATCTTCATTTATAGAACTAACAACTACATTAATAGGATCTTCATTTGTATTATGTCCTATTGATTTTAGCTTGTCCTTAGCATTGTCTTTGTAAACTACATTAAGTTCATTGTCTTTTTGACTAACTAGAACCGGAATATCAATTCCTCTTTTTTTCAAAGCAAGAAGGGCTGTTTTTAAAGTTTCATACTTAATCCCATCCTTGTTACTAGTAGTTTTTATAATTTCTTCCAATAAATTATTTTCAACTATTATATCTACAATTTTATCTTCAGGAGATTTTTCTTCTTTGAAATAATCTTTGGTGCTTTTGTATTGGAAAGAATTTAGCCTGATATCAAAATCATTTTGATAATTTACTCCTGCTTCTTCCAAAATATTTACTAAAGAATTTACAGCCTCTATCCTATCTTCATCATCCAAACTTGTAAGTTGATCTTTGTATAATTGAACAGCAAAAGATGGAACAGTTGTAGCTAGAACATTTCCATTTCTATCTAAAATATCTCCCCTGCTTGCAATTTCATCAACCTCTTGAACCTTTCTATTATCAGATAGGTCCCTATAATGCTCCCCTTGATTTATCATTAAAATAAATAATTTTATAAAAATCGCAAGAAACATTATGCCAAAGATTATTTGCAAAATAGTTAATCTATTTTCTTTTTGTTTTCTCAAATCTTACACCCCTATATCCTATATGTTGGAATATACATAATTTTTTTAATTATAAAATGATAAATAAAATAAATTAATGTATTTAACAAAGCCTCAACTAAAAGTGGTATAAATAAGTAATTTTTTATTACAACTAGGTCTGTTTTAAAAATATATGTTATTAAACTTACAAAAGCAAAATTTATTATTGTACATGCAAAAGTTAAAATCAAACCTGTATTTTTATCATTGTTAAATCTAAACTTTTTATCCCCAACAAAATGTCCAATTAAAAAATATGACAAGGCTCTAATACCTATAATATTTGAAAACATCAAATCTTCGAAAAGTCCTATGATAAGCCCAGCATAAGCCCCACTATTTGACCCAAGTGTAAGTGATAAACAGATGATAAAGGCGATTATAATATTTATATTAGCTCCAAATATATCAATTTTCGAAAATACACTAATTTGTAGGATAAAAGATATAAAAGCTATTATAAAAGTTTTAAATTTATTCATATATCCACCTACCTTCTAAGAATTAAAACCCTGTATAAATGGGTAAAATCTACTGGAGAATCAACTGTGACGTTCTTTCTCAATGAATCCTTGCTCATATTAACATTTGAAATTTCTCCCAAATATAATCCCTTTGGATAAACTCCTCCAATACCGCTTGTAATAAGAATATCAGAATTTTTAACATCACTTGAAACTTCTAGCATATATCCACTTATAGTTTTGTTTTTATAATCATCAATAACACCATAGTCCCCGCTTCTTGAGTTTATAAATGATACGTCATTTGATGAATTTTTAATAGTCTCAATCTTACTAGTATTTTTGTTTACCTTAACAACTTTACCAATCACAGCAGATGAATATTCGCTATCTCCAATTGCTTGCAATACTACATCATTAACTTTGATTCCATCTTTTTCACCCTTGTCGATAAAAAATGATTCTTGCATACTTTTTACATCTGAATTTATAACTTGAGCTTTCAAATAT
Organism: Anaerococcus rubeinfantis; assembly: GCF_001487145.1. Classification (GTDB taxonomy): domain Bacteria; phylum Bacillota; class Clostridia; order Tissierellales; family Peptoniphilaceae; genus Anaerococcus; species Anaerococcus rubeinfantis. The sequence continues at coordinate 1,050,789 of NZ_LN913016.1, forward strand.
TGGTACTTTTCGTCCTTCAAAGCATCATTTTCAGCTTTCAAGAAATCTTTTCTATTAATAATCTCCATTAAATTTGCATTTTCCTTTAAGAGATTTTTATTTTCAATTTTCAATTTTTCTACTTCAGATCTTGTTTGTTTTGACCCAACCGTATCTTCAATAGCCTTAATAACTTCAGATGATACAGAATATGATATTTTATTTATAGGCCTAAAAATTGTATTCGTAATATTACTTCCAGCCTCAGCCAAACCATCAGTTAAACTTGAAATAAATATCAATAAGACCAACAAAAAAACTGTTATAAAAAAATATTTATTATTTTTTTTCTTTCTTCTATAAGCCATATTTACCTACTTTGAAATTTCAAAAATCTTTCAGGATTTTCCATTATTAAACCTGCACCCTTGATGGCATCAAATTCTGGTTTTTCAGAAACTTTTGCCTTCAAATTTGTTATTTTTTCAATATATTCTCTAAGACCTTTGACATTTGCCATCCCACCTGTCATCAAGAATCCATCATTTTTTATATCACTTGATAATTCTGGTGGAGTCTTTTCTAAAACTAAATAAATCATATCAACAAGCAAATCAGCATATTCACTGATACATTGAGCTATTTCTTCACTTTTTACTTTAATACTCTTTGGTTGACCATCTTTTAAATCTTTTCCCTCAATTTCCATAGCAATTTCTTTATCCTTTAATTTAAGAGATAACAATTCTTTTTTTATGATCTCTGCACTATTAAGGCCAATTTCAATTTTTTTATTTTCTCTTAAAAATGCTTGGATATTTTTATCAATATCATCTCCACCCATTTTTAAAGTTTTGCTAGAAACAATCCCATTAAGGCTAATTACACAAACCTCACTGGTTCCTGCTCCAAGATTTAAAGTCAAAATCCCTCTTGGATCTTCAGGACTAAGCCCAACACCAAAGCATGCTGCAAGAGATTCGTCAACCATAATCACATCCCTACTTCCAGCGTGCAAAGAAGCATCTTCAACTGCCCTTTGTTCGATGTCAGTAATTCCACTTGGCACACAAACAACAACCCTTGGTTGAATAACTGAAAAACCAGGATTTATTTTTTGAAAAAAATAATTTAACATTGCTTCAGTCAAATTAAAATCCGATATAACTCCATTTTCAATAGGTCTTTGTACTATAATTTCATCAGGAGTTTTCCCAACCATCTCTTTTGCCTCATGACCAATTGCCTTAATAGATTTACTTTGGTGGTCAAGGACCAAAACTGATGGCTCTGATATTGCTACTCCTTCGTTTTTCTTAAAAACTTTAATATCGCTAGTACCTAAGTCAATTGCTAGGTCTTCTGCCATAATCCTAAAATTCATCTTTATCTCCTATATAATATTCTCTTTTCTAAAACTAAAATATTCATTATTTCCAATAATAATATGGTCCAAAACACTTATATTCAAAATTTCACCAGCTTTAACTAGCCTCTCAGTAATTATTTTATCATTACTTGAAGGTTTAGGATTTCTACTTGGGTGATTGTGAACAAAAATCACAGAATTCGCACTTTTTCTAACTGCCCTTGTAAAACATTCCCTAGGATTAACTATAGAAGAATTAAGGTCTCCCGTAGAAATTAATTCCTTACTAATAATTACATTTTTAGTATTTAATAATATAGCATAGAAATGTTCTTTTTTTGTGTCTAAAAACATATTTTTCATCAAATAAAAAACATCATCACAAGAATTAATGCACTTGATTTCTTTGTTTATAATTTTTTCACTAAGTCTTTTACCAAGTTGTATAGCTGCAATAATTTTACTGGCCTTTGCAAGTTTTATTCCATCTATTTCACATAATTCTTCAATACTAATAGACAAAAGTTCTTCAGCAGAAAATTTATTTAAAATTTCTCTAGAAATTTCTATTGCATTTTTCTTTTTAGAACCAGTTTCAATTAATATAGCAATAAGGTCCTCATCACTAAGAACTTCATAACCATAATATTTTAATTTTTCCCTCGGTCTTTGACTAATATCTAAATCTTTAATCTTTTTATTCATTCAAAACACCAATTTTCTCTAAATGCTCAACAATAAAATTTGAACTTAAACCAACAAAAAATCCAGTAAAAATTCCTATAAAAACTAAAACTGGAAAATAATAAAACATCTTTATATTTTGCATAAAAAATATAGCCACAAAAATTTGACCCAGATTATGAAAAAAAGCCCCTATTTCACTTACACCAATAAGGGAAAAATCATCATCAACCTTTTTAAGCGAAAAATACATAGCAGTTGTAGAAAAAATAGCACCTACAAAAGAATAAAAAAAACTCATCACAGATCCAGTTATTAAAACCAATAAAAAAGATTTCAATATACTTACACAAAGAGCTTTTTTAAAGTCATACAAACAAATACTTACCAAAATAATTATATTAGAAAAACCAAGCCTTGCACCTGGAATTGGTACTGGCATAGGAATAGCTGATTCAATCAAAGAAACAGCCAAAGATAAGGCAAGTAAAAGTGCTAAATTTATATAAACTTTTAATCCATTATTTTTCATCCAACCACCTTATCAATTTCCTGATCATCTTTTTCATCATCACTTGAAATAATTTCTAAAATCAGCCTATGTGGAAGACAAACTATAGTCTCACCAACTTTTTCAATACTTGGCATATGAGTACAAATCAAATCCCTACAATTTGCCTCTCTCATCTTTACCTTGCCATTTTTTATTTCAACTATATTATACTCATCTTTATCAATTTTAATTTTAAAAGTTTTATCTTTATTTAAAGGATACCTGCCATATTCTTTTCCATTAAGCTCAACTCTCAAATAATTACCATTTTCATTTGACTTAAATTTTTGCACAAAAAAAGCCATGCCAATGCTTAAAAATAATAGTAATATGACAACCAATTTATCTCTTTTTTTAAATTTCATAACTACCTCTTATAAGAGTTTATCATTTAAAATAGATTGATGTCAATTTAAAAAATCCAATAAAAAATGACCACCGATTTATTTCGATGGTCAAATCTTTATCTTATTTTTACTCAACATCAATACATTTTGCAGGACATTTTTCAGCTGCTTCTTTTAATAGATTAAGATCTAAATTATCAGAAATTGTTTCTTTTGATAAGAAATTATCCATTGTAAATCCTTCAGGATAAGTTCTTGCACAAATTGAACAACCAATACATCCAACTTTACAATTTCCTCTAACATCTTTTCCTTTATCATGTGATGAACATTTTACAATTGCTTTTTGTGAATAAGGAACAAGATCAATTATATCTTTTGGACAAGTTTTAACACAAGCTCCACAAGCTACACACTTTTCCTTATCAACTACGCTTACTCCATCTACCATATGTATAGCATCAAATTCACAAGCTTTTACACATGATCCACATCCTAGACATCCATAATTACAAGCTTTTTTTCCACCAAATAGTGCAATTTGAGCCCTACAATCTTCAAGACCTGCATAATCATATAAGTCTTTTGCATTTTCGCAAGTTCCATTACATTTAACTACAGCAACATTTTTTTCTCCTGCTCCTGCAGATTCTACTCCCATAGCACTAGCAACTGCATCTGTTACAGATTGTCCACCAATAACACAAGCTGAAACTGGAGCTTCACCTTTTGCTATAGCATTTGCACATCCATCACAGCCTGGATATCCACAAGCTCCACAGTTTGCCCCAGGAAGAGCCTCTCTTACTCTTTCTACAATTGGGTCTGTTTCTACTTCAAATTTTTTACTAATAACACCTAATAGACCTGCTAGAACAAATCCTAAAACAGCTAATACAAGTGTTGGTATTAATATATTATTCATGACATTTCTCCCCTATGCTAATCCTGCAAAGCCCATAAAGGCAATTGACATTAGACCTAGAGTAATTAATGTGATAGGTCCACCCTTGAAAGCTTCTGGCAAGTCGTTATCTTCTATTTTTTCTCTTATAGAAGCTAATATTACTAAAGCTATTAAAAATCCTACTGCAGCTGCTGCTGAGTTAATTGTTGTTTCTAATAAATTATAGCTTTCATTTATATTTTTAATTGCTACACCAAGTACTATACAATTTGTTGTAATTAGAGGTAAATAAACACCAAGTGCTTCGTAAAGATTTGGCATTGATTTTTTCATAATCATTTCTACTGTTTGTACTAGAGATGCTATTACCAAAATAAATACAACAGTTTGTAAATATCCAATATTTAATGGATCAAGTATGTAGTATTGGATTATCCAAGTAATTATAGATGATAAGGTAACTACAAAAATTACTGCAGCTCCCATTCCCTTTGCTGTTTCTACCTTACTTGTTACACCAAGTGTAGGACAAATTCCTAAAAATTGTCCCAATACATAGTTATTTACAAAAATTGATGCAATAATAATTGAAAATAATTCTGACATAATTCCTCCTACTTATTATTTTTCTTCTTGTTTGAAATAGCTGCTGCTACTGCAAACATGATTCCTAGGATAATAAATGAAGATGCTGGTTGAATTAAAAATCCAATTGTATAATCTTCAGGAATTATTCTATTATCTAGTAATGTACCATTTCCAAATAATTCTCTTATAGCTGCAAGAATTGAAATAGCAATAGTATAGCCTAATCCTTGACCTATACCATCAACAATTGATGCAATAGGACCTTGTTGAGAAGCAAATCCTTCAGCCCTTGCAAGAATTATACAGTTTACAACTATAAGTGGAATAAAGATTCCAAGTGATTGGTCTAATGCTGGTAAATATGCCTTGATAATCATTTGAACCATGGTTACGAAACTTGCGATTACAACTATAAAAGCTGGAATTCTTACTTCATCTGGTATGAAATTTCTTAGTAAAGAAATTACTAAATTTGAAAGTGTGAGTACAAAAATTACTGCAGCTCCCATTCCTATTGCATTTGAAAGTGAAGAAGAAATAGCAAGTACAGAACACATTCCAACCATTTGTACGAATACAGGGTTATTTGAAAATATTCCATCTTTAAAAACTTTTCCCAAGTTTACAGATTTTTTCTTTCTTTTTTCTTTTTCTTTTTGAACATCTATAGGTTTTCCGGTTTGTCTTTCCATATTTATCCCCCTACTTAATATCTTTCAATACTTCACGAGCAGTATTTATACCATTAAGGATAGCATTGGTTGAATATGTAGCTCCTGAAATTCCTACAATTTCATTTTCAGATCCAGCTTCAGATGCACCAACTTTTTCATCAATGCTTACACCCTTAACTCCATCTTTAAACCAATCTTCTTCCATTTGAAGACCAAATCCTGCTGATTCAGAATGTTTTAGAGGGCTGAATCCTGTTAATTTATTTTCACTGTCAACTCCAACTATAAATTCGATGTCCCCACCGTATCCACCTTTAGAGTTTACATCAAACACATATCCTTTACCTCCGTCAGCTTTGTAGACTCCTTTTACAGATTCAGGAAATTTTCCTTTTACTTCTTCAAAGTCTTTTCCATCTGGATAGGCAATCTTTAATGATTCATTTAATTTTTCTTGTTCAGCTTTTTTAATGATTGGTTCTGTAACTGAATTTGTAAAGGCCAATACCAAAGCTGATACAGCTGTAATTATTAATAATTTTATTCCTAATTTTAATGCTTTATTCATCTTTTGCCCCTTTATTAGCTACACCAAATACCTTAGGCATTGTCTTACTATCTATAAGAGGAACTAACAAGTTCATTAGTAAGATTGAATAAGAAACACCTTCTGGATATCCACCAAAAACTCTTATAAGTGAAGTGATAAGACCACAACCAAATGCAAATATTATCTCACCTTTTTTGGTAACTGGACTTGTTGTATAATCTGTTGCCATAAAAAATGCCCCAAGCATTAAACCACCTGATAATAATTGTTCAAGTATTCCATCTACAGATTTATTAAATACCATTAATAAGATAGCTGTTGTTAATATGTATACTGCAGGTATTCTTAATGAGATAACTTTTCTAAATACTAGGTATGCTGCTCCGATTAATATGGCGATTGTTGAAACTTCTCCGATACAACCTCCCATATTTCCTATAAACATATCTAGTAAGGCTGGTTTTTCTCCACCTGATAAAACTGTTGCTGCTGATACTGCAGAAACTTTTCCAGGTGCTACATAATTTGACATATTTTTTGACCAAGATGCAAGTAAAAATGCTCTTGCTCCCAAAGCTGGGTTTACAATATTTTGTCCTATTCCACCAAAAAATTGCTTACAAATAACTATAGCAAAAACTGCACCTATTACTGTTTGCCAAACTGGCATTGTAACTGGAATATTGTAGGCTAAAAGTAAACCTGTAACTACGGCTGATAAATCACTTATTGATGATTGTCTTTTCATTACTTTGTTAGATATAAATTCTGCTATCACACAACTTAAAACTGATGCTATCATCAAGATTAAAGCTTTCATTCCAAAGAAATAGATTCCTACAAGACCTGTTGGAATGAGGGCAATAATTACATCTAACATTTCTTTAGTAACAGTTCTCTCGCTTCTCATATGAGGAGAGGATGATACTAATAATTTTTTTGCTTCCATTTATTTCTCCTCTACTTTCCTGCTTGACGAATTTGTCTTTTTCCAAACCTAATAGCTTCAACTAAAGGTCTTTTTGATGGACAAATATATGAACATGATCCACATTCTATACAATCAAGTATATGAAGATCTTGAGCCTTATCAAATTTTTCTTTTAGTGAAAATTTATGTATTAATAAAGGCATAAGTCCAACTGGACAAACATTTACACACTTAGCACATCTTATACAAGGATTTGTAATTGGTGCCTTTGATTCTTCTTTGTTTAAAACTAATATACAGTTGCTAGCTTTTTCTACTGGTTGATTTGTATTTGGTTGGGCAATTCCCATCATTGGTCCACCATTTATTACTTTTCCAGCATCTTCTGTTAGTCCACCAGCTTCTTCTATCATATGTTCAAAGCTTGTTCCAATTCTTACAAGAAAATTAGATGGATTTTTGACACCATGACCTGTTACTGTCATATATCTTTCTATTAATGGTTTTCCATAATAAACTGCTTCATAAACTGCGTTAGCACTTGAAACATTTGATACTATTACTCCAACATCCATTGGGAGTCCACCTGATGGAACCTCTCTATGTAATACGGCATTAATAATTCTTTTTTCATCTCCTTGAGGATATTTAGTAACCATGGTTGCTACTTCAAGTTTTGATGAATTTTTCTTTGCCACTGCCTTTTTAACTTTTTCGATTGCTTCTGGTTTGTTATCTTCGATTGCTATAATTCCTTTTTTAGCATCCACTGCTTTTACAAGAAGTTCTAAAGCATCAACAATAACTTCTGCTTTTGTTTTTAAAAGTAAATCATCGCAAGTAACGTAAGGTTCACACTCTGCACCGTTTATAATAACTGTATCAACTGGTTTATTTGGTGAATATTTAATATGTGCAGGAAAAGCTGCCCCTCCCATACCTACAAGACCGTTTTCTTTAATTACCTCAACTATTTTTTCTTTAGTAAGGTTTGTAACATCTTTTCTTTCGTAGTTAATTTCTTGGTCATAGCCTTCAGTATCGATTACAACAGCCTTACTGTTTTTTCCAGATGCTGTTTGGATATCGATTACACTTGTGACTTTACCGTTAACTGATGAGTGAATATTAGCAGAAAAATTACCTACGGCTTCACCGATAAGCTCTCCTATTTTTACTTCATCGTTTTTCTTAACTAAACATTTGCTTGGAGCTCCAATATGTTGAGTAAGAGGAATTGTTACAGTTTTTGGAATTTTTGCAACAATTAAGTCTTTATTTTCACTTAATTCCTTATACTCTGGAATTTTAACTCCATTGTCAAATGACAAATTTTCTAGAGCCATAATCTCTCCTTTCATTTAATACGTATATAAGCATTATAAATTATTTGAAAATATTATTCAATGTTTAGAGGACATCAAATAATATTTTTTTAACAAATTTCTTATAATTTTTTATAGCAAGTTTTTTTCTATCCTTTAAATCATTTTTACTTGGAAGGCCTTCATCATAAAAAACTTTCATTAAATCATAATTTGAATTTATTTTTATTACATATTGTCTTGTTTCTTCTGTTGGAATTTTTGTAGGATCTGGATCGTGCCTATCTATTTTTTTATCAGCCAACCACTTATCTACATTTCCTATCCCACCATTATAGGCTGCAAGGGCCAAATCAGTATTGTTATAATATTTATTCAAATAATTAAAATAGCCTACTCCCAAATTTAAATTATAATCAACATCTTTTAATTTATCAGGATAATATTCTTCTCCAATTATTTCTGCACTGTGTTTTGCTGATGAATCTAAAAGTTGCATTAGACCCTTTGCATTTTGATTTGAATGTGCTTCGTTATCATAGTCACTTTCTACTTTTATTATTGATGCAACTAAAAGCGGATCAACATTGTATTTTTCTGAATATTTTTTTATTTCATCTTGGTAGGCGATTTTTTGCCTTGATGTTTGGTAGGCTACGATTGAAAAACTTATTATTACAACCATTACCATTGCCAAAACTATTATTCCTATTATTTTAAAAATATTTTTTAAAGCTTTCATATTTTCTCCAAATTTTTTAAAGCTATTTCTACTTTTTTTTCTAAATCTTCTAAACTTGTGCTATTATCGAAAATAAGGTCTGATTTTTCTTTCATTGACAAATAATCTTGACTTTCTATTTTTTTTATTGCAAATTCTCTATCAATTTTATCCCTCTTCATAAGCCTTTGTATTTGTACTTCTCTTTTTGCACAAACTAGCCGCACATAGTCGCAAGGAAATTTTTCTTTCATCTGAAAATATAAGGGAATTTCTACAAAAATATTTTTATCCTTGCTTTTTTCTATTAAATAATTTATATAGGAAATTATATTTTTGTGGGTAATTTTATTTATTAATTCTCTTTTTTTAGGATCATTAAAAATAATCTTAGCAAGTTTTTTCTTATCAAGTTTATCCCCATCAAAAGCCTCGTCAAAGGCCTTTGATGATAGAATTTCCTTGTAATTTACTTGATCTTCTTCTAATAATTTCCTATTTATTTGGTCACTATCTATTACCTTGTATCCTTTTTTTCTCAAAATTTCCGAAAGGGAAGATTTTCCACTTGCTATAGTTCCTGTTATTACGATTTTATTTTGATTCATACATGCTATCTCCACTATCTATGTCAACCAAGAGTGGTACTCTTAGTTTTACTGCTTCTTGCATGGATGATTTTAATATTTCCTTTGCTTTTTCTAAATCATTTTTACTTGCTTCAATGATTATTTCATCGTGGATTTGCAAGACTATTTTTGCATCAATCTTTGATTTTTTTAGATTTTCGTATGAATTTATCATGGCAAATTTGATTATATCTGCTGCTGATCCTTGGATTGGAGTATTTAAAGCGACTCTTTCTCCAAAACTTCTTACATTAAAGTTTTTAGAATTTATTTCTGGAACATATCTTCTTCTATTAAATATGGTGTTTACATATCCATCTTCTTTGGCCTTTTTTACTATATCTTTCATATATTTTTTGATTTCAGGGTAGGTATCAAGGTAGTTTTCTATATATTCCTTAGCTCTTTTTCTTGGAATATTTAAATTTTGGCTTAGGCCATAATCGCTTATTCCATAAATTATCCCAAAATTTACAGCCTTTGCTTCACTTCTTTGTAATTTTGTAACCTCATCGATTGGTGTATCAAAGACTTCTGAAGCTGTTTTTGTGTGAATATCAATACTATTTGAAAATGCTTCTTGCATTTTTTTGTCATTTGCAAGATGAGACAAAACTCTTAATTCGATTTGTGAATAATCTGCATCAATTAAAACTCTTCCTTCATCTGCCTTGAAGGCTTTTCTGATTTTTCTGCCTTCTTCGGTTCTAATTGGTAGGTTTTGTAGGTTTGGTTCGGTTGATGAAAGTCTGCCTGTAGCTGTAACATTTTGCTTAAAGGTTGACCTTATTCTTCCATCTTCATCAATACACTCTTCCAAACTTTCAAGATAGGTTGATTTTAATTTATACATCTCCCTGTATCTTTCGATTTTTTTGATTATTGGGTGTTTGTCCCTAAGCTTTTCCAAAACTTGAGCGTTTGTAGAATATCCAGTTTTTGTCTTTTTTATAACTGGAAGTTCTAAATCTTCAAACAAAATTTTTGAAAGTTGTTTTGGTGAATTTATATTAAACTCGCTACCAGCAAGCTCATATATTATTTTTTCCAAATCTTCAAGTTCGATTGAAACTTCATCTTTAATCTTTTCAAGCTCATTTTTATCACAGACAAAGCCAGTTATTTCCATATCTGCCAAAACTTTGGATAATTTTATTTCACAATCCTTATAAAGATCATACATAGAAAGCTCTTTTAATTTTTGGGTCAAAATATCCAAACTATCCTCAATTGCATTTACAATTGAAGCTAAGTATTTGCCAAGATTTTCTGTTTCTAAATCCTTGTATGATTTTTTATTTTTTCCCTTACCAAGCAAGTCTTCTTCATTTGAAACTTCATATTTCAAAAAAGCCTGACTAAAAGTTTTTAAATCGTAAGAAGACCTGGAAGGATCTATAAGATAGTGCATAAGCATGGTATCATCATAAGGAAGGGATAAATTTATCCCAAGCTTATCAAATAAAACAATATCTTCTTTTATATCAAAAGAAACTTTTTTAATCTTTTCATCTTCAAAATATTTTTTGAAATTTTCAACAAATTCATCATTTGCATCATAAATATGGGTTCTTGATGAAGGTGTTTTTATTCCAATTTTAAAAGCTTTTGAATGGATATAATTTTCTCCTTCATAAAGACTTTTAAAATAAAATATTTTCTCTTTTTCTATATCATTGGTTAAAGAAAAATCATCATAGACAAATGAAAAATCTAAATCTTCCTTTTTTTCTTCACTTGTATCTTCAAACTTTTCCATAAATTTATTAAAATTATATTTTGAGAATTTTTCTCTCAAAGATTCCAAGTCTGGCTCTTTTACCTTTAAATCTGAAATTTCCATACCAACAGGAGCATTTGTTACAATAGTTCCTATTTTTTTGGACAAAAAGGCAATTTGTCTTGAATTTTCTAGATTTTCCTTGGTTTTTTTACCTCTTATATCATCTAAATTGTCATACAAATCTTCCATAGACCCATATTGTTTTATAAATTTAATGGCAGTTTTCTCACCAATTCCATCAACGCCCGGAATATTATCAGACTTATCTCCCATCAGACCCTTAACATCAATTAATTGCTTTGGACTAAGGCCATAATCTTCTTTAATTTTTTCTTCGGTTATTTCTTCCATTTGAGAAATTCCCTTTCTTGTAAGATAGACAATAACATCATCATTTACAAGTTGAAAATAATCCTTATCACCTGTAATAATTACAGTTTCAAGTCCCTCATCTTTTGCAATTTTTGAAAAAGTTCCAACAATATCGTCAGCCTCATAACCATCTATATCCAAATATTTTACATTTAGTGAATCTAAAATATCTTTTAAAATTCCAAATTGATAATTTAATTCGTTTGGAGCCTTGTCCCTATTTGCCTTATAATCTTCAAATTCCTTGTGCCTAAAAGTTTTTGTTTTTTTATCAAAAGCTACCAAAATATAATCAGGCTTATACTCTTCAACAGCCCTAAAATACATAGTCAAAAATCCATAAACGCCATTGGTCATAACCCCATCAGCATTTGTAAGATTAGGAAGGGCAAAAAAAGCTCTAAAAATCAAACTAGATCCATCAATTAGCATTACTTTTTTACTCATATAAATCTCCTTTCTATTAGTATAACACATTTTATTTTGCACAAAAAAAGTAAGTAGAAAAATCTACTTACTTAAAAAATATTTTAAAATTCTATTTTAAATTTATGCTTGCACACACCTTACCCACAAAAAAACATTAAAAAAAGCCATACCCCTTGGTATAGCTCAAATATGAAAAAAATAAAAAAATTAATGGTGCTGGTGGTGGGACTTGAACCCACACGTTCCGGAGAACAACAGAGTTTGAGTCTGTCTCGTCTGCCAATTCCGACACACCAGCATTAACATTACCTTTACATTATAACACCATTAATCATCATATGCAAATTTTTTTACATTTTTCTTAAATCTTTGAAATCAAAACTTAATTTTTCTAGATTTTCTCTAAATTTAAATCCTGTTTTTGAAAAATAAAATTTTAAAGTAAAAATCGAAGTAAGAACTCCAATAATTATTCCACAAAAAACATCCGATGGAAAATGTACATACAAATATAGCCTTGAAAATGCAATTAAAACAGCAAGTACACTTGTAATTATTTTTAAAGGTGTAGATTTCGAAAATAACAAAATAACTGTAAGCATACAAAAAGAAATTGCAGAATGACCAGAAGGAAAGGATGAATCTTGTGGTTTTAAAACTAATAATTTTATTCCATCAACAATTTCAAAAGGCCTATCTCTTCCAACAGCAGGTTTTAAAATTAAATTTACAATTATAGTATTTACCAAAAGACAAATAAGCATTAGTTTTCCTAATTTTTTGTATTCCTTACTTGTCAAAAAAATCAAAATCAATAAAATCCAAAATATCCCCATATTCCCAAGAGCAGTTATAGTAGTCATGGTTTTATCCATAAGAGGACTTTTCAAATTTTGTATTAGATTTAAAATTTCAATATCTATCTTTGTAATAAAATTCATAATTTCTCCTTTTTCTTAGGTTTATAATACCATATAGGAGAAAAATAAAAAAGACTGCACATTGCAGCCTTATTCTACTTTAGTATTTATAGTTTCTGTAATCATTTGATCACAAGTTTTTATTCTTTCTCTTTGGCTTTCATCTACCTTGTTATAATATTTTCCACCTTTAAGAAAATCTTTTGTTCTAAAAACTTTTGCCAAATATCCATATTCATCATTCCAATGACCATTCCAAATTGGATAAAAATCTACCTGACCGAGTCTTGCCTTTCCAGTTTTTTTATCTTTTAAAATATCAATATCAAAAGCAACTGATTGTTCAGTTCTAATATCTCCCAAAACTTCATAAGATTGACACGAAACAAAATTTCCACAAGAATAAGCAATATATCCCTCTCTACCGTCTTTCGCTTTATATCTTTCAGCAGGTTGACTTACGTGAGGGTGATTTCCAATTACTAAATCCGCTCCCCAATCAATCATATCTCTTCCAAGTTTAATATGTTCATCAGTAGGATAAGATTGGTATTCAACTCCCCAATGAGGATACACAATTATTAAATCAGCATTGTTTTTCTTTGCCTCTTCAATATCTGATTTTATTTTTTCAGAATCCAGATAATTTATTATTTCTTCAGGCTTATTTTTTTCAATCACTCCATCAAGTCCATTTACCCCATAAGTGTAGGACATAAAAGCAACTTTTAATCCCTTAACATCTAGATAAATAAACCTATCTCCTCCAGCCTTATGTGTTCCAGCATGTGCCATCCCGTATTCATCCATGGCATCAATTGTATCAAAAATACCTTCTTCAAAAGAATCAACTGAATGGTTATTTGCAGTTGATAAAACATCAAAACCAGCTTTTTTAATATCCCTAATATATTCTTTTGGTGTTGTAAATTGAGGATAGCCTGAAGGCTCTCGAGTTTTACTTACACTAGTTTCAAAATTTCCAATACTTAGATCTGAGTCTTTGACAAAGTCTTTTATATAATCAAATTGGTTTGAATAATCGTACTCACCATTTCCATAATTTTTGGCATAATCGTTTTGGTCCATATGGGCCATCAAATCCCCAAAAGCCTTAATATTAATTATCTCATCTTTTGTTTTTTTATCAAATTTTTTAGGTCTTTTCTTATCAATTGCAATTATATTTTCATCAGCTAATTTTTCTGATTTTTCTTCACTTGAAACATTTTGACTAATTTCATTTGAAAAAATTTTATTATCAGAATTATTTTTAAAATCTATACATGAAGATAGGCTTACTGATAAAATAAAAATTAAAACAAGTGATAATATTTTTTTAAATCTTTTCATTCCTACTCCTTATAAAATTATATATTTTAATTATATATTTTTTTATAAAAAAAGTCATATTAGAATGAAATTTGATATCTTATTGCAATTATACAAAGAATTACTGCAAGTGGAACATATAAATATCTTCCCAAATTGTACCAGCCATCTCCGTGTTTCTTTTTGGAACTTTTATTTATTTCATCAAGTAAATCTTCTTTTTTCATAACCCAAAACCATGAGATTGCTCCCATAATTGCAGAAATTGGTAGGATATAAATTGTTACAAAGTTCATCCAAACTCCCCATTTTGCTATTGGATGTAAAAACAATCCACAAATAAATACTATTGCCATTAAAGCTATCAAAACATGGATTCTCTTTAAATTTTCAAATTTTGATGTTATTGCTTCTACAACTGTTTCAATCATAGATTGAACTGACAAAACTCCTGCAAATACAATTGCTATATATAAAATTATTGCAAAAACTCTTCCACCAGCTATTTCTTGTAAAACTTTTGGCAATACAACAAATATTAGTTTTGGTCCTTCTGATTGAGAAAATCCAAAGGCAAAAGTCGCTGGAAGCATTACAAAAGTTGATAGCATAGCTGCAACAGTATCAAGGCCAGAAGTTATTGTTGATGAGTGAACTATATCTTCACTATCTGGAAGATATGAACCATAAACAACCATAACTGTTGAAACTATTGATAAAGAGAAAAAAGCTTGACCCATTGCTGCTATCCACAATCTTATATCCATTAATTTTTCAGGCTCAAGACTAAAAATAAATTTATATCCTTCAACAGCCCTATCCAAAAAAGCTATTCTTATGGCAAGAATTATAAATAAAACAAAAAACAAAGGCATCATAAATGAGTTTGTTTTTTCTATTCCCTTTGTTCCATAAGCCAAGCTTAAAAATACAATAATAATTAATAAAAAATGTTCTTTTGCAAGAGCAAAATCATTTGTTGAAATTGATTCAAACCAAAGATTTGGATCTTGTGTCAACAAAGTTCCACTTATTGAATCAAGCAAGGCTTTAAGTACATAAGTTATTACAACCGTATATCCAATTGCGAGTAAAACTACTCCAACTAGAGGAATCCATCGTAAAACTCTTCCAACCCCTTCTTTATTTCTTGATTTCCATACTTCCTTAAAAACTCCCATAGGGCCCGATTTATATTTTCTTCCAACTGCACTTTCTGCAGAAAGCCCTACACGTCCAAATAAAAATACAAAGAATAAATAAGGAATTAAGAAAGATAGTCCCCCGTTCATTCCTATTTTATAGGGAAAAGCCCAAACGTTGGCAAGTCCAACCGCACTTCCAACGCAAGCCATGATAAATCCCCATTTGTTAGTAAATTTCGAATTGTTTTCCATTATTATCTCCATTAAAATTAAAATGTAACCTTAAATACTAAGGCCAAAATTGATAAGCCAATGGCAATTGGAACATAAATATATTTTCCAATTTTATGCCATTTTTCTCCAACTTTTTTCTTTGCCCCACTATTAATTTCTTCCAACTGTTCTTCTTTTTTCCAAAAATAAAACCAAGTTATAGCACCGATTGATGCTCCAATTGGAATTATATAAATTGAAACAAGATCCATCCATGGACCCCACTTTCCAATTGACTCCATGTTCATACCAACTAAAAATGTAATAAGACCAATAATTATCAAAGCGTGAGCCCTTTTAATTTTTTTATACCTATGAATTATTGATTCTACAATTACCTCAAACATATTTTGTAAAGAAGAAATTCCTGCAAAAACAACCGCAGTATAAAGAATTATAGCAAAAATCCTTCCACCCTTTATATTTTGAAGAATTGTTGGCAAAACTTCAAATAAAAGACCCGGTCCACCAGCTTGAGAAAGTCCAAAAACTAAAATAGATGGAACAATTACACAAGATGATAAAAGGGCTGCCAAGGTATCAAAAAAAGCAGTTGATTTCGTCGCTGATAAAATATCTTCTTTTTTATCAAGATATGATCCACAAACAATCATACCACTTCCCGTTACAGAAAGAGAAAAGAAAGCTTGTCCCATTGCATTAACAATAGTATTTAATGACAATTTATCAAAATCAAATCTAAACATATATTTATAACCTTCAAGAGCATTTGGTAAGGTTAAAATAAAAATTGCAATAATTAAAAATAAAATAAAAAATGCAGGCATCATAATTTTATTAGATTTTTCGATAGTATGAGCACCTTTAATACAGGTTAAAAGCGTTGCTAAAATTATAATAAAATGGTAAAAAACTACAGAATAATCCTTATTAGCAAAGGATTCAAACCAATCTTTAGTATTTACAACCATAAGTTCTCCCGTAATAGAATCAACTAAGGCTTTTAAAACATATGAAACTATAACAGCATAGCCAATTGCAATAAATAAAGATCCAATCAAAGGTAAAATTCCTATATTTCTACTAAAAAATGAATGAGATTTTTTATTATTTTTTGAATTTAAGGCATATTCATAAGAGCCCAAAGTTCCAGTTCCAGCTCTTCTACCTATTGCAAATTCACTTGATAAACCTACATAAGCAAAAAGAGCTACAAAAACTAAATAAAATAATAAGAAAAACATTCCACCATCTTGGAACTTATAAGGAAAGCCCCATACATTCGCCATGCCTACGGCACTACCAACAGCAGTCAGGATGAAACCCAACCTCGATGAAAATTTTTTTTCTTTGTCCATATTTAACTCCTTTTTACTTTAGCACACCAAGGTGTTGGTGTCCTATTGAACTTGTTTCATTATATCATAAATCTAATATTTGTAAAACAAATTTTTAAAAGAATTTAAATATAAAAAAAATTACAATTTCATAAAAGTAAATCTTCCAATTGCAATCAATTTTTTCCTATCATCAAACACATTACAATCAATATTAATAACTTTTCTTCCAATCTTTTTTGCCATACATTTCGCATACAAAAATTCAGTGTCCTTGCCCGCTCTTAGAAAATTTACATATCCATCACTTGTGACAAATTCCCCATCAAAATATTCAGAAGCCTTCTTGCCACAAGCAGTATCGATCAAAGACATGGTAACACCACCGTGAATAATTTTATTTATATTCAAACAATACTCCCTAATAGGAATTCTTGTAATAAGATCTCCATCATCATCTTTGACATATTCCATTTCCAAATAATCAACAAAATTCATAAAAAATCCTTTCTTTATAATCAATTATAATAATTCACAATAAATACTTTATTCATGATATAATAATTTACAAGGAAAAAATTATGAGAAAAATTTTATTTATATTATCGTCTAAGGCAGGAAAAACTGAATTCGATATTAGCAAAAAAGATATAGAAAAAATATATAAGAAAAAAAATTTAGAAGAAAATATAGAAATAATAAAAACAACCTACCAAAATCACGCAATAGACGCTGCAAGCAACTTTATTGAAAAATATAAAGATTTAAAGAAGACAATTATTGTAGGTGGCGGCGACGGATCCTTAAATGAAATTTGTAATGTAATTTATCAAAAAGATTTGGAAAATACAAGTCTTGGTCTAATTCCCATGGGAACAGGCAACGATTTTTCAAAAAACTTCTCCTACAAAAATTTCAAAATCGAATCATTATTAAATTTAAGAGATGAAAAAATAGACCTCATCAAAGTCAATGATAAGGTAGGGATAAATGTTTTATCGCTTGGATTTGATACGGTGGTTTTAGAAAAAGCCTACGAATATTTGAATAAAAATCCAAATTTAGGAAAAAAAGCATATATACTTGGAGTTTTTAAGGCAATGAAATATTTATCATACAAGGATTTATCCTTTGAAATTTTAGATAAAGATAATAAAAATATAAAATTTGAAGATGAATTTTTATTAGCTGCAATATGTAATGGTGGATATTACGGTTCAGGATTTACTCCAGCTCCAAGCGCAAAAATAGATGATGGAATTTTAAATTTAGTCTACGCAAAAAAATTACCAAGTTTATTGTTACCATCATTAATTATAAGGTACAAATTTGGTTTGTTAGAAAATTCAAAATATTTAGATGAAATAAAAATTAAAAAAGGAAAAATAAAATCAAAAGAAAATATTTTAGCAAATATTGACGGGGAAATTTTTAAAAGCAAGGAAATCAATTTTGAAATTTTAGAAAATTCCCTCAGCTGGACTTATTTTGATAAGCAATAAAAAATCCCTCCTTACTGGGATGTCCAATAAAGAGGGTATATATCAAATCAGGATTTAGGTTGATACACAAAACTATTTACAGACCCATAAAAAAATGTTAGATTTTTAGTCTAACATTTTTTTATTGTTTTTATTTATTTTTTCTTTCTTTTATTTGAAAATCCTAAAGCACCCAATGAAAGTCCTAGACTTGATAGAACTGTTGATAAACTTGTTATTCCAGTTTTTGGGTTTTTGTTAGTATTTTCTTTATTAATTACTGGTTTTATTTTCTCCGATTTTCTTGATGGTTTTTTAGATTCATCTGGTTTTTTTGAATCTTTCGGATTGTCTTCGCCTGGCTTTTCTGGATCTTTTGGATTGTCTTCACCTGGTTGTTCTGGATCTTTTGGATCTTCCTCGCCTGGTTGTTCTGGATCTTTTGGATCATCTTCACCTGGTTGTTCTGGATCTTTCGGATCATCTTCGCCTGGTTTTTCTGGATCTTTCGGATCATCTTCACCTGGTTTTTCTGGATCTTCTGGATCGTCCTCACCTGGGTTTTCTGGATCTTTCGGATCATCTTCGCCTGGATCTTCTGGATCTTTTGGATCATCCTCGCCTGGTTGTTTTGGATCTTCTGGATTTACAGGTGGGATTTCACAGACATTTTTACTTCCGATTTCTATAATCTTATCTTGTTTTTCAGTTATTGTCTTTGTATCCCTAGAAACTTCCTTACTGTTTTCAATCTTAACAGTAGTTTCAGTTTTACCTACAATACCTTCTTGGATAACATTAGTCTTTCCAGCTTCAAGATTTGGATTTTCTCTTATGATAATATCATAAGCTTTTTCACTTTCGTAAGTGAATTCGCCATCAGTTTTAGAACCATATTCTACAACTTTATTCTTTGGTTCAACTCTTTCTTCAATAACTTCAAGTTTACCAGTTTCCTTGTTGAAAGTAGTTGTATATTTTACATATCCCTTAGAACCTTCTTGGATTACTTTTTCTTCGCCTTCTTTAAGTTCTGGGTTGTGTCTGTATTCAGTATCATTACCAAGTTCAGTTTTCTTAACAACAGGTTTAACACCAATTCTAACTATCCTATCTTCTTTTTCAGTGATAGTCTTAGTAGTTTCTGTTGGGTCTCCAACTGGTTTAGAATCCTTAACCTTTTGAGTGATAGTAACTTCTTCCTTACCAGCTTTTCCTTCGTTTTCAACCTTTTGAGTTCCAGATTCTAAAGTATCATCATAGATTACCTTAGTTTCGTAAGGAATTTCTCTTTCTATAGTTTTAGTAGTTTCACCTTCAGTTGGTTTTACTGGAGGAATTTCACAAACATTTTTTGTTCCTACTCTTACTATTTTATCTTTTTTCTCTACAAGAATTTCAGGGTTTTCAGAAACTTTTTTACTGTTTTCTATCTTAACAGTTGTCTTGGTTCTTCCTGTTACACCTTCTTGATCTACTACAGTTTTTCCAGCTTCAAGATTAGGATCTTCTATTATTTTAGTATCAAAAGCTTGTTCACTTTCATAAGTGAATTCACCATCTGTCTTGGAACCATATTCAACAATCTTGTTCTTTGGTTCAACTCTTTCTTCATTTACTTCAAGCTTACCAGTTTCTTTGTTGAAAGTAGTTGTGTATTTTACAGATCCCTTAGAACCTTCTTCGATGACTTTTTCTTCGCCAGCTTTTAGGTCTGGGTTGTGTTTGTACTCAGTGTTGTTTCCAAGTTCAACTGTCTTTTCAACTGGTTTAACACCAATTCTTACTTCTCTATCTTCTTTTGCAGTAATTGTTTCAGTTGTTTTAGAAGTTTCTCCATTACCATCAGTTATATTAGTTGTAACTGTTACTTTTTCCTTACCAATTTTACCTTCTTTATCTACAACTTGGCTTCCGGCATGAAGTGTATCGTCATAAATTATCTTAGTTTCGTATGGTATATCTTTTTCCACAGTCTCTACTGTTGAGCTTTTTGCAACTGCAGTGCCGACATAGATAATGTGGTCTAGAGGTTGATCATTTTCAACTTCCTTAATTTTAACAGGATCCCCGACTTTTTCTCCATTTTTAATAGCTATTTCATAGTAAGTTGTCTTGGACCCAGCCTTTCCTTCTTGTTCTACACGACTTTGTCCCTTAGCAAGATTTGGATCTTCCTTAATTACGACTTTAAACGGAATTTCTGTTGTGCTCTCATATGGATATTTTCCAGTAAAGTCTTGTGTACCTACTATAATCTTTTGAACTGCTTCTGTAACAACTTCTTCTTCAATAGTTGTTATTTTCCCTGTTGCTGGATCGTATTTGTTGACGATCTTTGTCTCAACCTTACCAGGTGTTAGTCCACCGTCTTTGAAGACACCCATCTTTAGACTTGAATCATATACATATTCAACCTTTACACCTACTTCTTTTGAGTAGTCTTTATTATTTTCAGCCGGTTTTGTACCAACTTTAATAACTTGTTGGGTAGGTTTTGTTTCAGCAGTAACTTCAGATTGAAGATCTCCATCTTTTTCGCCGTTTTTGATTGCTTGGGTGTACTTTGTTGTCTTAGAACCTGCAGCACCTTGTGTCACAACTTCACTAGTACCAGCTATCATATCTGGATCTTCAACGATTTTTACATCATAAGGAATTTCTTCTGTAACTTCGTGGCTGATATTGCCAACAAAGTCTTTATTTCCAACTCTTATTTTTGCATTAGTTGCCTTTTCTTCTTTAGTTACACTTGCAGAACCTTCAACTACTTCAGAATTTTTTATAGTCCATTCAGTAGTTCTTGAACCTTCTTTGCCCTCAACATCTACTACATACTCTCCAGCTTTTAAGTTAGAATCATATTCGATTTCATACTTAAACGGAATTTTTTCTTCGTGTGAGTGCTTACCTTCAGTCATTGTGCCGACTTTGATAATTTGGTTTTGAACTTCATGAGAATATGTTACTTTTGGCTCACCTTTTGTAGGTACTCCATTTACTATGGTTACCTCAGTTTCGGTTGTCACTACACCATCTACACCAGTTTGGACAATTTCTTGTTCTCCTTCTTTCTTAGTGTCATCAAATTGTATTTCAGTTTTATAAGGAGTTATTTTATTGTCTACTTCAGTATAACTAGATGAAAAATCTTTTGTACCAATAACTACAGTCCTAGATGGTTTTGTAACAACAGTCTCTTCTGTAGTTTTGATTTCTCCTGTTTCTGGATCATATTCATTCTTAACTACAGTTGTTACGGTTCCAGGTTTGAGATCTCCTATGTTTACTACTCCCTTATCTACTGATGAATCATAAATAATATTAACATCTACTTCAACATCACTATTAATAGTTTTACTATTTTCAGCTGGTTTTGTACCAATTTCTATAATCTCTTCTTTTGGCTCAACGTACTTATCAGTGAGTTCTTTTTCTGTAAATGTAGATCCTTCTTTTAAGTTTCCATTTAAAATCTCACCAGTGTATTCGTAAGTTCTTGAACCGGCTACACCCTTTTGTTTTACATTAGATTTTCCAGCTTCTAGTTCCGGATTTTTTACTACCTTTACAGTATATGGGATTTCTTTTGTAACTGTATTTGTAACGGTACCATTGTAATCTTTTTGACCTACTTTGATCACAGCATCAATCGGTTCAGTAATTTCAACTTTTGGCTCTCCTACTTTTTCTGAATTGACAATCGTCCAAGTTTTTGTATTTTCTCCTTCTTTTCCTGGAGTTACAATCTTATAGTTTTCAGTAGCATCCGGATAATTTTTGTAGAAGTCAGGATCAAACTCTACCTTGTATTTAAATGGAATCTTGTCTGTATCGACAATTTCGCCTTGAGTCTTTGTTCCGATTTTTATTTTCTTGTTTTTAGCTTCTTTGGTCGTTTCTTTATTTATTTTTACCGTACCATCTTCTTCCCTTGATGTGGTGATGGTTACTTCGCCTTTCTCACCTTCGTTTACAACTTTAGTTTCTCCTGCTGCCAATGTGTTATCTACTTCATATTCCGTATCAAATGGAATTTCAACTGTAGTTGAGGTTGGCATTGTACCAATTTTTATAATTCTTGGTGTCGCTTCTCTTGTAACAGTTGCTTCTATTTTTCTATCGCCTTCAACAAAAGTACCATCAGTTTGGAAAAGACCCTTTTTCCCATTTAATGTATCTTGGATGAATGTTGTAGTTAGCTCTCCATTTTGACCTTTTTGGAATTCTTGGAAATATCCTTCAGGAAGATTTGGATCGTATTCGACTTTAGTTTCAAAAGGAATTTCAGATGTTAATTTTTCACTAGTTTGAGTCTTGTGTTGCTTTGTAGCAATAAACTGAGCTTTAATCTCTTCAGTTCTTTTCTCTCCAGTAGTCTGGTCAGTATATTTTACCTTAACAGGAACAGTTAGTTTTTCCCCACCGTTTATTTCCTTACCAAGAGGAAGTGTTGCTGTTACAGCACCTGTTGTTTGGTCAATAGATACATTCCAAACATTTCCTTTGTTGTCCTTAAAAGTATTTCCAATAAGTTCGTAGGATTCCGGTTGGTTTTTCTTTAAGTCTTGTTCTTTTTTTGGAACAATAGGATTATTAACTAAGGTATTTCCTTGAGGTCCTACTTCTGCCAAATACTCTGGTCTATTATTGTTTGTTTCTTGAACAACAAAATGGAACCAGTGTGTGTCCGTAGACCCGTTAGTATAAGTGTATTCAACAGGGACAGCTAAGAAATCTCCTGCCTTGGCATTTTTAGGCGCATGGATTTTAAAATGAGATATATTGTCAGCTGATCCATCAATGCTCCATCGATTGTCCTTATATTCATCATTTGAAATGAATTCATCATAGTCTACGCCTAAGTTTTCGGCTATCTGTCTGTTTGCGACTTCTAAGAATTCATCATTTAATTTACCTGATGCTTGTCCAGCCTCATAGGCATCATTCATTTCCGACCCGGTTTTACGAGTTTTATCCGTTTCTTCGGGACCCGGATTATTAATCTTTACTTCAAAATCATCGCCTGGAAATACTCTAGAGAACTTATGATCATCAGTTTCTTCATTATTACCATCTATAAATTTTTGAGTATAGTATCTGGTGTCATCTAGATTTAATTTAAATCCGCCGATAAGGTTGTAGTGGTCGTAGCGGTCGATACCTTGCTTATCGATTACAACATCTTTGCCCTCGTGGTTGATTGTCTCTGTGCCGGCACCAGTTTCTGTATAATATCCATATCCACCATTATTCTCAACAATTGCTCTAAATTCATCTGCCGTCCTTGGACGAGCGAAGAATTTAACGTCTAAATTCTGCAAACCCTTATAGGCATCTGTAGAGAAAATTGATTCATCATCTACTACATACTTTAGACCAGTTGGATCTTTTTTAAGGGCACCCTTAGGCATTTTAATGTGAATAGTTCCATTTTTAATATACGCCTTAGCTCCTGGGACAATTTCTCCTGTAGTTGGATGGTAGACTTGACCTACAAGCCTTTCTCTAGCATTGTCATCGATATTATCAATTTTAATTCCAGTATCAAACTCTTGCCCTTGGACAAAGACTTTTTCTTTGTACTCTCCGTTAAGCTTCATTAATTCAAGGGAGTCATTTTCATTTGGCCATGGGTTTACAGTAAAAGAAAAGACAGCACTAGTCCCTTGAGTAGCTCTAGGTGTATTAGTATTATCTTTTTTATACTTTCCTTCCCATGCCATGGTTGTATTGTTAGTATCTATGCTGTTTATATGCTTTAGATCCTCTTCAGTGGCATTAAGATTTAAGTTTCTTTGTTGCCTACTAGCTGTGATTTCTATCTCTGAAGTAGCCTTATAGTTAGGATCTTTATAATCACCATTATCTGAAATCCCATCCCCTACATCATTGGCAGATATATTATCAGTATCAAGTACTCCTCCCAAGAGGCCTGAATTGGTAAAGGTGAAATCAGTATAGGTTCTTTGGCCCTTTTCCTTGTCGAATTCAATCTCTACACCCCATTTTTTCTTATCAGGACTATCTGCACCTGGTTCTAGGGTATCATAGCGAAATCCATCCTTAAAGTCCATAGAAGGATCAGAGGACTCATTTAATGGGCCTTTTCCTTGTTCCATTTGAGTAGAACGGTAGCGTTCAGAATCGTCAAAGTCTTTGATTTTAGCTTCATCTTCAGCATAGTTTGTACCAGTTGCTTCTTGACTTGCAGTACCAGCAGCTTGTTGAATCTCAGGTGTTTTTTCTTCTGATAGTAGAAGATTTTCATCTTCTTTTGCTTCAGAATCATTTTTTACTTCTGTAATATTTTTATCATCATTTCCAAGATTTTGAACTGATGGGTCAGTTTCTCTTGGTTGATTTTCACTTATATAGCTTGTAGTATCTGGATTTATTTCATCAGCGTGGGAAAGACTTGCGCCTCCTATTACAAATGAAACAGATAAGGCTAAAGCTATAATATCCTTTTTTTTGTTCATTTATTCCTCCTTCTATTATATTATTGTCTTTATATTTATTTGACTACATTATATCATACTTATGAAGTATATAATAGATTTCGCCTAATTTATTTAATTATATTTTGTTTTTCAGTATTGATAAAATATCGCGCCAATTTTATTTTATAATTTATTTTTAAAACTAAAGATCCATTTTTATATGAATTTTTTTATTGATTCTTCTCCATTTCTATATTTTAAATCTCTTTTTATCAAATCTTCTAAACTCTGCCTTTTTACTGCACAATAATCTTTCCCGTCTTCTACAAAAACTACAGCTGGTTTAGGCAATTTATTATAATTTGAACTCATGGAAAATGTATAGGCACCAGCATATGGAACTAAGAGTAAATCATTCCTTTTAGCCTTTGGAAGATTTACTTTTTCTATCAAAACATCTCCCGATTCGCAAAGTTTTCCGCCTATCCTGTAAGTAAAATTACTTTTCTCATCAAGTTTATTTGCAATAATGGCAGAATATTTTGCTCCGTATAGGCTTGGTCTGATATTATCTGTCATTCCCCCATCAACAAAAATCAAAGGATAACCTTCCAAAGTTTTTTTCTGTGACCCAATCCTATAAAGAATTGATCCTGCTTTTGAAATTAAAGACCTTCCTGGTTCTATAGAAAGATTTTTGATTGAAAGCCTATTTTTTTCAAACAAATCTTCCATAAAAACAATTAAATCTTTGAGGAAAATTTCCAAATCAAGGTCTTGGTCCTCTATATTTTCTTTAGTTCCAAACCCACCTCCCAAATTTAAATGTGAAAATTTCACCTTAAATTTTTCTTGGATATTTTTTGTAAAGTCTGCCATAATTTTTGCTTCTTCCTTGAAAAAATCCAAATTTTTTACCTGACTTCCAATATGGGCATGAAAACCTAAAAGATTGATGTTTTCATCTTCAATGATTTTTCCAATAATTTTTTCAGTATTTTCATCTCTAATATTTAAGCCGAATTTTGAATCGGCATTTGAGGTTTGGATATATTTGTGGGTTTCGGTTTTTACATCAGGATTAATTCTTATTAAACAATCAATTTTTTTGTTTTTTTCTTGTAAAATTTCTTTTAATAAAATGTATTCATCTTCGGAGTCTATAATTATTAGGCTTATATCCTTGTCAATTGCATAAATCAGTTCATCTTTTGTCTTGTTATTTCCATGAAAGTGGATATTTTTAGATTTGACCCCAGCTTCTAATGCTACAAAAATTTCTTCTTTTGATACGCAATCAAAAGCAATTTTGTATTCATTTAAAAGTCCCAAAATATAAAGATTTGAAAAGGCCTTGGTAGCATAGGTAATTTCAGTTTCAAATTTTTCTGATTTGAAATTTTCTACAAAACACTTTGCCGTATCTTTTAAAAGTTTTTGATCATATATATAAAGTGGGGTTTTGTATTTTTGAGCAAGTTTTTCTACACTTACTCCTCCGATTTCTAATAAACCCTCATTATTTTTAAAGTTATTTTCTAACATAAAGTCTCCTTTTACTTTCATAAGTAAAATCATAAAGTAATCTCCCAAAAAGTCATGAACAAAATGTCATGGCATTTCGGTGGTTACGCGTTTTATAATTTAATAATCATAAACAAAACCTATTGAATATATTATTATTTTAAAGTTCTTATCAAAAATCCTTAATGATATCAAATTTAGTCAATTATATGATTAATTTTATTCTTGGATGTTTTTTGATACAAATTGATTGTTTTTGATAAAAAATCTATAGGGATAATCTCTTGCCTCTTTTGCATAATCAATCCCAACCCTTCTGTCGGTTGATATTTCAAAATCATAATTTGAATCTTCAAGATAAAGATTTTTCCCAAAAATATTTTTCCCGTTAAAGGACTTATCAATTTGTAAAGCCTTGGTCAGTTTTGCAGGGCCATTTGTTAGGTTCTTTTTTTGATAAGTTGACAAATTTTCGTAAACTTCATCAAACCTATTTTTACTAAACATATCCAAATTTCTAATCGGCTCAACTGCCCTTATCAAAACTCCCTCAGGAATATTTTCCCCGACACTTGAAATATTTAATAAAAAATGAATCCCATATGTTTGGTAAACATACAAAGTCCCACAATCCATATATAAAATTTTATTTCTTTCGGTTTTATTGTTATTAAAAGTATGACAAGCCCTATCATTAATTCCAAGATATGCCTCGGTTTCAACAATTTTCGCCTTCATTACTTCCTTATCAATTTTTCTAACTATAATTTTTCCAAGTAAATCTTTGGCAATACTTATAGTATCCTTTTTAAAAAATTCTTTTTCTAACATTGACACTCCTTTCAATATTTCAGTAATTCCAATAGTAGGAGAAGGTCTAAGAAATATCATAAAAAAATAAGGCTGTTGCAAAAATATAAATTAATCACTTTGCAACAGTCCAAGATTCTTACTATAATTTTTCTATAATATTTATAATTTCATAAGGAGAATTTGCTATAAAACTAGCTTTTTCAAATTCTTCTTTTTTCCCATAACCATAGGTCACTCCTATAGTCTTTATATCAAGCTCATTTGCCGCTTCAATATCATAGGACCTATCACCTATCATTATAGACTCACAAGTTTTTAAATTATTTTCTTTTAAAAGATGGTTAATAACTTTTTTCTTAGTATTTTTATTATTTTCTGATCCAGAAACATAGGAAAAATAATCCAAAATTCCAAAATAATCTAAAATTTTTTCAGAAGATTTTTCACCCTTACTTGTAGCAAGAAATATTTTATAGCCTTTTGAATTTAAATTTTCTATCAAATCTTTAATTCCATCATAAATTTCAGTTTCAAAAAGTCCTTTTTTAAAATAATAGTCCCTATAAAAATCTACTCCTTGATCTGCCAAGTCCTCTCCCAACTCCTTTACAAAAGAATCTCTCAAAGGAGGACCAATATACTTATACAAATCATCCCTAGAATAAGATTTTTCCATTTTTTCCAAGGCATATTCAAAAGCATTTAAAATTCCAGGAGCAGATTTAGAAATAGTTCCATCAAGGTCAAAAATTATATTTTTAATCATAAATCATCCTTTCTTTCTATTATGGTACGATTTTTCAAAAATTTTGCACAAAAAAAGAAGCAGTTTCCCGCTTCTTAGGCTGTTGACAAACTAAAATTTCTTCCATTTCAAGCGAACGAAATGAGTCGAGAAATCTCATGAGATCTCTCCGTGCGTTCATTTCACTCACTTAGTCGAGATGGGTCAGTAATTAATTTAATTCTAATTACTAATAATTTTTTATAATTAGACTTTGTTTACGCTCTGAGAATCAGTTTCCCGCTTCTTATATTTTAATAAATTTTTGCCCCTGCTGGGATATTATTTTTTAATATTATTAGATTTAATTTCTCTTCTCCGTCTTTTTCGTGGATTGCTGATAAAATCATTCCACATGAATTTATTCCCATCATTTTTCTTGGTGGAAGATTTGTAATGGCAAGAAGAGTTTTTCCTACTAATTCTTCAGCGCTATAATAGGCCTTTATTCCTGATAATATTGTCCTATTTTTTCCACTTCCATCATCAAGGGTGAATTCTAATAATTTTTTGGATTTTGGAACTTCTTTGCAGTCCAAAACTTTTACAGCCCTGAAATCTGATTTTGAAAATGTTTCAAAGTCTACTTGATCTTCAAATAAATCTTCAACAACCACATTTGTAAAATCATAATCTTCTGCTGCTTCTTCAATAGGAGCTGCTTTAATTTCACTTGCTTTTTTTTCTTCACCAATTGGCTTCATTGTTGGGAAAATCCCCTCTACCTTAGATAATTGTCTAAATCTCTATAAAAGTCTATTTTATGGTACTTCTCCATTTACGACAATTTGCTAACTCTCTATAAGTGCCCATAGATTTCTAGCAAATTGTCGTAAATTTGTCGTAAGCTGTCGTAAATTCTAAAATATAAATTCCATCGCTTTTTCAAATTCTTCCATCTGTTCTATTTTAAAGTCTTCTGTAGCATCTACATATATATCCATTGTTGTACTAATATCAGAATGACCTAGAATAGACTGCATTGCTTTTGTATTTATATTTTGTTCGTTAAGCCTTGTAGTAAAGGTGTGTCTAAAAATGTGGTTGCTTAAATGTGGAACTAATAAAATATCTTCAGATTTAGATTTGTTATTATCCATTATGCTTAAATTGCAATCCCTAACAATTCTTCTTAAAGCTTTATTAAGCGTTCCATTATTGTGAACCTTTCCGAATCTATTTAAAAATACAAAGTCTTTAAATCCATCGATTGAATCACAACACTCGATTCCAAAAGTCTTTTGTAACTCTCTTTCCATAAGAAAAGCATCTTTTACTTTTTGAACCATAGGAATACTTCGCTTACCTGATGCTGTCTTCGGTGTATTAATAGCATATCTATTGTTTAATCCTTTACCTTTACTATAATATACCAAAGTCCTATTTACATTTATAAGACCATTATCAAAATCTAGATCGTCCCATTGCAATCCTGTAACTTCTCCAACTCTCATACCTGTCCAAAGCATAACAATGAATATTGGATACCATTTTTTATATTCGTCACAATTAGATAAATATTCTTCAAATAGCACCTGTTCTTCTATTGTCATGGCTTTTTTCTTCGGAGATTCGTTTCGATAAGCTACTTTCAATTCCTTTAAAGCATTGTCAGATGGATTAAACCTTATATATTCGTCATCCACTGCTAATTCTAATACTTGATGTAAGACAGTATGAACACAATCTATGGTAGAAACCATCAATCCCTGGTCTTCCTTTAATCTGTTATAAAAACTTCTAACATCAGATCTTTTAATATCAGATAGTTTTATACGACCAAAAGTTGGTTCGACAAATTGTTGATACATATAGATGTAATTTTTAAAGGTATTATCCTTTAAACCTCTTTTTACCTTTGTCCATAACTTAAAAGTATCATTTACAGACAAGCTACTTCCTTCGTTGTTGATTCCATCTATAGTATTGCGTAAAATATCTAATTCCTTTTCTCTTAATTCTTTTAGAGTTTTCGCATAGATAGATTTTCTACGACCTATTTTATCTTGCCACTTAAATTCATAAGTGCCATTTGACCTTTGATATTCACCGTCTTTTAAAACAACCCCTTTACTATCTTTGCGTCTTTTTACCATAAAAATTCTCCTTTTTTGATAAAAGAACACGCTATAATTATTATACCACATTATGCGTGCTCTTTATTCAATTTCATCTCTAAATAGAAAATTGTCTATTTAAATATTCTTCCATTAACTTTTTCTTAATAAGACGCTTACTACCATTAAATAATACGAAATTGCAATCATCTTCATCAGTTAATTGTCTAACTTTATCTTGACCAATATTGAAGTATTCAGATGCTTCTTTTAATGTTAGAAATGCTTTTTCACAAACACGAACTCCTTTTATATTTTCATTAATCATAAATCCTCCAAATAGTATTTTAAAAATATTAATTTTAAAGTTTTTTGACATTGACAAGTGCTTTGGATTAGCAACATAGGAATCTCACCTCCGCCTCTATTCCGGATGAGCCGGCTTCAACCTTAGAAGTATCATTATCCTCATTTTCTTCATAGCGGATAGGGTATCCCTCCCTATATTCAAACTCTTACTTATCGCTCCCTTTCTTCTTCCCTTGCTTTTAGCTTAGCAGTACTTGTTTTACCGATTATTCAGCAGAAAGATCTTGGCGGCTAGGTTATTACGCTCCAAAAATAATTAACGTCTTGTCTTGGTCTATTCAATTGTTAAGGTTCTAAATTTATCGAGAGTTATTAATCTTTTTAAAATTTGTCCATCAGAAAATATTTATCTTGATGAAACAAAAATGTTTAAAATTACCCTCTTATACTTAACAGTGAAAAGAAGCCTTTCTTGGTAACCAATTTTGAAATAGAATTTGCTTATGTAAAGAGGTCCAATTCTCACTGCATAAGTAACAGTGAAAATTAGACCCCTTGGTAATAGTCATCTAAAAGTCTTCTAGCATTTTTTTAATTTTCTAATCTCCTTTTAAGTGTCATATTTACATTTTTATTATCTCTGGCATACTTTGATACCTTTTTAGACTTAAAGTCTTTAATAGTGCCTTTCCACCTCTTTTTATCTATAAAGATTCTCCTACATCATAGTTCATTTTTTTATTTCCACCTTGATGTCTTAGTTTTTCTTTATCTTCTTCATACCATTTTAAGATTGTCGCATAGTGGTTTTGATAGGTCTTGCCACTACTTTTCATGTATCTTGATAGTTTATTTATCATTATTTCTGTGTGTGAGTTTAATTTTTCTTTAAGGTTCTTATATTCTTCTTTGCTTAACCTTACATTTTTGAATTCTCCATAAAAAATGGGGGGTGGACTTTTTATCTTTTTCTATCTCTCCCTCTCTCTCTTTATCTATCTCTATATCTTTCTCTATCTCTATCTCTCCGTTGCACTTTTGTTGCTTATGTGTTGCATTGGTGTTGCATTGCAACATTTTTAATTCTCTAGACTTTCTTGAACGCCTTGTAGAAGCTGTTTCTGATCCTATTAAGTTTGGTAATTCAGTTAAATAGTATTCATCATTTTCTGTTACAACTTCTAATAAGCCTTGATTGATTAAATAATTAACTGTAACCATTACATCATCGTCTGTTTCATCTATGGTTAGTGCTAACTCTTTTATAAAATCACTTTCTACTCCATCATAATAGAGTTTGCCCTCATCTTTTA
Organism: Anaerococcus rubeinfantis; assembly: GCF_001487145.1. Classification (GTDB taxonomy): domain Bacteria; phylum Bacillota; class Clostridia; order Tissierellales; family Peptoniphilaceae; genus Anaerococcus; species Anaerococcus rubeinfantis. Next base: position 1,082,322 of record NZ_LN913016.1, read on the forward strand.
GGCTTAGTAGTAGAAGTTTTAGGTAGATTATCGTGTAGGTATCTCCTCCAGATATTCTCCTTAGTCTTTTTATCCTTTTGTCTGTGAAAAATTCTTCTTTTAATTTTATCCAATAATATCTTTTGTTTATTGCCATTCTAATCCTCCTTGCAATAAAAAAAAGAAGTAGATTTTTTCTCTACTTCTCCTTATAATTTATATTTTATTTTTCCTTATATTTTTTAATAACCTTTTCTATTTGGTTCAAATGCAAACAGGTTCCCAATCTGAACTGAAAATCCAAGTGATTGATACATTTGTATATCACATTGTGCACAACCAACGGTCATTGAACTTATAGCACTTGAACTATATGCAAATTGCACAAGCTGACGTGCTATTCCTTTATGACGAAAGTCTGGACATATGAAAAAATCTTCAAATATTCCACTTGGCATATAATCAAAAGTTGAAAACCCAACTGTGATTGAACAGCAGCCCACCAATGAACTACCTTCCCATGCTCCGAAAAATAATATTTTTCCTTTGCTTATTGCATCTTTTAGACGTTTCTTGGATATATCATTTGGTATATCCTCTCCTATTTCTGCTTTATACTGCTTTTGCAGTTCCCACAAAAGATCAATTTGTGAAGCGTCTATTTCCTTATAATCCATTAATAACCTCCAGATAAACTCTAATTATATTATAAATTCAAACACCTAAGGGGCTTTTACAAGGTCAGCTGCATTATCCATCAATGTTTTTATGCTATTAAAAACATCATCATAGACTCTATCTATGCTATTTTTGTTATTCATACAAGCACCTCTTTGACCTCTTAATTGTTTTAATTATATCACAAATATTATGTTATTCAATTTTATATCCATTGTATTTAAGATTTTCGATAATCGAAATTCTTGATTTCCGATTTTCGGAAGTCTTGTTTTATAGTTATTTAAGGGTGTAACTTTTCGTTACTCCCTTAGATTTCTCTGGTCATATCTTTTTTACTTGGTTTTACTTTTTCTTTTACTTTCCTTTTGACTTTCTCTTTTGTCTTATCCTTGTTCTTGGATAGGTCTTTGTATTTCTTTATTTGTTTTAGGATACTTTCTTTTTCTTTTTTAATTTCTTTGGCTATGACTTGCTTAAAGGCATATTCCATTACTTTTATATCTTTAGCTTGGAAGAATACCTCATAGTTTTGGCTTTCTTTGTTTTTCATTACTGAGAAACTTACTCCAAGTTTGTTTAGTACTTTTTTTAAGTCTTTGAGATTGCTTTGATCTATGCTTATATTTTCTAGTTGTCCTTTTTTATATAAGTCTTTTATTTTCATTTCATCGCCCATAAGACTTTTGAGGCTTCCGTTTGCTTTTTCTAAAGTTTCATTCATCTTTTTTCTTATTTCTTTGTCTAAGTTGATTGACTCTTTTGCTGCCTTTATTGTGTATAATATTATGGTTTGTGCTGCTTGACCTGCTTCTTTGCTTATTTCTTCGTTTATCATGTTTTATCTCCTTTGTTTGAATTAAAAAAGGGAAGTATAGGCTTTAATTTTTCTATACTTCCCTTTGCTTGTTTTTATTTTATTGTTCTTGGTGGTGGAATGCTTTATTTTGATGTTTTTATAGCTTACTTAGGTATTTGTACCTTTTCTTGTTTTTCTGCTCTTATTTTGCTTTTCCACCTTTAGTAGTTTGTGTGTGTTCTTTTGTCTGATAGATAGTTTTTCATGTTGGAATATATAATCTGTATTTCCTCATTGTTCATTGCTTTTATTTCTTCTGTGCTTTTATATGTTTTGTATGTTCCATCTTGATCTGCTTTTATGAGTTTATCTATTAGCTCTTGCCTTTTATTCATCTCTATTACCTCCTATATCTGCCTTTATTTTCTTGGTCATATTATAGCTTGGATAAGATATTTTTACCAGGTCTTATCTTTCTTGATTTTTGTAATAGTCTTTAGTTATTTGTCTTTTTTTATTAAAGCTATCACTATCTTGCTTATACTCTTTTATATTTTCTATGATACTTTCTTTTTCTCCTCTCTTAATCGCCTTGTCAATTTCTATTGATAGGTCAATACCATATTCTTCATTGACTACTTCTACTGCATATTTGATATGATTTATTTCCTTGTATCTTTCCCTGATCTTTTCTGACTCTGTATTTAATTTGCTAATTTCATCTTCTAAGTTTTTAATTTCTCCTAACCATTCTCTTTCTCTTAAATTTTTCTTTCCACTGATTTTTTCAATTAAGGTTCTTGCCCTTATATGTTGGTCTATTTCCTTTTGATTGTTCTTGTAGAAGCTTTCTTTGAATATTTTCTTGCTTTCATATTCTTGGTAGGTTGCTTTTGTTTTTCTTATAGTCTTTGCATAGGCTAAACACTTATTAAGGTCTTCTATCTTTTGACTGTTTTCTTTTATGGTCTTATATATTTCAGAGTTTTTACTTCTTATGGTATTTATATGCCCTTGTAGGTCTGATATGGTTTTTATTTTGTTTTCTCTTAGATAATTTATTCCACTTGCATATCTTTTTAGATCATAGATTGCTTTGTTTCTTTTCCCATAAAATGATAATCCAGCTCTATTATTTTCTTGCATTTCTTGATAAAAGCTTAAATATTCATAGAGGTTAAAGAGTCCTGATTCATTTTCGATTTGCTTTTTACTTTGGTCTTTATATTCCTTGTATGATTCTTTTAGCTTATCTTTGAAGCCTGCTAACCAAGATGTTATTTTCTTTATTTCATTGCCTATGTTTTTTAATAGTTCATTTTGTTTTTTTATTTCACGATTTATATCTCCTTTTTCTGTCCTTATTCCTTTTCTTTCCATTGCACTAGCACTTGCTCCTAAATGTATTGTTGGTATTTGTTTTATGCCTTGTCTTTTAAAACTCCTATGGTCTACTCTTTTTTCTGCTCCTGCTCTTTCTAAATATTTGTTACAAAGGTCTGAAAAATTTTCTCTCCATTTTTCTACATTGCCTTTATCGTTCCAGGTTGTTAGTTCTACTTTTCTTGTCTTTGGTTTTCCATTTTTGTTTAAAATCTTTTCACCTTTTTCATCTAGGATATATTCTTTTTTACTTTTTTGCCCCCATATTCCATCTTCATTTATTGGTCTTACTATGGTCATTATATGAGCATGAATGTTTTGATTTCCCTCTCTACTTTCATCATGAATTGCTAGGTCTACTATCATCCCCTCTTTTACAAAATTGTTTTGTACATATTCTTCTATCATCTTTTTATTTTCTTCTATGCTTAATTCTTTTGGTAAAGATATAATAAAGTTTCTTGCAAGTTGGGCATTAGAGTTTTTCTCAAATAGTTCTACCGAGTTCCACAAAGTTTTTCGGTCTTTATATTCTTTTGGTGCGTGATCTGGTAAAAATATTTCTTTGCTAATTACTCCTTGTTTCTTGATGTAGTCATGGGTTACTCCGTCCCATTCATTTTTTATTTTTTCTCCACTTATATATGCTGCACTTGCTACTGCACTTTTGCCTTTTCCTCTTGATATTATGTTTACTGAAAAATGAAAACTATCTGCCATTTTTTATCACTTCCTTTCTTTCTTGTTGTTTTAGGTGGAGGCTTAGAAGATTTTCTATATCCATTTTGTGAATGAGCGTTTTGAAATGATAAAATTAAAAAAGCCGACTACTGAATTAATTTTTGTTGTTTCAGTATGTCGGCTTAATTGTTACTTTCATTTCAAATTTTAAAAGTCAAGGGCGAGCGTTAGCGAGTTTATTTACCCTTGACTTTTAAAAAGCGAATGGTTGTTGCTCCCTGCAAGGGTTTGGCTCCGCAGGACGCAAGCACCCTTTAGGGTGTATAATTGCGCCCTTAGAAAATCTAAGGGAGATTTAATTATTATATTTTTCCTAATTTTCTCTCATTATTTTTAGTGTTTCTTTAAATTCTTTTGTCTTTGTTGCATCTTCTAGTAGGATTTTTATTTCTTCATCTGTTAGTTCTTCTGCATTTTCTATAAGGCTTTCTAAGATTGCTCCTCTTGTTATTAGCCTATGAGTTCTTTCTTTTCTTCTTTTCACTATGTCTTGTTTTAATATCTTCTTTTCTTGATTTTTTAGTTGCCTTAATCTTTCTTCTGTATCGTCAATTTTATCTTTTATTTCTTTTGACTCTTGTCTTATTTGATCTAATTTTTTCATACTAATTTCCTTTCTTGTAATAAAAAAAGACGATGAAGATGTCATCTCCCCGTCCTATTATTTGTATCTTGAATTGAATGTTTTGTTAAAAATATTATATTATCATCTCCTAAAGTCAGATATAGAAAAAGTGCCTAAAATCATAGGCACTTTAAGAAAATTTTACTCAATATTTTTATTCATAAATGAATAATTCATCTACAGTGGTCTCAAGAACTGTTGCTAATTTAAAAGCAAGTTCAAGAGTTGGATCGTACTTATTATTTTCAATTACACGATATTTATCCATTAAACTTTTAACACCTTGTTGATTTATATTTTTTAACGAATAATAGAACAATTCCAATTTCAAGAAAAATAACTACAATTCCAAGAAGCCACACAATATTTAGTCCTGCCAATTCAAAGAAAAATCCTATCAAATTTATTATAAAGAATCCAAAAATGGATTGTATCGTACTAAATATCGAACTATATGATGCTCTGACTTCACTTTTAATATATTCCATAGTCCATGTAGGTGTCATAGCTTGTTCTATTCCAAATCCAACTTCAATAAGAATAGATCCTATGATAAATGTTACTAAATTATCCCCAATAATTAATAATGCAAAACCTACAGCACTTACTATAAGTCCAACGATAGATACATAATAATTCTCTAACTTGTTTGCAATTCTCGAAGACAGATAATTTCCAGCAGTCAAAGAAAACATAAACAGAATAAGAAATATCGGTAAAAACTTTGCTTCTAATTCTATTATCTCTGTAACATATATTTGCCAATAAAGCACAAAAACTACAAAGGAAACATAGGACAATAATTTTTTTATTGTTAACAAGATCATTCTCTTATCTTTAAGAAAAGCTTTCAAATTTTCATTTAATGTCTTTAGTAAACTAGGATGCTTACTGTTTCCATAATTATCTTCTCCAGCAAAGTATGAGTAAAAACCTGTAAAGATAGAAATTAGTCCAGCAACTATAATAGGCAAACTATTAGAAACATCTATAAAAAAATATGAAAAAATAGATGCTATTACTGCAAATAAACTAATTATAGTTTGTATTTGAGGGAAAATCTTAGTTCTTTCTTCATAAACACCATCTTGTATCATATGATCTACAAGCCAAGCACCTGGTGCTCCAGAAATAAGCGCTAGTCCTAATGCCATTAAAATCATTGAAATTAGAAAATAAGTATAGTGTTTAGAATAAGCAAATATTAGTAAACTGATTCCCCATGTTATAAAGCCATAAGATGCTATTTTTTTCTACCTATTTTATCTGAAATAGTACCAGTAGGATAATCAAATATTGCTAATAAAATTTGTTCAATACTGAACAAATTAGATATTTGAAACATAGATAAATTTGCAGAACGCATAAATGCAATATATATACTACCATAAAGTTTATCTGCAAATCCATATAAAGACATCATTGTAAGATATATATTTTTTGTCTTTTTAAAATTTTCCATATTTGTTTTCATCGTTTGATTCATACTAATACCGTCTACTCTTTATTATAAAGGTCTTTTATTTTTTTATTTTTATTGTCTTCATAGTTAATCCAATAACCACTTCTATAATTACTTTAAATTCCAAAACTTTTTGGAGAAATTTCTATTCCTAACATTTTTGCAAACTGTAGTCCAAACTTTACAAAATTATAGGAGACTGAAGTGATAATTTTATCTTCTAAAATATATCCATCTTCTATAGGATTTTCTATACAATCATTCCAGTCTTTCATCTTAACTAATTCAGCTTCTAAAAATCCTTCTTCTAAAAGATCTTCTTTGTTTACTCCAGCCATAAATGATTTTCCATTTAGTATGCTTGCTTTAACTAGCAAAATTGGAGCAATTGATATAGCTCCAATTATTTTTCCCTTAAAATTTTTTATAAATTCTATTATTTCTTGATCTTTTACAGCAGCTTCTATATCTGCTGCGCCTGGCAGTAATAAACTATCAAATTCAGCAAGGTCTATATCATAAATAGATTTATCAGGCAATATTTTTAGACCTTCTTCACTTATTACAACTTCAGTATCCTTTGCAAATACAACAATTTCTCTATTATTAAGTGCTAAAATTTCAAGTGCAACGCTTATTTCAAAGTTGCAAAAAGAATCATAAATTAGTACAGCAGTTTTACTCATTATTCCTCCAATTATCTTATAAAATTTTTTATACTTGTTTCCATTAATTTATTCATATCATCACAGTGTTTTCTTTGTTATCTGATTTTGAATATTATTTGTATAAAAATTGTAAGAGTTTTTCCCCATTTAATTCATATTTGCATGAGTCAGAAAACAACATTCACAACTAAGATTACACATATTTGTTAATGGTACCAAAATCAAACTTTTTCTTCCTCATTTTTTAATCTTGCTTTTTCTTTACAATGTATCATTTTTATGATATCATATATTATTTTTAAAAACAACAATTTCATATTAATATAAATTCGTTTTCACTTATTAAAAATGTAAATAAGATATATAAAATGACTATTTGTCAAATCGTTTTCAAAGAAATATCTTTTACTTCTACCAACACGATTTATTATAGAACCTACAAAATTTAAACGGTAGTATGAAACTTGAATAATATGAAAATTGAATAATAAGAATTTAATTACAAAAAACTCTAAGTCCATGTATTAATTTACTTATAGTGTCGACTAGCTCACTAATTAATCGGGTTTATCCTCTAGTAATCCGAAGACTGTCAGCATTTATCCCTATAAGAGTGGACAAATATTGATACATAAAAATTGTGTCAACACTTACACTAACACTTACGTCATTATACAACCTGTATACATATAAAAAAATAAAGGTAGTCCGAAGACTGCCGATATTTATCTATCTGCACCTTTGCTATGGTTTTTCTTATTAGATTTAGTTTTATAGTCTGTTTTTAAGCTTTTTATTTGCCTTAATATAGAATTTTATCCTCAGCATCATACCCTCCAAATTTTGAGTATAAAAAAAGACGATAGAGTTTAATTATCTATCATCTCTTGATTTCTATTTAATTATTTGGCTCTACAAACTGGGATTTATCCAAAATGGAATGGAATAACGATATTCAAAAAGAATGCAAGTATTATACTAATTGTTACCATCAGAACAAAATCCCTCAATGTCTCTCTCTTCAAAACCATAGCTCCAGTAATAAAGACTATCACTTCCAAAACAGACCTTGAACTAAAATACCAATATCCATATACAAAACACATATTGAACAATATTGCCAAAATCAGCACCGATAGTATAAATGCCAATTTACTTTTCCCCTTTGCATACCAGCATACAAAAGCCAATAATGGAGAAACGGCTGTAAACCCAAACCAAATCATTGCATAATTTCTTGGGAAAAATCCTGCAATATAGTATGAATACAAATAGTAACTTGTAACCATACCAATAAAAAATGTAAAAACATTAATGCTTGCTCTTATAGCTGAATTGCTATAAATAGAAATACATAGTGCAATCAATACCCAGATTGCGAAACGCCCAAGAAAATTAGTAATATCTAATGCTCCATCTATCGCCATAAGAATACTTGGAAGTTCAGCTTGATGAAAGTCCATAAATTTTGAAAAAGTTCCCAAAGCTATTCCGAGAAACAAAATAGCTATGGTATTTATAGTTTTTCTATTAGTCGATATTAAATTTTCTGGACTCCTTATATTATTTAAAAACTTTATCATAAACACCTTCATAAATTCTAACTTTTATAGCTATATTATATTAAATATACCCTCGTCCGTGTAGTTATAATAGTAAATATTACAATCTTGTAATCACTGTATTTCCATTTAATTAAGCCCTACCTTTTTGCTTTAAATTACTCTTCCACATCAAATAAGTTTCTCTTATCATAATCTTCCAATAACTTGTAATTCTTATGCTTTGTAATATCAAATTTATCAGATAAGAAAGGTCTTGCTCCTCTTAGTTGGTATATACACTTACCACCATCCATCACAGTTATTTCATCTTGGCTCATAAGTTCCTTACTAGTTTTTTGGTAATTTAGACCAGAAGATTTTTGATTTGATCTTGTTTCTGATGTGCTATATAGATCTAGAGCAGAAACTGCGTTTAATAACATAGTATCATGCTTAATATAAAAATTAAACTGGGATTCATAACAAACCCCAGTTTAGTAATTAGCGTGTTCTTTTAATATAATTTTGATCCTGCTGGAATATTATCATCCAACATTATTAAGTTAAGTTTTTCCTCTCCATCGTACTCACTAATTGCAGATATAATCATACCTTCTGAGTCGATTCCCATCATCTTACGAGGAGGAAGATTACAAATTGCAAGTAGTGTCTTTCCAATTAAGCTCTCTGCGCTGTAATATTCCTTAATACCAGATAATATAACTCTTTCTTTTTCAGAACCATCATCTAATGTAAATTTCAATAGTTTTTTTGACTTTGGAACTTCTTCGCAGTTCTTAACTTTTACAACTCTAAAATCAGATTTTGAGAATGTATCAAAATCAACCATATCTTCAAATAATGGCTCTACTTTTACTTTTGAAAAGTCGATTTTTTCTGTCGTAAGTTTGTCGTAAGTTTCGTAAGTTTCTTTTGACGAATCCCTATTTTCTGCCTTTTCTAAGCCTATTGGCTTCATTGTTGGGAAAAGTAAAACGTCTCTGATTGAACGTTGGCCTGTTAGAATCATAATTAATCTATCGATTCCAATTCCAAGTCCGCCTGTTGGAGGCATGCCTACTTCTAGAGCATTTACAAAATCATAATCCATCATATGAGCTTCATCATCGCCTGCTTCTCTTTTTGCAACTTGGTCTAAAAATCTTTGTTTTTGATCAACTGCATCATTTAATTCTGAGAAGGCATTGGCAATTTCTGATCCATTAACAAATGCTTCAAATCTATAAGTTAAGCTTTCGTCATCATTTTTTCTTTTTGCAAGTGGAGAAATTTCTACCGGATAATCGATTATAAATGTTGGTTGGATTAATTTATCTTCAACAAATTCATCGAAAAATTCTGCAATTATTTCGCCTCTTGTTGATTTTACTTCAACGCCCTTTTCTTTTGCGATTTTTACTGCATCTTCGTATTCTGTAATTTCATTGAAATCTACTCCAGAATGTTCTTTTACAGCATCAATCATAGAAATTCTCTTCCATGGAGCTTTAAGTTCTATTTCTTTTCCATCAAATTCAACTAGGCTTGTACCTTTTACTTTATTTGCAACAGTTTCTACCATAGTTTCTGTAATTTCCATCATATCTTCGAAATCACCATAGGCTTGGTACAATTCCATTGTTGTAAATTCTGGGTTATGAGTTGCATCCATGCCTTCGTTTCTAAACATTCTGCCAATTTCATAAACCTTATCGAAGCCACCAACTATTAATCTTTTTAGGTAAAGCTCTGATGCAATTCTCAAATACATTCCAATATCCAAACTATTGTGATGAGTTGTAAATGGTCTTGCGCTAGCTCCTCCTGCAATTGTATTTAAAATTGGAGTTTCAACTTCCAAAAATCCTCTGTTTTCTAAGAATTTTCTTATTTCGGAAATTATTTTACTTCTAAGTACAAAAACATCTTTTACTTCTGGATTTACAATTAAATCAACATATCTTTGTCTGTATCTTATATCAGGATCTTTTAATCCGTGCCATTTTTCTGGTAAAATTTGTAAAGATTTGGTCAAAAGATCTGCATGTTCTGTTTCAATTGAAACTTCACCTTGGTTAGTTTTAAAAACTTTACCTTCAATTCCAATTATATCCCCAATATCATAGCCCTTTGTTTCTTTAAAATTATCTCCCATGATATTTTTACGATTTACAACTTGGATTTGACCGAGTGAATCTTGCACATCCATAAAACTCATATTACCATGACCACGTCTTGCCATGATTCTTCCTGCAACTCTTACACTTTTTCCTTCAAATTCATCAAAATTATCTTTAATTTCTGTTGAAAGGGTTCTGTTTCTAAAATTAACAATTTGGTGTGGATTTTTTCCTTCATCCTTTAATTTTTCTAATTTTTCCCTTCTGATTTGAAGCATTTCATTGAGGTCTTGATTTTTATTTGCCATATTTACTCCTATCTTATTTCTTTAATAGTATAGTAGCATTTTCCGTTTGGTGTTACAACTTCTACTTTTTCACCTTTTTTCTTACCAAGTAAAGCTTCGCCTACTGGTGATTCGTTAGAAATAAATCCGTCAAGAGGATTTGATTCTGCAGTTCCTACAATTTTATATTCAAAGTCTTCATCAAATTCTTCATCATGAATTAAAACTTTGCTTCCAACACTTACTTCGTCCTTGTTTGTAGAGTCTTCAAAAGTTTTGGCATGTCTTATCATATCTTCAACTTTTGCAATTCTTGATTCCACTTCACCTTGTTCATTTTTTGCTTCATCATAATCAGCATTTTCTGAAAGGTCCCCGAAAGATCTAGCTTCTTTGATTTTTTCAGCTATTTCTGGTCTTCTTTTTGTTTTTAAATATTCTAGTTCGTCTTGTAATTTTTGTAGGTATTCTTTTGATAGAATTACTTCTTTATTCTCTGTCATTTTATCATCCTTTCAGTGTGGACTTGTATCTTTCTAATTCATCCATCACTTCGTCAATTTTATTTATTTTATTTAACTCATCACGGATTTTGCTGGAATTTTTAAGTCCTTTTATATACCGTGATAAGTGTTTTCTCATTTGTGTTACTACTAATTTTTCTTCTTTATATTTTAATTCTAGTTTATATTGGTCAATTAATTGGTCTATTATTTGTGTAGGGCTTGGTTTTTCATAGAATCCATTCTTTATATAATCTTTTATTTCCTTAAATAAAAAAGGATTGCCCATAGCTCCCCTTGCAAGCATAACCCCATCTGCTTTTGTTTTATCAATAACTTCTACAAAATCTTCAACAGAAAAAATATCTCCATTTGCAATAACTGGAATAGAAAGATTTTCTTTTAATATTCTTATATGGCCCCAATTTGCAGATCCACTGTACATTTGCTCTTTTGTTCTTGCATGTAAAACTACATAATCAATTCCTGTATCTTGAGCAATTTTTCCTATATCTAGATAATTTATATGGTCATTGTCAATTCCAAGTCTAAATTTTATATTGATTTTTTTGTCAGTAGATTTTCTCAAAGTTTTACAAATTTCCTCAACCAATTTGGGTTTTGCCATAAGGGCGCTGCCCTCACCGTTTTTTGTTATTTTTGCAACGGGACAGCCCATATTAAAGGAAATTTCTTTTGACTTTTCTATTGGGTTAATTTTATCTTTTACTACCTTTTCTATTGCCTCAAGTTTTGAACCAAAAATTTGTATATTGCAATTTTTTTCATTTTCAGCAATAAACAATAATTCGTCAGTTTTTTTGTTATCATAAAAAAGGGCATTTACTGATACCATTTCTGTAAAAGTTTTATCTGCCCCATATTTTTCTGCAATTAATCTGAAACCAACATCGCTGACTCCAGCCAAGGGTGCCAAGATGATTTCTTTATTTTTTAATTGTTCTCTCATAAATCAATCTTAAGCCTTCAAGGGTTAGGTCGTTTTCAACTATTTCTATATATCTTGATTCTGATGCTAATAATTCTGAATATCCTCCAGTTGAAACTATTTTAATTTCATCTTTTGATATTTTTTCTTTTTTTGTAATTTCTTTTATTAGCTCCTCAATTATTCCATCAATTAAACCAATGTATCCAAAAACCATACCCGCATTTATAGCTTCTGAGGTGTTTTTTGCTATGGCTGAGTTTGGTTCGTGCAACTCAATTCTTGGAAGTTGGGCAGTTCTATTTATTAATGCGTCAAGACTTGTTTTAAGTCCTGGTGCAATTGATCCTCCCAAAAATTGTCCGTTTTTATTTACAACATCAAAAGTTGATGCTGTCCCAAGATCTACTACTATAGTAGGTCCGCCATACATTTCATAAGCTGCGACTGCATCTACAACCCTATCTGCACCAACTTCTCTTGGATTATCATATTTTATATCTATTCCTGTTTTTGTACCAATTCCTACAATCATGGCTTCTCTACCAAAAAATTTTCTATTTGCTGATTGCCATGAATATAGGACATCTGGTGCTACTGATGATATGATTGTATCTTCTATATTATCCTTATCAATTTTGTGGATAGCAAGAATATTGTATAAAATTTGAACAATTTCATCGCTTGTTACAATTTGATTTGTTGTTATTCTAAATTTTGTTTTTAATTTATTTTTATTGTAAACGCCAATTACTGTATTTGTATTGCCGACATCTACTACAAGTAGCATATTTTCTCCTATATTTTTATTATCTAAACATTAACTCTTATATGATACATCTTATTGTTTGATTTTTCAAGCTATTTGCCTAATTTGTACTTTCTTATAAGCCTATTTATTTCTTCAATATCTTCAAATTTTACTTGAGCAGATTCTTGGCTTTCTTGGTGGTCCTTTTTTACAATTACAACCAAACTTCCACGCTCTTTGTCGAAACCCCATTTTTTTAATTCTTTGTATGTGAAAAATGAGTCATTTAATAAAATTCCATTTTCAGCAATATACATTTTTGTTCTTGTATTTAAGAAAAATACCAAACCCATAACAATCATTACTGAAGCAGTTATAAGAGCTGTTTGATTTTTCATCCTAATTCCTTGAAATAAATTAATAAGACCTGTTACAATTAAAAGAGCAAATAAAATATATTCCATATTTGTAGATCTTTTTCCAAAACTTTTTATTTCTCCTTCAAGATTTTTTTTGGATTTTTTACTTTTAAAAAGTTTAAATCCTAGCCATCCTATAAGTCCTAAATAAATCAATATAATAAATTTGTCAAATTGTTTCATATTCCCTCCTATTTTTATTTAAACTTAAAAAATAAGGCTTTTTTCAAAAATGAAATAAAGCCAAATTTAATAAGATTTTAACATTTTTATTTCTTTATTTTACTCGTAAACTTCTCTTTTTAAAACCCCTATAAAAGGTAAGTTTCTATACATTTGCATATAATCAAGACCATATCCTACTACAAACTCATTTGGTATTTTAAAACCTGACCAATCTGGTTTGATTTCTATTTCTCTTCTTTCAGGTTTATCAAGTAGGGTAATTATTTTTACAGAATTTGCTCCTCTTTTTATTAGAGAATGTCTCAAAGCATCAAGGGTTCTTCCTGTATCAATTATATCTTCAACCAACAAAACTTCTTTTCCAGTAATATCTGTGTCCAAATCTTTTATAATTTTTACATTCCCAGAAGATTGTGTGCCGTTATCATATGATGAAACATCCATAAATTCCAAAGTGCAATCTAATCTGATATTTTTAGCAAGTTGGGCCATAAACATAATTGAACCTTTTAAAATTCCTACAAGTACAAGTTCGTTTTTATCTTCATAATATTCATTAATTTGACTTGCAAGTTGTTTTATTCTTTTGTTCAAACTTTCCTCATCAATTAATACTTGGTCTATTACTTCTTCTAAATCAACTTTCATATCTCCTCCACACTTACCATTAAAATATTATCATCATTTTTTTTCACTTTAAAATCTTCACTTCTTCTCAAATTTACAATCCAAGAAAGTTTATCATTTATAAACAAAAGTGGGATTTCATCTCTTAAATTTTTATCGATTTTTTCATCAATAAAGAAATTCTTGAGTTTTTTTCTTTTTCCGTTTTTCATTGCGGTAAAATAATCACCATTTAATCTATACCTTATTTTAATTGAAATATCATCCAAATTTTCAAAACTATAAAAAACTTTATTCATTTTACTAGAATTTTTGTAATAATCATAAGAAACTATAGAAGTTTTAAATTTATATTTTCCAAAAATCTTCTCATCATTTGTTTTCATATAAATTTCTTCATATTTTTTTTCGAAACTTCCACTTTTTATGTAAAAATCATAAGACCTATAATTTTTTTCTAACACAAAATCATCTTTTATAATTTTCTTTCCATTTGATAAAGACTCGATTTTTATAAAATCTTCTATATTAGTTTTTGAAAAATCATTGATATTACCATATAAAATTTCTATAGCCCTTCTTATAAGTCTTGCCTTTAAAGGATCTGAAATTTCTTCAAATTTAAATTTATCAAAAGAAAGATGATTTTTATCTTTTTTTATTATGATTTTTTCAAGTTTTTTATCTTCAATCTCTCTTAAAATATCATAGTCGTTTTTTGCAATTTCTGATAAGGAAACTAGGGAATTTTTAAAATTGGGGTTAATTTTTTCAATCTCCGGTATTATTTCAAGCCTAATTTTATTTCTGGTATAATCAGTTTCTAAATTTGTGTAGTCAATATGATAGGAAATTTTATTTTCATCCAAAAATTCCAAAATTTCACTTTTACTAAAATCCATTATAGGCCTAATTATATCCTTATTTTTATAATCCATTGCTCTAAGACCATCAAGACCTGATCCCCTTATTATTCTCATAAGAACAGTTTCTGCTTGATCGTCCTTATTATGAGCAACAGCAATTTTCGCATTTTTGTATTTGTTTTTTACAGACCTAAAAAATTCATACCTTAAAATTCTTCCAGCATGCTCAGAAGATATTTTTTTCTCTTTAGCGAAAGAATCCATCGACTTATGTTCAATAAAAGTTTCAAAAGATAAGATTTTTCCAGTTTCGATAACCAATTTTTCATCATTGGTGGCATCAGCCCTGTGCATATGGTTAAGATGAGCAAGGACAATATTTATCTTATAAAAATCTTTGACCTCATTTAACAAATAAATTAAAAATTGACTATCGGGGCCCCCGCTTGCTCCAACAATTATGGTATCATTTTCTCTAATTAGATCATATTTTTTTACAGTAGACTTAAACTTATTTATTATTTTCGTCTTTGTACACATATTCGTCTTTCTTAATCATGCCCAATTTTTCTCTTGCCACTTTTTCCTTGTACTCATCAGTATTTCTATTTTCATAATCTTTTTTTATAGTATCTATATCTTTTCTTAGCGAAGAAATTTTACTAGATGTTGATTTTATATCATTATTTAAAGAACCAATTTGTGCATTTATTTTATTATTAAAAGATTTCGCTAACAAAAAAACCAATACAAAGGCAAGGATACTCATCATTAAAAATCTTTTATTTTTTTTGGACCTATTTTTTAGGTATCTTTCGTACTTATTCATCTAAAACCTCATACATATCACTTGCATCATTTTTTTTGGCACCATCTATCAAATCAAGGACCTTGACCTTCAAATTACTTTTACCAAAGCTAATTTCAATTATATCCCCATTTTCAACTAAAGTTCCTGGCTTTGCTATATTGCCATTAATTTTTACTCTTTCATTTAGGCAAGCATCTTTTGCAACCTGCCTTCTTTTAATAATTCTTGAATTTTTTAAAAATTTATCTATTCTCATTAAATCACCTTAATTCATTATAACAAATATAGACCCATTTAGTCCATAAGAAAGAATTTCATTTATTTTTTATTTATATAGTATAATCATAGTGGTGATATTATGAATAAAATCCTACATATAGACTGCGATGCCTTTTATGCTTCTTGCGAAGAGCTTAGGGATAAAAGTTTAAAAAATCATCCTATGGCAGTCGGTGGTCTTTCAAATAAATCTATAATTACAACAGCAAATTACAAGGCAAGAGAATACGGAATCCATTCTGCAATGCCAGTTTTTATTGCAAAACAGCTTTGTCCAAATTTGATTATGGTAAAGGTTGATAGAAAATATTACAAGAAAAAATCACAAGAAGTTTTTGATATTATCGAATCTTATTCTGATATAAAAGAGCAAGTTTCAATTGATGAGGCCTATATTTATATAGACAATGATGAAGATAAAAAAATTCTTGCCAAAAAAATTCAAAATCATATTTTAAAAGAAACTGGAATTGGAGTATCAATTGGAATTTCTTACAATAAATTTTTGGCAAAACTTGCGAGCGACTGGAATAAGCCTTTGGGAATAAAAGAAATAAACAAGGAAGATGTTCCAGAAATTTTAAAAAATTTAGATATAAAAAAAGTCCACGGGCTTGGAAATAAATCAGTTCAAAAATTAAAAAACATTGGAGTTTATAAAATATCAGATTTATTAAAACTTGACCAAGAATTTTTAAAATCACTTTTTGGAAAACAAGGATCTTATGTCTATAAGGTTATAAGAGGTGAAGATAAGAGAAAAGTCCAAAGCTACACAGAAAGAAAATCTATAGGAAGAGAATTTACTTTTAGAAAAAATACCAAGGATAAAAAAATTCTCTATGCATACATTGATGAAATTTCTGAAAAAATTGAAGAAGATTTAAGAAAAAAAGATATAAAAGCCTACACTATAAATTTAAAAATAAAAACAGAATATTTCAAAACTCATACCAAATCTTACACCCTCCTATCTCCTCTTTCAAAAAAAGAAGATATTTCAAAAATTGCCAAGGAGCTTTTAGATCAAATTCTTTCAAATGAAAAATTAAGACTTATAGGAATTTCCCTATCAAATCTATCAAAAAAAGACCATACCCAATTAACACTTTTTGATTTTTAAAATAAAAATCGCAAGCTAATAAAATTTTACTAGCTTGCGATTTTCTTATTCTTCTTCGTTTTCAATTTTTTCTTCATCTTTAGATTTTTTCTCATCTGTATTTATTGATTGTCTTAATTTTTCTTCGATTTCATTTAAAATATCTTCGTTTTGTTCAAGATAGTCTTTTACATTTTCCCTACCTTGACCAAGCTTTTCGCCGTTATAAGAATACCAACTTCCAGCTTTTTCCACGATATCTTCGTCGACTGCAGAATCTAAAATTACTCCAGATTTTGAAATTCCTGTTCCATACATTATATCAAATTCAACAACCTTAAAAGGAGGAGCAACTTTATTTTTTACAACTTTTACTCTGGTTCTATTTCCGACCATATTATCGCCTTGTTGGATTGTTTTTATTCTTCTTATATCAAGTCTTACTGAAGAATAAAATTTCAATGCCCTACCACCAGTTGTTGTTTCAGGGCTTCCAAACATAACTCCAATTTTTTCTCTCAATTGGTTTATAAAAATTACTGTTGTATTTGTTTTTGAAATAATTCCAGTTAATCTTCTTAAGGCTTGACTCATAAGTCTTGCTTGAAGACCCATGTGACTGTCTCCCATTTGCCCTTCAATTTCTGCTTTTGGAACAAGAGCTGCAACTGAATCGACAACAATTAAATCTACCGCCCCAGATCTTACCAAAGATTCTGCAATATCAAGTGCTTGTTCTCCTGTATCTGGTTGGGATAAAATTAATTCATCAATATTTACACCAAGTCTTTTTGCATATTCTGCATCCATAGCATGTTCTGCATCAATAAAGGCACAAGTATTTCCTAATTTTTGATCTTCAGCAATACAGTGAAGAGTTAGGGTTGTTTTTCCGGAAGATTCTGGTCCAAATATTTCTATAACTCTTCCTCTTGGAAGTCCGCCAACTCCAAGGGCAATATCAAGATTTATTGCTCCAGTAGGAATTACAGTAACATCAACCTTTGGCGCTTCACCCATTTTCATAATTGCGCCCTTACCATATTTTTTTTCAATATTTTTAAAAGCCTGACTTAGGGCTTTTTCTTTTTCCTTATCAATCTCTTTAGCCATTTATTTTCCTTTCTATTGTGAAAATCTTATTTTAAATTTATATATCATCTAAATTTAAAACTTTTTTATTTTTAACCAAATAATCAATTCCTGATACAACTGTCAAAACTACAGCTATATAAAATATAACAAGACCGATAGAATTAAGGGTTTGATTGTTTAATAAAAGCATAACTGTTGATACACATTGACTCATTGTCTTTGCTTTTCCACCCTTGCTTGCTGCTATTGTAATATTGTTGCTTGCTGCAAGAGTTCTAAGTCCTGTAATAATTAGCTCTCTTGAAATTATCAAAATAACTGCCCAGCTTGGAATTATATTTGTTGATGTTAATAGAACAAATCCTGCCATAGTCAAAATTTTATCTACCAAAGGATCCATAAATTTCCCAAAAGTTGTAACCAAATTTCTACTTCTTGCAAGATGTCCATCAAGAGCATCTGTCAAAGATGCCACTGCATATAAGATTGCAGCAACATTATACATTCTACCAAAAATTAAATATAATACCACAAATACTGGCACCAAAATCATTCTTACAGTTGTAACTTTATTTGCTATATTCATTTTACTCTCCTTCTAAATAGCTATGATCTACCAAAACTTTTCTGGGCTTACTGCCCTCGTAACCACCAATTACACCACGAGCTTCCAATTGATCAATTATTCTGCCAGCTCTTGCATATCCAACCTTTAATTTCCTTTGAATAAGAGAAACCGAAGCTGTGTTTTCATTTATAATAATTTCTATTGCATCATTAATTAATTCATCTTCATCGTCGTTTTCAATAACTTTTGTTTTTTCTTCAACAGTTTCCATAGCTTTTTTGTCATATTCTTCTTCACGAGTTTCTTTTATATAATTTACAACTCTCAAAACTTCAGAATCCGAAACAAAAGCTCCTTGAATACGCATAGGTTTCATTGCATCTGACGGAGAAAATAACATATCTCCTTTTCCAAGTAAGGTTTCTGCTCCACTCATATCAAGAATTGTCCTAGAATCAATTTGACTTGTAACTGCAAAGGCAATTCTTGATGGAATATTCGCCTTGATTGTTCCAGTTATTACATCAACTGTTGGTCTTTGAGTTGCAATTATTAAATGAATTCCGCAAGCTCTAGATTTTTGGGCAAGTCTTGTAATATAATCTTCAACCTCGCCTGCTGCTGTCATCATCAAATCTGATAACTCATCAATTATTATAACAATATAAGGAAGTTTTTCTATATTTTCATCGATTTCTGTAAGATCTCTATATGATGAAATATCTCTTACATGATTTTCTTCAAATAATTTATAACGTCTTTCCATTTCTCTGATTGCCCAAAATAAAGAAGACGAAGCTTTTTTGGGATCAGTTATAACTGGCATAATCAAATGAGGAATCCCATTATAAATTGAAAGTTCTACAATTTTTGGATCTATTAGAAGTAATTTCACCTCATCAGGCGAATGTTTATATAAAATTGACATTATAATTGTATTTATACAAACACTTTTTCCAGATCCTGTCGCTCCCGATACAAGAAGATGGGGCATTTTTTCTATAGCAGAAACTTTTGGAGATCCTGATATAGATTTACCCAAAACAAAAGGAAGTTCCTTTGTATTTTTTATAAATTCTTCGCTTGCTATCATTTCCTTTAAGCCGACAACTTCTTTTTTAGAATTTGGAACTTCAATTCCTACATGACTTTTTCCTGGAATTGGAGCTTCAATTCTTATATCGCTTGTTGCAAGGGAAAGAGAAAGATCATCAGATAAGTTTAAAATTTTTGAAACCTTGACTCCTCTTTGGGGTTTTAATTCAAAACAAGTTACACTTGGCCCGATATTTATTTGAACAACCTTTGATTTTATACCAAAAGAATCTAAGCATTCTTCAATTCTTCTCGCCTTATCTTTAATATCATTTTGGTCAACTTCACTTCCATTTTCCCTATCATCCAGAAGGTCTAGTTTTGGAAATTTATAATTTAAGGTGTATTCTTCCTTAAAAGTCTGGTCAAAATCTGACAAATCAACTTGTTTTGACTTATAAGAATTTATTTTTGCTTTTTCAAATCTTTCGTCAAAATCATCCTTTATTTCTCTTTTGTTTTCTTCTTCTAAATTTATAACTTTATCAGAATTTGAGTCCTCTTTACTTTGAGTTTTTTCTTTTCTTCTTTCCTTTTTTTTCTCTTTAATTTTTTTAAGCTTTTTTTCCTTAAAGTGGGTTTTTATTTTATTGGAAATTTTCATATAATTTTTCCCTATAAAATTTCCAAAAATTATAGATTTTTCCTTAACTTTTATAATTAAATCTTTATAAGTTATGCCAACTACATTTTTGATTAAAGAAATCCAAAAAATAAGGTATAAAATTATAATCCCAGCACTTCCTATAAGAGATTCCAAATAAAAAGCAAGCCTTGTTCCCAAAACTCCTCCAGATTTTCTTATAAATCTTTCGGTTGTTTTTAAAGATACAGATAAATTATCACCTAAAAATTTCATAGATAAAATTGCCATAGTAAGTAGAATTAGGATAAATACAATATTAAATACCTTAAAATTCGACTTAAATTTATCCATAAATACAAACAAAAAGCTTGTAAATATAAAAAGAAAAATAAAATAAGACATAAATCCAAAAAGTTTAAAATTATTATATGTAATAAAATCTCCAAGTTTTCCTGTATTTGGTAGGATTAAAAATATAAATCCTAAAAGAGAGACAAACATAAAAAATATAGAAAATGATTTCTTATTAAACTTAGCATTTTCAGATTTTTTTGAATATTTAGATTTTTTTCTTTTTCTATTCGTATTTGTATTTGCCATATTCACCTCATATAAATTATATAACAAAGGGGAAAATAAATAAACTGCCTATTAATTGGCAGCCTCTATTACTTCTACAATATTTTTAAGGACCAAGCCAAAAGACTTGGCCCAAATTTGTAGTTAGTTATATATTCTAAAAAATTAGTCTTCTTTAGATTGTTTTTTTTCTTCTTCAATTAATAGGGCTTTTCTTGAAAGGTTAATTCTTCCTTGCCTATCAATTTCTGTTACTTTTACCCTCACCTTGTCTCCAATTTTTAATACATCTTCAACTTTTTCTGTTCTTTTTGTATCAATTTGTGATATGTGTAAGAGTCCTTCTTTTCCAATTGCAATTTCTACAAAGGCACCAAAGTTCATTATTCTTTTTACTTCGCCCTCATAAACATCACCAGCTTTTGGATCAGTTACAATTGATCTAATCATTTCAATTGCTTTTTTTCCGCTTTCTCCATCAAGGCTTGCAACAGTTATGTGTCCATCATCCTCAGTTTCGATTTTTACACCAGTTGCATCAATTATTTTATTAATTGTTTTTCCACCAGATCCAATTACATCCCTAACTTTTTCAGGATCAACGTCTATGGAAAAAATCCTTGGAGCATACTTTGATAAATCTTCTCTTGGTTTATCAATTGCTGAAGTTATTACATCAAGAATTTTAAGTCTAGCTTCATGAGCATCAGCCAAGGCTTCTTCTAAAACTTCTTTATTTATTCCAGAAATTTTCATATCCATTTGTAGGGCTGTTATTCCATCTTTTGTTCCAGCAACTTTAAAATCCATATCTCCAAGATGGTCTTCAAGTCCTTGAATATCTGTAAGAATTGAAATTGAATCTTCTTCTTTGATTAATCCCATAGCAATTCCTGCAACAGGTTTTTTAATTGGAACACCTGCATCCATAAGTGATAAGGTTGATCCACAAATTGAAGCTTGAGAAGAAGATCCGTTTGATGATAAAACTTCACTTACAACCCTAATTGTGTAAGGAAAATCATTTGTATCAGGCAAAACTGGAATCAAAGCTCTTTCAGCCAAGTGTCCATGTCCAACTTCACGTCTTCCAGGTCCTCTTAATGGTCTAATATCTCCAACGCAAAATGGTGGGAAATTATATTGGTGAATATATCTTTTTGTAATTTCTTCTCTATTCATTGAATCGATTACTTGTTCTTCACCAGGAGAACCTAAAGTTAGAACTGATAACACTTGAGTTTGTCCTCTTTGGAATAAGCCTGAACCGTGAGCTCTTGGCAAAAGTCCAGCTTCTGCAGATAGTGGGCGAATTTCTTTCATCTTACGTCCATCAGGTCTAATTTTATCAATAGAAATCATTCTTCTAACTTCTTTTTTCATTATAGAATCTACAGTTTTGTGAATTTCATCTTCACTTTCTGGAAATTCTTCCAAGAAGTCTTCTTTGCATTTTTCTTCGATTTTCTTAATGTCATCTTCTCTTTGAACCTTATCAGTTGTTCTTATAGAATTTTTAATATCTTCTGTGTATTTATCTTTGATTTTTCTTTGAAGTTCAGTTTCAACTTCTTCAGAAATTTCCATTTTTTCTTTTCCAATATCATCAATAATTTTTTGGATAAAAGCGCAAAGTTCTTTAATTTCAGCATGAGCTACCATCATAGCTTCAAGCATTTCTTTTTCTGATAATTCATTTGCACCAGCTTCAACCATGTTTATAGCATCAGCTGTTCCAGCAACTGTTAAATCAAGAGATGATTTTTCTCTTTGGTCCTTGTTTGGATTTACAATAAATTTTCCATCAACATATCCAACAGAAACTGCAGCAACTGGTCCATAAAAAGGAATATCAGAAATTCCAAGAGCAATAGATGCACCGATTGTTGTCATACAATCAGGTTCATTGTCTTCATCTACAGAAAATGGAGTTGCAATTACTTGAACATCATTGTAGAAATTTTCTGGAAACAAGGGTCTAAGTGGTCTATCCATTTGACGAGAAATTAAAATAGCCTTATCTGAAGCTTTACCTTCTCTTTTAATAAATCCACCAGGAATTTTTCCAACTGCATAAAGTTTTTCTTGATAGTCACAAATAAGTGGAAAAAAATCTATTCCCTCTCTTGGTTTGTCGCTTGCAACAGCAGTAACCAATAAAATTGTATCACCAGTTCTAATTAGGCACTCACCGTTTGTTTGCTCAGCAACTTTTCCGATTTTTATAGATAAATCAGATCCATTTTGTGACTTATATTCATAAGTTTTTTCCATTTTTTCTCCTAACTACAAAAAAGACGGGATAAGCCCCGTCATATTTAACTATTTTCTTAATCCAAGTTTTTCAATAACTTCACGATATCTTTCAATATCATTTTTCATTAAGTAATTTAAAAGACCTTTTCTACGTCTAATCATTTTGAAAAGTCCTCTTCTTGAAGAGTGGTCTTTTTTGTTTGCTTTTAAATGTTCAGTTAATTCCTTGATTCTTTGAGTAAGAATAGCAATTTGAACTTCTGCTGAACCTGTGTCTTTTTCGTCTTTTTGAAATTCTTTAATAATTTGTGTTTTTTGTTCTTTATTTAACATAAAATCCTCCTAAATATATTCGCCATAACCATGAAATAGTCTGAGGAAGCTTAGTCCATAGTTAAGGTATCTTTGATATTATACCAAATATCTTTATTTTTGCAAAGAAAAAATTAGTCAAGTCCATAATATTGTGTAAAATTTACCAGCACAATATTTACTATTTCATTCTAATATATAATTTAGAAGATGTTATCCAATCCTCATTTATATCAATGAGGATTGCGCCTATTAAACGTATGGCTGATTCTTCATTAGAAATATTTTTATTACTTTTTCTCGTTTTCTAACTTCTTCGTTTAGTCTTTCTAAGCAATTGGTTGACCTAAGTCTACTATGAATTACATCATTAGCTAGATATGCGAAGGAATCTTCAAATCATTCATCTAAGGTGGCTAAAGAATTTTGAAATTTCTTTTCTGTTTCGTATTTTAAGAATATTTCTTCTTTCATTTTTCTTGCTAAGCCTATATCTTGGATTTTAAATAGTGCTTTGATATCAGTTCTAAATTCTTTAGTGTTTTTCTTTGGTGATTTTGATAGGATATTTCTTAAAAAATGAACTTGGCATCTTTGCCATATTACATTTACGAATGTTTCTTTTATTGATTTTACTAGACCTTTGTGGGAATCTGATATTACCATTTTAAGTCCAGATAGTCCTCTAGATTTTAAATATTCAAAGAAGGTTGACCATGAATATTCACTTTTGCTAGAACTTAGGTCTAAGCCTATGATTTGTCTATTTCCTTTTTCATTTATTACTATTGTGATATGACAAGCTTTTGATACTAATCGATTATTTTCCCTTACTTTTATGTATACTACATCTACAATTATGTAGGGATACTTAGTAGCACTTAAGTCACTATTTCTCCATAGCTTTACTTCTTCGTCAAGATCTTTAGTTAAAGATGATACAAAGGATTTAGAATATGTTTTACCACACATATTTTCTATTACCTTGGATACTTTTCTTGTTGATACTCCTTGAACATACATTTATAGTATGGTTGCAAGTAGTGCTTTTTCATTTCTTTGATATCTTTCAAATACTTGTGCCCTGAATTTACCATCTCTTGTTCTAGGTACTCTTAAAGTCAATGTTCCTATTTTTGTTGTATAGTCACGTTCATAGTATCCATTGTGGTAGGTGATTCTGTTAGGATCTTTGATAGGCTGTATTTTCTAAGTACTCATCTCTTTCTTTTTCCATAAGTTCATTAAAAACTTTTGTTAAGATAGATTTAGCAATTTTATTATCTACAGATTCATTAATTAAATTTTGTATTTCTTCTTGATTAATTGTAAAGTGTAATTGGGTCATTTGATTCCTCCTAGTTGTTTTTGTGGTTAAAAACATTGTACTAGTTTAGGTTTCAAATGACCTTTTCTTTTTACACAATTATACGGACTCTATCCTTAGCTAAATGGTTTTTATATAATATAACATTATATTTCCTATTTATTTTTCTTACTAATAAATAATCCAGCCGCTGCCACTCCTACAACTGCAAATAATCCTGATAATCCAGTTACACCAGTCTTCGCATTTGTTGATTTAGCCTTGCTTCTACCATTGTTATCTGATTCTTCAACAGAAGATTTCATTTTAGTATCGTTAGATTTATTATCAGATTCTTTTTTATTTTTTGATTCAGTCTTAGCTTTTTCATCATTAGGCTTTTCGCTAGCATCTGGATTCTTATCTTTATCCTTACCAGATTTATCTTCTTGATCTGGTTTATGTTCTTCACCAACAGGAGTTAAGATTAAATCTAATACGCTTAATCCTGTAAGCTCTCCTTCTTTTGGTACTGATATTACACCTCTAGCTAAAAGTTTAGAATTTTTATAATCACGTCCATCTCTAATTTCTGCCCTATATAATTTACCAGCTTCACCCACAAAATCCATAACAGAATTTTGATCATCACTGTTTGATTTTCCAATTAGTTTACCATCAGCAAATAGGTATACCTCTCCTGGATAAAAATCAAGTCCACCTTTCTTATTCCTAGTTCTTAACATAACCGCAAATCTTTTTTGATTAATATCCTCACTAAGCTTCATTTTGACTTTTATTGACTTATCTAAACCATCCTCAACATACTCATCAGGAGTAGTGAAACTTCCAGTAGCATAAGTTTTACCATTAGCATCTTTTATCTCAACTGAATACGCCCCATTCAAATCTAAAGTTAATTCTTTACTAATCTCTATTTCATCATTATAGTTATCTAGATTGTATGACTTGCCATCTATAATGAGACTTGATCCTGGTTTAATCCAATCATTTATTTTTCTATTTAGAACCCCAATATTTATACTAAATATATCTTTACGTTCTTTTACATCTTTAGTACTCAAAATATAGTAGTAAAGTCCGTCTTCATCTTGTTTTATTTCATAAGATTTAAATGATTCGTTTTCATCAAGAGCTGCTTGTGCTGCTTTAACAGCATCATCTCTATTCTTATAAAGTTGATGTTCTTGCTCCCTTTGACTAGGAATAGGAGCCAAAGTTAAAGAATACATTCCAAATCCCTTAGGATTGAGTTTGTATGACCTAAATTCTTTATTTACAGTCAAAATTTCATTTGCCATTCTAGTCATTTGATCTTCTCTACCGTAATGTATACTGAGTTTATTATAATGTGGTAAATTCTTACTTGGAGTTAATACAACGGGCAGTGCTAGAGGCCCTAAAAGTTCCCCTTCAACTGGCATATTAAATGTACCTGAATATTCCAATGTATTATCTAATCCTCTTAATTCTAAACAATATGGCTTACCAACTTCTCCTTCAAAGTTGTTATATAAACTATTATAAATTTTTCCTATATTTTCGCCATTAACATAGAAGTTATTAACACCATCAAAAAGGCACAAATTTCCTTCTTTATCTACGGCATAGAAATATAGGTCAAATACTCTTCTTTTTACATTTTCACTTAATTCAAGATTAACTAACCTAAAATTAGTTTCTTCAGGAGTAATTTGATCTGGTAGTGTTAAAGAGCCTTTAGCATAAGTCTTGTTATCTTTATCATACTTTATCTCAAAATCATAAGTCTTACCCAATTCAAAATAATCACTTATTCTAATGTATTCTCTATGATTGGCATGCGAATAAAAACTACTATCTATTTTGACTGCTTTTCCATTATAGTACAAAGTAGACGATTCTTTTACCCAATCATAAACTCTTCTATTAGGCACTTCAAAATTTATAGAAAAGTGCTCAGATTCTGATGACCTTGTTTTATTTAATAGTAACGTCCTACTTTCATCAATACTTGAACTTTTTTCTTCCTCACTTCTCAAATCTTTTTCATTATTTTTATCATCAATATTGCTTGAAGATAAATTATTTTCATCTTTTATATCATCAATATTGCTTGAGGATATATCTTTCGCATCTTCTTTGTTATTTAGACTTCCCGTAGATTTGTCTTCCTTATCCTCCTTATCTTTGTCGATATCCTTATTTTCTTTACTATCCGTCTTTTCATCAATTAGATTTTCTTGCTCACTTAAGTTTAGGTAGGATTTGTCTTCTTCTCCTATAGTAATATTAATCTCTTCTACTTTGTCAGGCTCGCCTTCCTGTCCATAAGCTGGTTGAATGACACTTATAGATAATGCTAGTATTAAGGCTGAAGATAAAACCACTCTTTGAACTGACCCCCAAAAGTTGGACTTAAAAATCAACTTAAGGAGGTCAGTTTTTTAATGGCAAAATACAAAACAGAATTTAAGATTAAAGTAGTAAGAGAATATCTAGAAGGAAATATAGGCTACAAAGGATTAGCAAAAAAATACTCTATCCCAGATCATTCTACTGTTAGAACTTGGGTTAATGCTTATGAATCTAGAGGTTATGAAGGATTAAAATTATCAAGAAAGAGTAATAGTTACTCTTTAGATTTAAAACTAAATGTAGTAGACTTGTATTTAACAGGAGAAATGTCCTATCAAAGCCTAGCAAATGAATTTAAAATCAACAATCCATCCATGATAGCTAGATGGGTAAAAGAATTTAGAGAAGAAGGAATTGAAGGACTAAAAGCAAAAAAGAAAGGTATCCCTTCAATTATGCCAAATACAGATAAAATTATACATAAATAAAAACAAAAAGTAATAAAAGAAAAAAAGAAAAAAGTCTAAAGATAAACAGAAAGAAAAACTACTATCTTCAAATGGAAGTAGAAATTCTAAAAAAAAAGATTCAATTCTCTCAAATGACACAGGAAGAAATAGACAGATATCTGAAGTCATTAGATCACTAAGAGATAAATTCAAACTGAAGGACTTGTTGGAATATTTCAATCTAGCAAAATCAACATACATGTATTGGCAACAACGTTTAGACAGACCAAACACAGATGAGCAAGTAGAAAAGAAGATACTAGAAACTAGAAAAGACAATCCAAACTATGGATATAGAAGAATAACAGCAACGCTAAGAAAACAAGGACTATTGATAAACAAAAAGAAAGTTCAAAGACTAGTACAAAAACTAAAACTTCAAGTAACAAGTTTCTCAAGAAAAACAAGAAAATACTCATCATACAAAGGGACAATAGGAAAAGTAGTAGATAACAAAATAAATAGAAAATTTAAAGTAGATGAACCCTACACATATATAACAACAGATACAACAGAATTTAAGTATCTAGAAAAAGATAAATCAGGAAACTACCAAGTAAAAAAACTTTATCTAAACCCATATCTAGACATGTATAATGGTGAAATCATAAGTTATGAAATATCAAAACAACCAAGGCTAGAACCAATACTAAAAGCCTTAGACAAAGCAATAGAAATAACAAGCACGAACAATGATAAGAGGATATTTCATTCAGACCAAGGATGGGCTTATCAAATAAAACAATATACATCAAGACTAGAAAAAGAAGGGATAATCCAATCAATGTCAAGAAAGTGAAATTGCCTAGATAACTCCCCAATGGAGAACTTCTTTGGGATACTAAAACAAGAAATCTACTATGGCAAAAAATTCTACTCATATGAACAGTTAAAAGAAACACTAGAAGAATATATCCTATATTACAATAAAGATAGAATAAAAGAAAAATTAGGATATTTAAGTCCAATAGAATATAGAAAGTTAAATGCAGCATAAAAATTCCACCCCTAGGGGTGGAAAGTAATAAAATAATACCAGAACAGGTAGTTTACTAGTTCTGGTATTAGGTACAACTTTATGGGGTCACCACACTTTTATTTGTTTTCATACTTACCTCCATTTATATTTATAAATATTATATCACTAATATAAATGTCAAGTCCATAATATTGTGTAAAATTTACCAGCACAATATTTACTATTTCATTCTAATATATAATTTAGAAGGTGTTATCCAATCCTCATTGATATCAATGAGGATTGGATAACATCTAGAAGAATAGCCCTCTTTTCTTAGTACCTCTATCTTATTTCTCTCATTTATGGTAAGATGTTTATAACTTATATTAACCTCCGTGTGTGTTTTTGTCGTTATTAACATTTTACACGAAGTTAGTATGAGTTTTCTATTTTATTCTAGTGTCGCATTTAATTTTACAACTTATCATTTATTTAAAAATAAAATTAATCCCAATTTTTTAAAAATCTAATTCATTAATTCCTGCTTTAAAATCAAAAATTTCATAATCATAGCCACAATCTTTTACAAGTTTAAAAATATCTTCATTTTTAATAAAAACTGTCTTAGTATTATCATCTGGGTGAAAAGTCATAAGATTATTTTCTTCTATCATATCCTTATCAAAAAATACCTTTATATTTTCATCAGTATTCATCAAACCAAAAACTGAAATTATTCCAACTTCTTGCTCCATAATTTCGTAAACTTTTTTTGGATCAAGAAAGTGCATACCTTTCTCATTTAATAGTTTATTATAATCTTTTAGGCTAATCATTTTTTTATCATCCATAACTATTAGATAATACTTCCTATTTTTTCTATTAGCTAAAAAAAGATTTTTTGTCCTAGCCCCCTCTTTTCCCTCAATGTATGCATCAGCTTCTTCAGTAGTTTCTGCTGGAGGATGTTCTACCATATCATATTTTATATTTAGTTTATTAAGTCTATCAAAAACTTTTCTAGGATTACCCATAATATCTCCTTTTAAATTCTAGCACAACACTTTCACTTCAATATTATTAATACCCAATTACTTATAAAAAATAAATTTTCACACAAAAAAAGAGCAGTTTCCTACTCTCAGAGCGTAGACAAAGTATAATTTAGCTAATATTTCTATTTTAAAATAAAATTAAGCTACGTACCATCTCGACTAAGTGAGTAAAACGAACGCATGGAGAGATCTCGCGAGATTTCTCCACTCACTACGTTCGGTCGAAATAGGCAATTTTTTAGTTTGTCAATAGTCTGGGAGCAGTTTCCTACTCTTTTCTATATTTTTCTATTAATTTTCTTCCTGTTTTTTTATCTTTTTCCATTTGCTCGATTAATTCATCGGCTGATTTAAATTTATAATCGCATCTTAAATATTCTAAAAATTCTATACTCATATTTTTTCCATAAATATTTTTAGAAAAATCCATTATATAAGTTTCAATTTTTACTTCTTTATTTTCAAAAGTTGGATTTGTTCCAATATCTGTTAGGGCAAAATAATAATCTCTGTCAATATTTACTCTAGTAAAATAAACTCCCGATTTTGCAGTGACATATTTGAAAGATGGTTTTAAATTTGCTGTTGGGAAGTTTAATAACCTTCCTCTTTGTGCTCCTTTAATGACTTTTCCTTGCATTTTAAAAGGATGACCCAAATCTTTGTTGGCTTTTTCGATTTTTCCTTCTCTTACCATTTGTCTGATATCTGTTGAATTTATAATTTTTCCATCATCAAGCTCAAAATCTACAACTTTTACCTTATAATCAAAGTCTTCTTGGTATTTTTTTAGAGTTTTTGTATCCCCTTTTGCCATTTTCCCAAACCTATAATTATCGCCAACAATTACATATTTGGTATTTAATTTTTCGTAGAGAATTTTTTCTATAAATTCATAGGGTGATAAGTTTTTAAATTTGTCAGAAAATTCCAAAAGGCAAAAACACTCTATTCCCATATTCTTTAAAATTTCAATTTTATCATCAAGACTTGTAAGATATTCTTTTTCTCCATTAAGGATATTTTTGGTGTTTTCTTTAAATAATAAGACTGATGGTGTAAGATTTTTTTCTTTTGAAATTTTTATATTTTCTTTCATAAGTTTTTGATGGCCTTTGTGAACTCCATCAAAATTTCCAAGACTTACCACCTTTGGTGATAGGTCAAATTCATTAAAATCTAAGTCAAATATTTTTATATTAGCCTTCATAAAACACCTTCTTAATTTTCAAAGTCTTATTTTCATTTTTGTATTCCCCAAGTCCAATGAATAAATCTTTAACATAAACTCTCAAATATCCCTCAACCTTTTTGTCAAAATCAACTTTCATGGTCATTCCATTTGTGGCTTGTTTGTAATAAGATTTATCCAAAATAATTTTTTCATATTGACCCAAAGCTTTATCTATGGGAATTAGATTTTTTAAAATTTGATCACTATCCATTTTTTCAAAATCTTCAATTTTTATGGCATCTTTTACATCAAAATCTCCAACTTTTAACCTTCTAAGCTCTTTTACAGTAGCAAAAGTTTTTAAATTCTCACCCAAATCATTTACAAGACTTCTTATATAAGTTCCTTTTGAACAAGTTATTTTAAGTCTAGCGTAGGGAAAATCAAAGTCAAGAATTTCAAAATCATAAATTTTAATTTTTCTTTGTTTTCTTTCTACAGTTTTTCCTTCTCTTGCAAGCTCATAAAGCTTTCTGCCCTTGTGCTTTAGGGCTGAATACATGGGAGGGGTTTGTAAGATTTCTCCAGTAAAATTTTCTTTTATTGCTTTTTCTAAATCTTTTTTTTCAAAAGTATTTGAAGATTTTTCTAAAACTTCACCTGTAATATCTTGGCTATCTGTTTTTTGACCAAAAAATGCAAGAGTCTCATAAATTTTAACCTCGTCCATTAAAAAATCTGAAACTCTTGTTGCTTTGTTAATTAAAAGTGGCAAAAGGCCAGTTGCAAGAGGATCTAGAGTTCCTGCATGGCCTATTTTTTTTATGCCTAGTTTTTTTCTTGCTTGATATACACATTTTCCTGAGGATATTCCTGTACTTTTATCAATTAATAAAATTCCGCTAGTCATTTATTGCCTCTTCTAAAATTTTTCTCATTATATTTAAAGCCTTATCCATTGAATCTGTATTTATTGTAAATCCAGAAGCCCTAATGTGACCTCCGCCACCATTATTTCTTGCAATTTCTGAAACATCAAGATAGTCTTTGCTTCTTAGAGAAATTTTATATTCATTTTCCCCATACTCTTTTACAAGACAGGCAACTTCAATTCCCTTTAAATCTCTTAGCATATTTACAACTGATTCGCTATCTCCAATTTGAACACCAAATTTTTCGCATGTTTTTTGGCTTACTCCAACCAAAGCATAGGGCTTTTTAAATTCCACCTTATTTAAAAGATGATTTTCAAATTGTAATTTTGAAATTTCTTTATTTTGATAGAGATTTTTATAAATCATTTCAAAATCCGCCCCAATTTTATAAAGGTCTGCTGCTGTATAAAAAGTTAGCTCGCTTATATTTGAATATAAAAATCTATTAGTATCTGTAACCAAACCAGCATACAAAAGAGTTGCAATTTCCTTATCAATTGGAAGATTTAATCTTTTAATAATCTCATAAACAAGCTCGCAACTTGCAGGAGAATCTGAATGAATTATATTTAAATCTGTTTTTATAGATCCGCCTTCATGGTGGTCTATTACAAGAACTTTTTTAGATTTTTTACAAATCTCTATAGCCTTATCAATCCTATCAAATTCTGAACAATCTACAATTATAAACAAATCATATTCTTTTTGACTTGGATCTTTATAATTTTCAAGTTGGGGTAGAAATTTTAAGTAATCATCCACCTCGCTTATTTTTATAACTTCAGATTTTTTTCCATAAAGTTCAAGAGACTTCCTAAGACCAAGAGCTGATCCTAGGGCATCTCCATCTGGATTTATATGGGCTGAAATTGCAATTGTATTAGCCTCGTCAATAAAATTTTTAAATTTTTCTAATTCTTTTTGACTAATCTTCTCGATTTTTGGCATTTTTTTCATCCTTTTTTATGGTTTCGGCAATTAGCTTATCCATATAGACGCCATGTTCGATAGAATTGTCATATTTAAATCTAAATTCTGGCATTGACCTAAGTCTCATTCTCTCGCCAATTAATTTTTTCATATAACCTTTTGCTTGGTCGAGGGCTTCTATTACAGATTCTTTTTTGCTGTCATCTCCCAAAACTGAAACAAAAATATCAGCATAAGATAAGTCATTTGTAACTTCTACATCTGTTATAGAAACTATTACATTATCTGATAATCTTGGATCGTTAATATCTTCTGCCAAAATTTTTGATAATTCTTTTTGCATTTGTGAAGATATTTTTAAGGTTCTTCTTTTATCCATTCTATTCTCTTTCTTTTTCTATTATTTCGTAAGCTTCAAGTTCGTCGCCTTCTTTGATGTCATTGAATTTTTCAAGACCAATTCCACCTTCATAGCCATTGTTTAATTCTTTTGCATCATCTTTGAATCTTTTCATAGATTCAATATTTCCATCAAAGATAACAACATTGTCTCTTAATAATCTTATTTTTGCTCTTCTTGGAACTGATCCGCTTGTTACAAGAACACCAGCAATCATTCCAGCATTTGGAATTTTGAAAGTTTCTTGAACTTTTGCACGACCAAGAATTTTTTCTTCAAATTCTGGATCAAGCATTCCTTTTAGAGCTTTTTCTACATCTTCTATGGCTTCATAAATTACAGAATAAGTTCTTATTTCTATATTATTTTCTTCTGCCATTTGAAGAGCACCTTGTGTTGGACGAACATTAAATCCAATAATTATAGCATTTGATGCTTGAGCAAGGAGTACGTCTGATTCTGAAATTCCTCCAACAGCTCCTGCAATTACATTTACAAAAACTTCTTCATTTGAAAGTTTTGAAAATGAGCTTGAAACTGCATCTACAGTTCCTTTTACATCAGTTTTTACTATAATATTTAATTCTTTTAATTCTCCATCTTCAATGCCTTCGTACATATCTTCAAGGTTAGTATTAGATTTTTGAATTAGTCTTTCTTCTCTTTTTTGTTCTTTAGCACGATCTGCATAAAATCTTGCAGTTTTTTCATCTTCTACAGCAAAAATTTTATCTCCAGCTTCTGCCACATCGCTTAGTCCTAAAATTTGGGCTGGCATTGATGGACCAGCTTCTGAAATTGGTTCGCCTTTTGAATTAAACATAGCCCTAATTCTTCCTGAAGATGATCCTGTAACTACATAATCCTTATCGTGAAGAGTTCCTTTTTGAACAAGAACTGTTGCAACGGCTCCTCTTGCCTTATCAAGTTGAGCTTCAACAATAATTCCAACAGCAGCTCTGTTTGGATTTGCTTTTAATTCTCTCATTTCCGCAACAAGTAAAACCATCTCCAAAAGATCTTTAATTCCATCGCCTGTTCTTGCAGATACTTCTACCATAATTGTATCTCCACCCCAGTCTTCAGAAACTAAACCGTATTCTGTTAATTCTTGTTTTACTCTATTTGGATCACTTTCTTCCTTATCCATTTTATTAATTGCAACAATTATTGGAATTTCTGCAGCTTTTGCGTGGTTAATAGCTTCAATTGTTTGTGGCATTACTCCATCGTCACCTGCAACAACTAAAATTGCTATATCTGTTGATTGAGCTCCTCTCATTCTCATTTGAGTGAAGGCTTCGTGACCTGGTGTATCCAAAAATACAATTTCTTTATCATTAATATTTACAGTTGAAGCACCAATATGTTGAGTTATTCCTCCAGCTTCCCCAGATGCAAATTGTGTGTCTCTAATAGCATCAAGAATTGAAGTTTTTCCGTGGTCAACGTGACCCATAACTGAAACAACTGGTGGACGAGTAGCCAAATCTTTTTCATCATCTTCAAAATCAAGATCTTTTTCTTGAACTTCAATTTCATCAACTTTAACTTCTTTTGAGATTTCTTTATTAAATTCAAGAGCAACAAGTTCAGCTTGATCAAATTCTATTTGATCATTAAGCCCTGCCATTACTCCAAGGCCCATAAGTTTCATGATAACTTGATTTGCATTTTCTTCAATTTTTTCTGCAAAAGCTTTTACTGAAATTGATTCTGGTATATAAATTTTTCCATCATCATTGTTTTCAGCCTTTATTTCTCTTTTTGTTGATTTTTTTGATCTTTTATTTTGCTTTTTATTTTTTTTCTTTTCTTTTTTATTATTTGATTTTTTATTCTTTTTATTTGAATTTGAAGATTTTTTTTCAGAAAGATTTTCTTTATTTTCTGGTTTTTTTTCAGACTTTTCTGGTTTTTTCTCTTCTTTT
The DNA here is from genome assembly GCF_001487145.1 of Anaerococcus rubeinfantis. Classification (GTDB taxonomy): domain Bacteria; phylum Bacillota; class Clostridia; order Tissierellales; family Peptoniphilaceae; genus Anaerococcus; species Anaerococcus rubeinfantis. The sequence continues at coordinate 1,117,151 of NZ_LN913016.1, forward strand.
TTATCTTCTTTGGCTTGATTTTGTGTAGCTTCGTTAAAATATTCTTCTACTATTTCTAGATCTTCACCACTAAGTACAGACATATGAGATTTTATTTTTAATCCAAACTCATCTTTTAGTAGATTTAACATTTCCTTTGTAGTTTTTTTGTGTTCTTTTGCTAATTCATATATTCTTAATTTTTTAGCCATCTAATCACCTCTTTTATTTCATAGCAATTATCTCCTCGTAAAGATCATCACTAATTTCAGTTTTAAAAACTTTTTCTAATTTTCTTTTCTTTTTTGCTTCATCTATGCATTTTTCATTTTTGCAAATATAAGCACCCCTACCATTTTTCTTGCCGGTAGGATCTAGGATAATTCCCTCTTCTTTGTTTTTAACTATCCTAATTAATTCATGTTTATCTTTGTTTTCTCCACAAACTATACATTTTCTTTGTGGTATTTTTCTTTGTTTCATTTTTTCACCATTATTAATAAGTTATTCTTTTTCACTTTCTTCAATATCTTCTTTAATAATTTGGTCAAGGTCGTCTGATAAATTTTCTATATCTTCTTTATCTAAAGACTCGCCTTCGTCTATTTTTTCATCTTCTATATTAGAAATATCTTCTAAATCTTTATTTAAAACTTCTTCATTTACTTCTACAGATTCTATCTCTTCTTCATTTAAACCTAAAATTTCATCTATTTGATCTTGGTCTAAACTGTCATACTCTTCTTGGCTTTTTATATCAATTTTCCAACCTGTAAGTCTTGCTGCAAGTCTTGCATTTTGACCTTCTTTTCCTATTGCAAGGGATAATTGATCATCTCTTACAACAACCAAGGATTGTTTTTTCTTATCATTTATATAAACTTCGTTTATTTCAGCTGGTGATAGGGAGTTTTTGATAAATACTTTGACATCTTTGTCATAATTTATAATATCAATTTTTTCGCCTTGTAATTCTTCAACTATTGAATTTACACGACTTCCCTTAAAACCAATACAAGCTCCTATTGAATCTATTTCTGGATCATTTGAAAAAACTGCGATTTTTGTTCTAGATCCTGCTTCCCTATCTATTCCATAAATTTCAATTATTCCATTTGTAATTTCTGGAACTTCAAGTTCAAATAATCTTATAACCAAGGCCTTATCTTTTCTTGATAGAATTATTTGTGGCTCTTTTGTTGTATTTTTTACTTCTTTAATTAAAACTTTAATTCTTTGATTTGGAGTATAAGTTTCACTTTCTACTTGTTCTTTTAAAGGAATAATTCCTTCAATTTTATCAAGATTTATATAGACATTAAACTTATCTTCTCTTTGAACAACACCTGTTATAATTTCATTTGCCCTATCCAAATATTCAGAATAAACTGAATCTCTTTGGGCATCTCTTATTTTTTGGATTACAATATTTCTTGCAGTTTGAGCTGCAACTCTACCAAAATTTTTAGGTGCAATTTTTACCCTACAAATATCTCCTAAATCTAATTTAGGATCAATTTCTTTTGCTTTTGTCTTAGATATTTCAGCTATTGGATCATTTACTTCATCAACTACATTTTTTAGAGAATACACTTCAATTTCTCCGGTTTCTTGATTGATATTTACATCAACATTTTCATTATTATCGTAGTTTTTTTGGTAAGATTTAACCAAAGCTTTTTCCAATGCTTCAAGGATTACTTCCTTATCAACATTTTTACTTTTTTCAAGTTCCTCTAAGGCAATTATAAATTCTTTATTCATCTTTCCCCCTAGAAGACTATCTCAATTTTAATAGTCTTAATTTCACTTTTATTAATTTCTTTGTCTTCGTTTTCAAGCGCAAATATCAAGGAATCTTCTTTTATTTCTTTAATTTTCCCTATAAACTTCTCGCCATCTTTAAGCTTTACTTCCAAAAGCTCATCTTTATTTCTTTCAAGGTCTCTGTCTGTTTTTAGGGGTCTTGAAAGGTCAGGAGAAGATACTTCTAAATAATAAAATGATTTTATAAGGTCAATTTCATCCAGTTTTTCACTCAAAAAATTAGAAGTTTTTTCGCAATCATCAATGGTGATTCCCCCGTCCTTATAAATAAAAAACCTCAATATTTTATTTTTTCCTTCATTTACAAACTCGATATCTACAAGCTCATAACCAAGCTCATTAATATCTTTTTCTAAATTTTCTTTTAATTTACTTATTAAATCCATAACTTCCCCTTTACATATTAAAAGAGTGGATTTGTCCACTCTTCGCTTAAAATTATTATACTCTCTATGTCTTAATTTTCAATTTTTAAAAATACGCTATATTATTTAAAAATAATATGAATTTTTCCTTTAATTTTTTATTTTATTCTAAAAAATTTTTTTATTTTTCTTTCTGGAATTTGGGATAAAATTATTGCAGCAAACATAATCAAACCACCAATAACTTCTCTTCCAACTGGTCTTTCATGTAAAAATAAAAATCCAAAAAATGCAGCAAAAACTGATTCTAAAGATAAAATCAAACTTGCTATAGTTGGATCAGTATCCTTTTGAGCAACAATTTGAAGGGTATAACCAAGTCCTGAAGAAAATACTCCCAAATATAAAATTGCAAAAATTCCTTTTCTTATCAAGTTAATGTCAGGTTTTTCAAATAAAATCATAAGAATTAAAGATACAAAACTTGCAATAAAAAATTGTATCATTGACATTTTTACGCTGTCAGCTTTAGGGGAAAATTTATCGATAAATAGGATATGAAAGGCAAAGAACAAGGATCCTATAAAAATTAAAATATCTCCCTTGTTAATTGAAAACCCATCTTCAACCTTTACTGTCAATAAATATAAACCAATTAAGGCAAGAATAATTGAAATGCCTGTTTTTTTTGATATTTTTTTGCCCATAAAAATTGCAAAAATCGGAACAATTACAACATAAAGCGAAGTTATAAATCCTGCTTTTCCACTCGTTGTATAATAAACTCCAGTTTGTTGAAAACTTACGGCAACTGCCATCACAATACCCGTAGCAATAGCTCCTCTGATGGTTGCAGTTTTTGTAAAGCTATCCATTTTTTTTACACTTTTATTTTTTCTAAAAATTGAATATACAAATAAAAATATTCCAGCCGTTAAATTTCTCAAAAAATTAAAGGTAAATGGCTCAATATAATCACTTCCTAATTTTTGGGCAATAAAAGCAAATCCCCAAATAAAGGAAGTCAATAATAACAAAAGCTCACCCTTATGCTTATTTTTCATACCTACTCCTAAATTTTTTAATCATTGCTTGTATTATATCAAAAAATTTATAATTTGTAAGATTTTTTTATAAAAATAATTAAAAACTTATATCTATGACTCAACTTTGATAAATAAGTGGATTTTATCGTTATAAATATGCATATTTTTCTAAATTATTAAAAACAAATAAAAAACTCTAATAAAGAATTAATCTCTATTAGAGTTATAAATTACAAATCAAATAAAGACATTTGATTTTCTTCTTGCAAGCCTTCAATTATTTCTAAATTTTTTAAAGAATTTAGGGCATTTTTATTTAATGAAGTTCTTTTTTTCAAATCTTCAATTGAAATAAATTTAGACTTTTCTCTTTCAGTAACTATATCTTTTGCCATAGCTTCCGAAACATCATCAACCGCTGAAAGTGGAGGTAAAATTTCTCCATCTTCATCTAAAATAAATTTAATAGCTTCAGACTTATACAAGTCTGCTTTTTTTATTTTTATATCTCTTGCAGCCATCTCTTCAGCAACTTCTAGCAAAGACCTTAGATTTTTTTCTCTTTGCGTTGGTTTTTCTAATTGATTAATTTCATTTAAAGCATATTGGATTGATTTTAATCCTTTTACAATAACTGAATATTGAAAGTCGTTTAATTTTGTAGAAAAATATGTTGCGTAAAATGCTTTTGGATAATAAACTTTGTAATAAGCAATCCTGTAGCTCATTAAACAATATGCAACCGCGTGAGCTTTTGGGAAAAGATATTTTATTTTCAAACAAGAATCAATATACCAATCAGGAACCTTATTTTCTTTCATATAAGTCAAAGTTTCTTCCGATAAAGTTTTTCCCTTTCTTACTTTTTCCATTATTTGGAAAGATTTTTTCTTATCAAGTCCAAGATTAATCAAAGAATTCATAATATCATCACGAGTTGAAATTATTTGGTCAAATCCTGCAGTTTTTGATTTAACTAAATCTTGGGCATTATTTAGCCACACATCTGTTCCATGAGAAAGTCCAGAAATTCTTGTCATTTCTGAAAATTTAGTTGGAAAAGTATCTTTTAACATTCCCCTTACAAATGATGTACCAAATTCAGGAATCCCCAAAGTTCCTATTTCATTATTTGAAAAATCATATTTTATATTTAAGGGTTTGGTTGAAGAGAAAATATTCATTACATTTTCATCATCCATTTGAAGTTTCAAAGGATCCGTATTTGTTAAATCTTGAAGACTTCTAATAATTGTAGGAACATCATGGCCCAATAAATCGAGTTTTAAAATAACTCCGTGCATCATATTGTAGGTAAAATGAGTTGTTTTTATATCATCTTTTCCATCATCTGCCGGATATTGAACTGGAGAAAAATCATAAATTTCCTTATCATTTGGAACAATCATTAATCCTCCTGGGTGTTGTCCGGTTGTTCTTTTTACATCGTAAAGTCCTCTTTGATATTTTCTAATTTGTGCGTTGGAAAGATTTAGGTCGTTATCTTCCATATATTTTTTAATGTAACCAAAAGCTGTATTGTCTTTTATAGTTCCAATAGTTCCTGCCCTAAAAACTTTTCCCTCACCAAATAATTCTTCAGTATATTTGTGAATGGTTGGTTGATATTCTCCAGCAAAATTCAAATCAATATCTGGTTCTTTGTCTCCTTCAAAGCCCAAAAAAACTTCAAAAGGAATATCGTGACCATCTTTTTTCATTTCTGCCCCACATTTTGGACAAGTTTTATCTGGCAAATCTATTCCAGCTCCAACACTACCATCAGTTATAAATTCTGAATGCTTACATTCTGGACAAATATAATGAGGAGCAAGAGGATTTACTTCTGTAATATTTGCCATGGTTGCTGCAAAAGATGAACCAACCGAACCTCTTGATCCAACCAAATATCCATCTTCATTTGATTTTTCTACAAGCTCTTTTGCAATTATATATAAAACTGCATAACCGTTTGAAATTATAGAATCAAGCTCCTTATCAAGTCTTGCTTTTACAATATTTGGAAGAGGATCCCCATAAATTGATATTGCTTTTTCATAAGTTGTATCTTTTAATTTTTTATCAGATCCTTCAATTTTTGGTGGAAAAGTTTCATGAGGAATAGGCATAATGCTTTCCAAACTATCAGAAATTTTTATTGTATTATCAATTACAACTTCCATTTTTGTTTGATCATCTAGATAATAAAATTCATCAAGCATTTCATTGGTTGTTTTTAAATAATAAAGGGGATTATTTTCCTTGTAATGGAAAAATTGTCCCTTGTGTAGGATATTTCTAAGAACATAATCTTTCTTTTCCATATATCTTACAGATCCTGTTGCTACAACCAATTTATTATGTTTTTTTCCAAGTTCTATTATTTTTTTGTTTATTTCAATAATTTGATTTTCATCCCTTATTGATCCATTTTCTAAATCATCAGCAAATACTCCTAGTGCCTCTATTTGGAAAAAATCAAAAAATTTACAGATTTCATCTATTTTTTCTTCAGAAAAATCATCTCTTATTGCCTTAAACAAAAGACCATCTTTGCCGCCAGAACCTATTATTAGACCTTCTTTGTTTTCTTTAACCAAATCAAAAGGAGTTTTGGCTTCAAAATTAAAATATTTCATCCTAGATTCTGAAATTATTTTATAAAGATTTTTAAGGCCATGGTAATTTTTGGCAAAAATTATTGATGAGAAATTTTCGTGACGAGCTATTGGCCATTTTGTTTTTATAGAATTTATTTTTTCAAGGCTAAAATCTTTATTTTTTTCTTTGATTTTTTCAAATAATTTTATAAAAATTTTGGCAGTTGTAAGAGCATCATCACTTGCCCTGTGATGGTTAAATGGGTCTACTGCTAATTTTTTTGCAAGTTTATCAAGAGAAAATCTTCCCATACTTGGAAAAACTGCCCTTGCCATTGGCAAAGTATCCAAATAAACTGGCTCAAATTTTAAAGATTGATTGTGGCAAGCTTCTTTTATAAAACCAATATCAAAATCTGTATTTTGTCCTACAAAATATGAATCTTTTGAAAACTCCAAAAATTTTGGCAAAATCTCATCAATTTTTGGCTTATCCATTACCATTTCATTTGTAATTCCGGTAAGCTCTACTACCTTTTGAGGAATCATTTTTTCCGGATTTACAAGTTCATTAAAAACTTCAACAATTTCTCCATTTTGAACCTTTACAGCACCAATTTCTGTAATTTTGTCAGAATATTTGTAAAGACCAGTAGTCTCCAAGTCAAATACAATAAAATTTTGATCTTTTAAATCACTTATATCATTTATTTTTTTATTGTAATTATTAGTTAGAATTCTTAAATTTTTATCAACTAACAAAAGCTCTGCTCCTGCTAGCATTTTTATGTCATTTTTTCCAAGCTTATCATACATATCTGGAAGGGCTTGAAGAGTTTCTGTATCTGTAATTCCACAAGCTGTGTGGCCCCAAGATTTTAATTTATTAGCTAAATCATCCATATCAACAAAACCATCAAGGTTTGTCATTTTTGTATGAATTTCAAGCTCTACTCTTTTTTTAGGATAAGTATCAAGCCTTTCTTTTTTCTCACATTCTTCCATGGAATTTACAGTAAAAACATCCTCGTGGGAGTAGCCATCATAATTTAAAACTCCTTGGACTCTTACAGCCATATTTTCTTTAAAGTTATCAAGCTTATTTTTATTTCTTGGTTGAACAAACATTTTACAAGCTATGGCATCTGATTCATCTTCAAGGTCAAAAGAATAAATAAAATTTCCTCTTTTTGATTCAAAAATATCAATTCCAAAAACTCTTCCCCTTAGTGAAAGATTCATTCCTTTTTTGTCATAAATTTCTTCAATTTTAAATTCATCAGCCTTAATATTTCTTCCATACTTTAAAACATCTGATGGGTCTTTTTGAATTTTTTCGGAATTTTTTTTGTTATTTCTAGCATTTTGAATCATATTTTCAAGTTCGAGTTTTTTTAAATCTCTAAGGCTTGATGGTTTTTCATCTTTTATATTTTCATCTTTTTTTTCTTCAAGATTTGGCAAATCAAAAATGTCATTGTTTTGAGAATTTTCTTTTATTTGATCTTTATTCTCTTCTACAATTTCTTCTACTTGGTCTTCATATCCTGTTTCATAAAAATCTGGAAGGGGTTGATTTTCATAAAATTGATCAATTGGATTTGATTTTTCTTCATTTTCTATTATATCTTCGTATTTTAAAGCCAAATTTACATAAGAAAAATATTTTTCTAATTTTTCCTCGATATCTTTTTCTTTTTTTCCTAGGATTATTAATTTTAATTTATTTAATTTTTTTGAATATATAGCATTTTTTATATAGTAATCTTTATCAGTATCAATGATTGATTTTAGACTAATTTTCATTTTTCTCATCTTTCAAAATTTCTTCAATTAGACTGTCTACTATTTCTTCTTGTTTTACTTTTTTTATGGTTATTCCTTTTTTAAACAAAAATCCATATCCTTTTGCACAAGCTATTCCGTAATCAGCTTCTTTTGCCTCCCCTGGTCCGTTGACAGGGCAACCCATTATGGCAACTTTTAAATTTAAATTTAATTTATCAAGTCTTTCGCTTGCTTCATTTACAATTTCATCCAAATTTACACTTGTTCTTGAACAAGTTGGGCAAGAAACCAAATCAACTCCATCACGTCTAAGGCCCAAAGATTTTAAAATTGTTTTTCCAGCTTTAACTTCTTGAACTGGATCTCCTGTTATTGAAACCCTAATTGTATCTCCAATTCCATCTTTTAATAAAGATCCCATTCCAATTGATGATTTTACAAGAGCTTGATAAAGGGGGCCTGCTTCTGTAACTCCTAAATGGAGTGGATAATCGCAAAGAGAAGAAATTTTTCTATTTACATCAATCATTGTATTTACATCGGATGATTTTATAGAAATTACAATATCATGAAAGTCTAAATCTTCTAAAACTTTCACTTCATCAAGGGCAGAATAAACAAGGCTATCAACATTTACTCCATGGTATTTTTCAATCATATCCTTATGAACAGATCCTGAATTTACTCCGATTCTTATCGGAATATTTTTCTCCTTGCATTTTTCAACCAAAATTTTAACCTTGTCACTTCCTCCAATATTTCCCGGATTTATTCTTAAGCAATCACATCCGTTTTCGACAGCTGCAAGCGCAAGTTTATAATCAAATTGTATATCTGCCACAAAAGGAAGATTGGTTCTTTTTTTAATTTCAGAAATTGCCCTTGCATCTTCAAGAGAATTTATAGCAGACCTTGAAATATCACAACCTGCCTTTTCAAAATCATTAATTTGTTTTACAACTTCTTCAATATTTTTTGTTTCTTTTGTTGTCATTGATTGAATAGAAATAGGAGATCCTCCTCCTATGGCTACATCTCCTACATACACTTTTCTAGTTTTTTTCAATTTTTTCTCCTTAAAATAAGTTAATTAAATCTTTGATTGTAACTAGAAGAATTAAACTCAACAAGAGAATGAATCCTCCTATGGTAAATTTTTCTTCAATTTTTTTATTTACTCTTTTTTTGCTAATCATTTCAAACAAAGAAGTAAATATTTTTGACCCATCAAGGGCTGGTATTGGAAGTAGGTTAAAAAATCCTAAATTCACACTAATATATCCCAAAAAGAATAATAAATTCATTGCACCAAGATTTGCCTGTCTACCCATTTCTTTTACAACACCAACTGGGCCAGAGAGGGCTGAAAATCCTAATTTCCCTGTAAATAAACTTTTTAATACAGTAAACATTAAAACTATCATGGACCCAACTTCTTTTATTCCAATTTTAATTGCTTCAAAAAATCCTACATCCTCATTTTTTGGAATAAAACCAAGAAGAGGTCTTTTGTCTTCAAATTTTACTTTAACATTTTTTTCAATTTCTTTTCCATCTCTTTTTATTTTCAAAGAAATTTCTTCGTTTTTATCATGATTTTTATAAAAATCTTCTAAATTTTTTGTAATATCAGAAAATTCATTTATTTTTTCTCCTGAAATTTCTGTTATTTGATCATTTATTTTTAAACCTTGACTTTTTATAGGAGAATTATCTGTAAATTCACCTATTATTGTTGATGGTTTTCCTGTATTAAAAGATACAATGGCAAATAAAATTGCTGCAAAAATCAAATTTGTCAAAGGTCCTGCAAGAATTGTCAAAAATCTTTTGTAGGCAGGTGCCTTGTCAAATGATCTTTCATCATCACTTTCATCATCTTCCCCTTCCATGGCACAATATCCACCAATTGGAAAAAGATTTACAGAATAAAGAGTTTCTCCTTTTTGTTTTGAAAAAATTTTAGGCCCCATGCCAATGGCAAATTCATTAACCTTAATTCCACTTTTTTTCGCTATAATAAAATGTCCAAATTCATGAATCAAAATCAAAAATAAGAACATAATAATAGATAAAATAACCGACTTCATTTCTCTCCTAACTTATATTAATGTAAATAAATATATAAAGGGACTAATAAATAAAATAGAATCAAACCTATCAAGAATTCCCCCATGACCTGGAATCAAATTTCCATAATCTTTTATTTTACATTTTCTTTTTATAAATGACGCTAATAAATCTCCGGTTTCTGACAAAAGACTTGCTATTATTGTAAAAATAATTACAAAAATAATGTTTTTATCAAGTTTTATGAAATTTACATAAAGTAAATTTAAAAGGACTGCTCCAAAAATCCCTCCAATAAATCCTTCAAGAGTTTTATTTGGAGAAATTGACTCAAGAGATTTTATCTTGTGTTTTCCAAATAAAGAACCAGATAAGTATGCAAAAGTATCTGATCCCCAGGCAATAATATAAAGCATATATAAATAAGTTTTATTTCCTATCCAAATAGTTGATGACATAAAAATTGAAACATATACTATTACAAATAAAAGCCCAAAAAAATCTTCTATTCTGTATTTTTTATTAAAAATCATATAAATAAACATTCCAATAAGAATGAAAATTAAGCCAAATATAAATAAATTCAAATCTTTAATATAGGCATTTACTACAAAAAATAAATCTATAAATAAGGCAAGGTTTAAAGGAACATCATATGATAAATTTTTTAGGGCATTTACTAATTCTTTTACTGCAATTAAAGAAAATATCCCAAAACCTAGAGCAAAATAAATTCCACCAAGATAGGTTATAAGAATTAAAACAAAAAGAATTATTCCCCCACCAAAAAGTCTCTTAACTAGGTTCATTTATACCACCATACCTTCTATCTCTTCCAAAAAATGAATCGACTGCATCATCCAAATCATTTTTTGAAAAATCTGGCCACAAAATATCTGTAAAATAATATTCAGTGTAGGCCATTTGATAAATTAAAAAATTAGAAATCCTAAGATCTCCCCCCGTCCTAATTAAAAGATCAGGATCTGGCATATTTGCCGTATACAAATAATTTGAAATATCTTTCTCATTTATATTTTCAAAATCTATCCCATCTTTAGCCATATCTTTAAAAGCTTTTACAATTTCACTTCTTCCCCCATAATTTATAGCCATATTTAAAACAAGCTTGTCATTGTTTTTTGTAAGCTCGCAAACATCAAGACAAGCCTTGATGGTTTTTTCTGGAAGTTTTGATATATCTCCAATAATATTTAATTTTACTTCATTTTCAACGAGTAATTTTGTCTTATCTTTTATAAATTTTGCCAACAATTTCATCAAATAATTGACTTCTACTTTTGGTCTTTTCCAATTTTCTGTAGAAAATGCATAAAGAGTTAGATATTTTATGCCCTTTTCCTTAGCATAAAGAGCAATATCTACAACATTTTCAGAACCTTCCTTGTGACCCATATATCTTGGCAAATTTCTTTTTTGAGCCCACCTACCATTTCCATCAAGAATTATGGCAAGATGGTTAAGTTCTTTTTCTTTCATGCGTCCTTCCTTCTAATTTTATCTCTATATGATTATACCATAAGAATTCTTCCAAAATAAAAAGCTAAATTATTTTTTTGAAATATAAAAATGAGGATTTTGTATATATTTTTTCATAATGCTATAATTTAACTATGAAAATTAAAGCAAATAAAGAAATTAGAATTGATAAATATCTTTCAGATATTTTTGAAGAAATTCCTAGAGAAAAGGTGAAAGATTTTATCAAGGATGAAAAAATAAAAGTAAATAATAAAAAAATAAAACCTTCCTACAAATTAATTTTAGAAGATGAAATAGAAATTTCTGATAAATTATTTGAAAAAGCAAAAATTGAAGCTGAAGATATGAATTTAAAAATAATTTATGAAAATGAAGATTTTGCAATTATTGACAAGGATAAAAATGTAATTGTCCATCCAGCAGGATCAATTGTAAGTGGAACTTTGGTCAACGGACTTTTGGATTATTTTGGCTATGATAATTTATCTCATATCGGAGGTGATGATAGGCCAGGAATTGTTCACAGACTTGATAAGGATACAACGGGTCTTATGGTAATTGCAAAAAGCAATTCATCTTACAAATATTTGAAAAATCTTTTTGAAACAAGAAAAGTTGACAAGGAATATTTGGCAATTTGTAATGGGATTTTCCAAAAAAAATCTGGAACTATTCATACTTTTATGGATCGTGATCCAAATAATCGCAGAAAAATGGCAGTTAGAAATTCTGGTCGTGATGCAATTAGTAAATATGAGGTTATTTCAGAAAATAATGGCTATTCCTTGGTTAAAATAAAAATTTTAACTGGAAGAACTCATCAAATTAGGGTTCACATGACCCACATTAATCATCCACTTTTGGGAGATCCTGTTTATGGAAATGTAAAACACAAATTTAATTTGGACCACCAACTACTTCATTGCCACAAATTAGGATTTAAAGATAAAGATGGAATTTATAGAGAATTTTGTGCAGATGTCCACGAAGATTTTAAAAAATATCAAAAAATTTTGGGTTTAGGAGAATAAAATGTATTCAAAAACAAATACAGTAAGTCTTTTGGGACTTGATGGAAAAGCGATTGAAGTCGAATCTGATATAACTTCAGGCATACCAGCTTTTAATATTGTGGGTCTTCCCGATTCATCTATAAAAGAATCCAAAGATAGGATTAGGGTTGCTCTGATAAATTCTGGTTTCAAATTTCCCCAAGGAAGAATTACCATAAATTTATCTCCGGCAGATATAAAAAAAGAAGGAACTCAACTAGACTTACCAATTGCAATTTCTCTTTTAAAAAGTATGGGAGTAATTGAAAATTCAAAAGATGATTTTATTTTTATAGGAGAGCTTTCACTTGACGGAAGAATTGTCCCAGTAAAAGGTGCTCTTGCCATGGTGATTTCTATGAGGGAGAAGGGCTTTAAAAATTTTATAATTTCAAATGATAATAAAGATGAATGTGCAATAATAAAAGACTGTAATATTTTTCCATTTTTAAATTTAGAAGAATTAGTTTCATACCTTAACGAAAACACAAAAAAATCTCCCTACAAAATAAAATTATCAAATATAAGTGAAAATATTACATATCCTTATGATTTTTCTGATATAAAAGGTCAAGATTCTTTAAAAAGAGCCCTAGAAATTGCAGCTGCTGGTGGTCATAATTTATTAATGATTGGACCTCCTGGAAGCGGAAAAACTTTTTCCGCCAAACATTTGCCATCAATTTTACCAAATATGGATTTTGAAGAAAAAATTGAAGTTACAAAAATTTATTCAGTGATGGGACTTCTTGATAGTGGAAAATTAATAAATAATAGGCCCTTTAGGTCTCCCCACCATTCAGCAAGCGAGGTTTCTTTGATTGGAGGAGGGGCAAATATTCCAAAAGCAGGAGAAATTACTCTCGCCCATAAAGGAGTTTTATTTTTAGACGAATTTCCAGAATTTTCCAAAAAAACAATAGAAGCTTTGAGAGAGCCTTTGGAAAACAAGGAAATAAATATTTCAAGATCAATGGCAAGCATAAAATATCCGTCTGATTTTATTTTGATTGCTGCCATGAATCCATGTCCTTGTGGGAATTTTGGAAATCCCTTGAAGGAATGTACTTGCACTCAAAATGAAATAAGAAGATATTTATCAAAATTATCTTCTCCAATTCTTGATAGGATTGATATTCATATAGAAATAAAACCTGTAAAATACAAAGATTTGGATGATAATATCAAAACAAAATCTTCAAAAGAAATGAGAGAAGAAGTTCAAAGGGCAAGAGAAATTCAAATAAAAAGATACGAAAATGAAGAGATTTCTACAAATGGAGCTCTTTCTACAAGGCTTATGAAAAAATATATAAAACTTGATAAAAATGTAAAAGAAATCGGACAAAAAGCCTTTGAAAAATATAATTTTTCTGTAAGATCTTACAATAAAATTATAAAAATGAGTAGAACTATTGCAGATCTTGATGGATGCGAAAAAATTGAAGCAAAACATCTTCTTGAAGCTGTAAGGTATAGGTCTTTGGATGATAAATATTGGAGTGTGTGATGGATAATAATTTGATAAATTCAAATATAGATTTGTATATAAATGAGCTTGTAGAAAAAGCTTTAAAATTAAATGCAAGTGATATCCACATTGAGCCAATGGATCAAAATTTTTCAAGAATTAGATATAGGATTGACGGCAAACTTAGAATTATTACTGAGATGGATTATCCTTCATATATAAAACTTTTGACAAGAATAAAATTATCTTCAAAACTGGATATTTCAGAAAAAAGAAGGCCCCAAGATGGATATTTAAAATTAGAAAAATTTCCTCACATTGATTTTAGAATTTCAACTTTAAATACCATAGTTGGTGAAAAATTAGTTTTAAGGATTCTTTCTATAGAAAATTTTAAAAAATCTCAAAATTTATTGGGATTTACTAATAGGTCCAAAGAAATTTTACAAAAAGCCATTAAAAATAAATCAGGCATGATAATTTTTTCTGGACCAACTGGTTCTGGAAAATCTACTTCCCTTTATTCTTTATTAAATAAATTAAATGATGAAAATAGAAATATTATTAGCATAGAAAATCCTGTAGAAATAAATATTTTGGGAATTAATCAAATTTCAATTAATGAAAAAATCGGTCTAACTTTTCAAAGTGCACTTAGGTCAATTTTAAGGCAAGATCCAGATATTATTATGATTGGAGAAATCAGAGATAATGAAACTGCAAAAATGGCAGTAAGAGCTGCCATAACTGGGCACTTAGTTTTAACAACTTTACATACTAACGATAGTTTTGCATCAATAAATAGACTTCGTGATTTGTCAGTTGAAGATTATCTTATAAAACAATCCGTAAATACCCTTGCAAGCCAAAGACTTGTAAGAAAACTTTGCTCATGCAAGAAAAAAAGAAAAATTTCAAAAGAAGAATATAATTTTGTAAAAAATTATTTTGATATAGACGAAGAAACTTATATTTACGATCCAGGATCTTGTGAAAAATGTCACGATGGATATCTAGGAAGAGAAGCTGTTGAAGAAATTGTAGATTTTGATGATGACTACAAAAATCTTTTCTTTGAAAATAAAAATTTCAGCAAAAATGATTTAGATTTATTGAATAAAGAAAAAAATTTTAAGTCTATGACTTACAATGGATTAAAAAAAGTTTTAGATGGTGTCACAAGCTTTGAAGAAATTTTGGATTCAATTTATTATTTTAATTAGAAATAAATTTAAAAATATTTTTAAAAAAATCGGAGAATTTTCCCCGATTTTTGTTTTTAAACTTTTAATCTTTTTTCTCCATTATAAACTTCATCTATAATGCAAGAACCCAAGCATACTTCTCCATCATAAAAAACTGCAGCTTGGCCTGGGGTTACGGCTTTTGTTTTGTCGTAGGTTATTTCTACTTTTCCATCATCTAAAATTTTTACATGAGAATTTATATCTTTTTGTCTGTACCTAAATTTACAGGTGCAGTCAAATTCTTTTTTTAGTCCTTTTTTTGAAATTGATGATAAATTTGATCCTATTAATCTATTTGAAAATAATTTTTCATTATTTTTTCCTTGGCAAACTATTAGTTCGTTTTTTTCTAAATCTTTTCCACAAACAAACCAAGCTTCACCTTCTCCACCAATTCCAAGTCCTCTTCTTTGTCCAATTGTATGATACATTAATCCATAGTGTTTTCCCATAATATTTCCTTCAGTATCAACAATATTTCCTTCTTTTGCTGGAAGATAGTGGGATAAAAATTCGTTGAAATTTCTTTCTCCTATAAAACAAATTCCTGTTGAATCTTTTTTATCAGCCGTTGCCAAATTATTTTCTTTGGCAATTTTTCTAACTTCTTTTTTATCCAAATCTCCTACTGGAAATAAAACATCTTTTATTTGATCTTGGGATAATTGGGATAAAAAATATGTTTGGTCCTTGTTTGAATCAAGTCCTCTAAGCATTTTTGTTTCATCGGATGACCTATCAACTCTTGCATAATGACCTGTTGCAAGATAGTCTGCTCCCAAATCTTTTGCATAGTCCAAAAATGCCTTAAATTTTATTTCCTTGTTGCACATTATATCAGGATTTGGAGTTCTTCCCTTTTTGTATTCATCAAGAAAATATGAAAATACCCTATCATAATATTCTTTTTCAAAATTTATTGAATAATATGGAATTCCTATTTGATTGCAAACTTTAACTGCATCTTCGTAATCAACTTCTGCAGTACAAACTCCATTTTCATCTTCTTCGTCCCAATTTTTCATAAAAATTCCGCTAACATCGTAGCCTTCTTTTTTTAATAAGAGGGCAGCAACAGATGAGTCAACTCCACCACTTACACCAACGATAACTTTTATATCTTTTTTATCTTTCTTTTCCATCTATCCCCCTTAATTTTTTCAAAACTTCAAATGTATAGTCAATATCTTCTTTTGTATTTGTAAAACCAAAAGAAAATCTTACGGAATGTCTTGCCCTATCTTCATCGTACATATTTTTTATAACATTGCTTGCTTCAACGCTTCCAGCCCTACAAGCAGAACCAACTGAAATGCAAATTCCATTCATATCCAAATATGTAAGAAGAAGCTCATTTTTTACCTTTGGAAAATATAAATTTAATATATGATCAGTAGAATTTTCCAAATTTCCATTTATTTCATATAAGAAATTTGACTCTTTTAATTTTTCTACAAAATAAGATTTTAATTCCTTAATTTTTTCTCTTTCACCAATAGCTTTTGGGAAAGATTTTGCCATTGAATATGCTCCCATGGTAAAAGACGTTCCAGCACGCCTATCTTTTTCTTGCTCACCGCCTTTAATAAAAGGCTTAATTTTTTTATTGCAATAAAGAACGCCAAAAGAATTTATCCCTCCAATTTTGTGTCCTGAAAGAGAAAGTGAATTGCAATGAAGTTTTTCTACATCAATATCAATATGAGAGTAGGCTTGAACACAATCTACATGGAAAAAAACATCCTTATCTTTTAAAAATTCTCCAATTTCATAAACTGGTTCGATTGCCCCTATTTCATTATTTACAAACATCAAAGAAACAAGTTTTACATCATCCCTAAGTTTTTCTTTCAATTCATCAAGAGAAAAATATCCATCCTCATCAACATCAAGAAAAATTGTTTTTTCCTTATTTACAGTATTTAAAATAGAATCATGCTCAATTTTTGAAGTAATAACAAAATCATCCTTAAAATTTGACAAAATTGTATTGTTAGCCTCACTTGCTGATGCTGTAAAAATTATATGGTTGGGATTTGCATTAAGAGATTTTGCAATTTCTAATCTAGAATCTTCCAAAACTTTTTTTCCAGACCTTCCCAAGGCATGCAAAGAATCAGGATTTCCATCAAAATTTTCCATATTTTCAAAGATATCTTTCAAAATTTCTTTTCTTTTTATTGATGTAGCTGCATAATCAAAATATATCATTAAAATTTCCTTTTAATTTATAAAAGACCTAAAAATTTAGGTCTTAATCGTCAAATTCTTCTTTTAAAATTTCTTTTAAAACTTCAGCTTCTTCCTTTGTAAAAGTAATTCCCTTGCTCATTCTTGTATGATCTTCATTCCAATCTCTCAAATCATATTTAGGATCCCTATCATTCCAAGAAACAAGATTTAATTCCTTTGTCCAACCTTTGGCATTTGTTGAAAGAACTCCCAAATTTTCTACTATATCATATTTTATTGCCATATAAACTCCTAACTATAATAATTTCTTGGCAAAGATCCAAGCAAAACATATTCAATCTCACTTGTCGCCATCTCCATTTTACGAATTCTGTTTTTTATTCTACCCTTTTGTTTAATAATCTCATCATCATCTAAATTTTTAATATCTTCTAAACTTTTAAGAAAATCTTGAATTTTTCTATCGTCAGTTTTATAGAAAAAATCACTTTCTTTAATTCTATCGATTTTTTCAACAAAATCATAAAGGTTATGATCTCTCAATGAAACATAAGAATCAACAAAAATCCTATCAAGTTTTTCCTTGTCATCATAAAATTGACTAAGATTTTCATATCCAGTCAAATAAAAATTTAATTCATACTCAGCCTTGATAAGACGAATTTTTAAATCCAACAAATTTTTTTGATTTTTAGTTAAATTATTTTCATCAATAAGATCCATATTATCCTCTCCTTTGAGTATAATATCATAGAATAATTTCTTCTACAAGGATTGTATTATAAAGTTTTTAAAAATCAATTTTTTGATTTTTTCTTATATTTTTTATAAATTTTCTCAAAAGAAAAAACCTAGTTTATGCTAGGTTAAGAGCGTAGACAAAGTCAGTTTAATAATTCATTAATAATTCAAAAATAAAATTACGCTAAAACCCATCTCGACTAAGTGAGTGAAACGAACGCACGGAGAGATCTCTGAGATTTCTCGACTCACTTCGTTCGCTCAAAATGGGGAAAATTTTAGTTTGTCAACAGTCTGAACCTAGTTTAATCTAGGTTTGGTTTGTCTAATAAATCAATGTGGCAATAGCCACTTGGATTTTTTTCTAAATAATCTTGGTGATAATCTTCTGCTTTTACAAAATTTTCTAATTTTTCTACTTGAATTTGGATTTTTCTTTCTTCATTTTTTTGTTTTTCTTCTAAAAACTTTTTTGAAAATTCTAAATCTTTTTCATCTTTTGAAAAAATTCCACTTCTGTATTGAAGACCAATATCATTTCCTTGTTTATTTATTGAAAATGGATCAATTATATAATAAAAATACTCCAAAATTCTTTTTAGAGAAACTTCTCTTCCATCATAAGTAATTTCTACGGTTTCAGCGTGGTGGGTTTGGTATAAATTTTCGTAAGTTGTTTTCTCACTATTTCCATTTGCATATCCTACAAGAGTTTTTTCTACTCCTTTTATATCTTTAAAATATGCCTCAACTCCCCAAAAACATCCGCCTGCTAAATAAATTTTTTTCATTTTTTCTTTCTCCAATCATATTTTTTGCTCGGTTTTCTAAATTTAAAACTCATTAATGATTTTGATAATACAGATGCTAGTAAAATTCCAAATGAAATTGCTGATGCAACTGCCATGGTATCAAATAAGGTTACAAGTGCAAGGGATTTTTGTCCATCTATAAAATAAAACAAGGTATTATAAATTCCTTTTCCTGGTACAAGATTTATCATGCCTGGAACTATAAATAAAATTGCTGGCATATGACATTTTCTTGCAAATATTTCTCCCAAAATTCCTGTCAAATATGATCCAACAAGAACTGGAAAAAATAATCCTCCATAAAAATCTCTAACTAGCATAAAAACCGAAAAACCTAAAGCTCCTGCAAGAGATGATAATCCAATTGATCTTTTAGGGCAGGAAAAAAACAAGGCAAATCCTACAGCTGATAAATATGAAAATATAAATCCAAAAATATATTGCATATTTCCTCCTTAAAATAATGTCATTGGAAAGGCAACTCCAATCGCAAGGGCTAGGGATACAAAAAATGACATAGCAAGTCCTGTTAGTCCACTTGTCGAATCTCCACTCATTAAATCTCTTATAGAATTTGTCAACAAAAATCCTGGAACATAGGGCATCATTGATGAAATAATTACATTTGCCATATTAAAACCAAAAACAAATTTTCCAATTACATGAGCAAATAAGGAAACCATAATTCCTGCAGCAAAATTTTCTATAAAATATCCATACATTTTCTTTTCAATCCTAATAAATATAAGATAGGTTAAAAGTGAAACTACAAAAGTTACTGGCAAATCCAAAAGATTTGGTGTTTTGGAATTAACTATCATAGGAAAAGCAGTTGAAGCAAGAGTTGCTCCAATAATTTTTGATTTCACATCTGCCTTGGATGTTTTTTTAATTTTATCAAGTTCTTTTAAGGCCTCATCAAGGCTATATTCATGATTGCAAAATTTTCTTGAAAATGAATTAACCTTATCAACCACTATTAAATTATTTCCCCTGTTTTTTACTCTCTTAACGTTTGCATAGGTCTTACCATCAACATTAAAAGAATACATGAGGGCATTAAAAGTTGCAAAAACATCAATATCGCTTGCTTCATAAATTGATCTAATTATTCTTTCGACTGTGTCTTCAACCCTATAAATTTCTGCTCCATTTTTTAACATCATAGCTCCTGCTCTTGATGTGATTTCGAGCAATTTATTTATATCATCTTCCCTGTATTTCATTTATCTTCCTTTTCTAATACAAAAGTAACTTTCCTTGATTAGAGGAAAGTTACTTTGAAAAATTTTACATATTTTTATATTTATTAATATTATCTAAAGAAAGAAATTCGTAGGCATCATTTATTTTTTGAAATTTTTCTGTTGCATCAGGATCTGTGCTTATATCAGGATGATATTTTTTGGCAAGTTTTCTATAGGCAAGCTTTATTTCATATTGATCACTTGTATAGGCTACTCCCAAAGTATCACAAGCTTTTTGATATTTTTCCTTAAAACCAAGGTCATTTACAAAGCCACCGTTTTGGTAGGATCCTGTATTGTATCCCCCATTAAAATTTCTTTCATCAAAATCAAATCCAGAAAAATTAAAACCTTGAAAAAATTCCTCAAATCTTTGATTCATTTCTTCTTGTCTTCTTTGTCTTTCTTCTTCAGCCTGTCTTCTTCTTTCTCTTTCTTGGTCTAGCTTATATTTTTTTGCATAATCTGATAAGTTATCAAAGCCTTTTTTCTCACCTAAAATTAGGCTGTCAGCTTTGTCATACATCCATTCTATCAAAGTATAATTCCCATATCTTAAAAGGGAAATAAATGATTTGCCTAAAAATGGAACTACTGCAATTATCAAAAAAACAGTAAAAAGTTCAGGCGGTATAGCTATAAAAAACAAAGGAAGTGCAAATATTACTGAGCATCCAATTAGCATTATAACTTGGCTTAAACCTTCAAAGACTGTAACTATTGCATTTAAAATATTTATTAAAAAATTAAATATAGAATTTAATACGCTTGCTAGTCCGTGGATAAATTTTCCAAATATTTTTTTCACGTTCTTTTCTCCAATCTAACATGATTATACCCAAGTTATTTTTATCTGTCTACTAACCAAAAAGCTCTTCATTATTAGAATTATAAAGTTTGTAATAAATTCCTTTTTTCTCAAGTAATTCTTTATGACTTCCTCTTTCAACAATTCCATCCTCTGTTAAAACTAAAATTGAATCTGCATTTATAATTGTAGAAAGTCTGTGAGCAATTGTTAAAGTCGTCCTTCCCTTTGATAATTTTTCCAAAGAATCTTGAACTATAGCTTCACTTGTGTTATCCAAAGATGAAGTTGCTTCATCCAAAATTAAAATTGGTGGATTTTTCAAAAATACTCTTGCAATAGATATTCTTTGTTTTTGTCCCCCTGAAAGTTTTACTCCTCTTTCTCCAACATAGGTATCAAATCCATCAGGAAGTTCCATTATAAAATCATAGGCTCCTGCAAGTTTACTCGCCTTAATAATTTCTTCATCACTTGCACCTTCTTTTCCGTATAAAATATTATCTTTGATACTTGCTCCAAAAAGATAAACATCTTGTTGGACAATCCCAATATTATTTCTCAAAGAATCTAAGGTCAAATCATTTATATCCTTATCATCAATTAAAATTTTTCCCTTGTTTAATTCGAAAAATCTTGGAATAAGTTTTGTAATTGTAGATTTTCCTGCTCCAGATGGACCTACTAGAGCTACATTTTCTCCAATACTTATATCAAAATTAATATCTTCCAAAATCCATGGATCTTTTTCATCTTGGTCAGGATATTTAAAATAAGCATGATCAAAGGAAATTTTCCCCTTAACATCTGTAAGTTTTTTTGCATCTTTCTTATCAAAAATATCAGATTTCATATTAATTACTTCATTAAATCTTTCAATTCCTGTAATTCCTTTTTGATATTGGTCAGTAAATTCTACAAGTCTATTTACAGTTGCAATAATTATATTTAAATATAAAACAAAGGCTACCAAATCTCCAGGGCTTATCTTTCCTTTTATTACAAAATTTCCACCCATAATTATCAAAACTGCATACATAGCCCCTGCAAATAATTGGTTAATCATATTGTAGGATGCCATATTGTAATATTTTACTTTTTTGATATCAACAAATTTATCATTGCCTTTTTTAAATTTCTTTTTTTCTAAATTTTCATTAGCAAAAGATTTTACAACATCTATTCCCAAAAGAGAATCTTCAATGCTTGCATTTATTTCCCCAATTTGTTTTTTCTCACTTTTTACAGATCTTGAAAAAGCTCTTCTTTTTATTCTTGCTGCATAAACCATAAGTGGAATAATTATATACAAAACAAGAGTCAAAGGAATATTTATAGTCATCAAAACTACAAATGATATAGAAAGTTTTATAAAACCAATAAAAAATTCTTCCGGACAGTGGTGAGAAAATTCTGTTATATCAAAAAGATCTGTCGTCATCCTACTCATAAGCTGTCCAATTTTTGTTTCATTGAAAAAAGCTGTAGACATTGTCAAAAAATGTTTGAAAATATCCCTTCTCATATCTTTTTCAATGTGAGCTCCCATTATATGACCGTAAGATTGCATAATATATCTTCCGGCAACTTCTACAAGTTTTGTAAGAGCATATATTAATGTAAGTTTTAAAATAATTGAATAAGTCAGGCTAGAATTTGCTGCATGGTCTGTCAAGCTCGATAAAATAATTGGTAAAATTAATTCACAAACAGTTGTCAAAAATGCAGAAAATAAATCGATAGCCAAAATATTTTTGTAATCCTTGTAGTAAGGAATAAATTTTTTGATTAATTCTTTGTCAGAATAAGTTCTTTTTTCCATTTTTCCTCCTTTTTATTTATACTCTAGTATTTTACTATTAATTTAAACTTAGTCACTTGATTTTTTCCTTGTAATTGTTAAAATATTAATGAAGATATAAATAGGAGGATATATGGCAAGAATAATTGAAAAAACAAATCTTAATGATTCAACCATTAAATTTGTTGTAAATTCGCCAGAAATTGCAAAAAGAGCTAAGCCTGGTCAATTTATAATTTTAAGAATAGATGAAAAAGGTGAAAGAGTTCCTTTTACAATTTCTGAAACTGATGATGAAAATGTAACAATTATTGTTCAAATAGTTGGTGGAACCACTATAAGAATGAATGAATTGAAAGCAGGTGACGGATTTTTGGATTTTGTTGGTCCTTTAGGAAAACCAACCGAACTTGATCAATTCAAAGGAAAAAATGTTTGTGTAATCGGTGGAGGTTTGGGAACAGCTATTGCCTATCCTCAAGCAAAATATTTACATAAAATTGGAGCCCACACAGATGTAATCATGGGCTTTAAAAATAAAGACATAGTAATTCTTGAAGATGAATTAAAAGAATCTTCAGACAATTTATACATTACAACCGACGATGGATCTTATGGCAAACAAGGTTTTGTAACTGAAGTTTTAAAAGAAAATCTTGAAAATGGAAAAAAATATGATCTTGTTTTGGCAATAGGTCCAATGATTATGATGAAAAATACTGCCCTTGTAACAAAAGAATATGACATACCAACTATAGTATCTTTAAACTCAATTATGGTTGATGGAACTGGTATGTGTGGTTGTTGTAGAATTACTGTTGGAGGCGAAATGAAATTTGCCTGTGTTGATGGACCAGATTTTGATGCTTTTGAAGTTGATTTTGATGAAGCCATGAACAGGGGAAGAAATTACCAACAAGAAGAAAGAGAACACATTTGTAGACTAACAGGAGATATGAGAAATGGCAAAATTTAATATGAGTAAAGAAAAGGTAAGTATGCCTGAGCAAGATCCAAATGTTAGAAACAAAAATTTTGACGAGGTAGCTCTTGGTTATGATTTAAAAATGGCCCAAGAGGAAGCTCAAAGATGCGTTCAATGTAAAAATAAACCATGCGTTGATGGTTGCCCAGTTTCTGTAAGGATTCCAGAATTTATTCACCAAGTTGTAGAAGGTGATTTGGAAAAAGCATATGAAATTATTTCATCAACAAATAACCTTCCAGCAATTTGTGGTAGAGTTTGTCCACAAGAAAACCAATGTGAGGGAGTTTGTACAAGAGGAAAAAATGGTGAGCCTGTAGGAATCGGTAGACTTGAAAGATTTGTTGCAGATTATAACATGAATAAGGATTATAAAAAACCAGTTGAAGTTACTGGACAAAATAAAAAAGTTGCCGTTGTTGGTTCTGGTCCTTCTGGACTTTCTTGTGCAGCTGACCTTGCAAAATTAGGATATAAAGTTGTAATGTTCGAAGCTTTCCACACAGCTGGTGGAGTTTTGATGTATGGTATTCCAGAATTTAGGTTACCAAAAACTTTGGTTCAAAAAGAATTGAAAAATGTAATTGGTCTTGGAGTTAAACTTCAAAGAAATACAATTATAGGAAGAACAAAAACAATAAATGAATTGTTTGAAGAAGGATTTGAAGCAGTTTATGTTTCAACTGGAGCAGGTCTTCCAAAATTCTTGGGAATTAAAGGAGAAAATTTAAATGGAGTTTATTCAGCAAATGAATTTTTAACAAGAATGAATTTGATGAAAGCTTATAAATTCCCAGAATATGACACACCGGTTCATATAGGCAAAAAAGTTTGTGTAGTTGGTGGTGGAAACGTGGCAATGGATGCAGCGAGAAGTGCAAAAAGAATGGGCGCTGACGTAACTGTTGTTTATAGAAGAAGTTTCGAAGAAATGCCAGCAAGAGCTGAAGAAAGTCACCACGCAAAAGAAGAAGGAATTAACTTTATGAACCTACATAATCCTGTAGAAATTGAAGGAGAAAATGGTTGGGTTAAAAAAGTTAAACTTGAAATAATGGAATTAGGTGAAGAGGACAAGTCTGGAAGAAGACGTCCTGTTCCTACTGGAAAATATGAAGAAGTTGATTTTGATTCTGTAATAGTTTCAATTGGTCAATCTCCAAATCCACTAATCAAACAAACAAATGATGATATAAATACAGAATCTTGGGGTGGAATTATAATTGATGATTCAACTATGACAAGCAAAGACGGAGTTTTTGCAGGTGGAGATGCAGTAAGTGGAGCTGCAACTGTAATTCTTGCAATGGGAGCTGGTAAAAAAGCTGCTGAAAATATTGACAAATATATAAAAAATAAGGCTAATTAATTTAAATTTAAAAATCCGATTCACAAATTATTTTCTAATATGTGAATCGGATTTTTCTTTTTATTAAAACTTTGTAAAATTAAGACAAGCTTAATTCCTATAGAAATATACAGATATTGATACATAAAAAATGTATCAACCCTTACCCTTTTTTGGCACACATCATATCAGGATTTAGGTTGATACACAAAATTATTTACAAACCCGAAATCGGATTTTTTTCTATTTAATTTTTTCGATTATTCTAGATTTTGTTTCAAAATTATCGCTTGTTCCTGTTATAGAATTATTTTCTTTTGCCAATTTTGACATTTGATCAAGTATGTCTTTAGCTTGTGTAATATCTTTTGATTTATCAGATAATTTATCTATTCCTTTTGTTTTATAATCACTTAGACCTTTTTGGAATTTTTCAAATGATGATTCGTATTGATCACTTCCATTTTTCAATTGTCCAGTTGAATCACTTAATTTGTTTATTCCACCATCTAATTGTTTAATTCCATTTGCCATTGGATTTATTGCTGTTTCGTTTATATTTTGAAGTGATGATAAGGCTTTTGATCTTTCTTGGAATTGTTTTAAACCACTAGAAAGACTTGCTGAACCATTTCTTAGTTCCTCGGAATTTGAATCAAGTTCATTTATAGCACTTGCTAGTTTATTTACGCCTACTTGATTTTGATTAGCTCCAGCTTTTAGTTTTTCTGATCCAGCTTTAATTTTACCTGTAGCATCATCAATCATTACAACTGATTCTTCTAATTTTTTGATATTAGCTTTTGATAGACCTTCGGATATTTTTTTACTTCCTTGGGAAAGTTTTGTTGATGATGTTTGAATTTTTTCTTTTGATTGATTTAATTTTTCGCTTACTTGACCTAGTCCCTTGTTTTCTTCAGAAATTGCATTTGAAAGGCCTGCTGAGCTTTTTGAAATTTCTCCAAGGCCTGCTTTTATAGCAGAGTTTCCTTGATTTTTTGCTCCTAGAGATTGAGCCTCAGACATAAGTCCTTGTTTTATTGCATTTAAATTTTCAATTTCTCCTGACATAGAACCATCTTCATTTTTTGCTTGTAAATTTCCTATGACTTGGTTAATTGAGTTTATTTGTGCATTTAAATTTTCTATATCAGAGTCAAGGCTTGGTAGGTTTTGAGCATTTTGATTTAGATTTTCTATTCCTTGGTTTAAGGCTTTTGATGATTCATCAATTTTTGTAAGTCCCCCACTTAATTGACTTAGGCTATCTGCAAGTGGACTTATTCCTTTTGATAATTCATCTAGTCCATTTGATAATTGTCCCATTGAATCTGTAAGTTTTCCTAAATCATTACTATTTGAATTTTGGGTCAAAGTATTTCTTAGTGAGCTTGTTCCCTTATTTAGTTTTTCAAGTGATGAATCAATTTCACTTGCTCCCTTATTTAAGCTCTCTGCTCCTTGGTTTAATAGAGCCATATTTTTATTTATTTCGCCAACTCCTCTGGTGTATTGGTTTACTCCAGAATAAAGTTTTGATCCACCATTATTCAATTGGTTTACTGCTGAATTTACTGTTTGAATTTTTCCTGGCAAGCTAGAAAATCCGTTTGCTAATTGGTCAAAAGAGCTTACAATTTTGCTTGATCCTTGGGATAATTGTCCTGCTCCTTCATTTAATTTTCCAATTCCATCGTTTAATTTTTTGCTACCTTCTCCTAATTTATTTGCCCCATCCACAAGTTTTGCTGCATTATCTTCAAGCTCATTTATTCCATTTTCTAACTCATCTATTGAACCAAGTTTAGTCTCATCTTGGAAAAATTCATTACTTATTAGAGCATAAACTTCTGTAGGTTCGTAATCTTTTACATCCATTTCCATTTCTATTTTATCTTTAAAAGAATCTATTTTATCATTTTCAACTAAACCTTTAAAATTTTCTTTTAAACCTGGAGTAAGGATTCCTGCAACTATTTGATTTTTTCCATCTTTTACAAGTTTTCCATCGTCTGTTGTAAGATTTTTGACCTTGTCTGAGTCAAAACTTATTTCTGTAAGAGCAAGGTATGGTGAATAAACTTCCTTTTCTTTGCCATTTATTTTTGCATTTGTTTTTATTTTATTCACTGCTTCTATTTCAATTTTTAAATGGCCAGATTTTCCCTTTAATTTATCAAAGGTCATTTCCTTTCCATCCAAAATATATTTCACATTGATATCAACTGGTAAATCTTCTTTAGTTTTTCCTTGGTAGTAGATATCCTTGCTATCTTCATTCCAATTTATATATCCATTTTCAAGATCAACTTTTTTATCAGTTTTTAAATTTTTTACATCCTTTAAACTTGTTTTATCTTTTATTTTAATATTGTTGTCTGAATTTATCCAAATTGACCCAGTTTTATCCTTAATTTTGTCAGCTTCTTTTGTAACATAAATTGTTTCGTTTTTTCTTATATTTGCTTCTTGTGCGTAGGCAACATTAGTCATCAACAAGCTACTTGCAAGAACTAATGAGAATCCTTTCATGAATTTATTTTTCATATTTTCCTCCTAATTTAATCCCTTTGTTGTTTTTCTTATAAACGGAAATGCTATTTTAATTATAGTTGGCAAAAATAGGATTATAGCAAGCATACTGATTATTGCTCCTCTTGCCAAAAACATACAGATTGTTGATACAATTTCCATTTTTGAATATAAACCAACCCCAACAGTTGCTGCCATAAAGGATAAGGCAGATGTAACTATTGATTTTGATGTTTCTTTTACTGTCAATTTTAAAGCTTGATCTACATCATTAACTTCTTTGTATTCTGTAATAAATCTATCCATCATTAAAATTGAATAATCTATGGTTGATCCTAATTGGACAACTCCAATAATTATTGATGTAACAAATGGAATAGTTTGACCAAGATAAAATGGAATTCCCATATTTATTTGGATTGCAAGCTCAATTACAGCAATTAAAACAACAGGAATGGCAAATGACTTAAATACTATAGCTATAATTATAAAAACTATAATAATCGAAGCTATATTTACCATTTTAAAATCTCTATCAGATAAAACTGTTAAATCTTTTGTTAAGACTGCTTCACCCGTTAAATATCCTTTTTTATCATGATTTTTTACAATTTTATTTATTTTATCAACTTGTTTGTTTACCTTATCAGATGCTGTTTGATATTTTGAATTTATCATTATCATTTGATAGCCGTTTTTAGTGAAATTATCTTTTAATTTATCAGGTAAAACTGAATCAGGTATGGTTAAACCCGTCAAAGAATTTGCACTTAAAACACTATTTACTCCTTCAACATCCTTTAATTCATCTACAAGTGAATTCATATTTTGCTTACTCAAATCTTCATCAACTACAACAAAGTGAGTTGATGCCATATTAAAATCTTTTTTCATTTTATTTAAAGCAACTATGGAATCCAAATCTTGTGGCAAGGACCTGTCCAAATTGTAGTATAAATCAGTATTTCTTGCTCCGTAAATTGCAGGAATAAATAAAATCAAAAAGGCGATAAATAATCCATTTTTATGGCTTAGTACAAAATGTGAAGTTTTTTCAAAACTTGGCAAAAATATTCTGTGATTAAATCTGTCAACCAATTTTTCTGCAATCAAAATCATTGGTGGCAAAACAACTATTGTTGACATAAGTCCAAGTAAAACTCCCTTACTCATAACAAGACCAATATCTTTTCCAAGTCCCAAACGCATTAGGATTAATACGATAAATCCTGCAAAAGTTGTAAGTGAAGATGCAAAAATTGATGATATAGTTTTTTGGATTGCTACATCCATTGCATCATTTTTATCTTCATTAGTTTTCTTTTCTTCAACATATCTATGATACAAAAATATTGAATAGTCAGTTGTAACAGCAAGTTGCAAAACTGCAGCTATTGCCTTTGTAATGTATGAAATTTCTCCCAAAAATAAATTTGTACCAAAATTATATAAAATTGCATATCCAATGTTTAAAATAAACAAAAATGGAATAATCGTTGATTCATTTGTAAGAGATAAAACAACCAAGGCCAAAACGACTGCCAAAGCTACATAAATTGGTGTTTCATGATCTATTAAATCTTTTGTATCTTTAACAAGTGAGCTAATACCACTTAAAAATTTCTCTTTGGATTCAATTTTTTTAATATTTTCTATAGCCTTCATAGTTCTAAAAGATGAAGAACTTTCTCCAAATTTTACCATTAACAAGGTGCAATCTTTCGAATAAAAAACATCCCTTATATCATCTGGCAAAAATTCATTTGGAACGCTATCTCCAAGGATTGATGTTTTTGAAATAACATCTTCTACCCCATCAACTTTTAAAATTTCATTTTTAAGTTTATCAGCATCGTAATCATCACCTTTCAAAAGTAGCATGCCCGTGGCAGCATTTTTGAAATCTTTATCAAGAATTTCTTGACCTTGGGTTGATTCTAAGTCAGCTGGCAAGTATGACAAAATATCATAATTTACACCAGTATTTTTATAAGCAAACCAAGAAGGTATTAATAATATTGTCATTATTAATAATACAAGTCTAGGATGATGCGAAATAAACTTTGTTATTTTTTTCATTTATTCTCTCCTATTCTATTAAAAATTTTTCTAATAATAGCAAATAAAACTGGTTTCATTTCATCAATCGTTAAAATTGAATCATCTAAAACAGCACTTTTACAAGTAGACATCATGATTTCAAGAGTAAGAGAAAGAATATACAATTTTTCAGACTCAGTGTGGTTTGTTAAAAATAAATTATCGTACTTATTTAAAATAAATTGCAAGGTAGAATCAGCCTCGCTTAAACCATAATCATTTTCAATTTTTGTATAAAGAGTCCAAGTAATATTTTTACTCAAAAGATCAAGCTCAAATGGATGCGAAATCAAATAATCGATAATGAAATCTACAAAAGAAATATATCTTTCAATAGGATCTTCTTGAACACAGGTTTTTTCAGCACTTAAAATAATATCTGTTGCCAAATTCAAAACCATTTTTTCCTGCAAATCATTTTTATCAGAATAATACAGATAAAAAGTTCCAAGACCAAAGCCAGCTTCAGTCATAATATCCCTAACAGAAGTTTTCTCAGCTCCTTTTTTTTCAAAAATTTTTAAAGCTGCTTGCATGATTTTTTCTTTTTTATTTATTTGATTACCCATTATATCTACTCCCATTTTTAAAATGAACATCGTTCATTAATTGCTACAAATATATAATACAACTTTCTGAACAATGTTCAACTATTTTTTTAAAAAAATTTAAAATAAAAAAAATCTCCACGAAGAGAGATTTTAATTTATTTTTGAATTTTTTATTGCATCTTTTATAATATCAAAACCTGAATCTATTTCATCCAAACCTAGATTTGCATAGCCCATAATAAAATAGTTTTCTTTTTCAAACTTGTTATAGGTAAACTTATTTAGATTTACTAATCTTACAGAATTTTCATTTAAAATTTTCGTAAATTTCTTTATATCTATCGAATCATCAACTTTTAATAATAAATTTAGGGAATTTGATTTTGAAAGAAAAGAAATCTCATCAATTCCACTTATTTTTTTAAAAATAAAATCAAATTTTTTATAATAAATATTTTTCATCCTGTTAATGTGCTTTTCAAATTCTCCGCTTTCAATAAAAGAAGCTAGGGCTTTTTGCAAAAAATTTGAAACTGTATTTGAAAGATCTTTAAAATTATTTTCATATTTTTTTAGCAAATCATCTGGCAAAATCATATAAGAAATTTTCATTGATGGCGCTATTAATTTTGAAAAAGATCCGAAATAAATAACATCAGAATTTTTATCCATAGCCTTCAAGCTTTCTGTTGGATATCCCTTAAATTTAAATTCGCTGTCATAATCATCTTCGATAATGTATCTATCTTTTGAAAGAGATGCCCAATTTAAAATTTCTATTCTTCTTTGAATCGACATAACTGTACCCGTTGGAAATTGATTAAAAGGGGTCACAAATAAACACAAGGCATTTAAGTCTGATAACTTGTCAATTTTTACCCCCTCATCATCAAGGTCAAGAGGAATTGGATTTTTCAGATCATAAGTATAAAATTTATTTCCAAAAGCATAGCCTGGATTTTCAAAAGCAAAAAGTGTTTGGTCTGTGAGAAGTGTTTTTATAATAGAAAATAAATGCTCAGTTGATGATGAAATAATTATATTTCTAGCATTAGTTTCTATATTTCTTGAATTTTTTAAATATCTTTTTATAGCCTCTCTTAAAGGCGGATAACCCTTATAAGATCCCTTATCTAAAATTTTTAAATCTTTTTTATCTATGGCTTCTTTCATATATTTTTGCATAATTTTATATGGGAAATTTTCATAATCAACACCACTGATTGAAAAATCATATTTTATTTTTTCATCTTCAATTTTATTTTTATTTAATTCTTTTTTATCCAAAATAATTAAATCATCAATTTTTCTACAATAAAAACCACTCTTATCTTTTGCATAAATGTAGCCTTCTTCTTCAAGCTTATAGTAAACTTTTTTAACTGTATTTATAGATACATTAATATCTTTTGATAAATTTCTTATGGAAGGAAGTTTTTCACCTTCTTTAATTTCCCCATTTATTATTTTGTTTTTTATTATCTGATAAATTTTTTCGTAAAGATATTTTTTATTTCTTGGTAAATTTAAATACATCTGTATCCCTCATTTTTTATTTTTTTGTTACTTTTATTAGTTACAGTTTATCATATAATAGAATTAAGATAAATATTAAGGAGATAAAAATGACTGAAAAAAATATAAATGCTAAATTTGAAAAAAAGGTTATCATGGATGTTATGAACGTTGAGCAAGCAAAAATTGCAGAAGCTTCTGGAGCAAGTGCTGTTATGGCTCTTGAAAGAGTTCCTGCAGATATTAGAGCTGCTGGTGGCGTTTCTAGAATGAGCGATCCAAAAATGATTGAAGAGATAATGAATGCCGTAAAAATTCCTGTAATGGCTAAAGTTAGAATTGGACATTTTGTTGAAGCACAAATTCTTGAAGCCTTAGGCGTTGATTATATAGATGAATCTGAAGTTTTAACTGTGGCTGACGATTACAATCACATTGATAAAAAGAAATTTAAAACTCCATTTGTTTGTGGAGCAAGAAATATTTCTGAAGCTTTGAGAAGAATTTCTGAAGGAGCTTCAATGATTAGAACAAAGGGGGAAGCAGGAACTGGAAATGTTGTTCAAGCTGTAAGACACATGAGAGAAA
The DNA here is from genome assembly GCF_001487145.1 of Anaerococcus rubeinfantis. Lineage (GTDB taxonomy): Bacteria > Bacillota > Clostridia > Tissierellales > Peptoniphilaceae > Anaerococcus > Anaerococcus rubeinfantis. The sequence goes on from NZ_LN913016.1 coordinate 1,149,323, forward strand.
TAAACAGAGAAATTCAAAGAATTTCTGTTTTAACTGATGATGAAATTTTCACATATGCAAAAGATTTGGCAGTTGATGTAAATCTTTTAAAATATGTAAGAGATAATAAAAAACTTCCTGTTGCAAATCTTTCTGCTGGTGGAGTTGCAACTCCTGCTGATGCTGCTTTGATGATGCAACTTGGAGCTTATGGTGTATTTGTAGGAAGTGGAATCTTTAAATCTGGAAATCCAGAAAAAAGAGCAAAAGCTATAGTAAAAGCTGTAGAAAATTTTGATAAACCTGAAATTATTTTAGAAGTTTCAAAAGATCTTGGCGAAGCTATGGTTGGAATAAATGAAGACGAAATAAAAGAAATTTTTGAAAATAGATAAGAAAAATCAAACAATATGCCCCATATAAAAAAATTCTGCAAATTAATTTGCAGAATTTTTTTTAATATTTTTTACATTTTTTCAAGTAAATCTTTTAACCATTTTTCATCTTCTGGGTCTGATGAATATCTTTTTTTAAGGTCAATTGATTTTATTGCTTTCATATCTTCATCGTCAAATGAAAAATCAAATATTTCTATATTTTCTTTTATTCTTTTTGGGTTTGTTGATTTTGGAATTGGCATTGATCCCCTTTCAATATGCCAACGCAAAACTATTTGGGCTGGAGTTTTATTATATTTATTTGAAAGTTTTTTAATTACATGCTCTTCCAATAATTCACTTCTTCCCCTAGCAATTGGTGACCAAGCTTGGTGGATTATATTATTTTCTTTTAAAAATCTTACTGTTTCGTCATTTTGAAAATGTGGACTAGATTCTAATTGATCGATTGCTGGTTTTTCTCCAATTTCTAAAAGTTTTTTTAATTGAGCAAGTTCAAAATTTGAAACTCCTATTGTTTTTACAATTCCTTGTCTTTTATAATCTTCAAAAACCTTCCAAGATTTATCAAAATCTTTTCCAAACCAATGAAGTAAAACCACATCCAAATAATCTGTTTGTAATTTTTCTAAAGACTGGTCCAATGATTTTTTTGTTTTATCAGATCCAAAATCACTTGGCCAAACTTTTGTGGCTATTTGGTATTCACTTCTTTTTTTATTAGAATTTTTAAGCTCAGCTCCTATTATTTCTTCGTTATTATAAATTTTTGCTGTATCTATATATTCATAAGAATTTTCAAAAAATGCCTCGATTGCATTTGCCATGTCATCTCTGTCGGTAATTTTATAAGTACCAAAACCCAAGGCTGGTATTTTATTTCCGTCGTTTAATTTGTAATATTTCATATTCTCCTCCTTTTTAAATCTTACCCTTAAATTTATGATATAATCATCATATGAAAACTGTATTAATAACGGGCGCATCAAGAGGAATTGGTGCTGCTATTGCAAAAAAATTAAATAATTCCTACAATCTGATTTTAACTTATAAGGAAAATAAGTATAAGGCTTTAAATTTATTAAACGAATTAAGACTTACAAATCCTAATGTCATTGCTGTAAAATGTGATGTAAAAAATGAAAAAGATGTTAATAATTTATTTGAAATTTCTGAAAAAAATTTTTCTCATGTAGATATTTTAATAAATAATGCTGGGATTTCCTATTTTGGTCTTTTACAAGATATGGATTTTTCTTCTTGGAATAATCTTTTAGATACAAATTTATCTTCAATTTTTCTAACTTCAAAAAGAGCAATTCCAAATATGCTTAGTCAAAAATCTGGAGTTATTATAAATATTTCATCAATTTGGGGAAATTTGGGAGCAAGTTTTGAAGTTGCTTATTCTGCAAGTAAGGGCGGAGTTAATTCTTTTACAAAAGCTCTTTCTAAAGAACTTTTGCCTTCAAATATCAGGATAAATGCCATTTCTCCAGGAATTGTCGATACTGATATGACTAAATTTGATTTGTCTGAAGAAGATAAAAAATCTTTGAAGGAAGATTTAATAGAAAAAAGATTTGCAAAATCCGAAGAAATTGCAAATCTTGTTGAATTTTTAATATCTGATAAGGGATCATATATAACAGGATCCATTTTTGATATTAATGGTGGATTTTATTAACTTGTTCAAATTCTTTGAAATTGTACCAATAAATATAAGATAAAATAACTTTTTTACCCAAGGCTTCTTCTATGGAGTCCTTGTAAATTTCTAGTTGCTTATCATAAAAGCCTTCCCTTTTCATTGAATCCGTTTTAAAATCTATCAGAACAATCTCATCTTCATATTCAAACATTATATCAATTTGTCCATTTACATAAAAATTATCAATTTTTCTAAGGAAGGATTCTTCTTTACGAATTTTTGGTGATTTTTTTATTAGATTTTGAATTATATCTGAATTAAAAAATCCCAAAATATTTTCATAATTAATATATGAAAGATATTCCTTTTTTATTTTCCCCAAGTCAATTAATTTATTTATTTCTTTTTCTAGTGAATTCAAATCGTAAGTTTTTACTTCTAATTCTTGGAAAATTTTGTGGATTAAACTTCCCCTATCTGTTGGGGATAATTTTATTTCTTCAAAATTTGGCCTTCTAAAATCATAGGAAATTTCTTTTTGATCAAAGGAAGATTTCTCGTAGCCTTCATTTGATAAATCGTAATTTTTGGCAATTTCTGTTACAGATTTTTTCAAAGATTTGTTGATATTTTCCTTATTTTTATAGGAATAATTAAAAACTTCCTCTAAGTTTCTATAAATTTTCTCATTGTAGGTGTCTGAATTTATTATTTTATTTATATCAGTTAAATCCTCTTCTAGATTTTCTTCAAATTCTTCTACATATTCAATGTTTAAAAATCCTTTTTTAAAGGCATCTGTTTTATAATCTATATCAATAAAATCAGTCATGATTTTATCATTGCATAATATTTTTAAAATCCAATCCATGTATGATGATAAATCCAAAAGAGAATTTGCATTTAAAATATTTTCAAGACCCTTTTCATTTAAATCTTTTTTTCCAATTATAGAAATTTTTCTTTCAGCTCGGGTTAGGGCAACGTATAAAACTCTCATTTCTTCTTTTTTATCATTTAAGTTTGATTTTTCTAAAATTAAATCTCTTTTTATTGAAGAAATTTTTATTTTATTTTCCCAATCGGCAATATTAATCCCAATTCCCAAGTCCTTATCCAAAACCATATCTTTTGAATTATCACGAGTGTTAAATCTTTTTGAAAAATCTGGCAAAATCACAGCTTTAAATTCAAGACCCTTGGATTTATGAATGGTCATAATCCTAACTAAATTTTCTTCATCAGATAGATTTCTTGAAGCTTTCAGATTATCTTTTTTTTGATTTTTCAAATTATCGATGTAGGTTAAAAATCCAAATAGATAATTTTCATTATTTTTATCATAATCATCCATCAAATCAATGAAGGCCTCAATGTTTTTTATCCTTTCACCTCCCCTGTCCCTTGCCTTTAAAAAGTCATAGAGTCCAGAATTTTCAAAAATAAAATTTGCAAAATCATACATATTTGAAAAATTTAAAATATAAGAAAAATCTGTAAAAATTGTATTAAAATCTGAAATTTTTTGGGATAGATCATCTTCATTTTCTTCTTCGTAGGCCTTAAATTTTTGGTAAAAATAAGATTTATTTGATGAAAGACTTATTTCTGCCAAATCATCTTCAGAAAAATTAAAAATTTCACTTCTTAAAACTGAAAGTAGGCTTATATCATCGTTTGGATTTGCTATATATTTTAAAATATTTATAAAAAATTCTACCTCTACAGTTTCAAATGAAACTTTTGAAATATCAGATGAAAATGGAATTCCAGCTTTTTTTAGTTCATTTTCGTATAAGTATGCTTTTGACGATGCCCTAAGTAGGATTGCTATGTCCTTGTATTCAAGTCCAGTCTTTATTAGATTATTAATCTCTTTTACCAAGTAAGCTTCTTCATTTAAATTTTTGGAAAGAGCCTTTATTGAAACTTTTGGATATTTTTCATCAAATTCAAAATGATAATTTAATCTGTGCCCATCATCTTTGTAGGCAATATCAGAATTTTCCCTAGTCATAAGCCTTTCAAAAATATAATTATTAAAATCAATCAAGTCCTTGTCAGTTCTAAAATTTTTGGACAAATTAATTCTCAAAGAATTTTCATCATCTTCATATGATTCTAATTTTTCCAAAAATAATTCTGGCCTTGCATTTCTAAAACCATAAATTGATTGTTTTACATCACCTACAAAAAATAGATTGTTCTCATTTTTTAATTTTTCTACAATATAATTTTGAATATCGTTTGAATCTTGGTATTCATCAAAGAAAATATATTTAAATTGTTTTTTCAATTTTTGATTTAATTCTTCATTTTCCAACAAATTTATAAATTCATGTTCCATATCAGAAAAATCCAAATAATTTTCTTCTCTTTTTTTCTTTTTATAAATATCTTCAAAGGAAAAAACCAAATATTTTAATTCTTTTAAAATTTTCTCTTCCAAAGGATCAAAAAATCCCCTAGTTATAGAATCTGTATTTCTTATCAAATCCTTTATCAAATTAAATTCATCTTTGTAGGCATTTTTTTTGGCTTTTACATATAAATTTTCGTTTGGATCATCTAGTTTTTTTGAAATTGTGACCATTCTTGAAAGACTTTTTCCAAAAATTTCTATAATATCATCCCAAGGCTTTTCTTCTATTGAATATTTTATATTTTGAAAAAAATTTATGTCACTTTCAATCATTTCTACATATTTATCTCGCATAGACCTTTCTTTTATAAAAATTTCCAAATCCTTTGCACTTATTATAATATTTTCTACTCTCTTTTTTATATAAGCCTTAAATTTTTCAAAATCAAAATTTGAACTTGTTTTATCTTCCAGCCAGGCGTGAGGATTTATTTGGCTTTTTGAAAAATCATATAGGTCTAAAATTATTTTTTTTGCATCATCATCTGACCTATTTGAGCCAAAATTGTGCAAGAAATTTATAAATTCTCCGTCGTTTTTTTCGTATTCACTTTCAAAAAGCTCATCAATAGCATCTTTTCTCAACAAAACTTGTTTGGAATCAGCTGCTATTTTAAAAGATGGTGAAAGATTATCAGATAAGTAAAAATTTTCCCTCAACATATCTGCACAAAAAGAGTGAAGTGTTTTTATAAAAGCATCATTGATAGATTTAATTTGGTTTTTTATAAAAATTTTGTCAGACTTTTCTTCTTTGAGTAAATCATTTAATTTTTCCCTTATCCTATCTTTCATTTCAACTGAAGCCTTGTTTGTGAAAGTTACAATAATCATATTTTTTATAGGAATTTTTTCTTCAATCATCAAAGAAATTACCCTATCAACCAAAACCTTAGTTTTTCCACTTCCTGCAGCAGCAGACACAATTATATTTTTGCCCTTAGTTTCTATGGCTTTTTTTTGATCATCAGTTGGCTTAAATTTACTCATCTGATAGCTCCTTTTTTATATCATTAATTGAAATTTTATTATCCACATCCTTAAACTTATCTTGATCTTTTGAATAATCAAATTTACAAATTGACCTGTAAGGGCAATAGGTACATTCGTAGGTGTTTTGGTTTATTCTAAGAGGATTTAATTTTATATTTCCATTTTTAATTTCTACAATATATTTTGAAATTAATTTTTTAATAAATTTTTCCAAAATTTCTTCTTCCTCAAGAGAAAAAATATTGGCATTTCCCCTAGAAATTTTAAAAATATCTGATTTTTTTCCATCAAAATCCTTGTCCAAAAGTTTTAAAACTTCCTCATTTATTTTTACAATAAGGCCATTCATTTTTGTTTTATCATCATAGATTTTTTTTATTGCATCCTTATCATAAGCCTTATCAAGTTTTTTAACCTCATCTTTTAAAGGAAGATAAAAACTTGCAATTGGTGATAAATTTTCAGATTTTTTTTCTTTTATTGATAGCATATAGACAAATAATTGAAGCTCAAAACCATTTAAAACATTGGCAATTCTAATTTCTTTTGCTCCAGTTTTATAATCAATAATTCTTATATAATTTTTAAACCTATCAATCCTATCAATTCTTCCTTCAAGATAATTTTTCTCATCAACATAAACTTGGGGATATTTTTCGCCCTTTCCATATTTCTCCTCAACACCATCAATTTGAAACTTGCCGTTTTTTATTTGGTCAATGATTTTTTTGGAAGATTTTTGGGTTGATTCATAAATATTTGAAAGAATAAATTTATTTTTCTTATCACTTGCCCTATCCCTATCAAGAGAATTTTCAATAGCTTTTTCAAAACTTTCATTTACAATTTTTTCCAAATCTTTTTCATCTAATTTTTCAAGATCTATTCCTTGCAATTTTTTAGAAATATCTTCCATATTATAGTGGACAATATTTCCAATTTCTAAATTATCAACGTCCAAATTTTTATTTTCTTTTGCCTTAAGTCCATAATTTATAAAATATTTGTAAGGACATTTTGCATAAGTTTCAATTTCTGAAACCGAAAATTTATTTTTTGCGTAAAGTTTTTTTGAAATATCTTCTCTTAAAGGAAATTTTTCATTAGAATAGGTAAGGCCTTTTAAAAATAAATCATAGGAAGAATTTTTTGAATAATTAAAATTATCATCATGGTCTTTTTTGTATTTTAAATAAGATTTTACAAATTCTTTTTCCTCTTTTTTTGTGTTTTCCTTATTTTTTATATTCCACAAAATTTGGCTTGCTTTTAAATCCAAAAGATCTGATGAATATTTTATATTAGAAAATTTATTTTGAGTAATTTTCTTATAAGTTATATTTGGAAAAATATTTATAATATCAGAAATACTTGTCGCCAAATTCATTGGATCATTGGCCTTATTTATAAGAGAATATGAGAAAAATATTCTCTCTGATGAAGTAAACATCCTAAGTAAATTCAAAAGAATTTTATCGTCCTTTTTTTCCTTATAAATTTTAAGGTCGTAGCCCTCTTTTTCCAAATCAGTTTTTTCATTTTCTGAAATTAAGATATCGCTATTATTATTTCCCGGAAAATAAATATCAGTCATTCCCACAAAAATTTTAATCTTTCTATCATTTATCCTATCTCTTGAAAAATCTCCAATCAAAACTTGGTCAATTGCTGGAGGAATAATCCCAATTGATGAAGCTTCACATGACTTTTCTAATAATTTATAAATTTTATCAAGGCTTGTATAAGAATTTCCCATAATTCCTGCAATTTGTTCCAAATTCGTCAAAAATTTATCCCAAACTTGGCTGTTTTCTTCAAAAATATCAAGTTTATTTTCCTTAATATTTTCTTGAAAATGATTAAAACCAGATTTAATTATATCTGTATCAAGAATTTTAAAAATTTCTTTAACAAAATCAAGAGCCTTCAATTTTTCATTTCTAACTTCATACAAATCTTTGACCAAGGAGATTATAATTTTTCTAATTGAATTTACTTTTTCAAGTTCTTCTTTTTTCTCATTTTTCAATTTCTCATCATTTTGATAAAATTTTTCATCCAAGGAAAAATATTTATCATCAAAAATCATAGAACCTTTGATTTTTCTTGTATTTATATAATTTTGAAAGGCCAAAACTCTTTCAAAAGAATTTTCGCCAAAATCAAGAACATTTGACCTTACAAAAGATTCAAGATCAGTTTTTCTAAAATTAAAAACAACAAGCCTAATCAATGAAAGCCAAGTTTTTACTATGTGATTATCAGATAATTTTTTTGACTTATCAATAAAAATTGGAATTTCAGCCCTTGTAAAAATTCTTTTTATAAGATTTTCATATTCATCGGCATTTGACATTACAAGAGAAATTTCTGAAAAAGAATGGCCACTTCTTATAAGTTTTTCGATTATTAAGGCTGCATTTTCTATTTCATTTTGAGATGAAATAGATTCAATTATATTTATATTTGAAGTTTTTTCCTTATAAATTTTTGGATTATATTTTTCAAAATTTTCATAAAGGTGTTTAATATCAGAAAACTTATTATTTTTTTCAAGATTTATGATTTTAATTTGGTCAATTTCTTTTAAACTTTCAACAAATCTAATACTTTGCTTAAAAATATCCATATCTTTTGCCATATTATTTTCATAATATTTATAGTCCATTGAAATTGAAATTGTAATTTTCGCCCCGATTTTAATTAACTCTTTAATAAAATCTAGTCTTAAATCTGACAAAAGATCGAATTTATCAAAATAAAAATTTACTCCCTTAAAAAAATCACAATATTTTAAATTATTTTTTATAATTTCAAGCTCATCTTCTTTGTCTATATAAGAATTTTCAAGCTTTTTTATATAAGCATCATAAATTAATTTTATTTCCTCAAATTTTAACCTAGTCATAGGATCTAAGTTTTCATTTTTATTGATTGAATCAAAAAAATCATCATCAAAATAATATTCTTTTATATTTGTAATAAAATCAGAAAGATTATTTACAAAATCTATATCAAAAGATTTGTTTGAAAAAAGTTTTAAATTTTCATTTATTTCATCAAGAACGCTTGTTAGTAAGATTGCTTTTGAAACTTGATTTAAATTTTCTTTCTTTTTTAGGCTTAACCTTTGAGAAATATAAGAAATTAAAGATGAAAAAGATAAAACTTTAGCATCCATAACTGACTTATATTTTATAGAATCTATAAAATCCATATCACTTTCTAGGGTGTATTGCTCTGGAACTATAAGATATGATTTTTCTTTATTTTCTAATTTTTTTTCTATATCTTTGTAAATATATGATGAATTTTCCTCGGGAAATTTACTCATTATAATTTTTATCATACAACCACCTTCAAACTTGATCCTTGTGTTTTTGAATATGAAACTTCAATTTTTGCATCAATTGCATCTTTTAATTCTTTTACGTGAGAAATTAATCCTATAAATTTATTATCGTAGGATAATTTTTCAATTGTTCTTATAGCTTTTTCCAAATAATCATCAGACAAGGTCCCAAAACCTTCATCAATAAAAAGTGTATCAATTTTTATTCCACCATTTTCCCCACTTATTTCATCAGAAAGTCCAAGAGCCAAAGCAAGTGATGCAATAAAACTCTCCCCACCAGAAAGGGAAGCCTCACTTCTAATTTTTCCCGTATTTGCATCCAAAATTTCTATATCAAGACCATAATTTTTTCTCTTATCGCTTGTTTGGGTTTTTCTAATCATTGTAAATTGACCATCAGTCATCTCTCTAAGCCTTATATTTGCAAATTTTAATATTTTTTTAAAATAATAAGAAAGAACAAAAGTTTCAAAATTTAATTTTTCCCTACCAGAAACCTTAGACATGGATCCGTCTGCAATTTTTGAAAGTTTATAAAGAATTGCATCTTCATTTTTTGATTTGCTAAGCTCTTTTTGAATTGAGATTATTTGGTCTTTACTTTCAAGTATCCTTGTTTTTTTAAGTTTTAAAGAAAATAGAAAATCATTAATTTTTTCCAAATCTATTTTTATTTTTTCTATTTTTTCTTTTATATTTTCTGTCTGGTATTCTTCTTTGCCCTTGTATTTTTCAAGGCTTGATAACCTTATTGATAGGTTATTTAAATTTTCAAAATAATCTTCTATCTGGTCTTTTTTATCTAATAATTTTTTTGAAATTTCCAAATACTTTAAAAATTCATCAAAATTCTTAAAATTTTCACTTATTTTTTCATCTAAAATCTTTTGATTTTTTGAAATTTTATCCTTAGTATCTTTAATATAAGACCTATAACTTTCAATCAAAGAATTTAAAGAGGATTTTTCTTTTTCCAGATTTTTTATATTATCATCAAGATTTTTTATTCTTTCTTCTTCTTTTTTTACAAAGTCTCTATCATTTTTTATGGAAATTTCTATATCTTTTTTATTAAATTTATCGAGTTCTTCTTTTTTAATCTTATATTTATTTTCTAAATTTTCTATATCTTCCAAATTTTCAAGTTTTTCTAACTTATTTTTTAAATTTTCTATGGATTTTTCAAAAGCAAAAGATTTTTTTTCATAATCATCTTTACTTCTTTTTTCATTTTCAAATTCATCGTAAAGATCTTCATATGAAATTTTAAGATTTTCTAATTTATTTTTATATTCATCAAGATTTTTCTTAATTTCTTCTGATTTTTCCAAATTTTCATCTATAGACTTTTCCAAATCTGATATTTTTTCCATTAAAAAATCAATTTTAATTTTAAGATTTAAATAATCTTCCTTTGCCATGTCACCATCAATTTGGGAAGAATCCAAGTATTCAATTTCCCCTTCAAAAATCCTTCCACAAACAGGACAAATTCCATTTTCATTTAAATCTTTCCTAAAATCATTTATTAAAAGAGCTTTTTTGTTCGACTCAGCCTTTTCCAATAAATTTTTGCCTATTTCAAAATCTTTATTTGACTCTTCTAATTCTATTTTTAACTTTGATAAATCTTTAATTTTTTTATCATTTAAGAGAGATTTTTCATAAATATTTTCATATTCAAAAACTTTTTGGCTTATTATGTGCTTATCTTCATTTATTTTTTCAAGCTTTGCTGAATAATTCAATAAATCATTAGATTTTTCTCTTATTTTTTTATCTATCATATCTTTTTTATTTTTAAAATCTTCTATTTGATTTTTGTAAGTTTTTCCATCCTGAAAATCTTTTTTATTTTTGTCCAAATCTTTTTTTAAATTTTCAAGATTAATAAATTTATCCAAGATTGATTGATTTTTTATTATATTTTCTCTTTTTTCACTAATAGTTTTTTGGATTTCTTCTCTATCACCAAGATTTTTTAAATTTTCTTCTAAATCATTTTCTGTTTTTGCTAATTTTTCTTTTTGATCAGATAATTTATTTTCGAATTCTTTTTGACTATTTTTTAAATCAAGAAGACTTTGGTAATATGGCTTAATTTGAATTGATTTTTCTGCAAAAAATAAGTTTTTTTTCAAATTTTTAAAGTATGCTTCATCTTCTAAAAGCTCAAGTCTTTTTTCATTTAAATATTTATAATTTTTGATTTCTTCATTTTCTTTTTGATAAAAATTAAGCCTAGAATTTTCTTCTTCCAAGTTTTTTTCTAAGGATAATTTCTCTTTATTTTCTTTATCAATATTTTTTTCAAGCTCATCATTTATTTTTTCTATTATTTTAAAAATTTCATCAAAATTTTTAAGCTCTATTAATTGAGAGTCTATATTTTCACTTAAAAGATTATTTTTAGTGATTTCGCTTTCAAGACTTTTTGAAATTTTTTCCAAATTTTTCTTTGAATCCTTGCTTGCTTCTTTTAATTTTTCTTCAATATTCTTATAGATAAAAGATGAAAAAATCTTTGATAATAATTCTGCCTTTTTATCAGATGAAGATTTTAAGAATTTAGAAAACTCACCTTGGGCAAGAATCATAACCCTATTTAGTTGGTTAAAATCAAGACCTATAATATTTATAATTTCTTTTTCACATTCATTAACCTTATCCGAAATTAAAATTTCCCTGTCATTTTCTATCTTATAAAGTTCAACACTGTGACTTACATTAACATTTGCCCTGGTTTTTTTTGCTTTTTGACTCGGAATTCTTTTAATCCTGTAATTTTTTCCATCAATTTCAAAAGAAAAATCAACATAGCTTATTGGATCTTCTCCACTTAAAAAATCACTCCTCAAATCATTTAAATCAAATCCTTGCCTTTGAATTTTTCCAAAAAGTGCAAAACTTATGGCATCAAAAATTGAAGTTTTGCCACTTCCTGTATCTCCAGAAATTATAAAAATTTTTGAATCATAAAGTTTTGTAAAATCTATAAAAGTTTTATTTTTGTAGGTCATAAAACCATACATTTCAAGTTTTACAGGCTTCATTCTATCACCTTTTTAAATACTTCTTTTTCATTTTTTCCCATTTTTTCATCCATCTTAAACTTATAAAATTCTTCAAAAATTTCCATTACAGATAAATTTTCAAGGTCAATGTCCAAATCTTCTTCATTTTCTATATCAATTGAATTTTCATAGCTAATTGAAACTGCATGAGGAAATTTGGTTTTTAATTTTGCCATGGGAGAATCTATTGGATTTTCATCCTTTAAAATAAATTCAAGATAAGAATTTGAATTTTCCATTTTTATTATATTTTCAAAATAATCACATATTCTTTCAAAATCATTTAAAAGTTTAATTTCTATTTCTTTTATCTTTAAATCCTCTTTTAAATCAACAATAGTCACAGATTTTTTTTGATTAATTTCTGAAAATGAATACTTCATAAATGTCCCACAATACCTGATTTTTTCATCAAGAACAAAGTGTTTTCTGTGAAGATGTCCCAAGGCAACATAGTCAAAATTTTTAAATAAATGGGCGTCCATAACATCATTTCCACCAATTGTAAGAGGCTTCTCCCCTTCAATTTTTTCATCTTCAAAAGGCTTTTCATTCGCATAACAATGAGTAATCAAAACATTTCTGTCTTTGTAATCTATGTTTTTTAGTAAAACTTTATAAAGGTCAGTGAAATTTTCTATACTTTGATCTATTTCATTTTTTGCCCTTGCAAGAGAAATATATGGAATTGGATAAAAATTAACTTTTCCATATTCATCTTCAAAAGTTAGTTTTTCATCAAAGTTATTTCCATAAATAAAATAAGAATTTTTTTCAAAAAAGCTTTTTGAAATTTCAAGTCTTTTCCCTGAATCATGGTTTCCAGAAATTGCAATAATTTTTTTCTTCAAATTAAAAATAATTTCATCAACAAAATCAGAATAAACCTTCATGGCTTCATTATTTGGGATTGATGTATCAAAAATATCTCCTGCAATCAAAACAATATCAATTTTTTCTTTTTTAATAATTTCTAAAATTTGGTCAAGACAATATTTTTGATCTTCAAGTAAGGAATATGATCCGATTGATTTTCCTATGTGAAGATCTGATAAGTGTAGTAATTTCATTTGTTTTCCCTTATATATACAAATTCATCGTCAGTTGAATTATATGGATCATAAATATAATCGCAAAGCCTTATCTTTTTTATTTTTTCTATATCAGTAATTTTATTATTAATCAAATATTTTAGCATTCTTCCACGCATTTGCTTGGTGTAGGATACAATCGAACGAATTTTCCCATCCCTATTTTCTTTAAAAGTCAAAGTCAAAATTTTTTGGTCTTTTTTAAGGTATTTTTTCAAAAGTTTTGCATATTCAGCACTTGCCAAATTTATAATAAAATTTTCATTTTCAAAGGCTTTTTTATAAATTTTATCAGCCCAAAATCCATCCATATCGACTCCTTTTGAATCCATATAAAGTCTATAATCAGAAATCCCTGTAAAAGGCTTACACAAACCATATAAGGCAGAAATAATATAAACATGGTCATTCAAATAAGATAAATCATTGAAATCTTCTTTTTTAAATTGCTTAAAAACAAGGCCATCATAGGAAAAAATTGCAGGATTTTTTAAATTATTAAAATTAAATTCCTTGTAATCATAATAGGCTTTTATAGCAAGATCATCATTACAAGAAAACATATTTGCCAAATCATTTATAGAATAATTTTTAAGTTTTTCAACCAATTCTTTTGTTTCATCTTCAAACAAAAGTCCTTCTGTTTTTTCATTATCAAAATGTTTAAACCTTTTTGCAGGTGAAATTATTATTTTCATATCAAACCTTTCTGTTTTTCATTCTTAATTAATTATATCATAGAAATTTTCCACAAAAAAAAGACAGGCGAACCTATCTTTTTAAAATTTTTTGAATTATTAGAGAAATTATCATTCCAAAAACTGCAATAACCACTATGGCTCCACCAGGTTTTATACCAAGATAAAAACTTGCACTGATTCCTGCCATCATATAAATTATTGCAATTATAATTGATTTTATAAAAGTTTCCTTGTAAGATTTTGAAATCAAAAGTCCGCTTGCAACTGGCAAAACCATAAGAGACGATATCATCAAAGCTCCTACAGTTTTTGTAGAAATTGCAACAGTGATAGCAGTTAAAAATGTAAAAATATTAGAAATTAATTTTGAATTAATTCCAGAAAGATCTGCCATCAAAGGACTTATTGAATTGTACAAAAGTGGATAATACAAGTAAAGGCTAAAAAATAAAACAAGAATAAAAATCACACTTACAATAATTAAATCTTCTTTTGTAACACTTGTTATTGAACCGAATAAAAATGATTCAAAACTTGTTCCACCAGGTGTAAAATCTGACAAAATTCCTGCAAGTCCAATTCCAAGACTCATAATAATGGCTGTTGCCATATCACCAAAACTTTTAAATTTTTTCCTAATTATTTCTATTGCAAAACTTGCAATAACACAAATTATTATTGAAGTAAAAACTGGATTTATTCCAATAATAAGACCCAGAGCAACTCCAGAAAGGGCTGTGTGGGATAGGGCATCTCCAATCATAGAAGTTCTTCTGTTTACCATAACAATCCCAATCATTGGAATTATTATTGCAAGCATAAGACCAACTAAAAGAGCCCTTTGCATAAATTCATAACTAAGCATCAACTATCCTTCCATTTTTTAACCTTATTTCTCTTTTGGAAAATTCCCTAACAACATCCATTTCATGACTTATCATCAAAATTGAGATTTTGTGTTTATCATTTAAGTGAGCTAGAAGCTTAAGAAAGTCTCTTTTAGATTTTTCATCAACACCAACGGTTGGCTCATCCAAAAGTAAAATTTCTGGATCATTAACCATTGCCCTTGCTATCATAACTTTTTGAGCTTGACCTCCTGAAAGTTGGTTAAAAGGAATATTTAAAAGATCTTCTATATTTAAAATCTCAAAAATATCGTGAACTTTTTTATAACATTTTTTGTTCGGCCTATTAAAAATATTAAATTTTTTGTACAAATTTAAAACAACAAATTCTTCTCCAGTAACAGGAAAAGCTAATTTATTTGCATCATTTACTTGAGGAACATAGCCAATTTTTGTATAATCATCAAAATCCTCTAGATCCACTCCAAATAATTTTATTTGCCCCGATTTTTTCTTCAAATCTTTTAAAATCAATTTTATAAGAGTAGACTTACCAGAGCCATTTTCGCCCTGGATAGTCAAAAAATCTCCCTTGTTTAAATCAAAGCTTACTTTGTTTAATATTTCATCCTTGCCATAAGAAAAGACTAAATCTTTAACTTCTATATCTTTCATCTATTTTAAACTGCTTTCCATTAATTCTAAATTTTCCTTTATCATTTCTTGATAAGTTTTTTCATTTTTTAAATCATCATCACTAGCATATTCTATAGTATTTATAGCTTTTGCGTCAAGAGATAATTCATTTGCTAATGTTTTTACATTTTTATCAGATCCGCCTTTTTCATAAAAAATTGCAGAAATTTTTTCTTTCTTAACAAAATCTATAGCATTTTTCATTGTTTTTGCATCAGCTTCATTTGTTGAAGTAATTGATGTAAGTGGGATTTGCTCTAAACCATAGTCACGAGCAAGGTAAGAAAATGCCTCGTGATCAACTAAGAATTTTTTGTTTTCTTTATTTTTTAATTTTTCTCCATAATTTTTATCAATTTCTTCAAGTTCTTTTTTTATTTTTTCAAAATTTCCCATATAATAATCTTTATTATCCGGATCAATTTCTGAAAGTTTTTCTGCAATATTTTTTGCTTGAACTATACCATTTTTTGGAGATAACCAAACATGTGGATCATACAAACCATGGTGGTGATGGTGATGATGTCCTTCTTCTTCATCTTCATGGTCATGGTGATCAGCATCTTTATGATCATGGTGGTCCTTATCTTCATGCTCTTCTGAACTTTCATGGTCATGGTGGTCACTATCTTCATGGTCATGGTCTTCTTCATCTTCAGTTTTAATTAAATCAATTCCCTTTGATGTATCAACCATTTCAATTTTTGAAGTTTCTTCAACCTTGTCCTTCCAAGATTCAAGATCTGCTCCACTTAAAAACAAAACTTTTGCTTTAGATAAATCTGCCATATCTTTTGCAGATGGTTCAAAATCATGAACTTCTGTATTTAAATTTGTAAAAGATTTCACATTAAATTTATCTCCTGCAATTTGTTTTGTTAAATTATAAATTGGATAAAAAGAAGCATAAATTGTTTCTTTATCACTATCTTCATTACTGTCTACACTTTGACTTGTTTCATTTGAATTATTTGAATTTAGATTAGCTTTATCATTATTTTTTGCACATCCTGTTACAAAAAGTCCTAAAGCTAAAAAAATTGCTAAAATTTTCTTTTTCATTTTTCCTCCTTATTTGCAAATCATTTGCACAAATTATTATATAACTGTTTTATTTTTTGTCAATATGGTAATATAAACAAAAGAGGTGAGATTTTGAAAGTAGAAGATTTATTAAGAGAAAATAATATTAGAGTTACTAAAAATAGAAAAATAATTTTAGATAAAATTATAGAAAATAATGATCCAATTTCTGCCGAAGAAATATTAGAAAAATTTAAAAAAGAAAAAATCAACATGGATCTTTCAACAATTTATAGAAATTTAAATACTTTGGAAGAAGTAAACCTTCTTTTAAAAAATACTAACACAGATGGAATTTCATATTTTCAATTAAATTCAACTGACCACAAACATTTTATAAGCTGTATTTCCTGTGGTAAAAAGTTTATAATTGAAAATTGTCCAATCCATGACTTTGAAAAACAATTAGAAAAAGAAACAGGATTTAAAATAAAAAACCACAGCTTCGAATTTACAGGAATTTGCCCAGAATGCCAAAAAAAATTATATAAATAAAATCATTAGCTAAAAACTTTATTAAAAAATAAAAAGTTGAAAAATTCAAATTAAATTTTTCAACTTTTTTATTTTATGTCCTTTTATTAAATTTTACTTTATCAAATAAACCTACAGAATTTGCAACAACAATAGTTCCTGATGCATCTCCCGTTGTATTTATTGCAGTTCTTGCCATGTCTAGTATTCTATCAATTCCCATAATCATAGCTATTCCTTCTACAGGAAGTCCTACTGATGATAAAACCATAGATAAGGTTACAAGTCCAACTGAAGGGATTCCGGCTGTTCCCACTGATGCAATAGTTGCTGTCAAAATTACAGTCATATAATCATTTAAAGTTAAATCTATTCCATAAGCATTTGAAATAAATACTACAGCAACTCCTTGCATTATCGCTGTTCCATCCATATTTATTGTCGCTCCCAAAGGAATTGTAAATGAAGAAATTTTCTTATCAACTCCAATTTCTTCAAGAGTTTGAATATTTAAAGGAACTGTAGCATTTGATGATGCGGTTGAAAATGCAAAAGTCATTACTGGAAAATATTTTTTCAAAAAAGCAAAGGGATTTATTCTTACAAATATAGTTAAAAGTAACATATAAACTATTAGAAGTTGGCAAGCAAGTCCTAAAATTACTGAAAGCATATATGAAAGCATGGATAAAATTACATCATATCCCAGATTTGAAAATGTCCTTGCAATTAAGAAAAATACTCCTATTGGAGCAAGTTTCATTACAGCCATGGTCATACTCATCATCAAATCATTCATTTCTGTAATTATATTTCCTAAAGTTTCTAACCTATCTTCCATGGATGCAATTAAAAGTCCAACTATAACTGCAAAAATAATTATTTGTAGCATATCCCCTTTTGCCAAAGCCTCGATTGGATTTGTTGGAATCATATTTAATAAGGTGTCTTTCATGGAAGTTTTTTCTCCAGTTTCCATACTAAATTCATTTGATCCCAATTTCATATTCATTCCCTTACCTGGACCAATTACTGACGCCAAAGATAAAGCAATAACTATAGCAAGAGCTGTTGTCAAAAGATAAAATAAAACTATTCTTACTCCAACTTTTCCAAGAGTTTTTGTATCTCCCATATTTCTACAACCATCTGCAATGGAGAAAAATACCAAAGGCACAACTAGCATTTGCATAGCCCTTATAAACATTTGTCCCAATAAATAAAAAACTCCATCAATTATTATTTCATCTTTAATGTGGCTTTGTGGAACAAAATAGTGCATTACAATTCCAAGAACCATACCTAAAATAAGGGCTATGAAAATTTTTGATGTAAGTCCTATTTTTCTTTGAGATTTACTTTTCATACCCATACTCCCTTCTCAGATATTCTTCAAGGGCATCTTCCCATGTGGAAAAAGTATTAATTTTTAATAAATTTAAAAAATAATTATCTATTCCTCTAAATGCTGGTTCAAAATCTATCCTATTAGAATCTCTTTTCTCTTCAATTTTTGCATCAATTTTTGTTATATCCAAAATTTTTTGAGCAAAAGCTCTAAAGGAACAAGTTCCCTCACAAGATGCATGATATGTTCCATAAGCATTTGTATCCATTATTGAAATTAAAAATTTTGAAAGCTCATAAGCTGAGGTTGGAGAACCGTATCTTGATTTTGGAACTGTGACAATTCCTTTTTTTGCTTCTTCTATTATGGACTCAACTAAATTATTTTCTTTTGAATAAAGTCTTGAAACTCTTACTATAAAATATCTGTTTGCAAAATCTTTTACAAATTCTTCTCCCATAAATTTACTTTTTCCATAAACTGTATTAGGCTTTGCCTTGTCAATTTCTTTGTAAGGATGGATTGTTTGTCCATCAAATACATCTGCAGTTGATAGTTGAATTAATTTTGCCCTAACCCTGTTTGATGCAATAGCAATATTTTTTGCACCGAGTGCATTTAATAAATAAGCCTTGTCCGGATCTTTCTCACATTTTAATCTGTTTGTTAGTGCAGAGCAATTTATAATTATTTTTGGTCTGTTTCTGTCTACAAATAAATTTACTTCCTCTTGATTTGTAATATCTACTTCATCTTTGTCAGTTGCAATTATTTCAGCTTCTAAGGGATCCAAATATCTAAAAATAGTAGACCCAAGCCTTCCATGAGCACCTGTAATCCAAATTGTATTAATTCTCATAAATTTTTCCTTTCTATATAAAAAAATAAACTATATGTTCAATTATAGCATATTGCAAATTATTTTTCATTAATATTCGCACAATACTTTAATTTTTACATAAATTTAAAATAAAAAAATGATGTGAAATCCTAATTTCTATTAGAAATTTAGATTTCACATCAAACTCGCTAATTTAATCCAATATCTTTTCTATAATATATATTTTCATATTTTATTTTTTCACAATCTTTATAGCAAATTTTTCTCGCTTCATCCAAAGTTTTTCCTTTTGCATTTATTGTAAGAACCCTGCCTCCATTTGTAAGGATTTTTCCATCAAGTATTTTTGTACCATTATGAAAAACTAAGGAATTTTGAACTTGGTCAAGACCTTCAATTTCCTTTTCTTTTTCATATTTTAAAGGATAGCCTTTTGAAACTAAAATTACAGAAAGTGAAAAGTCATCTGACCATTTTATATGATCTTTTTTTAAAGTTTTATCTAAAGTTTTTTCAATTATTTCTACAAGATCTGATTTTAATCTTGGCATTAGAGTTTCTGTTTCTGGATCTCCAAATCTTACATTAAATTCCAAAACTTTTGGCAAATCTTTTTCAATCATAAAGCCAATAAATAAAATCCCATTGTAAGAAAGTTTTGAATCATTAAATCCATCTTCAATCTGCCTTAAAATTTTTCCTATATTTTCCTCTGTTTTTTTTGAAAACTTGCTTGGAGAATAGGTTCCTACTCCTCCTGTATTTGGTCCCTTGTTCCCTTCATAAATTTGCTTGTGGTCTTTGCAAGTTTCTAATGGAAATAATTTATTATTTGATACCAAACACAAAAGTGAGGCTTCTTCTCCCTTTAAAAATTCTTCAATAACAACAGTTTTTCCCTCATCCCCAAAAATTTTTTTAATAAAAATATCATCTAAAGTTTCAAGGGCTTTTTTCTCATTTTCGCAAATTATAACCCCTTTTCCAAGACAAAGTCCATCTGCCTTTATTACTAAAGGATAGGAAAATTCTTTTAATGAATTTTTTGCTTGGTCAAAATTATCAAAAGATTTATATTTTGCAGTTGGAATTTTATATTTTTCAAGAAAATTTTTGGTGAATTTTTTTGATTTTTCAAATTTTGCACATTCCTTATTTGGTCCAAATATTTTAAGATTATTTTTTTCAAATTCGTCAACAATTCCCATACATAAAGGATCTTCTGGACCTACTATGGTAAGGTCAATTTTTTCTTTTTTTGAAAAATCTACCAAAGCCTTTATATCTGTTGGGTCAATGTCAATGTTTGTACAAAAAGATTTAGTTCCTGCATTTCCTTTTGCCATAAAAATTTTATCAACCTTTTTTGATTGGGAAACTTTCCATGCCAAAGCGTGTTCTCTTCCGCCATTTCCTATAATTAAAACTTTCATCAAAAACTCCTATTTTTTTACGAAAACTTTCTTATTTTTTATGTATAATAAGTCATCACAAAAATCTTTGACCGATTTTGTCAAAATTTCATGTTCTTTTTCCAAAACATTTTTTGAAATATCATCAACTGAATCTTCTTGGTCAATTTTTACAATTTCTTGGTAAATTATTGGGCCTTGGTCTGGGTCTTTTGTTACAAAATGTGTAGTTGCCCCAGTAAATTTAACCCCTTTTTCAAAAACTTTTTCGTGAACTTTTCTACCATAATATCCCATCCCACAAAATGAAGGTATGAGAGAGGGGTGGATATTAATAATTTTTCCTTCAAATTCATTAATAATTTCTTCAGGTAAAATTTTAAGATAGCCTGCAAGAACTACTAAATCAATTTTTTCTTTTATTAAAGTATCAAGCAAAAAATTATTATCTTTGCACACTAAAGTTTTGATTGCTTCTTTTTTCGCTCTTTCTAAGCCAAATGCATTTTCCTTGTTTGAAATAACAATAGAAATATTGCAATTTATTTCTTTATTTTTACAAGAATCGATTATGGCTTGGAGGTTTGTGCCTGAGCCTGAAATTAAAACTGCAATTTTTTTAGAATTTGAGGTCGATTTTTTCATCATTTTCTACTATTTCTCCAAGGTCCAAAAGTTCATCTTCATCAATTGTTTCTTTAACTATATCAATATCTTTTTTATCAACTGCAAAAACAAGTCCTACACCCATATTAAAGGTTTCATACATATCTTTTTTATCAAGCTCTCCCCATTTTTCTAAAAGAGTAAATATTTTAGGAAGAGCAATATTTCTTACATCAATTTTTGCACATAGTCCATCTGGAATCATTCTTGGAATATTTTCATAAAATCCCCCACCAGTAATATGGCTTAGGCCATTTATTTCAATTTTTTCAAGAAGATTTAAAATTTCTTTTACATAAATTTTTGTAGGTTTTAATAATTCTTCTCCAAGACTTGTATCAAGTCCTTCAATTTTTTCATCCAAAGACAATTTTTCTTTTTCTAAAACAATTTTTCTTACAAGAGAATATCCATTTGAATGAATTCCTGAAGATTTTAAGCCAAAAATATGGTCTCCTTTTTTAATTTTTTCTCCTGTAATTATTTTTTCCTTATCAACTATGCCCACACAAAATCCTGCAAGATCATAGTCATTTTCCTTATAAAGGCCCGGCATTTCTGCAGTTTCTCCCCCAATTAGTGAAGAATTTGCTTTTAGGCAGCCGTCAGCAACTCCCTTTACAATTTTTTCCATTTTTTCTGGAACAAGTTTGCCACATGCTATATAATCTAGAAAAAATAAGGGTCTTGCTCCTTGGCATAAAATATCATTTACACACATAGCCACACAATCAATTCCTATTGTATCGTGCTTATCCATCATTTGTGCAAGCATAACCTTGGTTCCAACTCCATCTGTTCCAGAAACCAAAACTGGATTTTTTATATCTAAATTTTCTAGACTAAAAAGTCCAGAAAATCCACCAAGCTTACTTAAAACGTTTTTTGATTGAGTTTTTTCAACTAGATTTTTAATAAGTTCAACTTCTTTTTGCCCATTTTCTACATCAACACCGGCGTCTTTATAATTTATTGGCATTTTACTTCCTTTCTAAAGGGTTATATCCGTCAAAACAATTTTCATAATATGTTTTGTTTCCACAAGCTTTTCTTAATCCTTCTAGGGAAATAA
Organism: Anaerococcus rubeinfantis; assembly: GCF_001487145.1. GTDB lineage: Bacteria > Bacillota > Clostridia > Tissierellales > Peptoniphilaceae > Anaerococcus > Anaerococcus rubeinfantis. The sequence goes on from NZ_LN913016.1 coordinate 1,171,427, forward strand.
ATCCCAAAGAATCAGCTCCAATCATATCTCTTACTTCTTCAACACTTCTATTGTTGCTTATCAAATGATCCTTGTCAGGAATGTCAAAAGTAAGTTCTTCCTCTTTTATAACTTGAGGAGATGCGATTCTAATATGAACTTCCTTAGCTCCAGATTCTCTTAAAATTTCTATAACTCTTTTTATAGTATTTCCTCTTACAATAGAATCATCAACAAGAACCACTCTTTTTCCTTCAATAAGATGTTTAATTGGATTTAACTTTATTTTAATTCCTTTTTTTCTCATTGAATCTGTTGGAAGAATAAAAGTTCTATTTATATATCTATTTCTTACAATTGCTCTTTCGTATTTTATATTTGATGCGCGTGAAAAACCAACAGCAGAAATCAAACCACTATCAGGACTTCCTACAACTATATCTGCATCGACAGGATGTTCCTTATAAAGAATTTCTCCCATTTTTATCCTTGCATCATAAACGCTTACTCCATTTATTGATGAATCAGGCCTTGCTGTGTAGACAAATTCAAATATACAAGGGGAATTTGATACCTCTTTTGCAAAATAAGATTCTTCTCCCTTATCATCAACTATATATATTTCTCCAGCTTTTAATTCATGAGAAAATTCCCCATCGATTGATTCTATAGCACAAGATTCACTTGCAACAATAAAAGAGTCGTCCTTTTTACCTACGCAAAGATTTTTAATTCCATAAGGATCTCTAATTGCAATCATCCTATTTTCGCTAACAAGCAAAATAGAATAAGCTCCCTTTAAATTATTTATAAAATCTATGATTTCATCAATATTATCTGAATTTAATTTATTTACAATCTCTTCAGGGCTTGTTTCATCCAAAAATTTTCCATCAATTGCTATTAAATTTTTACAATTAGAATTTTTTGGATAAAATAACCAAGGCATAGGCAAAAGTGACTTGTCATCTTCTTCAAACCTATATTTTACATGACCAAGACCAACATTTCCTGAAAGAGTTGAAATATTATCAAAGCTAATATTGTTGGCGATTTCTCCCTCGCCTCTAATCTCTGATAATTTTTCGTGAGCAAGAAGAGAAATTCCCATAGCTTCCTGACCCCTATGTTGGATAGCATAGAGGCCAGCATAAAGGTCTGGAAAAATATTTTTATATTTCTTTTTTGAAAATATTCCTACAATTCCACTCATTTATTTGCCTTATATTCGTATTCAGAATTATCTATAGTATCTTTCATATTTTTTCTCATATCCTTTAATTTTTCTCTTAAAGAATCATATTTGATAGCTAAAATTTCTGTAGCCAAAATTGCGGCATTTTCTCCACCGCCTATTGTAACAGTTGCAACAGGAACACCACTTGGCATTTCTACTGTAGAAAGTAAAGCTTCAAGTCCACCAAGATGAGATGATTTTGCAGGAATTCCTATAACAGGTCTTGTTGTTAGTGCTGCAATAACACCAGATAAGTGGGCTGCTTTTCCAGCTATCCCAATATAAACTTCGATTTCTCTTTCGCTTTTTTCTACATATTCTTCTAAACTTTTTAAAGCTCTATGAGCAGATATAACCTTAACTTCATAATCAATTCCAAATTCAATTAATTTTGAAACTACCTTATCAGCAATTGGGCTATCAGATAAAGAACCCATGATTATAGAAACTTTCATATAAACTCCTTATTAAAGTCCTAAATATTTTGACAATTCCATAGGTTCAATATAAGTTCCATCTTTATAAGCTCTCATATTTCCACCAGAAACTTCATCAATCAAAACAACTTCTCCAGTTGAAGCAAGTCTTCCCCATTCAAATTTTATATCATATAAATCAAGACCGTACTCAGCTAAAATATCCTTTACAAGTTTTGCAACTTTTTTATTTTCTCTGATAATTTCTTTGTATTCATCGTGAGATAAAATATTTAATTCAACTAAAGCGTCTTCTGTAATAAGTGGATCTTCACGATCATCATCTTTTAAAGTGATTTCAGAATAAGCATCAAGGTCTTGACCTTCTTTAGCATAAAGTCCATATCTTCTCATAAAAGAACCAACTGCCTTAAATCTTGTAATAACTTCTAAACCTTTTCCAAAAACTGTACATTTTTCAATTTCCATAAGATTTTTATCAAGATCAGCTCCAAGATAATGAGTTTTTACACCAGCTTCATTTATTTTTTCAAAGAAAAATTTAGAAACTTTAAGACACTCCCTGCCAGCACCTTCCTTTTCACCAGCAACTTGATTTCCACCAGTATCAAAAACTCCGTCAGTTCCTGTCATAGTGTCCTTAAATAAACAATAGTATTTCCCATCTTTTTCTACCAAATTTTTTGTCTTACCTTCGTAGATTGTATTCATTTTTTACTCCTTAAAAATTTTTACAAAAAATAAGCCCAGAAGGACAGGCTACGAAACCTATCCTCCTGGGCTTTTGTCCCTCTGGTGTAATACTTGAAAATATCCGTACCGCTCGGTCTTGAATAAACAGATCCCTAGGTACACTTTCGCCCATTTCTATGAGCCATATTCTTCGTTCAAGTTCATAATACCAAGGGAGATTTTAATTGTCAAGAAAGTTTTTTGATAAATAATAATTTTTTTATTTATGACTTGTAATTTATAAAACTTATAATAAGATAATATCAGTTATAAAAGAAAGGAGCCTTAATGTTTAAAAAGAAAAGTCTAATAAAAAATGTTCTAATAATAATTCTTTTAGCAATAAGCATATTATTAGGATTAAATTATTATAAAACAAAAAACGAAAGCAAAATTGACAATAAATTAATAGAAAATAGGATAGAAAGTGTAAAAGAACTTACAAGCTTAAAATATTCCTACACAAATATGGGCCAATTTGAAAATTCAAATAAATTTTATGGCTACGATATTCCTTTTACCCAAAAGAAATTTATAGTTTCCTATGATGGTGTGATTTCTTGTGGAGTAGATCTTGAAAAGATGTATGTAAAAATATCAGGAAAAAATATAAATATAAAACTTCCAAAGTCAAAAATACTATCCCACGAAATTTATGAAGATTCCTTAAAAATTTTCGACCAAAAAACTTCAATTTTTAACCCAATAAAAGTAGAAGACTACAATGAATTTGCAAAAAAACAAAAAAAATCAGTAGAAAAAAAAGCAATTGAGAGAGGAATATTAATAGAAGCTGACAAAAAATGTAAAAAGGCAGTAAAAGATATAGTAAACATAGACAATAATCTTGAAGATTATACAATAAATGTAGAATTTAAATAAGGGCAAGACCCTTATTTTTTTTGTGTTATAATATAATAAAAAAGGTGGTAATATGAAAATTTATTTAGGTTGTGACTTATTTACAGAAGGACAAAGATGGCAAGCAGAAGAAATTCAAAAGGCCATTGAAAAAGAATTTTCTGACATAGAAATTTATAATCCCGCAAAAAATTTACAAATAAACGACAAATCAGCAGGTTTTACAACAAATTACGATATACTTTTGGCAGATTATGAGAGATTGAAAAATTCAGATATATTAGTAGGCTTGATGGACACACAAGATTTAGGCCTTTCAGCAGAAATGGGAATAGCATTTGAAAAAGGCCTTGCAATATTTCAACTCTACACAGACATAAGACTAGAAGGAAGCGACAAAGAAGACAAGTTTCCTCCAATGAAAAAAGATATATTCCAAAATGATTTTATGTATATAAATAAACTTGTAACAGGACTTTCTTACGTTGATAAAAACGGAAATAAATTCAAAAAACCAAGAATTTACAAGAAAAAAGAAGATTTGATAGAAGATTTGATTTTGTATATAAAAGAAAATAAATAAGACTACATAATTGACTATTTTTTTCACAGAAATTTTAAGCTAAGAATTTATATTTTAAATTGAACTTTCTAAAAAAATTATCAATTAATTTTTCCTTTAAAGTAGGCTCTTATTTAAAATGCAATAATTTCGATAAAAAAATGAGTATCAAGCCAAGTCCCAAAGACAAGGTTGATACTCATTTTTGCATTTTTAAATTTTTAAAATATTAAATTTTATTATTTTCTTTTGCTTTTAAATAATCCTAGACTTGATGCTCCTAATAATCCCAAAATTGCTGAAAGGCTTCCAACTCCTGTTTGAACATTTTCTCCAGCATTACTTACTTTGGTTGCTGTATTTGTTGTTCCTGTTTTTTTATTTTTTCTGTTAGGATTTTTTTGATTTGAAGTCATTGTATCATCTATAATTTTTATCAAATCGCTATTATATTCTTCGTAGCTTATTAGACCTTTTTTCAACAAATATCCTTTTGCTACTATTTCTTTTTTCCATCCTGTTATTTTTAGAATTTCATCTATGGATTTTGCTTCTCTAACAAGATTAGCTTTTCTATTAAATTCCTTCATTTCTTCATTAGTATAAATATCAGGATATTCAGTTAAAGTTTTAATAGCATCATTTTTTATAAATTCAAATGTATTTTCGTTGAAAATTTCACTCATTTTGAATTCTTTAGGCTTTACTTTCTTTTCGTCTTCTGGTTTTTCTGTTTCGTCTTTTGGTTCTTCTTTGTCGCCTGTTGGAGTTTCTTCTTCATCCTTTGGCTCTTCTTCGTCCTTTGGCTCCTCTTCGTCCTTTGGTTCTTCTTCGTCTTTTGGTTCTTCTTCGTCTTTTGGTTCTTCTTCGTTCTTTGGTTCTTCTTCGTCCTTTGGTTCTTCTTTGTCGCCTGTTGGAGTTTCTTCTCCACCTTCATTTACTGGAGCTTTCTTTATAGTGATTTCTTTATTTACTACATCTGCTACATCTGATTTTTCTTCTGTTTTTACTGGCTCTTTTAGGGCTTTTTCTACTGTTTTGTCTTCATTTGCTTTTGCGTTAGGAATTATTAAGCTTACTCCTAGAGCCAAGGCTAGGCTTGCGCTTATAATTTTCTTATTTTTGTTCATAAATTTTCTCCTTTTATTTATTTTTTTAAATATTCTTTCACTAAACATTATATATATATATATATTGTCAAATATTTTAAATATTTATCCATAAAATTAAATTTGAAAATTTTCAAATAATTTTTAATAAAAAAATAGGCTGAAGTTAATTTTCTTCAACCTATTTCCTGGCACGCCAAAGAGGAATTGAACCCCTATCTTAAGCTTCGGACACTTTTGTTTTACCATTAAACTATTGGCGCTTGATTGTAATGTTTGAAAATTGTATCCTATTTAAAAATCTTAAATCCATTAGGGTGTTTCCTAAGCCTGAATCTATATATATTTGTGAATTTTTGTATTTTATTAGTCCCTTATCAAATTTTGGAAAATATCCTTCTCCTGGAGCAAGAAGAGCGCCTATAAAAGGGAATCTAACCTGACCTCCATGCGTATGGCCTGAAAAAATTATATCCATCAAATCATCCAGATTATCTCTTACATTTTTTGAATAATGACTTAAAATTATATTTAAATTTTCTTCATTTGTTTTGTAATTTTTAAATGAATAATTATAAAAAGATAGTCCATAAATGTAAATTTTATTATCTTTTATTTCGATTAAATCTCCATCATTTTTCAAATATTTTATTCCCAAGTTTTCAATTTTTCCAATAAAATCATCTAACATTGGCCCTGCTTCTTCGTGATTTCCTGTTATATAATAGGTTTTTATTTTTAATTTTGAAAGCTCTTTTAAAAATTCTATTGCCTTATTAAACTTTTTTTCTATCCCATAGTCGTTAATATCTCCAGTCAAAATTATAAAATCTGGATTAAATTCTAAAATTTTTTTCTTAAAATATTCCATATTTTTTAATTTATTTGAATGAAAATCGCTTATGTGAGTAATTTTTATATCATCTTTAACTTTTTTACTATAAATATCCTGCCTTACTTCTTTCGCCCACTTACATTGATAATGAATGTAGGCGAAAAGAAGTAAAATCAAGCAAAATATTATAAAAATTATTATTTTATTCATCTAATTTTTCTATTCTTTCTATAAATATTTCTGAAGACATATCTGATGGCAACAAATATCCTCTTCTTGGTGAGAAAGACTTTTTAGAAAGGGCTGGACCATCTACTGAAACTGATCTTTTGAATTGGCTTGATGTAAGTCTTTTATAAAATGATTTGAGCCATTTTTTTATAGTTTTACTGTCATAATCATCTTTAAAGGCAATTTTTGCTTTTTCATAAATCTCTTCTACTGATGAATTTTCCAAAAATTCATAAACAAAAAAGTCAATTAACTCATAAGGTCCTATTATATCTTCAGTTTTTTGGCTTATTTTGTCTTCATTTTCGTTTTTTAGCTCTGGTGAAATTGGAGTTTTTAAAATATCGTCCAAAACTTCTTTTAATTTTTGATTTTCTGTATTTTCTACAAGATAGGAAACAATGTATCTTAATTCTGTTTTGGTCAAAGATGCATTTACTGCATAAGATGACATGTGATCACCGTTGTAGGTGGCAAATCCTTGAGAAATTTCTGATTTATCTCCAGTTCCAATAACTATAGCATTTTCCATATTTCCTATATCAAATAAAATTTGAGTTCTTTCTCTTGCTTGAGCATTTTCGTAGGCTATATCTTGAGTTTTTCCGTCATGGCCAATATCTTTTAAATGAATATTTACTGCATCCTTTATCACAATTTCGTTTAATTTAAGGCAAAAGGCTTCTGCCAATTTAAAGGCATTTGATTTGGTTCTCTTGCTTGTTCCAAAAGCTGGCATGGTGTATAAAAGAATATTTTCTTTTGGAAGGTCCATTTTTTCAAAAGCTTTAACTATAAATAAAAGTGCCATAGTAGAATCAAGTCCACCACTTAGACCTAAAATGACTTTTTTACAAGAAATAGCTTCCATTCTTTGAATTAAAGCTCTTGTAACTATATCAAAGGTGTCTTCTACATAAAGCTTTTTCTCATTTAATAGATATGGATATTTATCAATATTTTCTAAGTCTGCTTCATTTTCAAAATGATGGCCTTCAGAAAAAATTTCCTCATTTATTTCAAATGGATAAACAAAATCTACTTTTTTATCTCTATCACATTTTATAATTTTTCCATTTTGCGCAATAATATTTAAACCCTCGTATACAAAATCTGTTGAGCTTTCTCCAAGCCCTGTGCTTGAAAATAGGTAAATTGTATCTTGTGATAGGAATTTTATCTTATCTTCGATAGCTTTTTTTGAACCAATATATCTTGTTTTTGCTGATGGATTTAAAATTATATCAATAGCATTATTAGCTTTTGAAATTTGGGAATCAGAAATAATCTTCTCTTCATTTTCTCCAATACTTAGAGCAATTTTTACTCCGTCAATTTCTACAAAAGACTTATTATAAATATATATATAATCATCTTTTACACTAATAAATTCTTCTTCAGGGATATCAAAAATATATTTTTCATGATCTTTGAAATTATCTTTAAAAAATCCCCCAATAATATCCCCATTTTTTATTAAAAATACCATATCAATTATTTTTCTTCCCTTTTTAACAGGAAGACCAACTGAAAATAAGGTATCAATATCCTTAGAGAATTTTTTTAAATCATCTAGGGCGTCTAGTGATGAATTTAAAATATCATCATTTTTAAATCCATGGTAAAGACTTGCTCCTGTAAGAGAAAGTTCTGGAAAAAGTAAAATATTTACCAAATCATCATTGGCTTTTTTTACTATTTCTTTTATTTTTTTCTTATTGTAGGATACATCCCCAACTTTTATTTTAAAATTTTCTGCTCTTAATTTTAAATTTTTTTTCATAATATCCCTCGAATTTCTAAACTTATAAATATTATTATAATAGATTTACAAAAAAACTGCCACAGTTTCCTGTGGCAGAATTGAATTTATTTTTATTTCTTTTGGTCTTTAGCTTTTTGAACTTCTTCTCTTCTTTTCTTCATTGATTCGAAAATTCCATCAACTAAAGCATCCATGTCTGGTTCTTTTGCAGATTTTAATGATGAAACTATATTAACTTGTTCTGGAAGAACATCGATTAATTTCATTTCTTCATCCAAGAATTTTTCCATTTTATCTGCTGCTGTTGGAGCCCAAGATCCGTTATCCATCAATGAAATTGCTCTGTTTTGTACGTTTAGAGCTGCCATATCATGGATAAAGTCTTTCATTTTTGGATAAATTCCAAGGTTATATGTTACTGATGCAAGAACTATATTTGAATATTTAAATGCATCTGCAATTAGGTAAGATACATCTGTACTTGAAACATCTCTTAGAGAAATATTTGTCATTCCTCTTTCAGCAAGTTTTGAAGCTAGTGCTTGAGCTGCATATTCTGTATTTCCATACATTGATGCATAAGCAATCAATACACCTTCTTCTTCTGGTTGATAGCTTGACCATTTATCATATTTATCTAAAATATAGCCAAAATCTTTTCTCCAAACTAGTCCGTGAAGTGGGCAGATATATTTAATATCAAGTCCAGCTGCTTTTTTAAGAACTGCTTGAACAAAAGTACCATATTTACCAACTATATTTGTGTAATATCTTCTTCCTTCATCTAACCAATCTCTGTCCCAATTTACTTCATCAGCAAAAAGTCTTCCGTCATTAGATTTAAATGATCCAAAAGCATCTGCTGAGAATAGAACTTTGTCAGTTAAATCATATGTCATTAAAACTTCTGGCCAGTGAACCATTGGAGCTTCTACGAATGTATATTCGTGTTTACCAAATGAGATTGAATCTCCTTCTTTAACTTCTATATATCTATCATCTACGTGATAACCAAATTGTCTCATGAATAATATAGCTTTTTCACTTGCTATAATTTTTACATTTGGATAGTAGTGTAGCATTAATTCAATTGCTGAACAGTGGTCTGGTTCCATGTGTTGGATAATCATATAATCAAGGTCACGATCTCCAAGAACTCTAGATACATTTAAAATATATTCTCTTGTAATTGACCAGTCAACTGAATCTATTAAAACTGTTTTTTCATCCATTAAAAGGTATGAGTTGTATGAAACTCCGTCTATAGGAAAAATATTTTCAAATAGAGCAAGTCTTCTGTCATCTCCACCTACATAATATAAGTCGTCTGTAACTTTTCTAACTGTATACATATATTCCTCCTACTACTTTCTATCTTCTGGTACATCCATTTTAATGAATTGATCTTTAGCTTCTCCTGAAACTGGTGAAACCCATGAATCTGGTAGTTTGTCAAATGGTGTTCCTGGTTCAATTCCATTTTCTGGATCTCCTTCTTCAGGATTGTATTCATATCCAGAACCTAAATCTACATAGATTGGATTTGTAGGAGCCATTTTTCTTGGTTTAGATCTTTTTATTTTCTTCATTGGTGGTGCTGGTTTCTTTTCCTCACCATTATCTAATTCTTTAATTAGAAGTGGAAGAATTTCCATAGCATCTCCAACTATACCATAGTCACAGTTGTTGAAAATTGGTGCATTTTTAGAATTGTTAATTGCAACTATTGTTGATGCATTTTTGATTCCCTTTAAGTGTTGTCCTGCTCCAGATACACCTACACCAATGTATAAGTTTCCTTTAAATGTTTGTCCACTCATACCAACGTATCTATTAATGTCAACATATTTTAGAGTTTCTGCAACTGGTCTTGATGATGAAATAGCTGCTCCTGCTTGGTAAGCTAAATCTTCAATTAATTTCATATTAGCTTTTTCGCCAATACCACGACCTGCTACAACTATTCTTTCAGCATCAGGAATTGGAGTATAAGGATTAATTCCTACAGTGAAGTCGTATCCGTCCTTTTTAAGTGCTGCCACAAGGTTTTTAACTGCTTCCTTAGGATCTCCCTCATAGATTTCTCCTTTTCTGACTCCTGCGATGGGTCCAGATTTTTTGTTTGATCCAACAGCTTTAACCTTTGGTGCTCTACCTACTGTGTGAGCTCCAACAACTACTCTCATTATTTCATTTGTACCTTCGTAGATTTGTGTGATTTTAGAATCTCTGTAGAATCTTTCAACATCGATTCCTTTAATAAATCCAGATCCACCATACATTTGTAGAGCTTCGTTAGTAATCTTTGATGCAAGATCTGATGCAAATTGTTTAGCCATAGCTGCATCTGCAGAATATCTTTCGTGATTTTCTTTTAATTCAGCTGCAGAATAAATCATAAGTCTTGCAGCTTTCAAATAAGTTGCCATATCAGCAAGTTTAAATGTGTTAGCTTGAAGGTGAGCTATTGGCATACCAAATTGTTCTCTTTCTTTTGCATATGAAAGAGCTGATTCATAAGCACCTTGGGCAATACCTAAAGCTTGAGAAGCTATACCAATTCTACCACCATCAAGAGTTGCCATAGCAATCTTAAATCCTTGTCCTTCTTTTCCAAGAAGATTTTCTTTTGGAACTTTTACATTATCAAAATGTAATTCAGCAGTACATGATGATCTAATACCTAATTTATCATAGTGATCAGAACATGTGAAACCTTCCATACCTTTTTCAACAATAAATGCTGAAATACCATGAGTTCCAATTCCTGGAGTTGTTACTGCAAATACTACATATGTATCTGCTTTTGGAGCGTTTGTAATAAATATTTTTTTACCATTTAAAATATATCTTTCGCCGTCTAAATCAAGTTCAGCTGTTGTTTCTGTTCCACCAGCGTCACTTCCTGCGTTTTCTTCTGTTAATCCAAATGCACCAATCTTTTCACCTTTTGCTAAAGGAACAAGATATTTTTTCTTTTGTTCTTCAGTACCAAAAGCAAAAATTGGCCATGAACCTAAAGATGTATGTGCAGAACAAATTACTCCAACACCACCATCTACTCTTGATAATTCTTCAACTGTGATCGCATAGCTCATTACGTCTAAGCCTTGACCACCGTATTTCTTAGGATAAGGAATTCCTAAAAATCCTAATTCTCCCATTTCCTTTACAATTTCGTCAGGAAATTCGTTGTTTTGGTCAAGCTCAAAAGCAATTGGTTTTACTTTTTCTTCAGCAAATTCTCTGACTTTTTTACGTAAAGCTTCATGCTCATCTGTTGTTTTAAAAAGCATATATTCCTCCTAAAAAATATAATATCCATTTTTGTTTTACAATATAATTCTATACTGAAAATGTTTTTTTGTCAACACAATTTATTTTTATAAAGATTACTAATAAAGATAAAATTGAATTGCAATATATGAATATGTAAAACATCTACACTTAATATATAACCTAAAATCCTTTATTTAATCAAAATTATTTAAATTTTTCCAAAAAAATTATAAATTTAAAATAAAATCAAAAATTTAAAATCTATGAAAAAGTTTTCTAAGCTAAATATTAAAATTTAAACAATATTAGCTTATATCGTGTATTTAATTTTATATTTAATAAGGTATAATAATCCTAGCGATAATAATAATTTTGGAGGTTATATGCAATTTATAAAAAAAGTTTATGACAATATTTATTGGGTTGGAGCCAATGATAGGGGCTTAAAAAGATTTGAAAATATGTTTACCCTACCAAATGGTGTAACTTACAATTCATATATTATAAAAGATGAAAAAAATGTTTTGATGGATGGATCTGATTCTTCTGTAATAAGAACTTACCTTGATAATGTCAAAGAAGCTCTTGATGGAGAAGATTTAGATTATATTATTGTTCAACATATGGAACCTGATCATTGTGGATCAATTGATTTCATTTTAGATAAATATCCTAATTGTAAATTTGTTGGAAACCAAAAAACAATTAAATTTTTCCACCAATTCTATCCAAATGACAAATATGATGAAAGTAGATTTGTTGAAATTAAAGATGGCGATGAGTTAAATATTGGAAAAAGAAATCTAAAATTTGTTTTTGCTCCAATGGTTCACTGGCCAGAAGTTTTCATGACTTATGAAACTACAGAAGGTTTATTCTTCTCAGCTGATGCCTTTGGTTCATTTGATGTTTTGGAAGGTCACATTTCTGCAAAGCACTATATCAAAAAAGAATCTTGGCTAGATGAAAATAGAAGATATTATATAAATATAGTTGGAAAACAAGGAAAAATGGTTACAAATCTTATTAAAAAGTTTCAGATTTTGAAATCAATGCAATCCTCCCTCTTCATGGACCAGTATATGATGACAAAGAATCCATTGAATTTATCCTAGATAAATACGATAAATGGGCAAACTTCAAACCAGAAACAAAGGGTGTAGAAATTGTATTTTCTTCAATGTATGGAAATACAGAATTAGCAGCTGATATTTTAGCATCAAAACTTGATGAGCTTGGGGTTGAAGATATAAAATTATATGACGTGTCTGATACCGACTTTTCATATATAATAGCTGATGCTCACAAATATTCAAACCAAGTATTTGTTGCAATGAACTATAATGCAGGACTATATCACAAAATGGATGCCCTTTTAAGAGAATTAGTTGGAACAGGATATCAAAATAGACACATTTCCTTCATCCACAATTATTCATGGGGTGGAAGATCTCTTGAACAAGCTAAAGAAATCCTTGAAAAAGGAAAACATGAATATGTTGGAGAAGATTTCATAATTAATTCTTCAATGAAAAATGATCAAGTAAAAACTTTAGAAGATTTAGCTAAGGCTATTAAAGAAGATTTAGACAAGTAAAAAAATATTTAAAAGATGCGAATTCGCATCTTTTTTTGTACAAAAAAAGAGCATATTTCTATGCTCTTAATTTCTTCAGTCTTTTGGTTTATCTTCTTCTGGGATGTTTTTGTTATCGTATGGGGATTTGTAGATTGATTCTTTGGCAAATTGTTTTACTGCTTTGCCTGTTTTTATTTCTGAAATTAAGGTTCCAGGACCTCCAACGCATCCTCCAACGCATGCCATTCCTTCTAATAAAAGTCCGTCTTTTCTTCCAAGTTTTGCCATTTGGGCAAGTTTTACGCAATCGGCAAGGCCTTCTGCTTTTTCTACTTTTACATCTAAATCTGGATTTATTTCTGCAATTCTTCTTTTTACTGCTTCGGCTACTCCTCCGCTTACTGCATAATTTCTTCCAGTTTCTGATGCATCTTGCCAATCTTCTTCGATTTCTATTTCTGCAGGATCTATATCTTTTGCCAAGAACATTCCCATTAGCTCTTCATAAGTTATAACGTAGTCTATAGTTTCTGCAACTTCTGGTCTTCTTGCTTCTAGTTTTTTGGAAATACATGGACCTATGAAGGCTACTTGAGTTTTTTCATCCATTTTTTTGATATGTTTTCCAGAATAAATCATTGGTGTTGATGATTCTGAAATTTTATCATTTATTTCTGGGAATTTTTTCTTTACCATTAATTTCCAAGAATAGCAGCAAGATGTTCCCATAAATGGAATTTTTTCTGGAACACTTTCAACGTATTCGTGAGCTTCGTTTAGGGTTGTAAGGTCTGCCCCAAGTCCTACTTCGATTACATCTTTAAATCCTAATTTTTTTATTGCTTCTTTTATTTGAACTGGGCTTGCCATTTGTCCAAATTGTCTTACAAATGATGGGGCTACAATTGCATAAACGTGTTCATTTGTATTTAAAGCTTTTGCCAATTGGTAAATTTCTGTTTTATCTGAAATTGCTCCAAATGGACAAGCGGTTATACATCTTCCACATGCTACGCACTTATCATCATCAATTTCTGCCCTACCTAGTTTGTCGCTTTTTATAGCTTTTACTCCACAGGCTTCTGCGCATGGTCTTTTTGTGTGAGCAATTGAATTATATGGGCAAGCTTGAACGCATTTTCCACATTTTATACATTTATCTTGGTCTATTATTGATCCTTTTGATGTATAGGTAATAGCATTTTTTGGACACACATTTACACATGGGTGAGCAATACAAGCCCTACAAGTATTTGTAACTTCTACTCTATTTTCAGGACAAGCTTCACAGGCAATTTTTATTACTGAAACAAGAGGTGGTTCATATTTTTTTATATCATAATCTTCATCATCCAAGCCGTCAGTAATTGCTCCTGTATTGTCTGCAGTTCTTGCGTGAAGTCCTACTCCCATTCTTAGTCTTTCGCCCATTACGGCTCTTTCTCTAAAAATATTTTCCCTATATGATGCTTCTTCTCCTGGAAGTATTTCAAAAACTTCTGTTGCTATGTCATAAATTGGCCTATTTTCAAAAGCAATTTTCGCTATATGTTCAAAGGCCATTCTTCTAATATTTAATATATTTATGTATGTTTCTTTCATTATTCTTATCTTCCTTACAAATCTTTTTCAAATATTAATTAAATTTATCTTCAAAGGCCGTATCTAATATGTATTCCATTATTACTTCTGTTTTGGCATTTGTAAATACTTTTCCATTTACAAGTACAACTGGTGCATTTTTTTTATTTTTTTTGCACTCATTATTGCATGTTATCATTTCTATTTCAAGTTCTATATCTTGAATGTCTAAGTCCCCTTTATAGAGTCTATCATTAAATTCTTCTACAAAATTTGATAATCTGTTATAAATTATGTCCGATCCTAGCATAGTGCATCTTGCGCCTGCACAAACTTCTATTTTCATATCTACTCCTTATAAATTTTAATAATTACTCATAACAATTATAACAAATAAAATAGAAAAATGAAATTATAAGCTTGGAATGAAGATTGTAAATTTTGTTCCAAAGCCATATTCACTTTCGACTTCTATATTATAATTTAAGTAATCGCATATATGTTTTACAATTGATAAGCCAAGTCCTGTTGATTTTAATGTTCTTGTCCTTTGCTTATCTGCTACATAAAATCTTTCAAAAATCCTAGAAAGATCTTCTTTCTTTATTCCTATACCCCTATCTTCTATAAATAATTTGATTCCTCTATCGTTTTTTTCATAATTTATAGAAATTTTCCCATTTACTTTGTTGTATTTGATCGCATTTTCATAAATATTGGATATAAGGTCAGTAAAAAGTGATTCGTGAGTTTTAATATATAAATCATCCATATTGTTTTCGATTTTAATATTTTTCTTATCTGAAATTCTTTTAAATCTACTTATACTTTGATCGACTACATTTTTTATATTTACACTTGTTCTACCTTCGGCTAAATTTTCTTCGTCAAGTTTTGAAAGTTTTAAAATATCATCTATTATATTTAGTAGTCTATTTCCTTCTTCATTTATAATTTTCCCAAATTCTTTTATATCATCATTTTTTGCAAGACCTGTAGCAATTAATTCTGCATAGCCATTAATACTTGTAAGGGGAGATTTTAATTCGTGACTAACATTTGCTGTAAATTCTCTTCTCATAATCTCGGCTTTTTTATTTTTTGAATTATCAATTACTATAATTATATATGACACAATTTCTTCATCTATTATTGGATCAATATATAATTTTAAAGATAAATCATCAAGATTAAGCTCAATATTTTTACCTTTTCTAAGAAGCTTAGTCTCTCTTATGGCAAGTTTATAATCATCATTTTCTACTAAATTTTCTAATTTTTTGTCTTTTTCAATATTTAATAATTCTTTGGCAGCCTTATTGATTATTAAAATATTTCCTTTTTTATCTAAATAAATAAAGCCTTCTTCCATATTTGAGCTTACTTTTTCAATATCTAAAATTCTAGATTTTAAATTTGAATTTTCGTTAAGTAAATTTTTCCTATCTAATCTTAAACTTTCAATGTAGGCTTTTGGATTTTCCTTAAAATTATAAAATTCTTTCTTATCATCTATTCTTTCTTTAAATGGATTGGTTATTCTTTCATATAGATAATTTGTGAAAAATTTATTTATTATTAAGGCAATAATCATTCCAAAGATTAGAATATGAATTCTTTTAAAAAGATATAAAATAAAAGTTACATTATAAAATTTTATAGCAAGAATTTTATTCTTGGATTTTTTTGCAAAAACTTTTGTTTCTTTATTTATGTAATTTTTTTTAGATTTTTTAACAATATCAACATCATCAAATTCATAATTTTTTATTATATTTTTATTTATTCCAGAATTATATAATACCTTTCCTTCTGTATCTTTTAATAGTAGGTCGATATTATAGGAATTTTTAAATTTATCTAACTTTTTTTCATCAATTTTTTTATAAGTAAGAAAGCTCAAGGAATTTTCTACAAATTCATCTTGAGCTTTTTTTTCTTTTTGATATGAAAATAAAGAAGACAATACAAAAATAATAATAATTAACGAACTTGTTATAATATTAATATTTCTATTAATTATTTTTCTCATATTTCTCCAAGTTTATATCCTAAATTTCTTACGGTTTTTATGTGGACTCCTGCAGATTTTAACTTGTTACGAAGACTTGCTATATGAACATCAACGGTTCTCGTTTCTCCCTCGTAATCATAACCCCAAATTTTTAGTAGAAAATCTTCTCTTGTAATAACATTACCAATATTTGCCAAAAATAACAAGAGCATTTCAAATTCCTTGTAGGTTAGATCTATTTTTTCACCATCAACTTTCACAGTTCTTTTTTTGATATTTACTTCTATGTTTGCATAGGTCAAATGTTCTCTATCTTTTTTCTCACTTCTTCTTAAAACTGCCTTCACTCTTGAAATTAATTCTAAAATCGAAAATGGTTTTGTTATATAATCATCTGCTCCACTTTCAAGACCCAAAACTTTATCAAATTCATCATCTCTTGCTGTAAGCATTATTATAGGAACATTTGAAAATTCTCTAATCTCTTTTAAAATCTCAATTCCATCTTTTTCAGGTAACATTATATCTAGAATTAGTAAGTCCACACTCTCTTCTCTTACTGATTCTACAACATCCAGACCATCTTCAAAGCCTCTAACTTGATAATCTTTTTCTGATAAGGCGTATAAAACTAAATTTCTAATCGACTTATCATCTTCTACAACATAAATCATAATCTTGTTGAATAGTCAGCTATCTTAGCTAACCTATCTCCAAGTCTTTCAAAATATTTATAGAATAGTACTTTTTCAGACAATTCCATTGGTGTGATTTGGTCTGATTTTGTTAATTTTACAAGATAATGGATGCAATCTTCAAATAATTCATTATTTATTTCATCATCATCAATTGTTCTTAGAGCAAGCTCGTTGTCGTTATCTTCAAAACTTTGGATACTATTTAAATTCATATTTTTTTGATTTTTTATAAAAGTTTTTACAAATTCTTTTTCTTCTGCTCTTAAAGGAAATTCCAAAATAATTGCAGCTGCTTGGGCTATATGGTTTGAAATTCTTTTGTAAGTTGAAGCAAGTTTTATTGACATTTGTAAAAATCTCAAGTCTCTTGCAACTGGTTGTTGCAAAGCTAAAAGATCATAGCAAAATCTTTCTATATCTGCTGCATATTGTCTTGTGTCATGGTCAAGATCAATTATTTCTTCTAGATTGTTTTTTTGACCATTTTCAAGATATAAGATAAACCTATCATATGATAATTGAATCAATTCTGATACGTTTTTTTCCATTTCTCTAATATTATCTAAATCTTCTATATATCTTGTTCTCATATCAACCGAACCTTCCTGTTATATAATCTTCAGTTCTTTTGTCCCTTGGATCATTAAATATTTTTTTTGTTTCATCCATTTCAATTACATCTCCTGTCAAGAAAAATGCTGTCCTGTCAGAAATTCTTGCTGCTTGTTGCATATTGTGTGTTACTATTACTATTGTATATTTACCCCTTAAATCTTCTAATAACTCTTCAATTGATGCAGTAGAAATTGGATCTAGGGCACTGGTTGGCTCGTCCATCAAAATTATTTCTGGATTTACAGAAAGAGTCCTTGCTATACAAATTCTTTGTTGTTGTCCACCAGAAAATGATAGAGCATTTCTGTCTAATTTATCTTTTACTTCATCCCAGACGCTTGCAGCTTTCAAAGATTTTTCTACAATTGCATCAAGCTCATCCTTATCTTTTATTCCATCAATTCTTGGTCCGTAGGTTATATTGTCATAGACTGATTTTGAAAAAGGATTTGGAGTTTGAAAAACCATTCCTACATTTCTTCTAAGACTAACTACATCAACATCTTTTTTATTTATATCTTTTCCGTCAATTTCAATTAAGCCTTCGATTTTACAATCATCGATTAAATCATTCATCCTATTAAAACATTTTAAAGTTGTAGATTTTCCACAACCACTTGGTCCAATGAAAGCTGTAATTTCATTTTCTTTTATTTCCATATTTATTTTTTTTAGAGCTTGGAAATCTCCATAATATAAATCTAAATCTTTTACATTTATTATAGTTTTTTTATTAGCTAAATTTTCTGATTCTTTATTTCCAAAAAATGTTTCTATTCTTCTTTTATCATTAGATAAATGTTTATTTTTATCTTTTGTTTTTTCCATTATTCTCTCCTTATTTTACTATAGCCTTAGAAATTTTTGCTGATACAAAATTTAATAGTATTACAAAAACTAAAAGTAATACTGCCGTTGCATAGGCTTCTTTTACATGGAAACCTTCTGTTGATAGTACATACATATGAACTGCCATTGTTCTTGCAGAATCTAGTATTGATGTAGGTGTTTTTGCTACTGTTCCCATTGTATAAATTAGTGCTGCAGATTCACCAACAATTCTTCCTGTTGATAAGAATATTCCTCCTAAAATTCCATTAATTGCTTCTGGAATTATTATTTTAAAAATTGTTTGAATTTTTGTAGCTCCAAGGGCAAGTGATGCGTGAGCTTGGAGAGGATTTACATTTAAAATCGCCTCTTCAGTTGTTCTAATTATGGTTGGAAGAATCATAATTGCTACTGTCAAACATCCTGCAATTAAAGAATATCCCAAATGTAAGGCGTCAACAAAAAACAAATATCCAAACAAACCATATACAATTGAAGGAATTGATGAAAGAATTTCTGTAGCAAATCTTACAGATTTTATCAAAATTTTATTTTTTGCATATTGTGACAAGTAAATTGCCGTAAAAATTCCTACTGGCAAAGTTACTATTAGGGTTATTACAATTGATAAAAATGTTGTAATAAGGGCTGGCATTATTGAAACATTTTCGGATGAATATTTTAATTCAAAAAGCGAAGGGGAAATATTTGGTATACCATTTATTAAAATATAGGCAATTACAACTCCACCGGCTGCAAATCCCAAAAATGACAATAAATAAATTAATATTTTAAAAGAATTTTTCATTACTACCTCTACATTCTTGCTTGATCTTTGTTTCTTATAAAGTTAAATACGATATTTATCAAAAGAATAAATACGAATAAAACCATACCTGTTGCTATAAGGGATTCTCTGTGAAGACCAGATGCATATCCCATTTCCAAAACTATATTTGTTGTAAGAGTTCTTACCCCATCAAGTAAACCGCCTGGCATTCTTGGTTGATTTCCAATTACCAAATATACTGCCATGGTTTCTCCAATTGACCTACCAATAGCAAGAATTATTGAAGAATAAATTCCACTTTTTGCATAAGGTACCATAACTTTTCTAATAGTTTCTTCCTTTGTAGCTCCAAGAGCAAGAGAACCTGTATAAAAAACTTCCGGAACTTGTT
This sequence comes from Anaerococcus rubeinfantis, assembly GCF_001487145.1. Classification (GTDB taxonomy): domain Bacteria; phylum Bacillota; class Clostridia; order Tissierellales; family Peptoniphilaceae; genus Anaerococcus; species Anaerococcus rubeinfantis. Next base: position 1,190,953 of record NZ_LN913016.1, read on the forward strand.
CGAGAGAGTTTTTTGAAATGTTTACCATAGTTGGAAGAATCATTATTGATAAAAGAATTGATGCAGTGAGCATATTCATTCCACCAGTTTTAAAAGTTTTTGAAACAAATGGAACCAAAACCATCATGGCAAAAAATCCATAAATAATTGAAGGGATAGCTGCCATCAAATTTATAAGACCATTCAAAAAGTTGTAAGATTTTTTTGAATAATAAGCCATAAAAATTGATACGGCAAGACCAAAGGGAACTGCAATTATTGCTGATAAAAGTGTTACAATAATTGAGCCAACAATCATTGGTCCTATTCCAAAGTATGCAGGTTTTGCAGTTGGAGCCCATTTTGTTCCGCTGATAAATTTTATAAGTCCATATTGGCTAACAAAATCTATACCTGATCTAAAAATAAAAAAGGTAATTAGAATTATTAATAAAATGGACATAATGGCAGAAATTAAAAATACAATTTCTCCAAATTTTTCTCTAAAAGATTTCATTTTATTTTAACTCTCCTGTGTTTGTTATCTCTCCTGTATAGATACTTCTTAACTCTTTCATTGTTAAATCATTTATTTGAGTGTTTTCTTTATTTACGATTACTGCTATTCCATCAATTGCGAATATTTCTGATGAAAGGCTATCATCATGCAATTTATTTGAAATCATGGCTATATCTACAACATCGTCCTTTACATTTTTTAAACCTGTCAAAGATTCGTTAGATAAAACTTCAACTTCAACATTTTCATTTAATTTTTCATAATTTTCAGCAAGTTTTTCTACAATTGAACTTAGAGATGAAGAACCTGTTATGGTTAATTTTCCTTCAAGATTTTTTGCTTTATATTCTTTTTCATTTGTTAGGGCAAGAAGTCCATCTTCTTCAATTAATTTTTTTGCACTTTTACTTTTTACATATTCCAAAAAATCTTTGGATAAGTCTGTTTGAGAATCTTTTTTGTAGGCAAGGGCAAAAGGTCTTTGCAATTTATATTCTCCACTTTCGATTGTATCCTTGTTTGGACTAACACCATCAATTTTTACAACTTTAACTGAATCATCCAAAGCTGTAAGTGATAGGTAGGCAATTGCAGTTTTATCAACTCCAACAGCTTTTAAAACTCCATTTGTAGAATTTATTACCATAGAATTATCTGTAGTCATATCTTCATAATTTCCTTTTTTATTTTCTCTTATCAAACCAACTTGTTCAATAAAACTTTTTCTCGTTCCCGATCCATCTTCCCTACTTGTAACAGTAAGGTCAAAATTTTTGCTTTCTTTTACTTCAGTTTTTTTGCCAGAGCAAGAAGTTATTAAAACTAAAGTAGATAAAAACAATAATAATTTTTTTACCATACAAACTCCTTTTTATTTTCTTACATAATATTATTAAATCCTTGTATTAAATTGATAAATCCTATGTAAAATCTATGTAAAGTTTATAAAATTCACAAAAAAATAAGCTCATAGGAAATCTCCTAGAGCCTATTTAAAAATAATTATTTGCTTAAATCAGATGTGTTTTTAATTTTTCCTGAGAAAATTTCTTTTAATTGGTCTTTTGTTAGATCATTTAATTTAGAATCATCTTTATTAACAATTACTGCAATTCCATCTTTTGCTAAAACTTCTACTTGAAGTTTATCTTTTTCATCGTCTTTTAATTCTCTTGATGCCATAGCAATTTGGCTTACGTCAGAAATTGTTGATTCGATTCCTGAAGAAGATCCTGTAGATTGGATTTCAATATTTGCATCTGGGTTTACATCTTTATATTTTTCTACAAGTTTTTCCATTAGAGGAGTAACAGATGTTGAACCTGCAATTGTTAAATCACCTTTGATTTTTTTACCCTTGTATTCTTTTGCTTCAACTTTTATATATCCTTCTTTTTCAACTATATCTTGAGCATCTTTACTCAAAACAAATGCCAAGAAGTCTTTTGCCAAATCATCAAGTTTATCTTCTTTGAAAGCAAGGTTGAAAGGTCTTTGTAAAGTATAATCTCCAGATTCAATATTTTCTTCTGTTGCTTCTGCTCCTTCAACTTTTACTTTTTTAACATTATCATTTACAGATCCCAAAGAAACATATCCAATTGCTGAAGGATCTTGAGATACTGTTTGCATTACACCATTTGTAGAATTTTGAACTACAGCTTCATCAGTTGTTGTATCTTTCTTTTCACCGTCTTTTTCTTCTTCAAGACCAACAAGTTCAATGAAAGCTCCTCTTGTACCAGAACCATCTTCTCTTGAAACAACAGTTATATCAAAATCTTCTTGGTCAGAATTTTCTGTATCCCCGTCTTTTTTCTCATTAGCTGTGCTAGCATTTTCTGTTGGATTTGATCCACTTGCATCATTTGCTTTGTCATCCTTATTTCCACAAGCTGATAAAATCATTGATAGAGAAAGTGCTGCTACTATAATTTTTGAATTTTTAATTTTCATTATTTACTCCTTTAATATTTGTAACTTCACAATGAATAATAAAGTATTTTTATTTCAAATTGATTAGACTAATGTAAAGTTTAGGTTAATTTTTAAAATTTCTTGTAATTTATTCTAAAACCTATATAATTTAATAGTAAAAATAGAACAAAGTATTAGGAGAGAAAATGCAAGAAATAAAAATACCAGAAAATTATCAAAGTGATAAGAATTTATATAAGACACAATTGTTGATAAAAGAAATTAAGGATTTTTTCCAAATAAATTTATCAAACAATTTAAATTTAAAAAGAGTATCAGCACCTTTATTTGTAGAAAATTCTACCGGTCTAAACGATAACCTATCTGGTGTTGAAGAGCCCGTAAAATTTACACTACCTGAAGCAAATAATGCTAGCATGGAAATTGTTCACTCCCTTGCAAAATGGAAAAGATATGCTTTAAAAGAATATAATTTTGCAATGTACGAGGGACTTTACACTGATATGAACGCAATAAGAAGGTGCGAAGAACCAGACAACACTCATTCATTTTATGTTGACCAATGGGATTGGGAAAAAGTAATAAAAGATACGGACAGAAATGAAGATTATTTAAAATCTACAGTTCTTACAATTTTTAATACCCTTAGGGCTTTGGATGAATATCTTTGTAGATTGATTCCAAAAAGAGTAAAATTGTTGCCAAATAATATAAAATTTTTAACAAGCCAAGAATTAATAGATGAATTTCCAGAATGTAAAGACAGCAAGGAAAGAGAAAGAGCTGCTTGTAAAAAATACAAGGCAGTATTTTTAATGCAAATTGGAAAAGTTTTATCAAACGGTGAAGTTCACGATTTGAGATCACCTGACTATGATGATTGGAATTTGAATGGAGATATTTTAGTTTACAATCCAATTTTAGACGACCAATTAGAATTATCATCAATGGGAATAAGAGTTGATGCAAAAACTTTAAAAGAACAATTAAAAATTTCTGATTGTGAAGAAAGATTAGCTTACAAATATCACAAAATGCTAGTAAATAACCAATTGCCACAAACAGTTGGAGGCGGAATCGGTCAATCAAGACTTTGTATGTTCTTTTTACAAAAAGCCCACATAGGAGAAGTTCAAGTTTCCTACTGGCCAGATGAAATTAGAGAAGAATTAAAGAAAAAATCAGTTATTTTACTATAAATTTGCAAAAAAAAAGGACTCTTAATCCCCAGAGCGTAGACAAAGTAATTTAAAAATAAAATTACATTACAACCCATCTCGACTAAGTGAGTGAAACGAACGCACGGAGAGATTTCATGAGATTTCTCGACTCACTACGTTCGCTCGAAATGGGAAAAAATTTAGTTTGTCAACAGTCTGAGGACTATAAGTCCTTTTTAATTTTCAAATTCTTTTATTTTACCAATAAAAAATTTTCCATATTGGCTTAATTTCTTTTCCCCTACTCCCTTAATTCTTAAAAAATCTTCTTCATTTTTTGGCTTAAGTCTTGCCATGTCAATCAAAGATGCATCTGAGAAGACTATAAATGGTGGAATATTTCTTTTTTTAGAAATTTCTAATCTTAATTTTTTCAAATTATTGAATAAATCTTTATCATAATTAGAATTCCCACTAAATTTTTCAATTTTTTCTTTAATATTATCTTCTTTTAGATCCCTGATGAAAACTTTCTTATTTTTAAACAAAACTTCCTTTGATTTTTCATTTAATTTTAAAATTGGGTATTTTAGGCCGGAAACTTTTATATAACCATCAGCAACCAAGACTCCAATCAAATCTTTTATATATTTTGCATTATTTTCTTTCATAATTCCAAAAGTTGAAACAGCCTTTAAATTTTTTTCTCTAGAATTTTTATTATTTGATCCTTTCAAGCAATCAACGATTGTAGAAGTTCCATATCTTTGATCAAGTCTATAAATACAAGATAAAATTTTTTGACTATCAATACTTGCATCGATTTTTTCGTAATCATCTATACAATTTGAACAATTATCACATTTTTCTTTTGTTTCTTGACCAAAATATTCCAAAATAAAGCCCCTCAAACATTTATTTGTATTCACATAATTTATTATTGTTTGAAGTTTTTCAAGTTTTACCAATTGATAAGCCCTATTAGGAGATTGGGAAATCAGATATTTATTTATAACTATATCTTGGGTTGAATAAAGTAAAATTGCATCAGATTTTTCTCCATCTCTTCCGGCTCTCCCTGCCTCTTGGTAATAAGATTCCATATCTTTTGGCATATTCATATGAATTACATATCTCACATCAGACTTATCAATTCCCATTCCAAAAGCATTTGTAGCAACAATTATATTTTTTCTGTCATAAATAAAATCTTCCTGATTTTTCTTTTTAACCTTATCGCTAAGACCTGCATGATAAAAAGTTACATTAAAAGATAATTTTTTCAAATATCTATAGCAAACCTCAACTTTTTTTCTTGTTGAAGCATAAATTATTCCTGATAAATCTTTTTTATCTTTTAAATAAGATGAAATAAAGTCCATTTTGTCCTTAGGTTTTCTAACTTCAAATAATAAATTTTCCCTGTCAAAACCTGTAACTTTTACAAAAGGATCAGATAATTTTAAATTTTTTATTATATCTTCCCTTACTGCCTTGGTTGCTGTAGCTGTAAAGGCTGCAATTTGAATTTTTTTATCAAAAAAATCATAAATTTGTGGAATAAGTTTATAAGATGGCCTAAAATCATGACCCCATTGGGAAATACAATGAGCTTCATCAACGGCTACAAAAGAAATATTTACTTCCTTAATAAAATCAATAAAAAATTCATTTTCGAGTCTTTCTGGTGAAATATATAAAATTTTAATTTCATTTCTTTTGATTTTTCTTAAAGTTTCCGTGTAAGCTTTAATATCTTGGCTGGAATTAATAAATTCAGCCCTAATCCCATTTTCTTTTAAAGAATCTACTTGGTCTTTCATAAGAGAAATTAAGGGAGAAATCACTAGACAAATTCCATCAAGCATTAAAGCCGGGAGTTGATAGCAAATTGATTTTCCCCCACCAGTTGGCAAAACTCCAAGCGTGTCTTTTCCATTAATAATATTTTCAATTAATTCTTCTTGACCTTTTCTAAAAGAATCAAAACCAAAATATTTTTTCAAACTTTTTAAAGTATCCATGTCCCACCTTTTTTCTAAAAAAAATAATTAAGCTTAAAAACTTAATTATTTTCTTCATTCGTATTAATATTGTCTTCATTTGAATCAGAATTTTCATTTGAATCTGGACTAGAAACATTGATAAATTCCTCTTCCTTTATTGCATTTTCATCACTTTGATTAAATAAAATATCTCCAACATTTGTTCTAAGATCAAGTGATTTCTTTTTATTTTTTCCGCTTGTATAACCATCGAGAATATTCCTATAAGAAACATTTCCCAAAACAAAATTTCCTACATCCAACCTTGCATTAATATTAAAAGATTTTATAGGGTCTTTTGTTTTTATTACTATGTCTCCATTTTGACTTTGCATTTTTTCATCTGCTTGAAGCTTTGTATCTGTTACAATAATATTTCCTGTTTTTGTATTTAAATCAGAATTTTTAAGCTCAGATTTTTTTATGAGAATAGATCCAGCATTATTTGCTACAGATCCAGAAATTTTAGAATTTTCAAAACTTACATTTCCACTTTCCAAATCAAAATCTACATCATCTGAAATTAGGTTTGTAACTTTTACATCGCCCGCTCCAAGTTTTAATTTTATACTGTCAATCTTCTTATTTTTTGGCAAAAATATCCTTACAATTTGAATTTTATTTTTCATGTAAAGTTCTTTTCCCTTTATATCCGAAGATAATTTCAAATTCCCATCTTTATATTTACTCTTTACTTCATAGGAATAGTCATCTTTATAAAGATTTGTATATTCCACATAAGGATTTGTAGAAGACTCTTGAATTCTTACATCGCAAGTTTTTAAATCTAAATTTATAGTTTTTAAATCATCAAGGTCAACTCTCATAATCTTTGAAGAATTATAAGAATTTTCATTAATTTCCTTGGATGACTTACCTTCTTTATTAGCAAAATCAATATTTCTTGATAAAAAGAAAATCAAAACCAAAACAATTATGGCAAAAAATCCTATAGCTATCTGCTTTTTATCAAGTTTAAAGCTATTATTTTTTTTATTTTTACTCATTTAACTCTCCCATAATAATAACTAACTTTTTAAATTGCTATAGTCAATACTTTCAAGATATAGCCCCCCAGCCTTTAAAGTTGGATTAGCTCTTTTCGTATTATTTTCATTAAAATAATATTTAAACTCTTCAAGGCTAATTTTTCCACGACTTAGCTCAATCAATGAGCCTGCCATAATTCTAACTTGATTATGTAGAAAACTTTCAGCCTTAAAATATAAATATAAGTTATTTTCATTCAAAACAAAGTAGCAATCATCAATTTTTCTTATAGTATTAATTATATCATTTTTTTCACTGAGCATAAAGGCTCTAAAATCATGCTCGCCTTTTAAAATATCCATTCCTTTTTGAAGCTTTTCAAAATCAAGTTTATAAGTTACATGTTCCATATAATTTCTATAAATTGGATGAAGAATTTTTTCCAAGGAAATCACATATTTATAGGTTTTTGTTTTGACAGAAAATCTTGCATGAAAATTTTTATCAACTTTTTTTGAAGATAAAGCCAAAATATCATCCGGCAAAAATTTTTTAAGATGAAAATGAAATTTATCAGCCCTAATATTTTTTGCAGTCAAAAAATTTATATACATTTCATTTGCATGGACTCCACTGTCAGTTCTTCCGCTTGCAATAATCCTATTTTCTTCACCGGTAACTTTTCTAATAGCATTTTCTAATTCTTTTTGAACAGTTCTTCTATCATTTTGAATTTGAAATCCCTCAAATAAAGATCCATCATACTGGATCTTTAGTAAAATATTTTGAATTGTCATATGAAAAAATTAAAAATAACTACAGCACAAAATAAAATAAAAAGAATCAAAACTATATAATCAATTTTTGTCATTTTTATTTCATTAAGCCTCGTTCTTTCCCTACCAATCCTATAAAGTCTTGCCTCCATTGCTGTTGCAAGGTCATCACTTCTTTTAAAAGAATTTATAAAAAGTGGAACTAATAGGGGTATCATATTTTTCGCTCTATTAATTATATTTCCAGATTCAAAATCTGCTCCCCTTGCCATTTGAGCCATTTTAATTCTTTGGGCTTCTTCAAAAAGAGTAGGAATAAATCTTAAAGAAATTGAAACCATCATAGCAAGCTCTCCCGCAGGAAAACCAAATCTTTTTAAAGGAGAAAATAATTTTTCCAATCCATCTGTAAGCTCCATTGGAGAAGTTGTAAAAGTTAAAACTGAAGTTGAAACAACTATCATAATAATTCTTACAAACATAAAAATAGTTTTATAAAGTCCCTCATAGGTTGCTGTTAGTGAAAAAATAGTAAAAAGTGTTTTTCCACTTGTTGTAAATAAATTTATAAGTCCAGTTATAAGTAAAATCCATATTAATGGTTTTATACTTCTAATTAATGATTTTACAGGAATTTTTCCTACACTTATCATAACAACTAATAAAATTACAAAGGGAATATATCCTACAAAAGTTTGAACAAAAAATATGGTAATTATAAAAAGTAAGGATGCAATTAATTTTACTCTTGGATCTAATTTGTGAATAAAGGTATCGTATGGTAAATATTGACCTATAGCTATATTATTCATTCTTAGCCTCCAAATATTTTTTTAATTCAACAACAGCATCTTCTACCGTATAAATATCATCTCTAACATCTTCGCCTTTTTCTTTTAAAGCTTTCATAAATTTTGTAACTTGTGGAATATCAAGCCCAATTGATAATAAATCTGTTTTTGTAAAGGTATCATAAGTTGACTTATCGGAAAAAACTTCTCCCTTGTTCATAACAATAACCCTATCAACATATTTTGCCACATCTTCCATAGAATGGGAAACTAAAACGATAGTAAGTTCTGGATCATTATTATAAAGTTTTAAAATTTCTCCAAAAATATCATCTCTGCCTTTTGGATCAAGTCCAGCTGTAAGCTCATCTAAAACCAAAACTTTTGGATTCATAGAAATAATTCCACAAACTGCCACCCTTCTTTGTTGGCCACCTGATAATTCGAAAGGAGATTTTTCACCTATCTTTTCATAATCAAGACCAACAGCTTCCATAGAATTTTTTACTCTTTTTTGAATTTCTTCATCATCAAGTCCCATATTTTTTGGACCAAAGGCTATATCTTTTGCAACAGTTTCTTCAAACAATTGATTTTCTGGATATTGAAAAACAAGCCCCACTTTAAATCTGATATCTCTTCTAGTTTTTCTATCTTTTGTATTTACTCCATCTACAAAAACATCTCCATTTGTAGGAATCAATAATCCATTTAAAAGTTGGACTAGGGTCGATTTTCCTGATCCTGTTTGACCAATCAAACCAATTATTTCGTGCTTATTAATCTCTAAATTAATATTTTTTAGAGCATAGTTTTCTTCTTCGCTGTCTTCATTATATATATAATCAACATTTTTTAGTTCAATTTTCATACTAGCTCCAAAAATTCTTCTATATTTAAAGGTAATTTTTCAAAATTATAACCTTCTTTTTCAAGTTCATAGGCAATTTCTGTAACTTGAGGAACTGTAAGACCTAAATCTTTCATTTCTTTTACCTTTGAAAAAACTTCTCTAGCACTTCCTTCAAGAGCCTTTTCTCCCTTATTTAAAACAATTATCCTATCAGCAAGGGCAGCTTCTTCCATATAATGAGTTATGTGAACGACTGTCTTCTTATATTTTTTATTTAGAGTTTGAATTATATCCATAACATCATTTCTTCCTTGAGGATCAAGCATGGCTGTTGGTTCATCAAAAATAATACAATCTGAAAGCATAGCTATAACTCCTGCAATAGAAACTCTTTGTTTTTGTCCACCTGAAAGAGCAGAAGGAGATCTTTTTTTATAATCTTCCATACCGACAAGTTTTATCGCCTCATCTACCCTTTCTCTAAGCTCTGGGTTTTTAACTTGTAAATTTTCTGGACCAAAGGCAACTTCATTTTCAACAGTAGTTGCAACCATTTGGTTATCAGGATTTTGAAAAACCATTGAACATTTTTCTCTTATATCCCAAATTTTTTTCTCATCCTTTGTATTCATTCCACAAATTAAGATATCTCCTTTTGTAGGAAATATTTGACCATTTAAAAGTTTTGCAAGAGTAGATTTTCCAGAACCATTATGGCCCAAAATCGCCACAAATTCTCCTTCTTTAATAGACAAATTTAAATTATTTAAAGCTTTCGTGTATTTAATTTCATTTTCTTCTGAATTATCTTTATAAGAAAAATTTAAATTTTCAATTTTAATCAATTTTTCTTCCTTTCAATTAGTAAATATAAAAAGTGACTATCTAAAAATAGATAGCACTTTTAAAAATTAATATAACATGTTTGGTGAGTTGCTTGTTGATGATTCATATACAACAACTGGAGTATTGTATTTAACCATTTCAAATAGTTTGCTGATTTGATCTGGCGGCATATTTATGCACCCATTTGAACCCGAATACTTATAATAAGATCCACCGAAAGCTCTTCTCCATCCAGCATCGTGGAGACCTTCTCCATCCCATCCTATTGGCATCCAATATTTTACTGGAACTGAATACTTACTTCCATCAAAGTTATTTCCCTTTAATTTTTTGTTTGTTTCTTTTGAAAGAATTGAACCTACACCCACATTTGTAAATCCTTTTTGAGAAACATCTCCAGTAACTACAGGTGTAGAAAGTAAAAGCTCACCATTTTGATAATACCATAATTGTTGTCTTGAAATATCAATTTCAACATAGGTATCTTTCAAATCAGAACCATCATCATATCTTTCAAGGCCTTCTCTTTCATAAACAGGGTCTATATTTGCTGATTTTTTTTGGTCAAAAGATTTTAAAACGGAATTAATAGTTTCTTCTTGATTTATAATAAAACCATATACTCCAGGATTTACTGTAATTTCTCCAAGATCGGTCGCATTAAATTTCCTATTTTTACCGTAGGTGTTTGTTTCTTCCGCCATTTTTGAAACATATTCGGCAAGTTTATCATATTTCAAGCTTAACTTTTTATCTTTATATTCAAGCATATCTGCCAAAGTTTGACCTTCAATTTTATAATCAAAACCATTGATATTAAATTTGTAAGATAATTTTAAAGCATCATTTGCTTCTTTTAAGGCTTTTTGTAAATTTTCATCTTTGGCATATACTTTTGGACGTTCATAAAATGACTCATCCATTTTTATATCAGCATTTCTAGTTTTAATTGCAGAAACTAAAGCTTCTTTTAATTTATTATATTTTACTTTATTTCCTTCAACTTCTTCATCAATTTTAAATTCTTTTCCATCAAATTCTAATTTTGCATCTTTAGGTTCAACAAGCTTATTCATAAAGCTTGAATTTTTTAAAATATTATCAAGTTTATCTTCATCAAAATTTACCTTATAATCAAAATCAAAATTTTCTTTTGTCAAAAAACTTATTGGCCATTTTAATGGATTTTGATCAAGACTTGCTCCTTTTGGGATATTTGCCTTGTAATCAACATCTTTTGAATTAAATGATAATTCTTTATCGTCTAGCCCTTTAATTTTTATATCAAAATCTCCAACACTATCGCCAATTACTGATTCTTTTGGAGCAAATGATACATTTTTTCCATTAACATGGGTATTTGGTAAACACACAAAAGAAAATAAAACTGTTCCTATTATATATATCCCTACTACAATTCCACCGATTGTAAACAATACTTTATTTGAATTTCTATTTGTTTCATTATTATTAATAATAAACACCTCCTAATAGCTGTAATTATAGTACCACTTAAATCTTAACTTTTCTATCTTTTTTTGGTCTTTTACCAAAATATTGGTAGAGGTCAACTTTTTGTCCTCCGTTATATAATTTTCTCTTTTTTGATAGCTTTCTTTTTATATTTTTATCAATTTTTTCGTCGGATGAAATTATAAACATTGACCAAGTATCTAATTTTTTAAATTTATCATCAATCATTTTTGAAATTTTTTCCTTATCAAATTTTGACAATCTTTCACCATATGGTGGATTTGATATAAAAATTCCAAAATTATCCTTTAAATTTATTTCCCTAAAATTTTTGTTTAGAAAAGTAATATCTTCATATACTCCAGCATTTAAAGCATTATTTTTGGCAAGATCAATTGCATTTTTTGATAGGTCTGAGCCTAAGATATTTAACTTTTTATTATAATCGATTTTTTCGTAGGCTTCTTTTTTTATTTTTTCAAATCTTTTTTTATCGTAAAATTTAAAAGATGTAAAATCAAAATCCCTATCAAGACCTGGGGCAATATTTCTTTCTTTTCTTGCAGCTTCAATCAAAATAGTTCCTGATCCACAAAAACCATCAAACAAAAACCTATCATCTTTATAAAAAGATAAATCTATAAGAGCCGCCGCCAAATTTTCTCTTAAAGGAGCTTTTACACTTCCTTCTCTGTATCCTCTTTTGTGAAGACCATCTCCCGATGTGTCAAGGCAAACTGAAACCATATCCTTTTCAATCATAACTTCAATTTGAACTCGAGGTCCTGTTTTTTTGAATGTCGAAATTTTATATTTTCTTTTTAAAGAATCTACAATTGCTTTCTCACTTATTGATTGGATTGAAGGAATAGAAAATAATTTTGATTTGTAAGTCCTGGCATTTACAATAAAATTATCATCAATTGATAAGAAATCAAACCAATCTATTTTATTTATATTTTCAAATAATTCTTCAAAACTTTTAGCCTCAAATGATGCAATTTCTAAAAATACCCTATCAGCTTCTCTTAAATTTAAATTTAAATAAGAGATATCATCTAAATTTCCATTTAAAATTATTTTCCCATTTAAAACTTCGAAATCTTTATAATTTTCTTCTTGTAATTGTCTTTTTATTAAGCTTTCTAAACCAAAGCTTGTTGTAATAATAATTTTTTCCATAACAATTATATTATAACAAATTTGAAGTCTTAAAAAAACTTTTATATTTTTGTTATTTTTTTTTGCCTATGGGTATCAAATAAATGTAGATAAAAAATTAGGAGGATTTTATGTTATTAACACAAACTGTTCAATCAGGCGATTGGAAAAATGAAAAACACGTACCAGAATTAGAATATAAAGAACTTGGCGAAGGAAAATATGAAGTTTCTGCTTTTGTAGGAAAAGAAATTGCTCACCCAAATACTTTAGAACACCACATTGCTTGGATTAAAGTTTTCTTTATACCAGAAGGTGAAAAATTACCTGTAGAAATTGCAAATTATAATTTCTCAGCTCACGGTGAAAGTGAAATTTATACAACTCCAAAAGCTGTTGGTGAATTTAAATCTGACAAAAAAGGTACTTTATTTGCATTAAGCTATTGCAATATCCATGGCCTTTGGGAAAATTCTTTAGAAATTAAATAAGATTAAAAATTTTCATTTAAAAAGACGAGAAAATTCTCGTCTTTTTTATTTATTAATCAATAGGCAAAAATCCAAAACCAAATAATCCTGGCCCTGTATTTGCTCCAAGGCTTGGAGCTATTTGTGATGCTAAAAATAAGCTCGATTTTTCCTTAAAATCTTTTAATTTTTCTTCCAAAATTTCAGATCCTTTTTTGTAGCCACCATTTGAAATTATCATGTAATATTTGTCAAATTTTCCTAAATATTCATTTGCGATTTTTTCCATTTCTTTTATAACTTTTTTCTCGCCCCTACAGGTTTTAACAATATGATATTTTCCATCTGTTGGATCACACATAACAATTGGTTTGATATTTAAAAGTTCTCCAACTTTTCCAAAAGCTTTAGGAACCCTTCCTCCTGCAATTATATATTTAAAGGTATCTATAGTGAAAAATATTTTTGATTCTTTTTTCTTCTCTTCTACCATTTCCACTATTTTTTCAAATTCAAATCCTTTTTCAATTAAATTTTTAGCATAAATTGCAAGTAAACCTGTTGTAAGGGCAACTGATTGTGAATCAACTACTCTTATATCAAGTCCTTCAAATTCTATTTGTGAACATAAATTGAAAAATCCTGTGAAATTTTTGGATATGGTAATTATTATTAATTTTTCATATCCATCTTTTTTAATTTCATTTAATTTTTCTTCTAACTCGCCTGGAGAGGGAATAGAAGTTTTGGGTAATTTTTCATTTTTTCTTATCCAATTATAAAATTGTTCTGGCTTTAAATCTATTTGTTCCTTATAAAATTTTCCATCTAAATTTACATAAAATGGCATCAAATAAATGCCAAATTCCTTAGCTTTTTCTAAATCTATATCTGATCCAGAATCTACTAATACTGCTATTTTTTCCATCTTATCTAATCCTTTATATCTACAATAATTTTTTGACCTTTATCTATAATTGGTTTAAATACAGTTTCTTTTAATTTGATTTCTCTCGCAAATTTCAAGCTGATTTTTTCATGATCTCCGCTGTGGATTGGAAACATTAGTTGAGGCTTTACGGTATCTGCAAAAATTTTCGGACCCTTATAATAATTTTCGCCCAACCTATAATCAACTGGAAAGAAAGCTATATCTATCGGTTCATTTTTTATTTTTTCTATTTGGTCGATAAAAGCATAATACTCTTTTTTTACACTTTTGTCATCATAATCTTCCCAAGCCCAATAATTTAAATCTCCTGCGTGAAAAATTTCTATTCCATCGATATATAAAATTATAGAAATTCCCTCATCAGTTGATCCAAAAGTTTTTATAGAAATTTTTCTTCCCTTAATATTAATTTCCTTAAATTGATAAGGATCAACAAGATATATATTTTTTGAATTATACAAAGATTTTAATTGGTCCATGCCCAATTTATTTTCTTTTATATAAATAATATTGTCATCACTTTCCAAATGCCCAATATCACTTGATAAAACATAAGTATAATTTTTCATATTAGGAATTTTTAAAATTTCTGAAGTGTAGTGGTCAGAATGTCCATGACTTGCAACAAAAATCACATTTTTATCTTCAGGTATATTTAAAACTCCCTTATAATAATCAAATATAATAAAATAATCCCCTATTTCAACACTATAGCAGGAATGATAAATATAAGTTATTATAATTTTTTCAATCATTCAAATTCTCCTAATTTCTTCTAAGATAAGTATACCCAAATTTGATAAATTCTAATGAATTTTTGTAATTTTCTGGTAATATTAAAAAAGAAAGGAGCTAGTATGGGAAAAATAAAAACAAATGCAATGAGACTTTTAGAAAATAAAAATATTGATTATGAAGAAATAGAATATGATTTGGGTGGAGAATTTAAATCAGCAGTTGATGCTGGTAAAAAATCTCACGTCGATTTAAATAAAATGTATAAAACTATAGCAACAATTTCAAAAGATAAGGAAATTATAATTTATTTAGTAAGATCTTATGATTCAATTGATATGAAAAAGGCTGCAAAAGTTGCAGGCGTTAAAAGCATTTCAATCCTTCCAACCAAAAATTTAAAATCTAAAGTTGGCTATCAAAGAGGAGAAACAACTCCCCTTGCAATGAAAAAAGATTATCCAGTTTTTATTGATGATAGTGCAAAAGATCTTGATAAAATGATTGTTTCTGGTGGGAAATGTGGAGTAAGTTTAAAATTAAATCCATTTGATTTGGCAGAAGCTGTAAATGGAAAATTTGAAAATATAAGACAATGATTGTAAAAGTTTTTAAAAATAATAAATTATACCAATACCAGGCGAAAGATGTTTTTGACCTTGATAAAAAATTAAAAAATAAGGACTTTTCTAAATTAGAAAAAGCAGATCAAGAAGAAAAAATAATATTAAATTTTAAAAATGATAAAGATAATGAAACTTTGAGGCTTTTAGTAATTTTATCTCCTATTTTTATAACAATTTTTGATAATTCTACATCTCTTGAATTTTTTAGGGAAAATTTAGAAAAATCAAATTTTGAATATGGTCTTTATCCTAATTTTTTTGAAGATTTTTCCAAAGAAAAATATTTTGAATTTTATAAAAATCATGAAAAATTTGAAGATATAATTTTAAATGAAGATGAAAGCATTGATTTTACTATAAATTTTCTTGAGGATAAATATATTTTAGCCCTTGTTTCATTGATTGAAGTGATTTTTTCTAAATATAATAGGAAAAATTTGATAAGATATTTTAAAGAAATTCGAAATGATATAGTAATAAATGGTAGAAGATCAATTCTTGCAAATGATATTTATGCCTTTTACTTGTCAAAATATTTGGTAAATTGGGCGCTAGACCTTATGAAAATTGCAAGATATAAAGATAAAAATAGATATTTATATATTGATGAAATTTATAAATTAACAAATAATTTAAAAAGACCAATAAAAAAGATAGTTTAGTAAATTCTAAACTATCTTTTTTTATTTTTACCTTTCATTAAAACCAAAGATCCTGTCAAAACTAAAATTAAACCTATAAAGAGCCTTATTGTAAAAACTTCGCCCAAAATTATTACCGATAAAATTGATCCAAAAATCGGTATAAATAATTTGAATACTCCAAATTGGTTTGCACTGTGGTTTTGCAATACAATGGTCCAAATTGTAAATGAAGTTGCTGTAATAAATGCTCCATAAAAAAGCATGATAAAAGCCTTTAAATTTATATAAACTGGATTTATAAGTAAAAATTTTCCTAGAATTATTAAAGGCAAGGACCCAAAAAATAAAGCCAATCCATTTAAAACATAAGGATTTGATCCTTTGGAATATTTTCTAAGTAAAACTGAAGCAAGGGCATTTATAAAAGTTGATGTGAAAATAAATCCTTCTCCGCTTAATTTAAATCCACTTCCCATTTTTTGATTTGAATTTACCAAAACAATTCCTGCTGTTCCAATTATTAAAGCAAGAATTGTGTTTGAAGTAATTTTATCTTCAGGAAGTAAAATAAGTGAGATTATTACAATCATAAAGGAATTTGATGCTTGAATGATTGACGATTTTACTCCACTCGTGTTTGATAGACCTATATAATAGAAAAAATATTGCAAAAAAGTTTGAAGTATTGCAAGAACTATCACCAATTTTAAGTTTACACTTTTAAATGAAATCTTACTTTTGCCAAAAATTTTCGCATAAAAAAACGCCAAAATTCCTGCCATAAAAAACCTAATTCCTGCAACATAAACCTTGGCAAAGGTATCGTAAGATTTAACATCCAAAACTACATAAGTAGATTTAATAAGGGGGATTGCACTCCCCCATAAAAACATTGCTATTAAAGAAAAAATTACTGCATTTTTTTTATTTTTTAGCATATTTCTCCTATCTTTTTTCCCCAAAATATGACAAAGAATACATGCCTGGTCCAACGTGAGATCCAATCAAAGATCCAATTGGAGCAAGGCTTACTCTTGCATTTGGAAATTTTTCTTCAACCATTTCTTTTAATTTTTTTGCATTTTCATCAAAATATGCATAACCTATAAGAACTTCTTCCGACAAATCTGGGTTCCAATTTTTTTGGAAGTTTTTAAATAAAACTTTTATAGCCCTCTTTGTTCCTCTTTCAAGTTTTAAAACTTCAAGAGAACCATCATCTGTAATATGAATAACTGGTTTTACTTTCAAAAAATTTCCTATATCAGCACTAGTTTTTGAAATTCTTCCACCCTTATAAAGATATTTAAGACTTTCAACTCCAAATTGGGAAACCATATATTTTGAATTTTCTTTTATAAAAGAAGCAATTTGGTCTATATCTTTTCCTTCTTCTTGCATTTTTACAATAATTTGGCACAAAAGTCCAGCGCCTGTTGATGCTTGTTTTGGATTATAAATATATATTTTTCTATCTGGATATTTTTTCTCTAAAATTTCTTTTGCTTTTTGAGCATTTTCAAAAGTCCCTGACAAGGAATCGCTTAGACCTATATAAAAAATATCTTGGCCATCTTTTAAAACTTCTTCAAAATATTTTTCAAATGAAGCTAAATTTACTTGGCTTGTTGATACATTTTTGTCATCTAGCATAAATTCATAATATTTATTTAGGTTTTCCAAATCTGTGCCTATGATTTCATAGACCTCATCTTCCATATTTGATTGCATGGGAACTATGATTATGTTTGAAGATTTTATAAAATCAACATTCATATCACTAGAACCATCTGTAATTATTCTAAATGTCATAACTCTCCTTAAATATAAGCGGAAATTTCATCAATTTTTACGCTAACTTGTTTTCCATCTTCCATATTTTTTACAGAAACCATTTTATTGTCAAATTCTTCTTGACCAATAATTAAAACTTTTTTTACACCAATTTTATTAGCATAATTAATTTTTTTCTTAAACTTTCCATCTTCAAGATATATATCAACTTTATAACCTTGATTTTTCAAATTATTTGCTATTTCAATAGCATAGAAATTTAATTTTTCATCCATTGGAATAACTAAACAATCTGTAAATTTCTTCCTATATTTTTCAACAAGACCAAGCTCTTGAAATTGATAAAATAGTCTTGTAAGACCAATAGAAAGACCAACTCCTGGTAGATTTTGCTTTGAGAAATTTCCAGCAAGATTTTCATATCTTCCACCAGAACACACACTTCCTATAGATTCATAACCATCCAAAAATGTTTCATAAACTGTAGAAGTATAATAATCAAGACCACGAGTAATCGACAAATCAATCATAATTGATTTATCATCAATTCCAAATTTAATCATATAATCATAAACTTCTCTTAGTTCCTTCAAACCAATTTTATAATTTTCATTTAAGTCTAAAGATTCAAGATAAGTCAAAAGTTCTTTGTTTTCTCTCTTATTATTGATAAGATCCATCAATTTATCTGCTTTTTCTTCTCCACAAATCTCTACCAAAAGTTTTTTTGTATTTTCATCTCCGATTTTTGCTTTTTTATCAATTGTTCTTAAAACTTCTTCCTTATCAGAAATTTCAATTGATTCAAAAAATCCATTCAATAATTTTCTGTTGTTAATGTGAAATTTAATTCCATCAAAATCTAGCTTTTGAAAAATATCATAAATTACCTTTGGTAATAAAGCATCATTGTGGATTGAAAGAGAATTATTTCCAATAATATCAATATCACATTGGTAAAATTCCTTGTATCTTCCCTTTTGATTTCTTTCACCCCTATAAACTTTGGCGATTTGATATCTTTTAAAAGGAAAATTCAAATCAGAAAAATGTTCTGATACATATCTTGCAAGAGGAACTGTCAAATCAAATCTCAAAGACATATCTTTTTTTGAAGAATCAATGCCAAAAATTTGTTTTTCAGTTTCTCCGCCGCCTTTGGCAAATAAAATATCATTTTTTTCAATAGCTGGCGTATCTATAGGCAAAAATTGATAAGACAAAAAAGTCTCTTCAATAATTTTTTTTATATAATCAAAAACTAGTTGGTCATCTGGTAAAAGTTCCATTACGCCTGCAATTGTTTGTGGTTTTACTATATTCATTCTAATCTCCTAATCATATCCATATAAAAGATCCAGTATCTACTAAATTAGTATCTGGATATAATAAATTTAAATTTTCTTTATCTACTATATTTTTAATTATATCATATGAATTTAATCTTTCTATATTTCCATTAAATAATAAGGTTTTCTCTCCAATTTTTCCAAAACATCCACCTAAAAATCCTTTTTCAAAACCATCAAGAGGAATTTTTTCTTCCTTTAATAAAGTTATGGGAAGAATATTTTTTAAATTTTTAAAAATTCCCATATCAGAAGTCAAAAGATTTTCATTAAAAACAAGCATTGAACATCTTGTATAACCTTGTTTTACAAATAAGTGTTCGATATTTTTTTCTTTAAAATATAATTTTATATGTTTTTCTGTAAAATCATTATGAATATAAAAATTTTTAAATTTTACAATATTATAGAGGGCATCGTGAGGATATTTTTCAAAAACCTCTTCTCCTATTATTACATTTATATTTTTCAGATTTTTTTTGTAATAATCATAGACATTTTTGTCGACAATTAAATTTTTCTCATCTAATTTAAAAATTGATAAATCAGGATGATCTGAAATTCTTTTGTCGAGATTTGGATTGTCGATTGTTTTTAAATATTTTATATTTTTAAAATCTAAAAAATCTGTAAATTCTTTTTTAGATTTGTGGCTAATAATTAACATAATCCTCCTTAAATTTAGGTACAAAAAAAGTCCTCAAAGAGGACAAATTTGGAGGCGCCACCCAGATTTGAACTGGGGATAAAGGTGTTGCAGACCTCTGCCTTACCACTTGGCTATGGCGCCATATGGAGCGGAAGACGGGATTCGAACCCGCGACCCTCGCCTTGGCAAGGCGATACTCTACCACTGAGCCACTTCCGCACTTTCTGGTGCCCAGAGGCGGAATCGAACCACCGACACGGGGATTTTCAGTCCCCTGCTCTACCGACTGAGCTATCTGGGCAAACACTACTTTTATAGTATAAGATAATTTCCATTTCTTGTCAAATATTTTTAAAAAATTTTAACAAAAATTTAATTTATTATTTCTAAAAGATTGCAAAATAAATTATACTATTTAAATTTATTTTAGCAAATCAAATAAAAATTTCAAAAAAAAGAGCCTTGCAAAAATTCTAGTAAATTTGCAAAACTCTGGTCATAAGGTTGCGAAATTTCTTATCCCTTATTTATATACCCTGGCTAAAATTTATCTTGTAAAATGTTAGTAAAATTTATTTTTAAATTTTTGGGTATAAATTTAATAGAGAAATTAGGAGGTATTATGAGATTTAAATCAATTCACACATGCATATACACAGATAACGACAAAGAAAGTATAAAATTTTATGAAGATGCATTAAATATGCATATAACAAGAAGAAAAGATTACGATGAAGATGAATTTTCTTTAATTTATATGGCGACAGAAGATGGCGCTTATGAACTTGAATTAACATTCAACCATGATGGTAGAAAATATGAACACGGATCTTATTATGGACATATGGCCTTTAAAACAAAAGAATTTGAAAAAGCCTATGAACTTCACAAAAAAATGGGCATAGTTAGCCAAGAAATTGGTGGTTTATCAGATGAGTCTGATAAGTTTTATTTTATAAAAGATCCTCAAGGTTTTTCTATTGAAATAATTGAAGAAAAATAATAAAAGCTGATAAAAAAAAGCGGACCTTTTTCGGTCCGTTTTATTTGTGATAGGGTTCATTATTTATAATTTTGTAGGCCCTATAAATTTGTTCTATTAAAATTAATCTCATTAATTTATGAGGAAAAGTCATTTTTGAAAATGATAATTTATAATCTGCCTTATCACTTATTTTTTTTGATAAACCATTTGATCCTCCAATTACAAAAACCAAATCTTTTCCCATCCCATAGGTCATTTGGTCTTTTATTAATTTAGAAAATCTTTCCGATGATAGGCTTTTTCCTTCAATTTCTAAGCTTATAACATAGGAATTTTCTTTTATCTTTTTTAAGATTCTATCAGCTTCTCTTTCTTTTACAATTTCTAATTCTTTTTCTGATAAATTTTCTGGAGCTTTTTCATCATTTACTTCAAATATTTTTAACTTCACATAGGGCTTTAGTCTTTTTTCATACTCACTTATGGCATCCTTAAAGTATTTTTCTTTTATTTTTCCTACACTTACTATTGAAATATTCATTTATTAAATCTCGCTTTTATATAATAGATTGGCATTTTTTTGTTTCTAAATTTTCTTTCATATTCACTTATATACTTGCTTTTTTCTTCTGATAAATTTTCATTTATTTCAATTATATCCATAGAAAAATCTTCAAAATATTTGCAAGATGCCTCATATAACTCTTTGTTATCTGTTTTAAGCTCCAAAATTGCCTTATCTTTTATTATATTTTTGTACCTATTCAAAAATCTTTCGTGGCTTAGTCTTCTTTTGTGATGGCGTCTTTTTGGCCATGGGGTTGAAAAATTTAAATAAATTCTTGAAATTTCTTCATTTTCAAAAATTTCTTCCAAATTTTCAGCATCTGCTATAAGGCCTCTTACATTTTTAAGCTCATTTTCTTTCATTTTTCTACTGCAAACTACAAAGGCATTGGTATTTACTTCAAGTCCTATAAAATTTTTATCTTTTTTATCCTTTGCAATTTCAATTAAAAAATCTCCCCTGCCAGACCCAATTTCTAAATATATATCATTATCATTTCCAAAAATTTCTTTCCATTTCTCCTTGTTTTCTTTTCCACCAAAAAATATTTGAGGGTTTTCTTTCATTTCTGGAATTGCATTTTCTTTAAATCTTAATCTCATTTTTCATCCTTTCTATTAAGTAATAGTTTACAAAATATTTTGGATAAAAACAAGAAAAACCCAAAATCCTATAATGGATTTTGGGCTTTAGAAAAAATTATTTTCTTTTAATTTTAAATAATCCGACAAGTGCAAGGGATAAACTTGCAAATATTGTACTTAAAGATTTTACTCCTGTTTTCACATTTGTAGATTTTGTGTGAATTTTATTTAGGCCTTTATTTTCAAAGTCAGAATCTTTTTTAGAGTTTTCTGCTTTTACTTTTTTGCCCTTTAGATTGCTTTTATTTGATGATCCATTTTCACTTTTTGATTTTTGGTCATCGTTTTTATTTTCATTTTTATTATTCTCATTTTCATCCTTGTTAGATTTTGGATTTTCTTTTACAAATGATACTTCGCTTATTCTTGTTTTTAAAACTTCAACTGCACTATCAACTTCTTCTTGACTTGCACTTTTATCATTTAAAATTCTAACTGCATTTTCTAGGGCTATATTATAAGTTTCAACATTTTCATCTTCTAATACTACTTTTTTGCCCATAATATTTTCTATATATTTTTCTAATTTTGAGTAATCTGTATTATTTTTTCCAAAATCTGGATTTAAAATTTTTTCATCAGTTTTATTTATTGTATAAGTATCTACAACTTTTCCATCTTGATCCATTGTCACAATTTTAAATTGATTCTTTGAAAATGTTAAGTGGGAGAATAATTGACTTCTATCATCAAGTGACCTATTTACAAACCATTGGTCCTCTCCTATTGGATTGTAGAATTTTGCACCTGCTGATGCAGACATGGTTAAAAATAAAGTTCCTTTTGGATTTGTCACTTGATTTTTACCATAATCAATTCCGATTCCATCAACTATAACTTTTCCATTTGGATAAATTTTATTGTTGAAAGTTTCTGAGTATCCATCTTTAATTTCTGCATTTGGATCGTTCAAATCTGTTCCATAAGCATCTTTGAAATCTAAAGTTTTTTCTCCAGCAAGCATATGTTTTGTTCTTGTATAAATATGGTCGTGTCCGTTTAAGACAAGATCTATATTATTGTTGTTAAATATTTTTACAAGCTCACTTCTTCTTTGTAAAATATCATCATCAGTGGTGTGAGTTGCTGTAGAATATGGTGCATGGTGGAAAGATACAACCTTCCATGAAAATTTTGATCCTCTTTTTTCTTCAGCTTGTTTTATGGCTTCTTTTATAAATTCTTCATGTTCTTTTGAATTATTTACATTTGAATTTAAGTTTAAGAAAAGTGTATCTCCATATGAATACCAAAAATCTCCAGGTATATAGGTTCTTGTTCCATCTTCATTTTCTTTTGAAATTGAGCCTAATTTTGATTCATTTGCTAGATAAAAATGATCAGAGAAAACTGTATTTTGTAAAGTCGAATCATTTCCATCAATATAGGTTTCGTGATTTCCAGTTATTGATGAAAAAATTCTTTCTTTAAATAAGTCATTATCAAAGAAATAATCATATTCTCCTTCATAACCAGCGATTTCTACATTATCTCCCATCGAAAAATAAAAATGTGGATCAAGCTCTTGAGCTTTTTTCAAAGTTTTTGCAAAATCCGCCTTATCTTGGTCGACTTTTGCTTGGGTGTTTTTATTTAAGCCGTGTTTATCCCAAACTTTATCTCCTGATCCCATTTGAGGATCTCCCAAATAAACTAAAGAAAATTCATTATTTTTTCCAAGAGCCTTAGTTCTTAAAGTAAACATATCACTTTTATAATCATCATTTGTAATATAATAATCATAATTTTTACCAGGTTCTATTTGAACAATTGAAGTATAAGTTGAATACCCATTAGAATCACCAGTTTTTCTTGCCCTAATTGGTTTGTATTCCTTGTTATTGAAAATTAATTTGCTATTTTCATTCACTTCACCTTTTCCAAACCAAGTTACGGCAACTTCGTTTTCATTTTGTCCTGGATTTATTGTAATATCTTTTATAGGAGTATCTATAGCTTTTAGATTATTATTCGCATATGATCCATTTTTCTTACCATATTCTCCCTTTGTTTCTTCTAATTTTTCTTTTACTTTCGGATCAATATTTCCTACATTTTTATCTTCGCCAAAACTTTCTCTTTCAGTTTCAGTTGCCCTATTAAATTTATTTGTTCCATCGGATTCTCTAGTATTTTTTTCATTTTTTGGGAAGGTTACTTCGTCATCTTTCGGAATATCAGCTATATTTTCTTTCCCATCTTGATTTTGTTTTTCAGTAATTTCTACATTTGTACTAGCATCATCACTTGCAAAGGATACATTTTCCGGAAAAATTGTAGTAGTCGCACTTGCAATTAATAAAGCCAAAATTAATTTATTTTTGTTTTTCATTATTTCCTCCTAAGCACATTTATTCTGTAAATAATATAGCGAATTTTTATTAGAAAATTTATAAAAATTTGTAATAATTATGTATAATCTATTTAATTTGATTACAAAGGTTACAATTTCACTAATCTATTGATATTTTTCTCTTGATAACTTATAATAAATTTCATTGGGGGATACATGAGAAAACACAAACAAATAGATTCATTCACTTTTTTAAGGGCTATTTTTATTATTGCAATATGCATATTTCACTCATCAGTTCAAATTTTACCTGGTGGCTTTATGGCAGTAATCGGCTTTTTTGTTATGAGTGGATTTTTAATGATGAAAAAATTAAATAATATAGAAGACTTTAATTTGAAAGAATTAAAAATAAATATTCAAAAAAGATTTTTAAAGCTTATGCCCAGCTTAATTTTTGTAATAAGCACATCTTTAATAATAGCTTTGATTTTTTCTAAAATTATTTTTCACGATTCAATCAAGGCTTCTATTCCATCTGCCCTATCTTTTCAAAATTTATACCAAATTTTTAAGGGTGGGTCTTACTTTACTAAAAATGGATATTTTTCAATTTTTACTCATTTTTGGTATATATCCATGCAAATTCAATTTATTTTGATTTTTTATCTGATAAATTATTTCTTAGATAAATTTAAGGATAAATTTACAAGTAAGGAAATAAGGATTTATCTTTTTGGGCTAATTTCAGTAATTTCAATCTTGTTGATGATCATTTTTTCTTTTGATAAAAATAATATTTCAAGAATTTACTATGGTCCTGATACGAGAATTAATGCTATTTTTATTGGAGCTATAACTTATCTTTTGGTAGATGATTTTTCAAAAATTATTGACTTATCTAAAGAAAAAAACTTTTCACCAAAATATGTTTTGTATGCTCTTTTGTTTTTAAGCTTTATCCTTTACTTTTTTATAAATGGAGAAAATTTATATACTTATAGGATAATCATTCCTATTTATACCTTAATTCAAGCTTTATTAATTGGTATTTTATATACTTATGAAAAAGAAAGTATAATTTCAATTAATAAAAAAGAAATGGGCTTTGTAAAAACTATTCTTTATTATATAGGACTTAGATCTTATTATATCTATATGTGGCAATATATAATAAATACTTTTATATCCTATGCCTTTGCCCACACTACAAAAAGTAGGATTTTAGCTTATATTTTGGAAATATTTTTGGTTTTAATTTTATCTGAAATAACTTATATAATTTTCCAAAAGAAATTTGACCTAAAAAAATATTTTATTATATCTGCTGTAATAATTTTAAGTCTAAATGTTTTGGCAAACTTTATTCCAAATCCTAAGGCTGAAGATATGAAAAATCTTGAAAAAAGAATTAGCGATAACAAAGAAAATATAAAGAAAAACAACGAAAAATTTTTACAAGATCAAAAGAAAAAAGAGAACAAGAATAAACTTTCAAATTCTAATGAAAAAGACAAAGACAAAAAAGAAAATGATAATAAAAAATCTGAAAAAAAAGAAATTACTTTTGAAAAAAAAGCTTATGATGATTTTAATTTTACCGAAAAAGAAAGGGAATTTTTGAAAAACACTTCAATTACTGCAATTGGGGATTCGGTTTTAATAAATATCGATCCTTTTATTAGAGAATTTAATCCAAATCTTTATCTTGATGGTGAAGTGGGAAGGCAAATGACTGATGGGCCAAAAGTTTTGCAAGATATAAAAAATAAAAACGGACTTGGTAATATAATCCTCGTTAGTCTTGGTTCTAATGGAACTTTGAGCGAGCAAAATATGCTTGATATTTTAAATATTTCTGAAGGAAGAAAGGTATTTTTTGTAAATACTGTCAACAGCCAATCTTGGGAAGGTCCAATTAATACAAAAATCAAAAAATTCTGTGATGAAAATCAAAATGCCTACATGGTTGATTGGTACAAATTTGCCAAGGAAAAAGCAAATTTATTTGCCAAAGATATGGTTCATCCAGAAGTTGAAGGTTCAAAAGCTTATAGAAATCTGATTGAAAGAGAAATAATAAATTCTTTTGCAAAATAATAAGCGTAGTGGCAAACGACCACTACGCTTTTTTTAATCTAATTCCAATTTTCCAGTATATAATTGATAGTAAGTTCCTCTTTTTTTCATCAAAGATTCGTGATTTCCTCTTTCAATTATTCTTCCATCATCCATTACCATTATTACGTCAGAATTTTTGATTGTTGATAATCTGTGAGCTATTACAATTGATGTTGATCCCGCCATTAGATTATCCAAAGCTTCTGTTACTGTAAGCTCTGTCGCAGAATCTATTGAACTTGTTGCTTCATCCAAAATTAACATTGATGGCTCATCAACTGCTGCTCTTGAAATTGAAACCAATTGATTTTGTCCGTCTGACAAACTTGATCCGTTTCCGTAAATTTTTGTATCATAGCCTTGAGGAAGTCTTCTTATAAAAGAATCCGCCTTGCTCATCCTTGCTGCAGCTTTTATTTCATCATCATTTGCATCAAGCCTTCCATATCTTATATTTTCATAGATTGAATCTGTAAATAAATTTACATCTTGAAGAACCATTCCAAATGCTCTTCTTAAAGCTTGTTTTTGAATTTTTTTAATATCAATATCATCAACTTTGATTGATCCTGAATCAATATCATAAAATCTTGTGATTACATTTGTTATAGTTGTTTTTCCAGCTCCTGTCGCTCCTACAAAGGCGATTTTTTCTCCTGGTCTTGCATAAAAACTTACATCTTTTAAAATTTGATTTTTCCCATCGTATGAAAAATTAACGTGTTCAAAATCAATTTTTCCTTCAAGCCTCTTATAAAGAGCCTCTCCATTTTCAATTTTTTTCCAAGCATAAATTCCTGTCAAAGTATCTGATTCATGAAATTTTCCATTTTTATCAATTTTTGCATGAACAAGGTCAATATATCCTTCGTCTTTTTCACCTTCCATATCCAAAATTTCAAAAATCCTGTTTGCCCCAGCCATAGCTTGAGCCAAGACATTTGCTTGTTGGGAAACTGTGGCGATTGGATTTTGTAATTGTCTTACATAGGTTAAATATGTTACCAAGGTTCCTACAGTCATTTGACCGATTATTGTAAGAAAAGCACCAGCTATACAAATTATTGCGTAGGAAATGTTAATTCCATTTTTTAAAAAGGGCATAATTTTTCCCATAACTGTATTTGCCTTCCAAATTAATTCTCTAACCCTATCGGCAGTTTTATTAAATTCTTCTATCAAATTATTTTCAAAATTAAAAACTTTTACAACCTTTTGACCTGATAAAGTTTCTTCTATAAATCCATTCATCTTCCCAATTTCTACCTGGTTTTTTGAAAATAATTTTGTAGATTTTTTTATAAGTCTTTTTAAAACTGCAAGCATTAAAAATATTGTAAAAATTGTTAGAACTGTAAGTTTGATATTAATTACAAACATCATGATAAAAGTTCCGGTAAATAAAAGAAATGATTGTAAAATATTTGGGATTGATGATGATAGGGATTGGCTTAACATATCAGTATCATTTGTAAATCTTGACATTATTTCCCCGTGGGTGTTTTGGTCAAAAAATCCAACTTCCAAACTTTGAACTTTTTCAAATAATTCATTTCTAATATCTTTTACACTTCTTTCACTAACTCTTACCATAAGTCTTGAAAAAATAAGAGAAGTTATAACGCTTGTTCCAAATAAAATTATCATCTTAATTATATTTGCCCTAAGTCCAGCTACATCTGCCTTTAGTATGGTATTATCGATTGTCGGCCTTAAAAGTGCCATTCCAAAAATTTGGCTTGCTGTTGAAATAATTACAGAAATTATTACAAGAACCATTTGCCACTTATATTTAAATAAATATTTTAAAAGCCTTTTTATTGCCCCCTTGGAAGTTTTATTTTTGGATGAATTTAATTTATTTTTCATCTATATCACTTCCTTTCTCTTGCATATCATAGGTTTTTCTATAAAATTCATTTTTATTGTAAAGTTCGTCATGGTTTCCAATATTTTCAATATATCCATCTTTCATAACCATAATCCTATCACAGCCTTTAAAAGATGAGACTCTTTGAGATATTATGATTTTTGTAAGTTTATCGGAATATTTATTTATACCATCAACAATTTTTCTTTCTGTTTTTGTATCAACTGCTGAAGTTGAGTTGTCCAAAATTAAAACTTTGGGTTTTTTTAACAAAGACCTTGCTATACAAATCCTTTGTTTTTGTCCACCAGAAACTCCACTTCCTCCTTGACCCAAAACAGATTTATATCCATCTTTTCTTTCTTTGATAAATTCATCTGCACAGGCAATTTTTGAAACTTTTTCTACTTCTTCAAAGGATGCTTCCATATCTCCCCACCTAATATTTTCTTCAATTGTTCCAGAAAATAGGGTATTTTTTTGTAAAACAATATTTACAGCATCTCTTAATTTTTTAAGATCATATTTTTTAATATTTTCTCCACCGACTTTAATTTCACCATCACAAATATCATAAAGTCTTGGAATTAATTGTACTAAACTTGACTTACTTGAACCAGTTGAGCCCAAAATCCCAATTGACTCTCCTTCTTTTATGTGAAGATTAATATTTTTTAGGGCAAAATTATCAGAATCTTTTCCGTATTTAAATGAAACATTTGAAAAATCTATTGATCCATCTTTAACTTCAAGATCATTTATTTTTTCATCATTATTCATGTAAGGCTTATGTTCTATAACTTCAGCAATTCTTACAACTCCAGGGCTTGATGACATCATTTGAACTAAAACCATAGAAATTCCAATGAATGCTCCCAAAAGCATCATTGAATACATGATAAAACTCATTAGCTCTCCAACTTGGATTTTTCCACTAATAATTTCATTTCCACCAAACCAAACAATGGAAATCATAGATCCAAACATAATTACATTTGCAATTGGAAAAATATAGGAAATTGCTCCACCAGCCTTATCAATTAATTTAAACATGGTGAAATTTTGCTCTCTTAATTTTTTAATTTCAAAATCATCTCTTACAAAAGATTTTACAACCCTAATATTTGCTAAAGATTCTTGAATAATTTGGTTTAATTTATCAAATTCTTTCCTGTATTGTTTAAAGCCAGGAATAGCTTTTGACATGGTAAAAAATATGGCTACAAGCAAAAGTGGCAAGGTCACCAAAAATAAAAGTGAAAGTCTTGGTGAAACTTTTACTGATAAAATTACTGCAACAATCGCCATGACCAAGGTTTTAATAATAAATCTTACTCCCAAAAATACAGAAAAAATGATTTGTTGGATATCACTTGTAAGTCTGGTTATTAAAGATGAAGTCCTAAATTCTTCCAAATCTTCAAAACCAAATTCTTGAATTTTTCCAAATGAAATTTTTCTTAAATTTGCTCCAAAACCTGAGGAAGTTGCTGATGCGTGTTTGGTTGCAACCATTCCTGAATACATACATATAAGTGAAACTAAAATCATTAGTCCACCCAAAATAAATGTCATTTTAATATCTTTCCTGCTTACTGCCCTGTCAATTATCAAAGCCATTATTGTAGGAACTACAAGTTCCAAAATAGTTTCAATACTTGTTGCAATCATAGAAATCTTTGCATTTTTTTTGTATTGGCCAACAGCAGGCATTAGATATTTAAAATTTTCAAAAAATTCTTTTAAACTATTCATTTTCTCCCTCCTTATTAATCCTACATAAAATTTCTGCTAACATAGTAAAGTCATCTATCATTTGATTTATCTTTTTTTCTCCAATTCTATCATATAAATTTTCATTATAATCATTTAAGGGTTTCAAAAAATCATTAGCATATAATTTTCCCTTATCTGTTAGCTCTAAAATTTTTATCCTCTTATCATCCTTATCTGAAATTCTTTTTATATAACCATCTTCACACAATTCCATAATCACATTATTTATAGTTTGCTTGGCAACAGCCATTCTTTCTACAATTATGGATTGGGTGATATTTTTTTCATAAATTAGAAATAAAAAAATTGCAGTCTTTATACCATTAGCTTTCATTTCTTTAAAGCTTTGGTTATTAAGTCCCTGCACTTTTCTAATTACGGAAAATAATTTAAAAATTTCAAGTGATTTATCTTTTTTCATTTTCTTCCTTTCTATTTTTAATTATTATAGTCCTAAAATGGACTTTGTCAATAGCCTCTAAAAATTTTTGTTGTATAATATCAGTTGAGGTGAATTATGATAGATTATTTAAATGAAATAAATTTAGACCAAAAATTAATTGATAAAATAATAGAATTTAGAAAAGCAAATATAGATGAAGAAGACAAGGATAGAATTGTTAAACCAGAATTTAAATATTATGGTGAAGATGTTTTGAAAAAAGCAATCACTGCAATTTTATCTGGAAAAAATATTTTACTTTCTGGTCCAAAAGCCACAGGAAAAAATGTTTTAGCTCAAAATCTTTCCTATATTTTTAATCGTCCATCATGGGATATTTCTTTTCACGTAAATACTGATTACAATTCCTTGGTTGGAGCTGACACTTTTAAAGACGGAAAAGTAGTTTTTAGAAAGGGTCCAGTTTATGAATGTGCAAAAAAAGGTGGCTTTGGAGTTTTGGATGAAATAAATATGGCAAAAAACGAAGCGATTTCTGTCCTCCACGCAACCCTTGATCACAGACGTGTAATTGATATTCCAGGCTATGACAAAATAAAGCTTGACGATAAGACAAGATTTATTGCAACAATGAATTATGGCTATGTTGGAACAAGAGAAGTAAACGAGGCACTTGCTTCAAGATTTATGGTTATAAATATGCCAAATATTACAAGAGAAAATTTAAAACACTTATTAAGGGATAAATTTCCAAAATTAAAAGAAAAATATATGAATACTTTTATAGATATTTTTGAATCTCTCCAAGAAAAAAGTGAAAATTCAGAAATTTCTACAAAATCAGTAGACCTAAGGGGACTAATTTCTGCAATTGAAACTATGGAAATTGGACTTAACCCATACGATGCAATAG
This sequence comes from Anaerococcus rubeinfantis, assembly GCF_001487145.1. Taxonomy (GTDB): domain Bacteria; phylum Bacillota; class Clostridia; order Tissierellales; family Peptoniphilaceae; genus Anaerococcus; species Anaerococcus rubeinfantis. The sequence goes on from NZ_LN913016.1 coordinate 1,222,277, forward strand.
AAATGGGACTAATTAATAAATCTTTTGATGAATTTGAGAGAGAGCTTGTAAGAGATAGCGTTGATTCTAAACTTCCAAAAGAAATCAAAGAGAGTGTATTTGATGACTGATACTTTCGAAAAGTTAAGGGCAATGAATGTGATTTGGGATTTTGCTGATGATTATAAAATATTTCCTAAATCCTACTATCCTATGGATAAAAATTACAAAAATATAATTGAAGGGTACAAGTTTAAAAATTTTAGGCTTGATTTATTTTCTTCATTTTTTTCCTATTTAAAAAAGGACAACCCTTTTTTTGAAGAATTTAAGGCAATCACCCTTCTTTTGTTGGAAGATTTATCCTACAGAAAATTAGAAAAAACAAATCTTGTTATAAAAGATTTAAGAAAATCTTATGCCAAAAAAATTCTCGACAAATACCAATACAAAAAAGAAACCGACAATGTTTACGAACAAATTGAAAAGGCCTATTATGAGAAAATTTTTAATAAACCTATAACCGAAGCAAGGCTTGTAAGGGATTTTTATGCTGAACTTTTTTCAATTGACACCTATAAATCTAGCCAAATAATTGAAAAATTAGACGAGCTTTTCAAAAAATATTTTCTTTTTGAAAGATTTGACCAATACAATGAACTTTTTGACCAAATGATAAAGGAAGAAAAGCCCAAAAATTTTGACCATGAAGATTTGGACGAGTCTGATATTGAAAAAAATATTGAAGACCAATTTCAAATCCAATCAGCAGAATTTAATGGTTATATTTATTTTGAAGAAAAAAAAGAAGATATGAACAAGGATATATTTATCTTTGAAAAATCTGATAGTGAAAAAGATAAAAGAGAAGATTCATTTATAGAGGATTTTTATGGGAAACTTTCTATAAGCAAAAAAAGACAAGAACTTTTGGAAAAAGAACTTGCCAAGGGCATCCATAAATCAAAAAAATTATATTTTACCAAGGGAGAATATACCGATTCTCCAAATGCAAAATTCAACCAAAAAGTTAGGAAAAAACAAAGGGAAAAAACAAAAGAATATATTGAAAATAATCTTTCAATAAACAACAGGGCTGTAAATGAGCTAACAAGAACCATAGAAAATTCTTTAGCAAATCACGAAGAAGATGAGCTTTACAGAAAAAATTATGGACTTCTTGATTCTATAAATGTTTGGAGGGCTCCTGTATTAAATGAATCCAAGGTATTTTTTTCAAATAACAAAGATCCAAAACCAAAATTTCAATTGGATTTATTGATAGACGGATCGGCAAGCCAAATCAAAAGGCAAAATCTTGTGGCAAACCAAGCTTTTATAATTGCAAATGCCATGGATAAGGTAAATATTCCTATAAGAGTTTCTTCTTTTTCAACTTTAAGAGATTATACAGTTTTTAATATGTACAGGGATTTTAAAGATAAGGGAAAAAATGAAAATATTTATAATTTTTTCGCTTCTGGTGCAAACAGAGATGGACTCGCCTTTAAAACAATGCACAAATTAATCAATGAAGATAAAAATGAAGGCGTGAGAAAAATTTTAATAATTTTATCGGACGGACGCCCAAATGATGAAAAGCACAATATAAATACAGTAAATGCAAAAATTAAGGACCAATATATAGACAAAAAAGCAGTTGATGATACTGCAAAAGAAATAAGATCTTTAAAAAACGATGGAATCCAAGTTTTGGGAGTATTTACCGGAGAAGATGAAGATATAGAAAATGCAAAATTAATATATGGAACTGATTTTTGTAGGATAAAAAATTTAGACAATTTCTCAAAAATAGTTTCAATTTATATGAAAAATTTAATAGCAAACTAAAGATGACCTAATATTAGGTCATCTTTTAAATTATTTTTTAATTTTATGATAAAGATGATTTACCGTCTTCATTACTTCTGGAATTCTTGATAAAAGTATTGTAAATATATAGAAAATTGCTCCTAGAAAAATTGATATAAACATAGCTAGAAGATATGACATTTTTCCGCTTAATGAACCATAAATTTTCCAAACTAGAAGTCCCATTAAAATTGAAAGTATGGTAATTTTTATCAATGATTTTAATGATGATTTGAAATTTAATCTTCCAAAATTTTTTCTAAATTTATAAAGCATCATTAATGCTCCAGCGAGCGCTGAAATTGTTGTTGCAAGTGCCAATCCTTCAATATCGAAAAATTTTATCAAAATAAAATTGAAAATTATATTTATAATTTGTTGGATTACAACTATTATTACTGGTGATTTTGAATCTCCAACTGCATAAAATCCCTTGTCAATTACATCTGAAAATGATTGAAAAATTACAAATGGTGCATATGCAATAAGCATAGCTGCTGTGATAATTACTGATTTATCATCAAAGGCCCCTCTTTGATAAACTAGTTTTATTATTGGAACCGCCAGAGCCATCATCCCGATTGTTGCAGGTATTACCAAAAGCATGGTTGAAACTATGGCTGAATTTATGTGACTTTTCATATCTTCAAATTCTCCACTTTGACCCAAATGTGAAATGGTTGGAAAAATTGAAGTTGTAACTGAAACTGTTATAACTCCTGTTATTAATGATAAAAGAGTTTTTGAATATCTTAAATAAGATATTGATGCATTTCCAAAAAAATATGAAGCCATGGAATTATCTACTGTAAGAGCAATTTCTCCTGCAGCTGATGAAACTATAACTGGAATTGCAATCCAGATTAATGATCTTATATATTTATTGTGGATATCAATTGTGTTTGAGTGTTTGTAACCATGGTCTCTGCTTGCCTTTGGAAACATTATATACTGCAAAACATTTCCCAACAAACATCCTATTGCTAGAAGATATGGATTTTTGGCAAGGCCTGAAAAAATTGTAAAGGCAATTATTATTACATTCATTATTATGCCAGTAATGGCTGGTATAAAGAAATTACCTTTTAGATTTAAATATCCCCTAAATACTGCTGAATACAAATATGCAAAAATTGCAAACATTATAATTCTTGTAAATACAATTGCTGTTTGTAAAAGTTCGCCCTTTAAGTCAGGAGAAAATAATTTACAAAAAGCTCCAGCAAAAATAAATCCAATAATTACTGCCACAAGACCAAACACCATCAAAATATTAAAAATATTTGAAGTAAATTCTTCAGCCGCTTCTTCTCCCTCTTCATTTTTCGCCTTGGTGTAAATCGGAATAAATCCAAAAATAATACCTGATGCGACAAAATTTGCTATAACCACTGGGAGGGTGTTTGCAACTGCATAAATTGCAACTATATCTCCCGCTCCATAAAAATATGCCATAACAGATTCTCTCAAAAATCCAAAAACTTTGGAAAGAATTGTTACAATCATTAACATAAAAGCAGTTTGTCCCATAAATACCTCTCTTTTTAATTTATAAATTGTATTATATCTTTTAAAATCTTACTTTCAATTAAGTAAATTTTATAAAATTCAAAAATTTATTTTTCATTTTAAATTTTAATCTTTAATACAAAAAAATAAAAATAAGCACAAGAAATAGACCTATCACTTGTGCTATAATTTATTATTTTATTTTCAAGTACTCTTCTAAAGAAAGATTATTTTCAAACATAGACTTGGCATTTTCTACACCAACATATCTAAAATGCCAGCATCTTTCTTTCTTGCCAGTTATACTTTCTTTATCTTTAGTATATCTTTGTATAAAGCCATATTTATAAGCATTTTCCTTTAGCCATTTATACTCATCTGTTTCTTTAAATTTGTCTGAATATTTTGTATCATCAGTATAAAAATCAAAACAAGTTCCTGTTTGATGCTCACTTGTAAAGGCCAAGTCCGCATCAGGATTATTTTGGTCTAATAATTTTTCTTCACTTTGACCTAATCTAAAATCTGATGCAATTTTTAAATTCAAGCCTTGCCTTTGTATATCGATAAGCATAGTATCAAAAGCTTTTTTGCTAGTTGGATCTATACCAGGATTAAAATCTTTTGGTAGAGGATTATTTTCATTTACAAATACCACTCCATTTATAACATTGATATTTTCTTCGCCTTTAAGCTTTCCAAGACCATATTTATTCACATAATAAAAATCATCATTGATTTTAATTTTTGAAAAAGAATTTTCTGTACCGTAATACTCAACATATTGATTTTTATTAATACTTACTTCAGTTTTTGTAAAATCGCTTGGTTCTTGGTAGCAGTATTGACTCTTTAATGATTTTACGTAGGATTTCATAATATCACTATAACCATCATTGTCAATTTTTTCTTCGTCAGCAATTACAACATTTTCAAAACCAATTGGTGTTGCAACTTGAGTTTTAACTGCCTTTATTTCATCTTTTACTTCTTCTTTTTTGTTTTTTTGGGCATACCTGTTTTCTACTGGTCTTTTAATTTGAAAATCATCGGTATTTCTTTTAAAATCTATCTTCAAAGCTCCTGTTATCAAAAGAGCAAATATTCCTACTTTAATTAAATTTTTTCTTCTTTTTCTTTTTTTCTCTCTTAATTTTTTACGTCTTAAATCTCTAATACTTTTGTTTGCCATTTTTAGTTTTCTTCCTTAAATATATTTCAATATAACTAAATTTACGTCTGTGGGATTGTTTTCAAAATCATACAAATATATTTCAATTCATAAAAAAAGATTTTAAAAACTTTATAATATTTTCTTAACTCCATTATAACATAAGTCTTAGGAAATATGTAGAGTATAAATGATTTTTTTCGAAAATTATTAAAAAAAATCGCTAATAATTAGAATTTCTAATTTAGCGATTTAAAAATTTATTTTTAATAAATCCAAACTGTAAATATTCTGAATTTATTTTCTAAAAAAATCTTTTATTTTTTCAAAAAATGTTTTCTCTTTTTTATCCTTATTTTTATTTTCTTTTATTGAAATATTATTTGGTATTATTTCTCTTTTATTTTCTAAACTTTTCTCTTTTGCCCTAGCTTTTGCAATCTCTATAAATTTTTCTTGGGCAATTAGATTTTTTTTGTTTTCAACCTTTTCATATTCGCCCTTAGAGTTCATTATTCTTGTCTTTACATCATCAGCAAACATTATATCTAAAAATTCCAAAATTCGTTTTTTTATAGATTCTTGGTAAATTGGACAGGCAACTTCCATCCTATTTCTAATATTTCTTGTCATAAAATCTGCTGATGAAATATATAATTTGCAATCATCACTTTGACCAAATTGATAAACTCTATGGTGTTCAAGAAATCTTCCAACAATTTGATGGATTTTTATATTTTCTGTCCTATTTTTTATTCCTGGTAAAATACAAGTAATTCCCCTAACCATAAGATCAATTTTTACCCCCTCGTTTGAGGCCTCTGATAATTTATCTATCAAAATTCTATCAGAAATTGAATTCATTTTAAGTCTTATATAACCATTTTTACTTTCTTTTTGTCTTTGTATTTGTTCATCAATTAATTCATAAAGTCTTCTTTGCATTGGTTTTGGTGAAACCAAAAGATGATTGTAGGATCCATCAAGATTTCCTATCATGATATTATCAAAAACTTCCTTAACATCTGTTCCAATTCCTACATTACTTGTCATGAAAGAAAAATCTGTATAAAGTTTTGCAGTTTTTTCGTTGTAATTTCCTGTAGCAATTTGACTTGTGTAAGCAATTTTATCATCTTTTATTCTTGTTATTAGACAAACTTTTGAATGGCACTTGTAATTATCAAATCCATATACAATTTTACATCCTGCATTTTCAAGTCTTGATGACCAAATAATATTATTATTTTCATCAAATCTTGCTCTTAGTTCCATTAAAACAAAAACTTCTTTTCCGTTTTCAGCAGCTTTTATTAGGGCTTTTGCAATTTCTGAATCTTTTGCAATTCTGTATAGGGTAATTTTTATGCTTATAACAGATTCATCTAGACTTGCTTCGTTTAATAATCTAATCACTGGATCCATGCTCTCATAAGGATAGGATAAAAGAAGATCATTTTTTTCTATTTGATCAAGCATTGGAATATCATCTTGAATTTTGTCTGATTTTTGCGGCGAAAAACTTTCATAATAATATTTCTCTTTTAGTTCTTTAGGCATATCATCAAGCATATCAAAAACAAAACCCGCTCTCATTGGAGATTTTGTAACAAATACATTTTCTCTTTTTAAAGGAAGTTTTTCCAATAATAAAGCAAAAACTTCTTCTTCAATTTCCTCATCAAGTTCAAGTCTTACAGGTTGGAGCCTTTTCCTTCTTTTTAAAACATCTTTCATATAAGACCTATAATCAAGGTCGACGTCATAATCATCATCATCGTATGATATATCTGCATTTCTCGTGACAGACATTATATGCTTTGAAATACACTTGTAATTATCAAATACATTTTCCCCAAATTCTTTAATAATATCTTCGATTAAAACTATAGTTGTTTGTGAAACTTTCAAAAACCTATCAATCTTATCTGGAACATATATTATTCCAAAATAATTCCTATCTTTCTTATTTTCTCTTTCTTTTACAAGATTAAAAATTACATTTATAGAAAGATTTGGTAGCCTTGGAAAAGGCCTTACCCTATCAACAACTTGAAAATTTAAAATAGGTTCAATTTTGCTGTCAAAGTAAAATCTCACAGTCTCATAATCTTTTTTGTCAAGATTTGAAACTTTTTCAATATTTATCCCCTCACTTTTAAAATCATTTATAATTCTAGTATAAACAGAATCTTTTTTTTGGTATAATCTTTTACATTCTTTCATAATGGCAGCAAGTTGAGCTTCTGGAGTCATATTTGACTTATTATCAACCGCTTTTTTCTTAAGCCTTGTTAAATCCTCAAGTGAACCAACTCTGACCATGAAAAACTCTTCTAAATTTGTATCAAATATAGAAAAAAATTTTAGCCTCTCAAACAATTCAACGTTTTTTTCATCTGCCTCATCCAAAACCCTCTCATTAAATTTCAGCCAAGACAATTCCCTGTTTTGCGTAAAAGATATATCCATTTTTTATTCCTTTCCTAGTACTTTATCGTAAACATATCCCTCTCTTACACCAGTTTGACTTACATTTATAACATCAGCCTTAAAATATTTTGCAATTTTATTTAAAATAATCATTCCAGGAATAAGAGTGTGAACCCTATCAGCCTTTACAGAAAGAATTAAATCCAAAAGTTCTTTATTTTCATGGTCAATCAAATCTTTTATCATATCCTTGAGTTTTTTCCTATCCATAGAAAAATTATCCTTGCTAATGCCATAATATTCGTTGTAAAGTTTTAAGCTTGCCCTTGCAGAACCACCAACTCCACACAAGGTGTCATGATTTTCTTGGTAGAAATTTCTTTCTATCAATTCATCTTCAATAGCATTTTCAATAGCTTTCCTATCATCTTGTGTAGGAAATAAAAATTCGACATTATCATTAAAAGCAGAAAGTGAACCTATATCAAGAGATGTAGATTTAATAACTTTCCCTTGCTCAATTATTACAATTTCACTAGATCCGCCTCCTATATCGGTCAAAACTCCTTTTTTTATTTCAAGCGAAGAATTAGCCCCAATAAAGGCAAATTTTGATTCCTCTTCACCAGACAAAATTTCAATATCAAAGCCTATTTCATCCTTAACTCTTTTTAAAATTTCACTTCTATTAGAAGAATCTCTGATTGTAGCCGTTGCAAAAGGTAAAACCACATCTATATCATCAAAATTATTTATAAGGTGTTTGAAATTTCTCAAAGTTTCCATTAACCTTTCAACACCCTTTTCATTTAGCTTGCCATTTTTTATATATGATCTAAGACTTGCCCCCTCTTTTTCATTAAATAAATTATGGATTATTCCATCTTTTTCCTTGTAAACTGAAAGTCTTATAGTATTTGATCCAATATCTATAACTGCATATATCATATAATTTTCTCCTTTTTTTTATTTAAAATCTATGTAAAATTTATGTAAGATTTAATTACAGGCTTTTTTAATTTTAATTTCCCTTCCCATAATAATATTTGTCATCTTTTGCGAAATTTCATTTACATCAGTCATATAAATTTCTATATTTAAATTCTCATCCTCATCAAAAACAATATCCCTTGCCAAAACCTTAGCAGGATCAATAATATTTGCCTTATAGGTGAGATTTTTCTCAATTTCTTCTCTAATAATAGGATAATGGGTGCAGCCCAAGATTATATTTTCAATTTTTCTCTCATTTGCAATATTCAAATACTTTTTCAAATCATTTTCAAGATTTTTTCCACAAATTTCCCCATTTTCAATAAAAGTAACCAAAGAAGGACAGGCTTTTTCGTAAACTTTTTTATCTGAAAGGCTTTGGATTTTTTCTTTATAGGCATGCTTAAGACAGGTTGCCTTTGTAGCCATAACAAATACATCGCCTTTTTTATTTAAAAGCTCACCCACTGCCTGATCAGTTATAGAAATAAATTTCTTATCAAAAGTTTGTCTAAGCTTATCAATAGCAATGACTGAAATAGTATTACAAGCAACCACAAAAAAATCAATATCCTTTTTAAGTAAAAATTTAACTATATTTTTTGAAAGATTTATTATTTCTTGGCTAGACTTATCTCCATAAGGTACATTTTTATTATCACCAAAGTAAAAATAATTTGCCTTATGTTTTTTTGATAATTCTTTAAGAACTGTAAGTCCTCCAAGTCCAGAATCAAATACTCCAATATTAGTCATCTATCAAACTCACCCTTTCAACAAATTTAAAGTCTCCTTTAATCAAATCAAAAGCCTTATTGATTTTTTCTTCATCAAAAAATACAGCAAAAATACTTGCTCCACTTCCACTAAGAAGAGCCTTAGATGCTCCAAGATTTTCAAGCCTATTTTTAATATCAAGAAGGTGAGGATAATTTTCATAAACCACATCTTCCATGACATTTCTGAAATATTTAACTGTTTTTTTATTAGAATCTTTTAATCCATCTATAATTTTTTCAGTTTCTACATTTCCATAATCTCCAAGTCTTTTATAAACAAAATTTGAAGAAATTTCTGTTCCGTCGTTAATAAGAAGGATTTTCATATCCAAATTAATGTCAATTGGTGATAAAATCTCCCCAATTCCTTGGGCTCTAGCAGATTTTTTCAAAAAGAAAAATGGAATATCAGCTCCTAAACTTTTTCCAATTTCAAAAATTTCCTTATCACTCAAATTCAAATTCCACAAATCATTCAAAGCCAAAATCATTTCAGCACAATTTGTAGACCCACCTGCAAGACCTGCAGCTATTGGAATATTTTTTTCCAAATATACATCGACACCAGGATTTTTAACCTTATCTTTTAAAATATCCCAAGCCTTATAAATCAAATTACTTTCTATATTTTCATTTGACAAAACTTCACTATTAGTTTTTATTCTTATATCATTTCTATTATTTTTTTCAATTTTTAATTTATCAAACAAAGAAATCCTAGTCATAATAGTATCAATTTCATGATAACCGTCTTCTCTTTTATACAAAGAATCTAAACTAAGATTAATTTTCGCATAACATTTTCTTTCCATAATTACCTCAATATAATTATACCATAAGGATTTTACCTAAAATAAAAAGATAAAATAAAAATTTATACAAAAAAAGACTTCGCTCATGCAAAGTCTTTTTAAAATTTAAATTATTTAGAATAATCGTAGAATCCTTTACCAGTTTTTCTACCAAGATCTCCTGCTCTTACCATTTGTCTTAATAATGGGTTTGGACGATATTTACTATCACCAAATTCATTAAATAATACTTCCATAATTGCAAGACATGTATCAAGTCCTATAAGGTCAGCTAAAGCTAGAGGTCCCATTGGATGGTTTGCTCCAAGTTGCATTCCCTTATCAATATCTTCAACACTTGCAAGTCCATCATATAAAACTCCAATTCCTTCGTTAATCATTGGAATTAAAAGTCTATTTACAACAAATCCTGGACCTTCTTTTACTTCTATTGGTTGTTTTCCAAATTCTTCAGCAAGTTCAAATACTTTTTTGTTTGTTTCATCACTTGTGTGAAGTCCTCTAATAACTTCTACAAGTTTCATAACTGGAACTGGATTGAAGAAATGCATTCCTATTACATTTTCTGGTCTTTTTGTTGATGCAGCTATGTCAGTAATAGAAAGTGAAGATGTGTTTGAAGCAAGAATTGCTCCTTCTTTAACTACTTCATCTAATTCTTTGAAAATTTCTTTTTTAAGTTTTGGATTTTCTGTTGCAGCTTCTATAACTATGTCACAATCAGCTAAATCTTTAACTTCTGTTGTGTAAGAAATATTTTTAATAGCTTTTTCTTTAGCATCTTCTTCCATTCTTCCCTTAGAAACTTGTTTAGCATAATCTTTTTCAATTCTTGCTTTAGCGTTTTCTAAGAATTCATCTTTGATATCTCTTACTACTACTTCGTGGAATTTAGCAGCTACTTCTACAATTCCGCCACCCATAATTCCTGATCCAATTACACCAATTTTCATATTTACTCCTTTGTGTTTTAAAAAAGTTTCGTTTGCTTGTTAAATTAATAACTTATACATATATTATAACATTGTTTTCCCGTTTTATCAAGAAATATTGACTTTTTTTTAACTATTTATTAGATTTTCTCCAAATTCTCATTTTTTCAGCTTCTTTTATCAAATCATCTCTAAATTCTGGGTGAGCAATTGAAATCAATTTCTCAGTTCTTTCCCACAATGATTGTCCTTTAAGATTAACCATTCCAAATTCTGTTGCAACATAATGAGTATTTGCTCTACAACCTGTTGGTTGTGTTCCTTCAATTAATCTTGGAACTATATTTGAATGTCTAACACCTTTTTTATCAACTCTTGATGAGTGTAGGGTTACAAAAGATTTGCCTCCTTTAGAATTATATGCTCCAAGCATAAAATCTAAAGCTCCACCTGAACCTGAAATGTGTTTTATTCCAGAACTTTCTGCAGAAACTGTACCATTTAAATCAACTTCAAGGGCTGAGTTTATTGACATGAAATTATCTAAAGCAGAAATTTGTTCGATACCATTACAATAATCTACTGGTGCTGCACAAAGTTCTTCATTATTATCTATAAAATCATATAATTCCTTGCTTCCAGCTGCAAAAGCATAAACTTGTCTGCCCCTATCAATATTTTTCTTTTTACCTGTAATTTTTCCAGCCTTTGATAATTCAACAAAAGAATCTACATACATTTCTGTATGAACGCCCAGGTCTTTTAAATCAGAATTTGCAATTTCTTTTCCGATTGCTGTAGGAAGTCCACCAATTCCAATTTGAAGACATGCCCCATCAACTAATTCTTCTACTACAAATTTTGCAACTTCCTTATCTAAATCACTTGGTTGTGCTTTTCCTAAAGCTATCATTTCAGGATTTGATCCTTCAATAATATAATCAACTTCTTTAATATGAACACAATTTTCATATCCACCAAGTCCTCTTGGTACATTTTTGTTCACTTCAATTATTACTATATCCGAATTTTCGATTGCAGCATAAAGATGTGATGCTGAAGCTCCGAAGTTAAAAAATCCGTGCTCATCCATTGGAGTTGCTTGAGTTACAAAAATATTTGGTTTTTTTATTGATGTTCTGTAATATTTTGGAAGCTCTGAATATTTTAATGGTGAATAAAATGCTCTTCCTTCTCCTGCTAATTTTCTTATAGGTCCCAATGAATGCCAAGAATTATAAACAAAATGTTCATTTGTTGGATCAGCATCAAATATTTTGAATTTTTCAAGCTCCACTCCACCCCTGACAACGATGTCATTAAGATTAGTAATTTCTTTTGCCAAAGCTTCGTCAAAATCATGTGGTGAAACTATTCCCCATGAATAATCTACATAATCGCCGTCCTTTACAAGTTTTGCAGCATCCTCTGCACTTATTAGTTTTTCCTTATAAAGCTTACTATAGTCCATATCATCCTCCATTTGCTTTTATATTTTAAAATATAGAAAAATTTATCTTATCTTTAATAAAAATTAAGGATGAGAGTAATCTCATCCTTAAAATCAATTTGAGATACTAATAATGATATACCCAAATTTATAAATTTAATTTAATTATTTTCCTTTTTTCTTATTGATTGCTTCAGTAAGTTTTGGTACAACTTCAAATAAATCTCCAACTATTCCGTAGTCAGCTCTACCAAAAATTGGAGCATCTGGGTCTTTATTTATAGCTATAACTTTATCAGCAGCATTTATACCTGCCAAGTGTTGGATAGCTCCAGAAATTCCTACAGCTATATAAACTCTTGGTCCTACAGTTTTTCCTGATTGTCCTACTTGGTGAGAGTGTGAAATCCAACCAGCATCTACAGCCGCACGGCTTGATCCAACAGTTCCGTCAAGTGCATCTGCTAAATCTTTAATAAGTGAGAAGTTTTTAGGATCTCCAAGTCCACGTCCACCAGAAACTATAAATTCAGCTCCAACTAAATCAACTTCATCTCCTTCATCTCTTGGAATGAAATCTAAGATTTTTGTTCTAGCTTCACCTTCAAATTTGATATCTTCATCAATTACATCTATATCATCTTTAGCTCCAATAGCTTCTTTTGAGAATACTCCTGGTCTAACAGTTCCCATTTGTGGTCTGTGGTCTGGACATAAAATCATAGCCATTAAGTTTCCACCAAAAGCTGGTCTTGTCCATCTAACTTCTTTTTTCTCAGCGTCGATATCAAGTTCTGTACAGTCTGCTGTAAGTCCTGTGTGAAGTCTTGCAGAAACTCTTGGTCCCAAATCTCTTCCTTGGTTTGTTGCACCAATCAAGATTATATTTGGACTATATTTTTTAACTAATTGATCTATTGCATCTGCATAAACTTCTGTATTATATTCTTTATAAACTTCATCATCAACTGTGATAATTCCATCTACACCATATTCTTTTACTTCTTCTTTAGCTTTATCAACATTTGATCCAATAATTATAGCATAAAGTTTTTCATCGATAGCATCAGCCATTCTTCTTCCTGGATTCATTAGTTCAAGTCCAACATTTACAGCTGATCCATCTTCTTTTGTTTCTACAATTACCCAAAGATTTTTATTTTCACTCATCTATATCCTCCTAAATAAGTTTCTCATCAGAAAGAGCATTTATTAACTTATCTACAGAAACGCTAGCATCTTCATCGTTGTAGATTTCTCCAGATTTCTTATGTTCAGGTGTATAAGATTTTTTAACTCTTGTTGGTGAACCTTTAAGTCCTATTGCTGTTTCGTCAATATTTTCTTTTAGTTCTTCAAAAGTAATTTGTTCGATTGTAGCTTTTTTAGCTTTCATTTTATTTTTGATTTTAGGATATCTTAATTCTTCATCACCATATTTTGTAAATGTCACAAGTGCTGGAAGTTTAGCTTGAATGTTTAATGCTCCACCTTCAACTTCTTTAAGAACTTTGATTCCTTCATCATTTAATTCTGCTGTATAAGCATAAGTTACTTGTGGAAGATCTAAATGTTCAGCGATTTCTGGACCAACTTGAGCTGTATCTCCATCGATTGCTTGAAGACCACAGAAAATCATGTCATAATCGCCTTCTTTTTTAGCAACTTCTTTTATAGCTTCTGAAATAATATAGCTTGTTGCAAGTGTATCAGATCCACCAAATTTTCTATCTGTAACCAAATATGCCTTATCTGCTCCTACTGCTAGAGTATCTCTAAGCATTGATTCAGCTTGAGGTGGTCCCATAGAAATTACTGTTATTTTTACATTTTCTGGATCTTTATCTTTTATTCTTAAAGCTTGTTCAAGGGCAAAAGCATCATAAGTATTTAAGATACTAGGAACTCCTTTTCTAATAAGAGTATTAGTTTCAGGATCTATTTTAATTTCATTAGTATCTGGAACTTGCTTTGCACATACAAATATATTCATTTATTCCTCCTAAATTTTATTATAACTTATCTTAATAAGGCTCCTGATACAACCATTAACATTACTTCTGAAGTACCTTCATAAATTTATGTAATTTTTGCATCTCTCATCATTCTTTCAACATCATATTCTTTGATATATCCATATCCACCAAGAATTTGAACTGCTCTATCAGCAACGAATGATGCTGTTCTAGCTGCTTTTAATTTTGCCATAGCTGCTGCTACTGAATAATTTTCACCAGCATCTTTTAGGCTAGCTGCCTTATAAACTAAGTGTCTTGCTGCTTCAACTTCTATAGCCATTTCAGCTAATTTAAATTGAGTATTTTGGAATTTAGCTAAAGGACGACCAAATTGTTCTCTTTCTTTAGAATATTGTACTGCTTTTTCTAAAGCACCTTCTGCAATACCAAGAGCTTGAGCTGCGATTCCTATTCTTCCTCCATCAAGAGTAGCCATAGCAATCTTAAATCCTTTACCTTCTTCACCAAGTAAATTTTCTTTTGGTATTCTACAATCTTGGAAGATTAATTCCATAGTTGATGAACCATTGATTCCCATTTTGTTTTCAAGAGTACCAAAATCAAATCCTTTTGTTCCTTTTTCAACTATAAATGCAGAAATACCATGATTTCCTTTAGATTTATCTGTCATAGCAAATACTATATAAGTTTCAGCGTATCCACCATTTGTAATAAATATCTTTGTACCATTAAGTACATATTCATCACCATCAAGTTTTGCAACTGTTTGTTGACCTGAAGCATCAGTTCCTGCATTTGGTTCAGTTAGGGCAAAAGCTCCCAATTTTTCTCCGCTTGCAAGTGGTGTTAGATATTTTTTCTTTTGTTCATCATTAGCAAATTTATTTATACAATCTGCACATAAAGATGTGTGAGCTGATAAAATTACACCTGTTGATGCACAATATTTTGAAATTTCTTCAACTGCAAGCACATATGTAAGTGTGTCAGCACCTTGTCCGCCAAAATCTTCATCGAATGGAATACCAAAGAAACCTAATTCTTGCATTTTTGCAACTGTTTCTTCTGGGAACATATGTTCTTCGTCAACTTTTTGAGCTAAAGGTTTAACTTCGCCTTCTGCAAAATCATGAAACATTTCTCTCATTTCTTCATAATCTTCTGATAATTTATACATATTTTCTCCTAAATAATTTTCCATATTTATTATTTTTAACCTAAAAAATAATATTTAGAAACACTTTTGATTGCCTATGTTATTATATTAACAATCGCACTTAGACTTGTCAAGCCTTTTAGCTAATTTTTTATCAAGCTTTTAAGCTTTAAGTCCTTAAATATTTTGAAAATCTTTTCTTGGTAAATAAAAATCTAAATTGAACATACAATTTTGATTTAATTTATTAATAACAATATGAAAGAAAAAAGATTTCCCAAAATATCTTTACCTACACTATAATAATATCACAACCTGTCAATCTGTCAAATCTTTATCAATATATTCAAAATTTTTTAATTACCCTTATTTATTTAAAATTTGATTTTTAAAAAAATTGAAACATATATGTTACATGTTTTTATAGAAATCAATAAATGTTTTTTATATTTTAATTTTTTATAGGAAAACTTTTCCATTTGTTAAAATAATGTTATACTTAAATAGACAATTAATGTAGCAAGTTAATTCTACATATTAATTACTATTTAAATTTAGGAGGAAAAAATGTATTACAACAAAATTAACGATGGAATTATTGAAAAAATCAAATCATCTGTCAATGGAAAAGTTTATGTGGGAAAAGAAATAAATGAAGATTTTTTCCACGATGAAATGCCAATTTATGGACAAGGTGTTCCAGATCTTTTGGTTGATGCTACTTGTAAAGAAGATGTAGCAAATATTATGAAAATATGTAATGAAAATAAAATTCCTGTAATAGCAAGAGGTGCTGGTAGTGGTTTGACTGGCGCTGGCGTTGCTATTAAAAATGGTGTAATGATTAATATGCAATCTATGAACAAAATTTTAGAATTTGACGAAGACAACATGGTTGTTCGTGTTGAATCTGGAGTTTTGTTAAGTACTTTAGCTCAAGCCTGCCTTGATAAAGGATATTTATATCCACCTGATCCAGGCGAAAAAAACGCTACTCTTGGTGGAAATGTTTCACTAAATGCTGGTGGAATGCGTGCTGTTAAATATGGCACAACTCGTGATTATGTAAGAAAAATGGAAGTTGTTTTGCCAAATGGAGAAATTACAACTTTTGGATCTATTGTTTCTAAATCTTCTACTGGTTATTCTTTAAAAGATTTAATGGTTGGAAGTGAAGGTACTCTTGGAATTATAACTGAGCTTACTTTAAAAATAGTTCCAAATCCTAAACACACTGTATCATTAATTGTTCCTTTTGAAGATTTGGATGATTGTATTTCTACAGTTCCAAAATTATTCCAAAATAATTTAAATCCTCAAGCTATAGAATTTATGGAAAGAGATATTGTTATTGCAAGCGAAAAATATATAGGTAAGGAAACTTTCCCAAAAAATATGGAAGGAATTGATGTTGGAGCTTATTTATTAATTACTTTTGATGGCGATGATGAGGATTTAATCGACAATACTCTTGAACAAGCTGCTGAAGTTTTGGTAGATAACGGCGCTATTGATGTTTTGGTTGCTGATACTCCAAATGCAATTAGAGATGCTTGGGCTGCAAGAAGTTCTTTCCTTGAAGCAATTGAAACTCAAAATAAACTTTTAGATGAATGTGATGTGGTTGTCCCAGTTACAAAAATTGCTGAATATATAAACTTTGTTAACAAGGAAAGTGAATCTTATATGTTTGATGTTAAATCGTTCGGCCATGCTGGAGATGGAAACTTGCATATTTACACCCTATCAAATGAAGAAGATAAACTTGATCAATTTAAAGAAGAAGTCGACAAATTCATGGATGTAATTTACAAAAAAGCATATGATTTAGGTGGAAAAATTTCTGGTGAACATGGAATTGGTCATGGAAAGAAAAAATATCTAAAGAGCTTTGAAGGTGACGTAAATATTGAAATAATGAGAGGAATTAAAAAAGCATTTGACCCAAATATGATTTTAAATCCAGATAAAGTTATTGCCTTATTAGGTGAGTAAATTTAAAGGATTTGATTATGAATTACCTAAAAGAATTTGTAATCCTTTGTGTTTGTTTATTTTTAGGAGCTATTACAAGAAGTATTATAAATTATCCAATACCAGAACTTGTTTATGGAATGATTTATCTTTTTATAGCCCTACAATTTAACATACTCAAAAGTGAAGATATAAAAGAAACTTCTGATGGTATTTTAAAAAATTTAGCTTTTCTTTTTGTACCAGCAGGAGTAGGAATACTCGCTAATGTCGATGTCATTAAAGGAAAAATTTTTCAAATAATTATTTTAGTTATAATTGGAACAATAATTTCAATGGCTCTTACAGGACTTGTAGTGCAATTTTTACAAAGGAGGAAAGATGCTTGATAATCAATATTTTGGCATAGTTTTATCCTTTGCTGCCTACGAAATTGGAAAATGGATAAATAAAAAATTAAAAACTCCTATAGCGAACCCACTTCTTATTGCTATACTTTTGATTATAGGATTTTTATCCATCACAGGAATCGACTACGAATATTACAAAAAAGGTGGAGATTTTATAGCATTTTTTATAGGACCTGCAACAGTTGCAATGGTTTTAGATTTATATGCAAATCTTGACACACTAAAGAAAAATATTTTGCCAATAATTGTTGGAGTTGGATTTGGAACAATATTTTCATTTGTACTCGCCATATTTTTATCAAAAATATTCCAAATTGATAAAAATTTAGTTGCAAGTTTAATTCCACAATCAATAACCACAGCAATAGCAATTTCACTTTCCGGAGAATACCAAGGAATAATTGGACTTACTGCAATTGTAGTTGTAATTAGAGGAGTAAGCGGAGCAGTTTTTGCCCCTATCGTAATGAAAATATTTAGAATAAAAGATCCAGTTGCCCAAGGAGTTGCCATAGGAACTTCAGCCCATGCTGTTGGAACAAGCCAGGCAAGACTTATGGGAGAAATTCAAGGAGCAATGAGTGGGCTTTCAATTGCAATTGCAGGAATTACTGCTGTAATAATAATGCCAATTGCTATGAAATTAGTTGAAATAATAATTTAATAGAAAAATAAAATGAGCCTCAGTCGGCTCATTTTATTTCTTTTTAATATAAGATTTGTAGTTTTCTAATACTTTTTTGTAACCATCTTCTTCCAAAATATTTTCTACATATTCTTTAATTTTAGATGTTGGAAGAATTCTTTGATGATTTTTTTCCACTATTTTATCTAGATCATTTTTTAAAATAGAAAGGTCAGAAGAATTTAGTTCTATTTCTCCATCCCTAGCTGCATTTTTTATAGATCTTGAAATTTTTTCTATATCAAATAATTCAATTTTCCCATTTCTCTTTTTAACATATAATTTATTATCCAAAAAATTTTCAACAACCTCAATCTTTGCCTTATCCAACTCTTCTGCAATTTCTTCGATTGATAGATTTTTTCCTTTATAATAATCGATAATTATTTTTGTAAGATCTAACATATATCCCCCTAATTTTTTCTTATTATATTCTTACCCCAATTTTTTAGAAAATAAAAGATTGGACAAAATCAAATCTCAGACTGTCGACAAAGTATACAAATCCTCATGCTAAGAATATCATACGAAAAAAATTGATTTGATTTCAAATTTTAAAATTCGGAAAAAATCGCATTCTAAAATTTAAAGCTATGATTTTTTATTAAATAAATTAAATTCAATTAAATTTTAATTCTTCGTTTTATTCCGAGGGATAAATATTAAAATCGTGCCACTGGCACAATTTTAAGCTATTTATCTGTCCTCGCGTTAGCGAGTTTGCGATTTTAGAATTTTAAAATTTAGAAATCAACAATTTTTGGAGTCAGATATTCGTGCTTGAGGATTTGTCTACACTCTGAAATTGGACAAAATCCAATCTTTTTACTTATTTATTTTTTTGTATAATTTGGTGATTCTCTGGTTATTTGGATATCGTGTGGGTGGTTTTCTACGAGTGTTGCTGGGGAAATTTTTACGAATTTTGATTTTTCTTCTAGTTCTTTTAAATTTCCTGCTCCAACGTAGCCCATACCTGAGCGAAGGCCTCCAAGAAGTTGATAGATTACATCTCCAACATATCCTTTTAAGGCAACTCTTCCTTCTACTCCTTCTGGAACAAATTTTTTGGTATCATTTTGGAAATATCTGTCGCTTGATCCGGATTTCATTGCAGAAAGTGATCCCATGCCCCTGTATTCCTTGTATTGTTTTCCTTCAAATACTATTGTTTCTCCTGGGGATTCTTCCGTTCCTGCAAATAAGGATCCTGCCATTATTACACTTGCTCCACAAGCAAGGGCTTTTGTGATATCTCCAGAATATTTTATTCCTCCGTCTGCTATAATTGGAATATTATATTCTTTTGCAGCCTTTACACAATCAATTATTGCAGAAATTTGTGGAACTCCTACTCCTGTTACAACTCTTGTTGTACAAATTGAACCAGGTCCTATTCCTACTTTTACAGCATCAACACCTGCTTCAATCAAATCTTTTGTAGCCTCTCCTGTTGCAACATTTCCTGCTATTAATTGAAGGTTAGGATATTTTTCTTTTATTTTTTTAATTGCAGTAATAACTCCTTTTGAATGGCCGTGAGCTGTGTCGACTGTTACAACGTCAACTTTTGCGCTAACCAAAGCGTCAATTCTTTCCATCATATCGCGAGTAATTCCTACTGCAGCTCCTACCAATAACCTATCGTGATCATCTCTTGCAGAATCTGGATATTGTCTTGATTTTTCTATATCTTTAATTGTGATTAGACCTTTTAATTTAAAATCATCATCAACTATTGGAAGTTTTTCAACTTTTCCTGATTCCATTTTTTTAACCGCATCTTCCATAGAAATTCCAACATGACCAACGATAAGACCTTCTTTTGTCATAATATCATCAATTTTTACATTTTCGTCATCTTGAAATCTTACGTCCCTGTTAGTCAAAATTCCCTTTAAAGTCATCTTATCATCAACTATTGGAACTCCGCTTATTTTATAATTTGCCATTATTCCCAAGGCTTCTTTTAAAATATTTTCTGGACTTAAATAAAATGGATCGGTTATTACTCCGTGCTCACTTCTTTTTACCCTGTCAACTTCTTTGGCTTGTTCTTCAATTGACATATTTTTGTGTATTATTCCAATTCCACCTTGCCTTGCCATAGCAATTGCCATTTTTGATTCGGTTACTGTATCCATTGATGCTGACATCAAAGGAATATTTAATTTAATTTTATTTGTAAGATTTGTTTTTAATGAAACTTCGTTTGGTAAAACTTCTGATGGACCTGGAACCAATAATAAATCATCAAAAGTTAATCCTTCTCCTATTATTTGCATAAAGCCTCCTATTTTTTAAAATAATTTATTGCATTTTCAAATATTTTTTGCTCTTTTTTATCGTAAATATTTTTGTAAAGGTCTGAATCTAATCTTTCAACATGGCCCATTCTACCCAGGATTTTTCCGTCTTTGGATAAAATTCCTTCAATATTATAGTCAGAGCCATTTGGATTTATTTCATATACAGAAAAAATTTGACCATTTTCTAATAAATCTTTGTATTTTTCTTCATTTACAATAAATCTTCCCTCGCCGTGAGAAATTGGAATTTTGTAAGTTACATCCAAATCAAGACCACTTGTCCATGGGCTTTGGTTATTTAAAACTTTTGTATCAACAATTGTTGAAATGTGCCTATCATTTGTGTTGTAAGTTAAAGATGGGTCATCTTCTTCGATTTCTTTGATTTTTCCGTAAGGAAGAAGACCAGTTTTAATCAAAGTTTGGAATCCATTACAAATTCCAATTATTAATCCATCATTTTCATCAAGCATATATTCAATTGCATCTTTTATTTTTTTATTTCTTATAATATTTGCCAAAAATTTACCAGATCCATCTGGCTCATCTGCCATAGAAAATCCACCAGGGATGGCAAAAATTTGTGAATTTCTGATTGATTTAGAAAGATTTTCAATAGATTCTTCGATAGCTTTTTTGTCTAAATTTCTAAATAAATTTATATCAACTTCTGCCCCATATTTTTCAAAGGCTTTTTTTGTATCCCATTCGCAATTTGTTCCAGTTACGGCAAGGATTGAAACTTTGACCTTATCGACTGGTTTTTTTGATTTTAAAGAAACTTTCATCTCTTTTTGGTCGATTTTTTCATAAGGAATTTCTTCTTTTGGTGCAAATATTTGATCTAGTTCATTCAAATAAGATTTTTCTAATTTTTCAACGTCTAATTTTTCTCCATTTACAATTAAATCATCAGAAAATTCTCCAATTTTTTCAACAAAGTCTAAATCTTCTACATACTCAACAACAAAAGACCCGAACATTGGATTGTATAAATTGTCAAAATCTAGGGTAAAATTAGAATTTCCTAGGGCTTGTTCGTAAATATTTGCTAAAATCCCCTTATTATCAAGGGCAAGAGTAGAAATAATTTTTCCATCTCTCATAGCACTAATTAATTTTTCCAACAAATTTTTGTAATAATCAAGGTCAAGAGTCATATCGGAATTATATTTTGCCCTAACAAGACCAATTTTTCCCTTTCCTTTTAAGTCATTTGATTTTATATTTTCAATATCTTCAGTAGTCGTAGCAAAAGAAATTAAAGTTGGTGGAACATTCAAATCTTCAAAACTTCCACTCATTGAATCTTTTCCACCGATTGGAGGCATTTTGAAAAAGTTTGTTACTTCAAAGGCTCCCAAAAGTGATTTCAATGGTTTGGACCAAGATTTTTCATTATCCATTTTTTCATAAAATTCTTGGAAGGATAATCTTATTTTCTCCAAATCACTTCCAACAGAAACAAGTTTTGCAATTGATTCAATTACTGCGTAATATCCTCCCAAATATTGACTTTTTTCTGATAAATATGGGTCAAAGCCATAGGACATTATTGAAACAGTTCTAGATTTTCCTTCATTTACTGGAATTTTTGCAACCATGGCTTGGGATGGATTTACTTGTTTTTTTCCTCCAAGTGGTTGAAGAACTGTATTTTGTCCAATGGTTGAATCGAAAATTTCTATTAGATTTCTTTGGCTTATTACATTTAAGTCTTTTATTTTCTCATAAAAATATTTTGGATCTAAAGATTTTTCTTTCAAATATTTTGGAACTTCTTCGCTTACAAATTCGACTTTCGTATTTCTTTCTGCTCCATTTGTATTTATAAAATCATAGGAAATATCTGCAATTTTTTTATCATCATAGAACATTCTCATCCTATTTGTGTCAGTAACAACACCAACTAGTGCTGTTTCTACATTTTCTTCCCTACAATATTTCTCAAATTCTTCCCTATCATTTTTATCAATTAAAACTGCCATTCTTTCTTGAGATTCAGAAATTGCAATTTCTGATGGCTTTAGGCCTTCATATTTTAATTTTACTTTAGAAAGGTCAATATCAATTCCATCGTACAATTCTCCAATTGCAACTGAAACTCCACCAGCTCCAAAGTCGTTACATTTTTTTATAAGTTTTGAAACTTCGCTTCTTCTAAATAATCTTTGAAGTTTTCTCTCTTCTGGGGCGTTTCCTTTTTGAACTTGGGCAGATTCTGTAATTATTGAAGTTAGTTTGTGAGATTTTGATGAACCTGTTGCCCCACCAATTCCATCTCTTCCAGTCCTCCCTCCAATTAATAAAACTATATCATCTTTTTTTGGTGTAAGTCTTTTTACATTTTCTTTTGGAGCTGCGGCTATAACTGCTCCACATTCCATTCTTTTTGCCTTGTAACCTTCATGGAAAATTTCTTTTACAAATCCTGTTGCAAGACCAATTTGGTTTCCATAGGAAGAATATCCTTTTGCAGCAAGTTTTGAAATTTTTCTTTGAGCAAGTTTTCCTTCCATTGTCTTATCGACATCTTCCAAGATGTTTCCAGCACCTGTAATTCTCATGGCTTGGTAGACATAGCTTCTGCCTGAAAGTGGATCTCTGATTGCTCCACCAAGACAAGTTGATGCTCCACCAAAAGGCTCGATTTCTGTTGGATGGTTGTGGGTTTCGTTTTTAAACATCAAAAGATAATCTTCAAGACTTTCTTTTCCATTTTTTTCTACCCTAACTTTTACATAAACAGAGCAGGCATTTATTTCGCTTGAAACTTCCAAGTCATCAAAGTCATTTTTACTTCTCATATATTTTGAAAGAATTGTTCCAAAACTCATAAGATTTATCGGCTTTTTAATATCAAGCTCATCTCTCATTTTTAAATATTTTTCAAAAGAATTTTTAATAGCCTCATCAAGAACAGTTTTTGCCTTTATATCAATATCAAGACTGGTATTAAAAGTTGTATGCCTACAATGGTCTGACCAATAAGTATCTAATATTTTTATTTCGGTTTCGTTTGGATCCCTATTTTCTTTTTTAAAGTAATCCCTAACCATTTTCAAATCATTTTTATCCATGGCAAGGTCGTGATCTTTTAAAAATTTAGAAATTTCCTCATCTGAATAATTTATAAATCCATCATATATTTCATTTTCTAGATTTTTTTCCCTTTTTGTATCCAAACTTTCTGGCATTTCTTTCAAATCAATTTTGTGACTATCAACGGGATTTACTAGATAATTTTCAATTTTTTTAAGGTCATTTTCACTTAATTTTGAAAATTCATAGACAGTTGCAGTTTTACAGTCTGTTTTTTCATCCAAAATTAAATCTAGGGTATCGAGAACTCCCTTTCTTCTTTGGTCAAATTGACCTGGAAGATATTCAACTGCAAGAGCAGATTCAAAAGAATCCTCAAGTTTTTTTGCCTCATCTTTGGCATAAACATAATCAAGATTTCTTTCGGATAAGACATTATTAATTGCCTTATCCAAATTTTCATCGCTTATTTCAAGGTCATATCTGTTGTAGATATTTAATTTTTCTAATTTTATTTTCAAAAGATTTTCTATTTCTTTTTTGACTTCCTTGGACTTGTAATCGAACCTATCTTTTTTTCTTACATAAATTCTCTTAACCAAATTTTTCATGATTTTATCCTTAATGTCTGAAATGTCTGTTGTTGGTAAATACCATGGACATTTTGTATTCATTACATTTTTCAATTGAATCCTTATCTCTAATTGATCCACCTGGTTGGATTATTGATTTTACTCCAATTTTGTGAGCAAATTCTACACAATCATCAAATGGGAAAAAGGCATCTGATGACATAATTGAATCAGTAAAGTCTACATCTGGGTGGTTATTTTTGATTGATTCTAAAGCCCAAATTCTTGAAGTTTGTCCACAACCAACTCCCAAAGTTTTTCCATCTTTAACAATTACAATTGCATTTGATTTGGTATATTTTACAACAGTCATGGCAAATTTTAAATCGTCAATATCTTTTTTTTCTGGTTTAACTTCAGTTACAACTTCAAAATCATCTTCTTTTGTATCCCTATCTTGGACTAAAACTTTTCCTTCCAAATATTTTACATCCTCTTTTACAAAATCTTTTGAAAGGTCGACTTTTATTAGACGGATATTTTTCTTTTTAGATAAAATTTCCAAAGCTTCTTTTGTAAAGTCATTTGCCGCAACAATTTCAAGGAAAATTTCACTCATCATGCTTGCAGTTTTTTCATCAACTACTCCATTTAAAGCAACAATTCCACCAAAAATTGATAAGGAATCAGCTTCGTAAGCTTTTTTATAAGCATCAAAGGCATTTTCTCCAATAGCTGCCCCACAAGGAGATTGGTGTTTTAAAGCTACACAAGAATTTTCACCAAGTTCTTTGGCAAGTTCCAAGGCAATATTTAAATCATTATAATTGTTAAAACTCATTGCCTTTCCGTGAAGAATTTCTATATCTTTCAAAAGACCCTTTGCATAAGTATCTTCATAAAGGCTAGCTTTTTGGCTTGGATTTTCTCCGTATCTTAAATCTTCAATTTTTCTAAGACCGTAAGTTTTATATTCGCTTTCTTTTTTGGTCAAATCTTTGAAAAATCTAGAAATTACACTGTCATAATAAGCTGTAAGAGAATAAGCCTTCATAGCTAAATATCTTCTGTAATCCAAATCAACTTGATTATTTTTTAATCTTTCTAAAAGTTCTTCATAATCTTTTGGATCTGTCAAAACGATACAGTCCTTGTGATTTTTTGCAGCAGATCTAATCAAAGTTGGTCCACCTATGTCAATATTTTCAATAATATTGTCAATATCCTTACTCTTTAAGGACTCTTCAAACTTATATAAATTTACAACAACTATATCAATATCCTTGATATTATTTTCTTCCACAGTTTTTTTGTGATTTTCGTCATCTCTTTTGTAAAGAATTCCTCCATGAACATAAGGAGATAAAGTTTTTACCCTACCATCCAAAATTTCCGGAAAATTTGTTATCTCTTCAATTTCCTTTACATCTACTCCGCTTTCTTTGATTTTTTTGTATGTACCACCAGTAGATACAATTTCAACTCCCAAATCACTTAAACCTTTAGCAAGTTTTTCGACATCCTTTTTATCAGTAACAGATATTAAAGCTCTCATTTATCCCTCCATATTATAAAGCTTTCAGTCTAAATTAAAGACAAGAAAAGGGAAGCTAATAAAACATTAGCTTCCCTTGATAAAACATTAATCCATTCATAGACAAAATTGGGCATAGAAATCCAAAGACATATCTTAGTCTTTCAATTTTTTTCATAGATAAAATCATATTTGAAAATTTTCTAATTTTAAAAACAAAATCCATGATTATTTCCCCCAAATGAATGTAAAATTATCATACCATAGTTTTTTTGAAAATTAAAGATGTATTTTTATTTTTTTAAAAAATCTTTATATATTAAAACATAGGTAAAATTTTTGCATAAAAACATCAAGCAATCACTAAAAAACTATAACTATCGAAATAAGACATTAAAAATCAATACTTTTTGTATTTCAAAAAATATTTTTCACTTTCATTCCTTAAAAAAATAGCCTTACTGTTAGAAAGGCAATGTTTTAATTTATCTCATCCATAGCATCTTTTATAAGTTTTGGTGAAATTTTGCATTTTTCTTCGCTTACTGCACAAACTGCAAATCTTAATCCTTCTTTATTTGCAACTATATACATATTTTTTTCTTTTAATTTTTTAGAAACTTCTTTTGAATTTTTGCAAGGAATTGATATGAAAAATCCTCCAAAATATGGAAGTGTTACAAGTCCTACTTTTTTCGCATTTTCTGTGAAGGCTTTGGCTCTTTTTTCAAGCATTATTCTGTAAAATTCTAGCTCTTTTTCGTAGGATTTTTTCTTTTTTTCATCCTTTTCTAAATCAACCAAAATATTCATTCCTGCATGTGTTATATTTGACCAAATCGCCCTGTTTGAGTGTTTCATTGAATCAAAAGCCTCGTTTGCAATTTTCTCATTTGAAGAAATTATTATACAAGCTCCTGACCTTAGTCCGTAGGCTGTGTAAGATTTACTCATGGAATAAGCCACTGTAGTTATAATATTTTCTGGTAAATCTCCAAATTTTTTGAAAAATTTCTTTTGACTTCCGTCTCCTGCAAATTCTATGTAGGCAACATCAAGTAAAATCGTAATAAATTTTCCTTCAACTGCCCTTTCTTTTATAATTTTTAAAATTTTATCCCACATAGAATCTTCAATAGTAAATCCTGTTGGATTATTTGCAGGCGAATTAAATACACAAAGGGCCCTATCTTTTTTTTCTAAAGAAAAATCCAAGGCTTTTGTAAATTCTTTTAAATTAAATTCAAAGTTTTCATCCAAAAATTCATAAGTCAAAAATTCCCTATTGTATTCCTCACACATTGTAGCGTAAGCTGGCCAATACCAATTTGGACAAATTACATAATCGCAAGCTTCTGAAAAGCTCCAAAAAGTATGCCTAACTGCTCCACTTCCTCCGGCCGTTGCTACTGATTTTATAAATCCCTTTGGTTTATAATCTCCAAAACATTTTTCAATTACCAAATCCAAATAATCTTTGTCGCCCTCAATTGCCCCATAGCTTGCTATATCTTTTTTGTCCATATTTTTTAAAGTATCATAGACACTGTCAAAGGCAATAATATTTCCATCATCGTCAATCAAAGTCCCTAGAGTTGAATTTATAACTTTTTCTTTTCCAAATTTTTCGATTGCTTTTTTGCATTCACCACTAACTTTAAAAATGGCATCTTCAAGTCTTGGCCATTTAGCATGATCTGCTATAATATTTTTTCCCATAATTTTCCCCTTTTTTCATTATTATTTAAAATATTGTATCACTAATCATGTTTTTTTAAAAGCAAGAAAACTATTGCCTAAATTATTATAAATTAGTAAAATATTTGTAAGGAGGATATTATGGATGAAAAATTAAAAAAGGATAGACTTGAAAACCTATCTAGATTATCTTTTGAAGTTACTCAAAATTCTTGTACAGAAAAACCTTTTTCTAGTATCTATAATGATTTTTATAAGGATGGAATTTATGTAGACATAATAAGTGGAGAAGTTTTATTTTCATCTTTAGATAAATTTGATTCTGGTTGTGGTTGGCCTTCTTTTTCAAAACCACTAGCAGATAATATAAAAGAAAACGAAGACCTATCACATGGAATGGTTAGAACTGAAGTAAAATCCAAAAAAGCAAATTCCCACCTAGGTCATGTTTTCAATGACGGTCCAAAAGAAATGGGAGGACTAAGATATTGCATAAACGGTGCAAGCCTTAAATTTATACCAAAAAAGAAATTAAAAGAAGAAGGGTATGAAGAATATCTGGATTTATTTGAAAATTAAAAATATATTTTCAAATAAAAATTTTTATATATTTTGATAGACAAAAAATAAATGAGCCTCAAATTTTATTTTAAAATTTTTGGCTCATTTTTTATAATTTTTTAATCATTTATAGCTTCTGGCATCTCGCCTAATTTTGCATTTTTGCCGTATTTGTTTATTGCATAAATAAAAGCATCCAAATTTTCTATTGGAGTTTTTACTGGGGAACCGCATCCTGTTGCTGCTATATATCCACATTTCGCATCAGCTGCTTTTTTTATGCAGACTTTTACTGATTCTATTACATCATCAATACTTCCGTAACGCATCACTTCTACTGGAGGAATATTTCCAACAACAATTAATTTATCTTCAATTTCTTTTTTACATTCTTCTAAGTCTTCGCAATTATCTACACTGAAAAAATCAATATCCAAATCTTTTAAATATTTCCATTGTTTTTTTGTGTGACCGCAAATATGTAAATTTGCTTTTATTCCATTTAATTTATAATAAGCACTTAATTGTTTTTTCAAATATGGTAGGGAAAATTCTTTAACTTGCTTTGGGCTTAAAATATCATCGCATCCAACTGGGTCTACAACCATTATACTTGTTGGTCCAAATTCTTTTTTGAAAGCCTCCGCCCATTTCATATTTGCTTCAAAACAAAAATCTAATAATTCTTTTACTCCTTGGGGATTTTTTCTCAAATCTCTCAAAAGTTTTTCGATTGGTCTTATGGCAGCAGCTGTTGTTATTGGCCCTGGAATTTCTGTTTCGATTGCCATATTTGGAAATCTTTCTTTTTGGATTCTTGCTCTTTCTAATTTTGGTGCCAAAACTTTATTAGTAAAGGGATCTGGCAAATCAATTAAATCCATATCGAGTTTTTCTTCCATGACAAATTCTTCTATATAATCAATATCATCTTCTGGAAAAACTAATTTTGAACCAACAGCATGGCCCATAGTCCTAAGACTTAATTCTTCTGTCAGACCCACAATTTTATACTTATCGTATTTGTATTGGACAATGTCTGATAATTTGTCCACATCTTCCATATCGCTAATTGTATAATTTAGGTGGTTTGCAATAATCCTATTTGTACTCATAATTGCAAAAGGAATATGGTCAACTCTTTCGCCGCTTAAATATTTGGATATCCTTTCTGATGAAGTAATTTCCGGTTTATAATTTTTCATCTTTTCCTTAAGTTCTTCTTTGTTCATAAATCCTCCCATTAATCTTTAAAAACTGCTTGTGGAATTTCTCCGATTTTTGCATCTTTTCCGTATTTTTGGACTGCATAGACAAAGGCATCCAAATTTTCCTTTGGACTATTTGCAGGAGTTGCACAGCCTGTTGCACAAATAAAGCCCATTTTGTTGTCCGCACCTTTTTTTATACAAGATTTTACAGAATTTATTACATCATCCACGCTACCATTTCTCATTACATCAACTGGTGGAACATTTCCCATTAGTGATAATTTATCTTGAATTATTTCCTTACATTCACTAAGATCGTGACAATTATCAAGACTAAATGATCCAATTTGTAAATTTGTAAGATTTTCCCACTGTCTTTTTGTGTGACCACAAATATGAAGATTTGCCTTGATATTATTTACCTTATAAATTCTATCGGTCAATTCTTTTAAATATGGAAATGAAAATTCCTTTACTTGTTTTGGACTTAAAATATCATCACAGGAAACTGGATCTGCAATCATTACTCCCACATCTCCAAATTCTTTGTTAAAAACTTCAATCCATTTCATATTTGCTTCCAGAACAAAGTCAAGTAATTCTTTTACTCCTTGGGGATTTTTTCTCAAATCTCTCAAAAGTTTTTCAATGGGCCTTAAAGCTGAAAGCACAGTCATTGGTCCTGCTACAAAAGTAGAAATTTTATGGTCTGGGAAATTTTCTTTGAGCCTTCTTGCATTATCAATTTTTCTTTTTAAAAATTTATTTTTGTAGGGATCTGGCATTTCTAATAAGTCCATATCAATTTTATCTTCTAACAAATATTTTTCGACATGGTCTATATCATTTTCCGGAAAAATTCCACTTGAACCAAGGGCGTATCCCATGCCCCTAAGATTTAAACCTTCAGAAATTCCATACACCTTGTATTCTTGGCATCTTTTTTTAATAATTTCTATTAAATTTTCAATTTGGTCTGTTTGTTTTAATGTATATCCCAAATTCATTCCATAAGCCATATCAAGGCTCATTAAATTAAATGGCAAGTGGTCAACACGCTCTCCATTAAAATATGCTTTTAATCTTTCGTCTGATGTCATTTCTGGTTTATAATTTGAAATTTCTTTTTGAAGTTTTATTTTATCCATCATCTCTCCTTAATTTTTAAAATGCTTTTCTCCCGTAATATATTTTTCAAGCCTAATGATAAGAAAAATATATATTACAATATTTCCAACCATGTGGTTAATATCAAAAGGAATTGAACCAGCATAAAGTCCTAAAAAAGTAAATTTATTTCCAGCCACCAAAAAAACTTGCATCAAAGTTATCAAAAAACCATAAATAAAACCAGAAAGCCCGAGGGCTATGGCCTTATTTATTTTTGTTTTTTTGATATTTATTTTATTAAATAAAATATAATTTGAAATCCCCAAAATTCCAAAATCCAAAACTTGAAATATAACCCAATATCCAAAACCTAGAAAAAAACTTGTTATAACCATAGTGCTTGCATTTACAATCAAAGATTCGTCAAGCTTTCCATTTATTGCAAGAATTAAAATTATATCCGAAAGAATCTGGACATTTGGGATTAATTTCAAATATATCCTTGTGATTACACAAATTGCGCAAAGACTAGCAAGTCTTGTAAGTTTTTTTGTATCCATCTACATTTGTTCAAATCTAAATTCTATTTGGTCATTTTCTTTTGGTACATAATCGCCTATTCCCACTTCAGCCATTTCACCATTTACATAATACATCCAGTATTGGCTTTTTTCTTTGTCTTGTTTTATTCCTTCAAGTTCTGTCATCATTCCGTCTTCAAATTTTGCCTTGTGATTTTCTTCAAGGTATTTTTGAAGACCATCCTTATCAATTTTTCCGTCTTCTTTTAAAATTTCTTTGTCATTTACTGTATCTTTGATTAAAATACTTACGTTTGTGACCTCTTCTTTTTCATTAGACTCAATGCTTGCTACACTTGTTTGATTTGAATTATTAGAATTTTTTTCTTCATTTTTATTTGCACATGAAGTTAAAGTTAAAGTTGTTAGGGTAAGAACGGTTAGTAATTTTTTGTAATTTTTCATTTTTTTCTCCTTAAAATTGCATTGCTTTCGCAAACTTTCTTTCATAATTTTTACTTGTTGCAAGGTCAAGATAAGTTATATTTTGGGATAATTCTTCCATTTCTTTAATAATTTTTTCATTCATAAGGACCATATAGGCTCCAATTAGGGAAGAATTTCCAACATATCTTATCTTTTCTTCTACACTTTCTGGCAAGATTCCAACACCTGTCAAATCTTCTTTTTTAAGATGGCTTCCAAAACCACCAGCAATTATTACAGAATTTAAATCTTCAATTTCCATGTTCTCTTTTTCAAGAAGAATCAAAAATCCTGATAAAATTGCTCCTTTTGCAAGTTGAACCTGCCTAATATCTTTTTGGCTGATATAAATATTTTCCTTTTGATCAAGAATTATTATTCTTTTTCTCTTACTATCTTCCTTTATAAATTTTCTCCTGTAATCCTCCTTTTCCAATTTTTTTGGATCTAAAATCCTTCCTCTTTTATTTACAAAATCTTTCTCAATTATTTGACCCACTGAACTTAAAAGCCCACTTCCACAAATTCCTCTTGGCTTTTTATTATCTATTGTAGAAAAATTTATTTTTTCATTTTGAATTTTTAAAGAATCAATTGCCCCGCTTTCTGCTCGCATTCCACAAGAAATATTCATCCCCTCAAGGGCTGGACCTGCTGCAGTTGACGTTGCATAAAGTTTATCTTCTGTTTTTAAAACTATTTCTCCATTTGTTCCAATATCGATAAAAAGTGCATTTTTTTGATTTTTTAAATCAGTCAAATATACTCCTGCTACAATATCACTTCCCACAAAAGCCGAAACATTTGGAAGGGTATAGACTTTTGCTGAAATATTGATGCCTATATTTTTAGAATCTATTTTTAAAGAATTTAAAAATTTTGCCTTGTAGGGAAATTTCCCCAAAGATTTTGCATCAATGCCAACTAGCATGTGAAGCATTGTAGTATTTGCCCCAATTACAAGTTTTTTTATTTGACTTCTTTCAATTTCGTTTTTATTTACAAGATCATCAATCAAATTATTGATACTTTTTATAATTTCATCTTGGAGTAAATTTTTACCATTTTCATTTTCATATTCAAAACTAATTCTTGTCATGACATCAAGGCCATATTTAACCTGAGAATTTATTGAGGAGTTTTTATCTATTATTTTCCCATTTGATAAATCAACCAAGTACATGGCAAGACTTGTCGTACCAATATCTAGAGCAAGACCAAAACCTTGGTCAAATTTCATTTCAAAATCAGGAATTTTTCCAAAGTCTAAAATTTTAAAATCTAAATTTTCGCTTATAGTTTTAATTTTAAGGTCAGATTTCGGAAAAGATAAGCAAGCTAGCCTAATTCCATTTTTTATCTCTTTATCACTTAATAAGGATTTTTCTACAGAACTTATAGGATTAAGTCTTCCTTTTAAAAGCTTAATTTTACACTTTCCACAAGTCCCCTTGCCATTACAAAAATTGTCAATTTTTATATTATTTAAATTAAGGCTTTCTAGGATATTTTCGCCATTTGACTCGATAATATTATTTGAATTTACTATTTCAATTTTCATGATTTTTGATTAAACTTTTTGCAACCTTTACAGCCTCATTTGCATTTTCACTGTAGGCATCAGCCCCAATTTCTTTGGCAAATTTTTCAGTAACTGGGCCTCCTCCAACCATAACAATAAATTGGTCGCGAACATTTCTTTCATTTAAAATATCCATTACTTTTTTCATATTTTCCATAGTAGTTGTCATAAGAGTTGACATCATAATAAATTGAGCCTTATTTTTAATTGCTTCATCAACAAATTTTTCACAAGGAACATCCTTGCCCAAATCAATCATATTAAAACCATTGACTTCAAGCATCAATTTTACAAGATTTTTCCCAATATCGTGGGTATCCCCTTCAACAACTCCAATAACTGCAGTTGCAAGATTATTTTCCCCATAACTTTCAATATTTTCTTTCAAAACATCAATGCCGTTATACATGGCATCTGAACAAATCAATAAGTCAGAAATAAAATATTCTTCCTCTTCAAAAAGTCTTCCTACTTCATTCATCCCCTTAATTAGTCCATTAAAAATAGCCTCCTCTGGGTCATAGCCTTCTTTTAAATACTCACGGCACAAATCTCCGATTTCTTCATCTTCCATTTCAACAACCATTTCTGCCATTTTATCAAGATATTCTTTTTGACTAGTCATCTACTCCTCCTTCAAAATTATTTTATTTACACTTTTAAATTTTTTATCTGCCAAATTTAAACACCTATCTCCAAGCAAAGTCTTATTCTCATATAAAATATCTATATATTTTTTTGGACTTTCATACTCAATTGGAATAAAATCTGCCTTTTCTAAATCAACAAGGATAAGGCTTGATTTTGGACAAAGATGAAAGGTAAAAGGATTTTCTTTTTGCAAAATTCTTATTTCTTTTAAAAATTTAAGTAAAAAATCATTGGCATAATTACTCACTTCCCTTGGTCCAAATAATTTCACATCCAAAATACTTTCAGCAAAACTAAAAATTGTAATTCCCTTATCTTGCATTTTCTTAATATATTCAAGATAAATCCCAATAAATTCATCATAGAGAAAATTTAGATTTTCCCTATTTTTTCTCATAGCCCTCATAACCTTATCTATTCCCAAAAGATTATCCAAAACAGCAAGAGGACCTCTCATTTCTATTACAGTTTTTTTATCATCAAGAATTTCTATGGCTTCAAGCATTTTTTTGTAGTCATCATTTTCATAATTCATTATAAGCTTTACATCTTGAATTTTTTCAAAAATTGGCTTAGCCTTTATGCCATTTTCAAATTCAACTCCCAAACAAATAGAAATCATAGGAACAAGGGGCAAAGAAATAAATTTTTCCCCGCGAGCATATGCTGCCATTTTGTTTGGATCTAATAATATGTCATTTTCAAGTGGTTTTTGTGGATTATCAATACATTTGTAGGATCTAATCATAAATTACCTTTCAAAAACAAAAAAATTAATGACCAAAATAGTTTCAAAATTTGAATTTAACTAAAATAATCATTAATCACATACTACATATCTTATTTAAAATTTAGATATTATTTATATCAATTTATCATTTAGGAAAACATTTGTCAAATTATTTTTTAAATCAAAATTTAATAAAAAAATAAAATTTCACAAAAAATTTCTCCCCAAAATTTAGGGAGAATTAAATCTAGTTAATATTTATTTTTGAGCAAGTCCTTCTTCTACTGCACATTTTGCTACAGCTTCTGCAACAACATCAGCAACTCCTAAATCAAAGGCTGATGGAATTACATAATCTTCTGAAATTTTATCGTCTGGTATCAAACTTGCTATAGCTTCTGCAGCGGCAACTTTCATTTTTTCTGTTATTTTTGTTGAATGAACTGACAAGGCTCCTTTGAAAAGTCCTGGGAAAGCTAGAACGTTATTTACTTGATTTGGATAATCACTTCTTCCTGTTCCAACTACTCTCACTCCTGCTTCTTTTGCATCTTCATAAGTAATTTCTGGATCTGGATTTGCCATAGCCAAAACTATTGGATCACGTCTCATAGATTTTACCATTTCCTTGCTTACTTTATTTGGTACTGAAACTCCTACGAAAATATCTGCATCTGCCATCGCTTCTTCTAATGTAAGATTCTTATTTTCTTTATTTGTTTCTTTAGCAAGTTTGTTGTATAAATCTTTAGAATAATCTTCGCCTTCTCTTAAAATTCCTCTTGAATTAAAAGCATATATATCATTAATTCCAAAATCATTTAGCATTCTTACAATTGATGATCCTGCAGCTCCAACTCCTGAGATTACTACATTACAATCTTCAGGCTTTTTGTCAACTAATTTTAAAGAATTAATTAAAGCTGCAATTGTAACTATAGCTGTTCCATGTTGGTCATCGTGGAAAACTGGAATATCTAATTCTTCTTTTAATCTTGTTTCGATTTCTATACATCTTGGTGATGAAATATCTTCAAGATTTACCCCACCAAAAGTTGGTGCAACTTGTTTTACAAATTTAATTATTTCTTCAGTATCTTTTGTATCAATTACAAGTGGAACTGCATTTAGTCCACCAAATTTTTTAAACAAACAAGCTTTTCCTTCCATTACAGGAAGTGCAGCTTTTGGACCAATATCTCCAAGTCCTAAAACAGCTGTTCCATCAGAAATAACTGCGATTGTATTTGCTTTTCCAGTGTAAACGTAAGCATCATCTTCATTTTCATGGATTTTTTTACAAGGCTCAGCTACTCCTGGTGAATAAACTAAAGATAAGTCGTCTTTACTTTCTAATTTTGTTTTTAATTCTGTTGATATTTTTCCTTGGATCTCTTTGTGTAATTCAAGTGCTTTTTCTTTTAGATTTTCCATTATTTTCTCCTTAAACCATTTTTTCAGGTTTTACAATTTCATCAAATTCGCTATCTTCTAAATAGCCTAGTTCGTGGCTAGCTTCTTTTAAAGTTAAATTATTATTAAATGCATATTTTGCAATTTTACTTGCCTTATCATATCCAATATGTGGTGATAAGCTTGTTACAAGCATGAGTGAGTTTTCAAGATTTTTTCCAATATTTTCTTTGTTGGCTACAAGGCCTTCCAATAATTTTTCTCTAAAACACTTTAATGATTTAGATAAAAGTGTAATTGAGTTATCCATTGAATGGATTATTAAAGGCATGTAAGCATTTAATTGCAATTGTCCTTGGGTATTTGCCATAGAAATTGCAAAATCATTTGCCATAACTTTTATACAAACCATAGTTATTGATTCAACTTGAGTTGGATTTACTTTTCCTGGCATTATTGAAGAGCCTGGTTCATTTGCAGGAATTCTTAGCTCACTTATTCCACATCTTGGTCCACAAGATAAAAATCTAATATCATTTGCAATTTTATAAAGATCAGTCGCAAGGGCCTTGATTGTTCCGTGAACATTTACAAGGGCAGATTTTGATGATAATTGGTAAAATTTATTTTCATCAGATTTAAATTCAAATCCATAAAAATCTGAAAGTTCTTTTGCCATTTCATCGCCAAATTCTTTTTTGGCATTTATTCCTGTTCCTACAGCAGTACCCCCTATAGCAAGGTAGGTCAATTCTTCTTTTACTTCTTCTAAAACTTTCAAATCTCTTTCAAGACAAGTTCTCCAAGCAGAAATTTCTTGAGAAAGTTTTACAGGAGTTGCATCTTGAAGGTGGGTTCTTCCTGTTTTAATTATTTCTTTATTTTCTTCTTCCAACTTTTTAATTGCATCAATTGTTTTTGGCAATTCTTTTAATAATTTTTCTGATAAATTTTTGTAAGTTGAAAGGTGCATTGCTGTTGGGAAAACATCGTTTGAAGATTGACTCATATTTACATGGTCGTTTGGATGAATTATTTTTTCATTTTCATTTGCAATATGGCTTACTACTTCATTTACATTCATATTTGTTTGGGTACCAGATCCTGTTTGCCAAACTGTTAGTGGAAATTCGTTGTCGAATTCTCCCTTTAAAATTCTATCGCAAGCATCTACAATCAAATCTTTTTTCAAATCATCTAATTTTCCTTCTTTATTATTTACAATAGCTGCACTTCTTTTTATGCTTGCTATTGCCATAATTTGGGAATGTGGCATTTTTTCAACTTCTTGAGGAAAATTTTCTAAAGATCTTTCAGTTTGTGCTCCCCAAAAATGATCAGCTGGAACATTTACAATTCCTAGAGAATCTTCTTCTTGTCTAAATTTCATTTTTTACCTCGATTTAAAATTCTTCATTTGCGTATTTTTTTAATCTGTCTATAAAAATATTTGCTATTCTTTTTAACTTGTGTTTTTTTGAATAATTTATCATGGTTGTTCTTGATGATAAACCTTCTTTTAATTTAAAATATATAAGATCATCCTTTTTTTCTTTAAGCATTGATTCGGGAAGAATAGCAAGTCCCATATTTTCCCTAACACACTTTTCAGCAATAAATATTGAATCCGTTTCAAGAACAGTTTTTAATGAATCCTCAGTAAATTTATCAAGTTCTTGATATTGCAAGACCAAGTTTTGTCCTTGTTTCATTCTTATGATATTTTGTCCCATCAAATTTTTCGCCTCAATTGATTTTATATTTCCTTTTCCTGATAAGAATTTTTTTAAAGGACTCTCTTTTGCCATAGCCAAAAACACGTCCTCCCTATATAAATTTATACTTTCCAAATCATCAAACCTATATGTTTCGTAGGTTATAGAAAAATCACAAATTCCTTTTAAGGCGAAAATATTAAGCTGGTCTGTTTTAGCTTCAATTAATTTAATTTTTATACCAGGATAATCCTTGTGGAAATCTTTTAAAATTTTAGAAAGGAAAAAATAAGTTTGATAATCAGTTGATCCAACTGATATTTCTCCAACCTTTAGCTTATTTATTTCCTCAATTTTTAAAAGAGTATCCTCCTTTAATTTTTCCATGTCTTCAAGGGACTTTTTATAAATTTCTCCTGCCTCTGTAAGTTTTATGGGCTTAAAATCCCTATTAAATATTTCAACTCCCAATTTTTTCTCAATCCTAATTATATGTTGGCTTAGGGCTGATTGGGAAATATAAATTTTTTTTGAGGCGGCTGTCATAGACCCATATTTTAATATGGCCCTAATATATTCTAAGTCCATCTCTGACATATATTCTCCTAAATTTCTATATTTTTTTGAAGTTTAAGTCCTAATTTCAAAGTCGCATCTACCAATTCCTTTTCACTATCAATTAATGGATAAGAAGAACTTTCCTTATCTTTAGAATTTATAAAAGAAGCTTCAGTGCAGCCTATAATTATATAATCTGCTCCCTCATCCATCATAGCTTTTAAAGTTTTATGGTATCTGTCAAAATTAATTTCTCCTTTTTCCTTTACATCACCATAAAGACAAGCATTAATATTTTCTTGAGTGTTTTTTGATGATTGCAAGGCCTTGTGACCACATTTTTCTATAATATTGTTGAATAATTTACTTTTTATTGTTCCTTCAGTTGCAAAAATTCCTATTGTTGAAGGTTTTTTTAATTTATTTAACTTGTTTTCTACAAGCTCAATCATATTTATGATTGGTTTTTTTGTAAGTTTTTGTAAATCATCATAAAAAAAATGTGCAGTATTACAAGTTATTACATAAAAATCTGGATTTAGTTTATCAACACTTTCTATATCCTCTTTTAAGTAATCAAAAGGGTTATCGTCTGATTTTTTTAATATAAAGGAGGTTCTATCGGGGATTGTAGCATGGTTTAAAACCATATAATTTAAATTTTCTTGATCTGATTTTGGTTTATAAGCCTCGTTTAGATCGTTTAGAAAATTTGTTGTTGCTAAAGTCCCCATTCCTCCCAAAATTACAAAGAAATTTTTCATAATTAAAAATTAACTTCTTCCATTTCTGGTTTTTCGTCTGACAAGTATCTTTCTTGATCTAATAATTTTTCAGCTGTTGCAGAAACAAATGTTGATACAACGTCACCTGTTACGTTTAATGCTGTTCTAAACATATCTACTATTCTTTCAACACTCATAATTAAGCTTACGCCTTCTACTGGAAGTCCAACTGATGAAAGAACCATTGATAGCATTATCATTCCACTTCCTGGAACTCCTGCTGTACCAATTGATGATAAAACTGCTGTCAAAATAACTGTTACCAAGTTTCCAAATGTTAAATCTATTCCATAAGCATTTGCTATAAATATTACAGCACAACCTTGATAGATTGCTGTACCATTCATGTTGATTGTTGCACCTAGTGGAATTGTAAAAGATGAAATTTCCCTTGGAATTCCAAGTGTATCACATGATGATAGGGTTAATGGAATTGTAGCGTTTGATGATGCTGACGAAAAAGCAAAGGTATAAACCGGAAATACTTTTTTCAAGAAATGGCTTGGACTTTTCTTTGAAGTTAAAGAAATTAATGGGATATATGCAAGAAGTATTAAAATTAGCATTGAGCTTAATACTGATCCCAAAAATGATAGTAGTGGTCCTACTATTCCAAGTCCTATATCTGTAAATGTTCTAGCAATTAATGCAAATACACCGATTGGTGCAGCTTTCATTACTAAAGCAGTAACTTTCATCATAAAATCATTTCCAACATTCATAAAGTCTTCTAATAATTTTAATTCTTGACCAAATTTTCCTATAACTATTCCTGATAAAAATGCCCAGAATATTACTTGAAGCATATCTCCGTTTGCTAATGATTCAATAGGATTTTTTGGAATTATATTCACCAAAGTTTCTATTAATGTTGGAGCTTCTTCTGCATCTGCTGCAGGTGCTGCTGATTTTGTAGCTTCAGCAAGGTTCATTCCAACTCCTGGTTTAAATATTTTTGCAATAAATAAAGCAATAGCAATTGCAAGAGCTGTTGTAATTAAATACAAAACCAAAGTTCTTATAGCAACTCTACCAAATTGGGAAACATCTCTCATTTGCATAACGCCTGTACCAATTGAGAAAAATACAAGTGGTACTACAAGCATTTGTAATAATCTAACAAAACCTTGTCCGAATAGGAAAAATACACCATCAATCAAAACAGACTGTTTAAAAAATCCATCCGGAACTATATAGTGAAGTCCTATACCTACTACAAGACCAATGAGCATTGATAATAATATTTTTTTAGTTGCGCTCATTTTCTTTTTTTCATTTGCAGTCATAAAATCCTCCTAAAATTTATTTTTCATCCAATTTATCCTCTTCTAAGATTCCAGGTGTAATCATTTTTTTGAAGTCTAATATTTTATCAAGTTCAGCTTCGCCCAATAATTTTTCTTCAAGAACAATCTCTCTTACTGTTTTACCTGTATCTTGAGCCTTGTGAGCAATCTCACTTGATTTTTCATATCCTATATGTGGAGCAAGGGCTGTAACAAGTCCTACGCATTTTTCAACTTCTTCTAATAATAATTCTTTATTAGCTGTGATTCCATCTATACAATTAACTCTCAATGTATAAATTGCACCCTTTAGAGCTCTTAGAGATTCAAAAAGTTTATAAAATATTACTGGTTCAAAAGCATTAAGTTCTAATTGTCCAGCTTCAACTGCCATTGTTACAGTAGTATCATTTCCACAAACAGCAAAGGCAACTTGGCTTACAACTTCTGGTATAACTGGGTTTACTTTTCCAGGCATTATTGATGAACCGGCTTGTCTAACTGGTAAATTAATATCGCCAATTCCTGTTTGAGGACCTGAAGACATAAGCCTTAAATCATTAGAGATTTTTGAAAGAGATACAGCAAATGTTTTTAAAATTGATGATGCATATAAAAATCCGTCCAAATTTTGTGTTCCATCAACCAAATCTTCTGCTTGTTTTAAATCAAGGCCTGTAACTTCTTTTAATACATCAACTATTTCATTTACATATGTAGCATCAGCATTAAGTCCGGTTCCTATAGCAGTAGCACCCAAGTTCACACTTGATAAGGTTTCAATTGCTTCTTCCATTCTTTTGTAATCTCTTTTAATTACAGAATGATAAGCATTAAATTCTTGGCCCAAGCTTATTGGAACTGCATCTTGAAGTTGAGTACGACCCATTTTATAAACATCTTTAAATTCATTTGCTTTTTTATCAAAAGATTTTAAAAGTTTTTCGCATTCTTCTTTAAGTTCCATAAAATATCTAACAAGAGCAATTTTTCCACTTGTTGGAATAACATCATTTGTAGATTGTCCTTTATTTACATCATCATTTGGATGAACCTTATCATAAACTCCAAGGCCTCCACCAAGTTTTTCATTTGCTATATTTGCAATAATTTCGTTAGTATTCATATTGTAGCTTGTACCAGCTCCACCTTGAATAGGATCGACTATAAAGTTATCTCTGTATTCTCCACCAAGAATTTTATCGCAAGCATAAATAATCGCATCTTTTTGTTCCTTTGAAATTAAAGCTAATTTTTCATTTTCCAACGCTGCAGCTTTTTTAACCTCAACCATAGCATCCAAAAATTTATCATCAGCCTTAAGACCAGTTATTGGGAAATTCTCTTCAGCTCTTTTGGCATTTGCACCATAATAAGCATTTTCTAAAATATCCATTTCACCAACAGAATCATGTTCTCTACGAAACTTAGTCATAATTTCCTCCATAAATTCACTTAATAATTTTGAATCCTCTACAATTATAATAAATATTAGTAGCAATTTTCAAATATAATTATATAGAAAACGTTTTTAATAGTAAAATTATTTATTTATAATCGATATCATAAGTATAAACTTATAGTGTTAATAATTAGAGTATTAGCCTTTGTAAAAAATCAAAAAATATAAAAAATTTGTCTAAAATCAATATAAAAAGCATTTAGGTAAAAGCTTTTCCTATTCGATAAATTTATAACCAATTCTTTTCTCAAACTAATTATTAATTTTCATTTTAATTTCCTCGTCTTTTTTCTATCTTTGGACTTTTGCAACAGCCCTATCTAATTCTTCCATTTGGAAGTGTTACTATTTCTGTTTTGTCTTTTGGAAATTTTTTATTGTTTTTTAATGATGCAAAAGTAAGGGCATTTTTGTCGTATTTTTTTCTTACATCATAAATCACCTTGTCCAATTTTTCTTTTTTTACTATTTTTTTATAATCGGAAAATAAGTCAGTTTGGGCTGGGATTTTTTCGTCTACTAAATTTATTGCTCTAATTCCTAGTGCCCTTATGGGAAAGTTCCACTTGTATTTTTTCTTAAAAAGTTCTATTGCTTTTTCTGAAAGAATTATGGAAGATTGGGTTGGATTATTTATTGGCATTTGAAATTCAAAAGAGAATAAATTATTGTCCCTAATAAAAATTTGAACTCCCATAGAAGAAAGATTTGCTTCCCTAAGTCTTTTTGAAACATTTAATGCCAAAATTTGAAAAATATTGTAAACTTCCTCATTTGTATATAAGTCTTCAACAAGAGTTGATGAATTTCCTATGGTTTTTATTACTTCCCTATAGGAATAATCTTTTACCGGCCTATCGTCAAGACCATTTGCATATTGCCACAAATAAAGTCCATTTATTCCCAAAATTCCTCTTATTGCATCAGAATCTGTTTTTGCAAGATCTCCCAAAGTATAAATTCCTATACCATTTAATTTTCTTTTTGTAGCCTTTCCTATTCCAATTATAGAAGAAATATCCAAGGGCCAAACTATTTCTTTGAAATTTTCTTTTTTTATTATTGTAGTAGCGTCAGGTTTTTTTAAATCAGAACCAAGTTTTGCAAAAACTTTATTAAATGAAACTCCAACGCTTACACTTATTCCCAATTCTTTTTTCATTCTTTCTCTTATTTGAGCCGCAATTTCTTCTCCATTTCCAAAAAGTTTTAAACTTTCGCTTACATCAAGCCAACATTCATCAAGACCAAAGGGCTCAACCCTGTTTGTATAAGAATAATAAATTTTTCTTGCCTTTCTTGAAAATTCTAAATATTTTTCATAGTGAGGAGGAACTAAAATCAAATTTGGACATTTAATTTTTGCTTGCCAAATTGCCTCTCCCGTTTTTACTCCCATAATTTTTGCTTCTTGACTTTTTGCAAGAATTATCCCGTGCCTATTTTTTGGATCGCCTGCTACTGCCATTGCCTTGTTTTTTAATTTTGGATTTAATTTTGCTTCGATTGATGCATAACAAGAATTCATATCTGAATGTAGGATTGTTCTAATCATTTTTTCCTCCTTGAACTTAAATGACTGATATTGTATAATTATGACATTAAATGACTTAATTAAATTTTAAGACGCTAAATGTCTTTTGTCAAGGATTTTAATGACGTAAAAGTCTTTGAGTGTCTATTGAAGGAGAAAATATGAGTTTTGGACCTAAGTTAAGGCAACTTCGTGAAAATAAAAATCTAACCCAAGAAGAGCTAGCAAAACTTGTTGGCGTTTCTTTAAAAACTATTTCAAGATATGAAACAGGAGAATCAAAACCTAGATATAGAAAAATTTATGACAAGCTTGCAGAAGTTTTAGATACTAGTCACGATTATCTTGTAACTGATGAGGATAATTTTATTCTTAATGCCAGAGAAAAATACGGCTATAATGGAGCAAGGGATGCAAAGGAAATGGTTGATGGTGTAATCGGTCTTATGGCTGGTGGAGAAATAGATGAGGAAGATAAAAAAGCAATTCTTGATTCTATCCAAGAGGCCTACTATATTGCAAAAAATAAAAATAAAAAATACAATCCTCACAAAGATTAGGTGAATTATGTCTTTTTTCTACGATCAAATTTTTGATGATGTAAAAAAATTAATAAAAAAATATGACAGCCGAGATCCGAGGGAAATTTTAATTCAAAGAGGGGTAAATATAATTGCTTTTAAGGAAAATACAA
Organism: Anaerococcus rubeinfantis; assembly: GCF_001487145.1. GTDB lineage: Bacteria > Bacillota > Clostridia > Tissierellales > Peptoniphilaceae > Anaerococcus > Anaerococcus rubeinfantis. The sequence continues at coordinate 1,265,865 of NZ_LN913016.1, forward strand.
AGCTTTTGGGCATGTACAAAATTATAAAAAGAAATTCTTTTGTTTTTTACAATCCCTTTGTTGACAGAAGAATTCAAAATATGGTTTTTGCTCACGAATTAGGCCATGACCTTTATCACAGAGACATGGCAAAAAATGAAAATCTGATTGAATACGAGCTTTTTGATATAAATAGCGAAATGGAATTGTGTGCAAATATTTTTGCAGCCCATCTTCTTTTGGATGAGAAAGAACTTATAAATGATGTAAAAGAAGGCTACACCTACAATCAGCTAGCCTCAATGCACGATGTAAATGTAAATCTTATGATTTTCAAATTAAATGAAATGCACAGAATGGGGATGAAAATCAAAAAAGAAGAAGCAGATTCTAGATTTTTTAAGGATATTAACGGAAAGGATATAAGAAATCATGATATATACTGATGAAATTATAAATAATCCGGTAAAACTTTCCCATTATTTGATAGAAAATAGGGTTGAAAATAATATAAGAGCCTGCGATATGACAGCTGGAAACGGAAAGGATTCAAAGTTTATTTTGGATAAGAAAAATCCAAAAATTCTGTATGCCTTTGATATACAAAAACTTTCACAAGAAAGATGTAAGAATCTTATAGGCCAAAGGGAAAATTTTAAATTTATCCTTGATGATCACAAAAATATTGAAAAATATATAGGAGAAAAAATTGATCTTTTTATTTATAATTTGGGATTTTTGCCAAAAGGTGATAAATCAATTACAACAAATTATAAGTCCGTCATAAAATCACTAGAGTCGGCTTTAAATCTTTTAAATGAAAAGGGCCTAATCCTAATAACTTTTTATCCAGGCCATGAAGCTGGCAAAAATGAAGCTTTATATGTTTGTGATTTTCTAAAAAATTTGGACCAAAAAAAATTTCAACTTATAAAATATGATTTTTTCAATCAAATTAACAACCCTCCCTTCTTAATTTCTATAAGAAAAGTGTAAGTTAAAATATTATTTGTTATAATTAAAAAGGAAAGGATAATTAGATGAAAAAAAGAAGACTTTTTCCCTTTGCTATCATTTCAATTTTACTAATTCTTGCTTTTTTGAATTTTACTAGCCCCAAAAATGCTGATAAAATCAATCTTCCAAGCCTTGAAGAAAAAAAAATGAAAGACTTAACAAAGGATGAATATATAGAAGATTTTGAATACGCCTACAATATTTTGGAAACTTACTATCCTTATTTTGATATAAATAAGAAAATAAATGGTATTGATTGGCTAGGCAAAAAAGAATCTTTCAAAAAATATATTGGTGATTCAAAAAATGATGTGGACTTTGCTTTGAGAATGAATAAAATTTTGTATGAGCTTAACAACGACCACACCCAAATAATTGATCAAAATCAAGCGGTTGAAATGTATATAACTTATTATAAAATGCCAGAAAATGACTGGCGTCATTATTTAAGTCATATATACGAAAAGGAAAATGTAAGAAGAAGATATGGTCTTGATAATAAAAAAATTAACGACTATTTAAAATTTAACCAATATGAAAATGGTCCAAAGGCTAACGAAAAAAATAATATAGTTGGAAAATCAAAGAATAATTCAAATGAATTTAATACAGAAAACCTAGAAACAAAAGATATAGATAAAAATATTGGATATTTTAAGATAAATTCTATGACAAATTATGATTATTCCACAAAAGATCAAAAAATCTTAAAATCTTATCTCAAAAAAGCAAAAAACAAAAAAGCCTTGATTATTGATATAAGAGGAAATTCAGGTGGAGATTCCAGATATTGGCAAGATTTTATTCTTCCTCTAATAATTGAAAAACCTTACTCAACAAATTACTACTCATTTATTAAAGACGGTGAATTAAACAAAAGAGTTATAAGCCAAGAAAAATATAAGGAAGGTGTGAGTGAATTTTTAAATTCAAGTAATTTTTCAAATGATACCAAGGAAATTCTTTCAAAGTTTGACTATTACACAACCTACCCAATGCAAATAAATCCAAGTGAAGATTCTATCAATTTTAATGGAAATATTTATTTACTAATTGATTCAACAGTATATTCATCAGCAGAAATGCTTGCAAGTTTTTGCAAGGAAACAAAACTTGCAAGTCTTGTAGGAAGTCAAAGTAACGGTGGAGGAATCGGAACCGATCCTTTGCAAATTGATTTACCAAATTCAGGCTATGTATTAAGATTTCCAAAAGAAATAGGCCTAACTGAATCAGGTTATATAAATGAAATAGAAAAAACAAATCCAGATATAAGCATAGATTCAAACAGGTATGATGATTTAAAAGATCAACCCATAATACAAAAAATAATAGAAATAGAAGGCTAAGGCCTTCTATTTGCTTATATAAAAATATAAAGTATAATTTTTTAGTTGATAACTTTTCATAAAAAAAGGAGTAATAATGAGTCTTTTTTCAATTTTAATACTAGCAATCGGTCTTAGCATGGATGCTTTTGCAGCAAGCATTTGCCAGGGACTTCAAATAAAAGAAACTAGCATAAAAAATACCCTTAGCATAGGTCTTTGTTTTGGAATTTTCCAAGGTCTTATGCCCGTACTCGGATATTTTCTAGCATCAAGCTTTGCAAATTCAATCAAAGCGATCGATCATTGGGTTGCCTTTATTTTATTATTTATAATTGGTTTTCAAATGATAAAAGAATCAAAAGATGCAAGCTGTGAAATAAGCCACGGCCTAAGTTTTAAATCCTTATTTTCTCTTGGAATTGCAACCAGTATTGATGCAATGGCAGTTGGAGTTTCCTTTGCATTTTTGGATGTAAATATTTTTTCTTCAAGTTTAATAATAGGATTTACAACTTTTATTCTCTCATCAGTAGCCTTTAAAATAGGAAATAAATTAGGAATGAGAAGCAAGCAAATTTCTGAGCTTATTGGTGGAATAATTTTGATTTTACTAGGAACAAAAATATTAATCGAGCACTTATTTTTACAATAAGTGCTTTTTATTTGCAATTTAAAAACTTCCAATTACTTGGAAGCAATTAATTGGAAGTTTTTAATCTTATTTTTATTTAAATTTCAAATATTGGTAATTTTTCTAAATATATTATATCATCCCTATTAGCTGCATCTCCTTCTGCAAGGATGGCAAGTTTTTGCACGACTTTTCCGCCGGCTTTTTCTACCAAACTTTCTAGGGCATTCATTGATTCGCCTGTTGATATTACATCATCTACTAGGGCTATTTTTTTTCCTTTTATTTTTTCAACATCTTTAAAGTCCAAAAATAATTTTTGGATATTTTTTGTTGTAATTGAATTTACTTCTACATATATTGGATCATTCATATAGGCTTTTTCAGATTTTCTTGCTACTACAAATGATTTTTCTCCTACATTTTTTGCAATTTCATGGGCAAGGGAAATTCCCTTAGCTTCTGCTGTAAGAATTATATCGGCATCAACTTTTTTGCTAAGTTCTAAACCTGCTTTTTCTACAAGCTCAGCATCTCCCAACAAAACAAATGATGCAATTTTCAAATTATCTGATATTTGTATAATTGGTAAATTTCTTTCTAGTCCACACACTTTTAATTTGTAATAATCCATAAAATCTCCTATAAAATTATAAATTTAAGAATTACTCCAGCAACAAGTCCAATAAAAGGATCGCTTGCTGCAGTTGTTGCCATAGCTATACCTGCAACTAATATTGTATCACCACCAGCTGCAAAAGCAAGATTAGCATTTGTTGGAACAGTTACAAGAGCTCCAAGTACAAATAAAAATCCGTGGATTGATTCTCCTGGAACATATTTTCCAAGTTTTGGCAAAAATCCCATAAACATAATTACACCAAGAATTGCCATCATCAAAACTCCAGAATTTACTGGATTATCGCTTGCTCCTGTAGCAGAAATTATAGCCTCAACTGGCGCTCCCCCAAAAAGTGAAGAAACAGAATCTGCAAGACCTGAATAAATTGTCAAATGGTCAATATTTGCAGTCAAATTTCCATCTCCAAGAGAAGCTGTAATGTTTCCAAAAGCAATATTTGCACCGATTGTAAGACAAGCAAGGGATAAAGACCCTCTGATTACCTTTTTATTTAAAATAGGTTTTTTAACTGAAAGTTTTCTCTCTTCTTTTTTGATATCTTTTCCAATTTCCATTTTCATAATATTTGCATAAATAGATGAAATTACAACAGAAATTATAATAGTATAAACAAGATTTCTTCCTGAAAGAAAATAAGTTATAAGTGCTGAAATTATAGAAATCAAGCTTACCATCCTAGTTTTAAGTTTTAGACCATCAATTGCAATTTTTGAAAGAATAAGTCCAACTCCTGCCATCATTCCATTTAATACATAAACTCCTGCCAAATCTACAATAAAATTTAGGCTTCCTGTAATGCCAAGAATGGACATAATAATTCCTGCCCAAAATACAACGGACAATCTCTCCCTGATATCATCCCCATAAGATCCTGCAAGAGCAATTGTTTCAGCTTGCATGGAAATTGGTATTGGTGATTGTAAAAGCACACAAGCAATTACTCCAACAGCAAAACCAAGTGAAGTAGGAAAGGCAGAAAATCCTACAGAAAGAGCCAAAAGTGCTTGGGGAATTCCGTTAATTACCACTCCCAAGGCCGCCATAATGTCATTAAAAGTCATAAATCCTCCTATAAATTTATTTCAAAATACGTCACAATTATACCCTAATAAAAAAATAAAAAAAGACAGATAAAAATCTGCCTCAGAGCGTAGACAAAGTCAGTTTAATAATTCATTAATGATTTAAAAATAAAATCACGCTAAAACCCATCTCGACTAGATAAATATGCCTTGATTTGGCATATTTATCCCTAAAACAAGTGTGATAACACGAAAAAGTTTGCGAAGCAAACGTGTTTTAGTGTGAGTGAAGCGAACGCATGGAGAGATCTCATGAGATTTCTCCGCTCGTTGCACTCGGTCGAAATGGAAAATTTTTTAGTTTGTCAATGGTCTGAGACAGATAAAAATCTGCCTTAACTTTATAATTTTTCAACTTCTGGATAGTCAATTCCCTTTGTATCGACTGTAACTTTTTTAATTTTTACATCTTCAAGAGGCTTGTCATTATAATCCGTTTTTACATTTGCAATTTTGTCAATCTCATCCATACCTTCAATTATTTTTCCAAATCCTGCATAATCTCCATCAAGATGTGGACTTTTTTTGTGCATTATAAAAAATTGACTTCCAGCAGAATCTGGCATAAATGATCTTGCCATAGATAAAACTCCCTTATCATGAGCTAAATTATTTTCAAAACCATTTGATGAAAATTCTCCTTTGATTGAATATCCAGGTCCTCCCATTCCACTTCCTTGTGGATCTCCTCCTTGAATCATAAAATCTTTTATAATCCTGTGAAAGATTAGCCCATCATAAAAATTATTTTTTATTAAATAAATAAAATTGCTTACAGTGTTTGGGGCAATTTCTGGATATAATTCAGCTTTAAAAACTTTTCCATCTTCCATTTCAAATGTAACTATTGGATTTTCCATTTACATCTCCCTTTATTTTTTATTTTCTCTTTCATTTCTATCATTATCAATATCCTTTTTATCATCTGGTAAGGATTCGACACTTGTATGGACAGAAGACCTTTCATAAGAATCTTCTATTGCCATCATTTTATTATTATACTCTTCTCTTTTTCTTTTTTCGTCAAGAAAAGATTCCACTTTTCCTATATCAAAATCTTTGACCAATTCTTTTATTTTTAATTTTTTATCGTAAGAATAATTATTTTTAATTTTTATACTTTCTTTTTTTGTATTGATTTTAATATTAACAGAATTATCCTTGTATTTTAAGGTATAATAATCTTTTTTTCTTATTTGATCAAATTTATTTACAAAATTTTTAATCAAACTTCTCTCATAATCTTTCTCTTTGATTTCTTGCATCTGATCAGCAACCAAAGCTAGGGCATTTTTGCACTTTTCTTGATATTCTTTTACAAGATTTTTCTCCAAATTTTTATTTAAATCTTTGAAATCATCCTCGTCGATATCATCATAATCAAAATGAGAAATGGCATAATAATCCAAGGCATTTTTAACTTTAGGATCAAGCTCAACCCACTCAGATGTCCTATCCTTATTTATTATCCAAGAATATTTGCTATCAATTTCAATATTTTCTCCATCAATATCCTTAGATAACCTAATTCCTGTGTAATTTCCTGACTTAAAATCAATCAAAATATCTACAGAAGTTTTTTTATCCTTAAATAGAGTTTTTATTTGATTTTTATCACAAATCTCCCTTAATTTGTCCTTAAATTCCTTAGCCTTATTCATATAGCCTCCTATTTTTCTAAAACTTTAGCCTATTATTAATATTACCCTAAATTTTGGTGGCAATTGTAAAATTTATTTTACCTTTTTATTTATGGCATAAAATAAACTAAGAGCTGAAAATATCAAAGATGCTCCTTTAGAATAAGAAAGATATCTCTCTTCCCAAAAACTTGCGTACTTATCTTTGTAAGCCTTAAGTCCTTCAAAAGAATAATAGTGATCACCCAATTTAAAAATCGTATAAACCATTCTTTCTTGCAAAAATGAATGTCTCATCACTCCAACATTAGAAAGAGGAGCCATGCCCAAGTCAAAATATTTAATATTGTTTTCTTTTAGGTATGAAAAAATGTTTATAAACAAATAATCCATCAAGCCATCAACATTTTCTTCATAGCGCATAAGATCAATTGTCGCCCAATTTTTATAATAAATTGGACAAAGATTAGCAAAGGCTATTATTTTTCCATTAGGATTTTTAACAAGAGCAATATCACCAATATTCAAATAATCCCTATCAAAAAATCCCAAAGAAAATCCTTTTTCCTTGCTATCACCAAGCCAAGAATTTGAAATTTCTTGGAGTCTTTTTATAGTTTTTCCATCAAAAGGTCCATTCAAAACCTCAAAAGTATACCCATCTCTAGAAATTTTATTTATAGTTTTTCTAAGATTTTTCTTTTTCTTACCCTCAAGATTAAACTCTTCAAGATCAACATTGGCATTTTCACCAAATTTCATAAAATTAAAACCATATTCATGAACCTTCATGGTTATGTCCTTGTTTATTTCATAAAAAACAATATTATAACCCAAATTATCCGCTTCATTAATAAATTCATCCAAAAGTTCATTAAAATATTCTTCATTACCAATAGGATCTCCCATGACAATGACCTTATCTGCTACAGTCCTAATTTGAAGGCATGCCAAGTCCTTAGAATCCTTGTTTAACCAATAAAGATCCTTGTCATCCAAAAATGATAAAAAAGCTTCCTTTGATCCACCTTGATTTTTCAATAAATTTATATACCTATCATAATCATATTTCTCTCCAACTTTTATCTTTTTCCCTTGCAAAAATCTAACCAAAAGATAAGAAATAAAATAAATTATAGAGATAGTCACAATTATAGAAATAAAGCTATATTCAAAAGGAATTAAAATAAAATCATCAGCCTCACTTATATTTACATCAATAATAGATCCATGCTTTAAAATCTTCCAGACATAAACTATAAGCATGAAATTTGCCAAAAATAAATCAACAAACCTGTCCTCACTTGCATAAATAAATTGTTTGGTACAAAGTTCATCTTTTGTAAAAAGATTAATCACAAACATAAAAATAATATAAATTAATGTTGAGAGACTGTAGCCTGTAAAGAAAGCATACAAAAAAACAAGAATCATTATTATATTATTTAAAACAAAGGATTTTTTTTGCCTAGAAATATAAGCCCTTGCCATAATTATAAAAATAAAGCCAAAAAGCAAAGATGGAAATTGATAAATTGCCGAAGCTCTTATAGGATTTAACTTAGTTAAAATTCCTCCCCCATAGGCCTTATCAGGTAAAGTCGCTGCCAAAATCATAAAAAGCCCAAAGATATACATCAAAAATGTATCTGTGACAAGAAGAATGTTTTTTACAAGTCTTTTAACAAAATCCAATTCCTTAAACTCAAAAGCATTTGAAAAGTTCTTTGTAAAAAATACAAAGGCAAGGCAAAATGGCACAATATAATAAAACATCCTATAAAGAAGTATCCAAGTAAGTGCCAATTCTTGATCAATTCCTTGACTTTTCAAAGCAAACAAAATTATAAGATCAAAAGATCCAATAGCACCAGGAATCATAGAAATATATCCAACAATATTAGCTACAACTACAAGAGTAGATAAAGTAAAAATATCAAACTTTACACCCATCAAGATTCCTATTACTACAAAAGTACTCATTACTCCGAACCATTCAGCAATTGAGATAAAAAATAATTTCATTTGATTTTTTTTAGAAAATTTGATTTTTCCAAAAAAAGATAGACCAATTACTACAGGAAGATACAAGCTTGCTCCTATAAGCAAAACTACATACTTTTCCAAATTAGGATTTGAGTTAAAACTTATAGAAATTAAAGAAATAATAGAAAAAAATGATAGACCACAAGGTAAAAATACCAAAAGTTCAATAATTTTTTTCACAAGTTTTGTAGGCTCATGACCCTTGCCATAAAAAGCTGACCTAAGACCAATTGAAATAAATCCACCAAGTCCCAAGACATCATTGAAATTATTAATACAAAAGCCAGTTTCACCTATATATTTTTTATCATAATCATTTCCAATCTCATCATTAAAAATAAAATCATACAAAGAGGCAGGAATATTTGCAAAAATTCCATAAATTCCCATTAGAAGTAAAGTAATAATCGATAAATTTGAAAAAATATATTTTACATCTTCAACTTTTATTTCCTTTGATATTTTTCTAAATTGTATAATTACAAGAATTAAGACAGATATAAAAAAAATGCTTTTAAAAATTTCTTTAAATTTACTTAATTTTTCTTTCATTTCTTTCCTCGAATTAAAATTTGAGATATTTTAAAATATAATTTTAAAAAAAGACGGGATTGCCCCGTCTTTTAAATATTTATTTTATTTCAAATTCTAAGCTAATTAAGCTATTACTTTAGAAACAACTCCTGAAGCAACTGTTCTTCCACCTTCTCTTACTGCGAATCTTAATCCTTCTTCAAGAGCGATTGGTTTTTGTAATTTGATTTTGAATGTTGCGTTGTCTCCTGGCATTACCATTTCTGTTCCTTCTTCTAGTTGGATGTCTCCTGTTACGTCTGTTGTTCTGAAGAAGAATTGTGGTCTATAGCCTGAGAAGAATGGGGTATGTCTTCCTCCTTCTTCTTTTGTTAGTACGTATACTTGACCTTCGAATTCTGTGTGTGGGTGTACTGAGCCTGGTGCTGCTATTACTTGTCCTCTTTGGATTTCGTTTCTTTGTACTCCTCTTAGTAGTAATGCACAGTTATCTCCTGATTCTGTTACGTCTAGTGATTTGTGGAACATTTCGATTCCTGTTACTACTACTTCTCTTGTTTTGTCTGTTAATCCTACGATTTCTACTGTTGATCCTAGTTTTAGGGTTCCTCTTTCTACTCTTCCTGTTGCTACTGTTCCTCTTCCTGAGATTGTCATTACGTCTTCTACTGGCATTAGGAATGGTTGGTCGTTATCTCTTTCTGGGATGTCGAAGTATTCGTCTACTTCATCCATTAGTTGAAGAATTTTATCTGACCATTCGCCTTCTCCGCCTTCTTGTAATGATTTTAATGCAGATCCTACTATTACTGGTGCATCATCTCCGTCGAATTCGTATTCTGATAGTAAATCTCTTACTTCCATTTCTACTAATTCGATTAGTTCTGGATCGTCTACTTGGTCTTCTTTGTTTAGGAATACTGCGATTTTTGGAACTCCTACTTGTCTTGCTAATAGGATGTGTTCTCTTGTTTGTGGCATTGGACCGTCTGCAGCTGATACTACTAGGATTGCTCCGTCCATTTGTGCTGCTCCTGTGATCATGTTTTTAACGTAGTCAGCGTGGCCTGGAGCATCTATGTGTGCGTAGTGTCTGTTTTCTGTTTCGTATTCTACTACTGATGTGTTGATTGTGATTCCACGTTCTCTTTCTTCTGGTGCTTTATCGATGTGTTCGTAGTCTACGTATTCACCTGTTCCATATTTTTTGTTTAATGCTTGGGTGATTGCTGCTGTTGTTGTTGTTTTACCGTGGTCTACGTGTCCAATTGTACCAATATTAATATGTGGTTTACTTCTTTCAAATGTTTCTTTACTCATTTTATCCTCCTAATTCTTGTTTAAAACTTCTTCTTTTACACTTTCAGGTACTTGAGCATAATGATCAAATTGCATTGCATATGTTGCTCTACCTTGAGTCTTACTTCTTAGATCTGTTGCATATCCAAACATTTCTGAAAGTGGAATGAAAGCATCTAATACGTGAATTCCGTCTTTTGGGTTCATTCCATCAATTTTTCCTCTTCTTGATGAAACATCTCCCATTACATCTCCTAGATATTCATCTGGAGTTGTAATTTCTACTTTTTCCATTGGCTCAAGTAAAACTGGTTTAGCTTTTGCTACTGCATTTTTAAGAGCCATAGATCCTGCCACGTGGAAGGCAACTTCTGATGAGTCTACTTCGTGGTATGAACCATCGAATACTTCAACGTGCATATCAACCATTGGGTATCCACCAAGTATACCTTGTGTAGCTGCTTCTCTAACACCTTCTTCAACTGGTTTGATGTATTCTTTTGGTATTGCTCCTCCAACGATTTTAGATTCGAATGTAATTCCTGATCCTTCTTCGCCTGGCATAATTCTTAGAACAACATCACCATATTGACCAGAACCACCGGATTGTCTTACGAACTTACCTTGTGCTTCTGCAGGTCTTGTTATAGATTCTCTGTAAGCTACTTGTGGATTACCTATATTAGCTTCTACTTTAAATTCACGAAGCAATCTATCAACGATAATTTCAAGGTGTAATTCTCCCATTCCTGAAATTATTGTTTGTCCTGTTTCTTCATCTGTTTTTGTAACAAATGTTGGATCTTCTTCTGCAAGTTTTTGAAGTCCTATAGCCATTTTATCTTGACTAGCTCTTGTTTTTGGTTCAATTGCTACAGAGATAACTGGGTCTGGGAATTCCATATTTTCAAGAATGATTGGATCATCTTGAACACAGAGTGAATCTCCTGTTGTTGTGTTTTTAAGTCCTAGAAGAGCTACAATATCTCCACAGTAACCTGTTTCGATTTCCTCTTGTTTGTTTGAGTGCATTTGTAGAATTCTTCCAACTCTTTCTCTTTTACCTTTTGTTGCATTGTAAATATATGAACCTGATTCAATTGTTCCTGAATAGATTCTTGCATATATTAACTTACCTACATATGGGTCTGTTACTACTTTAAAGGCTAAAGCTGATAGAGGTTCTTTATCTCCAGGGTGTCTTTCAAGAACTTTTTCGTCATCTTTTGGATCTGTTCCTTGAATATCTGGTACATCTATTGGACTTGGCATGTAGTCAACTATAGCATCAAGTAATGCTTGTACACCCTTGTTTTTGTAAGCTGATCCACAAAGACATGGGAAAATTTTCTTATCAATTGTTCCCTTTCTTATTGCATTTTTCATCTCTTCTTCAGTAACTTCTTCACCTTCAAGATATTTCATCATGATAGTGTCGTCAATTTCTGATAATTCTTCTAAAAGATTTGCTCTAAATTCTTCAGCTTTTTCTTTTAAATTTTCTGGAATTTCGCCTTTGATTGGGTGAGCTCCTAAGTCTTCTGTTTTGTATGTTACAGATTCCATTGTTACTAGGTCAACTACACCTTCAAATTCAGATTCAGCTCCTATAGGAATTTCTATAGGTACTGCATTTGCTTTTAATTTTTCTTTGATGGTATCTACAGCCATATAAAAATCTGCGCCTGTAGCATCCATTTTATTTATAAAACAAAATCTTGGAATGTCATATTTGTCAGCTTGTCTCCAAACTGTTTCAGATTGTGGTTCTACACCACTTTTAGCATCAAAAAGTGCTACCGCACCATCAAGAACTCTTAGAGATCTTTCAACTTCTACTGTAAAGTCTACGTGGCCCGGTGTATCTATGATGTTAATTCTGTGACCATCCCAGTAACATGTTGTAGCAGCAGAACCGATTGTGATTCCACGTTCTTTTTCTTGGTCCATGGAATCCATTACTGCTGTACCATCATGGGTATCACCTATTTTATAAATCTTACCGGTATAATACAACATTCTTTCTGTAACTGTTGTTTTACCAGCATCGATATGTGCCATGATACCAATATTTCTGGTTTCTTTTAATGAGACATCTCTTGACATTGATCCCCCTAATATCTATAGTGTGCGAAAGCTTTGTTAGCTTCTGCAGCTCTGTGCATTTCTTCTTTACGTTTAACACTGGCACCAGCATTATTTGATGCGTCTAAAATTTCTTTAGATAATCTTTCTACCATAGTTTTTTCACCACGTGCTCTTGAGAAGTTAACTAACCATCTTAAACCTAAAGTTTGTCTTCTTTCTGGTCTAACTTCCATAGGTACTTGGTAGTTAGCTCCACCGATTCTTCTAGCTTTAACTTCTAGTGTTGGCATAATATTCTCTAAAGCTTGGTAGAATACTTCTAATGGATCATTTCCAGAAGTTTCTCCAACTATATCGAAAGCATCATAAACTATTTTTGTAGCAACACCTTTTTTACCATCTAGCATAACATTGTTGATAAGTTTTGTTACAACTCTATCGTTATACTTAGCATCAGGCATTACCTCTCTTTTTGGTATATGTCCTTTTCTTGACACTTTGCTTCCCTCCTTTACAAATTTAGTAATATCTTTAGTACTCGACCATAAGGCCTAAAACGACCTTAAAGCCGTTCGTGTGCACATATACTTTATATAAACTAGTACATTATGCACTACATCTAAATACTACTAATTTTCTTTTTTAGCTCCGTATTTAGATCTACCTTGTTTTCTTCCTTCTACTCCTGCTGTATCAAGAGTACCTCTTACGATATGGTATCTAACACCTGGAAGGTCTTTTACTCTTCCTCCTCTTATTAATACAACAGAGTGTTCTTGAAGATTGTGTCCGATTCCTGGTATATAAGAAAGAACTTCTGCACCATTTGTAAGTCTTACTCTGGCAATTTTTCTTAAAGCTGAGTTAGGCTTTTTAGGTGTAACTGTTCTTACTGAAGTACAAACTCCACGTTTTTGTGGTGATTGAGATTTAGTTTGTCTTCTTTTAAGTGTATTGAAGTTATAACCTAAAGCTGGTGTATCTGATTTTTCCTTAGTAGTTTTTCTACCTTTTCTAACAAGTTGATTAATTGTAGGCATAATGCACCTCCTTTTTTCTAAATTTTAATCATCTTAAAAATTGGCTTTACGCCAATCCTTATTAATTTTACACTCTTGGTTTATATATGTCAAGTAATTTAAAGGCTTTTATCAGTTTTTCTTTTATTTTTTGACCTATAATTTAAAAATTTTAAAACTAAAAAATCTACTATCAAATAATATTGACTTACTGGTCTTATTGATGTGTTTTCTTCATACCTATATACTTCGTGTGATTGAAAGGCTAAGTTATAATTTGACATTTGGGATAGTTTATTGTTGGAGAGTTTTGTAATTGATACTAGTATAATTTCTTTTTTTATTTTTTTTATGAAGTCTATTAAACTTTTGTTTTCTCCTGAAAATGATAGGGCAAATACTATATCATTTTTTTCTATATTATTATTTAACAATTCTAGATCTTTTTTTATATCTAAAGTGTAGGCAATTAAACCTATATTTAGTAAATTTCTTTTTAGCTCTTCTGCGAGATTTTTTTGGATATAGCCTGTATAAATTACATAAACCTTATGGGAATTTTCTAGGCTTTTAAATAAATCATCTAAATTTAAGGCTTTTATCATATTCATTGATAAAGTAATATCGTTGTAGGTATAGTCTATTTCTTTTTCATCAAAATCTACTATTTTTTCTCTCTCCCATTTTATTAGGTATTTTAGTTCTGAATATCCTTCAAGTCCGATTTTTTTTGCAAAACTTACTATTGCTGATTCGCTAAATTTTGATTTTTTTGAAAATTCTTTGAGATTTTTTTCTACAAAATCTGTTTTTTCTTGGATTATGTAGGAATATAATTTTATGTCATTTTTGTCTAAAAATTTATAATTTTCTTTTATTAAATCATTTATTTTCATTTTTCATCCTATAATTTTCATATTTTATAAAAAATTTCTCTATTTCTTTTAAATTTTCTGATAACAAATTTAGCTTGTTTTTTTCTAATTTTTTTATATGAATTGTGTACTCTCCCAAAAAGTCTTTGGAAAAGCTATCTGTTATAAGGATTTTTTTTATATTTTCATTTGATATCTGGCTTAATAATTCCAGACAATCTGGATCGTTTGATAGGTCTATTACAAATATGGTTGAATCTTTTAGAGAATTTTTATTGAAGGTTGTTATTTCATCTCTACCTTGATAATTTTCAGAAAGTTGTCCAAGATCTTTTAAATATGATTTTATAATATTTTTAATTATATCTTCATAATCCCCATTTCCGTATATAAATATATTTTTTGAATTTTTAATTTTTTCAAATAAGTAGTCAAGTTTTTCGTCTTCTTGGTAGGTTTTTTCCGGCTTTTCTACTTCTTCTTTTTTGTTTAAAAAATATTTGAATTCGCTATAGCCATCAAATCCCAATTTCTTGCTAAATCTTAGTATGCTTGTCCTTGATGTAAGGCATTTTTTTGCAAGATCGTTTATGGATAAGTCTAATTTTTTATCCTTATTATTCATAATAAAATCTATTATTAAAAGGTCTGTTTGGGTAAATTTTTCCTTGTTTTCTTTTATTAAATCTTCAAACTTCATATCTCCTCCATTAAATAAAAAAATCCTAGTAACATTATACTGCTACTAGGATTTATTTTTATTTTTAATGAAGTTCTGGCCAGAAGTCTTTGTTTGCTTCGATTAAATCATCTAAGATTAATTTTGCAACTTTTGCACTTGGTACTGTTTTTGAAAGTGTGAGTGCTTGCCATAATTTTTGGTAAGATCCTTCAATCCATGCTTCTACTGCAAGTTTTTCTACAGAAACTTGCTCTTCCATCATTCCTTTTTGGAATTGTGGAATTTTTCCTTGGCAAATTTTCTTGTATCCTGATTTATCAACTATACATGGTACTTCTACCATTGCTGTTGGATCAAAGTTTGATACTGCTCCGTCGTTTTCTACTATTAATAAGAATACTTCTTTTGTATTTTCAGCAAGAGCTATTGCAAGGTCAACTATATATGATGCGTGAGCGTCAATTTCAAAGTCGATTCCTTCTGCTGTTCCCCTATCTGTGATTGTATTACATAAACCAAATACTTCTTTTTCTCTTCCTTCTTTTACTTCATCAACTCTTGTGTGGTTGATATCTGTGTGTTCCATTACGAAATCTGGGTAGAGATAGTATTTTAAATATGTGTTTGGAATTGTTTCAGGATCTAGGGCATAAACATCTTTTGCCTTTGTAAATGTTTCAACCCAAGATTCATCAAGGTGTTGTGCTGTTCCGATTCCATCAGCAAATCCGTTTACTGATACGTGATCTTTGATTTGTGGCATCAAATCATTTCCATCTTTATCTTTGATTTCTGTAAACCAACCAAAGTGGTTAAGTCCATAGTATGAGAAATCTAAATCTTTCCAGTGTTTTAGTCCAACCATATCTGCCATCTTGTACATTAAGTCAATTGGCATATCACAAATATTTATAATTTTTGAGTCTGGTCTTAATCTTCTGGTTGCTTCTGCAACTATAGCTGCTGGGTTTGAATAGTTTAGCATCCAAGCATCTGGTGAGTATTTTTCCATATAATCTAAAATTTCAATTACTCCACCAATTGATCTTAGTCCATAAGCAATTCCACCTGGTCCACAAGTTTCTTGTCCAATTACTCCATATTTTGGTGGAATTTTTTCATCTTTTGATCTCATTTCATATTTACCAACTCTGATTTGTGCCATTACAAAGTCTGTGTCTGAAAATGCAGTTTCAGGATCAAGTGTGTGAATAAATTCTATATCAGGATGTCTTTCTTTCATGAAAATGTCAAATGCATTTCCGATTATATTTTGTCTGTCCTCATCGTTATCATATAATTTGATTGATCTAATTGGAAATCTATCAAGATTGTCCATAAGCATTAAGATCATTCCTGGTGTAAATGTTGATCCACCACCTGCGATTGTTATAGCGTATTTTTTCATTGTTTTTCTCCTTGTTTTATTTTTTTCTTATTTTTCTTATTCTTTTTCTAAAATTTATTTTCTTATTCGTTTTCTAAAATTTGTCCAAATTCGTCAGCAACATATTGGATATTTGTTCCGACAATTACATGGACAGAGTTACCATTTCTACTTGTTCCATAAGTTCCAATTTGCTTAAAGTATTCATTTTCCATAACTTTTTCAGGATCTTTTACATTTACCCTAAGTCTTGTTACACAGTTTGTGAAATCTTTTATATTTTCAGATCCACCTAGTCCAATTAAGATTTCATCAGCCATAACTTCGAACTCATCTTTAGCATCAACTTTTGTAGCATCTTCTGCCTTAGCTCCACCTTTTTTAGCCCTATATTCTTTTTTAGAATAAAGTTTTACATCACTTTTAACTTCTCTACCTGGTGTTTTAAAGTCAAATTTTTCAATTAAGAAGGTAAAGACAAAATACCAAACTGCAATAGCAACAATTCCAACTATCAACATTTTTAAATAAGTTGACCAGTGATTTGCCATAAGTGGTATCCAGTTAAGTGAAGCCATCTCTATAGCTCCTCCTGAAAATACTCCTACAACTCCCAAATAATACATTACTGTTGAAAGACATGCTGCAAGAACAGCGTGAACTACAAATAGTGGTGGTGCTATAAACAAGAATGTATATTCTATTGGTTCAGTAACTCCACACATTACAGCTGAAATTACAATTGGAATTAAAAGACCAGCAACCTTCTTTTTATTTTCAGGCTTAGCAGTTTTATAAAAGGCAAGTCCAATTCCTACACAACCAAATATTTTTGACCAACCAGTAGCTGTAAAAGCTGCATATGGTGCAAGGTCTAATAGTGGTTTTGTGCTTGCTGCAAGTTCTGGTAATTGTTTAGCCCAAGCTGCATAAATTCCACCAGAAACCAAAACTGAATCATAATAAATAGGTGCGTACAACAAGTGGTGTAGACCAAAAGGTATTAAAAGTCTTTCAAGTAAGATAAATACCCAAACACCAAGTCCTCCAGAACTTGTTACAAATCCTTGGAAGCTAGAAATTACCATTTGAATTTTTGGCCAAATTAAACAAGCAAGTACTGCGGCTGGAATCATTACAATAAATCCAAGTCCTACAACAAAGGCTGAACCTCTAAAAACTCCAAGCCATTCAGGAAGTCTTGTATCAAAATATTTATTGTGTAAAAATATTGCAAGTCCTGAAATTAATAAGGCTCCCATCATACCCATATCGAGGGTTTTAATGTTTGCTATATTTGCAAGTCCAGATTCTGCACCAGCTTCAAGTGCGTAATCAACACCAAAAACTGATCCCCAAGTTCCTAGTATGGAAGCTACATAATAATTGAATATTAAATATATAACCAATGATTCCATACAAGCTCTAGCATTTTGTTTATTTGCAAGACCGATTGGTAGCGAAACTGCAAATAAAAGTGGCAATTGATTAAATACTGTCCAACCGCCAGATAAAACCATATCCCAGAATCCTCTCCAGAAGGTTCCTTCTGCAGCGATTGCACCAAGTATTTGTTCGTTAGTAAACAATATTCCAAATCCAATAAGCACTGCTGAAACAGCAAAAAGCATTACTGGAGTAAACATTGCACCTCCGAACTTTTGAATTTTCTCCATCATTTTTTAACCCTCCTTAGGTAAACGGTATCTTTACCTATATAGTATTAGAAGTCTAGTCAAATGTCAATAAAGCTTGAAATATAGGGTTTCTTAACAAATTTCTTTGTAAATTTTTCTTTTGTGAATTTTCACATATATTTTTTAAAAAATTCTAGTACTATGGTTAAAAGCTTTAAAAATAAAAAAACGAGGTTAGTATGAAAGATAATTATAAAATTTTATTAATAGATCTTTATGAAAAGACAACAAAAGTCCAATATGTTGACAAAAAAATCAGTGATTTTTATATGGGAGGATTTGGCCTATCTCTTTGGTGGCTTTCTGAAAATAAAGATATAGAAAATCCCTGGCTTGTTTTTTCTTCATCTTTGATAGATTTTAAAAATCCCATAAATAAATTTATTATTCTTACAAAAAATAAGGAAAACAAAATAAAAAGTGCTAGCATGGGAGGGAATTTTTCTTATTATTTAAAAAAATCTTCTTATGATGGGCTTGTTTTATACAAAAAAAGCGAAAATCCTTGCGAAATTTTTATTGATGGGGATAAAATTTTATTTAATGAAATAGAAATAAATGAAAATTCCAATAGTTTGAAAAATAAATATTTAAAAGAAAAGTACGGAGAGGATACTTCTTCACTTTATATCACTGAATCTGCTTTTAGGGGAGATTATTTATCAAGATTGATTGAAGATGAGTATCGCGGGTGTTCAAAAAATATTGGAAATTTTTTATTAGAAAAAAATGTTTTTTCAATAACTGTAAAAAATAATAATTTAAGAGAGATCAATACCCCTAATATATTCGAAAAAAATGAAAATAGGATTTGTAAAGCTTGTCTTTTGGGGTGTCATTCTAAAAGAATATCCAAAAGAGAAAGTATCTTTTCTGCAAAAGAGATTTATAATGATAATGAAATTTATAAATTAAAAAGGATAAAAAATAGGCTTGATGAATATGGAATTGACGAATTTGGCCTATCAAATGCAATAGAATTTTCCTACAAAAATTTAAACCATATTTATAATTTTAAAAATCTAGACATTTATGAGTTGGAAAAAATTTCCAAAGATCTTGTGGATGAAAATAGAAAAGATATTTATTCTGACCTTGCAAAAGGCGAAAAATATTTAGAAAAAAAATATTGTATAGAGATTGAAAAAAAGAAAAAGAGCAAAAATAAATTTAAGGAAAATGCCAAAATAATAGATTCAGCAGGACTTTGTTTATTTTCAGTAGATCCTAGAGACTTATCCAATATTAAAGATACTATAAATAAAATTTCAAATTCTTCTTATAGTGAAAAAGATTTGGAAGATTTGAGTGAAAAAATAGAAAAATTAGAAAGCAGCCTAAAGTAATTTAAGTTCAGAGCGTAGACAGAGTATTTTAGTAATTCATAAATAATTAAATAATAAAATTATGATACTACCCATCTCGACTAAGTGAGTGAAACGAACGCATGGAGAGATCCCATGAGATTTCTCCGCTCGTTGCACTCGGTCGAAATGAGCAAGTTCCTATTTTGTCATCAGTCTGAAACTAAATTAATTTAAGCTGCTTTTCTTTTATTTCTACGTGGAAATCATATGTGTAATTTTTAATATTTTCGTGGCTTATTAAAATTACCATTCTGTCATTTTTTTCTTTTAGCCACTTATCCAAATAATCATTTGCCCTTTTCCTTGAAATTTTGTCCATTTGTGAAAAAGGCTCATCCAAAAGCAAAGTTTCTTTTGCCTTTAAAATCGACCTTAAAAATACGACCTTTTCTTTTTCTCCACCTGAAAGACTCTCTACATTTTGGTCAAGGAACTTTTCTATGCCAAAATATTTCAAATCTTCTTTAAAATTTTCAGGATTTTTTCCTATTATTTTAAAATTATCTCTTGGAGTTTTTTTAAAAATATAGGGATCTTGAGCCTGATAAATTATATTTTTATCACTAATAATTTCTCCTTTTACCAAATTATTAAGACCTAGAAAAGATTTTAATAGTGTAGATTTACCAGCCCCATTTTCTCCTGTAAGTATATATTTTTTTCCATCAATAAAAGAAAAATTTTCTATATCAAATAAAATTTCCCCTTCTATTTTGGCTTGTAAGTTTTTTAACTTTATCATCATCTCTCCTTGAAAAAATCATTGCCAAAAAGGAGACTCCAAAAGATATTAGCATCAAAATTATTCCAAGTCTTATACTCATGGAATAATTTCCCTTATTATTTTCTAGGACTATGGCTGATGTCAAAACCCTAGTTTTATATCTTATGTTTCCTCCAACTATCATAACTGCTCCAACTTCTGAAATAGCTCTTCCAAAACCTGTTATAAGGGCAGAAATAATAGAATTTTCAATTTCTAGCAAAAGTTGCTTGAAAATTTTCGATTTTTTTAAGCCAAGGCCTAGGCAAGTTTCCATAAATGAAGATTTTATACTTTCTACTGCTGGATAAATATTTGCACAAATTATGGGTGTTACAATTAGAATTTGGGCAATTATTATGACTTTTTCTGTATAAAGCCAAGAAAGACTTCCCAAAATTCCATTTTTTGAAAATATTAAATAGACAAATACTCCCGCTATAACCGGTGGCAAGGATGTAAAGGCATTGATAAGAATTTTTAAAATTTTTATAAATTTATTGTCATTTAATCCAAGGTAAAAGGCCAAAAAAATTGCAAAAATTCCAGAAATTAAGCTTGAAATTATACAAATTTTTAAGGTCAATAAAACAATGGAATAAATTTCATTCATCCTATTCTCCTAAGAAGAAAAGTTGTTGACCATAATCCTCTTTTCCATATTCGCTAATTAATTTTGAGGCCTTGTCTGATAGCATCCAATCTTGGAATTTCTTAGCATTTTCTTGGTTTGTTCCCTTTACTTTGTCAGGATTTACTATAATAATTGAATAAACATTTTTAAGAGCATCTGATTGGTCAACTAAAACTTCCAAATCCAAATCATTTTCCATGGTTAAAAATGTTGATAAATCTGTTAAAGTATATGCATTATTTTCTGATGCAAATGTTAGGGTTGCTCCCATGCCATCTCCAAGTGAATTGTAATTTTCTTTTTTGGATAATTCGTCAACATCAACGCCTGCTTTTTCCCAAATTTTTAATTCTTTGTTGTGAGTTCCTGACTCATCTCCTCTTGATACAAATTTTTCATCCTTTTCATTTATTAATTTGAAGGCTTCTTCTGCATCTTTTCCTTTAATTCCTGCTGGGTCATCTTTTGGTCCAACTATTACAAAGAAATTGTGCATGAAAGATTTTCTTTCAAGTCCATATCCTTCTTCGATGAATTTTTCTTCTGCATCTTTTGAGTGAACCAAAATTACATCAGCATTTCCTGCCTTTGCATCTTCGATTGCAGCTCCTGTTCCCTTTGAAACAATTTCCATATCAAGTCCTGTGTCTTTTTTGAAATCATCTCTCAAATAATCCATCAAACCTGAATCATTAACAGAAGTTGTTGTTGTAAGTCTAACGATTTTATCTTCCTTATTATCTTCGTTAGAAGTTACTACAGCCTCATTACTTGAAGAATTCGAATTAGATGCAACTTTCGCATCCTTGTCATTTTTTGCGCATCCTGTAAAAGCAAATACAAGTGCAAGTGCCAACAAATTTAGTTTTTTAATTTTCATTTTTTCCTCCTATAAAATATTTCCACTTTCCTTAGTATTATACCCACCTAAGTCTTTCATTTTATTTTTAAATTCATCTGATTTTAAAACTTCGATTAAGTCCTTAATAGATTCGAGTTTCAAATTTTCTTTTTTTATTATAAATTGATATTCTTCATCTTTTAGGTAAATAAAATCTATGTCCATTTTTATGGCAGCTGATTCAACTCCAATTGAAAAATCACAATCTCCGTTTTTTACTGCAAGGGCAGCAGACAAGTGAGTAGTCACTTCGTTGTCATAGCCATTTATTTTTTCTGGATCAATATTTTTCTTTTTTAACAAATAATCAAACAACAAACGAGTCCCTGCTCCTCTTTGCCTGTTTACCATTTTTTTATCAAGAAGGTCTTCTATGGTTTTAATTTTTAATGGATTATTTTTTTGAACAAAAATCCCCTGCCTACGCCCAACTACATTTATTTTTGAAACTTCCTCTTTTTCAAAAAATAAATCAATTGCCTCGTTGTTATAGGTCCCGTTTTCATCTAGTAAATGTGATGGAGCAAGCATACAATCTCCTTGGCTTAGGGCCTTGAGTCCTGCCAAAGAGCCAACGTGTGATGATGAAATTCTTGTAAGCTTTTTATCTTTTGCAAACAAATCATTTAAAATATCCAAAACTATATCGTGAGATCCAATTGAAACCATCCTGTTTTCAAAAACTTTTTTTGGAATTGGTCTGTGCAAGGTGACCTCTACCAAATCTCCCCTATTATAACCTTCAATATTTCTATCAATAATTAAATAACCGTCTGATTCTGATAAAGAAAACAAGGATCCAGCCTTCCTATCAAGAGGAGTTACAATAATTTCTCCATCAACCAAACCAATTTTAACCCTAATGTATTCCCTGTTTTTTAATGAAGAAATAAGAGGTTTAGTAAGTTTTGCCTTAATTTTTATTTTATCATCAGAAATAATTCTCATTTTTTTAAGAAGAGTAGGAAGGACAATTTTATCAAAAACTATATGGGTTGAAACGGGATAACCTGGAAGTCCAACAAAGGGAGTTTGGGAAATTTTTCCAAGAATTGCAGGCTTTCCGGGTTTTATTGAAAGACCATGAACAAAAACTTCTCCAATTTCCTCTACAATTTCTCTCGTATAATCCTTGCTTCCTGCAGAAGTTCCTGCAATTAAGGTTACAAAATCACATTCTTTCTCGGCCTTTTCAAGAGCCTTTTTAATTTGTTTTTTTTCATCTTTTACAATGGGATAAATTATTGTTTCAAAACCACACTCTTTTGCCATAGATTTTAACATAGAAGAATTTGATTCAATAATTTTTCCCTTCACCAAGTCTTCTTTGTTATCAATTATTTCATTTCCAGATGGAATAATTCCAATAATTGGTTTTTTTAAGACCTCAATTTCATTTATTCCTGCAGAAATTAAAACCGAAAGATCAACCGACCTAAATTTGTGATAAGATGTAAAAATCAAATCTTTTTCGATTACATCTTCTCCTTGGATTCTTATATTCTCCCAGGCATTTACAGGTTTTAAAATTACAATTCCATCTTCTTTAATTTCCACATCTTCTATCATTATTACTGCATCATAAGGTTTTATTAAGGCAGAACCCGTATTACAATAAATAAAATCTTCATTTTTTATAAACAAAGGCTTATTTTCTCTTGCAAGTTTTGTCATCTCACTTTTAACCATAACCCCATCCATGGCTGATGAATGGTAGGCTGGTGATGAATATTTTGCAAAAACTGCATTTTTTGAAACTCTTCCAAAAGCATCCTTGGAATCAATAATTTCACTTTTTTCATCTACAAAAAATTCCCCAATATTTTCGTGAAAAATCTCTATTGCCTCTTCTAACTCTTTTGTATCCAAATAAATATTTCTCATCTAATAAGATTCACCCACACTTTTTCATTTTCTTTTATTCCTTCAACGTACTCATCAATAACAATATAGCCCTTGGCTTTTTTCAGTAAAGAAATATTGTTGGAAAATCCAAAAATAGGACTTGCCACAAGGTCATTTCCTTCTTTTTTTATTTCCACAAGACAAATCATTGTTTTTGCTGAAGTATTAGCAATATTTCTCTTGATTTTGCATTTTATTTTTAAATTTTCATCAATTTTAAAATATTTTTCATAGGCTTTTTGGAAAATCGTCCTAAAAACTGCATAGGCACTAATAGGATTTCCAGGAAGTCCCAAAATCATTGTTTTATTGTTTTGACTCAAACTTGTAGGCTTTCCAGGTTTTATAGAAATTCCATGATAAATCATTCCAGGATTTAATTCTTTTGAAATGCTTGGAACAAAATCTTTATTTCCCTTTGATGATGAACCAGAAATTATTATCAAATCCAAATCCTCTTCAAGCTCTTTTTTTATTAAATTTCTTTCATCTTCCAAGTGTTTCATAGAAATAACATCAATTCCCATATTTTTTAGCAAAGAATAAAGCATATAGGAATTAATATCCCTTGATTTTCCTGGTACTAGATTTGAATTTACCGGAATAATTTCATCCCCAGTAGATAAAATTTTACATTTTAATTTGTCATAAACCTCAATTTTTTCATAGCCAAGACTCGCTGCCATGGCTATTGTTTCAGGATCTATGATTTTTCCTTCTTTTTCGTAAATATCTCCAATTTTTGAATCATCACCAATATCTATAATATTTTCCATAAAAACCACAGGCTTACTGATTGAAATTAATTTTTTTGATAAAATTTCTGTATATTCTATGGGTAAAACTGCATCTGCCCCTTCTGGAACCATGCCGCCAGTATAAATTTTTGAGGCCTCGCCTCTTTTTAATTTTTTTTGAGGAACCTGGCCCATTTGGATTTCTTCAATAACTTTTAACATTGAAGGAATCGAATCTGTCGCACCAAGGCTATCCTTATAATTTATGGCGTAGCCGTCCATAGTACTTTTTCTAAAACATGGCAGATTATCTTTTGAAATCAAATCATTAGCCAAAATATAGCCCAAAGAATTGCAAGTTTTTATTTGGATTTTTTTCTTATATCCAATTTTTTCCATCAAAGAAACCTGTAAATCAATAGCCTTATCTATTTTTACAACATCTAATAAATCCATATAAACCTCATTTTATAGAAAGATTTTCATTTTTTTTATAAACATTAAATCTTTCCCCTCTTGCAAAACCTATTAAATTTATATTTTTCTCCCTTGCCAAATCAACTGCAAAACTTGTTGGGCATGACTGGGAAATAAGAAGGTTAAAACCAATATTTAAAATTTTTTCCATAATAACTTCACTTATCCTACAAGATGTAAAAATAAATTTATCAGATAGGTCGATTTCATTTTTTAAAATATAGCCAATCAATTTATCAACGGCATTACTTCTTGAAACATCTTCCTCAAATTTTATAATTTGGTAATTTTTTACAAGGGCACAAGAATGAGCCCCTCCAGTTCTTTTAAAAATTTCGGACTCATTTTGAAATCTTTTTGAAAAATCGAAAAGTTTTTTCCTATCAATTGTTTGATTTTTAATCTCTCTTATCTTTTTTTGAGATTTTTCCTTCTTTAAATCAAGATAAACTTTATTTTCTTTTATTTTTAAATTTTTAATATCGTTTATTGAATTAATGAGATTTTCGCTATAAAGATGGCCTATGACAAGATTTTCTATTTCAACTGGAGTTAAGGTTAATCTTGTAAATTTTTCCCCATTTACAAAAATTTCTAAAGGATATTCAACAATGACCTCATCCATCAAGTTCAAATCCACATCTTTTTCAATTTTTTCAATCTGGTATTTTTTAACTGAATTCATTTTTACTCTCTTCTATAAATTTCTTCCAATCATCAGGATAGTTTAAATTTCTAAAAATCTTCTCGAAATTTTTTATATCTTTTATTTCTTCTTTTTTTATCACAGTAGGAGAAATTTCTCTTAAAAATCCATTCAAGCTGCGACCGCCATTTTTTATATATTCTTTTAAATCATTTGCCAATTCTTTTTTGTAAAGGGCAAAAAAAGGCTCAAAATATTTTTCATTTTTGTAGGCTAAAATTTTTTCATAAGATTTTTCCTTCAAAAAATCAATGTAAGCCTGATTAAAATAAGGCATATCGCAGGCAATTAAAAAATTATCCTCATTTTTTGCATAAATAAGGCCACTATACAATCCTGCACAGGGGCCAATATTTTTTATTATATCTTCTTTTATAAGTATATCATTTTTATAATTTTTATACCTATTTTCAAAAAAATTTTTTTCATTTGACAAAATTATGATTTGATCAAAATTTTTTGCCAAGTTTTCTATAATGGTGTCAATTAAATAGACACCATTATAGGATAACTTTTGTTTATCAACTCCCATCCTTGTACTTTTTCCTCCAGAAAGAACGAGAGCCGTCATTTTTTTATTTCCCATCAGCCACCCCAGCTAATGTTCATGTATTGGTCCATCAACTTATCATATTCTTTTTTGAAAATATTTGCGTGTTCATCTTCCCAAGTAGAAAAATTTTCCAAAATTTCTTTCAATTCGCCATCATCAACTTTTTTTGCCATAGATTTATAATAATCTCTAAAATCTTCTTCGATAAGATATGCCATTCTCAAAACATTCATATCAGGAATCATTGATTGCTCCAAATTTTGGTCCAAATTTTCGCTTTCTTTTCTTTGGTCAAAAAATTCTTCCGCATTATCTTTTGGCAAAGTCAAATCTTTTTCATCTACATCTTCTCCCTTGTATTTGGAAAGAAGATTTTTTAGATATTCATAATGACCCCACTCAATTTTTGATAATTTTTTAAAAACTGCTTGAGTTTGTAGATTTTGACTTTTTTCTGCATTATCTTTATAAAAATTGTGCCCATACAGTTCCATTTCCATGGCAAGGCTAATTATTTTTATTGGATCATACATAAGAACTCCTTTCTATTTTTTCAATCATAACACTTGCAACTTTAAGCTCAGGAATTTTTGCAATTGGATCAAGGGTTGGATTTGTAAGCCTATTTGCTGGTCCATCAACATAATGGAAAGGCATAAATACAACTCCTGGATTTATTTTTTCCGTTACTTTCGCATAAGATTCTACACTTCCACGTCTTGATGAAACTTTAATTTTTTCACCGTTTTTTATATTATAAAGTTTTGCAGTTTGTGGGGAAATTTCTATATAAGATTTTCCTGCAATCTCACTTAATCCTTCAATTTTTCCTGTCATAGTTCTTGTGTGATATTGGTAAAGCATTCTTCCAGTTGTAAGAATCAATGGATATTTTTCATCTGGCAATTCCTTGCTTTCTTCATAATCTATTGGTACAAAAAGTCCCTTGCCCCTAGCCATTGTATTTTTGTGTAAATATTTTGTTCCAGGGTGGTCTTTGTTTGTACATGGCCATTGGAGACTTTCTTTTTTAAGTCTTTTGTAAGAAATTCCACCGTATGAAGGAGTACAAGCTGCAATTTCATCCATAATTTCGCTAGGATTCTCATAATATTCTTCATATCCCAAAATAGTTGAAATTTCCATCAAAATTTGCCAATCAGCTTTGGCTTCTCCAATTGGATCAATCGCCTTATTTATTCTTTGAATTCTTCTTTCTGTATTTGTAAAAGTTCCGTCTTTTTCTGCAAAAGATGCTGCTGGTAAAACTACATCAGCAAATTCTGCTGTTTCAGTAAGAAAAATATCTTGAACAAGTAAAAAATCTAATTTTTTCAATGCTTCTTTGATGTGATTTTGGTCAGGATCTGAAATCATAGGATTTTCTCCCATTATATATAAAAATGAAAGCTCTCCTCTGTCTGCTGAATCCATCATCTCTGTAATTGTCAAACCTTTTTTATCAGGAAGATCTCTTTTCCAAAATTGTCCCATTCTCTCTCTTACAGGATCGATAAATACTTTTTGATATCCTGTATAGTCTGTTGGAAGAGCTCCCATATCACAAGCTCCTTGAACGTTATTTTGTCCTCTCAAAGGATTTATTCCTGTAGATTCAAAACCAACATTACCTGTAAGCATTTGTAAATTTGAAGTTGATCTTACTCCGTTTGTTCCTGAAGAATGTTGGGTGATTCCCATTGAATAATATAAAGCACCCTTGTTTGCTTTTGCATACATTCTTGCAGCTTTTATAAGATCATCTTTGTTTATATGGCAAATTTTTGCAACTAGGTCTGGTGTATATTTTTCTACAGTTTTTCTAAACTCTTCAAAGCCTTCGCATCTTTCATTTATATAATCCATATCGTGAAGATTTTCTTTTAAAATAATATGCATTAGGCCATTTAAAACTGCAATATTTGTTCCAGGTTTTATCTGTAAATAAATATCAGCATAATCTGCAAGTTCAATTTCCCTAGGATCTATAACTATAAGTTTAGCCCCTTCTTTTACTCTCTTTTTGATTTTGGTTCCAATAACAGGATGGTTTTCCGTCGTATTTGTTCCAATTATTATAAAGGCATCAGTTCCTTCAATTTCTGCAATACTATTGGTCATTGCTCCACTTCCAAGAGTGTTTGCAAGGCCTGCTACGGTTGATGCGTGACAAAGACGAGCACAGTGGTCTACATTATTTGTTTTAAAAACTGTCCTTACAAATTTTTGGAAAAGATAATTTTCCTCGTTTGTACATCTTGCTGAAGAAAATCCTCCAAATCCATCCGGACCTTTTTTCTCCATTGTTTGGTCATATTTTTCTTTTATGACTCTGTAGGCTTCTTGCCAAGATGCTTCAACTAATTTTCCATTTTTTCTAATAAGTGGTTTTGTAAGCCTATCAGGATGGTTTACAAATTTGTGGGCAAATTTTCCCTTTACACACAAGAGCCCATCATTTGGAATTGTATTAATTGGTTCAACTTCAACAATCCTATTCCCCTTAATAAGTAAATTTATTTGGCAACCTACTCCACAATATGAGCAAGTTGTTTGAACTTTTCGAGTTTCCCAATACCTAAACTTATCTTCTTCGTATTTTTTCTTAGGATTTAAGGCCCCAACCGGACAAGCTGAAACACAATTTCCACAAGAAACACAATCTGAAAAACCAAGTCCCTTATCCATAGGGGTTCCAATATATGTATCAAATCCCCTATCAACAAAACTTATGGCATGGCTATTTTGGAGATTATTGCACACACTTACACAAATCCCACATTTTATACACTTATTAGGATCGTAAGAATAAAATTTATTTGAAAAATCAATTGGTAAATCTTTTATCTCTCTTTTAAAAGATCCCTCACTTATTCCATACTCATAGCAATAATTTTGTAATTTACATTTTCCAGACTTATCACAAGATAGGCAATCATTTGGATGGTTTGAGAATAATAAATCCAAAATTTCTCTTCTCATTTTCATTATTTTTTCACTGTGAGTATAAATTTTCATCCCATCTTTTATTTTTTGTGAACAAGCTGTAACTGGAGTTTTGTATCCTTCGATTTCAACAATACAAAGTCTACAAGCTCCATTTGGCAAAAGTCTTTCATCCTTACAAAGGGTTGGAATTTCTATGCCAATTTCCTTACAAAATTCAAGAATAGTCTTAGGAGTATCAAGATTATATTCAAAATCATTAATTATGACTTTCATATTATTCTCCTTTATCTTCTATTTTTTCAATTTTTTTATAAACATTATTTAAACCTGTGACAGTCATCCAATTAGTTTCTTTAAACTCTCCAGCCCCTTTCATGTAAGGTTTATCTGGATTATCCAAAAACATCAACTCTGTCATCATTCTTCCCTTTAAGCAAAGTGGTCTTCCATTTCCAGGTTTTTTTGCACTTACTGCAATATTTTTGCCATCTTTTGAATGAAGATTAAAATCACATCCATAATCGCAAACCTTGCACTTAACTTCTTTGGTTTCTCCTTCAAAGTTTCTAATTTTTCCCATAAGTCTTCTATCGACCAAGGCTCCTACAGGACAAATTGAAACACACCTGTTACATGAAACACAATAGGAATGAGCAAAATCTTCTCCCAAATCGCAAGCTATATAAGAATCGTATCCCCTGTCGGCAAAAGATAAAATCGCTCTTTCTTCTACTTGTTTACAAATTTGTACGCATTTTCCACAAAGAATGCATTTTGAATTGTCTTTATAAATATATGGACTTGATAAGTCATATTTTTCTTCTCTTTTTGCCCCATCGTGGTCTCTAAATTTTACATCATATTCGTAGGCGTATTTTTGCAAAAGACAAGTTCCAGCTTTTTGGCAGGTTAGGCAATCATTTGGATGAGAATCTAGTAAAAGTTGCAAAATATTTCTTCTTTTTTCTCTTAATTCTTCTGTTTGAGTTTTTACTTCCATCCCATCACTTGCCCTTGCTGAACAAGATGTTTCGATTTTACTTCTACCGTTTTTTGTAATTTCAACTATACAAAGTCTACATCCACCAAAGGCCTTCAAACTTGGATCATAGCAAATCGCAGGAATTTCTATTCCATTCTCCCTTGCTATATCCAAAACAAACCTATCTTTTTGAGTTTTTATTTCTTTTCCATCAATTTTTATTGTAATATCTGTCATAAGATCATCCCTTTACTACAGCTTTTGGTTTTATTGGACAAACATTATAGCAAGTTCCACACTTGATACATTTTTCTTGATCAATTGTATGTTTTTCTTTAACTTTTCCACTAATACATCCAACAGGACAATTTCTCTTACAAGTTCCACATCCTATACAATTATCTTCGATTTTATAAGATAATAAGGCCTTACAAGATCCAGCTGGACAGTGTTTATTTTCAATATGGTTTATGTATTCATCCTTATAATATTTTAAGGTAGAAATTACTGGAAAGGCTGCTGATTTTCCCAAACCACAAAGAGAAGCCTCTGTTACCAATTCGCTTAACTCTTCAAGCCTATCTATATCTTCCATTTTTCCTTTTCCAGCTACGATTCTTTCAAGAATTTCCAAAATTCTCTTTGTACCTTCCCTACAAGGAACGCATTTTCCACAGGATTCATCACAAGTAAAGTCGAGGAAAAATCTTGCTATGTCAACCATACAAGTATTTTCATCCATAACTACCATTCCACCTGAACCCATAATTGAATTTAATTCTTTTAGGGTTTCATAATCTACAGATGAATCCAAATATTTTGCAGGAATACATCCACCAGATGGGCCACCAGTTTGAACAGCTTTTAATTCTTTGTCGCCTTCTATTCCTCCACCCAAATCATAAATAATTTCTCTTAAAGTTGTTCCCATAGGAACTTCAATCAATCCACTATTTTTTACATCTCCAACCAAGGAGAAAACTTTGGTTCCAGGAGATTTTTCTGTACCAATACTTCTGTACCAATCAGCACCATTTATAATAATTTGAGCAACATTTGCCAAAGTTTCTACGTTATTTATAACTGTAGGTTTTTGCCACAAGCCCCTGAAGGCTGTACGGTGGATTTTAACTCTTGGCATTCCTCTTTTGCCCTCGATAGATTCCATCAAGGCTGTAGATTCTCCACAAACAAAAGCACCTGAACCTAGTCTTAATTCAATTGTAAAATTAAAACCAGAATCCATAATATTTTTGCCTAGAAAACCTTTTTCTTCAGCATCTTTTATAGCATATTTTAAACTTTCAACAGCTTTTGGATATTCAGCTCTTACATAAATAAATCCTTCATCACTTCCAATTGCATAACCTGCAATAGCCATTGCCTCAAGAACTGAATGT
Organism: Anaerococcus rubeinfantis; assembly: GCF_001487145.1. Lineage (GTDB taxonomy): Bacteria > Bacillota > Clostridia > Tissierellales > Peptoniphilaceae > Anaerococcus > Anaerococcus rubeinfantis. The sequence goes on from NZ_LN913016.1 coordinate 1,297,189, forward strand.
GGGTCATTTTCAAGAATTGACCTATCCATATAAGCACCTGGGTCTCCCTCATCGGCGTTACAAATTATATATTTTTTATCTACATCATAATCATAAGCAGTTTGCCATTTTTTTCCAGTAGGAAAACCAGCTCCACCTCTTCCACGAAGCATTGAATTTGAAATAGTATCAATAATTTCTTTCCTATCCATTTTTGATAGGGCCTTATGTAGGGCAAAATATCCACCCCTTGCTATGTACTCATCGATATTTTTTGGATCAATAACCCCACAATTTCTAAGGGCAATTTTCACCTGAATATCATCAGTTTTTTCAAGTTTTTCTGGGTGAGAAACTTGTGTATTTTCTTTTATTTTTTCAAGATATTCCAAATTTAACATAATTCACCTACTTATTTTCTTCCAAAACTTTAGAAACATCATCTTTTGTAAAATGTTCTACTTGCTCACCATTTATTTCAACAACAGGAGCTGCCCCACAATTTCCAAGACACCTTGTCTCTGAAATAGAAAATTTTCCATCAGGAGTAGTCTCGCCCTTTTTGATACCAAGTCTTTGTTCAAATTCATTTAAAATGTCAGCAGCCCCTTTTACATAGCAAGCTGTTCCAAGACATATATGTATATCAGTTTTTCCCTTTGGTATAAAGGTAAATTGTGAATAAAAAGTTGCAACCCCATAAACTTCTGCAAGGGGAATATTTAGTTTATTTGAAATAAGTTCCATCATTTCATCTGGTAAATATCCAAAAATACTTTGTGCCTCTTGTAAAACTGGCATTAAAGGACCCTTTCTATCCTTGTTTTTTTCAATAAATCTTTTAAATTCATTAATTTTTTCTCTATTTTCTTCTTTATCAAAAACAAAATTTCCTTTTATAGTTTTCATATTTAATCCTCTTTTTTTCTCAATGATAACCAATAAGCTAAACCAACAAAAATTCCTCCACCAACAATATTTCCTAAAGTTACTGGGAGTAAATTATTGATGAAAAATCCTGACCAAGTTAGTGTGCTAAGTCCATCACCAAGTCCACTTGCAGCCGCATAAGCTGGAACTGATTTTGCAAAAATTCCTGCTGGAATATAATACATATTTGCAATACTATGTTCAAAACCAGAAAGAACAAATAACATTACTGGGAAAAATGCACAAAGCATTTTGCCAACTTGACTATCAGATCCAAAAGACATCCAAACAGCCAAACAAACTAGCCAGTTACAAAAAATACCAAGAATAAAAGCCTCAGAAAATCCTAGATTTACCTTAGAATTTGCAATCAAAATTGTTCTTGCCCCAAGCATAGAGTCAGATGCGTTCCATTGACCTGATTTCATCATTAAAAATGCTACAAAAACTGATCCAATAAAATTGCCCAAATAAACAATTCCCCAAGCTCTTAAAAGCTCTTTTATGTTGATTTTTTTGTCATATACAGAAATAAGCATCAAATTATTTCCAGTAAAAAGCTCAGCTCCTGCAATAAGAACAAAAATTAAACCTGGAGTAAAGCACAAACCTTGAACTAATTTTCCAAGACCCAAAGTATCTTTATTTGCTAGCAAATTAAAAGATGCATAACTTGATCCTGCTGCTGCAAAAGCGATGAAAGCTCCTGCCAAGAATGAAAGGATAAAAAGTCTTTTTGCCTTTGCCCTAGCCTTATTAACATAAGCATTACTAACCTTATCCAATATTTGATCTGGACTTAAAATATTTTGCATAATACCTCCTTATTTATTTAAAAAAATACATAAATTTACATAATTTTATATATTTATTTTCTATGTATTCTTAGATTAATTTTAAAGCTTTTTTCACTTTCTGTCAATCGATTTCATTGTGATATTTTCAATGATTATTTTTTAACAATTCTCGTTATATTTTTATCAAGAAATCTTTTTCTTTTTTGTTTTTATTCTCTTTTTTTAATTATAATTATTAAATATAAACTAATAATATTACAATGAAATAAAATAATTGATTACACAAGCTATTCTCTTTAAGCAAAATATTTGTAATAATAAAAAAATCCCCTATAATATTTAAGAAAGGAGATTTAAATGAATTCTAAAGAAAATTACAAACAATATATACAAGCTCTTCCTTGTTCAGCAAGCCTAGTTTTACTTATTCAATATTTAGCTTATTTTTATATTTATAAAAACAATCAAGTTGATTCTTTAAAAAGATCCCTAGTTTTTTCAATAGGATTTTTAATTTTTTCCCTATTTCTTGCAAAAGTTCAAAAAGTTAATTTAAATTTAAAAAACATAAAATACAAAAAATTAACCATCATATCTTTACTTACTTTTATAATTTTAAATATTATAAACTCAATATAAAAGAGTCGGCATACGCCGACTCTCAGACTGTTGACAAATTATACAAATCCTCATGCTAAGAATATCATACGGAAAAAATTGATTTGATTTCAAATTTAAAAATTCGTTAAAAAATCGCCCTCTAAAATTTAAAGCAATGATATTTTATTAAATAAATTTACTTCAATTAAATTTTAATTCTTCGTTTTATTCCGAGGGATAAATATTAAAATCGTGCCACTGGCACAATTTTAAGCTATTTATCTGTCCTCGCACTAGCGAGTTTGCGATTTTAGAATTTTGAAATTTAGAAATCAACAATTTTTGGAGTCAGATATTCGTGCTTGAGGATTTGTATATGCTTTAAGAGTCGGCTTTATGCCGACTCTTATTTTTTATTCATTTAGAGCTTCTTTTTCTCTATTTTCAATTTCTTCAATATTCATTTGTATTTGTGCATCTTCAAGATCTTTATTTTCATAGTCTATATCAAAGTCATTATAAACTTTCATACCTGTACCTGCTGGTATTAGTTTTCCTATGATTATGTTTTCTTTTAATCCTTTTAGATCATCAACTTTACCTTTTATTGATGCATCTGTTAAAACTCTTGTTGTTTCTTGGAAAGATGCTGCTGATAGCCAAGATTCTGTAGCAAGTGATGCTTTTGTAATTCCTAGAAGTTGTTGAGAATATTCACATGGTTTTTTGCCTTCTTTTTCCATTTGTTCGTTTACAATTCTTACTTCTCTAATTTCTTGTAATGAACCTGGTAAAAATTCTGTATCTCCAGCATCTTCTATTTTTACTTTTTTAAGCATTTGCTTTGTAATAACTTCGATGTGTCTATCATCAATTTCTACACCTTGAAGTCTATAAACTTTTTGAACTTCTTTGGTTATATAATCTTGAACTCCAATTTTTCCCAAAACTTTTAAAACATCATGTGGATCAAGAGAACCTTCTGTAAGTTGTTGTCCCTTTTCAACCACATCTCCTTCTGAAACTAAAAGTCTTGCTCCAAATGGAATATTGTATTTTTTAGAATATCCATCTTCAGATAAAATTTCAACGTCAGTTTTCTTATCGTTTTGAATTAGTGAAACTGTACCAGAATTTTCTGCAATAAAGGCAAGTCCTTTTGGTTTTCTTGCTTCAAACAACTCTTCAACCCTTGGAAGACCTTGAGTGATTCCAACTCCTGCGATTCCTCCTGAGTGGAAGGTTCTCATTGTAAGCTGAGTACCCGGCTCACCAATTGATTGAGCAGCTATAATTCCTACAGCCTCTCCAATATTTACCTTTTTACCTGTAGCAAGGTTTCTACCATAACATTTTTCACAAACACCATGTTTAGATTTACATTCAAGAACTGAACGAAGTTTAACTTCTTTAATTCCATTTGCTACAATGTTATCTGCCTTATCTTCATCGATAATTTGGTTTTTACCAACTATAAGTTCTCCATCATTATCATAAATATCTTCAAATGATGTACGGCCTACAATTCTTGTAAATAAATTTTCAATTAATTCATTTCCATCTTTAAACTCATGGGCAATTACATATCCATCTGTACCACAATCATCTTCTGTTACAATAACATCTTGAGAAATATCTACCATTCTTCTTGTTAGATATCCTGAATCGGCAGTTCTTAAAGCTGTATCTGTAAGTCCTTTACGAGAACCGTGAGTTGAAATAAAGTATTCTTGTACAGAAAGTCCTTCACGGAAGTTTGCCTTTATAGGAATTTCTATGATTTTTCCATCTGCTCTTGACATAAGTCCACGCATTCCACCTAATTGTCTGATTTGGTTTGTAGAACCACGGGCTCCAGAATCTGCAAATATTTTAATATTATTATCAGATTTTAATTCATCAAGTAGGGCAGCTGTTACTTCATCAGTAGCTTCTCTCCAAATATCTATAACTTTTTCGTATCTTTCATTATCTGTTATAAATCCACGTCTATAAAGTTTTTCATACTTATCAACTTCTTCATCAGCCTTTGAAACTATATCCCATTTTTGGTGTGGAATAGTAACGTCTGACATTGAAACTGTTAGTCCTGAAAGAGTTGAGAATTTGTAGCCAGTTGATTTTATATAATCTAGAACTGAAGCTGTTTTAATATTTCCATGTTTTCTAAAGCAACGATCAACAATTTCTTTTAATACACCAGATGATGTAACTTGATCAACTTCTAGAGAATATGGGTCTTCTTTTCTATTTACATATCCTAAATCTTGTGGAATTCCTTCATTGTATATAAATCTACCAACAGAAGAATTTACAATTTTTCCAGGATCTTTTTCATCTTTTTTAATTCTTACTCCAACTTTTGTTTGAAGGGTAACATCATGATTTAAAAGAGCTTTTTTCATTTCTGAAATATCTTCAAAAATCATTCCTTCGCCCTTTGCACCTTCTTTTATAGTTGTTAGATAATATGCACCAAGAACCATATCTTGAGATGGGGTTGTTATTGCCTTACCATCTTTTAAACCAAGAATATTGTTTGTTGACATCATTAAAAGTCTTGCTTCAATTTGAGCTTCATTTGATAAAGGTAAATGGATTGCCATTTGGTCCCCGTCAAAGTCCGCATTAAAAGCAGGACAAGCAAGTGGATGAAGTTTCATAGCCTTACCTTCAACCAAAACTGGTTCAAAAGCTTGGATTCCAAGTCTGTGAAGTGTAGGGGCACGGTTTAATAAAACTGGATGGTCTTTTATTACATCTTCAAGTATTTCATATACTCTTGGATCTTTTTTCTCAACCATTTTTTTAGCAGATTTTAAATTGTGGGCAAGGTCTTTTTCTACAACCTTATTCATAATAAAAGGTTTAAATAATTCTAGAGCCATCTCTTGTGGCAAACCACATTGGTTAAATTTAAGATTTGGACCTACAACTATTACAGAACGTCCTGAATAATCTACCCTTTTTCCAAGTAAGTTTTGTCTAAATCTACCACTTTTACCCTTTAATAAATCTGATAGAGATTTCATATTTCTGTTTGATGCACCTGTTACAGCACGACCACGTCTACCATTATCTATAAGAGCATCTACAGCTTCTTGAAGCATTCTTTTTTCATTTCTTACAATGATTTCTGGAGCTCCAATATCTAGAAGTCTTTTTAATCTGTTGTTTCTATTTATAACTCTTCTGTATAAATCGTTTAAATCACTTGTTGCAAATCTTCCACCCTCAAGTTGAACCATTGGTCTAAGTTCTGGAGGCATAACTGGAAGAACATCAAGTATCATCCATTCTGGTTTATTGCCACTTGTTAAAAATGCGTCGACAACTTCAAGTCTTCTAGAAATTCTAACTTTCTTTTGTCCTTTTGCATCTTCAAGTTCTTTCATTAAAGATTCATATTCTTTTTTAAGATCCATGTTAGCAAGAAGCTTTTTAACAGCTTCTGCTCCCATTTCAGCTTGAAATTCTGTATCATCTGGATAATTATCTAGAGCCTCTGAATACTCGCTTTCAGATAATTCTTGTTTTTCGTAATATTCAGTTTCTCCTGGATTTATTACTACATAGGATGCGAAGTATAATATTTTTTCCAAAACTCTTGGACTCATATCTAATAGTAAACCCATTTTTGAAGGGATTCCTTTGAAATACCATATATGACTTACAGGAGCTGCAAGTTCAATATGTCCCATTCTTTCACGTCTTACTTTAGATTTTGTTACTTCAACACCACATTTTTCGCAAACAACACCCTTATACCTAATTCTCTTGTATTTACCACAAGAGCATTCATAGTCCTTGGTTGGTCCAAAAATTTTCTCACAGAATAAACCATCTTTTTCAGGTTTAAGTGTTCTGTAATTGATAGTTTCTGGTTTTTTAACCTCACCATGGGACCATGATCTGATTTTTTCAGGAGATGCTATTTTCATCCTCATAGCACCAAATTCTTGTAATTCTGACAAAAAATCCCCCTTAATCTTCTAGCTCTTCTATTTCTTTACTTGTAGATTCTGTAGATTCTACTTTTTCATCTTCTTTTTTTGATAGATTTGCTCCACTAAGTTTTTTGGATTGACTTCTGATTTTTGATGCATCAATCTTTTCAACTTCTGAGAACTTATCTTGTTCATCTATATTTTCTTTAATTTCAATTACATTTCCATCTTCATCTAGAAGTTCAACATCTAGGGCTAGAGATTGTAATTCTTTTACCAATACTTTGAAAGATTCTGGTGTACCTGGTTCTGGAACATTTTCTCCCTTAACAATAGATTCGTAAGTCTTAACTCTACCTGTAACATCATCAGATTTTACAGTTAGCATTTCTTGAAGAGTATGACTTGCACCGTATGCTTCTAGGGCCCAAACTTCCATTTCTCCAAATCTTTGTCCACCGAATTGTGCCTTTCCACCTAAAGGTTGTTGGGTTACAAGTGAGTAAGGTCCAATACTTCTAGCGTGAATTTTTTCTTCAACCATGTGGTGAAGTTTTAGCATATACATTACTCCAACTGTAACTGGGTTATCAAATTCTTCTCCGGTTCTACCATCACGAAGTCTGATTTTTCCTGTTTTATTTACATATGGAGCTGTTTTTTGAGCTTGTTCAAGAGCTTCTTCTATTTCTGTATCCAAAGCACCATCAAATACTGGTGTAGCAATCTTCCATCCCATAGTTCTTGCAGCAAGACCCATGTGAACTTCCAAAACTTGTCCGATATTCATACGTGAAGGAATACCTAATGGGTTCAAGCAAATTTGAATTGGAGTTCCGTCTGGTAAGAAAGGCATATCTTCTCTTGGCATAATTCTTGAAACGACACCCTTGTTACCGTGTCTACCACACATTTTATCTCCAACCATAATTTTTCTTTTGGTTGCTACAAAAACTCTAATAACTTTATTTACACCTGGAGATAATTCGTCTCCATCTTTTTTGTTGTATTCTTTAACATCAACTACAATACCACTTTCTCCGTGTGGAACTGTAAGTGATGTATCACGAACTTCACGAGCTTTTTCTCCAAAGATTGCTCTTAATAATCTTTCTTCTGGAGATAATTCAGTTTCTCCTTTTGGTGAAACTTTTCCTACCAAGATATCGCCACTTTTAACTTCAGCACCGATTCTTATAACTCCATTTTCGTCAAGATTTTTCTTCATGTCGTCACCAACATTTGGAATATCTTTTGTTATTTCTTCAGCGCCAAGTTTTGTCTCACGAGCTTCGCATTCATGTTCTTCTATATGAACTGATGTTAAAACATCATCCATAACTAATTGCTCATTTAAAAGCATAGCATCTTCGTAGTTGTATCCTTCCCATGTTGTAAAGGCTATAAGGATATTTTTACCAAGGGCAAGCTCACCTTGTTCTGTTGAAGGACCATCTGCGATTATTTCGTTTGCCTCAACATGTTCTCCAAGTTTTACAATTGGTCTTTGGTTAATTGTTGTTCCTTGGTTTGCACGTCTAAATTTAAGAAGCCTATAATAATCAATTTCTCCATCAGAATCTCTTTTAATTCTGATTTTTTCATCTCCAACATAAACAACTTCTCCAGCGTTTTTGCTTATTACACAGACTCCTGAATCTTTTGCAGCCCTGTGTTCAATTCCCGTAGCAATTATTGGTGCTTGGGATTTTAAAAGTGGAACTGCTTGTCTTTGCATGTTGGCACCCATTAGAGCACGAGTTGAATCGTCGTTTTCTAGGAAAGGAATTAAACTTGCTCCAACTGATACGATTTGTTGAGGAGAAACGTCCATATATTCTACAGTTTCTCTTGGATAAATATCATTCTCACCATTAATACCACGACCTGATACACGATCATTTATAAATCTATTGTTCTCATCAAGTGGTTCGTTGGCTTGGGCAATTATGAAATTATCTTCAACATCTGCTGTTAAATAATCTATTTCGTCTGTTACGTGGCCATCTTTTCCAACTTTTCTGTAAGGTGTTTCTATAAATCCATATTTATTTATTCTTGCATAAGTTGTAAGAGATGTGATTAGACCAATGTTTGGTCCTTCTGGAGTTTCTATTGGACAAATTCTTCCATAGTGGGAATCATGAACGTCCCTTACTTCTACTCCTGCCCTATCTCTTGAAAGTCCACCTGGTCCTAGTGCTGATAATCTTCTTTTGTGAGTTAGCTCACTCATTGGATTTGTTTGATCCATAAATTGTGAAAGCTGACTGGATCCGAAAAATTCTTTTATTACTGCTGTAACTGGTTTTATATTTATAAGTCCTTGAGGAGTTGCAAGGTCAGGATCTTGAGTTGTCATTCTTTCTCTTACAACTCTTTCCATTCTTGCAAGACCAATTCTAAATTGATTTTGTAATAATTCTCCAACGCCCCTAACTCTTCTATTTCCTAAGTGGTCGATGTCGTCAACATCTCCAATTCCTTCGAAAAGGTTAAATTGATAATTTACTGCAGCAAGAATATCAGATTTTACTATATTTTTTGGACAAAGTTCTTTCTTTCTTCTTTCAATTTCATTTAAAATTGATTCTTTATCTTCATTTTCATCTAGTATTTCTCTCATTACTGGATAATATACTTTTTCTGATAATTCAAGATCTCCAAGATCAAATTCTTCTAATTCTTCAAAAGCATCAAGATACACAAAGTGGTTTCCACAAATTCTTAATTCTTTGTCTTCACCGTCTTCTTGTTTTACAATTATATCTACAACATTAATTCCACTGTTTTCTATATTAATAGCAGTAGATCTATCTATCATTTCTCCAGCTTTTACAAAAAGCTCGCCTGTTTCATCACTTACTACGTCTTTTGCAGAAATTTGATCTATAATTCTGTTGTGTAAGGCTAATTTTTTGTTGTATTTGTATCTTCCTACTTTAGCAAGGTCATATCTTCTATCGTCGAATAAAAGATTATTTATTAAATTTTGTGCAGATTCAAGACTGGCAGGATCACCCGGCTTTAATTTTTTATAAATTTCTATTAAAGCTTCTTCGCTTGTTTCTGAATTTTCTTTTTCTAGGGTATTTCTTAAATGTTCTGTATCACCTAAGGCTTCTATTATTTCTTCGTCGTTTTCAAAAAGTAAAGCTCTTACAAGAGTTGTAGCTGGAAGTTTTCTTGTACGATCAAGTCTAACATTTACTGTATGAGATGCATCCGTATCAAATTCTATCCATGCTCCTCTGTTAGGTATAACTGTTGAAGAATACATTTTGTTTCCTGATTTATCAAGCTCTGATGCGTAATAAACTCCAGGACTTCTTACAAGCTGACTTACAATAACTCTTTCTGCACCGTTTATTACAAAGGTTGCTGAATCTGTCATCATTGGGAAATCTCCCATAAATACTTCTTGTTCTTTTACTTCTTCAGTTTCCTTGTTAATAAGTCTAGCCTTAACTTTAAGGTCTCTAGAATATGTTGTATCTTTGTATTTTGCTTCTTCTATTGTATATTTTGTTTGATCATCAAAATCATATCCGACAAATTCAAGTATTAAATTGCCATTATAATCTTCAATTGGGGAAATATCTTCCAAGATTTCTCCCAAGCCTTCTTCGACAAACCACCTATAAGAATCTTTTTGAACTTTTAATAGGTTTGGCAAGTCAAGAACTTGAGGAAATTTAGAAAAGCTAACACGTTCAGTTTTACCAAATAACTCTTTATGATATTGCACTATAAATTACTCCTTTATCTTGCTTTAAGCCTAAAACTTTGCTTATGACCTTTTATGTATTTTGGGGCTTTTTTTAATTAAAATAAGCCTTTTTTACATAAATAAAAAATCTCGCTAAATTAGAATTCTAGCAATTGTTTATTATATCACTCCATGCTAGTAAGTGTCAAATAATTTAGGAGATTTTTAAAAATTATTTTTATCTCTATAGAATTTTTTACTTACTATATATTTTTTTATGACTTTGTCAAATAATCTTAGTCTATATAATTTGTTTTTATTTGGTGATTTTTTCCTTTTAATTCTTCTATAGCATATCCTAAGATAAGACCATGAACTGGGTAGAAATTTTCTTCAAGATTTAATTTTTTTATAAATTTCGCATTTTTATCAAATCTTTCGAACATTCCTCTTATATAGCAAGATCCTATTTCAAGGTCAGTTGCTTTTAGGGACATATTTTCAATTATACAAGCTGTATCTTCAAGTCTTGTAACATGTCCATCTTTGGCTGAAATTATTATTAAATATGGAGCTGAATAAATTGGATTTGCTTTTGGATCATTTACAATTTCTCTTGCTTCTTCTAAAATTTCTTTTATAAAATCCTTGTTTGTAATCACAGTTATAGCCATATTTTCATATAAGCTTCTTCCAACTGGTGCCTTTGTTCCTGCTTTTACAATTTTTTCCAAATTTTCTCTTTCAATTTTTTTATCTAAAAATTTTCTTGTCGATACTCTTTTGTCTATCACTTTATCAAATTCCATAATATCTCCCTTCTTTTCTTTATTATACTATAAATAATTTTATCAAAAATATTTTTTATAATTGACTATATTTCATACCCTTGTGGTATAATTAATTTAAATAGGAGGATTTGATGAAAAAAATCAGTAAGTTTTTTTTAAGTTTGGGAGCAATTTATTATTTATTTTTAAGCTTGGCTCTTTTTTTGGCAAGTTTATTTTCCATGTTCGTTGATGGGAAGTATGTTTTTGCTATTTTTGATTTGTTGGGTTTTTCCAATATATCTCTTTCTATAATTAAGCCTATTTTATTTGTGATGCTATTTTTACTTTTTATATTAATTGCATCAATAGACAGAAAGATTTTTAAATCAATTAAAAACGGAGAATATTTTTTATTTAATATTTTTACAGGATTTTTCTTTATTTTTCTTTCTATTATAGGGCATGTTTTTTTGAGAGATAAGATTTTTATACTTGCTTATGTTTTTAATGCAATTTTAATCATTGGCTCAATGCTCGCACTAAAGGAAAAAAGTAAAGTGTATTATGAAGAAGAAAACTCTTCTGAAAATATTGTTTCTTTTCATGATTTAGAAAATCAAAAAAATATTGAAGACGAAAATGAAAAAGTAATTGATGATGAAGCTACCATTAATGAAAATATGGAAGATGATAAATCTAATGATGATATTGAAATTATAGAAGTTAATAATAGCGATGAGTCTAAAGATACAGATAAATCAAATTTAGATCAAGATAGTGAAAAAGAACAAGTAAAATTTAATGAAAAAGATACGAGAGAAAAGTAAGCCTAGCCTTACTTTTTTTTGAAATTATTATGAAAGGGTTTTTATGAACGAAAAATATTTAAATCTTCTTAGAGAAAATTATCCAAGTAGGACTCATTTGGTTGATGAATTAATTGGTTTAAACGCAAAATTATATCTTCCAAAAGGAACCGAGTACTTTTTTTCTGACCTTCACGGTGAGGCTAAGGCTTTTATTCATTTATTAAGATCAGCTGCTGGAAACATTAGGGATAAAACCAGCCAATATTTTGGCGATACTCTTATTAAAAAAGACCAAGATGATCTTGCAAGTTTGATTTATAATCCTGAAATGGAGCTTGTAAGATTAAAGGAAGAAAATATTATTGATGATGATTGGTATACAATCAACATTCACAGACTTGTAAACTTGTTTAGATTTGTTTCAACCAAATATCCAAAAGATACGGTAAAAGAAAAATTTCCTACAAATTACAAGGAAATTATCGATGAACTTTTGTATACCAATGATTCTGAATTTAATAAAAAACTTTATTATGAAAAAATAATCGAAAATATCATTAGATATAAGGCTGCCGATGATTTTATTATAGTTTTATCTTCTCTAATTCAAAGAATTTCTGTTGATAGCCTCCACATAGTTGGGGATATTTACGACAGAGGTCCTGAACCTCATGTTATTATGGATGAGTTGATTGCTTTTCCAAATGTTGATATTCAATGGGGAAATCACGATCTTGCCTGGATGGGAGCTGTCAGTGGAAATAAGGCTTTGATTGCAGCTTGCCTTTGTAATGCTTTTTCCTACAATAATTTTGACTTTCTTGAAGAAGGTTACGGGATAAATTTAAGACCTCTTTATGAATTTTCTATGAAAACTTATAGGGATGATCCTTGTGAGAGATTTATGCCAAAAATTTTTGAAGAAAATATTTACGATAAGGTCAATAAGGATGTTGCTGCAAAAATGTTTAAGGCAATGAGTGTAATTAGGTTTAAATTAGATAGCTTGCTTCTTGAAAGAAATCCAGAATTTAATATGGATGATAGGAATTCATTAAAACATATTAACTTTGATGATATGACTTACAAAAATGCCAAACTCCTTGACACAAATTTCCCAACTATAGACCCAAAAGATCCTAGCAAATTAACCTACGAAGAAGAATTTATTATCGATACCCTCCAAAAGGAATTTTCAAAAAATCTTCTTTTAAATAAGCACATTAAATTCATGTATACAAATGGTTCAATGTACAAAAAATCTAACGGGTCTCTCCTATTTCACGGTTGTATTCCAATGGATGAGGATGGAAATTTCCAAGAAGTGAAAATAAATGGCAAATCCTACAAGGGTCGTGCCATGCTAGATATTTTTGATAAACTTGCAAGAGATGCTTATTTTTCAAAAGATCCAAAGAAAAAAGAATTTGCCCAAGATATATGTTGGTATTTAGTTTGTGGCAAAAAATCTCCAATTTTTGGCAAAAGTCAATATTCGTATTTTGAAAATTTATTAGTAGACGATAAAAATTTAAAATATGAAAAAATGAATGCTTATTATGATTTAAACAAAAAAGAAGAAATTTGCGATAAAATTTTAGATGAATTTGATTTAAAATGCGAAAGAAGAAGAATCATAAACGGTCATGTCCCAGTTAGGGTCAAAGAGGGCAAAAAACCCGTAAGAGCAAACGGAAAATTGTATGTAATTGACGGCGGAATTTCTAAACCCTACCAAAAAAAGACAGGCATTGCAGGCTACACTTTGATGTATAATTCCCACCACGTTGCCCTTGCCGAGCACGTTTCTTATTCTCATATCAGAGATAATATGGGTGCCTACACCCCAAAAATTTATGAAACCGAAAAACTCATTCCAAGAATGCTAATAAAAGATACAGACGAGGGAGAAACAATTAGAACGAGAATAGAAGTTTTAAAAGAAACTCTTAATCTCATTGATAATGGTAAAAATATTTCAAACAAATAAAAAAATCTTCAAGTTTTGCTTGAAGATCAGACTTTAGACAAAGTCAGTTTAATAATTCATTAATGCTTTAAAAATAAAATTACGCTAAAACCCATCTCGACTAAGTGAGTAAAACGAACGCATGGAGAGATCTCATGAGATTTCTCCGCTCGTTGCACTCGGTCGAAATGGGAATTTTTTTAGTTTTTCAACAGTCTAATCTTCAAGTTTTGCTTGAAGATTTTTCTTTATTATTTATTATTTTTACTTTTCTTTGTTGCAAAGAAATATGCAATTCCTGAAAGGATTAAAACTACAAGAACAATTCCTACAGATTTTACTCCTGTTCTTACAAAGGAACGGCTTTTCTTTGTGGCAGGTTGTTTTTTAACTGCAATTCGACTTGGAGTCGGTGGTGTTGGATTGCTTTTAAATGCATTATTAATTTCAGCTTTTAATTTTTTAATACTTTCTAAATTAGAATCTTCCTTATCAGGCAATTCATTTATAGATTCTGCAAATTTTTCTTGATTTTCCTTTGATAACTTATTTTTATTTTTTTCAAAGTATTGTTTAAGTTCATTGTATTTATTTTCAAATTCATTTCCATCTAAATTCTTATAAGCTAAATTATAAGCATTAACCAAAGCATCTACATTATTAACTTTTTCCTTATTATTAAGTTTATTGTAAGCTGATTTTATAGACTCAAGACTTTGGTTAAATTTATCTTTTAAATTTTCACTAGATTTTTTATAATAAATAGCTTTTTTTATTTCTTTTTCTTGATCAATAATTTCTTCTAAAGTTTTAAGATTAGCTTGTCTATTTTCCTCTTCTACTTTTGCATTATGAGCTTCAACTTTTTCATTCAAACTTTTAATTGCATTTTCTATATCATTAAGATTTGATTTTTCATTATCTAAAACTTCTTTTTCAGCTTTTAAATCAAGACCAGAGTTTTTATTTTTATCTAGACCTTCTTTTAAAACCTTTTTAAATTCTTCTAGTTTTTTGTTATAATTTTCAATATTTAATTTAGTATTTTCAAGATTATCTATTTGTTCTTTATAATCTTCATAAGTTTTATAAGATTCATCTGAATCTTTGTAATCTTCAAGTTCTTTTTTTAAATCATCAGACAAAGAATCTGCCTTTAAGTTTAAAACTTCTTCTTTTAAATCTTCATATTGTTTTTTTATATGAGATAATTCAATATTTTTAATAGAATTTAAAATATCATCTTTTCTATCTTCTGAATATTCAGTATTTAAATCCTTAATTAATTTTTTATAACTTTTTTTATCATCTTCTGATAATGCTTTGAAAGCATCAGATTCCAAAAAGTCATTAGCTTTTTTTATAACTTCCTCTGGACTTAATTCTTTATCTTCATTTTCATCTACAGCTGGTTCAGCATATGCTATATTAATATTACTTGAAACTAGGCTATTAATTGGGGCAAACGCCAAAGATAAACCAAGTCCCAAAATTAAAATTTTACTATTTTTTTTCATAATTTCTCTCTCCTGTTTAACTTCAATAATTATTATATCAAAATTTTTAAAAAAATTGTAGTTTTTATCAAATTTATCTTAAAGAAAATATATGTTATCATATATGAAGAAAGAATAAAAAAGAAAGGAATAATATGCAAGACTTACATTTACACTCAGATTTTTCTTTTGATTCAAGCACAAATCCAGAAGAAAATATAAAATCAGCCATAAAAAATGGTATAAAAATAATGGCCTTTACAGACCACATGGA
This sequence comes from Anaerococcus rubeinfantis, assembly GCF_001487145.1. Classification (GTDB taxonomy): domain Bacteria; phylum Bacillota; class Clostridia; order Tissierellales; family Peptoniphilaceae; genus Anaerococcus; species Anaerococcus rubeinfantis. The sequence continues at coordinate 1,312,472 of NZ_LN913016.1, forward strand.
TAATTTTTGCCAAAATTCTAGAGACATCTCCTTTGACCTTGAAAAATATTTTTCTACTATATATAAGCTTAGAGAAAAATATAAAGATCAAATAAAAATTTTAGCAGGAATTGAAGTAGGTATAGCCTATGAAAATGCAGATAAAATAAATAAATTTATTGAAGAAAATCCTTTTGATTTTGTAATAGGCTCGATTCACGCGGTAGAATTTGAAGATGTTTGGTCAAATAGAAAAAATATAGAAAAAAATCCAAAATATTATTATAGAAAATATTACCAATATATGCTAGATTCTGTAAGATCCTGCAAAAATTTCTCAGTTTTGGGTCATATTGACTATATCGACAGGTACATTGAAGATAAATCAGTAATACCAGATTTTTCATTTTATGAAGATTTAGTTGATGAAATTTTAAAAGAATTAATAAAAACAAAAAGAGGTTTTGAATATAATACAGCAGGATTTAGAAATAATTTAACACATGCCAACCCAAAAGATAAATTATTAGAAAAATATAAAAATTTGGGAGGAAAAACTCTAACCCTAGGCTCAGATTCCCATTTCCCAGACACAATTTCCTATAAAATTGATGAAGGAATAAAACACTTAAAAGAGATCGGCTTTGACCACATTTCATATTTTGAAAATAAAAAAGAAAAAATTATAGAAATTTAAAGGCTCACAAAGAGCTTCAAATTGAAGAAAAGGTATATAAATTCTCATGCTAAGAATATCATAAGGAAAAAATTGATTTGATTTCAAATTTAAAAATTCGTCAAAAATCGCACTCTAAAATTTAAATCTATAATTATTTATTAAATAACTTAAATTCAATTAAATTGTAACTCTTCGTTTTATTGCGAGGGATAAATATTAAAATCGTGCCACTGGCACAATTTTAAGCTATTTATCTGTCATCGCGTTAGCGAGTTTGCGATTTTAGAATTTTAAAATTTAGAAATCACCAATTTTTGGAGTTAGATATTCGTGCTTGAGAATTTGTATACGCTCCGTGCTCAAAAAAGCCTTTATTCATACATTTTTTTATACTCAGACACATCTCCCCTGTGGGTTACTATATTGTAGCCTGCTTTTTTTATTCTAAGTTCCAAACAATTTCTGCATTCAGCAGCCTCATCTCCTGTGCAAATTTTATTATCATATAAAGAATAAAGCTCCCTATAAGATGTTGGGGACAAATTTGGCATTAGGACATTTGCTCCTGCCTTTAAGCCTTCTTCCCTACCAAAAGGATTTATTGTTCCAAGAGCCGTTGTTGCTGGTATCAAAGAATATGGAAACATTAATCTTAAAATAGAAACCAGTCTTAAAGTTTTTTTGTAGGATCCATTTTCCATATTTTTAAATGGAGTATCGTGTTGGGATAAATATGGACCGATTCCTATCATATCAGGTTTTAATTTTTGTAAAAATCTTAAATCTGAAATTAAATCTTCATCTGTTTGGAAAGGAGATCCCACCATAAAGCCTCCCCCAACTTGAAAGCCAATTTCTTTTAAATCAAAAAGAGCCTTTCTTCTATTTTCAAATGACATTTCTTTAGGATGAATTTTATAATAATGATCTTTGTTTGAAGTTTCTTCTCTTAATAAAAACCTATCGGCTCCAGCTTCAAAAAATGACTTGTAAGATTTTTTTGATCTTTCTCCAATAGACAAGGTAATGGCACAATCCGGATGAATTCTTTTAATTTCTTTTACAATTTTACAAATATCTTCATCTTTAAAAGTTAAATCTTCCCCGCCTTGGAGAACAAAAGTTCTGTAACCTAATTTGTAACCAATTTTTGCACACATAATAATTTCATCAAAAGAAAGCCTGTACCTTTTGACATTTGAATTTGATTTTCTTATCCCACAATAGTAACAATCATTTTTGCAATAATTTGTAAATTCAATAAGTCCTCTGACAAAAACATCTTTTCCATAAATTTCTTGCCTTACAGAATCAGCTTTTTTCGCCAAATATTCATTATATGTGTCGTCTTTTAAAAATTTTAAAAGTTCTCTATCAGAAAAATTTTCAGCTTTTACAAATCCCATTATAATCCACTCCTTTTCGTATTTATCCATTATAACAAAAAACATAATATAAGAAAAATTTAGAAATTTTAAAAAAATATTAATTTTATTATTTCTACATAATTTCTACATAATCATTAGATATTATAATGCTTGTAAAAACGAGTTGTAAATATTTTGTAACTATTGTTACGAAATAGAAATAAATTAAAAGGAAATAACTAGTTAATAGTTACAATAAATTAAAAAATTACATAAAAGGAGTAATCATTATGACAAATTTTAAAAAATACGCTCTAGCAGCGGCAATCGTACTACCAACAATTTTCACAGCATCAAACAAATCAGAAGCTGCTGTTGCAGTTAAAAATGAAAATGTAGCAATGGGAGTTAATGTTAGGGAAACTGCTGGTACAGATTCAAATATTATCGGGGGAATCCACAACAATAAAGCTTACGAAGTTATAGAAAACAATAATGGATGGTTAAAAATTAATTTTAACGGAAAAGAAGCTTTTGTTTATGGAGATTTATTTAATATAACTGAAGAAGTTAAAGTTGTAAGTCCAGCTAACTTTAGAAAAGCTGACAATTTAAATTCTGAAATTTATCAAGTACTTCAAGCAGGAAATGTTGTTGAAGTTAAAGCTATAGCTAACAATGGATTCGTTAAAGTTTCTTTTGAAGGAAAAGAAGGATATGTTTACAGCAATCTTTTAGATCTTTCTCAACACATTGTAAATAATGCTATGGGTCAAGTTGCAAGTACTAATCAACAAGTAGCTCAAGCACCTGCTCAAGATACACAAACACAAGCTCCAGCTCAAACTTATCAAGCACCTGCTCAAACTTACCAACAACCAGCACAAACTTACCAAGCTCCAGCTCAATCATACACAGCTAATAATTCATCAGCTAAACAAATTATAGCTCAAAGAGAATCTGGTGGATCATACAATGCTAGAAATGGTCAATATATCGGAAAATATCAATTATCATCAGCTTACTTAAACGGAGATTATTCACCAGCTAACCAAGAAAGAGTTGCTGATCAATATGTAGCTCAAAGATATGGTTCATGGGACAATGCACTTGCATTTTGGAACAACAATGGTTGGTACTAAAATTAAATAATTTATAAATTTAAAACTTCAAGCGTAATTGCTTGAAGTTTTTTTGTTGGAAAATAATTTTAAAAGAAATATTTTTTAATTTATTTCAAGATTTTATTAAATCACAGGCTAGTGTAATAATGAGATCTCTCGACTTCGCTCGAGATGGGTTTAGCTTCGGTTTGATTTATGTTTTTGATTTAATAAATGAACTAATCTTTTTTTATTTTTCTAATTTTATTTATTACAAACTAAGTGTAATAAGGAGATTTCTCGACACTAAAACCCGTTTGCTTCGCAAATTTTTTTCGTGCTTATGAAAACTCATTTACTACATAAATTCTTCCGTGCTCTCGCACTAGTTTTCAGGATTTATAACCGAAATCAACGGTTATAAATCTGCACTATTTTTAGGGATAAATATGCCAAATCAAGGCATATTTATCTGCTCGAGATGGGTTTTACTTCGGTTTGGTTTTTCATTTTTTTAATTTAATTAATCAGCAATTATTTTTTATTTTTCAAATTTTATTTATTACACTCTTAGTGTAGTAAGAGTTCTCTTGACTGTACTTGAGATGGGTTTATTTGTTTTATTTGTTTTTATAGGTCAAAAAATCCTTCTTGGTATTTTTTTATTACTTTTTTGTACAAAAATATTATTGTAAGAATAATTAAGCCTATTACAAATAAAAATCCAAAATAAATATTTGTAAATTGGTAAATTATAAAGGTTATGGCTCCTACTATTATTAGAACAAATCCTTCTACTAAATAGTATCCAATATTTTGTGAAGATCCTTTTGTAAGGTCTCTTTCTTTTTCCCAGTGGATATTTATTGTGTTTGCGTCCATTAATAAACCTTGTAAGGATGATATAAGACTTGATAGGCTAAATCCTATAAAAATAGAAATACTTGCCAAAATATTTATTTTTGTAATTAGGCTTAAAACAATTGTAAGTGATAAATTTATAATTAAATTTATTGTATTTATAGAAAGAGCCCTTGCTAGTACATTTTCTTTTGGACTTATTGGTAGGGTCAAAGTTTGGTACAAGCTCTCCCCTTCTCTTGACAGGGATGAATTTATTCCAATATCGTTTGCTGATACAAAAAATCTAAAGACAAATGATCCCAAAATTATAAATAAATATATTTCTTTGTTTTTAAGATTTACCTCTTTTATTAGTTCAAAAAGTCCACTTGACCCAAATCCCCACAAAATTGTAAGCATTATTATTGATGATAGGACTGGAAAAAGATAAACTGGACTTTTTATAATAGTTTTGAAATCTTTTTTGTAAATTGCCAATATGGTTGATGATTTTTTGTAGGAAATATTTTTATTTTTCTTGTGAGTTTTAACCTGCTCATTTCCTGTAAGTGAATCAAGATAGATTTTTGATGCAAGCTTTGCAAGAATAAATAAAATTATTAAAGTATATAAATATAGGAAAACACTATACAATAAAAAATCTAGTGTATTTCCACTCAAACTTTTCCCGTATAGTCTTGTATGAAAAAACAAAAACGAAGCCTTGCCTGAATGTTTTACAAATATTTTCATTAAATCTGCAATTATTCCATTTGATCTACCATCTTTTGCAAAGGCTGAAAAATATATAAAACCAAGAGCAAACAAAGCAAATCCATAGCCTATAAATTTAAATGTTGTTTTGTAATTTCTTATATTTGAAAATCTCATAATTAACATTATAGGAATTGAAATAATTGCAACTGATGTTACAAAAATTGGAAAAACGTTTATTATTTGTCCCAAAATTCTTATAAAAGAAAAGCCCATATTAAATAAATAGACTCCAATCATCAAAATATAAAAATAAAAAATTTCAAATTTTGATAAAATTATTGCCAAAAATTTCGATAAATAAATTTCTTCATCCTTGATTGGCATGGTCATCAAAATATTTATGTCCTTGCTTTTGGAATAATCTGAAACTAAATCAACAGCAGAGCCTATAACCACAAACACACTTATTATTAATGATGCTGATGTAAAATATGAAAATTCATCATTTTTTGTCAAGTAGGTAAAAGCCAAAAAAGCGAAAGTTCCAAGACCAAGAGCGGTATAAAAGCCATAGATTAAAAGCAAGTATAAAATTCTTAGAGTATAGTCATTTGGAAGTCCGTAAACTTTTGTTCCTGGAAGATATTGTGAAATTTCTTCCTTGAAATTTTTCATAAAAAGTCTTTTTAGTCTTTTATTTTTCATCTGTAAGCTCCAAGAATAATTCTTCCAAGGACTTATCTTCATTAAGATTTTTCCTAATCTCATCAAGCCTTCCTTGGGCTACAATTTTTCCCTTAGAAATTATAGCAATTCTATCGCAAATATTTTCAGCAACTTCCATAATATGGGTTGAAAAGAAAACCATTTTTCCATCATCCCTTCTCTCCCTCATTATTTTTTTAAGATTAAAAGAAGATTTTGGATCAAGACCTACCATTGGTTCATCCAAAATCAAAAGGTCTGGATCATGGATAAGGGATGAAATTATAGCAAGTTTTTGCTTCATTCCATGAGAAAATGAAGAAATCAAATCAGCCATAGCCTCTCTTATATCAAAATAATCAAGATATGTATTGAGCCTTTCATCCCTTGTTTTTTCGTCAATTCCATAAATATCTGCCACAAAATTTATGTATTCAACTCCCGTAAATTTATCAAATAAATCGGGATTGTCTGCAAGATATGAGAATTTATTTTTGTATAAAAGTGGGTCATCTTCAAGTTTTATTCCATCAATACTTATCTCCCCCTTACTTTTTTTAATCAATCCAACAATAGCCTTTATTGTTGTAGATTTTCCAGCCCCATTTGGTCCCAAAAATCCAAATATTTCTCCATTATTTACAGTAAATGATATATTATCAACAGCAAGCTTGCCGTTTTTATATTTTTTTGTAAAATTTTTGACTTCTAGCATGAAACCCCCTTGTATAAAAACTCATTTTATATTTACCCAAAAAATAAATAAAAAAATCTCACGGAAAATTCCATGAGATTAATTATAAATTTTAATTTGAACCCTCAATGGTTACAATTTGTTTTTCGTATTCATCGTGAACTTTAACAGGATCGACTGTAAGACGAGCAATATTAAAGGCGTGGTCTCCGATTCTTTCTATTGTTGATGCTACATCAACAAAAACAGAACTTGCAACTGTAGATAATTTCTCTCCTTCTGTAAATCTTCTGTAGTGAGACCTTCTTAGATTTTGTTCTAGTAAATCTAGGTTTGCTTCATCTTCTTTTAAGGTACGATAAAGTGAAGAATCTTCGGATTCGAAAACCTCTATTGCATTTACATAGTTATTGATAACTAGGTCATAGATTTTATTCAAATCTGCCAAGGCTTCTTCATTATAAAATTCTCCCGCCTCATCAATCTCGTCAAAATATTCTCCAAGATTTTGAGCAAGGTCTGAAACTCTTTCAACATTTATTTGCACTTGTAAATAGTTATGAATATCTTCTTCAAGCTCACTTACTAGATTTGATTTAGAAATATCTAGTATATATTTTTGAATTTTTGTATCCATTTCATTTACCAAAGCTTCCGCTTGGTTGGCTGTGGATAGGTCGTTTTTGTCTCTTGTATTTAAAAATTTTTGTGTTGATTTTATAGTTTCAAGGGCAATCTTACTTTCTTTTATAATTGCAGTTTTTGCTTGATCAAGAGCTGCAGCTGGGAAAGTATTTATCAAACTTTCTTCAAGTTCAATGTCTGAAACATCGGAGAAGATTGAATCTTTTCCAGGAATGATTTTGTGAAGAATATTTGAAACATATTTTATAATTGGAACAAAAATAACCATACCCACAAAGTTAAAAGTAAAGTGTCCAAGTGCTATAGTCATCATTGGATTTAATGAAAATTTATCAGAAACAAAGGAAATAAATCCTTCATAAGGCACCAATAAAATTAAGAAAATCCCTGAAACAATTACATTAAATAAAACATGGAACAAACTTGTTCTTTTTGCAGATAAGGATCCTCCCAAAGATGCAAGAATTCCAGTTATACAAGTTCCAATATTTGCTCCGAATAAAAATCCTAAAGAAAGATCAAGTCCAATAGCTCCAGATGCAAACAAGGATTGAACAATTCCTATAAAAGCTGATGAAGATTGGATAAGAGCTGTCAACAAGGCTCCAACCAAAACAGCAATTATTGGATTTTGACCAAGATCTGTAACAACTTTTTCAAAACCCGGAATATTTTTAAGTTCAGCAAGGCTATCACCCATCATTTTTAGACCAATAAATAAAAGTCCAAAACCAATTAGGATTTCACCAATATATTTTCCTTTTCTTTTTTTGGCAAATAAAAAAACAACAACACCGATAAGGCAAATAAAATAAGATAAATAATCTAAATTAAAACCAATTAAAACTGCAGTAACAGTTGTACCAATATTGGCACCCAAAATTACACCAATGGCTTGCTCAAGACTCATTACTCCTGCCCTAACAAAAGAAATAGCTATAACTGTTGTTGCTGATGATGATTGAATAAGTCCAGTAATAACAACTCCAACTAAAACTCCCTTGATAGGATTTGATGTATATTTTTCAACATAGCCCCTAAGCTTTGGTCCAGCAAAATTTGTAAGAGCTTCCCCCATCAAATTAATACCAAATAGAAATATCGCAAGCCCACCTGCAATCAGGTTCCATTGCAAAGACGATAAATTCGATAATTGCATAATTCCTCCAAATAATTTATTTAAGATAAAAAGATTTTACAAAAATCTCACCTAAATATAATATTATCATAAAAAATACAAAACAACAATTGAAAAACAAATATTTAAGTCACAATAAAAAGAAAATAAAATGAATAAAATTAATAAAAAATTTTAAGAAAGTTTTAGGAAATTTCAAATAAAATTTGAAATATTTTTTGATTTTTTTCATTTTAAAAACCAAAATTTCAATAAATAATTGACAGCTAATGACCATTAGCCTATAATAGAATTAAGAAATATTTCTTGGGAGGCAACATGAATACAAAAGAGAAAATTTTGTCAAAATCTTTGGATTTATTTTCTAAATACGGTTATTCAGATGTGTCTATGGAAAATATTGCAAAAGAAGTCGGAATCAAAGCCCCTTCAATTTACAAACATTTTAAATCAAAAAAAATTATTTTTGACACAATTATAAAAGATGCCGTAATCAGGATTGACAATGAATTAGATGATGTAGATAGCTACAAAATTATAAAAAATGGTCATCCATCATTAAATATAGAAAAATTATCTATAGATATTTTCAAATACCTACTCCATGATTCCTTTGTTTCAAAAGTTAGGAAAATGTTATCTATAGAAATGTACAAAAATCCACAAGCCATGCAATGTTACGTGGAAAAATTTATAGAAAATCCCATGACCAAACAGCAAGAAATTATAGACTATTATAGTCTAAGCAAATTTTCTGACCTAAAAGTTCTATCTACCATCTTCTATTCACCAATTTTATTAGCTGTGAAATTGTACGATGCAGATCCTAAAAAAGAAGATGAGCTTATAGAATTATTAAAAAAATCCTATGCACAATTAGAAAAGATTATAAGCTAAAAAATTTTACTATTAAGTTAAAGGAGGAAATTATGAATTTAAACCAAAAAGTCAAAACATATGGAGTAGAAAAAACTTTAAAATATGTCCACAAGGACCCAGAAAAAAATCTAAAAAAAGCAATAGATTTAGCAAAGAAAATTTCACCAAATGATTATAGAACACAAATAGAAACAATAGATAAAGTAATAAAAGATCCAGAAGATGTTTACCATAAATACATATTAAATATGCTAAACACAATAGATCCAGAAGTGTTCGACAAAACAATTATAAATTTTCTATTAAATTCAGTCTTGTTCAGTGAAGATTTGAAAAAAGAAAGTAGAGAAAAATATAAGTGTAATATTCCTTGGACAATACTTCTAGATCCTACAACAGCCTGCAATTTAAAATGTAAGGGTTGCTGGGCAGCAGAATACGGAAACAGTTTGAATTTATCCTATGAACAAATCGATGATATTATCCGTCAAGGAAAAGAAATAGGAATCTATTTTTACATTTTTACAGGTGGAGAACCACTCGTAAGAAAAAAAGATATATTAAAAATTTGCGAAAAACACAATGACTGCGAATTTTTAATTTTTACAAATTCAACCCTAATTGACCAAGATTTTATCGAAGAAATGCTCAGACTTAAAAATATAGTTCCAGCAATCTCAGTAGAAGGAGAAGAATTTACAACAGATGCAAGAAGAGGCGACGGAGTTTATAATAAAGTTATAGAAAAAATGAATTTATTAAAAGAAAGTAAACTTCCATTTGGAATATCATGTTGCTATACTTCCCAAAACTATGAGTCAATAATTAGCGAAGAATTTGTAGACGAAATGATAGAAAGAGGAGCCTTGTTTGCTTGGTACTTCCACTTTATGCCAGTAGGAAAAGGTACAGGCAAAGAACTCTTACCAAAACCTGACCAAAGAAAACACGTCTACCACCAACTAAGAAAATTTAGAAAAACAAAACCACTATTTTTCCTAGATTTTCAAAATGACGCAGAATATATCGGAGGATGTATTGCAGGAGGAAGAAATTACCTTCACATAAACGCAAACGGCGATTTAGAACCATGCGTATTCATCCATTATTCAGACTCAAATATAAAAGAAAAAACCCTAGTAGAAAGTCTACAATCACCATTATTTATGGCCTACCACGACGGACAACCATTTAACGAAAATATGTTAAGACCATGTCCAATGCTAGAAAATCCAAATTTATTAAGAGATATGGTAAAAAAATCAATGGCAAAATCTACAGATATACTAGAAAAAGAAAACGTAGACGATTTATGCGATAAATGCGAAGACTATGCAGAAGATTGGAAACCAGTAGCAGAAGAATTGTGGAATAATTAAAACTAAAAAATAAATCGATAGCAAAGACTTATTGAAAAATAAGAATTAAAAAAAGTGCCAGAAGGCACTCAGACTGTTGATAAACTAAAAATTTGCCCATTTCGAGCGAACGTAGTGAGTCGAGAAATCTCATGAGATTTCTCCGTGCGTTCGTTTAACTCACACTAAAACATGTTTGATACGCAAACTTCTTCGTGCTTTCGCATTTAGTTTTAGGGATAAATATGCCAAATCAAGGCATATTTATCTAGTCGAGATGGTACGTAGCTTAATTTTTATTTTAAAATAAAATATTATCTACATTCATACTTTATCTACACTCTGAGTGCCAGTAGGCACTTTTTTTATATTATCTTTTCTAATTTTACAAAAAGATTAAATTTGAAAAAAATCAAATTAAGAAAATAATTCATCAAACAAATCATCCTGAAAATCAAAATGAGTTACAAAACCAACAGGAACTTTTCCATCAGTTGCATCAATAATTTCCCTTGCCCCTTCTTTTCCAAAAGCCCCACAAAGCTCAATCACATCGGCATATCCAATTAAAGATTTAGAAATTTCTTTCGCCTCTTCAAGATTTTTAACACCAATAATTTCAGCATTATTATTTTTCCCAATAGCCTTCCTATCAACCTTTGAATCAAAAGGCCCCATAATCATATAAACAAATTTCATTTTTTCTCCTTAATGCTTTTTAAATAAGTTTAAAATATTATACCAGCTTATCAATAAAAAATGGACTCTTACAAAAGTATGAAAATCACACTTTGCAAGAGCCCATCAAAATTCTTATTAATTTTATACTTTTTCTTTATCTCTGCTATTATTAATTAAAATAAATAGCCTTCTTGCAACTAGAATAATCAAGATTAACAAAATAAAATTTTCTTTTATACCAGTTGCTACAACAGCACTGATTTTTTTCTTATTTTTTGCTTTTTCTTGACTTCTTATTTTGTAAATATTGTGAAAATTCATTTCTTCAACTTTCTTGTTTGAAGAGTTTATAATCATGATTTCATCTTTTACAAGTTGCCCATCTTTTTCTATAATTTTTACAAATAAAGTATATAACTCTTTATCTTGGGTGACATTTTTTATATCTGTTTTATTTTGATATAATTTGTACTTGTATTCACCTGGTTTTTGATATTCTATATTTATTTGTTTTTTCTCATCTGCCTTTAGACTAAAATTATAAGTCCCATTTTTCGCCTCTGGCAAAGGAGCATCTTTTGAAATCGGATCTAAAATATATTCAAAACTATCTTGAGGTTTCGAATATGGTGAATTTATACTTACATTTTGTCCAACCTCAAAAGAATAATCCACGCCTTTAGCATAAACTTTTGTTTGAAAGAGAAAAAACACAGAGAGAAAAGCTAAAGTTAAGGAAAAGCAAAAAAGTGCTTTTAACTTAATACTTATTTTATTGTACATTCGTCTTAGACTCCTCTCTTTTTTTTTCGGCTAATGTTTTGGTAAATTAAATATATTAAAACTAAAATAATCCATATTATAATTAAAATAATCAAAAGATTCAATTTATAAAATTTTGAAATTAGCTTAGCAAATTTATTTTCTTTTTTTTCTTTTTCCTTGTAGATATTTTTTTCTAGCTTATCAGTAAGCCTACCCACAAGAATTGACCTACCATTTGTCACAGAAAAATCGCAAGTATCTAGAATAACAATATTTTCTTTTTCACTTAAATTTATTTTTCTAGAATATTTACTATTTTTATAGATATAGTCAATAAGCTCAGGATTTTCTTTTATAGTTTTTGCAGTATTTAAAATCTTTTGATCATCTCCAACAGTTTTTATTAAAGCAAAAAATTCTATCCCCTTAGTTTTTTTGCCAAGTCTGTCGAGTTTTCCATATTTGTGACTTTCAAAAAATTTCTTGTCATCAAAAAGCTCCAAATCTCCAAACATTTTTCTATCTGCCATAAAATGTCCATAGATAATATTTTGATAATCAGAAAAATCTTTGCTATTTGACGAATCCAAAAAAATTGATCCAGCCGTAGAAAACTTTCCAAGAACTGTTTTATTTAAATATTCATCATTATCTTTTCCTTGAACAACTGGATAATCAATATTTGTTCCATAAATATCAATCCAAGCTATCAAATCTGGATTATTTTTTTTCAAATCATTGAAAGTTAGATTGTCCTCACTATTAGGTTTATAAACTTCATAATAATCGCTATCAGCAATTTCCATAACTTTATGAGTATCCCAAAAAGCATAAATTCCTATAAACATAGCAAGAAGAGAAAGGATTAGGATAAAATAATCCAAGGTTCTGGATGCTTTTCTAATCCTTCTTATTTTCTTTTTTTGCTCATCATTTAGAATTATTTTTTTATCACTTTTTATTTGCGAACTATCTATACTTTCTTTTTTTCTCTTATCTTTCATTAATAGTAACTAAATAATATTATGCGTAGATTTCCTCTTCTTTTCTATTTTTTACAAAGAAGAATATACCAAATCCTGCAACTACTACTAAAGCAATATATGGTAGGTTGTCAATTAAAATACCTGTTATAGGTGTATTTTTATTTGTAAATTCTGCATAGTTTCCGCCTTCTTGGTCACCAATAAAACCTACTGCGGTTTTATCACTTGATGAATTCTCATCTTTTTCAAAGAAGTTAGATTTAGTAGAAGGGGTAAGACCTTTAGAATCTTTTTCTGTTACACTTACCTTTGAGCCTAAGATTACATCTGTAAATACTACTCTCTCTTTATCTTTTAGTTTAACTGTAAACTCTGTACCATAAGCTGCTGTTTGTTCTGCTCCAACTTTCCCATCTTTATCCACTACTACATATTTAAGTTCTGTATCTTTTGAATTTGATCCAACAGCCTTATCTACTTGTACACCAAAATCAAAAGATTTTTCTAAATCATAATCTTTTTGACTATCTACAATCTTTTTAAAGGCAAAACCTTTTTTGTCATCTTCTGTTATATCTGTTCCACCACCTGGATTATCATTTCCATCTTTTTTATCGTAATAGTTTTTAAATTTAAGACCTTTATTATCATCATAATTTAATTTTCTTGTTATTTTTCTATCTTGCTGAGAAACTACAATATCAGTTACTTCTAGATTTCCTTCTATTTCTTCAACCTTAAATTTAATCTTATAAGGGTAGTACTCTCTTTCTCCTGGTTTTGTAAATTTACCTCTACGATTCAATAAGTAACCATAATCCATGTCTTTAATCCCATTATTTGGAATCACTTCTTCTAATTCATACTCATATATACCGGATTCAGTCCATTGTATATTACTTAAATCAACACCTACAGTCTTTTCAACTTGTATGCCAGCTTCTGCTTGATCAGAATCAGTATCATCTGCTGCTGTATATCCTATTTTTACATTTCCAATTGCAGGAGCATTTTCAGTTTTTGGAGTAAAACTAAATTCAAATTCTGCATCTGGTGTAGTCACACCCTTTTCTACCTTGTTTAGTATCTTTGTAATCTTTAAATCTTTCCAAATTTTTACGTCTGTCTCGCCCTCTGCATTTGCCTTTGGCATAAATGCTCCGCCCAATAATGTCACTGCTAATGCACTTGCTATTATTTTCTTTTTTATTGATTTCATTCTTTTTCCTTTCTTTATTTTCAATTTATATTTATTTTCCTTACTTGGAAAAGTAAATAACACTTTTTTATTTTAAAATTTCTAAAAATTTTAAAGTTAAATAATTTTTATAATAAAATTTTATATTCCTCTTCGTCTTAATAAGGTAAATATTTTTCCTTTAATCAAATTAATTTTTACTGGTCCAAATAATCTTGAGTCAACAGCCTTATCCCTATTATCTGCAAGAAGAAAAACTTCATCATCTTTCAAAGTAAGGGGATATTTTACTCCGTTTGTAAAGGGAAGGGTTGGCTTATAAATATTTGGTTCATATTGATTAGAGCCATTTACCACAAGACCATTTTCATTAAATTCGACTTTATCTCCAGGCATTGCAACAACTCTTGCAATTTTTGTATTTCCATCATAGCTATAAACAACTGTTTCTCCGACAAGAAAGTTTTTGTCTGGTCTAAAATACAAAATCATATCTCCTGGCTTTACACTTGGTATCATTGAGTCATCTTCAAATCTATGAATTCCAAAGACGAATGTAAAAGTACTTACTATTATTATTAAAATTGTAACAAGTTTAATTAAAAATTTGATTAGGGCCTTTGCCACTGGATCTTTTGTTTTTTGATTTTTTTTATTCATAGTTTCTTAGACTTTTTTTCCAAAAATTAATTATACTTACAAAAACCCCAAAAATTCCTAATGCCAGTATGATTTTTGTATAATTATTACTAAAATCAACTATTCCTGTTAAAACTGCTTGGCTAGAATTTACTCTAACATTTACCGTTGATTTTGAATTGTCCAAATATGTTATTGTAACTGGAACTTCTTTTTCATTTTCTTTTGAAAGATTTATTTTTTTATAATCTTCATCTTTTACTTCAAGATTTTTTATCTTATCTGGATTTAAGACATTTTTTCCATCAACTTTCATATCAAGAGCATTTTGTCCTGTTTTATTTTGTTGTGGAACATCTTCATTGTAAGCAAATTCGCCTTTTTTTACAGCTTCAATTATTTTTTTCTTACTTAACTTTTCATCTGTCCTTGTCTTTATTTCTTCCGGTATTACTTCTCCTTTAGAATTTTGGGTTTTTATTGTATACCTTATAGCTGACCATGATTTATTTTCATCTACATCACTTGAAAGCATGTATATTTTTTTGACTATCTTTTTATCTTCGCTTTTTAGAATCTTATCTCCAAATCCATTGTAAACTTCAAGTTTTAAATCTGTTACTAAATTTCCAGAATCTTTACTTTCGAATGTTTTATTTCCTAAATTAAGCTTTACTTCTTCTGAATCTTCTAAATCTAGCTTATCATTAATATCTATTTTTTTTAATTGATTATTTTCTTCTTCTAATGAAACTTTTTCTATTTTCCTAGCATCTTTTATTTTTATAGGATAATTAACTACATCCCCTGCATAGGTTGAATAATCAAAATATGATATTTCTTTTATATTAGCCTTGTATATTGTATCTTTGTAATAGACTTCTAAGTTTGAATCAAAACTAGGATTCCATCCAATTAGTTCATAGCCTTTTTGTGAAGAAACTTTTGGAGCTTTAATTTTTCCTTTAACATTTTCTCCTTTTAAAACCCAATAAATTTTGTTAGGGTTTTCTATATTTCCTTTTTCTCCACAATCAAATTCTACTTTCACATAATCATTATCAAAAACCCTTTTTCCAGTATCCAGATCAAGATATGTCGGGCGATTTTTTCCTACAATAACTTTTTTCTTTCTAATTAAATTTACTTCTGTTGGATTTGAAGGCTGTTCTTGTTTTATCCCTTCAATTTTGTAGGCAAAATCTTCTCCAGCCTTGCTAATAAATCCATTAGAATTTGCATCTTTTAAGTTTATTTTTTTCTCTTTACTGCCATTAAAATTGCCTATATTTTTTTCATCTACTTTAAGATTTTCGTACAAATCATGCTTATTATTATCTTTAGGAATATTTTTTGTACTACTTTCATTACCTATCCTATAGATTATTTCGCCAAAACTAGGATTATCTACAAGATTTCCATCTTCATCCTTTGTTTTTACAATAATGTCTGTATTTTGAACTTGGTAAAGATCAATATTTAGTGTAGTTGTAGGGTATTTTCCATCCCAATTAATTTCTTTACTGGTATCAGTCTTAAAAGTTTTTTCATTTGATAAGTCAAAAGATGTTTCAACATAAGATTCATCTTGATAAGAATTTAAAAACTCATCAGCAAAAAATAGTTGAGAAACTAATCCAAAATCTATTTCAAGCTTATCTTTAGAAAAATCACTAGATTTATTTAATTCGTCTACATAATGCTTAATAACTTCTTTTCCATCGACAATATCATTATAATGAACTGAACTTTTCCCTTTTAGATAAATTTTCCCACCATTTGGATAGACTTTTTTAAAATCAAAATCTTTTCCATTTAGACCATGTAAATTGATTTTTACAATAAGTTTTGTCTTATCAAATTTTGGATTAAAATATCTGGTAGATAAAATCTTAGGATTTTTTGTTTTTATATTTTCCGTTATAGGAAGATCTGTTCCAGATTTTTTTTCATTTTCTATATTGGACTTTTCATTTTCTTTGCTTTTTTGAAGATTTTGATTTTTAAAATCCGTCTGAATATTATCACTTTTTTTCTGAAAATCGTTTTCATTAGTGTCAAATGGATCTTCTATAATGCTTTTTTCATTGCTATAGATTTCATCTGCGGATGTTGGATAAATACTTGTTGAAAAAATAAAAAAAGCCAAAAACAAAGATGTTATCTTGAATTTTTTCATATCATATACATACCTCCTTTACAAATTATATTGTAAAATCTAAAATGATTTTTAAGAACGCTTCATCTTAAAATAGTATACATTTTTTAATAAGTATTCTATTAAACATATATTAGCATAATCAAGGCTTTTTATCAAGTTAATAATTTAACATTAATAAAAAATGAGCTAAATCTAAAAAATTTTATTTCGTTTAAAAAGAAATTTATTAATTTAGTAGATTTAGCTCATTTTTTTAAGAAAATAAAATGCACAATTATTTTATATATTCATATCCTCTTAAAGGATAATATTGGATTTTTCCTTTATTTTCTGTAAGAAATTTTGGTTTTGAAATTTCTTCTGAGTAAACACGACTTGTAATCACTTCTTCTCCGTCATTAATGAATATTTCGATTGATGATGTGTCGTTAAATATTCTTATATTTTTAATTTCCTCAATTTCAATATGTCTTTTGTCTCTTCCAAAACCACTTTCATTCATAGTTAGGGTCAAAAGATTTTTCTTATATTCTAAAAATACATTTTTTCTAATTTCTAACTTAAAATCTTCTTTTCTTTCAAAGTTGACTTTCATTTCAAAAAGCTCATCTTTTATATTTAATCCTTCAAACTCTTTAATTTTGCAGGAATATTCTTTAAGTCGTAACTTTTTCATTTCTTCGATTGGATTTTGTGTAAGCTTATTATTTTTTATTTTCAATTCTTTTGGCATGGATAGAGCGTTGTTCCAACCATATTTTACTGTCGGTTCGTTTGTATATTCTGCATCTGGAATTCCCATCCAGGTATATTGAATCCTTCTTCCTTTTTCATCCAAAAAACTTTGGGGAGCATATACATCGAAGCCATGGTCTAATTCTTTAAATTCACTCAAGGAATATTTTTTTGTTTCAAAATCATAATCTAGGAAAAAATATCCACATTGGTAGACATTTTCATACTTGTATCCATCTTTTTCGACTCCTTGGGGGCAAGTAACTAGGACTAATTTCCCATCAAGTTCAAAAAGGTCTGGGCATTCCCACATGTAGCCAAATTTTTCTTTTGGTGTGATCATATCAAAAAATTCAAAGTTTTCTAAGTCTTTGGATTTGAATAAAAGCAAACATCCTACATCATCTTTCATCCTTCCGCCGATTGCCATATAATAATTTCCATCTTTTTTAAATATTTTTGGATCTCTAACATGGCAGGACATAAATTCAGGATAGTCTTCGTTTTTTAAAATAATATTTTTTTTGTCATAATTAAAACCGTCAGAGCTTGTAACTTTTATTGTATTTTGTTCTCTTCCAACTAAAACTCCATCATAACCTTCCATATCTTTGTAGGTTACATTTCCTGTATAAAAGAAATGAACTTTTCCATCTTCTTTGAAAGCTGACCCACTATAAACCCCGTCCTTGTCTTCTTTGATGTCTGGATATAAAAATGGTTCTTCTTCTTTGAAAGTAAGCATATCGGAGCTTGTATAATGGCCCCAAGTTTTTAAACCCCAGCCTGGATTAAAGGGTGTGTATTGAAAATAAATATGGTACAATCCATCTTTTTGATAAAGACCATTTGGGTCATTTAAAAATCCTGTTGGTGGCATCAAATGAAATTTCAACCTGTTTGGATCAGAATTTACTTTTTTTCTAAATTCTTGATTTTCTTTTTCTAAATTAATATATGTCTGTCTATTCATAAATTTTATCCTTTTCTATTTTTTGAAATTCTCATTTATTTTTTGTACTTTTCTATAGGTCAATTTTTTATAAATAATTTAAAATTAAAACTTAAACTCTCCTAATTCATAAAAATCTATAAGGGCGTTTTTCGTTTGAACTTGAACTTTACTTTCCAAATCAAAAATTCTAGTACTCATTGTGGCATAACCATCATTTACAAAAATTTCTAAGCTGGATGTGTCTGAAAAAATCCTTAAATTTGAAAGACTTCCTAATTTCATTTTTCTAGTATTTCTACCATCGCCACAAGTTCCCATATCTAGGGTCAAAATTTTCCTATTTGAATCATATTTTAACGAACAATCTTTTCTAAGTTTAATCAATAAGTCTTCTTCTTTTTTAAGATTTATCTTCATTTCAAAAGTTAGAGAATTTTCAAAAATATTGTCCTCAAAATTTTTGTGTGATTTTCTTAAATTTTTAAATTCTTCCAAGGGTTTTTGGTAGATATGTTTATCTTTTTCAATTAAAACTCTTGGCATAGAAAGACATTGGTCCCAGCCATTTTTTGATGTGGGTGTTAAAGCGTACGAACTTTCTGGCATTCCCATCCATCCAATTAAAATTCTTCTACCCTTTTCATCAAACAAGGTTCTTGCAGCATAAAAATCAAATCCATAATCAAATTCTTGGAAAGATTTTATTTTATTATTTTTTCTAAAATCACCATCAATTAAAAAGGCTCCACATTGGTGGTCGTTTTGAAAATGAAATTTTTCATGATCTATCCCTTGGGGACAAGCTATCAAAAAAGATTTTCCATTTAGTTCAATAAGATCTGGGCACTCCCACATATAGCCAAATTTTTCATCTGTTTGTAAGATGTTAATCTCTTTAAAATTTTTTAAGTCTTCTGTTTTATAAACAATGGCACAACCCTCATCATCAAGACTTCTTGCACCTATAATCATGTAGTAAGAATTATCATATTTAAAAACTTGAGGATCACGAACGTGTTGACTTAAATTTTTTGGAAAATCTTCATTTACCATAAGCAAAGTTTTATTTTCAAAATTTATTCCATCTTCACTTTCAACTCTCATAATATTTTGCTCACGACCGCTTGTAATATAATCATGATTTCCCTCATGTCTTACATTTCCTGTATAATAGGCATAAAATTTATTATTTTCATAAATCATACTTCCACTATAAACCCCGTCCCTATCTCTTTGGGAATCTGGATAGATAAAAATTTCTTGGTCTTCGTAATTTATAAAATCTTTTGTTGTATATTGCTTCCAAAAACAAGGGCTTCTTCCCTCAAGTTCAAATTTTATTGGGGAATAAATATATCCAAGATGATAGGTTCCCTTTACTTGACAAAGCCCATTTGGATCTCCAAGGCCGCCAACTTTTGGCATTAAATGATAGTTAAGCCTGTAAGGATCTAATGAATGTGAATTTTTGGAATTTTCCGCCTTTTTTATTAAGGATTTATATTCTTCTATTTTCATAATTTCCTACTTTTTAAATAAGACTAAATGATTAATCATTTAGTCTATTGTTGCAAGTGTTGTATTTAAATTTGCATCTTCTAATGGTTTAAGTTCTAATTTATTATCATTAATTTGATAAACCATCAAAATTTCTGAAGATAGACCCTTATCTTCAACATATTTTACATCCATTTCACACAAAAGATCTCCAGTTTTAACTCTTTGACCTTCACTCACAAAAGATTTAAATCCATTTCCATCTAATGACACTGTATCAATTCCACAATGGATTAAAATAGAAGCTCCATTATCTAGCTCAATTCCATAAGCGTGTTTAGTTTCAAAAACAAAGGCAATTTTCCCGTCACAAGGAGCTAGGATTTTTCCGTCATGATTTTCAATAACAACACCCTCACCCATTACTTTTGATGAAAAAGTTTGATCTTTAGATTGGCTAATGTCCTTAACTTCTCCTTTTGCACAAGGTCTTATTTCTACAGGCCCCTTTTCAATTTTTTCTTCTATTTTTTCATTTTTTTTATTTTCTTTAGGATTTTTACTCTTATCTTTTGATAACTTTCCAAATAAAACTGTAAATACAAAACCACCAGCAATTGCAATTATGTGAGCTATAATATAATTTAAATATCCATTTCCGCTTGGATCTGCAATCGCAAGACCAGGTACACCTGTTGTACCAAATCCAAGGGAAGCAAGGTCTGTCATATAAACATATCCACCAGCAAGTGCTCCACCAATACAACCTGCAACTATAGGGAATTTATAACGTAAGTTTACACCAAAAATTGCGGGCTCACTTATTCCGAATAAGGTAGAAGCAAATGATGGAATACAGACTTCTTTAACACGATTATTTTTCCAATTAAGAGCAAGATATCCTAAAACTGCTCCACCTTGTCCCATCAAGGCAACTGACATCAAAGGATTTAAAAAGTTTCTTCCTGTATCAGCAATTAAAGTTGATTCAATAGCACCTAAAATATGGTGTAGGCCTGTTATAACAATAATTTGTTGAACGCCTGCAAAAATCATGTAACCAACAATTCCCAAATTTTCTGTCATCCAAACTAAACCACCTGTGATTGCGTTTGATAATAAACGTCCCACTGGTCCAACAATTGTAAATAACAACAAGGTTGAAATAAATACTGAACACAAAGGTGAGAATAATAATTTTACTACATCTGGAATTTTTTTATCAAAGAAAATATCTAATTTTGCAATTACAAATCCCATCATCAAGGCAATAATAATTCCACCTTGGAAACCTACTAACTCAATTTTTAATCCAAATAAATTTAAAATTTCAGGATCAACTGCTCCTTGAGCAGCTTCATAAGCATTTGCTAAGCTTCCACTTAACATAATAGCACCAACAACCATACCTAAAATTGGTTTACCACCATATCTTTTACATGCACTGTAACAAACTGCCATAGGCAAGATATCAAAAATACCTGCGGAAGCAATAGTTGCCAAACGATTTATAGCATATAAAGTTTGGTTATTTTTTACAACATCCAACTTGCCCAATACTCCCGTTACTCCTAATAGTAAAGCAGCAGCCAAGATTCCTGGAATAATATCTATAAAAACATCTGAAAGTGATTTGATAACAGCTTGAATTGGGTTTGATTTTTTTGAACTTATATCTTTTACATCACTGGACTTTGAATTTTCTGTGTGAGTGTAGCGAGCAAATACTGCATGAACATCATTAACAAGTCCAGCACCAAAAATAATTTGTAGCTGATTTCCAGTAATAAATTGTCCTTTTGCTAAAGGCACATCATCAATTTTTTCTAAATCTACCTTATCATAATCTTTAAGAACTATACGCAAACGAGTTGCACAGTGAGCACTAGAGACAATATTGTCCATTCCTCCAACAATATCAACAATCTGTTTAGAGATTTCTAAATATTGTTTTTCTTTTTCTTTTGAAGCCATTTTTCCCTCCATTTTTTATTCTTTTATAAAACCGGTTTTATTTAAAACCATTGTATACGTTCCCTATATTCTTGTCAACACTTTTTATAAAGTTTTTTAATAAATTTAAACCGGTTTTTATTTAAGAAATAAAAAAGCTATTGCAAGATGAATAAATTGTTTAAATCTTAGAAAAATAATTTCTTTAAAATACGATTTAAAAAACCAGTAGAATTATTTCCAAAAGTTTTAATTTAATTCTAACTATTAAGGTCTATTTCTAAATTTAAAACATATAAATTCATAATTTGCAACAGCTGGCAAAATTTATTTTACGCTTTTTCCTTCAATAAATTTAAATCCTGTTACTTGTTTTTTGCTAACAGGTTTATCTTCAGTCATTTTTAGTATAGTATCAACACAAACAAATGATGCGGTTTCTACATCAAATTTTATTGTAGTTAATGGAGGTGTTAAGATTTCACTTGAGTCATATCCACCAAATCCTGTTACAGAAACATCTTCCGGGATTTTTAAACCTAATTCAATACAAGCTTTATAAACACCATGAGCAATTCTATCAGTAGCACACATTATTGCTTCCACTTTTTTTTCTTCTTTTAAAATTTCCATAGCTTTTTTGTATGAGGTATTAAATGAAAAATCTGTAATTTTTTCAGAAATATTATTTACACCTTCATCTTTTAAACCATCAATTACACCTTTTTTACGATTTTTACCAACTTGTATGTCTTTTTCATCCACCCATAAGCAAGCTACAGATTTTATCCCGGATTTTCCAACATATTTACCAAATTCAAAGCCTGCCCTATAATTGTCATCGACAATAGAAATTCCTTCTTTAAATTCCTGGCCAAGAAAAATAACAGGAGTAGAAATATTTTTAATAACTTCCTTGTGTTTGTTCGTAATATATGAAGCTACAACAATAATCCCATCTACTTTCATACTAGCTAAATTTTCAATACTTCTAGCCTCAAAATCCATATCATCTTCAGTATTAATAATCAGTGGTGTGTAATTTTTATTTCTTAAATATTTATCAACATAAGTTAAAATTCTTGGATTTACAGTAGAATCAAAACCTGGAACAACTATACCAATTATATAACTTTTCTTAGCACTTAGCCTTGCAAACATATTTGCCTGGTAATTTGTTTTTTCTATTGCCTCTTTTATTTTTATAGATGTTGTTTCTTTCAAAGGCTTCCCATTTAAATAGCGTGAAACTGTACTTTTAGATACTCCAGCTATTTTTGCAACATCATTAATAGTTGCTGCATTTTTCATAGTTACCTCCTTTTATAATATATTTTTTATTCTAGCACATATTAATTTATAATTTCTTAAATTTCTTGCATATAGAAAATATTATACGCGTAATTTTTGTAAATGGATATACTTTTATTTTTAAATGCAGTAATTATTTATTTTTAATAAGCTAAAATAAAAAAAGACTCTTGCAAAATGAATTAGAGATTTCATAATTTGCAAAAGCCTTATATTTTTTATTCTAAAATATTTTAAAATTTAAAAAAATTGAAACTATTTAAATTAATATTTTACTCTCCCATAACAGTGACAGTAAATTTTCTTTGTCTTTGTCTCGTCCTATCAAAATCTACAAAATATACGTAGCCAGTTACTCCAACCGCCAATTTATTATCTTTGACAACAAATGTTTCGCTTGATCCTATAATTGAAGATTTAATATGTGCGTCTGCATTCCATAATTTTGTGCGATCTCCTCCTGGTAGCCATTTATCTAAATCTGGCCAAGATTCGACTTCTTGGTAATGCTTTTCTCCTGGATATCTGTAGATATCTGCACTGTCGTGATTTGGAACTATTTTTTGAAGACATTCATCCATATCAAGAAGTAAATATTCTGTTCCATTTTCATCTACATCGTGGGTAAATTCTTCAAAAAATATTGAACATGTTGTATGACTTGTTGTTACTGTACAAGTTCCTTTTTGGATACCACTTAATTTTATAGCTTCTTTTACATTTTTTGTGATATCTATAAAGCTTACTTGCCCTTCTTTACTTTCTACTTGATAATCTTTCATATATACTGGCATAAATCACACTCTACTTCCCTTATCAACAGCTTCAATCATATCTCTTATCATTTGTTCAGGATCTTTTGCTTTTACAATTCCACTTGTACATCCAGTTCCATCTGCACCTTGGCTTATTGTATTATATACATCGCAGGCTGTGCTTATTCCTGCAGCTTGCATTATAAGAGCATTTGGATTTATTTCTCTAATAGAATTATTTGTTGATTCTACATAAGTCTTATCGCTTGTTTTTCCTGTACCTATTAATTTTGTTGGCTCACACAAAATAATATCTACATCCAAAGTTGCTATTGCCTTGGCTTCTTCTTTTGAGTCTGCACAAACAATTGTAATTATCTCTAATTCTTTTGCTCTTTTTACAGAAGCTGCAATTTGTGCTAAAGTTAATGGATGTTCGGCATGGTTTAAAAATGTAGCACCAACTCCAGCTTCTTTTAATGATTCTGGTAAAACTGCTCCCATTCCTCGACCTGGATTTATCCCATCCATGTGTTGTGCTGTTACAATTATATTTTCTGTTTCCTTATTCAAACGATATAAATCAGCATAAGGTCCTGTCACAAAAACATCTATATTAGGATATTTTTTTGACATTTGGTCGGCAACTTTAGCATATTTTATTAGTTTTTCACCGTACAAATATGATTTTGGATTGAATACAAAGAAATGTTTTTTTGAATTTATCTTCATTTTTATCACTCCTATCTTTCAATTAACCCAAAAACTTCATAATATTTTATTAATTCTTCTTTTATATTTTCTTTAATCTTAATAATCAAAGATGGATAATCTACTACATCTTCATTTTTTATAGCAGAAAATCCTGCATTAATCATGTCTGTAAATAAATTTATTTTTGTTATTCCACCTTTGACACATTTACTTAAATTATCATAACCTGTAGAAGAACCACCGTGTAAAACTAGGGGTATTTCTACTTTTTCTCTTATTTCATACAATCTCTCAAAATTAATTTTTGGTTCTCCCTTATAAACTCCATGGGCTGTTCCTATAGAAATCGCAAGTGAATCTACATTTGTTTTATTTACAAATTCTACAGCATCATTAACTTCTGTGTAAATAGAATTTACAACTTCATGATTTTCTAAGTTTTCGTTTGCACCTACAAAACCAATTTCTGCTTCAACATCAACTCCACGTTCATGAGCATAAGAAACAACTTCTTTTGTTGTTTTTATATTATTTTCAAAACTTTGAGTTGAAGCATCAATCATTACAGAATCAAAGCCTAATTCTATTGCCTTTTTTACAAAAGATATATCTTGACCATGATCTAAGTGTAAAACTACTGGTGTAGATGCTTTTTCTTGGATTTTTTTCCCAATCCAAGCTGCGTCTTCTAATGATAGCCATTTTTCATGAGCTTGGGCAAATGATAATATCATAGGAACTTTAAATTGCTCGCAAACTTCTAAATAGGCTTTTGCAGTTAGTCCATCAATAAAATTTAATGAGGGAACTGCATAAGAATTTTTTTGAGCTTTTTTTAAAACTTCTCGAGATGTTGCTTTCATTTTATTTTTCCAATTCTTTTTTTAATTGATCCCACAACTGATCAAGACCCATATTTGTTAGTAATGGAAGTCCAAATATAACTTTGTCTTTAATGCTATCTGGAACAGTTGTTGTGGTTATTACTGCATCATAATCATCAATATGATTAACTTCTTCTGCTATTTTTGATTGGTAAATTTTCACTTCATCTTCTAGATTGTTATCTTTTAACCATTGTTTAACTTTTCCTGTGGCAACTGTAGAAGTTGCTATTCCTGATCCACACATTATTAATAATTTTTTCATTTTCTACTCCTTAATTTTATTTTCTTTTTTTCCTTTAACCTTGTTTACATAATATAATCCACCTAAGCTTGCAACAAATATTATACTTAGCATTAGCCATGGCATGTGTTTTCCTGACATTATAAATAACCATGTTGGCCATAAACCACCTTCTGCCATTGCAGTTATGCTTTTGTTTCCACCCAAATCAAATTTTGCTGCCTTTGCTGCCATTGTTACAAGTGGTGAAGCCCAAGAAGTTATATATAAAATAGTAGTCATATATATACTTCCACCTACTACTGTACGTACAATATTTCCATTAAATACTGCAGACATTAAGCAAACTACAAATGGTATTGTAGCCAAATCTCCAAAAGGTAGCGTAGTATTTCCTGGTAAAATTACAGCTAATAAAATTGTTATTGGTACTAGTAATAATGAACTTGATAAAACTGCTGGGTGACCTACTGATAAGGCTGAATCCATTCCTATATTTACTTCCCTGCCTGGAAATCTTTTTTGCACAAAAGTGTTTGCTGCTTCAGAAATTGGTGCAAGCCCTTCCATCAAAAGTGAAACCATTCTTGGCATTAATACCATAACCGCTGAAGTTTTTACTCCTAATTGTAAAATTCCGCCCAAGTCATATCCTGCCAAAATTCCCATACCTAAACCAATTATTAATCCTAAAACTGTACTTTCTCCAAATACACCAAATTTCTTTTGAACTGTTTCTGGATCAGCTTCGATTTTATTAAATCCTGGTATTCTTTCAAAAATCCAATTTAATGGTAGGGCAAATAAAAATCCTGGTGCGGATGTTCCGTGTGGGAATGTTATATTTGGAAAACCATAAAATTTTTCAATTCTTGGTGCTATAATATCTGCTAGTAAATATATCATTGTCAAATATGCTATTGTCGCATAAATTCCTAGGGCAAAATCTTGGGTTATTGCATATACTAAGGACGCTACGAAAGCTGCATGCCAAAAATTCCACATATCTACCATCAATGTTTTTGTGAGTCCTAAAAATAATAAAATTATGTTAAGACCTATTCCTATAGGAATTGCTAAACTTCCTAAAACTGTTCCGTAAGAAATTGCTGCAGCTGCTGGCCAACCAACATCGATAGTTGTTAAATTTAGTCCAAATCTTTCTACCATTTGTTGAGCAGCAGGTCCCAAACTATTTCCAAGTAAATCAATTACCATATTCAAACCAACAAAACCTACACCTACAATTATTCCTGATGTAAAAGATTTTTTGGCTTTTGTTCCAAGTATCATTCCAAATATAAAAATTAATATTGGTAGCACAACTATGGCTCCCAAATCAACAAATTTTTGAAAAAGTTCTAACATTTTTCCCTCCCTTTAATTTAATTCATATTTTTCTAATATTTCTACTAATTTTTCTACATTTTCTTTTGAATCATCAAATGATTCAATCTTGCTCATAGCTTCCTTATCTTGTAATAATTCCATTACTTTTTGTAAAATTTTAATGTGTTGGTTGGAATCTTTTAAAGCCAACATAAAAATATTTTTTACATCAATTTCTTTATCAGATGATGTCATCTCAACAAATTTTACCGGTTTTTCTAATGTCATTATTGCAATTTGAGATTTGATCACATGTTCACTATCTGTATGGGGCAATGCAATTGCATAACCGTCAAACTGAAGTCCAGTCGGATAAGAATTCTCACGTTCTAAAACCGCATTTTTGAATGATGGTTTTACCATTTTTTCTTCTATAAGACAATCAGCTAAACTACTTAACACCTCCTTACTATTTTTTAAATTTTTAACTTTTAATTTTATGATTTTCTTTTCTATCATAATCATCCCTCCAATTTATTAGTGTTGAAATCAATTCATCTTTTGTTTTTGACTTCCACAGCTCATCTATAAAATTTTTATTTTCTATTTTTCTATAAATATTTATCAAAATATCCTTTGTACTATCAATATCTTCATCTGTTATAGCAATTAAAAGTACAATCTTAACTAAATTTTTCCCCCACTTTATTGGCTTATCCAAAGTTATAATTCCCAGTTGAGATCTATTTACATATTTGGGGTCACAGTGGGGAATTGAAATTCCTGTATAAACACTAGTGCTTCCCATATTTTCTCTTTTTATTATTGAATCTAAAAATAAATTATTTTTCTTGTTTAATTCATTTGAAATTTTTAAAATTTCTTCGAAAATTTCATCTTTGTTCTTAGCTTTAGATTTCAACAATATATTTTCATCTAACAGCTCTCTAATCAAATTATTATTAGTTTCAATTTTTTCACTAGATTTTAATAACCTATTCTTATCTAAATTATTATTATAAAATAAAGCAATTTCATTCATTTCCTGTTCAGTTATTACTGGACTAACATCAAACACTGGTATTTTCATATTTGGTAATCTTACAGAAGATACAATAAAATCAATATTATTTAAATCTATTTTATCTAAATCATCTAAGTCTACTTTTATTACTTTATCAGTATCTAAAATTATTCTTTTTAATTTACTAACAATAAGTTCAGAAGTAGCAATTCCATGTGGGCATATTACTAAAATATTTAAAGATTTATGGACTTTTTCTACAGCTATTTGAAAATGAATAGCCAAAAACGCCGCCTCATCAGCTGTCATTTTTACATTGAATTCTTCAGTAAGTTCCCTAACTGAAAGCCAAACAACATTATACAAGACGCTATATTGTTTTTTCACTTCTTCAGCTACTGGGTTATTAACTGAAATAGATTTTTGCAATCTAAATATCATAGGACCAATATGGCTTATCAACATATCTTTTAAATGTTCATCATGGGTTAGGTCAATATCCAAAATATTAGACACTTTTTTAATAAAATTTCTTACACTCTTATCTAGTCTCAAATTATAACCAGCATTATTTATTTTAAATCCAGAGGCAAGCAAGGTGTAGGATAAGACCTCAATTTCTTGGCTAGGAATTTCTTTTTCCGAACCTAATATCTTACTTAAAATTTCTCTAGCGTAAAAATAAGCCTCAAAATGATTAATATCAAATTTTATACTAGCCTTATAATCATTTAAAATAAAACCTAAATCAATCATATTTATTTGAACTAGTAAATCTATCAAAAGAGTATTAAAATACCTTTTACTAAGATCATAATCATATTTTTTCCCCAGTTCGTTTATAATATTTTTACAATTTAAGATAGTTTCCTTACAAAAAAATCTAGACAAGGTCTTGATATCTTCAAAATTTGAGTCATCTATTAGTGAAGTTAAATATTCTTTAATAACCTTTCTTATCCTTGACTCATCACCACTTACAAAATATCTGCCTTTCTCATTTATTAAATGTAATTTTTTTGAAGAAATCTCTTTTTCCAATTTTTTAATATCTCTTCTAGCAGACCCCTCACTTATAAATGTGTTGTCCTCATAAACATCAATATTTAACTTTTTTCTTTTTAAAAAAATCTCTTTGAACAAGTACTCTTCTCTATATTCAATCGATTGATTATCAAGATTTTTTTTACTATCAATGTCTGATAAGATCAAATCTATTTTTTTAGATTTAAATTTGTCATCAATCCTAATTCCTTTTCGAGGAAATTTTTCAATTTCAATGCCATATTCCTTGAAGTATTCATTTATTTTGTCAATATCTTTATAAATAGTTTTAGTAGAAACTCCAAACATCTCTGACAGACTCTTAGCAGTAATAAATTCATTATGTAACTTAAGAGTCTGTAGAATCATAATTTGCCTACTATTCACAATTTCACCTCACAATCAATGAAAATGTTATCTTCTTTAACATTAGTATATATTAATATATTTTTTTATTGAAATCTATATATGTCTACATTAATGTGGAAGTTGTAACTAGGTTTAATATTATAAATTAATTCTTTGATCAAATCAAATGAGAATAGAAATGAATATTAAAAAAAGTTTTTATTTATTAGGAAGATAAAGTTTTTATTTCAATAAAAAATACCCTCTTACTATTTTTATAAGTAGAGAAGGTATTTATAAATTATTTAAAAATTATTTATATATATTTATACTTAAGTTTTAGTATTTTCATAAACTAACTACAAAAAAACTACAAACGTATCTTTTTATATCCCTTTATATCCAATAAAATTAATAAATATAAAAGGATATCAGCTTATATCAGCCAATATCCTTTTATATCCTTGTATAATTTTTTTATGGTGCAGGATAGAAGACTTGAACTTCCACGTCCTAAAATCGGACACAAGATCCTTAGTCTTGCGCGTCTGCCAATTCCGCCAATCCTGCAAGCTACCTTTATATATTACCAATATATGATAGCTTTGTCAAATTTTTATAATACTTTTGATAAAAATTCTTTGCTTCTTTCTTCTTTTGGATTTTCAAAAAATTCTTTTGGATTTTGGGATTCTTCTACTATTTCTCCATCATCCATTATTATTATTTTGTTTGAAACTTGCTTTGCAAATTCCATTTCGTGGCTTACTATTGCCATGGTCATTCCTTCGTTTGCTAAATCTTTCATCAAATCTAGGACATCTTTTACCATTTCTGGATCAAGAGCACTTGTTGGTTCGTCAAATAACATCAAATCTGGCTCCATCATTAAGGCTCTAATAATGGCAATTCTTTGTTTTTGTCCTCCTGAAAGCTCTTTTGGATAGGAATTTTTCTTCTCTGTTAGGCCAATTTTTTCTAATAATTCTAAGGCCTTTTCTTCTGCCTCATCTTTTTTCATTTTCTTTGTATTTAAAGGTGCTGCTAATAAATTTTCCATTATCGTCATATTTGAAAAAAGATTGAATTGTTGAAAAACCATGCCCACTTTTTCTCTTAATTTATTTACATCAAGCTCGTCTATATTTTTATTTTCAAAATATATATTTCCACTTGTCTTTTTTTCTAATTTATTTATGGTTCTAAGAAGTGTAGATTTTCCTGATCCTGATGGTCCAATTATTGCAAGGATATCGCCTTTGTTTATTTCTAAATCTATTCCTTTTAAAACTTCTTTTTCTTTGAATGATTTTTTTAAATTTTCTACTTTAATCATGGGCCATCCTCTCTTCTAATTTTTTAAATATTTTTTCAAGTAATAGGACAAGAATTAAATATATTAGGGCTGCTGCAAAATATGGAATTGCTGCTGAAAAAGTCCTTGAAATTATTATTCCTGCTCCCCTTGTCAGATCTACCAAGCCAATAAATCCTGAAATTGATGTTTCTTTAAATAAGGTTATAACTTCATTTCCCAAGGCTGGAAGGGAATTTTTCATAGCTTGGGGGATGACTACAAGTTTTGCAGTTTTTTCGTATGATAAGCCTAAGCTTCTTGCAGCTTCAATTTCTCCCTTGTCTACTGAATTTATTCCTCCCCTAAAAACTTCTGACATATAGGCTGATGAATTTATGATAAATGTTACGATTGCTACCAAAAAAAGGGAATCTGAATTTACCAAAATTACATTGTAGACAATAAGTAATTGGATTGTGGAAGGTGTCCCCCTTACTACTGTTACAAAAACATTTAAGATTTTTGCAAGGATTTTTATTATATAATATTTAAATCCCTTAATATTTTCCTCTAAATTTTTGTCATAATCTTTTATAATTGCTATAAACATCCCTATCAAAAGGGCAAATATCAAAGATATCGCCGTAACTGAAAGGGTTGTTTTTAATCCATCTATTAGATATTTATAATTATTGTCCTTTATTAAATTTTTTTCAATTGCTTGTAAAAAACTATCCATTTTTATTTATCCAAATATTTTTCAAAAATTTTATCCAATGTTCCGTCTTTTTCAAGCTCGTCAATTGCCTTGTTGACTTCCTCTAATAATTTGTCATTTTTCTTATCTAGGGCAATGGCGTATTCATCTTTTGCCAATTCTTTATCAAGAACTTTCAAACCCTCGTTTGCTTCTACAAATTTTTCTGCTGCTTGATCA
Organism: Anaerococcus rubeinfantis; assembly: GCF_001487145.1. Classification (GTDB taxonomy): domain Bacteria; phylum Bacillota; class Clostridia; order Tissierellales; family Peptoniphilaceae; genus Anaerococcus; species Anaerococcus rubeinfantis. Next base: position 1,344,036 of record NZ_LN913016.1, read on the forward strand.
TCCAAAACTACAGCATCAACCTTGTCATTATTTAAAGCAACAATTGAGTCCATAGTTTTGCTAAAAGATTGAATGCTATCTTCACCATAAGTATCCTTAGCAGCAACTTCCCCAGTTGAACCAAGTTGGCTTGCAATTTTTTTGCCCTTTAAATCTTCTGGATTTTTAAAAGAAGAATCTTTTTTAACGATAACTTTTTGTACAGATTTTCCATAAGTTTTTGAGAAATTTACATTTTTCTTACGGTCTTCAGTCTCAGTAATTCCAGCTATTCCCCCATCAAGTTTTCCTGATTCGATTGATGCTATAATTGATGAAAAATCCATATCCTTAATTTTTACTTCTACACCAAGTTTTTTTCCGATTTCTTGGGCGATTTCAGCATCAATTCCTACGATTTTATTATTGTCATCATAAAATTCATAAGGTGGGAAATCTGCACTTGTTCCAAGATCAAGAACACCATCATCTACAATTTCAGAAGCTACGCTTTTATTAGAATTATTTGATAGGTCATTTTGATTTGAACTTACATTATCCTTTTGATTTTTTCCGGAACACGCCACCAACAAACTACTAGTAACAAGAGCCAACACTACTTTTTTTAAATTTTTCATTTTTTCTCCTCTTTTCTATTTTTTATTTTCATACCGACAAAAAGCAAATAAATTAAATTTTCACCGAAAATTCCAATAAAAAAATCTCCGTCCCAAAGGGACGAAGATCGTGATACCACCCAAATTTTTCTATTTCTCACAAAATAGAACTCATCAAGTACAAACATACTCTAACTCTGTAACGGGAGTTCCCGTATGGGCTTTTTATTTCCCACATGCTCCAAGTTTCTTTTCATTTTACTTCCACTTCTCCTCTCACACTCTACAGGATTCGCTTTAAGCTTTCATAAAATTACTCTTCTTTTCGATGCATTTATTTACTTTAGTTAGAATTATATAATAAATAAAAAAATTGTCAAATAATTTTTCAATATGCTCTTTTGGGGTAATAAATAAAAAGGAGGTTTTATGAAAATTATAGCACACAGGGGCTTTTCTTCCCTTTATCCAGAAAATACCATGCTCGCTTTCAAAAAAGCATACGAAATGGGCGTTTATGCCATTGAACTTGATGTTCATTTATCAAAAAATAAAGAATTGATTATAATTCACGACGAAAAAAATGATAGGACCAGTGACGGTCAAGGTTTTATAAAAGACCACAGCCTTGAAGAGTTGCAAAAATATTCATTTTCCTATAATAAAGATTTTGAAAATATAAAAATTTCAGATATTGATGAATATTTTTCTTATTTTAAGGACAAGGACATTTTAACAAATATAGAAATTAAAACAAATGTAATAGAATATCCAAATATAGAAAAACTTTTGATGGGAAAAATTTATGGGTATGGTTTAGTTGATAAGGTATTTATTTCATCATTTAATTTAAATTCTTTAAAAAAAATAAGACAAATTGATACAAAAATCCCCCTTGCACTTTTGACTAGCAAAAAAGTTGATAATATAAAAAATCTTTGCAAGGACTTAAATTTACAATTTTATCACCCAAAAAACACAGCAGTAAGTCCAGAGGAAATAAAAGAATTAAAAAATATGGGAGTTTTGACAAATATTTGGTTTTCAAATAAAAAAGAAGACTACGAAAAATTAGAAATTTTAAATCCAAATGGAATTATAACAAATCATGTTGAAAAGTTTATAAAAAAAATCTAGCAAAACGCTAGATTTTTTTATGCTTTTACATTTTCTTTTAAATTTTCTCTTGCTTGACTCATCATAAGTTTCACCCTATTTATTTGGTTTACCTCGCTTGCACCTGGGTCGTAGTCTATTGCTACTATATTTGCTTGTGGGTAAATTTCTCTGATTTTTTTCATTACTCCCTTGCCGGTTATGTGGTTTGGTAGGCAGCCGAATGGTTGGATGCAAACTATATTTGGTGCGTCTTGGTGGATTAACTCTACCATTTCACCTGCAAGTAACCATCCTTCTCCGGCTTGGTTTCCAAGACTTGTAACTTCTTTTGCAAAAGTCTTTACATCATTTATATAAACAGGTTCATCAAATCTTTTTGAATTTTTTAGGGCTTTTCTGATTGGTTTTCTATAAACTTCTATTGTATTTATTGCAGCTTTTCCAAAAAATGCCTTGATTGGACTTTTACCATAAAGTTCTTTTTTAAGTTGTGTATTTGCCAAACAATACATTAGAAAATCTGTCAAATCTGGAACTATTACTTCAGCTCCTTCAGCTTCTAGGGTATCTTGGAGGTGGTTATTTGCCTCTTGTAAATATTTTACAAGAATTTCTCCAACAATTCCCGCTTTTGGTTTTTTGATATCTAAAACTTCAACCTCATCAAATTCTTCTACAATTTGTCCAATTATATTTTTATAGGTTTTTGAGCTCATATCATAAATATTTTCACAGCAAATTCCTATCCATTTTTCTTTTAATTTATTAACTTCACCCTTATTTTTTTCGTAAGGTCTTGTTGCATTTGCCACCCTATTTATCAAATCTCCCAACAAAATTGATCTTAATAAATTTATTACCATTGGAATTGTAGAAATTTTTCTTAGGTCAAATCCTGAATGAGATTCTATTCCTTGAGCTGAAAGTGCTATTACTGGAATTTGTGGATAGCCTGCATCTTTTAAGGCTTTTCTAATATATCCTACATAATTTGAAGCTCGACATGCTCCTCCCGTTTGGGTCATAAGAAGGGCCAATTTATTCGGATTATATCTTCCAGAATTTACAGCTTCCATAAGTTGACCAACTACTGTAATTGATGGATAACATGAATCATTATTTACATATTTTAAGCCGTTATCGATGACTTTTTCATCAACCTTATCCAAAAATTCTATATTATAGCCAGATCCCTTTAATAAACTTTCCATAATTTGAAAATGCTCTCTTGCCATTTGAGGAGCAAGGATTGTATAGCCATCTTCTTTCATTTCTTTGGTAAATTCGTGGTTTTCGTAGGTCAATTTTTCTTTTCTTTTTTTCAAATGAATATTTTCATTTTCTTGTTGGTCAAGGGCTTGGATTAAAGATCTAATCCTAATTTTTACTGCTCCAAGATTTGAAACTTCATCAATTTTTAATAAAGTATAAATCTTTCCGTTTGCTTCCAATATGTCTTGAACTTGGTCGGTTGTAACCGCATCAAGTCCACAACCAAATGAATTTAATTGAACCAATTGAAGGCAAGGATCTTTTCCTACAAATTCCGCTGCCCTATAAAGTCTTGCGTGATAGGACCATTGGTCCAAAACCCTGGTTTGATTTTCCAAATCTTCTGTTGAATAGGCTATAGAATCTTCTGATAAAACTGGAATTCTCATTGACTCGATTAATTCTGGAATTCCGTGGTTTATTTCTGGATCAATATGGTAAGGACGTCCTGCAAGAACTATGGCCTTTTCCTTGTTCACATGAACATATTCTAAAATTTCCCTACCCTTTTTTCTTATATCTTCATGGTAGTCGGCTTGTTTTTGCCAAGCATTTTTTACTGCATTTATAATTTGATTTTTCTTTAAAATAAATCCATCATGCTCATATCCTTCAAAAATTTCAACTAACCTATCTGCAACTATTTTTTCAGACTCAAATGAAAGATATGGGGCCATATATTTTACATTTTTTAATCCATCAACATTATTTTCTATTACATCAGGATATCCTGAAACAACTGGGCAATTCATGTGGTTTTGTGCTTTGTCAAATTGCTTGTATTCATAAAAAATTGCTGGGTAAAATAGAATATCTATATCTTTTTCTAATAAATTTTCTATATGACCATGGGCAATTTTTGCAGGATAGCAGGCGGTTTCTGATGAAATTGTGGCAATTCCTTTTTCATAAATTTTCCTGTTTGATTCATCCGATAAAATTACATCAAAACCTAAGGAAGTAAAAAATTCATGCCAGAAAGGATAATCTTCATACATATTTAAAACTCTAGGAAGTCCAACTCTTCCAAGAATATTTTTTTCTCCCAAAGTCTTCCTATCAAACAAAAGTTTGTTTTTAAATTTGTACATATTAAGGTCTGCCAAAGTTTCTTCTTGTTTTACTCCAGCTCCTCTTTCGCACCTATTTCCTGTTATAAATCTTGATCCGTCTGGGAAAATATTTATTTGTAGGGAACAATTATTTGTACATCTTCCACACCTTGCGGACTTTTGGGTGTAGGTAAAATTATCTATTTCACTTTCTGATAAAATTTTGGAATGGCCTGTTGATTTTTCTTTGGAAATCAAAGCCATGCCCATAGCTCCCATAAGGCCTGAAATTTCTGGTCTGGTTACATCCCTTGATGATAATTTCTCAAAGGCTCTTAAAATTGCATCTCCATAAAAAGTTCCACCTTGGACAACTATATTTTTTCCAAGAGATTTTGGATCACGAACTTTTATAACTTTTTGGATAGCATTTTTTATTACAGAATAACAAAGTCCTGCCGCTATATCAGAAACATCTGATCCCTCTTTTTGGGCTTGTTTTACCTTTGAATTCATAAAGACTGTACATCTTGAACCCAAATCTGCAGGTTCTTTTGCAAAGAGGGCTTTTTGTTGAAATTCCTCTACAGAAAGACCAACGCTTGCTGCAAAAGTTGACAAAAATGATCCACAACCTGATGAGCAAGATTCGTTTAATTGGATTGAATCAATTATTCCATCACGAATGTGCATAGCTTTCATATCTTGACCACCAATATCCAAAATAAAATCTACATCTGGATCAAAAAATTTGGCTGCAGAATAATGGGCTATGGTTTCAACTTCGCCGTTATCAATATGAAGAGCGTTTCTTATAAATTCTTCCCCATATCCACAAATTCCTGATGAAACTATTTGGGCATTTTCTGGGATTTTTTTGTAAGCATCTTTTAGCATAGAAATTACAACCTCAAGAGGTCTTCCCAAATTCATCCTATAATCTTGGTGCAAAATTTCATTGTCTTTGCTGATTAAAACAATTTTTGATGTAGTTGATCCTGCATCAATTCCAAGAAAAATTTCTCCCTCATAATCTTCAATATTTTTATATCTTACAAGATTTGTCTTGTGTCTTTTCTTAAATTCTTGGTAGTCTTTTTCATCTTCAAAAAGTCTTTCCATTTTTTTGGTCATTTCCATATCAACTTTTTTATCTTCTTTCAAAGATTTTATAAGTGATTTATAGGAAATCTTTTCTTCATTTTGAGATAAAATTGCAGCACCCTTTGCCACATAAAGCTCTGCGTCTTCTGGAATATAAAAATTATTTTCTTCCTCACCCAAAGTTTCAATAAACCTATCTCTCAAAGCCTTTAAAAAATGAAGAGGACCTCCCAAGAAGGTTACATTTCCCTTTATTGGTCTTCCACAAGCAAGGTTTGAAATTGTTTGATTTACAACTGATTGAAAAACAGAAATTGCTATATCTTCCCTGCTTGCTCCTTGATTCATAAGAGCTTGGATATCAGTTTTTGCAAAAACCCCACAACGACTTGCAATTGGATATATTTTTTTATAATTTTTACTTAATTCATTTAAACCTTGGGCGTCAGTATCAAGAAGGGCTGCCATTTGATCAATAAAAGCACCAGTTCCACCAGCACAAATAGAATTCATTCTTTGCTCAACAGAACCTTTGAGATAGGTAATTTTTGAATCCTCACCACCAAGTTCGATTACTACATCCGTTTGGGGAATAAATTTTTTTATTGCTTTAGTTTCAGCAATAACTTCTTGAACAAAATTAATTCCCAAATATTTTTCAACAAACATTCCACCAGAACCTGTGACATTTACGGTAAGATAATCATCTTTAAACCTGTCATAGGCTTCCATCAAAACATTTGTAACTGTTTGTTTTACATCTGATTTATGTCGTCTATAAACTGAATAAAGAGTATTAAATTTATCATCAGTAATAACAATCTTTACAGTCGTAGATCCGACATCAAGTCCCATATGTAAATTCATACATTTTCCTTTCCTATATATAAAAAATTATTTCTTTTTAAAATTAAAAGGATTTTTAATCCTACACTATATATTCTATTACAAAAATGAGTAAATACAAGCAAATCACTCGGTTTTATCGATTAAATTAAATAGAATATTTTTTGTAAACTTATTGGAAATTTATATAATTTTTTCGACAATATTTATACAAAATATTCCAAGCTTGCATCATTATATAATAGGACAAAAAATAAAATTTATCAAGGATTATTTAGAAATTATTTATTATAAAAAAATATAAAAATAAGCACAAAAATAGCCTTCATAAGAAGGCTCAGAGCGTAGACAAAGTCAGTTTAATAATTCATTAATGATTTAAAAATAAAATTACGCTAAAACCCATCTCGACTAGATGATTGTGCCTTGATTTGGCACAATCATCCCTAAAACAAGTGTGATAACACGAAAAAGTTTGTAAAACTAACGTGTTTTAGTGTGAGTGAAACGAACGCATGGAGAGATCTCATGAGATTTCTCCGCTCGTTTCACTCGGTCGAAATGGAAAAATTTTAGTTTGTCAACAGTCTGAACCTTCATAAGAAGGCTAAATTATTTTCTTAAATTTTTTACCATTTTAGAAATTTCTTTGAAATTTTCATCCTTTGCATCACTTGCCAAATCAAACATTAGCATTTCTGTATTAACAAGGCTTGCTCCCATATCTGATATGGCTTTTAGGCCCAATTCTTTTTGCTTCTCATTAAAACTTGAAACTGCATCTTCGACTACAAAAACCTTATATCCTTCAAATAATAATCTTCTTACTGTTTGATAAACACAAATGTGAGTTTCTGCTCCTGTAATAACTACATTTGTAATTTTATTTTCTTTTAAATATGAAGAAACTTCATCAGTGATTGCATCAAAGCTTGTTTTTGAAAAAATATAATCATCATCAAGATTTTCTTTTATTTCACTTACACTTTGGCCAAGTCCCTTTGGATATTGTTCTGTTGCAATTTTTTTGATTCCATACATTTCAAATACTTTTAAAAGAGTTTTTGAATTTTTTATAATTTTTTCTGATTCATAAATTGCAGGCATTAATTTTTCTTGTAAATCAATTACCAATAAAAGAGTATTTTCCTTGTTATCATAAGTTTTTGTATCAAAATTATAGCCTTCTATAAAAAAACTTCCTATTTCTCTTTCCATAAATCCCCCTGTTTTTTATTTCTTTCTTTTAATCTCTTATCAATTGTAGATAAAACTTTAGCCTTATTTTTTGACCAAATCGGCCAAACAATTTTATCACGACGTCCATCTCCTGTTAGTCTTTGGACAATTATATTTGGATCTAATTTCTCCAAAATAAGTATAACATAATCGACAAACTGATCCAAAGTCATAGTAAATTCATTTTGATTTTCCAAATAATAATCATAAATTCTATATCCTTTTTCAATATAAAGATTGTGAATTTTAATGCCCCAAAATCCTCTTTCATTTATATAAGAAACAGCTTTAAGATAATCATTCAAATCTTCGTTTGGAAGACCAATTATTAGGTGGGCCAAAGTTTTTATATTTTTTTCTTTTAATTTTAAAAGTCCTTGGTCAAATTCCTTGTGGCTATAGCCCCTGTTTATAAATTCTATAGATTTTTCATTTACAGATTGAAGGCCAAGCTCCACAATTAGAAAAGTTTTTTTATTCAAATCATCAAGTAAGTCAATTACTTCATCTGAAAGACAATCAGCACGAGTTGCAATTGATAAACCCATAATATTAGGATTTTCTATTGCTGTATAAAATAATTTTTTCATTTTTTGTGTATTGCCGTAAGTTGAGGTGAAATTTTGAAAATATGCCATGTAGCCTTCTTTTCTATTTGGCTTTTTTAATCTTTTTATTTGATAATCAATTTGCTTATCCAAATCATCATATTTTGTAAAATCTCCTGCCCCATTTTCCGAGCAATAAATACAACCTAATTTTGAAATCTTCCCGTCCCTGTTTGGACAAGTAAATCCTCCATCAAGAGGAATTTTTATTATTTTTTTATTAAATTTTCTTTTAAAATAGGAATCCACGTCCCTATATCTTTTTTTATTTATTTCCATAATTTTATTTTACTTTTATATAAAAAAAAGACACCCTTAGGCGTCTTTTGCTTGCTTATTGAAAGTTTATATTCTATTTATCTTTAATTATCTTCGTATGGCAATAAAGCTACTTGTCTAGCTCTTTTGATTGCTCTTGTTATTTCTCTTTGATGTTTCGCATTTAGTCCTGTAACTCTTCTTGGAAGGATCTTTCCTCTATCAGAAATAAATCTTTTTAGAGTATCAATATCCTTGTAATCTATTACTTTTGAAGGGTCTTTGACAAATGGATCGACTTTTTTTCTTGGTCTGAAATTTCTACGCATTTTATCCTCCTAAAATCTAGAAAGGAATTCTTCCGTCGTCTTCAATTTCTGTAAAGTCATCGTCAAAAAAGTCATCATTATTATTCATATTTTGATTGTTATTTTGTTGGAAATTATTTGAATTATTGTAAGATCTGTCTTGGTTCATATCTCCAAAGCCATTATCTTGGTTCATTGGATTATTATAATTTTGATATTGACTATCTGATCTTGATTCCAAAAATTCAACTCTGTCTGCAACAACATCAGTTGTGTAGACTGTTTTTCCATCTTTATCTTGGTAAGAACCTGTTTGGATTCTACCATCTATCGCACATTGATTTCCTTTTTTTAGATATCTTGATACATTTTCAGCTTGTACTCCCCATACTGTTATACGTGGAAAATCAGCTGTCGGACGATTCATTGATTCCATTTCTTGTCTTTTTTGTTTACTTAAACCTCTATCAACTGCTAAAGAAAAACTAACAACTGCTTGTCCAGATTGGGTATATCTTAAATCTGGATCTTTTGTTAATCTTCCTATAAGAAAAACTTTATTCATTTAGTCCTCTTTTCTGATTACCATGTATCTAAGAATTAAATCAGATATTCTAAGTCTTCTTTCAAATTCTTTGATGTGGTCACCACTAGCTTTAAAATCAACGATATAATAATATCCTTCTTTGATATAGTTGATTTCGTATGCAAGTTTTCTTTTTCCCCAGTCATCTACAGATTCTACTTCTCCGCTTTCAGCTATAATGCCTTTGAAGATTTCTAAAGATTGATTTCTTTCTTCATCTGAAACTTCTGGTTTGTAAATCAATACTGCTTCGTAGTTATTCATCTATTTCACCTCCCTTTGGTCTTTGACCCCGATCTATTGTCGGAGTAGAGAATTCTTATCTATGTTACTATAAAAGCTTCAAGAAGTCAATTATTTTTTTCAAATAAATTCTGAAGAATTTTCTATTTTTGAAAAATAAATTGCATTTGCAATTGCACGAGCCATAACTTTTGACCCAAGGCTTCCCACAAGATTTAAATCTGCCTTTACTTTATTTGTTGCAAGAGAGAAAATTGTATCTCCATCCATCATGGTATGAACTGGTCTAATTGCTCTGGCATAACCGTTGTGAGTCATTGAGGCGATTTTTCTAAGTTCAGTTTTATTAAATTTTCCGTTTGTTGCAACAATTCCAATTGTTGTGTTCAAAGAATTTTCTTGATGGATTTTTTCTAAAACATCAAGAGTTGGAATAAATTTATTATTTTTTAAAATTCCTGCAATTTGTTTATTTTCTTCATCGTCAAAAATATCCCCCATGGCATTTACTGCAACTATGGCAGAAACTTTTAAATCTCCTACACAAATTGTGGCAGATCCAAGTCCTGATTTCATAGAAAATTCTTTGCCCAAGGCCTTTCCAACTGTAGCTCCAGTCCCTGCTCCAATTATTCCTTGACGATTTTCATCAAAACTTGCATTTTTGTAAGCATCACTTCCCATTTTTTTGTCTGGTCTAATTTTATAAGATTTATAATCCAAATCATATAAAATCGCTTGAGGAACTATGGGAACAATTCCGCTTGGAACCTTAAAACCAATCCCATCTTTTTCTAACTCTTCAACAACTCCAATTGATCCTGCAAGTCCATAAGATGAACCACCAGATAAAACAAGAGCTGAAACTTCGCTTACAGTATTTACAGGATTTAAAAGGTCTGTTTCACGAGTTCCCGGTCCTCCCCCTCTTACATCAACACTTGCTGTATTTCCTTTCGGAGGAATCAAAACCGTAAGACCAGTTCCTCCATCAAAATTTTGAGCATGCCCAACTTTTATTCCCTCAATGTCGGTAATGTAACCCTTATACATTTTTTCTCCTTATTAAAAATTTTAAAATTATATTCAATATATTAAGCTTTATTTTTCTTATACAGCTAATAGCCATCAAGAGATCTCTCCACAAGGTCGAGATGGGTTTATAGCTTAGTAAATTCTAATAAATATATTCTCAATTAGCCAAAATATTAATTAAATTTATTTTTCCTTGACTTCTTAATTCAAAATCGAAGTTAATTTAGCTTATCTATATATTAAAAGTATTTTTAAATTAATTAATACAATATTTTCCTTATTTACATAAACTTTAGCCTAAAAATAAATACAATAATAACCCATCTCGAGCGAAGTCGAGAGATCTCTTTTATTAACTTAGTACTTTCATTATAAATATTTTTTAATTATTTATACTTTAAAAAAAATTAATCCTACTTCCTATACCTATCCATCATTTCTTCAAAAACTTCTGCAGATGATGGGGCTGTGTAGGAAATTGCGTTTGCTCCAGATTTTATTGTTTTTAAAATTGATTCTGGTGTCTTGCCACCTGTTGCTATTATTGGAAATTCATCTCCAATTAATTTTCTAATTTCAATCAATAACTCTGGAGTTTTTGGACCTCCTGATACGTTTAAAATTTCTGCGCCTGATTCGATTTTTCCTATTACATCATCTTTAAAACCAGTTACAGTTGCAATTACAGGAATATCTACAAAATCTGAAATTGCTTTAATATCTTCATTTGGGATTGGAGAATTTACAACAACTCCATAGGCTCCTTCAAGCTCTGCGTCAAAGGCTATGTATTTTGATCTTGCTCCTTGGGTTGTTCCTCCACCAACTCCAATAAAACATGGGACTGATGCGGTTGAAATTATTGATTGGGCAATTGTATTTTGTGGTGTGTAGGGATAAACCGCCATGATAGAATCTGCATTTGTATTTCTAATTATGGCAAGGTCGGTTGTAAATAAGAGGGATTTTATTCTTTTTTCGTAAATTTTTATCCCACTTGCCCTGTAAATTTCTTCTGGCACTGTGATAAAAGATTTTCTTAGTTTTGAATGTACTTGAGGTACAAATTTTTTCATTTTTTCTTCCATGCTTTTCTCCTTTATGACTTATATTTTTTTATTGAACTTGTAAAAACAATAGACTCATAGGCTCTCAAATTTATATTTTTAAAGATTTCCCTTTGAGAAATATTTCCAATTAGAAATTTCGATTTTTTTGTATCAAAAAATTCTGGTAAATCTAATAAGCTATCTTTTTGTGATGAATTATTTAAAATTACCAAAGCCTTGTTATTCTTACAATAAAAATAAGCAAGTAGGTCCTTGTTCTTATAATTTAATGGATAGTATCCTTCTTTTATTATATCAAGATAATCATATCTTATTAAGACAATTTTCCTATAAAAATCAAAAATTTCTTTTCTAATATCTGGGTCTATTTCTTTTTTATAATATAGGGTTTCCTCACCTTCTTTTATAAAAATGTCTTCACTTCTCATTATAGATATAATAGCCATAAGTTTTGAACAATTTGTGTAAAAATGCTTAAAATCTAGAAAATTTTTGCACATAAATCCATGATCCCCATTAAGGGCAAAGGCAAGGTTCTTTTTGTTTTTATCTAATATAAATTTTCTAAAACCTAAATTTTTTGAATTTTTCCCATAAGAAAAATTTACATATCCATCAAAAATCTCATCTTTTTTCTTATCACTTGTATTTAAAATAAATTTTATATTCTTGTAAGAATTTTTTAAAGATAGGATATTTTCTCCAAAAAATTTTGACGATCTTGAAAAATCATCAAGGATAAAACCATCAACTCCCTTATTTATCCAAAAATTTAATATGGAACTAATGGTTTTTTTGCTAATTTTTTTCATTTTACTTAAATCAAGCCTTAAAAAAATCCCAAGCTTTAAATCATGGGCCTTTGAAATTTGACTTATAAAATCTTGACTTTGCCCCAAATTTTTATTTATTTGAGAAAAAACTAAATAATCTCCATCCCTTTTAAAGATATCTTCAATTATTATAAAGTCTACTCCCAAAATTTTCCCAATAATAAATCTTTGGTCTAGGTCGTAAATATCAAAAAACCCCAAATTTGATTTATCTTTATTAAATTTTTTTGGATAAGTCCTATAAAAAATATTTCCCATAATCTTTCCTTCATCTTCATTATATTTTTAATGTTGAAATATTCAAAAGAATTGAATAAGGAGTATAATCATCGAGTAAGAAAATAGAAAGGAAAAATATGTTAGAGCTTAAAAACATAAGTAAAATTTATAAAACAGGAGAAAATGAACAAAAAGCTCTTGATGATATAAGTATCTCATTTAGAAAAAATGAATTTGTTTCAATATTAGGCCCATCTGGTGGTGGAAAAACCAGCCTTCTAAATATAATCGGCGGCCTTATGAATTATACATCGGGAGATTTGATTATTGAAGGACGCTCCACCAAAAAATTTAAGGATAGGGATTGGGATTATTATAGAAATAGGTCTGTTGGCTTTGTTTTTCAATCCTATAACCTTATAGGTCACCAAAATGTTTTGAAAAATGTAGAGCTTGCCTTGACTCTTTCTGGTGAGAGAAAAGACTTGAGGGAAGATTTGGCAAAAAAAGCCTTGGAAAAAGTTGGTCTTTCTAATCATATTTACAAAAAACCTGCCCAATTATCTGGAGGACAAATGCAAAGAGTTGCAATTGCCCGTGCCCTTGTAAATAATCCAGAAATTATCCTTGCCGATGAGCCGACTGGAGCTTTGGATACGGAAACTTCCAAAGAAATTATGGATTTATTGAAAGAAGTTGCTGAGGATAGACTTGTAATTATGGTAACCCACAATCCAGATTTGGCAGAAAAATATTCAACAAGGATTGTAAGATTAAAAGACGGGAAAATTTTATCGGATTCAAATCCCTATGAAGAAGAAAAAACAAGGGATGAATTTAAAACGAAAAAATTATCTCTCTCCCTTCCAACTGCCTTGAAACTTTCTTTTAATAACCTTTTAACCAAAAAAGCAAGGACTATTCTTACAGCCTTTGCAGGTTCGATTGGAATTATTGGAATTGCCTTGATTTTATCTCTTTCAAATGGAGTTGATGATTTTATTAAGGAAAGTCAAAGAAAAACCTTGAAATCTTATCCAATAGAAATCAAAGAAGAAAGTCTAAATTTGGGAGATAATTTTTTAAAAGATCCAGCAGGGGATAAAAAATACAAAAAAGACGATAAAAATGTTAGTGCTAACAATGATATTTTAAAAAGAAAGTCTTCTCTTTCCTCATCAATTACAGAAAATAACCTCTCCCCTTTCAAAACTTATCTAGATAAAAAAGATTTAAATAAAAAAATTGGCAAACACGCCATAAATTATATATACGATTTAAATTTTGAAATCTATGCAAAAGATGAAAACGGAGAGATTATAAACACTGACGGTTCAGATTTTGAAGATGAAAAAGACCCAATGTTTAAATCAAACGGTCCATCATTTTTAAATATAGGCTCAAGTGAGCACAAAAATTTCAAACAAATAATCTCCAACAAGGACGGATCAATTTCAAATATAGTCAAAGAAGAATATGATTTAATCGATGGAAAATGGCCAGAAAATGCCAATGAATTGGTTTTATTTACAGACAAAAATAATTCTATTGACAGGGAAAGTTTGTATGAGCTTGGAATTTTACCAAAAAAAGATTACAAAAATATCCTAAAAAAATTAGATGAAGGCGAAAAAATAAAACTTGACGATAAAAAAATAAATAATAAAGATTTTTTAAATCATGAATTTAGCGCCCTAATGCCTGCAGATTTTTATAAAAAAGAAAATAATAGGTACAAAAATATAAAAGAAGATGAAAATGAAAAGAAAAAAGCAATTGAAAATGCCTATAAAATAAAAATCGTAGGAATTGCAAGGGCAAAAAAAGATAGCGAAGAAAACCAAAATATAACAGCTCCCCTTGGTTTCACCTCAAAATTTACTGACCAAATGATAAAAAGAGCGGGCGAATCTCAAATTGTAAAAGACCAAGAAAAAAATAAAGAAATAAATATTTTAAATAATATTGCCTTTAAGGCAAAAGACCAAAGTGAAAAAAGAAAGGCTAGTAAATCATATCTTGAAAACCTAGACCAAGACCAAAAATTAAAGGCCCAATCATTTTTACTAGCAAATTCAGAAAAATTAAAAGAAAATATAAAAAAAGCTTCAATGAGTAATCCAAATCAAGGGCAAAATATTGATATAATTGAACTTTTCCTAAAAGATCCAGAAGATAAGGTTTTGGATAAATTATATGAAGATGAGCTTGCATCAAATTCCTACCAAAATAACCTAGAAGATTTTGGTTTTGTTTCAAAATCTGCCCCATCAGAGATTAAAATTTATGTAGAAGATTTTGAAAACAGGGAAAATGTGAAAAATATAATAAATGATTTTAATAAAAACAAAAAAGAAAAAGATAAAATCCACTACACAGATTTTGTAGGGCTTTTAACCTCATCAATTAGAACAATAATAAATGCAATTTCCTATGTTTTGATTGCCTTTGTCGGAGTTTCCCTTGTTGTTTCATCAATAATGATTGGAATAATAACCTATATTTCCGTTTTAGAAAGAACAAAAGAAATAGGAATTTTAAGGTCAATCGGTGCAAGCAAAAAAGACATAAGAAAAGTTTTCTTGTCAGAAACCTTTATGGAAGGACTTTTGTCAGGACTTCTCGGAGTTTTTGTAACTATTTTATTAAATATACCAATTACAAAAATTATGAGAAATATAACAAATATTTCCTACATCGGCTCATCCCTTCCAAATAAGGCTGCAATAATTCTTGTAATAATTTCAGTAAGCTTAACCCTACTTGCAGGAATTATTCCATCATCAATAGCAGCTAAAAAAGATCCGGTTGAGGCTTTGCAAAGTGAATAAATTTAAAAATAATTTTAAGTCAAATCTATTTAGATATTTTTCAAAATAGATTTGACTTTTTTTATTTTAAATCCTATAATAAAAATAACTATTTAGATAATTATCGAAATAGATTGGAAGGGGTGATATCTTGTTTTCTGATACTTTTAAAGCTTTGTCTGATCCAGTAAGAATTGAAATTTTAAATTTATTGAGAAAAAAAGGACGTATGAATGCAGGAGAAATTGCCGAAAATTTTGACCTATCAAGAGCAACCATCTCCCACCATTTAAAATTATTAAAAAATGAAGATTTAATTTATGAAACAAAAAAGAAAAATTTTATTTATTACGAGCTAAACACAAGTATTTTTGAAGAAATAATGACTTGGTTTGTGAAATTTAAAGGAGGAGAAAATGAAAAATAAAATAAAATTTAAAAAAGAAAGCATAATATCAATAGTTTTTTCAATCTTGCTATTTGCCCTTGTAAATTTCTTATTTTACAAAAAAATGCCTGAAACTATACCAACTCACTGGGGACTTAACAATGAAATTGATAATTATTCTAGCAAGTTTAGTGCCTTTATAAAAACGCCAATATTTTTAATATTAATAAATATTTTTTCTTGCTTTATGCTCGACAATGACCCAAAAAACAAGAATAAAAATAAGCTTATAATATTAATTGGAAAAGCTACTGTTCCACTCGTTTTACTTATAACTTTTATAATTAGCGTTTTTTATGGTTTGGGTAAAGAAATAAATGTTGTGGTTATAATTTCTTTATTTGTCGGTTTTCTCCTAATAGTAGTCGGAAATTATCTGCCAAAAACTAAAAGAAATTATACAGTTGGAATAAAACTTCCTTGGACTTTAAATAGTGACGAAAATTGGAGAAAAACTCACAGACTTGGTGGCTATACTTTTATACTCGGAGGACTTTTTTTCTTAATAAGTCCATTTGTAGGAAATCAATATTTAATTTTAATAACCATAGCCATAATATTTTTTATTCCAATGATTTATTCTTTTTATCTTTACAAAAACGGAATTTAAATACAAAAAAAGCATTGAACCATTAGTCCAATGCTCAGACTGTTGACAAACTAAAAATTTTTCCATTTCGACCGAGTGCAACGAGCGGAGAAATCTCATGAGATCTCTCCATGCGTTCGCTTCACTCACTTAGTCGAGATGGGTTTTAGCGTGATTTTATTTTAAATTAATTATCAATTACTAAACTGACTTTGTCTACGCTCTGAGCATTGAACCTCAAGTCCAATGCTTTTTCTTAGCTTAAAATCTGATTAACCCTTCTTTGCACAACATAATAATCATATCCTGCATGGGTCAATCTTTTTTTCCTCTCATTTCCATTTCCCCACTCTCCTCTTATCACTTCTTTTGCTATTTGGTCTATTGATTTTATATTTTTTCTTGGATAAATTTCATTTCCCCTTTCATCAAAGACTTTTACCTTATATTTATCAGCGCATCTTTTTGCATTTTCTAGGGATTTAAAAGCTCCTTTTTGGCTCTTTTGATCTTTAAAAGAATTTCTAACCCTATATAAATTTGAATTTTTTCTAGGATTTTTCCTAAGCCTTTTGTTGACTTCGTTTGCAATGTAGGAAAATTTTTTACCAAGGTAAGGCCCTGGGCAATTTGTGTTGGCATACCACTCGTGTTTTTGCAAAACTCCTTCTTTATCTCCCGTATAGGTACAAGGATAAATATTATTTCGCATACAAATATCTGTCACCAAATCAATCAACCTATCTAAAACAAAATCTGAAATTTCCCAATTTGGTCCTCTTGTAGAATTTCCAACTTCAATTGTTATTGCACGATTATCGCACCATGATGAAGATGTTGTCCAAGCCCTATTTTCTTCATAAACTCCAAGAACCAAAATCCCATCTGACCCTAGATTATAATTTGCAGAAGCCCCTCTTGATTTTGGAAGAAAAATCCTTGCCAAATCTCTTCCACAAATAATTCCACCAGCATGGTGGATGGCAATTTTACTTATTTTTTCACTTCTTTTTCCACTGTGATTTGGTGATAAAATTATATCATCAACTAATTTACTATAAGTCATTTTTCCTCCTTAAATTGTTCTAATAAAATTTTTAATTTTTCTGGAATTGGAAGACCAATTGCAAGAGAGTTTTCAAGTATAGAAAGCCCCTCATTTGCTATATAAAAAAATATTATGGCACTTCTAATCATAGCTTGGTTTTGTATCAAATTTTTATCACAAAGATTTGCAATTCCTACTATTATAAAAATCATAATCTTTTTGAAAATTCCTTTAAATCCAACCTTTGACGAGAGTTTTTTTTCAAACCCTGCCCTTATAATTCCACTTAAATAATCACAAATTACAAAAGCAAGTAGAGTATAAATAAAAATATCCATATCTCCAAGAAAAAATCCCATACAAGATCCAAATATTGTAAATAAAAGCCTAGTAATATCCTTAAATTTACTCATATCTTTCTCCTTTCACAATTTTTCCCATAAAAAAAATCACCTCCTACTTATATATAAGTAGAAAGGTGATAATGTCCCAAAAATTATTCCTCAAAAGATCTAAGCTCTATGCTTTTTTTGATTTTATTAATTTCCTTAGATTTTTCCTTGGAAAGTTTTTTTATAAGAGTTATAAGTCTTCTCTCAGCATTTTGAATTTCCAATTGTTTTTTTCTCATATCAATTCTTAATTTCATATCAGAAAGAGCATTTCTTGGGCTTGAAAATTGACTGAGTTTATAAGGAAGGTCCAAAATACTTGCAAGTTTTGGATCAAAAGTCAAAAGATTTGCATGAAGTTTTAATAAAACATCTTGAGTCCTATCAATAGATTTATTTATAGTATTATTTTTATTTGCTCTCAAAAAATCTCCAACAATATTTCTTCCAACAAGACCAGTAACAGAATAATCAGAAGATCTTCCAACCCTTTTGCTCGCCCTTTGCAAAACCGAAAGCGCCTCTCTCGCTTCATCAAGCAATTTATTAATTTCTTTTATTCTTTCATTTTCATAATTATAATCTTTCATAAATATCTCCCCGATTCCCAATTTTTTCTCTGTATTATATTATACCCAAAAGTGAGTAAAATATCTTTTTGGGTATAGTAATAGTACTAAAAAGAAAAGGAGATTTTATGGCTTTAATAATTTTATTTAATGCTAATGATATAGAAAAAGAAAAATTAAGAATTTTGTGCGAAAAAGAAAATGTAAGATTAAAACTAATAGGCATGGAAGATGTAGATCAAAAAGTGGGATATCTTGCAGAAATCGATGGTTATGAAAAAATCGAATCAAAGGGAGAATATTTAGAAGAATTTGATTTCACCTTTGCATTTTTCAAAGACTTTGAAGAAAAAGACTTGTTTGCCTTTATCGATAAAATGAGAGAAAATAATGTAGTAATTGACCACAAGGCAGGAATTACTCCAACAAATATAAAATGGACATTAAGATATTTATTAGAAGAAAACGACCAAGAACACAAAACCATGCAAGTTGTTGAAGAAATAAATTCATATTTGGAAAAAGCCAGCAAAATAAAAAAAGAAACAGGCGAAGAAAACCCAGAAATAAAAAATTTGGTAAAAGAATTAAACCACTATTTCCAAACAGCCGGAGAAGATTTCGACATAAAAGTTATCAAAGAATTTAGAGATAAAATTAAACATTTGGTAGAAAATTTATAAACAGTATTTTTAAAAAATAAATAATTTCAAGTTTCATGATAGAATTTTATTTTTAAAATAAAAACAAGGTCACTATACTAATAAAGTATAACGACCTTTTTTTATTTTAAAAATTATATATTACTTACTATCATTTTCAATAATTTTAACCAAGCCAACCTTTAGCATTATTATTGATGATATTAATAATAATACTATTGATACAACAATCCAAATACCTTCTTTTCCAAGTATTTCTCCGCCTGTTAGTTTCCAAATCACCATGGCTATAACTGGAACTACAAGTGGTAGTAATCTATTTTTAACTGTTGTTTTTCCTCTTTTGTTACCAGCTAACATTGTATAAAATAATGATCCAAATAAAGCTGGCAAAATATATTTTGATGCTGTTTGTACAGGTGCTGATTGTAAAAATGGTTGAAGTGGTATTAATAATACAACTCCTAAAGCTATAACTAACATTGTAATTAATGATGAAGAAGCAATGGCAATTAAACTAATTACATCAGATTCTTCACTACCTTGTTCCAAATCCATCAAGGCTTGTGCGTTTAAAGCACAAGGAATTTTTAAGTTTGTAACATTTCCTGTTATATATGCCAAATAAGTTCCTGAACCTAGTATTGGCCCATAACTTATAAATTCTGCCATAACTGTAGGTATAAAAACTGCAAGCAAAGTTCCAGCTGTTCCTGCAACATCCTTTATATCAAATGGTAGGTCGTATTTCATTGCAATTAATATAGGAACAATCAACATACATCCTATAGAAATTATTGAACCTATTCTTCCTACCCTATGTATCGTATTAAAATATTGTTCTTTTCTTGTATCTTTTTCCATGATTTTCTCCTATACCATAATTCCTTCCAAAAATACTGAAAGTGCCATACCAATAATTAAGGCAAATGCTAAAACAAATTCTCCCATCCATGCAAGTTTGTATTTATTTGCTATTTTCATTAGTCCGACAGTTACAATAAAGCTAGCTAGAAAAACTAAGATAGAAATTTTTCCCTTTAATAATTGAGAAATTGATAAAACTAATATCATTGCAAGAGTAAAATAAGAAATTATTAAGCTACCCTTAGCTCCAGATTTTGCCTTAAATTTAGTAACTCCTTTGTGGTAGGATTTTCCTAAAAATATATTTAAAACTGCTGCGAAAATAATTGATATACTCATTACCATTAATATTGTAGGAATCAAATTTGTATCTGTTCCATTTATAAATGTTGACATATCTTTATATCCTGCTGCAGATGTAACCATACTTGCTGAGGTTAATTCATACATCAAAGCTCCTATTACAGAAAGTCTAAACCAAGCCCAAGGAGTTCCAACTACTGTTGATAAACTTGCAAGACCTATATCTATTTATACAGAAGGAACTATTGAAAACAAAACTGATGATTTTATTACTTTGTTTATTTCTTTAGAAGAAAAACCCAATTCTTTTGCACGTTTCATGGCAAGTCTTAAAGAAATGATTATAAACCCAATAACCAAAAGTAAGGAAACTATAACCATTAAATATAAGGGTTTACCATTTAAAATATCTCTAACTTTCATTTGTTTCTCCTTATTTATATAAATTTACATCTCTAACCTTAACATCTTTAGGAATTGGAGCTATATATTTTCCACCTGTTTGGTCAACATATTCTTCCTTTGCTTTTTCGATTAATTCAGGATTATTTAAAGCTCTAATTGCTGTTAATGCTAGTGTAGAAACTGCCTTATCAAGACCTTTTTTTGCATATGATGATTTTCCTTGACTAACCATTTGCCAAGAATGAAGTGGTGTTCCAAAAGCAGATGTAGCTACTAAACATTGGGCAACTGGTGCACAATTACTAAAATCTCCTACATCCGTAGATCCACTTGCCATAGGTGAATCTTTACCAAATTTTATGTATTCACTAACCAAGGATCTTTTTTCAATATTTTCTACTGCATTTTTATCTAAAAATCTTGAAATTAAATTTTCAGCTCCATTTATTTCACTTTGGCCTAAAGTATTTACAAAAGATTTTGCCATTTCTATTTCTTCATCAGAATATTCAACTTCTCCCAAATCTAGCATAGCTTCTTCCATAACTTTTGTTAAAGTAGGATTTGGAACAAAATCTGATACTGCTGAATCAAAAACTATTTCCAATTCTGTCTCAGTCATCAAGGCAGCACCTTGTGCAATTTTTTTAACTCTTTCATATGTGTCTGTAGAATCTTTCATTTTTGAAGCTCTTATAAAATAATAAATTGCAGCGTGATCTTGAACAACATTTGGTGCATGTCCACCAACATCTAAATATGCATAATGAATTCTTACATCACTAGGAACATGTTCTCTCAAATAATTGACGCCTACATTCATAAGCTCACAAGCATCTAGGGCACTTCTTCCAAGCTCAGGACTTGCTGCCGCGTGAGAGCTTACACCTTTAAATTTAAAAGTAACTATAGTATTTGCCAAAGAGCCTGATTCCCAAACTGAATTTAGGTAATGTGGATGCCAAGTAAATCCACAATCGACACCATCAAAAACTCCTTCTCTTCCCATAAAAGCTTTTCCGGCATCCCTTTCTTCAGAAGGGGTGCCGAAAACTTTTATGGTACATGAAAGATTATTGGAGTCAATATATTCTTTTAATACTAAAGCTGCTCCTATTGATCCAACTCCCAAAAGATTATGGCCACAACCATGACCTGGGTTATTTTCACATACTGGAACTTTTTTAGTTTGATAAGCCTCTTGACTTAAACCTGGTAAGGCATCATATTCAGCTGTAAATCCAATTACTGGTTTACCAGAGCCATATTCTGCAACAAAACTTGTTGACATTCCTGCAAGACCAGTTTTAACTGTGAATCCATTTTTTTCTAGAAAATCTTTTAATATAATTAAACTTTTTTCTTCTTCCAATCCTACTTCAGGATTTTCCCAAATTTCATCACTAATTTTATAGTAAGATTCATTTATTTTATTTACTATTTCTTTGACTTTTTTTACATCTTCCATCTTAACTCTACTTTCTTTTATATTATAAATTTTTTATATAAGGTCTAAAGCTTGATTTAAATCTTCTATTATTTCGTCTGCATCTTCTAGGCCTACTGATAGTCTGATTAAGCCTGGGGCTATTCCTGCTTCTTTTAGGGCTTCTTCTGTGTAGGTTGAGTGGGTCATTGTTGCTGGATGTTCGATTAGGGTTTCTGCATCGCCTAAGCTTACTGCTAATGAACATAGTTTTACGTTGTTCATTACGCATCTTCCTGCTTCGATTCCGCCTTTTACTTCGAAGGTTACCATTGCTCCGTAGTCTTTCATTTGTTTTTTGGCTACTTCGTGGTTTTTGAAGTCTTCTAGGCCTGGATAGTATACTTTTTCTACGTTTTTGTGTTTTTGTAAGGCTTCTACAACCTTTTTGGTGTTTGCTACGTGTTGTTTTTCTTTTATACTTCGAGGGTTATGATGCCTCTAAAGCTTCAATCTGAATCGTATGCTGAGAGTACTGATACTGTGAAATCTTTTTAGCCTACAAATCTTACTTTGGTCATTAATGCTTTTGTGCCGGATGGGAATACTGGTATTACCTCCCCGTGTCCGTTTGGGTAGTTTGTTGCTGAGTGTACTGCGATGGCTTCTGCTAGTTTTAATGGATTTTGTAGGTATGGGGTTGCAAAGGTATTGTCTGCTATTACTAGGGTATCTTTTGAGTTTTCTTTTGCTAGTTTTACTACTTCTTCTATATCTATTACGTCGAGTGTTGGGTTTGCTGGTGTTTCTAGATATACTATTCTTGTGTTTTCTTTTAGGTGTGTTTTGACTTCTTCTAGGTCTGTCATGTCTATGAATTCTACGTCTATGTTAAATTTTTTTATTTCGTTTAGGTAAGCAAATGTACAGCCGTAAAGTGTTCCGCATGCCAGGATATGATCGCCTGCTTTTATGAATGGCAAGATTGATGATGTGATTGCTCCCATTCCTGATGATGTTGATACTGCTGCTTCTGCTCCTTCAAGGGCTGCTAGTTTTTTTTCTAGGGCATCGTTTGTTGGGTTTCCTAGTCTTGAATAGATAAATCCTTCTTCTTCTAGGGCAAATCTTCTTCCGCCTTGTTCTGCGTTATCGAATATAAAGGTTGATGTTTGATATATTGGTAGTCCGAGTGAACCGTATGTATCCTTTATTGCGCCTGCATGTATTGTTTCTGTTGCAAATGATCTTTTTTTGTTTTCTGTCATTTTTTAATCCTTTCATAAATATTCATGGTTACGTTTTCACTTTAATGATATATCTAAATGCCTTTGTTGTAAAATAAATACTTATTATGTTCTGTATAAGTTTTTCTTATATTGGATTTATTCATTTTCTATATTATTACTCAAATTTAATCTGTCTTTGATTTGAAAATTATTATTATTTATATTTTTTTAGAAAATAAGAAATAAGATTTTTAAAATTTTCTGGTTCTTTTTCTGCAAATTTTGTATGCGGAACTCCTTTACATGTATAAATTTCTTTTTTATCTGAATTTATAGCTTTATAAATATCTTCTCCCATATGATACGGGGTGACTTTATCTGAATTTGAGTTTATTATTAATACTGGACATTCTATTTTTGCATTTTCAAGCCATTTTCTTGTATCTATATCTTTTAAAGTAAAGCCAAGTTTGGTTTTTAAGAAAATATTTCCTGTAAATTTCATCAAAGCTTGTGGTATTCCTTGATTTTTTTCCACCTTTTCAAAAACTTTATCTGAAAATTCATTGGAATCGGAAACTGGACAATCTAATACCATGTAATCTATGAGGCTATTGTCACGACTTGCAGCAATTATTGAGCTTGCTCCTCCATAAGATTCTCCATATAAAAGAATTTTCCCCTTATTTTTAATTTTATTTTTTGCATATTTTAGATAATCTAGACAATCATAAGATTCTAAAACTCCAAAGGTAGAATATTTTGCCAAATTTTCACCAGAATTTCTTTGATCAAAGATTAATAGGGAAAATCCCAAATCATAAAGTCCTTGACCTTGACTAGACATTGAATATTTTGTCCCACCAAGTCCATGAACCATTACTGCAATATTATTTGTTTTTTTGTTTTCAACAAATATACCAGGAATTTCGTGATCAAATTTTGATGATTTAATTTTAATTTCCTTTATTTTTTTATTTTTAGCAAATTTTTTATATTCATCTTTATACATAGACATATTTTTTACAGTTTCCTCTCTTGGCATTATATTTGTAAGCCCTTTAAAAGTTTCGTTTCCTATAAAATATCCCATACCAAGACTTGCAATAATTATAAAAATCAAAAACAATGTTCCAAATATTTTAAAAATCTTTTTCATAAAATCCCCCTTAAATTAATTTTATTATACATAATTTTTTGCACTTAACCTAAAATTTTGTATAAAATTTTACTCAGACTTTACATTTCTGTATAAAATTTTATAAAATTCATTTGTATTTATAAAAATTAAAAAATCTATGCTCCACTCTAAAAGTGAATGGATAAAATATTTGTAAATAAATTTGACAATGTGAACAACAAATGATATCATTTTCGTAAATACTTTGAAGAGTTTAGTAGATTAAAAATTATTAATCCCAGAGAGGTTCTGTTTGGTGAAATGAACTATGATATTTTTAATTGAATAGAGGCTTGGAATAGTTGAAAGTGTAAATCATAAGCTTTCCGTTGACTGCGTTTAAGTTTTCTAATGAGGCAAATTTTATTTGTGAATTAGGGTGGCAACACGTTTATATCGTCCCTTTATTGGGGCGTTTTTTTATTACACAATTTTAATTTTTCAAGTTTAATCTTTGAAATAAATTTTAAAAGGAGGAAGTTATGTATTTTAATACTGAATAATATTTTATAAATAAATTAGATATTATTGTAAAGAATTTTATACTTAAAATTAGAAACTGTAAACATAATCCATATTAAATAATTTTTATTATGGTTTCTAGATTTAAAATATTACAGATTTATTTTTTTGATAGAAATTTAGCTCGAAAATCAAAAGATGAACAGAAATTATTATGAATTTTACTCATCTAAAACAAAGCCTTTTCATTGCTTATTTTATAAAAAATTTCTAAAATTTAAAAGATTTTATCAAAAAATATTTTAAGAAAATAAAAATTTGAACTAAAAATACTTCCAATAAAAAATAAACTTGGAGATTTGTTCAATCAACTAGAATGATAGTTGATTGATCCTAAAATATATAAAAAATACGCTTAAAACTAAAATATATATAAATACAAAAAAGAAGAATATATTCACATACGCTTAAATTTTTAGAATATATTCTTGTACGCTTAATACTTAAAGTATATATAAACACAATAAAATTGAAGAATATATTCACTTACGCTTAATTTTTACAGAATATATTCTTATACACTTAATACTAAAATATATATAAATACAATAAAATTGAAGAATATATTCACTTACGCTTAATTTTTACAGAATATATTCTTATACGCTTAATACTAAAATATATTAGAAAAAAACCACCTTTGTGAACTGACCCCCAAAAGTTGGACTTAAAAATCAACTTAAGGAGGTCAGTTTTTTAATGGCAAAATACAAAACAGAATTTAAGATTAAAGTAGTAAGAGAATATCTAGAAGGAAATATAGGCTACAAAGGATTAGCAAAAAAATACTCTATCCCAGATCATTCTACTGTTAGAACTTGGGTTAATGCTTATGAATCTAGAGGTTATGAAGGATTAAAATTATCAAGAAAGAGTAATAGTTACTCTTTAGATTTAAAACTAAATGTAGTAGACTTGTATTTAACAGGAGAAATGTCCTATCAAAGCCTAGCAAATGAATTTAAAATCAACAATCCATCCATGATAGCTAGATGGGTAAAAGAATTTAGAGAAGAAGGAATTGAAGGACTAAAAGCAAAAAAGAAAGGTATCCCTTCAATTATGCCAAAAAAAGATTAAAATAAAGATACTAAAAAACAAAAGTAATAAAAGAAAAAAAGAAATAAGTGAAATAGAAAAACTAAGAAAAGAAAACCACTATTTCCAAATGGAAGTAGAAATTCTAAAAAAAAAGATTCAATTCTCTCAAATGACACAGGAAGAAATAGACAGATATCTGAAGTCATTAGATCACTAAGAGATAAATTCAAACTGAAGGACTTGTTGGAATATTTCAATCTAGCAAAATCAACATACATGTATTGGCAACAACGTTTAGACAGACCAAACACAGATGAGCAAGTAGAAAAGAAGATACTAGAAACTAGAAAAGACAATCCAAACTATGGATATAGAAGAATAACAGCAACGCTAAGAAAACAAGGACTATTGATAAACAAAAAGAAAGTTCAAAGACTAGTACAAAAACTAAAACTTCAAGTAACAAGTTTCTCAAGAAAAACAAGAAAATACTCATCATACAAAGGGACAATAGGAAAAGTAGTAGATAACAAAATAAATAGAAAATTTAAAGTAGATGAACCCTACACATATATAACAACAGATACAACAGAATTTAAGTATCTAGAAAAAGATAAATCAGGAAACTACCAAGTAAAAAAACTTTATCTAAACCCATATCTAGACATGTATAATGGTGAAATCATAAGTTATGAAATATCAAAACAACCAAGGCTAGAACCAATACTAAAAGCCTTAGACAAAGCAATAGAAATAACAAGCACGAACAATGATAAGAGGATATTTCATTCAGACCAAGGATGGGCTTATCAAATAAAACAATATACATCAAGACTAGAAAAAGAAGGGATAATCCAATCAATGTCAAGAAAGGGCAATTGCCTAGATAACTCCCCAATGGAGAACTTCTTTGGGATACTAAAACAAGAAATCTACTATGGCAAAAAATTCTACTCATATGAACAGTTAAAAGAAACACTAGAAGAATATATCCTATATTACAATAAAGATAGAATAAAAGAAAAATTAGGATATTTAAGTCCAATAGAATATAGAAAGTTAAATGCAGCATAAAAATTCCACCCCTAGGGGTGGAAAGTAATAAAATAATACCAGAACAGGTAGTTTACTAGTTCTGGTATTAGGTACAACTTTATGGGGTCACCACATTTGAGTGGTTTTTTTCTTGTATTTAAAATTATAATAAATTTTTATATTCATTAATGAACGATTATTACAGGGCTTAATGGGTTTCTATCAATTAAAAAATCTGATAATATTGTTTACATAAATATCGATCCTACCATATTTTTATGTCCCATCTTTACTGGAAAGCTAGTAAAAACGGGACATATTAATTTAGGGTTAGCTTTATACAAAAATTTATTTACAGAATTTCTTAGACTTAAAGATTCTTTTTATTAAGCTTATTTTATTAAATTTATACTTATTTTCTTTTTTTACTTTTTAATAAAGCTACTGAAGATATATTTAGTAATGCTAATATTCCGGCAATTGATGATACTCCTGTTTTTGAATTATTTGAATATGGTCTATTAATCTTCTTTGATAAGCTTTTATTATTAGCTATATTTGTATTAGAAATTACAATTGAATCTTTGTTTATAACTACTTTTTTTCCTAATCTATCATATTTATCAACATAAGCGTTTAAATACAACAAATCTTTTCTGTCAGTTTTGTTCTTGTATAATTTATAGAAATCTAAACTTGATAGATATTTTGCTTTGTCTTCTAATTCAGAAATCTCATTTGATAATTTTGCTATTTTTTCACTATTTAGATTAAATTTATTTAATATATTTATATAATTTTCTTGTTCTATTTCTAAATCATCTTTTAATTTTTCCAGTTCTTTTTTTGCTGTTAAAAATTCGCTATTTGCTAATGTCTTTTCTTCCAAATCTTTTTTTGCCAAAATTAATTTATCATTTTCTTTGCTTAAATTTTCAGCAATCTCTTCCATCTCAGCATTTAATTTATTTGATTGCTCTTTTAAATTTTCTAATTTTTTATTAGCTTTTGCAAGTTCATTTGATGTGTTTTCAAGAATTTTTTTGTCTGAATTCACTTCTTCTTGTCTTTTTGTTAAATTATTTTTAGCTTGTTGAATTTCCATCTCTAATTTGTCAGCAGTATCATCTGCTATCAATGCATCAAATTCTTTTTGGGCCTTATCTAATTTTTCCGCTAGTAACTTCTTTTCTTCATTTTTTTTGTTAATTTTACTGTTTAATGAAGCCAATTCTTTTTTATAATTTTCAAGTCCTGAATTTTTAATGTATTCATTTAATTTCTCTTGACCTGCTTGTCTTTTTGCTTCTAGTTTATTTCTATTTCCATTTAATTCTTCAATTTTTTGATTTACTTTATTTTCTTCTAGTTCATTATCCTTAATTTTTGTTTTTATATCTTCTAAAGCTTTTTTTGCCTCATCGTAGGCTTTTTTTGCATTTTCATAATCTTTATTATTTAAAATTTCTTTTGCCTTGTTGAACTCATTTACTTTTTGTTGATAATCTTTTTGGGCTTTTTCTTTATCAATACTTTGCAAAAATTCATTAAATCTTTGCTCGTATTGATCTATAGTCATTAAATTTGTTCCAGACCATGAATATGATGCTGATGAAACATTGCCAAATCCACCATAATATGCAAATCCAATTCCACAAATTTTGTAACCACTCATCACATTTATGTAATGACCTATTTGAGTGCTACCATATTCTTTCCCTACTAATTCTGTAGCCATATTCCATGCAGTGGCTTCATCCAAATTATTTTTTTCCATTAACTCTTTAGATTTTTTTAATATTGCATTGTATGTTACTTTTTCGTCGTTATACCAACCTTCAAGAGGATCATAATAACCCCAAGAAAGATTTTCTCCTACTCCAAAATTGTCAAGGTGTCCTTTTGAAAAATCATAAGAGTTATCTGCATTTGACATAGCTATTGCCATTATAAGATGATTTGTATAGTATGGATTTCTATTTTCTGGGAAATTTTCATCGTTTGCTCTTAAATTATTTTGCTCTTTTAAAAGTGCAATTGATTTTTTTATATTTTCAATAGCTGTTGCATCTTTTGGATTTCCTTTTTGTACATTATAAATAGTATCTTCATTTCGAGTTTGTACATTGTCAGCATATTTATTTAATGCCTTTAAGGCTTCCTTTGCATCTTGCAGTTCCTCATCATTTTTAGGGTTTTTAATTATCCAACCATAAAAGGCAAACGCTCCATCTTTTTTCAAATTATCAATTTGATCCAATCTAGACTTTGCATCATCCATTGATTTTTTAGCCTTATCATAATCTTTTTGTCTTTGATCTTTATCTATACTATCTAAAGCTTTTTTTGCATTTTCTTCTTTTTCTGTAGCAGTCTTTAAATCATTATTATATTGTTTTTTTAGATTTTCTAACTTATTTTTTTCTGCATTTTTTTCATCAAGTTCTTTTTTATTTTTACTTATATTTTCATCAATTATTTTAATATCGTCTTTTTCTTTGGAAATTTCTTTATCTATTTCACCAATCTTATCTTCTTTTGTTTTTTTATCTTGTTCTAAAGTTCTCAATTCTTCTTCTAGATTTTTCAAATCCTCTTTTGCTTTCAATAGGTTTTTGTATTCTTGAGAATTCTTAGGATCAGAATCTTTTTTACTCAAATATTCATCATAAGCCTTTTGAGCATTTTCCAAATTTTTTTCTGCTTCTTTTACTTTATTCTTAGAAAGTTCTAATTTTTCTTGGTTTTCTTTTTGTATATTTTTTATTTTTTCAATATTTTTTTCTTCATCATTTATAGATTCTTTATTTTCATTAATTTCAATATTCTTTTTGTTTTTTTCTTCATTCAAATTATTGTAAATTTGACTTTGATTTTCAAAAGATTTTTTGGATTCTTGATAAGATTTGTTTTCTTCCGATTCTTCAAGTCCTTCTACTTCTTTTTCTTTTTCAGAAATTGAGCTTTCTAAGTTTGTGATATCATTATTTATTTGTTGATTTTGAGATTCTAATTTTTCGTTTTCTTCTTTTGTAATTGAAAGTTCATCTTTTTTCTTTTCCAAATTTTCACTTGTAGAATTTTTTTCCTTCTCCAATTCCTTATCAAATTCTCTTACTAATTCTTTTTGTTGAGAATTTTCTTCATTTTTCATTTGACTTATTTTATCAAATTTTTCCTTTTTATTAATATCACTTGGAATATCTTTCGCAGCATATGATTTTTCAGAGAAAATAAAGCTTGTAGATAAAGCCAATACCAAAGTTCCAGCCAGCACTATTTTTTTGTTTTTCATAATTTCCTCCATTAAAACAAAATTTTTAAAAAATATTAATACAAGAAAAAAACTACAAAATATTTGATAATAAATTATCTATATTTATAATTAAATTATAGCACTAATATATTATTTCATAAAGTGTTTTAATGGTAATTTTAATGTGAAAATAAATAGTATTAATAATTTTTTTAATAAAAAATATTTTTGTTAAAAAAAAAAGAGCCAAGGCTCTTTTTAATAATTTATTTCTTTTTTCACCCTACAAGGATTTCCAAAAGCTATTGAGTTTTCTTTTATATCTTTTGTCACTACAGAGCCTGATCCTATTATTGTATTATCCCCTATTTTTACTCCTGGATTTATTACCACATTTGCCCCTATCCATACATTTTCTCCGATTTTTATCTTGTGAGCATATTCTAATCCTTGATTTCTTTTTTTATAATCTAGAGGGTGGCCTGCTGTTGTGATTGTGACGTTTGGTCCTATAAATACATTATCTCCAATTTCTACCTTGGCACAATCCAAAATTATTAAATTGTGATTTGCGTAAAAATTTTCTCCTAGATTTATATTAAAACCATAATCACAAAAAAATGGACTTTCTATCGTAAAATTTTCTTTTGTATTTATTTTTAATTTTTTTATTATTTCTTTTTGCTTTTTTCTATCCGATGGCCTTGTTTGGTTAAATTCGAAACATAAATCTTGGGCTTTTTGCCTTAATTTTAAAATCTCTTCATCATAATTTGCATTATAAAGCTCCCCACTTAGCATTTTTTCTAATTCGCTCATTTTTCTATCCCCAAAGATTTTTTTGCCAAAGCATCTGCCATATCATTATATTTGTCGTTTGAGTGGGCCTTTACTTTTATAAAATGAACATCAATTTTTTCCTTAGCTTTTTGGAAAAATTCGTAATATCTTTTTGTAAGTTCATTATTTCTTTTCCAATCTCCCCTTGCCCAAGATTCTATTCCTTGGTAGTCGAAGTGGATATAGATTGTTTTTTTGCCTTCAGAAATCGCCTTATTTATTGCTCCAACACTTGCCTTTACCTCGCCTGCAACATTTCTGTGAATATGAAATTCATCGTCAAAATCCTTGTAAATTTCCTCGATTTTTTCATCAGTAATGTAGACTATTCCAACTCCATATTTTTTGTCCTTTTTGGAATATGAGCCATCTATATAGGCTATTACTGAATCCTTATCAGCCTTTATCTCAATTTCTTTATCTTCCAAAAAATCTTCTGCATCTTCTTTTTTCTTAAAAGATTTGTAAACTGCTCCCTTGTAGCCTTTTACTTCTTTTAAACACAAATCCCAGGATGTATATATCCCAGGATTTCTGCCTTTTTTTACTGCGTAATATTTCATTTATTTTAATTTTCCTTTGCTGCCCAATATGAAACTGAACCAGGTCCAACATTAAAAATCCCATTTCCATCTTCATCGATTGTAACTTGATTTTTGTTGTTTCCTGACAAATCTATATAGGTTTTTCCAGCTTCTTCTTTACCAACAAACATTTGTTTTTCAGCCATATCCCCAATGGAAATCAAAACTGCAAGTGAAGATGTATCAGAATCTGTTCTTCTGACCCAACCTACAACTTGTGGATTGTCAAAATAATCATCTTGGTTTCCAAAAGAATATTTTTTTCTTACATCAAGCATCTTATCAATCATTTCTTTTAAAGGATCTTTTTTGATTTCTCCTTTTAGACCATAATAATCTCCTGCAAATATGCAAGGATAACCGTCTTTTCTAAATAAAATCAAGGAGTAGGCGATTTCTTTAAACCAATCCTCAACCCAAGAATCTAAAGATTGACCCGGTTGGGAATCGTGATTGTCGACAAAGGTTACTGCTTGGAGAGGATGATTTTTGACAATTGTATTGTTAAAAATATTTCTCATATCATAATTTCCATTTGACTTACTAGCTTCTTCAAAATGAAAATGAAGCGGTACATCAAATAAGTCTATTTTCCAATCAGTATCGTCCAAATATCCATCTATTTGACCCTCGTCATATTGCCAATATTCCCCGAAAAGATAAAAATCATCTTTCTTTTTTTCCATGATATGCTTTGATAAATCATAGATAAATTCATCAGAAATGTGTTTTAATGCATCATATCTAAAACCATCAACCCCAGTTTCTTCCATAAACCAATCAACCCATTTGAAAATTTCTTCTCTAACTTCTGGGTGGGAATGGTCAATATCGGCATTCATTAGGTAATCAAAATTTCCTTTTTCATCGCTTACACCTTCATCCCAATATTTTCCATCGCCAAGGACCCTAAAAATTGCCTTTGTATCGGTATTTGCATCATAATCAACACCTGTAAAATGGTAATAATGCCAAATGAAATCAGAATATTTGCCAGCTCTTCCCGGAAAATCAAAACCTGTCCAAGCTTTTATTTTCATATCCTCTGATACGTCCTTTTCTCTGTTGTTTTGATCAACCATTCTCGCCATAAATTCTTCTTCAAAATCGGCATTCCCTTTATGATTTAAAACAACATCAGCATAAACTTTTATCTCATTTTTATGAAGTTCATCAATTGCCTCAAGAAGTTCCTTTTTTGTTCCGTATTTGGTCCTGACTGTGCCTTTTTGGTCAAATTCTCCCAAATCCCACAAGTCATAAATTCCATATCCAACATCTTGGTCTCCGCCACCCTTACACATTGGTGGAAGCCAAAGACCATCGATTCCTGCATCCTTTATTTTCTTCGCATTTTGCCTTAAAAATTTATAATAGCCTCCGTCAGCGGGAGTATCCCACTCGAAGGCTTGCATCATAACATCGCTCATTTATTTTTCACCTTTTACAATTTCAATTGATGCTGAACAACCAAGTCTACTTGCTCCAGCTTCAATCATTTCCATCGCCTCATCATAAGTATGGATTCCTCCACTAGCCTTAACTCCCATTTCTTGTCCAACAGTTTTTCTCATAAGAGCCACATCTTCTTTTGTAGCCCCACCCGTAGAAAATCCAGTAGAAGTTTTTACAAAATCCGCACCAGCTTCTTTAGAAAGTTCACATACCTTGATTTTTTCCTCATCATCAAGAAGGCAAGTTTCAATAATAACCTTTAAAATTTTATCCCCACAAGCCTTTTTCACTTCTTTTATGTCTTCAAGAACATAATCATAGTCTTTATCTTTAACTCTTCCAACATTAATTACCATATCAATTTCATCAGCACCGTTTTTAATAGCATCCTCTGCTTCAAAAACTTTAGCCTTTGTAGTCATTGCTCCCAAAGGAAAACCAATGACAGAAGTAATTCTAATATCCTTATCCATATTTCTAATAAAAGAAACATAGGAAGAATTCACACAAATAGATTTAAAATTATATTCCTTTGTTTCCTCAACAATTTTTTTAACTTGGTCTTTTGTCGCATCTGCTTTTAGCAAAGTGTGGTCAATGTATTGGTTAATTTTCATTTATTTCTCCTTTATAATCAATTAGGGCAAGACTTATATCATCATCTTGTTCGCCCCAGGTAAATTTTTCCAAATCTTCTAATATATAATCAAGGCTATTTTTATTTTTTAATTTTTCCACCAATCTTTCAACAGAATACTCATTTTTACTAATATCCTTACTTTCAGTAACCCCATCAGTATAAAACAAAATCCTGTCTTTTGGGTGAAGATTAATAGTTACTTCTTGGTAGATATTTTGTTCAATAATATTTGAAATCATCCTACCAGAAACAACAAGTTTATTTACTCTATTTTTATTTTCAACTAGGTGAAGAGGTGGGCAGTTGTGACCTGCATTAGAATAGGTAAGCTTATCATTTTTACTATCAAAAATTCCAATCCATACAGTAAAATATTGGGATGAATTCATATCAAGTTTTACAAAATCTTTTCTAAGTTTTTTTAAAAGCTGACCTGGGGAATAGTCACTATGTCTTTCAAAAATTCCACTTATAGATAATTTCACAAACATGGTCATAATAGAGGCTTTTACCCCATGTCCCATCACATCGGCAATATAAAAAGCATACTTATTTTCATCAACTTTTATAATATCAAACAAATCACCAGACAAATCATTAGAAGGAAGATACCTTCCCTCAAGCTTAATATCCCCATAAGTCTTATTTTTTGGCAAAATATTAGCTTGGATTTTTCTAACAAACCTAATATCTTCAAGCATCTTCCTATTAGCATTAAAAAGATCAACCTTCATCTTAGATTCACTAGTAATATCCCTATAAACTTCAATAATCCCCACAAATTCATCGTCCTTATAAAGTGGAGAAGATTTGATAGAATAATATTTTCCATTAATAAGTTTCTCTTCTTCAATTGTTGTATTTTTAAAAATATCAGATTTTTCACTAAGTTTTTCTGTGTCAATATTTTGCTCAATGAGTGACCTATCAAGGTTTATATCACGTCTCATTTTTTCATTAATAAAAACAAGTCTACCGTACTTATCAAGAATCCTAACCCAGTCATCCATTGAGTTTAAGACATAGAAATTATCATCCCTAAATTTTTCTATATTCGCCTTACCCATAAGAACCTCTTTAAAACATTTATTCTCTTTTTATGGTAACATTTATGAGATATATTTTCAATAATTAACTAAACTAATAAAATTTAAATATAAAAATCATTTCCTTTGTCAGATAGTAAATAAAGTAAATATTATAAATTTAAAATAATTTAAAGTTAAAGAGAAACTTCTAGGCATCTCACATATAGGTTGATTTATTAATTAATATATAAAACCAAATTCAGATTTATAAACTTTGATTTATCTTATAAATGAAAACTAGTACAAAAGTAGAAAAATTTTATAAACCAAATAAATTTTCATAAAAACTAGAAAATTTACAAATAAACCCAGAACGTCTACAAAGCCTTAACCATTAAAATCCAAGCTCCAAAGATTTATATTCTTGATTGAAACTTGAATGTTCATATTTGATTATTGATTGTTTATTTTTGATTACTGATTGTTTATTTTTTATTTTTGATTACTGATTATTAATGATTTATAATTTAAAAAATTTACTAAGCTTGAATTCTAAAAAAACATTGATAATGAATCTAAGTATCACATGAATACTAAAATGAAAATTCTATATAAATTTGGAAGTAAATTTGCAAGCTATTAAAAATTTTATTCTAAAACACACGAAAATAATTTTAAAATAGAAAAAAAATTTAAAATCTACCTATATTCTTTGTTTTGAAAATTAAAAATTTCCACAAAAAAAAGCACCTTATTTTCATAAGATGCTATAGAGTAAGTTTTATACAAGTTCTAATATTGCTCTTTCAGAACCATCACCTTTTCTTGGTCCAAGTTTCAATACTCTAGTATATCCACCGTTTCTATCTTCATATTTTGGTGCAATTTCACCAAATAATTTTTGAACTGTAGATGGTTTGTAAATATATTGAGCTGCTTGTCTTCTTGTGTGAAGTGTATTTTTCTTTCCTAATGTGATCATACGATCAGCCATTTTTTGAGTTTCTTTTGCTCTTGTTAGGGTAGTAGTAATTCTACCATTGTCTAACAAAGAAGTAACTTGATTTCTTAATAAGGCATTTCTATGATCTGTTCTTCTACCAAGCTTTCTTTTATTAGCCATCATATCCTCCTATTCTTCTCTTAAACTTAATCCTAAACTATGGATTTTATCGATAACTTCTTCAAGAGATTTTTTACCGAAGTTTTTGATATCCTTAAGTTCAGATTCACTTTTTTCTATTATCTCACCAACAGTATTATATCCTGCTCTTTTTAGACAATTGAATGATCTTAATGAAAGATCTAATTCCTCAATAGTTTTTGATAGTTCAACTTGATTATCATCTTCTTCTACTATTTCTTCAACTTCTTCTTCCTCATCTTCTGGTGGGAATTGTTGACCTGGAAGATCTTTGAAAAATCTAATGTCTTCCATTAAAATTGAAGCACCTTCAGATAAGGCTTCTTGAGGAGTTATTGTTCCATCAGTCCATACTTCAAGAATTAATTTATCATAATCAGTAGACTCACCTACTCTAGTATTTTCAACTGTAAAGTTTACACTTTTCACTGGAGTAAATGATGAATCTATAGCTATTGCTCCTATTGGGTCTGTATCCTTTTTATTTTGCTCAGCCACTCTATATCCTTTACCATCAGTAACATCAAGAGCTACAAACAATCTTCCTTTATCATTAACTGTTGCAAGATAATGATCAGGATTTGCCACATCAATTTGGGCATCTGTTTTTATATCTTTAGCTGTAACAATTTTAGGTCCTTCTATATCTAAAAATAGTGTTAGATCTTCTTTAGTATGTTTTTTAATATCAATACCTTTGATATTTAATATTAATTCAGGTACATCTTCAACAACTCCAGGAATTGTAGAAAATTCATGTAGTACCCCGTCTATAAGAATCTTTGAGACGCTAGAACCAGGTAAGGATGATAAAAGCATCCTTCTCATACTGTTTCCTATGGTTGTACCATAGCCTCTTTCGAGTGGATATAAGACAAATTTACCGTAGTTAGTTTCTTCGTCTATATCTAAAATTTCAATCTTTGTATCTAATTTTTCTATCATTGTATCTCCTTAGTTCTAACAATTTAACTAATTCTATTTAGAATAGAACTCAACAATCATACGTTCTTCTACAGGTATATCTATATCTTCTCTTGATGGGAAGTTTGTAACTTTTACCTTTAAGTTTTCTAAATCTGAATCTAACCATGAAACTATACCAAATGATTGGTTTGTTTCTTTGATAGCTTTAAACAATTGGCTTGATCTAGATTTTTCTTTTACTTCAATTACATCACCTTCATTTACAAGAATTGATGGGATATCAACGCTTTTTCCATTTAATAATAAATGTCCGTGTGTAACGATTTGTCTTGCTTCTCTTCTTGTTCTTGCAAGTCCTGATCTAAATGCTATATTGTCAAGTCTTCTTTCGCAAAGGATTATTAAGTTTTCACCTGTTTGTCCTTGCATTTTTGAAGCTTTTTCATAATAGCCTCTAAATTGTTTTTCACTTACTCCGTAGATGAATTTAGCTTTTTGTTTTTCCCTTTGTTGCATACCATATTCACTAAGTTTTCTTCTTTGATTAGAGTTTGATCTTTTTGATTCTCCTGAGTAACCTAAATATGCTGGGCTAATTCCTAAGCTTCTACATCTTTTAAATATTGGATCTCTGCTTACTGCCATAGTTTCTCCTTATTAAACTCTTCTTCTCTTAGGTGGTCTACAACCATTGTGAGGAATTGGTGTTACATCTTTTATCATTGTTACTTCAAGTCCTGCTGCTTGTAAGCTTCTGATTGCAGATTCTCTTCCTGAACCAGGTCCTTTAACAAATACTTCTACACTTTTTAAACCATATTCCATAGCTTTTTTAGCTGCTTCTAAAGCTGCTTCTTGTGCTGCAAAAGGAGTAGATTTTCTTGATCCTCTAAAACCTAATTGTCCAGCACTTGCCCATGATAAGGCATTTCCTTGTGCGTCTGTCAAAGTTACCATTGTATTATTGAATGTTGAATTGATATGAGCTTGTCCTCTTTCGACATTCTTTTTAACTCTTCTTCTACCTCTTTTAGCAGAAGATTTTTTAGTCTTTGCTGCCATATCTCCTCCTAATGTCTTCCTTTTCTAGTTCTAGCGTTATTCTTTGTATTTTGACCTCTTACAGGTAAACCTCTTTTGTGTCTAATTCCTCTGTAGCAATTAATTTCTCTAAGGTTTCTAATATTCATAGATACTTCACGTCTTAAATCACCTTCGATTGTATAGTCGTCTAATATCTCACGAATTTTTCCTAATTCGCCTTCTGTAAGGTCTTTCATTTTTGTATCAGGATTAATTCCTGCTTTTTCCAAAATTTCTTGTGCTGAAGATTTTCCTATACCATAAATATAAGTCAATCCAATTTCTGCTCTTTTTTCTCTAGGTAAGTCTATACCAGCTATTCTTGGCATCTAATACCTCCTTAACCTTGTCTTTGTTTATGTTTTGGATTTTCGCAAATTACCATAACTTTACCGTTTCTTTTGATAATTTTGCATTTATCACACATTTTTTTTACTGATGCTCTAACTTTCATTATCGTTCTCTCTTTCTTTATCTAAACTTTAAGATTTAAAATAACAAGAAAAAATCGTAGATTTTTTATTGTTATTTGCGTCTCCAAGTAATTCTGCCTTGAGTAAGATCGTATGGAGATAGTTCTACTGTTACTGTATCTCCTGGTAATATTCTAATGTAGTTCATTCTTAGTTTTCCTGAAATATGTGCTTGTATTTCATGGCCATTTTCTAGTTCTACTTTAAATATTGCATTTGGTAGAGCTTCTCTAACTACTCCTGTTACTTCTATAGCATCTTTTTTTGACATCGATAAAATCTCTCCTTTTCTTTTTATTTTGATCTATTAATGTCTGATTGATTCATTTTTTTACAACAAGACATAATCTAGATATCTTTAATGAAAGACTCTATCTTTATCTCGTTTTCGATTTTGTAATTCATTGAAAAATTTAGCATATTTGTTAATATTTTTATCTTATTTTTCTAAACTTTTTTTAATTTGATCAAAAACTTCATCAGGAGTTTTTGCACCGTCAATAGTAACTAATATACCTTTTTTGTCGTAGTAATCAATCAAAACTGATGTATGATTGTTGTAAACATCAAGTCTTTCTTTTACTGCTTCTTCTGTGTCATCTTCTCTTTGGATTAATTTTTCTCCAGTTTCATCATCAATTCCTTCAACTTTTGGAGGGTTATATTTGATGTGATAAACTTTTCCAGTTGACACATTTACTCTTCTTCCAGATATTCTTTCAATAATTACATCTTCAGGTACATTGATATTTATTACCTTATCAATCTTCTTATCTCTTTTTTGCATTCCTTCATCAAGTGCTTCGGCTTGAGTAATATTTCTTGGAAAACCGTCAAGTAGTACGCTTTTTCCATCTTCTACTTTGTCTAAGGCATCCCAAACTAAATCTATTGTTAATTCATCTGGAACTAATTGACCTTTATTGATGTATTCTTTTGCCTTAGCTCCTAAAGGTGTATTGTTTTTTATATTTGTTCTAAATATATCACCTGTTGATATTTGAACTGCATCCAATTCTTTGATTAATTTTTCTGCTTGTGTTCCTTTTCCTGCTCCCGGAGGGCCTAACAATATGATATTCATAATATTACCTATTTAAAAATCCTTTATAGTTTTTCATAGTAAGCATTGCTTCTATTTGTTTCACTGTTTCAAGTATTACACCAACAACAATTATTACTGAACTTCCACCAAATGATAAGTTTAGTCCTAAAAATCTTGATGATAGAGCTGGTACTATTGTAAGTAAAGCTAACGAAATAGCACCAATAAATGTTATTTTGTTTCCAACTTTTGCTAGGTAATCGCTAGTTGGTTTTCCTGGTCTTATTCCTGGAATAAAACCACCGTTTTGTTGAAGTTGTTTTGCATACTCAACTGTATTAAATTGTATCATGTTGTAGAAGTAAGCAAATACTAATATTAATATTGCTTGAACTACAAGATAGATTATAAATCCATAGCTTGATTTGCTGAAGAATTGGTTTAATCCTCCATTAGCTTTTCCCATAAATAATGAGATTGTTGATGGTATTGCTAATACTGCTGATGCAAAGATTATTGGCATTACTCCACTCATATTTACTTTTACTGGTATATGAGTTGATTGTCCGCCATACATTTTTCTTCCAACTACTCTTTTTGCATATTGAACTGGAATTTTTCTCTCGCCTTCTGTAATTCTTACTGTAAATACTACTATAAAAATCACTACGATTGCCATTACTAGGATTGAAATCCATGAAATTGTGTTGTAATGAAGTCCAGTTTTCCATGTTTTTAGCGTCTTTGGTACGTTTGCTATGATACCCATGAAGATTATAATTGATACACCATTTCCAATTCCTTTTTCTGTTATGGTTTCTCCCATCCATGTAACAAGCATTGTTCCACCGATTAGAACTACATTCATAACTATTTTTTGGAATGATGTTGCAGATGATAATGCTGCTCCATATAATCCGTTTGTTATTGCTATAGCTTGAAAAATTGCAAGAAATATTGTCATATATCTTGTATATTTTTGTATAGCTTTTCTTCCTGCTTCGCCTTCTTTTGTTAGCTCTTCAAGTCTTGGTATTACAACTGTTAATAATTGCATTACAATTGATGCTGTAATGTATGGTTGTACTCCAAGTGCAAATATGGATAGGGTTGAAAGTCCACCACCTGTTAACATATTTAAATAATCAACAAG
This sequence comes from Anaerococcus rubeinfantis, assembly GCF_001487145.1. Classification (GTDB taxonomy): domain Bacteria; phylum Bacillota; class Clostridia; order Tissierellales; family Peptoniphilaceae; genus Anaerococcus; species Anaerococcus rubeinfantis. Next base: position 1,384,578 of record NZ_LN913016.1, read on the forward strand.
GGTTCCCTCCATTCCTTTATATGCCTCAGCTAACTTTTGAGCGTCTATAAATGGAATTGGGATGTTATTTCCTAATCTATAGATTAATAACATCACTAGAGTGAAGTAGAATTTTTTTCTTATTTCTTCTTCACCCCAAGCTCTTTTTAATGTATCAAACATTAGATCACCTCAGCCTTTCCCCCTTGGGCTGTGATTTTTTCTTCTGCAGATTTTGTAAATTTGTGAGCTTTTACTGTTAATTTCTTTGTGATTTCGCCGTCACCTAGAATTTTAATTCCAGCTTTTGCTTTATTTTTATTTAAAATTTTATTTTCGAATAGTAGTTCAGGTGTAACTTCTGTTCCGTCTTCAAAAATATCTAAATCGCAAACATTAATTGTTTCGTATTCTTTTCTATTGATATTTTTAAATCCTCTTTTTGGAAGACGTCTAAATAGTGGCATTTGTCCACCTTCAAATCCTGGTCTAACTCCGCCACCGCTTCTTGAGTTTTGTCCGTCTTGACCACGACCTGCTCTAGTTCCGTTTCCACTTCCTGGACCTCTACCTTTTCTATTTTTTGTTTTTAGCTTTTGGTTAGGTTTTAAATCGTGAAGTTTCATTTTACACCTCCTAGCTTAATTCTTTAACTTCCAACATAAATGGAATTTTGTTTATCATTCCTCTTAATGCAGAATTGTCTTCTCTAACTACTGTTTGACCAATCTTTTTAAGACCTAGTGCTTTTGCTGTAGCTATTTGATCGTCTTTTCTGCCTATGAAGGATTTTTTTAATTTAATTTCAACTTTTGCCATAGAATACTCCTTAATAATCGAATTCTTCTATTGATTTACCACGTAATCTTGCAACTTCTTCTACAGTTTTCATAGAAGCGAAAGCTTTTAAGCAAGCATTAATGATATTTTTTGGATTTGATGAACCTAAGTTTTTAGCTCTGATATCCTTGTATCCTGCAAGTTCACAGATAGCACGAACTGGTCCACCAGCTATGATTCCTGTACCTTCTTTAGCTGGCATTAATAGTACAGATCCTGCACCTTTGTTTGCCAATATTCTGTGTGGAACTGTAGTATTTACTATAGGAACTTTAACCATATGTTTTTTTCCATCTTCTGTAGCTTTTCTTATAGCTTCAGGAACTTCTGTAGCTTTTCCTGTTCCTACTCCTACATGTCCATTTTGATCTCCTACTACCACTAAGGCAGCAAATCTCATGTTACGTCCACCTTTTACAGTTTTAGCAACTCTATTTATACTAACTACTCTATCTTCGAGGTTTAGTTTGTCTACATCTTGTTTTAATAAATACATCTAAATCCTCCCTCGTTAAAACTTAAGACCATTTTCTCTTGCTGCTTCAGCTAGGGCTTTTACTTTTCCGTGATAAAGATATCCGTTTCTATCAAAAACAACCTCTTCGATTCCTTTATCAAGTGCAACTTTTGCTATCATTTCGCCAACTTTTGTGGCAGCTTCTATATTTGCACAATTTTCTAAACCTTCGTTTACTTCTTTTTGTAATGTGTTTGCACTTGCAAGTGTTACTTGTGCATCATCATCAATTAATTGTGCGTATATATTAGTATTTGATTTGTAGACGCTAAGTCTTGGTTTTTGAGCAGTTCCACTGACTTTATTTCTAACTCTGTACTTACGAGTTTTTAATCTTTGCTCTTTAGTTTTTTTAGCCATTATTGCCCCCTACTTACCTGTCTTACCAACTTTTCTTCTAATATGTTCGCCTTCATAACGGATTCCTTTACCCTTATATGGTTCAGGTTTTCTCCAGTTTCTGATATTTGCTGCATATTGTCCGACAAGTTGCTTATTTATTCCTTTTACAACGATAGTTCTATCGTTAGGAACTTCAACTTCAATACCTTCAGGATCGTCCATTTTAACTTGGTGAGAAAATCCTAGATTCATTACTAGTGTTTTTCCTTGTTTTTGGGCTCTGTATCCTGTTCCTTCTATTTGTAGAGTTTTTTGATAACCTTCTGTTACTCCTAAAACCATATTTGCAATTAATGATCTGTAAAGACCATGTTCTTGATTTTCAATTTTTGTAGGATTTTCAGAAGTTATTACTAACAACTCGTTTTCTTCTTGTTCAAGTTTCAAGTTTTTTGATACTAATTGAGAATCTTCACCTTTTGGTCCTTTTACTGTAACCAAATTGTCTTTAACATCAATAGTTACTCCAGAAGGGATTTCAATTGGTTTTTTACCTATTCTTGACATTTATTCCTCCTTACCATACATAACACATAACTTCGCCGCCGACATTTGCCTCTCTTGCAGCTTTATCTGTTAATAGTCCTTTTGATGTTGAGATTATTGCAATTCCAAGTCCATCTAAAACTTTTGGTACTTCGTTTGCTTTTACATAAACTCTTAATCCTGGTTTAGAAATTCTTCTAAGTCCTGTAATAACTTTTTCGCCTTCTTCTGCGTATTTTAAGTCTATTGTAAGAATACCTTGCTTATTGTCCTCTTCTACATCAAATCCTTTGATGTAACCTTCGTCTAATAGAATTTGAGCAATAGCACGTTTCTCATTAGAAGATGGTAAGCTTACAGATGTATGATTAGCTTTGTTACCATTTCTTATTCTTGTTAGCATATCCGCAATTGGATCTGTCATCATAATTATTTTCCTCCTAACTTACCAGCTTGCTTTTCTTACTCCAGGAATTTCACCTTTGTTTGCGAGCTCTCTAAAGCATACACGGCAAATACCGTATTTTCTTAATACAGAATGTGGTCTTCCACAAATCTTGCATCTTGAATATGCTCTTGTACTATATTTTGGCTTTCTTTTTTGTTTCGCAATCATTGACTTTTTTGCCATTTTTTGCTCCTTTATTTTCTGTAAGGCATTCCCATTAATGTTAAGAATGCTTTAGCTTCTTCATCAGTTTCTGCTGTTGTTACAAAAGTAATATCCATACCATGTAAGAAATCAACATCGTCATAGTTAATTTCTGGGAAGATTAATTGTTCTTTAATTCCTAATGAATAATTTCCTCTTCCATCGAATGAATTTGGATTAATTCCTCTAAAGTCTCTAACTCTTGGTAGAGAAATTGAGATTAATTTATCCATGAAATCATACATTTTTTCTCCTCTAAGAGTTACCTTTGTACCTATTGGTTGGCCTTCTCTTAGTTTAAAGTTTGATACAGATTTTTTTGCTTTTATTTCAATTGGTTGTTGACCTGTAATAAGTGCAAGTTCATTTTTTGCCTTGTTTAAAATGTTTTTGTTATCTTTTGCTTCACCAAGTCCGATGTTTATAACAATTTTTTCAAGTTTTGGCACTTGCATTAAGTTTTTATAACCGAATTGATCCACAAGACCTTTAACAACTTCTGATTTGTATTTTTCTTTTAATCTACTTGTCATAATTACTCCTTTTGGATCTAATCGAATTTTTCGTCAGTTTTTTTGCAAACTCTAACTTTTTTTCCATCGATTATTTCAGTTGATGTTCTTACACCTTTTTTTAAGCTTTCTGAGTATAGTAGAACTTTTGATGCTGAGATTTTTCCTTCTCTTTCAAATCTTCCACTTTCTTCACCCATTTGTCTTGCTTTTTGGTGTTTAGTTTGAATGTTTGCACCTTCAACTATTACTCTATTTTCTTTAGGAAATGCTTTAATAACTTCTCCTACATGTCCTTTGTATTCACCTGATATTACTTGGACTTTGTCGCCTTTTTTAATATGCATTTAATCCTCCTATAATACTTCCGGTGCAAGTGAGATAATTCTCATGAATCCTTCATGACGAAGTTCTCTTGTTACTGGCCCGAATATACGAGTTCCTACAGGTGATTTGTCGTCTTTTACTATTACAGCTGCGTTGTCATCAAATTTGATATATGATCCATCGCTTCTTTTAACTCCTCTTGAAGTTCTTACTATAACTGCTTTTACAACTTCACCTTTTTTTACCGCTCCACCGGGTGTTGCACTTTTAACTGAACATGTAACTATATCCCCAATGTTTGCGTATCTTCTTCCGGCTCCTCCAAGAACTTTGATAACTGAAAGTTCTCTTGCTCCGGAGTTATCTGCTACTCTCATACGAGATTCTTGTTGTATCATAATAATCTCCTTTACCTAATTAAGCACGAACAGCAGTTTCGTTAATTTTAACTAGTCTCCATGTTTTTGTCTTTGCTAATGGTCTAGTTTCCATTATTGTTACTGTATCGCCAACTCTAGCTTCATTGTTCTCATCGTGAGCTTTATATTTCTTACTAACTTTTAATCTTTTTTTGTATACAGGGTGTTGGATTTTTGTTTCAACTTTTACAGTGATTGTTTTATCCATTTTATCTGATACAACTACTCCTTGAACGGATCTTCTACTATTTCTTTCCATCAAGTTAAGCCTCCTTGTTTATATTGAGCTTTCTCTCTGTTTGGATTGTTTTTACTCTAGCTATATCTTTTTTAACATTTCCAATAGCAGCTGGGTTTTCTAGTTGACCTGTAGCCAATTGGAAACGAAGATTAAATAATTCAGATTGTAAATCGAAAAGTTTTTTATTTAATTCGCTTTCACTTAATTTTCTGATTTCTACTGCTTTCATTAAGCTTCCTCCACTTCTTTGACTTCAAGCCTTTTTACGAATTTTGTTTTGATTGGAAGTTTTTGTGCTGCAAGTCTCATAGCTTCTCTTGCTACTTCTTCGCTAACTCCACTCATCTCAAACAACATTCTACCTGGTTTTACTACTGCTACCCAATATTCTGGAGCACCTTTACCAGATCCCATTCTTACTTCTGCTGGCTTCTTTGATACTGGTTTATCTGGAAATACTTTAATCCAAATATTTCCGCCTCTTTTTATATATCTTGTCATAGCACGTCTTGCAGCCTCTATTTGGTTTGCTGTAAGCCATGTGCTATCAAGTGCTTGTAATCCGTATTCACCATAAGCAAGGGTATTGCCTTTTTGGGCTTTACCTTTCATTCTTCCTCTATGTTGTCTACGATATTTTACTCTTTTAGGCATTAACATAATCTTGTTTCCTCCTTGAGATAATAATATTATCTATCGTTATTTCTTCTATTTGGACGTCTTCTTTTATTTCTTCTGTTTTGCTTTGGTTGTTTGATATCAGGAATTCTTTTTGCTTTTTCTCCTGGAAGAACTTCTCCTCTGTTTATCCAAACTTTACATCCAATTTTACCGTATTGGGTATCTGCTTCTGCAAAACCATAATCAACATCTGCTCTTAGTGTTTGAAGTGGCACTTTTCCTTCGTTGTATCCTTCACTTCTTGCCATATCAGCTCCACCAAGTCTACCAGATACTTGTGTTTTAATTCCTACAGCTCCAGCTCTCATTGTTCTTTGAACTGCTTGTTTCATAGCACGTCTAAATGTGATACGATTCTCAAGTTGTGCTGCAATATTTTCAGCTACTAATTGGGCGTCAACGTCTTGGTTTTTAATTTCTTCAACGTTTATTATTACTCTTTTGCCAGGAGCGATTTTTTCAACTTTTTTCTTTAATTCTTCTACTCCTGCTCCACCCTTACCGATTACCATTCCTGGTTTTCCGGTGTAAACTGAAACTTTTATGTTATTTACTGCTCTTTCGATTTCTATATCAGAAATTCCTGCATCGTAAACTTCTTTTTTAACTAATTCTCTTATTTTGTGATCTTCTACTAAAAGTTCAGAAAAGTCTTTTTTATTTGCATACCATTTAGAGTCCCATTCTTTAATTACGCCAACTCTAAAACCTTTAGGATTTACTTTTTGACCCATTATTATGCCTCCTCTACTTCTTCTTGTGTAAGAACTACGCCTATGTGAGATGATCTCTTAAGGATTGGATAAGCTGCACCCTTTGCCTTAGGTCTCCATCTTTTCATAGTTGGAGCGTCGTTTGCGAAGGCTTTTTTAACAATAAGATTTTCTCTAGATAATCCGTTATTGTTTTCTGCATTTGCTATTGCACTTTTTAGTACATCTGAAAGTAGTCTAGCACCTTTTTTATTTGTAAATCTTAAAATATTAAGTGCTTCATCTACTTGTTTACCTCTAATTTCTCTACATATATAATTAACTTTAAGAGGAGATATTCTTACATATTTAGCTGTTGCTTTTACTTCCATTTATACTCTCCTAACTTAATTTTGATTTCATTTCAGTTGCTTTTTTAGCATGACCTTTGAAAGTTCTTGTTGGAACGAACTCTCCAAGTTTGTGTCCAACCATATCTTCTGTTATATATATTGGTACATGTTTTCTGCCATCGTGAACTGCTATAGTATGTTCTACAAATTCAGGAAATATTGTAGAACGTCTTGACCAAGTTTTAACTACCTTTTTGTCATTTTTTTCATTTAATGCTTCAATTTTTTTCATTAAATGTTCATCGACAAAAGGTCCTTTTTTTAGTGATCTAGCCATTAAATCCCCCTATTTTTCGTTTCTTCTTCTTACTATATATTTAGAAGATTTATTTTTCTTTTTTCTTGTTTTAAGACCAAGTGCTGGTTTACCCCATGGTGTTGATGGTGCTGGTCTTCCTACTGGAGTTCTTCCTTCACCACCACCGTGTGGATGGTCTACTGGGTTCATTGCTGATCCTCTTACGTGTGGTCTTTGACCCATGTATCTTGTTTTTCCAGCTTTACCAACTCTTACTAATTCGTGTTCAATGTTTCCAACCATTCCGATTGTAGCTTTACAATCATTGTGGATTAGTCTTGTTTCACCACTTGGTAATTTTACTGTTGCAAATCTTCCTTCTTTAGCCATAAGTTGAGCAGATACTCCTGCACTTCTTACAAGGATTGCTCCTCTTCCTGCTTTAAGTTCGATATTGTGAATTTGTGTACCTACTGGAATATCTTTTAATTCAAGTGCATTACCTGGTTTGATATCAGCTTCTTTTCCACTTTCAACTATATCTCCAACTTTTAAATTTCTTGGAGCAAGTATATATCTTTTTTCTCCATCAGCATAAGCTAAAAGAGCAATGTTTGCTGATCTGTTTGGATCATATTCAATAGCTTTTACTCTAGCTGGTATATTATCTTTGTTTCTTTTGAAATCAATGATTCTATATTTTCTTTTAGCTCCACCACCTCTATGGCGAACTGTTATTCTACCAGTATTGTTTCTTCCACCTGATTTTCTTAAATCAGTTGTTAGAGATTTTTCTGGTGCTTTTTTTGTAATTTCACTGTATGTCATAACAGACATATTTCTGTGTCCGTTTGATGTTGGTTTTAATTTTCTTATAGGCATTTAAATCCTCCCTACATTCCGTCGAAGTATTCAATTGCTTCAGAATCTTCAGTTAATGTAACATAAGCTTTTTTCCAATCAGCCTTTTTACCATAACCGTATCTAGTTCTAACTTTTTTACCAGTAAAGTTTAAAGTTCTTACTTTTTTAACCTTTACTCCTTCAAAGATAGTTTCGATCGCTTGTTTGATTTCTGCTTTGTTTGCATTTTTGTCTACTTCAAAAGTGTATTTATTATCTTCAATTAATTCCATACTTTTTTCAGTAATTATTGGTCTTTTTACTATATCGTAAGGTGATTTCATTATATAAATACCTCCTCAAGTTTATTTATTGCATCTTTTGTGATAACAAGTTTGTCATGTCTTAAAAGATCATATACATTGATTAAGTTTGCTTTTTCTACATTGCATCCTTCAATGTTTCTAAATGATCTATAAACTTTGTCATCATTTTCAGCAATAACAACATATGCTTTATTGTTTGCATTTATGTTTGTTAAAATTTCATTTGCTTCTTTTGTTTTGTATGAGTCAAGTTTTAATTCATCAAGTACGATTAATTCATTGTCATTTACTTTTGAAGTTAAAACTGAGTAAAGAGCTTTTCTTCTCATTTTCTTAGGAATTTTGTAGCTATAGTCTCTTGGCTTTGGTGCAAATACAATTCCACCACCTGTATAGTGAGGTGCTCTTATAGATCCTTGTCTAGCTCTACCTGTTCCTTTTTGTCTAAATGGCTTTCTTCCACCACCTCTTACTTCTGCACGAGTCTTAGCGGATTGTGTGCCTTGTCTTTTATTAGCTAGTTGGTTTTTAACTGCATCATAAACAGCTGTTTCAGCAATTTCTGCTGCAAAAAGAGTTTCATTTAACTCGATTTCACCAACATTTTCTCCTTTAATATTTAAAACTTCTACTTTAGGCATTTATTCCTCCTTATTATAGGCTCTTTGTTGCTTGTTTAACTTTTACAAGTCCACCTTTTGGTCCTGGAACTGCGCCTTTAACTAGGATGTAGCTGTCTTCTGTATTAACTTTAACAACTTTTAGGTTTTGAACTGTTACACGTTCATTTCCCATTTTTCCAGAGCCTTTTCTACCTTTGAACACTCTAGCTGGATCAGAACCTGCTGCTCTTGCACCTGCTACTCTGTGTGATTTAGAACCGTGGCTTGCTGGTCCTCTTCCGTAGTTCCATCTTTTGATAGCACCTTGTGTTCCTTTTCCTTTTGAAATAGCAGTAATATCTACTAATTCGCCTTCTTCAAATTGGTCAACACTAAGTGTATCTCCAGGGTTTAATTCAGATTTTTCAGAAAGTCTAACTTCTTTTAAAAATCTTTTGTAAGAAGCCCCAGCCTTATCAAAGTGTCCTTTGATAGGTTTTTTAACATTTTTTTCTTTTTTGTCATGATATCCAATTTGGATTGAATTGTAACCATCAACTTCTTCTGATTTAACTTGAACTATTACATTCTCATCAGCCTTAAGTACAGTTACAGGTGTAACAACACCATCTTCATCAATGACTTGAGTCATGCCTACTTTTGTTGTAAATATACTCTTCATTTGAGTACCTCCTTAATTACAGCGGATTGATCCAAAATTATTTGGAAAACCTTCAATCATTCTAATTACAGTTTTATTTCTATGTCAACACCAGCTGGTAAATTCAATTTCTTTAGAGAATCTAAAGTTTTTGCATTTGGTCCAATGATGTCGATTAATCTTTTGTGTGTTCTTTGTTCAAACTGTTCTCTTGAGTCTTTGTATTTGTGAACCGCACGAAGTATTGTAATAACTTCTTTTTCAGTTGGTAATGGAATTGGTCCACTTACTTTTGCTCCTGATCTTTTTACCGCTTCAACGATTTTCTCTGCAGAGCTATCAATTATTTCATGATCATATGCTCTTAGTCTAATTCTTATCTTTTGATTAGCCATTTTTCCTCCTTTTGATGTGCCACTCTACCGGGCGTTTAATTATATTTGGAAAGCACTAGAGATTATTCTCTAGCTTGCTTGGTGGAAATTACCTTCCACATCTGGCTTAAGTGTGAAAGCAACCTCCCACTTCATAGCACTTAAATATGATACAACAAATCATAAGAAAAATCAAGTAAATTTAACAGTTTTTAAAAATTTTAGAAAATTTCTTTTCGATTTTTGTATCAATCTGTTCTATTATATATATTTTTTTAAAAGCTTTCAAGTTTTTTTAAAAATTTTTTTTACTATATATAAGGAAAGTTTTCTATAGTAAATCTTCTAAACCTTCTTTATTTAGAATATAAATTTCTCTTCCTTTAATTTTAATTATTTTTTCATCAGCCATGTTTGATAATTCTCTGGACAAGGATGGTCTTGTTGTTGATAGGAAATCTGCAAGTTCTTCTCTTGTTTGATCCAAATTTACTTTTCCATTTTCTTCTTCTATTAATAGGAAATTTGAAATTTTTTGTCTTAAAGTAAATTGGGTACTTATTTGATTTTTTTGGCTTAATATTAAGCATTTTTTGCTTATTAAGTTTATATAATTTATTAGAAATGATTTTGGCATTGATTCGTTTATTAATTTTCTAAAATCTTTTATTACTATTAATTTTGATTTTTTTTGAACGTAGGCTGAAAAGTCGTAGGCTTCTTCTAGGTAGGCGTAGACTTCTCCAAATATTGCTTTTTGATTGAATGTTTGAATTATTGATCTTTTGCCGTTTGGGTCAAATTTTGCAACTAATATTGAGCCTTCTTCTAGAAAATATAGGTCTTTTTTTATATCACCTTGGTTAAAAATATAAGATCCTTTTTCATATGTTACCTCTTCTATTTTTATATTTTCTTTTAAAATTTCTAAATCTTTTTCTGATAAATTTTTAAATAAGGGTATTTGTCTTAAATTCATTTTTTCACCTCTATTTAAATTATATATTATTTTGATTTTTTTTAAATTAAAAAGTGATGAGGATTTTAAGGTGACCCCATAAAGTTGGACCTAATACCAGAGTTAGAACTAAACTAGCTCTGGTATTTCTTTGTCCTTTCCTACCCCTAGGGGTAGAAGATTTTTATGCTGCATTTTTCTTTCTATATTCTACTGGTGATAGGTATCCTAATTTTTCTTTTATTCTTTCTTCATTGTAATATTTTATGAAATCTTCTATTGTTTGTTTTAAGTGCTCGTATGAATAGAATTTGTGTCCGTAATATATTTCTTGTTTTAATATTCCAAAGAAGTTTTCCATTGGTGAGTTGTCTAGGCAGTTTCCTTTTCTGGACATGGATTGGGTGATGCCGTTTGTTTCTAACCTTGATGTGTATTGTTTCACTTGATATGCCCAGCCTTGATCTGAGTGGAATATTCTTTTTTCTTTTGTTTTGCTAGTTACCTTTATTGCCTTGTCTAAAGCCTTTAGGATTGGTTCTATCGTTGGTTGTTTTGATATTTCATAGCTTAGTATTTCACTGTTGTACATATCTAGGTATGGGTTTAGATAAAGTTTCTTTATTTGATAGTTGCCTTTTTTATCTTTTTCTAAATACTTAAATTCTGTTGTGTCTGTTGTTATTTGAATGTATGGTTTTTCTACTTTAAAGTTTCTTTTTATTTTATTGTCTGATATCTTTCCTATCTGTCCTTTGTAGGATGAGTATTTTCTAGATTTTCTTGAATAACTTTTTACTTGTAGTTTTAGCTTTTGAACTAATCTTTGTACTTTCTTTTTGTTTATTATTAGTCCTGATCTTTTTAACTGCAGT